>CAVYHS010000029.1:0-17552 GCA_963768365.1 uncultured Ignavibacteriaceae bacterium | reverse complement strand
TCTGGACCGTGTCTCAGTTCCAGTGTGGCTGATCATCCTCTCAGACCAGCTACTGATCGTAGCCTTGGTGGGCCGTTACCTCACCAACTAGCTAATCAGACGCAAGCCCATCTTTAGACGTCATATAGACTTTAACAACATCACCTTGTGGTGCCGCTGCATCATTTGGTATTAGCCCCGATTTCTCGGGGTTATTCCAAATCTAAAGGTAGGTTACTTACGTGTTACTCACCCGTGCGCCACTTTAATAAAGATATTGCTACCTCGTTCTCGTAGACTTGCATGTGTTAAGCACGCCGCCAGCGTTCGTCCTGAGCCAGGATCAAACTCTCCGTAGTAGAGTTTAATACTTTTGTAATCTGGCGTGTATTTGTACGCTTTGTTGAAACCGTTTAATTAACAGATTAAACGCACTCACTCTTTCAAAGAACAAAATAAAACCTTCAAAAATGAAGGGCTGTAAATTTACTTTCTTTATTTAATAAAGTCAATCAGGAAAGGAAAATAATTTCAATAATTAAACGAGCAAAACTACATAGTATCTTAAACAAAAAGAACACCGAAAACAGGACTTCAAATATATTGTTTAATAAATCAAAGTCAAGCCACTTTAATTTTTTGCAATCGTCACAACGGACAACAAAATAGCAGCGATACTTGCCAACACACTCAAATAAACTGAATATTCCAATATGTAAGATCTTGTAGTTCTTAAACTTTCTTTTGGCACATAAATGTAATCACCTTCTTCAATTGTAACTGAATACCTTAGTGGCGAAATCCAGGCTCTCGACCCTCCTTTTATCACCATAATTTCATCCTCTTCAGCCAACTCACCAAGGCCACTTGCCTCATTTACATAATAATCGTAATCTTTCCCTTCAATAAATGTAACATAACCAGGTCTTAAGACCTGGCCAAAGACATAAACGGAATTTTGTATTGCAGGAACTATGATTATATCCCCGTTTTGCACTTTGTATTTGGCTATGTCTGATTCAGGATCGCTGATTTTATTAAAATCCAATGAGCTGCCTTCGATCAACACTCTTAACTGGTTTTCAAGATTAAAATAAATAGTGTCATCTTCAACAACGTTGGACATTCTATACATCATAGCTAATTCGAGATTCAGTATTATACTTCTCAATTTGGGGTCTTCAAGATCAGGTTGATCTTCTAACTTGATTCCATATTGTCTTTCTAAAAGTACTGCCAAGCTGTTTTGAGAATATACTCTTGCCCTTCTTAATGAGGCATAAGATGTAAACCAATCACAAGATTGAATAACTTCATATAACGTAGTATTATCTCTTGTGATGGGCACAATTCCAGGAATATTAACTTCACCTATAACTGTAACAGAAAAGTTTTTTTTCTGAGTTTCAAAAGCAAGAAATCTAAACCTGTCCCCTCTTTGAATCTGGAATTCTTCATCAATTCCAATTGTAATTTTAGATTGACTTTGACCATCATATGACAGTCTGAAAACTTCGACACTTAAGACATCCTCATATGCAGAATTAATTCCATCTACCAGCTCAAGTGCATCACCAAGATTATCTCCCTCAACATAATAAAAAGTTCCGGGCAAGTTAACCGCACCAGATACTGCAAAGAAATTTCGGCTGATATCATTAGAAGGAAAAACTATAACATCATCATTTTTAAGGTATGGATTGTAAGCAAAATCACCAGTTAGTCTGAATTTTTGCAAATCAACTTCCAGTTCTTCGCCTGTTGCTCGTTTTAGCTTTATTCCTCTCAAAGCGAAATTATCTAAATCTTGTTTTAGTTTTCTGTAGATGTCCGGGTCAGTTGTCATTGTAACTGTTAAATCAACAGCCTTCGCGTACATCCTCGAAATAAATTCATCAGCTCTATCAGTTATGAAAGCAGGATAAGTACCATTTATCGGGAATGATCCGCCTATTGTTACACTAATTGTTCCCATATTCATCAGGTCAGATTTAGTCGTCTGGTCTTGAGAAAATTGCGGATATGCGGTCACATAAAATAAAAGTGAAAAACAAACTAAAGATTTAATGTTCATCTGTTTGAGCCTCATTACAATTAATTATGATCATGATGAATATTGTAATTTATAATAATTCTGATATTCTCCTGATATGATTTCCTTCCACCATTTTTCATTTTCAAAGTACCAATTAACAGTATTTTTTATTGCTTCTTCAAACGAATGTTCAGCTTGCCAACCAAGCTCATTTTTAATCTTATATGAATTTATCGCATATCTTCTATCATGCCCGGGTCTGTCTTTTACATACTCAATTAAATCTTCTGATTTGCCAATTTGATTGAGTATAAGTTTGACAATCTCGATATTGGGTTTTTCTGTATTTGCACCAATATTATAAACTTCACCTAGTTTCCCCTTTTCTAAAACAAGCTCAACAGCTTTATTATGATCAATGACATAAATCCAATCGCGAACATTTAATCCATCACCATATACAGGAAGTTTTTTATTATTTAATGAATTGAGAATCATTAGAGGTATTAATTTCTCGGGAAACTGGTAGGGTCCATAATTGTTTGAGCACCGTGTAATTACAACTGGAACATGATATGTATGATGAAATGCAAGTGCCATCATATCTGCAGCGGCTTTACTTGCAGCATATGGACTGTTTGGTTGCAATGGAGTTTTTTCCTCGAA
The DNA here is from genome assembly GCA_963768365.1 of uncultured Ignavibacteriaceae bacterium. Lineage (GTDB taxonomy): Bacteria > Bacteroidota > Ignavibacteria > Ignavibacteriales > Ignavibacteriaceae > IGN2. The sequence goes on along the minus strand of CAVYHS010000029.1, from coordinate 14,872 downwards.
TTGTCCTTCTGGTCCAAGACTGCCATAGACTTCATCAGTAGAAATCTGAACAAACTTTTCAACTCCAAATCGTTTTGCATTTTCAAGAAGAACATTCGTTCCCAAAACATTTGTCCTGAAGAAAATTTCTGAACCAAGTATGCTTCTATCAACGTGTGATTCGGCTGCAAAGTTTATAACGTGTGATATATCATATTTTTGAAAAATATAGCTTACCAATTCATCGTTAACAATATCACCTTTTATGAATGTATAGTTTTGATGATCTTCAACACCCTTTAAATTTTGGAGATTCCCAGCATAGGTCAACTTATCAAGATTAACAATGAAAATATCATCACGCTTATCGAGAATATGGTTAATAAAATTACAGCCGATAAATCCCGCACCACCGGTTACTAAAATTTTTTTCATAATTAAAAAGAGAAAAATCCTATGAAGATTCCGGATTGAATAAAAAATGAATTGCTGTTCAGATCGGTAGGTATATTTGAAACGGGCTGATCATTATCCGCTGTCCAGTCATCTGCAAAAGTTATTTGATATCCAACACCTAACCTTAATGATACGAATCTGTAAATTGGATAGTCAAGGTTTAAAGTTGGTGTAATCATCCAATAATTATTTTTCAATTTACGGTTGAAACTTCCGGCTACACTGTCAGGATTTGAAAACTCTTCCCAGGTTGCTTCCCAGCTAAAATCTCCTGAACTTCGGTAAATATCTAGTTCTAAACTTCCTGATCCAATTGCAGCACCAACTGAAACACCCAGATTTTTAATAAACGGTAATGTGTACTCAATCGTAATTCCACCACCACCCAGGCTGTAAATAATTTCACGATTTTCATCTGAAGTTGAAATCGAACCACCATACCCCATTCCACCAATACGCAGATTTTTTACAAAACCAACATAAAGGTAACCGGCAATTCCCGATGAATAAAATCCACTTGTAGAAAGTTCGGACATATCGATTTGGTTTAACTGACTATTTATCGGATCGATATTCGGAATATACCAGGCAGGAACATATCCAATTCCTCCTCCAAAGGGAGCGTCAAAAAACTGACCTGCCTGGCCATAAACCAAATTTCCTACTAAGATTAGAATGGCAATTATTATTGTTTTATACATATAATTCCGTTTGATAATTCATAAATTTACCAAAGGCCTGAAGTAAATCCAAAGAATGGATGTGTATTAAAAATAAAAACAAATGTATTATTAAATTGTCAGTAGAATAAGTCACTAATTTGGTATAATGAATGAAGAAAATATTAATAACAGGCGGCAGCGGACTGCTTGGACAACATCTGAATCTGACTCTTTCAAAGAATTGCAAAATTCTTACAATTTATAATGATCACTTGGGTAACTGTGGAGAATTTGACTCGGAAAAAATCGATTTGCTTAATGAAAAGGAATTAAAGATTCTCTTTCAGGAATTCCAACCTGAGATTGTAATTCACACTGCAGCAATAACTAATCCGGTTCCAAAAGAGAATCAAACTGCTAAAGATTATTTTGATACAAATGTTATTGCCACAAAAAATATTGCTGAGCTTTGTGAAAGACACAATTCAAAGCTCATTTATATTTCCACAGACCTTGTTTACGCTGGATACAGAGGATCTTTTCTAAAGGAAGATGCAAAGCTAATTCCCGCCTCGCTTTATGCTGAGACAAAACTTGTAGGTGAAACTAAGGTTAAAGAATTTACAGATAACTATTTGATACTTCGAACTGCTTTACTTTATGGCTTTGGTTTGAATCAGTCACGAAGTCATTTCCATTTTATTTATGAAGAGTTGCAAAGTAATAGATCAGTAAAGTTATTAACAGATCAATTCAGAACACCTATATCTTTAATCGATGCTTCAAGAATTATTTCTGCTCTGGCAGAAATGGTTTTAAAAGGAGAAATAATAAATCTGGGAGGAATTGAGAGAGTATCACGATATGAACTCGGTGAAATGTTATGTTCAATCGCCGGCTTCGATAAAAATCTTCTGCAAAAAATTACAACTGAAGAAATTCCAAATTATCCCAAGGTAGAAGACGTTTCTTTGAATACAGAAAAACTTCAGTCTCTTGGATTTAAACCAAGAACTATCGAAGAGAATATCTTGAAAATAATTCGGGGCAATTAGTTAGATAGGTTGGTTGGTTCTAAAACTCTCAACACAATCACACCGGAGTGTCTTTTATATTTCATCAAATAATCTGCTAAAGTTAGTTCTGTGATATGAACTTTCGTATTTGGACTAGGAGCGTGAAGCAGATGAATTCTACCATCTTCATTTCTTACAGCTATCCCAAGGTGACCAATATCTAATCCCTCAACAGTTGTGGTAATTGCAATTATATCACCGCTGTTAATAAACTTTTCTTTCGATTCAAATTCATCTTTTGGAAGGTAATAATAAGTTCTTGAACTAATTTCTTCTTCTTGAATTTTGATGATAGGAATTAAATCAGGGTTTTCTTTTAGCTGCTTGTAACTATCAGGATGTGTTGACATAAAGTTCAAGTTGAATTTTATTGGGTCCCCGCTCATCTGTAAGGTTTCATCCACAATTACCCCTTTTGAAACGTTATTATTAATCCAATCTGAAAAATAATGAAGCCTTGAAGGATAACCATTAATAACACCATCTCTGTAGCGAATTCGTTGCAGTTCTTCCAAAAAGTCATCAGAACTGATCGTGTCTTTTTTTATACATCTTGAAAGCGCAAGCGAATATTCTACTAATGTTGTGCAATCGAGTCCATTGAGCTTTACTACAAGCTGTTCGTCACCATCTGTTTCCAATGAATGTGCAAGGTAATCTGTTCCTATAAAACTTTCACTCATTTCAATAAAAACATCACTGATCGGCTTCTCTTTCAAATTCTCACTCGCAGCAAATTGAAACTTCGAATTACAAATTTCCATATCCGATTCAGAATAAATCTGTGCGTTTAATGTTAATGAACTAGCCAAAAGAGATATTAAGGCGAGAGCTGGAACTGAAGAACCTCTATTCCAAAAATTCACAATCCGAAATCTGCAATCCGAAATTCTAAATAATGTCTTCATCTGCAGGTAGTGAAGCAAACTCTTCAATTTGTCTTGCGTGAGCTAAATTTTCAAAGCGAGCGTATTCTTTAACAAAAGCTAACTTAGTCATTCCGGTAGGACCGTTTCTTTGCTTACCAACGATAACTTCAGCAACTCCTTCCCATGATTCTCCATTATCATCTTTTTCCATCCCATAGTATTCTGGTCTGTTCAGGAACATAACAACATCGGCATCCTGTTCAATCGAACCGGATTCTCTCAGATCAGAAAGCTGCGGACGTTTGTCTGATCTTGCTTCAACAGCTCTGTTAAGCTGTGCAAGAGCCATTACAGGAATATTCAATTCTTTTGCTAAAGATTTGAGCGAACGTGATATGTGAGAAATTTCTCTTTCGCGAGACTCTGCTTTTGCAGGACCCGTCATAAGCTGAAGATAATCTATAATAATTAAGCCAATATTTTTTTCAGCTTTAAGTCTTCTTGCTTTAGCTCTTATTTCAAGAACAGTTGAAGCAGGAGTATCATCGACAAAAATTGGTGCATCGGTAAGTTTGTGCACGGTTTTGCTCAACTTCGGACCTTCTGAATGAGGAAGCTTTCCTGTTCTTACAAGATGAGCATTAATTCTTGCCTCAGCACATATCATTCGGATGATGAGTTGCATTGTTGCCATTTCAAGACTAAAAATTCCAACAGGGACTTTATGATCGATTGCGGCATTACGTGCAATCGACAAAGCTAGTGCAGTTTTACCGATTGAAGGACGCGCAGCAAGAATTATTAAATCTGATTTTTGAAGTCCGCCAAGAATTTCATCCAGCTCGAAAAAACCAGTTGGGACAGAAAATTTTTGCTGAGTAGAGGAGTGAATTGTTTCGATATATTCCATCGCTTCTCTTACAGCTTTATCCATTCCCTGGTAAGATTTATTAAGATGGCTTTCTGTTATATCAAAAATTCTTCTTTCAGCATCATCGAGAATATCGAAAGCATCAGATGACCCTTCATAAGCATTCTTCGCAATTTCGTGAGCGCTTGTTATCAAGCCTCTTAAAATCTGTTTCTCAAGAATTATCTTTGCGTGATATTCAATGTTTGCAGCCGAAGGAATATTCTGTGAAAGCTTGCTGAGGTAAACTGCACCGCCTGCTTCTTCAAGAACGCCTCTCTTTTTTAATTCTTCGTAAAGGGTAACTGTGTCAATCGGCTCATCGGAATCAAATAACGAAATCATTGCCTCAAAAATTATTTTGTGAGCCTTTGCATAAAAACTATCCGGTGAAAGCATTTCCAAAGCTTTTGGCACTGCTTCTTTTTCAATCATCATTGCACCCAGAACAGATGCTTCAATCTCCGGTGCCGCTGGCGGCTTCACGTCTGAATTATTATCGAATCCGTTATTATTTGTCTTTTTTGTTTTTGCCATTGATGAGATGAAATACCCCGAACAAGTCGTGGTTAAAATTTCTTAGTTCTTTTATATTTCACTCGGAAATTCGTAATTGTAAAGTTAATAATCAAATAAAAATTAATATTGCTTGCTAATCTTTCAATTAGAGTGTTTTAAGGCTGATAAATTCTCCAACAAATTGCTCTTAATTCTTCTTCAATATTTTGATTGTGTTCTAATTTCAGAAAATCCATCATAACTTCGTTATAAGCATCTGGGTACGATTTATCACCCTCCCAAAATATAAATTCAAAGTTATGGTTTTCAGCAAATATTACTTGTTCCTCTGTCGGTTCGGAGTTGATAAGTAACTGAATTTTACCTTCACTTAAATCTTTATTGGCGTCAAATTTTACTTTTTCCATTTGCAAAATTGCGTTTGAATCTAAAATCACAACATCGAATCCAAAATTTAAAGGCGATGGTTTCATCCATAGCTGGATACTATCAATACTTTTATCATCAAGTTTAAAACAAATAGAATAATATGCTATATATGAAACTTCTAGATTCCCCTCCAAGTTTTTTGCTGTTTTAGCAACACCATCAATATCGGTTGTTGCCAATTCTTTATCCTGATCAAAAGAATATATTGTAACACCGATTAGCGGTTCATTTGTTTCACAATCTAGAACATAAAAAGTTAATTGGTCTTTACCAGTTGTAAACTGATTTATGTTTTCAATACAATTATCCTGCTGACAAAATGTTGAAATATTAAATGAGACAAATAAAAAGAATAACGTTAATGAATAAAAATTTTTCATAAAGATCTCAACAATTATTTTTGATTTGATTTTAATTTATTAGTCACTGTTTTTCTATTCTAAATACTATAATCTCATCACCTAAGCAGGCATTTGCATCTTTAGTCCAGTCTAATTTCACAAAAATCGGGAAGGTGGGGTTCTCCAGATTCAGTTCGCTATTCTTTGGTAGATCATAAAACCGATAGGTGACATTATCTATCTCTATATAGAATCCGCCGCAACAGGCACATTCCCTTATGTCATAGCCAGTGATCGTTCCATTACTCCTGAATTCATCTTCTCCCATAGAACAAGATGTAATACTTAGTGCAATTATAAGAACTGAATAAATTATTATTTTCATATTATCATCTTCTTAAAATAAATACCACCAATTTTCTAGTTGTAATATCATTAACAACCATACTCATTTCAATGATAAAATTTAAGAATAAACAACTATTGAGCGATTCTGAAGTTAACTAACAAGCTCATCATGCAATTTTCTAAACTTCTTCAGATCTTCCCAACAATCTTTTTTCCAATGAGGATTACGCAACAAAGCAGCAGGGTGATATGTCACTATTACTTTAGCACCTTCATATTCGAAAATACTTTTTCTCAATTGACCGAGAGATTCCTTTTTTTTCAGTAATCCTTTTGCGGCAGTCAATCCAAAACAAAGTATTAATTTTGGTTTAATCAGTTCACATTGCTTTTTAAGATACGGCATACAAGTTTCCATTTCATCTGGCATCGGAGTTCTGTTTTCCGGTGGGCGGCATTTGACTACGTTTCCGATGTAAACTTCTTCTCTTTCAAACTTGATTGCTTTCAGCATATCAGTTAAAAGCTTGCCAGCTCTGCCAACAAAAGGCAAGCCTTGCTTATCCTCTTCTGCACCCGGACCTTCACCAATAACTAAAACATCGGAATTTGGATTGCCTGTTCCGAACACAAACTTATTTCTACCTTGATGTAATCTGCATTTTGTGCAATCACTAATTAATTTTTCAAGTTGCATCAAGTGAAGATGTTCTTTTCCCAACTTTCTTTTTCTTCGGGGAATAATGCTGGTTCTTCATAATCAGATAAAGGTTCTTTTACAACTGAAGATGTTTCGTTTTTTTTTAGAAATGAATAAATCATCTCCAAAAATCTCTTTTTGAAGATTTAAAGATTTTATTATTTCTTTCTTAGTTGGTTTGGGCATTTGGTATAAGATTATATTTTTTATATTCAATTATTGTCAGTCTTAGTGGAGTCGAAGACTGACTGAGTGTTAAAAAACACTGTGAGATAATTAAGCTCACACTTCGACTTCGCTCAGTGTGACTGATAAATAATTTCGATTTGAGTCCTATGAAAACTTTATAAAATATTTTTTGCTTCAGTTAAAATTTTATTCGCTACCTGGAATTTGGAAAGCAACGGTAGTTTAATTGTCTTACCATTCTGTTTAATAATCGTGACTTTATTTGTATCAACTTCAAAGCCGCTTTCCTTCCCTGGAGAATTTAACACAATCATATCCAGAAGTTTTTCTTTCAGCTTTTTCTTAGCATTGCTCAGTTCGTTCTGCGTCTCAAGTGCAAATCCAATTACTTTTGCTTTCTTTGATTTGATAGAAGAAAGAATGTCAGGATTAAGTTCAAGCTTTAAGTCCATCAAACCTTTCTCTTTCTTTATTTTATTCATTGCAGTTTTCACCGGACGAAAATCTGAAACTGCAGCTGACATAATCAGTAAATTATATTTATCAATTTCTTTTTTAACTGCTTTCTCCATCTCAGAAGCAGATCGAACTTTGATGTTTTTAATTTCGGGATAACTGTATTGCGATGAGGGACCCGAGATAAGAGTAACATCAGCACCACGAAGATATGCTGCTTTTGCAATTGCATAACCCATTTTACCTGAGGATCGATTGCCAATAAATCGAATCGGATCAATATCCTCATACGTTGGTCCGGCAGAGACCAAAACTTTTTTACCCATTAAATCCTTTAAATAACCTGAAAGGATTAATTCAACTGCATCAATAATTTTATTTACTTCTGCTAATCTTCCATCACCGGAAAGTCCGCTTGCAAGTTCACCATATTCAGGATAAATAATATAATGTCCGAGTCTTTCCAGTTTCTCAAGATTTTCTTTATTGATAGGATTATTATACATATCAACATCTGCCGCCGGGGTAATTACTAAAGGCGATCTCAGTGCAGTAACAAGTGTAGTTAAGGCATTATCAGCAAATCCAAAAGAAATTTTTGCAATCGTATTTATAGTTGCCGGCGCAATTAACATCAAATCGGCCCAGAGTGCATAATCAATATGCCAGGTTGAAAGTTTTGTCCCATCTTTTTGAGTAGGTGGGAAAGTGTTCACAATAACTTCATTATGAGAAAGAGTTGCAAGCGTTAGCGGTGCAATGAACTCGGTTGCAGATGGAGTCATAACAACTTTTACTTCAGCCCCTCTTTTGACAAGATCTCTAACAATCAAACAGGATTTATAAGCGGCAATGCAGCCTGTTACTCCAAGAAGAATTTTTTTGCCGTTTAAAGGATCTTTAATCATTTCATTACCTTCAATTTGTTCACCTGAAATTTAATGCAAATAGAAACAAGATATTTTAAAATAATAAATCCGGCACTGGGCCGGATTCATAAATATGAAAAGAAACTAAGAGTTAACTATAATTACTTTTTAAATTCAAAATCAATATTGCCATCTAAAAATTCATTTAAAGCCTGAAGGTGAGGTTTCCTTCGCTGCTCTAATTCAAGTGCAATTTTTAATTGAGCTGGATTATCAATGTCCTCGCTTTCGTCATCTGTAGTTGCTTCAGGAATCGTAGCTAGTAACGCATTAAACTCAATCTTATTTTCAGCGTTAATCTGACGAGCTCTCTTTGATGCAACAATAATTCCTTCGTAAACATTTCCTGCACGTTTATCGATTTCTCTCAAATCAATCGGATTTATTTCCATTTAATTATTCTCCTTTAATATTTTTTTTACTAAACTTTTTGCTTCCTTAACAGCTGTGTCAAGCTCCCTGTTCTCAATTACGTAATCGAACTTATCTTTCAGGCTCAACTCCATCTTTGCCCGATCAATCCTTTTCATAAAATCAGACTCACTTTCCGTATTCCTTTGCCTGAGTCTTTTCACAAGCTCTTCAAAACTGGGAGGCGAAATATATATTAAATGAGCATAAGGGTAAAGTCTTTTTATTGTGAGTGCACCTTTAACGTCCAGTTCAAGCAATACGGGCTTTCCAGTCTTAATATTTCCACTAATAAAGCTTTTTAGAGTCCCATAATAATAATCGTAAAACTTTTCCCATTCAATAAAATCATCATTTTCAATCTTTTTTTTGAACTCTGTTTCAGTAAGGAAAAAATACTCTTTACCATCGATTTCAGTTTTTCTTTTAGGTCTTGTGGTGGCAGAAATCGAAAAAATGATCTGGGGATATTCTTTAAATATTTCTTTTACTATTGTAGACTTTCCGGCACCGCTTGGAGCAGAAAATATAATTAACTTTCCTTTAGTCTGATTCAACATTTACTCAATATTCTGTATTTGCTCTCTGATTTTTTCAATTTCCTCTTTGATCAAAACAGAAGAGTGTATTATTGATGTTGATATTGATTTAGAGGAGATGGTGTTTGTTTCCCGGTTCATTTCCTGACAGAGAAAGTTTAATTTTTTGCCAGGTTCTTTTTCATTCTTTAGACTTTGCTTAAAGAACTTAAGATGGCTTTTTAATCTTACGCACTCTTCAGTTATATCAGCTCTGTCAGCAATCAGGGCAAGCTCAAGATTCAACCGGTCTTCATTTATTTCTATATTCTCAGTTAACTCTTGAATACGTTGTTTAAGTCTGTTATGATATTCTTCGATGCTATTTCTGTAATCATTTTCGATCTCCGAGACCGTGCGGCTGATTTTTTCAATTCTATTTGAAAAATCTCTCGAAAGTTCTGCACCTTCTTTCTTCTTCATCTGTGTCAGCTTATCAAGTGCCTTATTTAAAGCCGATTTAATTATGTCCAGCTCAGATTTGGTTAATTCGCTATCCTGAGAAATGAAAATTTCTTTGCTGTTAAGCAGATGCTCAAGTTTAATATCTTCTTTGATGCCAGCGGCTTTTTTAATTTTCTTAATTAAGGCTAATTGAATTGATAATTTCTTTGAATCAACAGAAACAATTCCGTTCTCAACACCATCTTTTTTAAAGTGGACAATAACATTGAGCTTTCCTCTTTTAACTTTAGCTTTAATCAGCTCACGGATTTCATAATCATAAGCTGAAAGAACTGTCGGCAGTTTCAGAGATATTTCAAAAAATCTGCTGTTGACACTTTTTACTTCTACTTCAGCCGATATTTTATTCTTCGAGCTGCTACCCTTACCGTAACCTGTCATACTAAAAATCATTTTTCACCATTTATTTATTATGGATTTTTAATTTATTTTATTTTAAAAGATACAGAGAACTCAACTAATCATTTAATTAGAATGCTTCACCTATACCGAAATTGATGACCATTGTTTCTAAAAAAGGTACATCGTAAATATACTTAAGAGTTTTAGGGTCATACAGCTTAAAACCAAAATCAATTCTGAACGGTGCAATCGGTGAGTAATACCTTACACCAGTTCCGATAGCAACAGCAACATCATTCCATCGAAATTCACTTGCTCCATTCCAGGTATTTCCATAATCAAGGAATAGCACATAACCAAAGTCCTCAACAAACCTTCTGCGGTATTCAAAACTTCCCTCTAGTAAAAAAGTACCGCCTCTAATTTTCAATTCCTGGTTTAATGAAGGTGGAAACAAATCAAACAATTTATCCGGAGGAATCAATTCTCTTGACTTCCATCCTCTTACTGAATTACTTCCACCAGCAAAGAATGTTTGGTTTGGTGCAACAAGAGCTGGATCGCCTCTAAGCATAAAGATGTAACCTGATTTAAGTTTTAATGCAAAAATTGAATTCCTATCCCTGGATATTGTATAATATGAACCCCAGGTTAGCTGAAATTTTAGGTATAGACCAACTGAGTCAACATTTAAAATTACCTCATCTGTATTAAGATCTTTTGCATCCCATTTAACATCTGATGTTGAGAACTCCAGAAATTAATGAAATATTTCTGCCTTCCCTGGGGAAAAATAGATTATCTGTGTTCGTTGAACCAAGTTCAACACCGAGTGAAGTAGTAAATGTTCTGGGTGCTACAGTTGTTGGATTTCCTTCGTATATGAAATTAGGGACGGTATAAGATAACCTGTCAAATCTTAGATACGGATTTAGCAAATTAATAAATGTATACCTGGGCATATCTACTGCTGAATTAAAATTAGCACCATAATTTTGATAATCAATAGATTCTATATTATATGACCTTAAATAGAATTCTAGCCTTCCTCGCAACATTTCTGCCGAATAAAAATGGCTGCTCTATTATTGCTGAAAGTTCAACTTCGGATTGAATTGCATCAAAAAAATAATCCGAACTTAGGTCGATGTTGGCTATATCATTAACTCTAAAGCTTGTCCTGATAGTTAATTTACGTGCATCACCAAGAAAATTTTTCCTAACATAACTTGCACCAACACCCAGATTAAAATAGCCTAATTCATTGTCAGCAAATATTTGTGGCGAAAGTTCGTTTAGTGGCGTGACTGTACCTTTAATTTGAAGCTGGGCTTTACCCGCTATAGAATCCTGGCTAATACCTTTTAGATTTACTGAGCTGAAAAGACCGGTTCTTGCTAATCTTAGTCTGCTTTTTGATAGCTCATCTTCTCTATAAGTATCTCCAACATTAATGTTTGTAATATATTTTATTAAATCATAACTGACCTCTGAACTTGACTCACCTGTTTTATCAATTTGAATATCGTTATACCTGTAAAAGGTTTCCGTTGTAAAATAATTCAGTAAATCGACTTTTGAATTGCTGGTATCTATTTTAACTATAGAGCTATCGTACTTTGCGAACATAAAACCATTGTTCTTTAGATAATTTATTATTTCATCATTCTTTTTTTGAACCTTCTCCTGAGAATATCTCTCCGACTCAGGATATTCCAGGTACTCTATGATATTCGATTTTATCCAATCGTTTAAATTTTCAAGACCGGGAAATTGAACAGTATGATATTCAAATAGTGAATTTTCTTTTATGTAGTAATTCAAATCAGCAGATTTTCCCGAAGTGTCAATTTCAAATGAATAATTAATCTCTGCTTTAAAAAAGCCATTAACGGAATAGAATGATTTAAGAGAAATTAAATCAATAGAAATTAAAGTAGAATCGAAGTAATTCGGTGGTGAACCGAGAAAAGTAAAAGAGTTTAAAAACGTCCACAACCACATGGGTGATTCTTCGCTTTGAATAACAGCCCCTAAATCTCCATCAGAGAATATTTCATTGCCGATAAAGGAAATAGAAGATAATTCGATTCTGTCTTCTTCCTGAGCAAAGTGACTTACACTAAATAGCAGAATCAAACTAATGTTGTATAAGAGAAACTTCATTAAGGAGCGGAATATTTTCTTGTTGGTAGAATCAAAACACAATCAGGCAAAATGTCTGATATTAATAATTAAATTGCTTTTTCTACTAATCTTAGATTAGGATAATCTCTTCTGAAATAGCTTATAAAAAAGTTTTTGAGCATCGGGTTATCTATATTTTGTGAAAGATCCAATGAAACCCTTCCTTCAGTAATAACTGAGAGATGGGCACTATAAACTTTCAGTTTTTTCAAATCAATAACGTGTGAATAAACATCTCCGCTTGCGTTCCCTAAAAAATAATTTTTTGAATTGTAATAGATCAGTTCAGTATCAAAATCAGAGAATTTTATTTTATTGACCAGGCATTGAACAAAAGACCCGTTTAGCAGTCCTGTTTTGTACTTAACTTTAAACTCACCTTCCATCCAGCTAATCAGGTAAAATTCTATTCCCCATTCATTTTTTTTGGATATTTCCACACCCGCAACAATTGATTTTAATGTATCTGACTCAAAGTAACCAGCACTGGTGAAAGAAACATTTTCACCTACCAGGTCTTTTGCGGTTTTAATTACGAGCTGTTCATTTTCAAACAAATTATGAGGTGGAGGTTCATAAGATTTTTTACATCCTCCAAAGGCAAAAAATAACACAGCTACTGAGAAACATATGGTGGTTTTATTTAATAACAACTTCAGTTCCCTCTCTGATTACTGAATAAATTTCATCAATATTTTCATTACTCATTGCAATGGATCCGTCTGTCCAATTAAAAACAAAAGGAAGGTTTTTAAAAATATAGTTTAATTCTCCAATACCATGAATCCCGATATTACCACCAAGTACTTTTTGATACCCTGTGCATCCTTCATAATAGTATTCGAATTTAATATCATTGTATTCTTTCTGTGAAATCAATCCTTTCCTTAGTGCATCGGCACCATCTTCGAGATTCGGATAATTTATCTGGAAAAACTTATAATATTTATGTGTTGTATAAATCTTACAAATTTTATAAACACCAACGGGGGTTGATTTATCTCCAGCCCTGGATTTTGGTGTATGAACTGATTTACCAAAACTAACTCTATAATTTTTTATAAGTACACTGTCTTCGTAAATACCCAGAGTATAGTTATGTCTGTCAATAACAATTTTAGGGTTTGTAATTTCAGTATAACCATTTTTGAGCAAAGCCTCTGACAAAGGAACATCACGAAGGTTGAGCACAATTCCATAAACAATCACACCAAAAAAGAAAAGAATTATTGCAAAAGTGAGATAGATAATATTTTTAAGAACATCTTTGTTTAAATAGTCTGAAGCCTTTATCGGACCAAATTGAATATTTTGTATCTTTTCTAAAAACTTCAAGTTTAATTAGAAACTTATTTTATTATTAAATCTTATTTATCGAATCAAAATTTACTCAAAAATCACCTAATTTTTAATTGATACAAATAAATCTACTATGAAGGAAACTGAAGAGTTAATACTGTTGTGAAAGTACGATAATTAAAATAACAGCTGAAAATAAAAAACCCGGCTTTAGTTTGGCCGGGTTATAAAAAATTTTATTTACTCGAGATTAAACTTCCATGATTTCTATCTCTTTGTGTTTCAATGTATCATCAATTAGTTTAATGTGTTCATCAGTTAATTTTTGTACTTCATTTTCAGCATCATGTAGCTGATCCTCACTCATTTTTTTCTCCTTTTCCTCTCTCTTAAGATGATCGATAGCATCGCGTCGGACATTTCTGATTGCAATTTTTGATTCTTCACCGAATTTTCTAACAAGCTTCACAAGCTCTTTCCTTCTTTCTTCATTCAAAGCAGGAATTGGAATTTTAAGATTTGTTCCGTCGCTTATCGGATTCAAACCCAGGTTTGCTTCAAGGATCGCCTTATCAATAATCTGAACCATTTGCTTTTCCCAGGGAGTAATTGCTAGCGTGTGGGCATCCAGAACTGAAACATTTCCTACCTGGTTTAACGGAACCATATTTCCATAGTAGTCAACCCTGATACTGTCAAGTAAAACAGTAGTGGCTTTACCGGTTCTTATTTTAGCAAGTTCGCTTCTTAAAGTTTCGATTGTTTTGTCCATCCTGCCATTGGCATCTTTTATTAATTGATGCATAACTACCTCTGTTTGTTGTTAAGCTTCTTTATTAATTTTTTCGCCATTGTTAATTAAAGTACCTACTTCTTCACCCTTAACAAGCTTCAATAAATTATCCTTCACATCCATATTAAATACAATCATAGGAAGATTATTTTCCTGACAAAGACTTACTGCAGTCAGGTCCATTATCTGAAGATTTTTCGTTAAGACATCAAGGTATGAAATGTTTTCAAATCTGAATGCATTCGGGTTTTTTTCCGGATCACTATCAAATACACCATCCACTCTTGTTCCCTTGATGATAACATCAGCATTTATTTCAACTGCACGAAGGGAGGCAGCAGTATCAGTGCTGAAATACGCATGACCTGTTCCAGCACCGAATATTACAATTCTTTTCTTTTCGAGATGTCTTATTGCTCTTCTTCGGATGTATGGTTCTGCAATTGCTTCCATGTTGATTGCACTCATCAGGCGGGTATAGATACCTCTCTTTTCTATAGCATTCTGTAAAGCGAGTGCGTTTATTACTGTTGCCAACATACCCATTTGATCTCCTGTAGCCCTGTCAATTCCCTGTGAAGTAGCGCTTAATCCACGATATATATTTCCACCACCGATCACAATGCCCAATTCAGCACCGGCTTTAAATGCCTTTTCAATTTCCTCAGCGAAAAATTCCAAAACATTATTATCTATTCCGAAACCCTTTTCCCCCATTAGGGATTCGCCGCTAAGCTTGAGTAAAACTCGTTTATATTTTAGACTCATCACATCCTTCAGAAAATTTACATTTAAATATAAAAAAGGTCTTAAATTTTTTAAGACCTTTTTGTTCGAAATTACTTTTTCTCGTCACCAAGATGAAATCTATCAAACTTGGCTACCCTCGCATTGGAGCCATGTTTCGTATTAAATTCTTTCAATAAATCACCCA
>CAVYHS010000028.1:0-52162 GCA_963768365.1 uncultured Ignavibacteriaceae bacterium | reverse complement strand
ATTACCAGGAACAAAAACAACTTCTCCTTCTTCAGCACCTTTCTCACTCCATTTAAAGAAATTATCAACTTTTAAAGGTTTTTTATCTTTGTCATACGCCCGGAAGAAAGAACAATCCAGGTTGTATCTCGGGTAAGTAAAATTATCATAATCGCCTCCGAAATATCCCACCTGTGACTCAGGTGCAAATACTAATCTCACATCATTATATCGCTTGTAGAAATAAAGTGAATACTTTCCGCCGAAATACAGAGGTGTAACTTTGGCAAATGTTTCTTCATTTTTCGGATATCTATTTTCTATCTCAATTATTTTTTCTGATTCAATAGCTAATCGTTCGCTATCGGATTTTGCGGATTCGAGTGCTTTATGAATTTCTTCTGTAACATCTTCGATGCCAACGCATTGTTCGACAAATAAATTTGGAACAGGTCTTTCATCGGAAAGATCCCATGCAATAAAACCATCTTTATGAATATCTTCTCCTTCCACAGAAACTTCCGTCACACTTTTTCTTGCACAATGATGATTTGTCATAATCAATCCGTCTTCAGATACAAACGAAGCTGAACAGTAATTAGCAAATTTTAATGTTGCAAGTTGAACATGTTCATACCAGTTCTCATCGGGTGTGAATTCATATGTCTCTTTGAAATAATCTGTAGGAGGATATT
The DNA here is from genome assembly GCA_963768365.1 of uncultured Ignavibacteriaceae bacterium. Taxonomy (GTDB): domain Bacteria; phylum Bacteroidota; class Ignavibacteria; order Ignavibacteriales; family Ignavibacteriaceae; genus IGN2. The sequence continues at coordinate 51,488 of CAVYHS010000028.1, read as the reverse complement.
CGAAAGTCCACATTTTACCGGTGTCAAATTTCCCTGCTTTAACTGTATCGAGATCAACCCAATCAGGATTTTGAGAATAAGCATTTGATTGATAAAAAAGGAGAATAAAAAAAATTAGTGATAAGGAAAACTTGGAGTAAGCTGACAAGAATTTCATTTTATTACCTATAGCTGGATAGTTAAAAACTGCAATGATGATGTAAAATTACACAGAAACTTTCCATCGGGAAAAGGAAATAATTAGTTCATTAAAAATGAACTGATTAGCTTACAGAAACACAATAAAAAAACCGGATAGATTTATCCACCCGGTTCAAATAAGAACTTCTTCGCAAAAATTATATGTTGTTGCCCAGACTAAATGTAAGATTCTGGAAAATAAAGAGGTTCTACTTCCCATTCATCTTCAATTGTTCCGATGCAGTGTGAACATTTGGTTACGTTGAAAACAACCTTTTCTTCACTTGGTGCTGCACGAACAAAATTTAAAACTGTTTTACAGCTTGAGCATTGCACAATGTGTGATGAAGTTGTTTTTCTGCTGCAATCAGGGCAAAGGTAACCTAATTCTCCCTGTGATTCTTCTGGATCTACCAGGAATATTGAGTTACATTTAGAGTTGTTGCATTTAGCGAAGTGCCACTTAACAGTATCTTTAGTTTCGATAACGCTCTCCACAATTTTTGTATCTCCAATGTAGTAAGTTCAATACTAAAAGTCCACTAAAAAATTTTTCGCCAAAAAAAATTTCTTCCCCTTATTTTTCCTGCACACGAAAAGAAAGATATAAGAATTTTTGAAACGTAAAAATCCATATCTTTGTACTTGAAAAATTCATCCACTTTAATGTATAAATGGAGAAATAATGAGTAAAATAGCAGGCTTTAAAGCTTATGATGTTAGGGGAAAAGTCCCATCGCAATTGAACAAAGAACTGGCATACAAAATTGGCAGAGCATTTTCGAAATTTCTAGGTGCTAAAAAAATTGTTATCGGCTACGATATACGAAAATCATCAGTAGAAATGTCTGAAGCTTTAATGAATGGCTTGACTGATAGTGGAGTTGATGTAATTGATATTGGACTTTGCGGAACTGAAATGATCTACTTCTCCACTCCACATTTTGATGCTGACGGCGGAATAATGATAACTGCAAGTCATAATCCTCCTGAATATAATGGGATGAAATTCGTAGGTAAGGGTTCTGTTCCGGTTGGATATGATTCAGGTTTGAATGAAGTTGAAAAGATGATTGTAAATAATGATCTCGGTGATATTAGTAAAGTAAAAGGATCAGTTAATAAAAAAGATGTGATGAACGATTTCATAAATAACTTATCAAAATTTTATGATGCGAAAAAAATAAATCCATTAAAAGTTGTTGTGAATGCTGGTAACGGTTGTGCTGGATTTGCACTTGATACTCTTGAACCAAATCTGCCGATAAAGATGATAAAGATATTCAACAATCCTGATGGGAATTTTCCGAATGGCGTTCCAAATCCAATGCTCGAAGAAAACAGAAAATCAACAATTGATGCTATTAAAAAAGAAAATGCAAATCTTGGAGTTGCGTGGGATGGTGACTATGACAGATGCTTCTTTTTTGATGGAAAAGGAAATTTTATTGAAGGCTATTACATAGTTGGACTTCTGGCAAAATCAATTCTTAAAAAACATCCGGGAGAAAAAATTGTTCACGATCCAAGATTAGTATGGAATACACTTGAGGTAGTTGAGAAAAACGGAGGAGAAGCTGTTGTCTCAAAAAGCGGGCACGCATTCATCAAGCAGAAAATGAGAGAAGTGAATTCAGTTTATGGTGGAGAAATGTCAGCTCATCATTATTTCAGGGATAATGCTTACAGCGATAGCGGAATGATTCCATTTCTTTTAATTCTTCAGTTGATGTCGGAAGAAAAGAAAACACTTGCACAATTGGTTGATGAAATGATAGCAAATTATCCCTGCTCAGGAGAAATTAATTCTACAATTGATGATCCGGCGGGAAAAATAAAAGAGATAGAAAAGAAATACTCCGACGGAAAGATTGATGAACTGGATGGTATTTCTATTGAATATCCCAATTGGCGTTTTAACTTACGAATGAGCAACACTGAACCAATTCTTCGACTGAATGTTGAAAGCCGACACGATAAAAAATTGATGAGAAAAAAAACAGAAGAGTTGTTAAAAGTTATAAAAGGTTGATTTGATCCGTCACGGATAAGTCCGTGACAGCCAATTAATTATCATTGCTAGATCTTTACTTCAACAGTAAAAGGTACTTTTAACTTTTCCCATTCAAGTCGCATGACAGCAGTGTTATCAGAAGTTTTGGTAAAAGTATAAGCCAACCATTCTTGCCAGCAGCTATCATCTTTTTCCGGAGTAACTTCTACGCGCAAAGCATCTTCAACGTCGTTGTATTCAAATGCTCCCCATTGGTCGGCGACTTTGTTAAAAATTATAGTCCAGTTTTTTGCAGTTGGAATGGTAAAGAAACCATAACTTCCTGCTTTAAGCTTTTTACCATTTATTTTCACATCCGTGCTGAAAGTTATTTTGGTTGCCTCATTTGCACCAGCACGCCAGACAACGTTGTAAGGGACCAAAGCTCCCCAGATTGTTCTGCCTTTTACTCCCGGACGACTGTAATCAATAGTTATTTTTGTAAACCCTACTGTCTGTTCAACCCCTGCTTTCGGACTTATTCTAACTTCTTCTTTTTTCTGAGAGTAACTTTCGATAGGAAAAATTCCAATTAACAATAAAGCCAATAGAATTGTTTTTGCAGTTAAAAATTTTCCAAAAATGTTCATGCTTTTTTCCCGTATTTTTTGTTTTTCAATTTAGATAAAGATTTTAAATGTTTTTCATCGAATCAACCACTAAATCAATCTCTTGCTTCGTATTGTAGAAATGTGGTGCAAATCTAATATAACTTTCACGTAATGAGCAAACTATTTTTTTTCGACTTAAATGATCGAACATATTTTGAGCATTTTCATTCTTGAAACTTACAATTCCTGATAAATGCTTTTCCGGTAAAGAATGTAATGGTAATCTATACCCGATTTTTTCAAGCTCCTCAATAAAATATTTTGAGTTGCTCAGTATCTGCTTTTCAATTTCATCAAAACCAAACTCCTTAAATAATTTCATCGAAGAATTGAATGCATAAATTCCGATGATATTCAAGGTTCCCGGCTGAAATCTTTCGGCAGTTTCTTTTGTAGTGAGATCAAAATCTAGCAGATTCCAGGCATCCTTCACTGCAAGCCAGCCAATCGGAGCTGATTTCATTTTTTCCTGCAATTGTTTTCTCACATAAATAAAGGCTAAACCTTGTAAACCCAAAAGCCATTTTTGTGTACCGTTAGCTAGAAAATCAATATGACATTTTTCAACATCCAGCCTGACAGCACCCAAACCCTGAATTGAATCAACAGAAAATATAATTTCTTTCTCCTTACAGACTTTACCTATTTTTTCGAGATCAATTCTGTAACCGGATAAAAACTGTACAAAGCTAATTGAAATTAATTTAGTTCGGGGTTGAATAGAATTTATAATTTCATCTGCAGTTACAATTCCATTTTTTGATTTAATAAAATCAACTTCAACTCCTTTTTCTTTTAGTTGAAGGAATGGATAAACATTTGCAGGGAATTCAACATCATTTAGAATAATTCTATCACCAGATTTCCAATCAATTCCCTGTGACAGCCAGATAATTCCGTTTGTCGTATTGTCAAGAAAAGCGATTCTATCTTCTTTGCAATTGATCATTTCACCAATCATTGTTCTTGTTTCTTCAGCAACATCTTTGAATGCATAATAATCATCAATCTTCTCCTCACTTCTTTCCTTCAGAAGAGATTCTATTTTTTCTTTTACTTTTGTACTTATCGGCGCAGTTGATGCGTGGTTGAAATAAATAATTCCATTCTTCAGATAAGGAAAGTAACTCCGGGCTTTATCAACCAATTCAGGATTCACAGGCAAATTGCTTTCTTTGATATTAGCAACAATAATAATTAGATTTTGATGCAAGATTTTACAATCATATATCGTAAAAATCCAACCAATTTCAAACAATGATGGGCAAAAAAATGGCATATCCTAAAGCTCCAAAACACAAAGAACTTTCTCCTGATGATTTAAGATGGAAATGTGACCCGGAAATTCTGGAATTCGACTCATCTGAAGAATTAAAGCCAATTGAAGGAATTCTTGGTCAGGAAAGGGCATTAAAAGCATTGAAGCTCGGTGTTGAGATGAGAGGTCCTGGATATAACATTTTTATTGCAGGTATGTCAGGTTCAGGAAAGGCGACAACTGTAAAAAAGATGCTTGAGACAATAGGAGGAAATTGTCCCCCGCTTTTTGATTATGCATATGTAAATAATTTCAAAGATCCGGATAGACCAATGCTTTTGATCTTTCCAAAAGGGAAAGCAAAAGTCTTCAGAAAAAATCTTACGCACGCTATACAGATATTAAAAAGAAAAATTCCGCAGGAACTGGAAAGTGAGGATTATCTGGAAAGAAAGAAAAAAATTGTTTCTGATTATACTCAACGAGAGCAGGATTTGATGCAGGAGTTTGATGCAAAGATGAAAAAAGTCGGATTCTCTCTCGGTCAGGTTAAGATGGGAGAAATTGCGCGTCCCGATATAATGCCCATCATTAAGGAAAAACCTGTTCCTGTATTTCAGCTAAACGAACAGGTTGAGCAAGGAAACATAACTCAGGAAGAGGCACAGGAGTTAGTAAAAAAGTATAATAGTCACCAGCAGGAACTTCAGATTTTATTCAAAAACGGATTGAAGACCAGCGAAGAGTTTCAGGAAAAACTTCAGGCACTTGAAAGAGGAAGCATCGTAAATGTTGTAAAAGGAATAATCGATAATCTCCAGGAAAAATATAATGAACCAAAAGTGTTCGAGTATCTTCAGCAGGTTGAAAAAAACATACTGGAAAATATACAGGTTTTCAAGGGTACAAAGCCATTGGGAGAATCTACTGAAGAAGGATTTATTATAGATTATTTCAAAGAATACAATGTAAACATCATACTGGATAATTCAGACACCAATGAGTGCCCCGTAATTATTGAAACTTCTCCCACTTTCTCAAATCTATTTGGAGCAATTGAAAAAATCAGCGACGGCAGAGGAAGTTTTTTCAGTGACTTCACAAATATTAAATCTGGTTCTCTCTTAAGAGCAAACGGTGGTTACATTGTTTTGAATGTTATGCACTTGTTTGAAGAGCCGGGAGTCTGGAAGACTTTAAAGCGAGTTCTGACTTACAATAAACTTGAGTTCCAGGATTCACCGACTGTTTTTCAGATGTCAACCTCAACCTTGAAACCAGAACCGATTAATATTGAGCTTAAAGTAATATTGATTGGAAGCCAGAATGTTTATGCATTACTTTCTGCATACGAGTACGATTTTAAAAAGATGTTTAAAGTGAAAGCCGACTTTGATTATGAAATAAAAAGATCTGACAAAGTGCTCACAGAATATGCGCGTGTAATAACAAAATTAATTAAAGAAGAAAAGCTGAAAGAGTTTGATAGATCTGCAATCGCCTACATTATGGAACTGTCAGCTGTGTTTGCCGGACAGAAGAATAAATTAACAACCCGCTTTTCAAAAATTGCTGACTTAGCCCGTGAATCAAATTTCTGGGCAATCGATGATGGCTTTGATGTGGTAAATGCAGAACACGTTAAGAAGGCGTACACAAATGCAATTGATCGACATGGAATGCTGGAATCTAAAATTTCTGAGATGTATGAAGAAGGGACTTTTCTAATGGATACAACAGGAGAACGGATTGGACAGATAAACGGACTTGCAGTTTATGAGGCAGATTTTTATTCGTTCGGAAGACCAACAAGAATAACAGCAACTGTTTCCCTCGGCAGTGGAAATATTATAAATGTTGAGCGTGAAGCCGGAATGAGCGGAAGACACTACAACAAAGGTGTTCTAATTATCTCCGGGTATTTTAAAGAAACATTTGGACAGGATATTCCGCTAGCCTTAAATGTTAACCTGGTATTCGAGCAATCTTATGGAACTGTTGATGGAGACAGTGCTTCCTGCGCAGAAATTTATGCTTTGCTTTCGACTCTTTCGGGATTGCCGATTAAGCAAGGAATTGCAGTAACTGGCTCATTAAATCAAAAAGGTGATGTCCAACCAATTGGTGGAGTGAATGAAAAGATTAAGGGTTTCTTTGAAGTTTGCACTCAGGAAGGCTTAACCGGAAAACAAGGAGTAATCATTCCTATTCAAAACGTAAAAGAATTAATGTTAAGTGAAGAGGTAATTGAAGCAGTAAACAACAAACAATTTCATATTTACCCGATTTCACGAATAGAAGAAGGAATAGAAATTTTAACGGGTGTGAAGGCAGGAAAGAAAACTCCAAAAGGTTATGAAAAAAATTCCGTTTTCGATCTGGTTGAGAGGAAACTAAAAGAGATGTATAAAAAATCCAGAGCAATAAAAGATGAAAATTTTGGACTGACCCGCAAAAAGAGGAGAAAGTAAATAGTTTGATCAGCAATTCACAAAAGACAAAAATACTGGCTACACTTGGTCCAAAGACTTCAAGTGTTGAAAACATCAAAAAGTTAATTTTAGCTGGTGTAAATGCAGTGACGATTGAATATGTCTCACGGTAATTATGATTTTTATTCATCATTGTTTGAGAACATTCATACAGCCAGAACAGAATTAAATTCTTCTCTTGCAATCCTTGCTGATCTTCAGGGACCTAAAATCAGAATTGGTGAATTAAAATCGCCTCAAATCGAAATTTTCTCAGGCAATAAAATAGAAATTACTATAGAAGATATTACAGGAAACGATAAAATTATTTCAACGTCATATAAAAGTTTGCAGGGTGATGCTGAAGTTGGAGATTTGATTTTGATTAACGACGGTATGATCAGATTAAAAATTATTAAGAAGAAAGAAAATTCAATAGTATGTGAAATTGAAAACGGTGGAATTCTTTCCCCGCGGAAAGGTATGAATCTCCCGGGAATGAAATTATCAACTCCATGTTTAACAGAAAAAGATTTTGAAGATCTTAACTTTCTACTGGATAAACCAGTTGACTATTTTGCACTTTCTTTTGTTCGGAGCGCAAAGGATATTCATCAATTAAAAGAATGGCTGGGCAAAGAAGGAAAAACAACACCTGTAATTGCAAAGATTGAAAAGAAAGAAGCTATCGATGCTTTTGAGTCTATTCTTAACGCCGCAAATGGGATAATGATTGCACGTGGTGATCTTGGCGTTGAACTTTCTCTGGCTGAAGTACCTGTAATACAAAAAGAGGTAATCAAACAATGCAATGAAAATGGAAAGCTGGTTATAACTGCGACACAAATGTTGGAGTCGATGATCAATTCGCCAATACCAACACGTGCCGAAGCTGCTGATGTTGCAAACGCTGTATGGGATGGGACTGATGTAGTAATGCTTAGCGGTGAAACTTCAGTTGGTAAACATCCAATTGAAACGGTTAAAATGATGCACGAGATTGTAATTAATGCTGAGCAGCATTTTACACAAAATGAAAATATTAAATTTCACGTACCTGAGGCATTTGAAGAAAATTTATTTGATTCAGTTCTGAAAGGAATTACAGCTGTAGCTGAACAGATTAAAGCGCACGCAATCGTTATATTCACTTATAAAGGAAGAGCAGCACGAGGATTGGCCAAGTTCCGTCCTGCAGCAAAAATTATTGCTATTTCTGACAGCTTCGACACGATGAATAACTTATGTCTTCGCTGGGGGGTAAATTCACTCTTTATTGACAAAATTGATAAACAGCACGCTGCAATTGAAGAAGCAAAAGATTTAATACTTAATGCAGGACTTGTTAATAAAGGTGAACTTGTTATATTTTTATCACGAGCGCCTTTCTCTGAAAAAGGCAGAAGTGATTTTCTTCATTTCGAAGTAATGTAATCACAGTTTCAATTTGAATAGCGATGAACAAAGTATTGGCAAAATGGTGGGAACCAACTGACGGAGATAAAATTCTCTGCACACTCTGTCCACGTTATTGTAAAGTAGGAGACGGACAACCCGGCTTTTGTTATATCAGACAAAATATTGACGGAAAACTTTATTCAATTGGTTACGGCAGACCAACCGGATTTGCAATTGATCCTATTGAAAAAAAACCACTCAATCATTTTCTTCCCGGCTCAAATATTTTAAGTTTTGGGACAGCAGGCTGTAACCTAGGCTGCAAGTTTTGTCAGAACTGGTCAATGAGCAAAGCAAAGCTCGATGACAGCAATTCTCTTGATGTTTCACCTGAAGAAGTTGTTGCTCTTGCAAAAAATAACGGCACACCTTCAATTGCTTATACTTATAATGACCCAACAATTTTTGGTGAATATGTAATCGATATTTCCAAGATTGCCCGCAAAGAAGGAATTAAATCAGTAATGGTTACAGCAGGATATATTGATAAAGAAGCTCGAAAAGACGTTTATAAATATATTGATGCTGCCAATGTTGATCTAAAAGGATTCACAGAGAGATTTTACTGGAAGAATACCTACTCTCATCTGGATGATGTACTGGATACTCTCATCTGGTTAAAGAATGAAACAGATGTTTGGATTGAAATAACAACTCTCCTCATTCCTGAGGAGAACGATTCATCCGAAGAAGTTAAACTAGAATGTGATTGGATATTGAAAAACCTTGGCGATAGTATTCCTTTACATTTCACAGCATTCCATCCCGACTTTAAAATGATGGCTAAAGAAAGAACTCCTGAAAAAACTTTAACAACTGCAAGAAAAATTGCGATAGATTCAGGAATAAAATTCTGCTATGTGGGAAACGTCCATAACACAGAAGGTCAAACTACATACTGTCCAAAATGCAAAGTGACACTGATAAAGCGAGATTGGCATTCAGTTATCTCAAATAAATTAGCTAATGGATGCTGCAAATCCTGCGGTGAAAAAATAGAAGGAGTATTTAATTTTTAACTTCACTAGATTTTCAGGAATAAACAAATTCTCATATTAGATTTCTTTAACTTTACCATAACTATCATCCAAATTTAAAGTATTGTAAATGAGTCTATTAAAAAGAAAAATCTCTTTTATCACCGGCGCTTCATCAGGAATAGGCAAAGCCTGTGCTGAAATCTTCGCAAAAGAAAAATCAAATATGATTTTAACAGGCAGAAGAATTGAGAGACTAAAAAACCTTGCAAAAAAATTAGAAAAGGAATACGGCATAAAAACAAAATGCATTAAACTCGATGTAAGAGATTATAACCAGGTGCAGAAAGCAATTAATTCATTAGAGAATAATTGGAAGAAAATTGATATTCTCATTAACAATGCTGGACTTTCCCGCGGACTGGACAAGATACAGGAGGGAAAGAAAGAAGATTGGGATGAAATGATTGATACAAATATTAAAGGATTGGCATACATTTCCCGGTTGATTCTGCCATTAATGGTTAAAAGAAAAAAGGGACACGTAATCAACATCGGTTCAACTGCTGGACACGATGTTTATCCAGCCGGAAATGTTTATGCTGCCACAAAGTTTGCTGTTAAAGCGCTTAGTCAATCAATGAGGCTGGATTTACTCGACAAGGCGATTAAAGTAAGTAGTGTTGACCCCGGAATGGTTGAAACGGAATTTAGTTTAGTTCGTTTCCGCGGTGATAAAAAGAAAGCTGCTGGAGTTTACACAGGTTTGCAGCCGCTTTCACCCAAAGATGTTGCCGAGGCTGTGCTATTTTGTATAAGCAGGCCGGATAATGTAAATATTAACAAGATTATTTTAACACCTGTTGCGCAGGCATCTTCGACACAGGTATTCAGAAAAGGAAAATAGTTAAGAGAAGATTGTTGTATCGCCTGCACCTTTTCTTACAATAATTGGTTCTTCTCCGCTCAAGTCTATCACGCTGGATGGTTTTCCAGAAATGTTATCTGATGCAAGCATTAAATCAACTTGAAAATCAAAGACAGATCTTATTTCGAGTGGATCAATCAGCAAGTTACCCTTGCGGGTAGTAGTACTTGTGCTTACAATCGGATTTCCCAATCCTTGAACAATCTTCAAAGCAACGTGATGATCAGGAATTCTGATACCAACTGTCTTTCTTTTACTCCATAATTTTTTGGGAACATTCCTGGCAGCAGGTAAAATGAAAGTGTATGGACCGGGCAATAATCGTTTCATAGTTTTGTATGCGTAATCAGAGACTCTGGCATATTTTGCAATATCCTTTAAGTTGGGACAGATAAAACTGAGCAGTTTGATATCAGGATTGCTTTTGATTTGCCTAACCCTATCAAGTGCTTCTTTATTAAAAATATCGCAGCCAATTCCATAAACTGTATCAGTAGGATAGATAATAACCCCGCCTTCTTTGAGCACATTTATTGCTTTGTTGATAAATCTGAGTTCAGGATTAACAGGATGTAATTCAAAATAGTCCATTAAAAAACCTCATTAATTTCAGACGTAAATTATTGCCTATAAAATGTAAATTACTATTACTAAGATAGAATTATGATTAAACATTTCAACTTAAAAGTAAACTTTCAAAAGCCTATTATTAGTACAAAAAAACATTCTAAGAATCGTTTTGTTTAAGGAAAAATCTTTATATTTCTTGCTCAAAATTTTACAGTTTCTGATTTTAAAGGAGTTATATAATGGCTAGAAAATGTCAAGTATCCGGAGTGGGACCACGATACGGTAGCAGCATATCTCATGCTCATAATAAGACAAAAAGAAGATTTTTACCTAATCTGCAAAAGAAGAAGATCTGGGTTCAGGAATTAAACCGGGAGGTTACCGTTAAATTATCAGCCAAGGCTTTAAAAACTATTAGTAAAAATGGAACTGCTGACCTTGCAAAGATGATTAGAGAAAAGAAATTAAAAGTCAATTAAGATTGATAAATTATTTAAAAGAAAAAGGGAAGCAATATGCTTCCCTTTTTTAATTAATATTCTGAACTAATTATTCTCTTACAACCCAAACTTTAACCTTTGCACCAATGCTAGGATGCAGCTTTATATTCACACTGTAAATCCCAAGAGTTTTTATTGCTTCATCGATATCTATTTTTCTTTTATCAATTTCATAACCTTTTTCTTTAAGGCTGTCTGCAATCATTTGAGAGGTAACTGTTCCGAAAATTTTATCTTCTTCACCAACCTGAACAGGAATAGTGATTGAAACTTTTTCTAATTCAGTAGCAAGATTTTCTGCTGCTTGTAATTCGTGTTTAGCTTTTTTTAGCACTGCTTTTTTCTCTTCTTCAAGAGCTCTTAAATTTCCACTTAAGGCAATGTAGGCAATCTTTCTTGGCAGAAGAAAATTATGAGCATAACCATCTTTAACGTCAAGAACATCGCCTACCTGTCCAAGTGGCTCATAATTTTGTCTTAATATTACTTTCATCTTAACTCCTTTAAATTTCTACCGGATACTTTCTGAAACATATGGAAGTAATGCCATATGTCGTGCTCTCTTTACTGCAATTGCAAGTTGTCGTTGATATTTAGAGCTGGTTCCAGTAATTCTTTTAGGGATAATTCTTCCCTGTTCGGAGACAAATTTTTGAATCAGCTTTACATTCTTGTAATCGATGTACTTAATTTTTGCTTGTGTAAAGCGACAAATCTTTTTTGTCTTTATTTCTTTTTTTTGTGTCATCATGATTATTTATCCTTCATTAGATTTGATTCTTCATCGGAGAGAAATTTATCGAAAGAGTCTTCTGTGTAATCAGTGTCATTTTCCTCGGCAACTACGGCAGTATCATCTTCATCAGGAACTACTTCAGTATCAACAAATTTACCGCGCTTATTAAGAAACTGTATTCTTCGTGCTTTTATCTCAACGATACTTCTGTTATGGCCATCATCAGTTTTCCAGGTTCTACTTTGCAATTCTCCATCAACTAAAACCGCTGAGCCTTTTTTTAGTCGATCTCTGCAGCTATCTGCAAGCTTATTCCAGGCAACAATCCCAACATAGCAAACATCCTCTTGCCACTGGTTCGAGCTATCTTTAAATCTTCTGTTTGATGCTATTGAGAAATTCACAACGGGTGTCTTATTCGTAGTTTCTCTAAAGATCGGGTCCTTGGTTAAATTGCCGGCAACTATCACGTAATTTATTTCCGGCATTTTCAAATCGGCCATAGTTTAATCCTCCATCCTATCATTGGTTAATATTTATGCTTCAGTTACGGGAGTCTCTTCTTCATCCTCATCAGCCTCTGGTGGCACCACAGGTATTTGTTCCACTTCTTCAACTAATTGAGGCAACAGAGCTTTATCAATTTCAATTTGCTCAAGAGCATCTTTAGATAGAGCAATAGTTAGATACCTTAAAATAGTTTCATCTAACTTGTAGTATCTTTCAAGTTTGGGTATAAGGTCAGGCAAGGAATTAATTCTGAAAATTGCGTAATAACCAATTTTACTTTTTTTAACCTGGTAGGCAAGCCTTTTTCTTCCCCAGTCTTCAATTTCTAGAACTTCTCCACCATTAGTAGTAATGGTTTCTTTAACTCTTTCGATAATATTTTTTATTGCTTCATCATCAAGTGCTGCATTAATAAGAATAGCACTTTCGTAAACACGTTTATTCATCTAAAAATTACCTCCCTATGGACAAATGGCCTCTTGCAATATTTCTGCAGGAAGCAGGGTTATTAAAATATAATCTTTGGGCTAGAAATTTATTTAATTAAGGGCGCAATAACAAGTGAAATTACTGCCATTAATTTGATTAAAATATTCAGGGATGGGCCTGAAGTATCCTTAAATGGGTCACCAACAGTATCACCAACAACTGCAGCTTTATGAGGATCTGAACCCTTAAAGTATTTTTCGCCATTTACTTCAAAACCGCTTTCAAACATCTTTTTGGCATTATCCCAGGCTCCACCAGCATTTGACTGAAAAATGGCCATTAAAACACCTGTTACAGTAACTCCTGCTAAAAGACCACCAAGCATTTCTGCACCACCGCTAAAACCTACAATAACTGGTGTTGACACCGCCAATAATCCAGGAACAACCATTTTCTTTATTGCAGCCTGGGTTGAGATTTCTACGCACTTTCCATATTCAGCAACACCGTCAGCTTCCTCAAATGTTTTAATATCTTGCTCTGACCATTCTGATTGATCTTTACCGTTATACTTTTTCATAATATCGAGCGCTTTTGTAAGAGCAGGAATACTTTTAAACTGTCTTCTGACTTCTTCAATCATAGCCATGGCTGCTTTGCCAACTGCACTCATAGCTAATGCTGAAAATAAAAATGGAAGCATTCCACCAACAAATAAACCAGCCATTACATCTGCTTTTGAAATATCAATTGATTTAATGTTGGCAGAGGTCATAAAAGCACCAAAGAGAGCAAGGGCAGTTAATGCGGCTGAACCAATCGCAAATCCCTTTCCAATTGCTGCAGTAGTATTTCCAACTGCATCAAGTTTATCTGTTCTTTCTCTTACCTCCTTTGGTAGGTTTGACATTTCCGCAATACCTCCGGAATTATCTGAGATCGGTCCATATGCATCAACTGCTAATTGTATACCTGTGTTTGAAAGCATTCCAACTGCAGCTATTGCTATTCCATACAGACCACCAAAATAAAACGCTGCAACAATGGAAGCAGCTATAATTAGTACAGGCAAAGCTGTAGAAAACATACCATTGCTTAATCCGGCAATGATATTTGTAGCGGAACCGGTTAATGACTGTCTGGCAATTGATTTTACTGGTGCTTTTCCAAATCCTGTAAAGTATTCTGTTATCAATCCGATTAACACACCAGCAACAAGGCCAATTACAGTTGCAAAGAAAATATTAAGTGAAGTTATTGTATATGAAGTTCCATACAATGGATCATCAAAAGTCCATTGAGAAGGTAATATCCAATCAATAATAAAATACAAAGCAATTATCATAAAAAATGAAGAGCCAAATTCACCCAGATTTAATGCTTTCTGAGGATCTCCACCTTCTTTAACTCTCACAAAAAAAGTTCCAAGGATTGACATAATGATTCCTGCAGCAGCTACAGCAAGAGGAAGCAGAATTGCACCAAGACCATTAAAGTTTCCTGAGAATTCAGGAAGCCCAAAAAAAGCAGCTCCAAGCACCATTGTTCCAACAATAGAACCGACATAAGATTCAAAAAGATCCGCACCCATTCCAGCAACATCGCCAACGTTATCACCAACATTATCAGCAATTGTAGCAGGATTTAATGGATGGTCTTCAGGAATTCCAGCTTCAACTTTTCCAACAAGATCAGCTCCAACATCTGCAGCTTTAGTATAAATTCCACCTCCTACGCGCGCAAAGAGAGCAATTGAAGACGCACCAAAGGAAAATCCAGTTATTATAGTTATTACTCTGTGAAGACTGGTCAGGTCCCCGACACCGAATATATCCCCGTAGATGAGGAAAAGAGTTCCAAGACCCAGAACACCCAAACCAACAACGGCTAAGCCCATAACTGAACCGCCGGCAAATGCAATTTCCAAAGCTTTACCAAGACTACTTCTTGCAGCATTGGTAGTTCTTACGTTCGCTTTTGTGGCTACTCTCATGCCTATAAACCCTGCGAGTGCTGAACAGAGAGCACCAACTATAAATGAAACTGCAACAAATGGCGAGGAGTCATTAGGATCCGCAGAAACTGCAAGAAGTATTGCAACACAAATAACAAAAATAGAGAGTACTTTATATTCAGATTTAAGAAACGCCATCGCACCTTCAGAGATATGATTGGCAATTTTTTGCATCTTTTCTGTACCGGGATCTTTTTTATTTATCCAGGCTGATTTAAAGAATGTAAATAAAAGTGCAATCACTCCGAAGAGAGGAATAATATAAAAGAATGATGGCATAATTTTCTCCCTGCTTTATTGGTTAAAATTATTTTGATTTTCAGATTTCATTAAAATACTGTTAGCTTCTAGCATCTTCTTGCTGCCGCCAACTATAAATTCTTCAATAAGAAAATCACATTTGTTAAATGTTGTTTGATATTCCAGTAGTTCACTTTTTGAAAATTTGGAAAGCACATAATCGGATAAAACTATATCCTCAGGATTAGTACCAATGCCAATTCTAATTCTTGGAAATTGTTCCGTCATCAGATGATAGATAATAGAACTTAATCCGTTATGCCCTCCATCGCCCCCTGACAATCGAACTCTCAAATCATAATTTTTTAAATTCGTATCATCACACACAACAAGGAACTCTTCAGGTGATAAACTATACTTTTCAAAAATCTGCCTGGCAGCTACGCCACTATTGTTAACGTAGGTTACAGGTTTAATAAGCATAAAATTCTGGTTGCCTATTTTACCCGCAGCTTCAAAATAATCACCAGTTGATTCACTAAAGTTTATCGATTTCTTTTTCGAAAAATAATCTAACAATAAAAATCCGGCATTATGCCTGGTATATTCATACCGAATGCCGGGATTTCCTATTCCAAATATAAACCGCAAGACAAACAGGAATTTAGTCTTCTTCTTCTTCTTCTTTCTTACCTTTTGATATTACCTCAGGTTCTTCAGGTTCTTCTTCACCAATAGTTTCTTCTGCTGGAGCAACTTCTTCTTTTATTTTAGGGTGAGTTACCTGAACTATTAGAGACTCATTACTATCAACGAATTCTATGTCTTCATAATTCAAATCACCTATATGAACTGAATCACCAAGTTTTAAATCAGATATATCAACAACTATATGTTCGGGGATGTTTCTTGGTATACATTCAACTTCAATCTTGTGCATAACATGCTGAATAACTCCACCTTCTTTAACACCAATCGAAGTTCCAACAAGTTGTACAGGAATTTCAAGCCTAATTTTCTCACCTTTTGTTAAACCTAATAAATCAAAATGAATGACTTTATCGGTTACAGGATGAAATTGAATATCCTTAATTATACATTCATACTCTTCGTGCCCTTCTAATTCAAGAGAAATAAGGTGAGTTTTAGAAGTAAACACGAGGGGATTAATTGACTTGTCTACCACATCTATATGAATAGGCTTATTACTTTTTGAATAAAAGACTCCCGGTATTATACCTTCTCTACGTATTTTTTTTGTTCTAGACTTTGTAAAATCTTCTCTTTCCGACGCTTTTAACTTTGTTTTTTCCATTTTGGCTACAACTCCTGTTAACCTTTATCAATATGAAATAGTGAACTAATTGATTCGTTATTAAATGTTCTGCGAATTGCTTCTGTAAATAATTCAGCAGAACTTACCATCTGGATTTTATTCTCCTGGGTAATTCCTTCTACATTTATAGTGTCTGTTACAAAAAGCTTTGAAACTTTTGAATTGCTAATTCTTTCTAATGCCTTTCCTGATAAAACCGGATGAGTAATTGCTCCATATATATCCAATGCACCTTTTTCTTTTAATGCTTCAATAGCTCCGACAAAAGTTCCTGCGGTGTCAATGAGATCATCTACAATTAAAATATCCTTACCATCAACATCACCAATAATATTCATAACTTCGGTAAGGTTTTCTTTGGGTCTTCTTTTATCGATAACAACCAAACCACAGTCAAGCATTTTAGCATAAGCTCTGGCAATTTTTATTCCGCCAACGTCTGGTGAAACTACTACAAGATTCTTCTTATGATATTCAATTCGATCTTTAAAAACTGATGAACCATAAAGGTGATCAAAAGGAATATCAAAGTAACCCTGAATTTGTGCAGCATGCAAATCCATAGTAATAATCCGATTTGCCCCTGCAATTGTCAAAAGATTAGCCATAAGTTTTGCAGTTATCGCTACTCTTGGCTGATCTTTCCTATCCTGTCTTGCATAACCAAAGTATGGAATAACTGCGGTGATGGTATTAGCAGATGCACGTTTCGCTGCATCAATCATTATTAATAATTCCATCCAATTATCAGCAGGAGGATTAGTTGACTGAATTATAAAGACATCCAATCCTCTTATATTTTCTCCGTACTTAACCCAAATCTCCCCGTCACTAAAACGCTTTAATTCAATCATTCCAAGAGGTTTCCCTATCCTGGAAGAAATCTTTTTTGCTAGGGGAATGTTGGAACCACCGGCAAAAATCATGTAATCATTCGTTGCCATAAAATCTTGGAATTTCTTTAAAAAAATAGAGGTCAAATATATGTAAAGCCTATAGTTATGTCAACAAATTACTTAGGCTTTAATTAACTGATTTAAATGTAAATGGTTAGCTTTTTCTCTTTTTTAGAAGAAAAAATAACACCAGTAATAATACTGCACCAGATAAAAAATAGATCCAAACAGGTGTTTCCTTTAGCTTATATGGCTGAAATGTTACCAAAATTATTTTTCCGCCTCCAATTTCAGAGAGGTTATACCGCCAGGTTAATGATCTTCCGGAAACCTCAGTTGCATTGTGAGAAATAATTTCTCCCGGAATTGTATACTTATAGCTAACACTGAACATTCTTGCATCTATTCCAAAACCTGTTGCAATGGAGGGAATGAACTGACTGAAAACTACTTGACCCCCAGTCTTTTCTATAAAAGAAAAGTTGTATTCAGCAAAAACAATAGTATTATTTAAGGAATCGATATGATTGAATGAAATATCAATTACAGCATGTGTGGAAGAGTCAGTTGTATCTCTGTAAACATTTATATTTTCAACCTGAGTATATGCTGACTGAAATCCAGACATTATTGAATCTGGATTAAAAATACCTAAATTGTCAACTACTTTTTCGCTCTCTTCATTAATAAATTTCATCCAGTAGTCGATGCGCATTTTACCTGAGCCATCAGGATAGAGAGTAACTTCTTGATAATAATTTAAGCAGCCACTTAGAATAAAAAATGTCAAAAAAATAGCGGAAGTCAAAGTAGAACGGGAATAAGATATTAAGAAAGCAGGTATTTTAGATATATTCATTATAGTTTGAATCCACTTTTAAGACTGGTAATCAAATTTAGAGAAAAAAAAATAAATTCGCCTAATAGACAATTAATATTAAGGAAAAGACAGAATATGCCAACTTACGATTATAAATGCACAAACTGTAATTATACATTTGAATATTTTCAACCAATGAGTGCCCCTTCTTTAACTGAATGTCCGAAATGTAAGGGTGCTCTTAAAAGGATTATTGGAACAGGCGCAGGTCCGATTTTTAAGGGAAGCGGATTCTACCAAACAGATTATAAAGGGAAATCAACTCAAAGCAAAAAGAGCGAGAAACCAGATACTACTTCATCAAGTGAGGATAAAAAGACCAGCAAAGATGATAAGAAATAATATTTCATTTTCTTTCAGAGTTGAGGAAAATGTAATTAGTAGGCGAAGCTTGAATTAACCAAACTAGAAATCTGCTCCAAGAGAGAAATAAAATTTTGGAGAAGAAAATCCTTCTATGTTGTAACCCCAGGCAACATCAAACCTCAGCAGAAAATAGAGAAAATACATACGGGCACCAAAACCTGTCCCAATAAGCATATCATCGGTAATAAGATTTCCATTAACATCTCTGGTAAACAAACTTATCTTACTGTCATCGTACCACGTTGTTCCGGCATCTATAAATGCTACTCCGATTATATTTTGGAATAAAAATGGTAAACCTCCAGTAAGTAAGTATCGGATCAATGGGAATCGTAATTCTATATTTGTTAAGATATACCTGGTACCTATACGCTCCGCGTAATTATAACCACGCAATGGCAACACAGCTGTTAAGAATGCAAAATCTGATGCAGAATTAATTGGCACTTCAGTGGTTGCAAAAGTTCTGTTTATCCAGTTATCGGTTCCGCCAATAAAAAATCTTTGAGGATTTTGGCCACCAGAGTATCCACCAGACACTCTTAGTGCTAGCGAATGATCGTAAAAGAATCTTAAATAAGTCCTTATATCTCCTATAACTGAATAAAAACTCTGGGTTGGTTCAGATATTCCAAGATTTCCAAATACATCAAAGCGATATCTTGTACCTTCAATAGGTGCTGTATACCCCCATAAGACATTATCGTGAACATAGCTAACTGAAGGTATAGTAAATGTTACATTTTCCTGAGGTTCAAGAAGATTATCTAAATTCTCACCACTAACGTTTAATAAGCTAAGTCCAAAATCAAACCTGTCAAACCTGTTGAACGGATAACTTCCAGAGCCTGCAACTCCAAAATTTCTATAGCGGAAGAGATTTGAAGTAGCAAAGCCATTCGGGCTAACTCTTAATAAACGTACGAACCTTGCTGTATGAAATCCCTCAATACCCCAGTTAATTCTTTTTGCAAGATAGAAATATGCCAAACCATAATCGCTATTCTTTAGATCAATCTGAAGTCCTGTTATACCAACCAATCGGTGATTACCAAGTACATCACTAAAAGAAATTACAGTTGTACCGACTAATCCATATAAACTACTGTAACCAGCATTAGCATAAACAAGGTCTGGTCCGAAAGAAATTTTATAAGCGTTTACTTTATAATTTCCATTTTTATCAAGGTTATCATTGGGTCTAAAAAGACTGTCATTAACTTCATCATTTGATGCAATCTCAGCGTTCTCTCCAAAAACATAGTTTCCAAAATCAACACTAACAGAGTCACCGTATTTCTTACTCGAATCCACAACAGCACCACTGTAAAACAAAGGAGAATTAGTTCCCAATGAATCACTGGCAGATTTTTCATCTCCTTTGACATTCTTTTCGTCTTTTTCATCACCAGCAGACTTAACTTCCAAATCAAGTTTGCCCTGCTTGTACTTTGTTAGAGGAAGTACCTCTAAACCAAGATCAGATTCAAATGGATTATTTAAAAGAAAAATATTGAATGAAGATTCGTATAACGAAGAAAACGCAAGCTTCTTGCCATCTTTTGAAGCAGATAGTTGATATATTCCTGATTGCGAATTGGTAATGGGCTCAGCTTTAATATCTTTTATATCACTTATGAAATCATCCCCTGATGAGAAAACAATTTTTTTTCTATAAATATTAGTTATACCGCTAAGATCGGAGATGAAAAGTAATTTATCACCATCCGGGCTGACCACCGGAAAAGTTTCATTGCTATTAGGCATATCAGTTATTTTATTTACTAGGCCGGTTTCAACATCAAGAGCATAAATTTCAAGCTGGTAATCATCATTCTTATACATTTCGAAACCCTCGTCTTCAGCGTTTTTTATGGTAAAACCATCCCTATCCGAAGCAAAATAAATTATTTTTCCATCGTAAGACCAGCAAGGATTTTTATCAGTAAAGATATCATCCGTTAAATTTTTTATTTCCTCTGTTTCAATATTATATGTGTATATGTCAGTTTGTTTTGCAGATTGACCTACAAATACAAGATATTTTCCATCCCAGGACCAACTAACACTTTGAATACCGTCCATTTTTACGGGCAGTGTAATGTAGTCTTCATCTTCAACATCAAAAACATAGACAATATCGTAACCATGACTTAATGCGGCAATTGCAATCTTTGAACCATCAGGTGACCAAGTTAGCCCTGGTGTTAGTATGTTTAGTTCTTCAAAGTTAGGGGATGTATTTCCTTCAGCAAGCTTGGTAATAATTTCCCCTGTGTTCGCATCCATTATGTAAAGACTAAAAAAGAAATCACGATTGGTAATAAACGCTATTTGATTTCCTTGCGGAGAAATTGCCGGACTGGTATTATAGAAAACATCACCATCATCTTTATTTGTAAGTCTTTTAGCATACTCATCAGGATCCTGAGTAATTTCAATATCAGGCCAGTAAACACGCTTGATATCTTTTTTCCATCTCTCGTTAAACTCTTTTAAAGTCAATCCAATAGTTTGTTTAAATGCAGCATCTACATTACCAAAACTTCTTAATGCATTAATGACTTCCCCAATTTTTTCTTTCCCATACTTTTTTGCAATGTAATAGAATACTGCCTGACCACCGCGGTATGCAAAATAACCAGAGAGATTTTGAACATTCGGAAGATATTCGTTCATAGCCGCATCTCTTATAAACATATCAGTATTTACATCCCAGCCAAGCGCCTGGTATTCAGCCATTCCTTCGCTAAACCATATAGGTATCCGAATCGTGATATTGTTGGAGATGATATTCTGTATTGAACCACCATAGAACATATCGTTCATTACAGCATGAACAAGCTCGTGGTGAATCAGATGGCGAAATTGCTTGTATGAGCCATGAAACTGAATTACAACTCTGTTTTTGAATAATTCAGTGAAGCCTTCAATTCCCTCACTTAGATATAAGTCGGTAACATTAGTTTCCTGAAAATCGTTTTGTGAATTGTAAATAATTATGCTTATTCTATTATTAATAGAGTAACTTAAAACTCTCTTCAATTTTTGCTAATGCATCTTCGGCAGCGTGCGTAGTGAAATCAGCTAATGTTTCACCGTCATCATAAAAGTAAATATCGAAATGATTGGTTTGAACGTAGTACCAATTAAAGTATTTATACTGAACTTTGTTTTTGCCAAACTGTGCAAAAAGACTGCACTGAACGATTGTAATTAAAATTAATATTTTTAAAAAAGATTTTATCATTTTTATGATTCATTATTGTTGGTTTTAAAATCCAACTCAAGGTTTTCAGAATCAACCCGAACTAATTTTACTGTAATTTTATCTCCCAGCCGAAATTGCTTTTTTGTTCTCTTACCAATTAATGAATATTTTTTCTCATCCAAAACATAAAAATCTCCCTCTAAATCCCTCGCCCTTATCAACCCTTGAGCTAAAATATCGGTTAATTCTACAAAAATCCCATAATTTGCAACTCCTGAAATTACAGCATGAAATTCTGCACCAAGCTTATCCTGCAAAAATTGTATCTGTTTCAATTTAATAGAACGACGTTCAGCTTCCATAGCACTTCGTTCTGTTGCTGATATATGTTCCGAAATTTTAGTTAAAAAATCAAGAGAATAGTGTTTCCCGGTTTTTGTGATAAATGATCGCTCTAAAATTCTATGGACTAAGAGATCTGCATATCGTCGTATCGGCGATGTAAAATGAGTGTAGTTCTTAAATCCTAAACCGTAATGTCCAATATTCTTTGTTGAATAAATAGCTTTAGCCATTGAACGAATGGCAAGCTCATTTACAACACCTTCTTCCTCTGTACCCTTTGACCCGTTTCATCAGCAGGTTGAATTGACTTGCAGCTTTCCCGCTTTTCGGATTAAAAGAATATCCTAGAGATTTTATGAACCTTGCGAACTCCATAATTTTTTCTTCATCAGGATAATCGTGAACCCTATAAATAAATGCAACATTTCCTCGTGAAAAAATTCTTTCAGCGATGGTTTTGTTTGCTAAAAGCATAAACTCTTCCACAAGCATATTACTTTCTTTCATTTCCTTTTTTAAGATTGCAGAAGGAAAACCATTTTCATCAAGCATAAATTCAACTTCAGGTGTAATAAATTCAAAGCTGCCAGCTTTCATCCTTTTGCTTCTCAGGATTTTAGCCATTTCATTTATTAGATTAATTTCTTTTGAAAAATCGCCTTCACCTGTTTCAATTATTTTTTGCGCTTCGTCGTAAGTAAATCTGTGTTTGCTATTAATAATTGTTTTTGAAATCTGATGATTGATGACTTCACCTTTTTCTGTCATTTCAAAAACCACTGAAAAAGTAAGTCTGTCTTCATTTGGACGAAGTGAACATAAATTGCTTGACAACTCTTCAGGCAGCATTGGAATAGCTTTACCAACAAAATAAACACTATTACCTCTTAAGGAGGCTTCTTTATCAATTGAAGAACCGGCTTTTACATAGTGGCTTACATCTGCAATATGAACACCTACCTGATAATTTCCATTTTCCATTTTCTCTATGGAAAGTGCATCATCAAAATCTTTTGCATCGTCAGGATCAATTGTGAATACATTCTTGTCTCTAAAGTCTATTCTAAGACTAATTTCATCTGCATTAATTTCAGAACTAATACTTTCAGCTTCGTGCAAAATCTTTTTATCGAACGAAAACGGAATACCAAATTCGCGCGCAATTGATGTTACCTCAGATTTCAGAGTTCCCTCTTTACCAATTACTTCAACAATTTCTCCAACAGGATTTTGCATTCTATCTTCCCAGGAAATTTTTCCAACGGCAACTTTATCACCTGCTTTTGAGTTGTTCAGATTTTTCCCATCAACGTAAATATCCCTGTGAATTTTGGGATCATCAGGGGTTATATAGTAAAATGATCTTGCTTTTTTAAGCTGACCTACGATCTCTTTTCTTTTCCTTTCAATCACTTTCGTAATCTGTCCTTCAAGGTTTTTACCTTTCTGTTTTGCAAAGAGAACTACTTCAACTTTATCTCCATGAAAAGCACTATTAATATTTCGGCCAGCTATAAAGATATCACCGGTTTTTGAATTCTTTGGAGTTACAAATCCATATCCACCGTCGTTCAAATTGAAATAACCAATCAATCGGTTCGAGTCTGGCATAATATAAAGTTTGTATCTTTTTCCATTTCTCGAAAGAAATTGTTCAGATTCAAGTTTGTGCAATTCGTTTTTTAGTAAGAGATATGTTTGGTCGTCTTTTATCTTAAGTCTTTTGGCGACTTCTTTTGATTTATAGGAACGGCCGGGATTTTCTTTAAAGAAAGATTTAATTTGATTTTTCATTAGAATACAAAACTATATTTCAAACCGAGTTCATTTATCATTTCACTATATGTTGTTGACTGATACGGAGATTCAGTCCTGTAAAATCTGACTACAAAATTTGGGGAAAATAATGGGTGTTCAATTTTTACGGTAGCACGACTTAGATCCTGGAACACCTGTGAAGTGCCGCCTATTTCGTATCTAAATTTTTCAACTTTACCTACTAAGCTAAACACTGTTTCTGTCCCAACCTGCTGCACGTTTACACTGCGAACAACGTCTCCAAGTGTTTCATTTAAATAAGCTCCAACAATTGAACCTGCAACTGATGCCGCAGTTGAAGCTGCAAAGTTCGATTCCTGGAGTGAAGCATCTTCAGGGAACTTATTCACAATAATGAAGAACATCGCATCGGAACTTGTTTTAGTCGCATCAAGTTCAAACTGATTAGCGTTTCTTCTGCTCTTGTAAACTTCGATGTTGTTTTCACCTTTCAGGAAATTACTAGTCATTTCTTCTGCAGTACTTTCAAGTTTAATTCTTATCTGCACATCGTATTCATTTGTACTTGATACCAAAGTATCAGGATTGTAGAAACTTTCATAGGTGGCGACAACATTAATGTATGGATCATCAAGTTCTTCAATAAACTTAATGTTGCCTTTTGCTTGAAATGTTTTTATAAAATCAAGTTTTGAACCTTCAAGTAATGTCAGTTCTCCTCTTGCGAACGGAATCTCATTGATTACCGAATATTCTAGCTTACCACCAAGATATGCAGTTAGATTCTGTTTAAATTCTCTAGAAAGGACAAAGACAACTTTTGCTTCATTTTCGACTTCAATATTAAGATCAAAATTAAATGGAATTCTTCCAGCAAGTTTTTGCTCTTCCTTTTTTAACACCGATAGTATCAATAGACTATCTATTTCCTTTGCAAGAATATCCTTACTTTGTTCAGATGTAAAAATATACGTGAACTTATCATTCTCATTTGTAAATGCCGTTCGAATCGGGGAATAAGTAACACTTGCACCCTCTTTTAATATTAGATCCATTCCAAGATAAGTTCGATTTTCATCGGAAAAGAAAACTATTTCTTCGCGGGTTTTAATTGCAATATCTCCATAGAAAGCTGGATTAACAGCTTTAGTTTTTTCATCAAGTATCTTTAAAGAACCTGATGCTCTTAGGTCTAAATTTTTAATATTAAAATTTTGATGATCAATCTGACCAGACACAAGCATTGTTCCAGCATCTTTTATCTTCGATTCGTTCCTAAGATCCAGATTCGAAAGAATCATTTTGTCATTTTGAAATATAATCTTAGCATCAATAAGGTATGTCAGGTTAGAAAGTTCCAGAACAAAAGATGAGTTATCTACTATAAGTTGTCCAGAATTTTTTATGTTATCAAAATATCCAGCCAAATTAACACTACCGTTTAACGAACCAACAAGATTTCTGATACCAGGGATGAAGCTTGAAGCGAAACGAAGGTCAAAATTATCAGCTACGAAAGTTAAATCAATTTCCTTATTAGGGGTATATCTATCCTGTGCGTAAAATGAAAGATCGATCGGCAACTTACCCTCAAGGCCAAGACTTCTTCTTGTCTGATTACCTTTTCCTTCTAAGAAACTAAAATTAGTAATGAGCATTTTATTTGAATACTCAGCTGAACTTTCTAATGAGCCCAAATAATATTTTAGCACTTTGATAGAATCAACATAATAACTAAGATTAATGACAGGACTTTCTGCAGTACCTGTCATCATAAAGTCAAGATTTAGCTCTCCATCAAATACTTTATCAGAAGGCAGTTGTAAAATATCAGCACTTATATTTTTCAAATTCAGATTACTAAATTTCAAAACTAAATCTTCCTGACCTGTAAAAGACAATTGACCATTAAGATCTAGTTTTCCTCCATTATTATATAACGCGAATGAGTCAAAATTAAAATTATCATTTGAGTAGCTAAAAATAATATCATCCGAGTTCTGCAGGTCAAAATCTCTATATTTCAAATGTAATTTATTGAATAGTACATCCACAGTGCTATCATTAATAATAAATGAACCATTTAAATCAACGGAAGTCCAAGCATCATAAACAACACTCAAATCAACCTGTGCATTATTTTTATTAAAAGTAAGTTCCAAATTTAGATCGGTAATCTCGCTTCCTATAAAAATTCGTTTGGAATTAATCTTTACATCTGCAAAAAAATCCTCAAAGGAGTTCAGCAATGGTCTATTCCTCATTGATAAATCCAATTTAAAGTCAGATAAAAAGTAAAGATCAAGCCCATCCCAGTATCTCATCTGGTTTATTTTAGTTTCAAGGTTTAAAAAAGTCGTGTCTGCTGAAGAAAATAGTTTACCCGTAATCTCTCCGTCTATTTCTATTTCGGCATTTCCTAAAAACAGAGATATCAACTCAAATGATTTGAGTTCAAGTAAATACTGCACGTCTAAATTTTTATTTACAAGATTATCGGAAGTTTTATTAATCAACTCAACCATTTTCGCTTCTGGTTCTGTATTATCAAACTGCGGGGGCCGTACTTGTGCAATTTTTTCCTGGATGGATGATGAAAGTAAATTTACTTCATCAGTAATTAGATCAAACATTTCAGTGATAGTATATTTTCCGGTAATTGTCAGGTCGGCAAGATCAGAAATAATATTTATTACACGGCTGTCTTCATTTGACCGAATATCTGCAATCAGCACAGTGACTGTCTAATTCAATTTCGTTTAGTCTCGAACTATCAATCTGAAGAACTGCGAATAAGTTAAGTTTATCTTGATCGAAGTTTTCTCCATCACCTTTTAGTGAAATATTTAAATTTGAATTGATTTCACTTTCTTTTACAAAATCGGCAATGTTGAATCCATTCAGCACAACATCAAAATTGTATTTGGCTGCCGTCGAATCAGAAAAATCAAACTCTGTATCAAAGCTTCCTTCTGTTTCAAGAGATTTGAACGAAACATCCGTCTTAATAATCCCGTTTGATCCGTTACCATCAATACTGAACCTGCTGAAAGCAATTCCCTGAATAGTTGAAGCGCCTGCATTAATTTTTATCGATGTCACCAAATTTTCAGGAGAAAACCCTTTGCCCTTTAAACTCCCAACTAAATTCAGGCTTGTGCTTATCCCGGCAACCGGCATTAGGTTTAAATTATAAGTTTTAATTTTATAATCATATAGAATTTCCTCTCCAGACAAATCCATTTTAACAACACCGCTGATTTTTCCTTTATCAGTCTGCAGAAACATATTTGCTGTAAAGTTAAGAGGTTTACCTGAATATGAAAGGGAATCAAACTGTAAAACACCATAGTCCTTATAAATTGGAATACCAAGACTCGGTAGCAGTGCGGTAACATCATCCTGATTAATAAATGAATTTTTAAATTTGACATTCATATTCATTCTATCACCATCGGTTATATTCTGCAGAAATCCGGTAGCATTCAGGTTTGTTTCTGCAAATTTAACTTCAAGATTCTTCAGCTCAAGTTCATTTAAAGTACCTTCAGCGCTCAGGCGAGTTTTAACATCTCCTTTCAGAATATCGGTTCCATCAATGAAATTTGTGAGGTCATCAAAATTGAATTTTTCTGCGTTAAGCTCCAATTTGATCGGTGATTCTGCAATATTAAAATCATCTTTGAATGGAGAGAAATCAGATGAGGCAGCATCCAAAGAAATTGTAGAACGCTCTGTAATAATATTTAAGTCAACAATTCCGGCAATGTCATTCAATAAAATTAAGTTGCCCGAAAGATTAATCAGATTGAAACCAGTAAGATTTGGTTTAGCACTTAAACTTGATATATAAAGCTGATATTCATTTGCTGCGATATCTGCTATTGCGGAAAGTGAGAGATTTAGATCCTCTAAACGAAAGTCATCCATATTGGGTTGGGGATAATCAATAGTGCTGTTTCGGTTTGCATAAGACTGCTGTTTGAAATTAATATTTATCAGTTTAAGATCGGCCAAATCAATCTTCCAATTGAACGGCTCTGAAATTGTAGTTGAATCAATAACCTTTTCTGTCTCCTCGGCGGGAGAAGTTATTTTTGAAATATTTAACTCACCTTTATCATCTTTCAGTAATGATATATTAGCATTTTCAATATCAAGCTTTCGGAGATAGATAGTTTTCAAAAAAACTCTTAGTGGACTTACTTTCAACTCAATTTTCTCAGCAGAAAAAAGAGTATCATCATAAAGTGTATATGTTGTGTTCGATAGAATTAAAGAAGTGAAAATTGTTCCATCAAGTTGAGTAATTGTAAGCTTTCCATTAGTAGAAGAGTTTACCTGCTCAATTACAAAGTCTTGCAACCAATTACGGAAGGATGAAGTTTGTGTGTAACCGAATGCAACCAAAAGAATAACAATTAAAACAACACCTGTCCCGACGAAGTAATTAATTATCCGTCTGGCAACCGGTCTTTTTATTTTTTGTTTTTTTCGGAAAAGCATTTCTCTTCCAGTTACTTGCTAAATCTTTTAACGATCATCTCAATTATTTTTGAAGTGGACTGATCATTTACAAATTCAATGTTCATAACCTTTCCGCCGTTTTTTTCGACCACTTCTTTGCCGATTATTTTTTCAACTGACCAGTCTGCACCTTTTACAAGAATATCCGGGATGATCTCAGAAATTAATTTTTGTGGTGTGTCTTCAACAAAGAAAATAACGTAATCAACGGGTTTTAGATTAGAAAGGATCAATGCTCTCTCTTCCTGTTTGAGAATTGGCCTTTTATCTCCCTTTATCCTTTTCACCGAGTCATCTGAATTTAAACCAACGATAAGAATGTCTCCAAGTTTTTTTGCTTTAGAAAGGTAGTCAATATGTCCGGAGTGAATGAGGTCAAAAACACCGTTCGTAAAGACAACTTTTTTCCCTTCGGCTTTAAGCTTTATTCGGATAGTTTTAAGTTCCGTAAGAGAAATCGAGGAACTCATTGATTGTCTTTCAAAATTGTATCGAACAAACTATTCTTTTCAATTGGAACAATGCCAACTTCACCGCAAACTACTCCGGCAGCATAATTCGCAAGGTAACAAGCTTCATAAATATCTGCACCAGAAGCTAGTCCTATCGTCAATGTTGAAATAACAGTATCACCTGCACCCGAAACATCAGCAACCTTTCTAGCTTTGGTTGGCATCCTTCTTTCTTTATCTCCTTTTTTAAAAACCGCTATTCCTTCTTCACCAAGGGTAAGCAAAACATATTCCGAATTTAGTTTGTGTAATAAATTTTTTCCTGCAGAGGAAATGTCTTTATCATCTTTTATCCTGGTGCCCAAAACCGTTTCAGTTTCTTTTCTGTTTGGTTTGAAAACGGTTACATTTTTATACTCAAAGAAATTATCAAACTTAGGATCAACTGTGATGAGAACGTTTTTTTTGTTTGCTATTGAAATAATTTTTGAGATTAGTGATGGAGTTAAAATTCCTTTGTTGTAGTCCTGCAGAATAATTCCATCTAGACTGTCAATGACCGAGGCAAGAAAGATTGATATCTTTTCTTCTATCTTACTGCTGATGTATGCTTTGCTTTCTTTGTCTATCCTAACAACGTGCTGACTGTTTGCTATTACACGTGTCTTTGTTGTAGTTGGTCTTTCGTCGTCAGTAATTATTCCTTCTGCCTCAATATTTTTTTCTTTTATTAATGAAGAAAAAATGTTTCCGTAAGTGTCTTTGCCAATTACACCAACCGGAACAGGAATTCCCCCCAAAGTAAGAATATTATATGCAACGTTTGCTGCACCACCGAAACGGAAAAATTCATCTTCAACTTCAAGCACCGGAACGGGGGCTTCGGGCGAAATTCTTTTCACATCTCCCCAGAAGTAACCGTCAAGCATCATATCGCCAATTACAGCAATTCGCTTACCACCGAAGCTTTTCTTTAATTCATCCAGTCGTTTATTTGAAATATCTACCATTTTTTACCTGATTTATGCAAAAATTGATAATTAAAATAAGTATAAATAGAGAGGTTAGAAAGCCCCGATTGAAGGGGCCTTCCAAAGATTAATTGATAGGAAAACTATTTTAACAAGATCATTTTCTTGCTTTGAACGAATTCTCCAGCTCTGATAGTATAAAAATATACTCCGCTGGTCAGATTCCGGACTTCGCCGGAATGACTGTTGAACTCAACTTCATATTCACCGGGAGAGAGTTCTTCGCTAACGAGTGTTGTTATTTCGTTTCCGAGTACATCAAAAACTTTCAGTGTGACAAGTTGAGATTGCTTCGCTCCGCTCGCAATGACAGAGGGAATAGTGAATTTTATTTTTGTGCTCGGGTTAAATGGATTTGGATAGTTTTGCTCAAGCTTAAAATTTGTAACAAGAGGTTCACCTTGGTATTCAACATCTGTTATTGGATAATTTAGTGTCCCAAATGCAAGGCTGTCATAAGGAAGCGAACGAAGTATTTCAGCTTTTCTTCTCATCTCAGTTATGCTATTAAGATTACTCTCTCCTTTTGCTGGAACTAATGCAATCATCGCCCATTGAGTATCGTTTGGAGCAAGAGTGAAAGGACCTGAGAAAAATACAAATCCAGCACCACCACCAGTACCTAAGTCATAAATCCATCCTTGACCAGTAACCGGGTCACCAGAAAAAGGAAATTTAGTTGGATTGTTTGTAGTAGGATCAATAATTGTTTCACCATAAGAATTAAGACCGCGAGAGTAATTCCATGCATCTTTCAATGAACTTGCGTCTGAAATGAGTGGCGGTTGCCCAAAATCATCAGCGATACCGTGGAAACTACTTAATGCCAGGTTTGTATAATTTGCAATAGTTCGACCTTTGAAAGTAGCAGAACCACCTGTTGATGGCACAACAGGTCCATAAAGTAAAGTGTAGCCCACTGCTGCGGGTATCGAATCTGTCCCACCGACTGCATTATTTGTCCAGCAATATCCTAACTGTTTTTGTATATCAATCCCTGGTCGGTTATCAAGAATTGGATCAAAATCAATATCAGTCCAGAAACCGAAGAAAGAAGAATCAATCTGTTGATTACCTTTATTAATTATTTCCCATTCTATAAAAACAGTGTTCGCAAAAATATCTTGTTCATCATTTCCGGAACCATTTCTGGCAAAAACCGTTTGATGAAACTCCACCGGGAATGGGGCTGGTTTTTCCTGCCACCAAACAGAATTTGTCATAGTACTATCCAACGAATTGAAAGCAGTCCACAATGTTTGATCTCCAAGAATCAGTGGGTTTCCATTATTATCAACAGGAGCTCCGAACTCTGTTGGCCACTCAGCATAATCGATGTTTGTAGAATCGTCACCTTTTGAAATTTTGTAAACTCGGTATTTCAACGAATCTTCAGGATGTACCAGCATTGCTGCTTGTCCGTTTATTATCGGTCCCGGTGAATAACTTGTAAACCACTGAGATATTGAAACAACAGTATCATTCCCTATTTTACCTGTGAGCCATGGACCGTGGTCGAAAACGATGGATGGATCTGCACCGAGTAATTCCCACAAAGCAAACTTACAAGTTCCAACATTTGAACTTCTCATCCAGATATTGTTTGCATCAAGTGTATCAATGTCAACGAATGTTGGAAGTTGTTGTGAATAAATGTCGCAGAACATTAGAATCATTATGGAAATAAATAACTTTTTCATTTTTATTTCATCCTATTTAATTAAGATCATTTTTTTCGTTTGAATAAAAGAACCGGCTTTCAGTGTATAAAAATACACACCACTGGTCAGATTCCGGACTTCGCCGTAATGACTGTTGAACTCAACTTCATATTTTCCCGGTGAAAGTTCTTGGTTTACTAAAGTTGCTACTTCATTTCCTAAAACATCGTAAACTTTTAGTGTGACAAGTTGAGATTGCTTTGCTGCGCTCGCAATGACAGATGGAATATTAAATTTTATTATTGAACTCGGATTGAATGGGTTTGGATAGTTTTGTTCAAGGCTAAAGTTTGCAGCAATTGGTAATTCATCTTCCACTGAAACAATTGGGTAGCCGAAATTATTTTCATAAAAAATCTGCACTTCATCCGAGACTGATCTTACAGCGGTTATTCCACCAAGTGGAGTTGTGCTTCTATCAATTTCATAACCAATAAGTACTTCTACTTCTTCATCTTTAACCAGTGTGAAAGGACCTGAAGTTCCATTTCCACGCACGTCTCTATCTTGAGTAGAAATCCATCCTACATTTGTAACCGGATCACCAGAAAACCAGAACTTTGGATCTACCAAACTACAATCTACACCGCCCATCACTTCCCCATATGCAAAAGTACAAGGATCCACGACTTCACCCAAGGCTGTTAAACCAAAAACATAATTTCGCACCTCATTGATATTTGCAGGTTCTCTAACATTTGGATCACCCCCGTAATGACAAACCGCAGAATTTATATTTAGATTTTTTGCACCAGGAAAAACTCTTATGCCAATTGGTCCGAGAAAGTTTACTGCTGTATCCAACGGAGTATCAATACCATTTTCGTACATATCATTTCCATTGACATCAATAAATGTAACTCCAGGTATATAAGTATAAGGACCAGTTAACAGGTCCATCATAAATGACGGAACCTGATCTCCATAAACCTGATCCGGTGCGTTATTATAATAATATGTTACTTGTCTTAATGTATCACAACCAAAGAGATCATCAACAGCATCTCCAATATCTGCATCTGCCTGCATACTGAAATAAACTTCCTTCAGTGTATCAGCAACCAAACCGGTATTTTTAATTCTGTAGCGGACAAATACAACATTTCCTAAATCACCTGCGGATGCTAATGCAAATATTGTTTGCCGGACTTCTATTCCCTGAGGTTCTGCTTCCCACCTTCTCAAGTTCGCTGGAAGACCATCATTAAAGACACACCAGTATGTTTCATCCAAAATTAAATCTGGTTTGTCCTCATCGGGATCCCACTGGTTGTTTCCGTTAAGATCAACAGGATTATAAATACCATCATTATTGCCATCATAAAAATCTGCACCCAGATCAACTGCATCGCTCCAATCCTGCCAGCTCAATCCAAAAGGAATATCACTTTCACTGACTTTGTAAATTGAAGCCAGTGGATCATTTGGATCCATTCCAACTGTGCCGGCAATGTAATCTTCAACAAGCGATGCTGAGGCAACACCATTTGCCCATAGCGTATCAGCTGTATAACCACTTAACCAAAAGCCAGACGAAAAAAGAAAAGTACCACCTGCAAACTGCCCCGTTGAACCAAGTGGCGGAACATTTACATCAGCAATTACACCTCTGCTATTGAATGGCAGATAAATATTATTTACTTCTATATAAGTAGTTGAGCCAACATTTTGGCTGAATGTTCCTGAAAAGCTAATCAGGAAAATCAGGAAGAATAAAAGGAGAATCCTTTTCTTTAGAATTAATACTTTCATTTCTTCCTCCTATTGGAATTAATTATTTTATTTTAAAAGTAACATTTTTTTAGTTTGAACTAAGGAACCGGCGTTCAGTGTATAAAAATACACACCACTGGTCAGATTCCGGACTTCGCCGTAATGACTGTTGAACTCAACTTCATATTTTCCCGGTGAAAGTTCTTGGTTTACTAAAGTTGCTACTTCGTTGCCGAGGATATCATAAACTTTTAGTGTAACCATTTGAGATTGCTTCGCTACGCTCGCAATGACAGATGGAATTGTGAATTTTATTTTTGTGCTCGGGTTGAACGGGTTTGGATAGTTTTGCTCTAAGGTAAACACTGTTAGTATTTCATTTTCCAGTTCAAGACTGTTTACTGGCTCTCCACCGCTGAATGTTCTTAAAATTGTACCCTGGTTTCCAACAACAATTAATGTATCGGTATGCCACAAATATACATGCACATCATTTAGTTTAATATTGAGACCACTTTGTTGCTGATACCAGGATTCTCCAAGATCATAAGTCTTAAAAATCGTACCTGAATCACCAACTGCATATCCATTTGATAATGAATCTGTCCAGGGAATAGTTATAGCATGTAGTGGAAGATTAAAAATCGTTGTTACCCAGTTGGCTCCATCGTCGGAAGTCTTTGAAACAGCTCCATTCCCGTTCCAAAGTCCTGAGGTTGCAAATCCGATTTCTATCGGGTAATAAAGAAAATCAATATCGGAAATTTTACCTTCGTTTCCATTAAGATAGAATGATTTAAAATTCCAGTTATTTCCGGAATTAGTTGATCGACCAAGAAGTGCTTGAGAAATTGAGTTTTCACCTCCAACATATCCATCTCCATCTGAAAGTAAGTAGACCGAAGTAAAATCACTTCCAAATAACCCCGTCTGTTTTATTTCCCATTGAGCCCCCCAACAGAGAAAGCACCAGAGTACAGTACCAGAATTACCTCCAATTATTCCAGATCCATCATAAACATCAACTGACAATAAATCCTCTGTCACTCCGCTACTAATAAATTGCCAGGTAGTTCCTTGATCAATGGATAGTAGAATTAGACCTTCGTCACCAACCACAAGCACTGAATTATCATTTTGAATACTTACATCATTCAGGTTAACCGTAGTTAGTGATTGAATTGTTTCCCAGGTTTGACCAACATCTGTGGATTTCAGGATTATCCCTGAATCACCAACTGCGAATATGTTTCCGAATAAGGAATTAACAGCATTCAAGTTCAATGTTGTTCCTGAGTTAATTTTGCTCCAACCGGAAATTTGAGGAAATAGTGTGGAATGACTAATTAGAATGAAAATTATTACTAGTATGACTTTTTTCATTTTACCAAAACCATTTTTTTACTTGTGATGAAGTCATTCACACTCAGTTGATAAATGTAAACTCCACTTGCTAAGCCTGCTGAGTTGAATGTTACTTCGTACCTGTCCGCTCTCTTAAATTCATTTAGTATTGTTTTTACTTTTTGCCCGAGAATATCAAATATTTCCATTGTTACCTGTCCATCCTGTGGAAGTTCATACCTGATTGTTGTTGTTGGATTAAATGGATTCGGATAGTTCTGATAAAGCACATAACTCGTTAACAGGATTTGTTGCGGGCGGTGCTGAGTAAGTCATCGATGCAAAGTTGCTTTCATATTCTGCAATTGCTCTCTGAACATTTTCTCTTGCAACTGTAATTGAGTTAAATGGATCATTCCCTCTGCCAATTACATAAGCAATTATTATTTCCTGAGGCTTATCTTTCTCCAAAAGAAAAGGACCAGTACCAACAACATTTCTCATATCATGATTATAAGTGTTTATCCAACCTATGTTTGTAACCGGATCACCTGAAAACCAATAATCTCGGATTAACTTCATTACACTTAACTCCACCGCTTACCTGACCAAAAGGAAATGTGCAAGGATCCGGGTATCCGTTACATGTTCTTTTTACCTAAAAGACTATTCCTTGCTTCTTCTGAACTATTTGGTTCTCTTAATTCAGATGAACTTCTGTAATAAAGTCTTTGCGAAGTCATAACAAGATTTCTATAACCTTCTACGTTTTCACTTCCAATTAATTCACCAAAATTTTTTTTAGCCGTGTCAATGGGTTCATTAGTTATTACAACTAGGACCTTGTAAAATTGTAGTGAAAAAAGCAGGCGGATTATCACCATACACATAATCAGGCTGGTCCGCATAATAGAAACCGGAATTAAGTAATGTATCGCAACCGGCAACATCATCAGTTTCATCACCCATAGTCTCCATCTTCCCACACACCAAAGTAAACAGAGTCCATAACATCTGGTTACTAACCCTGTGTTCAATAGTGAATATTTTATAAAGATTACATTTTCCAGCTGCCTGATCTTCAGTAGCAAAAACCTGTTGTCTTACTTCGATACCTTGTGGATCGCATGTCCCACCTTCTGATCTGCAGCGAATACAGCATCATTATAAACACACCAGGCTATTTCGTCTCCTATCAATGGGGGCATATCTTCATTTTTATCCCAGGTACCGTTCCAGTTCTTATCAACCGGGTTATAAATTCCATCTCCATCACCATCATAAAATTCTGCACCACGGTTTACTGCATCTTTCCAGTTCTGCCAGGTAAAACTAAATGCGGGATCTCTTTTATTCACTACATATATTCCATTTACCGGATCTTGCGGATCGCTCCCTACTTCACCCGGTAAATAATCTTCAACCAAAAAAGTAGGTGCCACAGCATTACTCCACATTTCGCCATTTGAATAACCGGAAAGGAAAAACCCACTCGAGAAGAGAAAGGAAGCTTCTTCAAATCTTCCCCCGTGAACTCCACCACCTTCTAAAGGTATGTATGCATTAGTTGTTTTTGAACCGGTGTTGTTAAATATATCTGTCATTTGAAGTTGAAAGGAAAATTCTTTACCACCTATGTACACTTCAGCAATATCTCCTTTATTATTAAATGGTAAGGAAATCTTATTTATATCTATCGCGTATGCACTCCCACTATTGCCTTCAGTAATAAAAGGTAGGGTATTACCAAATATGTGGTCATTTGCAAGACTGTCATTATGAAGTCCATCATCGAATAGTTGAACGTTAAGATTAATTTGATATAAATTAGCAACTACTTTTAAAACACCTTCGTTATCAAAAACCATCGCACGGTAATTAATTTCCTCCTTTTCATAATCGTATCCGACAATTTCTCTTTTCAATAGTATCGGTGGAGTAATCTTATCCTCTGATTCTCCGATAATTCCATAAAATCCCTGACTGTTTACATCATTTCTTGAAGAAGCAAAACAAACAAATATCTTCTCGCCGATACCCGTTATACCGGTTAAATAATCATTTCCTAAATATGAAGTTATCCTTTCGCCCTGCTGCCAGTTATTACCATCATCTGAACTTACTAACGTTGTTAAATCAGTTTGTTTATAATCTTCAATCCCCAATTCATAAGCAGATCCGTAAACCAGGTTTATATTATTCATTAATATCCTGCAAAACTTTAAGGGTAAACGGATGTGAACTATAACTAACATTGATAATTCTTGTAGTATCAGTCCATGTGTCTCCACTATTCGTACTCCGCATTGACCAAATCCGGTTACCGGGACGATTAATAATTCCAAGTAAAGTATCTGCATTTTCAGAAAGCTTTACAATGTGCAGGCTTCCTCGCCTCAATGGAGGTGGGAAAGGGAAAACAAAATAATCCTGGCTCGACCAGGTTATTCCATTATTCGTGCTTATTCTAGTTCGCCAATTAATATCTTCATAGACAAGTAGTAGTTCATCTTCATTTAGTTCAGTTAACGAAAAATATCTTGCACGATCAACAGAGACACCCGTTTGAATTGTATTTGTCCAGATTCTCCCTCCATCATCAGAGTAACTGATAATGGCAGCTCCATCTGTATGCTTCCACATTAAAATTAATCTGCCGTTTGATACTTTTTGTAAAAGGATTTCAGATAGATACTTTTCATACTCTCCTAGTACCTGCTCAACTTTTTGATTACTCCATGACTGCCCAAGATTGGTTGTTCTTCTTGAGAATAGTGTATCCCCTTCTTCATTTGTGTATAAGGCTAGTATTTCATTTCCCGAAATCCAAACAGGAGTTAAATCATTTATGACCTGTGATTTGTACACCTTTGGAAATTCTTTTATTGTTTGCAGTTGTGCATAAACCTGAACTGAAAGGATAAGAAAAAATAATGTTGTCATTGATAAAAATATTCTCATCTAATTAACACCATTTTTTAATAGCTTGTGAGTTTCCAAAGACAGGAAGCCGAGTGATTTCCGGTATTTGAGAGAAGACAGTGACTATAAACCCCAAGTGCCAGAAAGAATTTGTACAGATTCTTCATTTTGCACCAATAATTGTTACCCTGATAGCTCAAAACTAAGAAATAAAAGGATTAGAGTAAATTAGAATTAATTGTGAAAAGCGGGATTAATTTATACCGGAAATTCTTAGCCCAAAGAAAAGCTTTATTTATTTCTTTTTTGGCCATTCAGCGAGCTTGTTTTCTATTTTCAAGCGCACCAACCCCTCGCCTGTCCCGATCCATAGATATGTGCCGTCAAAGTGGAATGATAAAATTGTGGAAGATGTAATATCAAGTTGATTTAGGTCAACCTCTGTAACCAACCGGGTGATTCTGTTAATGAGAAATAATCCTTTACCATATTCAATTTTATTTTGCTTATCAAATTCATAAACACCAACCCAGATATAGTTTCCAACGCGGCACATAGAATAAATTCCGTTTCCCCCCAGTCCGTCTCTTTTATAAATTCTTTCCCAGTAAAACCTTCTGTCGAAAACATAAACACCTCCAAGATTAAAGTCTGGGATCAACTGTGGTAATAAATTCGTCTGTTCCAAACCAGATATTTCTTCCGGCAAAAACCATACTGGAAACCGAAACTGCTTTTCCTTCTTCTTTAAATCCTTTATTCTTATTTGAAAGATAACGCCATGCAGATGGATCGGTATATTTCTTTTTTTTATTGTAGATATGAACACCTGATTCAGTACCAAACCAGATAAGACTGTCGCCATCAAAAGCTATTGTTTTAATAGTGTTGGACCTTTGGTCTGTTCCCTTGCATACGATTAATGTCTACATATTTTCTTCTTTTAAGATCGAAGCGTGTAATGTTTCTGAATCTTCCAATCCATAATACATTTTCCGTCCTCGTCGTATTTAAGTGAACGTATCCAGTTGCCAAACTCACCACCCTGGGCAAATTTTCTTTTATTCCACCTGCCCCCCTTTTTGGTGAAAGTAAACAAACCTTCAACAGATGCTGCCCACACAAAATTTTTACTAACTTCAATCGCATAAAAAAGATCGTCACTCAGGTTCCCGCTTTTTGTAGAATAGTTAATCCATTTTCCATCAGCAATTGAATAGCGGTAAATTCCCTGTCCGTATGTTGCTACCCAGAGGAATCCTTCTTCTTCAATTATATCCGTAACTGCAGCACCTTTTAAAAAAACTTCAGATTGGTTTTGTGCGAAAGAGTTAATTGTGAACAAAAGCAGAAGTGCGACTGTATAAAGTATTTTAAGATAACTCAGTCCTGCACTTTTATGCTTTATACCCATTTCGGAATTAGTAACTTTCTTTTGCAGAAGGGAAACTGCCTTTTTTTATATCTGATATATAATTCCTGTACAGCTTTATTAATTTCTTCAGCCAGTTTGGAATAATGCCTCACAAACCGTGGATGAAAATCAACATTCAATGCAAGCATATCCGGTGTTACAAGTATCTGACCATCACAAAATTTTCCTGCACCAATTCCAATAGTAGGAATGGATAGTGCAGCAGTAATTTTTTTTGCTAATGTCGCAGGAATTTTTTCCAGTACAACCGCAAAGGCACCCGCTTCTTCCAGAATTTTTGCATCCTCGAAAATTTCATCGGCTTCTTTTTTAGTCTTGCCGCGTTCTTTATAGCTGCCGAACTGGTGAATGCTCTGAGGAGTTAATCCAACGTGACCCATTACAGGAATTCCATTTTCAGTAATCTTTCTCACGGTTTCAGCAACCCGCTTTCCTCCTTCAAGCTTAACTGCTTCAGCGTGGGTTTCTTTTAGTATTCTGCCTGCGTTTCGGAAGCCATCATCTGCACCAAGCTGGTAAGACATAAAAGGCATATCAACAACAACCATTGCACGGCTAACTCCCTTAGTTACAGCCTTTGTGTGATAAATCATTTCATCCATAGTAACCGGAAGTGTCGTTTCGTTTCCCTGGAATACATTACTTAGAGAATCACCCACCAGAATAATATCAATTCCGGCATCATTTAAAATTTTTGCAGTGATAAAATCGTAAGCTGTTAGTGCAGTGATTTTTATTTTTTTTTGCTTTAATATTTCGAGTGCTTTTGTAGTTACTCTTCTTATTTCTTTTTCTGCTGACATTAATTAACCTGTAAAATCGTTTCTGAAAATATTTCTTCAACAAAATTGATATTAAAGTGATTTTCAAATCCCTTTTTTATAGCCTGTGATAGTTTTCGATAATTTATCTTTTCATCAATAATGGTTTCAAGCTCAGTTGTAGTTTGCCCGATTTCATCTTTTATTTTCTCAAGCTTATCGGAAGGAAGTTTCAAATAGTCGATAATCCGTTTATGAAAACTTCCACAGAGAATAGAACCATGCTGCAGAATAATATTTCCAATTTTGCGTTGAGCACTACCCGCAACTTTTTTTCCACAATAGTTAAGCTCATTCATTGCAGAAACAGCAAAGCATAAAGTGCTCTTTGCATCTTTGTAGAAAGATGGAAAATGTGGTTGAGTATGTTCAAGTTCAATTTTTTCAAGCATCGGGTTATAGTTTACAAGTCCTTTCTTCAAAGCAAGATTTATTTCACGGTAGATTTGTTTCGGTGATATTTCATTTAAGACTGGATAGACAACAGAATAAGTTAACTCTTCAGCGTGAAGTATTGCTCTTCCTCCGGTTGGCCTCTTTACAATATCAAAACCATCTGCAGAAGTTTTTTCCCTATCGATTGAATTGAAATTCTGGTTAGCTCCAAGAGAAATGCAATAAGGTTCCCATTGATACACTCTCAACACAGGAGAAGCTGAAAAATTTTTAACGAGTTCCAGATCGTAATCCATATTAAACTTTCCAGAATTGAGGCCGGTATCAATAAATCTCCAGATCATTTACCGACGATTCCCCTTTTACTACGTCTGAGGAAGTCCACAACTTTTTGTGCGTAAATATTTTCTCCAAATTTTTCTTCAATAATTTTTACTGCTTGTGATACATTAAAAGACTTACTGTAAATCAAACCGAAAACATCTTTTAAAATTTGAATATCTTCATTTTTAAATCCTCTTCTTCGTAAACCTATAACATTAAGTCCACCATAAGTTGCAGGTAAATTTGCAGCTAATATATAAGGTGGTACATCTTGAACTATACGAATACCACCAGCTATCATTGAATGCTCACCAATTAGTGAAAACTGGTGTACAGGAGTTGAACCACCTACTATAACATAATCTTCTATGTGGGCATGTCCACCAATCTGCACTGCGTTTGCTATTATACAGTTATCTCCCACAATACAATCATGAGCAACATGGCTGTATGCCATAAAAAGACAATTTTTACCGACCTGAGATTTACCTGTTTCTAAAGTACCTCTATGTAAGGTTGCAAACTCACGAATTATTGTATCATCACCAATAATAAATAGAGTAGGCTCACCAGAAAATTTCAAATCCTGAGGAAGATTAGCAACGGAAGCCCCCTGAAATATTTTTACCCGGTTTCCTATTCTTGCACCGCTGTAGATAACCGCGTGCGGACCGACAGAGCAATCCTCTCCTATTTCAACATCTCCTTCGATTATAGCATAAGGGCCAACCGATAAATTATCACCGAGCTTAGCATCGGGATTTACTATTGCGGTAGGATGTATGTTTTTCATTTTGCTTCTGATAAATTATTTTCCTTAGGTTTATCAACAAGTCCAGCCATGAAATCAGCTTCGGCAACAAGCACTTCGTTAACGTATGCTTTTCCTTTTATCAAAATAATTTTACTTTTTTTCTGAATAAGTTCCATTTCCATAAATAACTGATCACCAGGAACGACAGGCTTTCTGAATTTAGCATTGTTGATCTGCATAAAATATACTAGATGATCCTGTGGATCGGCGATAGATCCTAAAAGAAAAACTCCTCCTGTTTGTGCCATTGCTTCAAGAATCAGCACTCCGGGCATTATTGGATTTCCGGGAAAATGTCCGGGGAAGAAGGGTTCGTTTGCAGTTACTGATTTTACTCCAACTACTCTTTTATCAATTTCCATATCAATAATTTTATCAACGAGCAGAAATGGATACCTGTGAGGAAGTATTCGTTGGATCGCACTAGCATCAAATACAACGCCCGCTTTTTTTACAAACTGAAATTTCTTCAACAGCTTCTTCTGCTGATAAAGTTTCCTGACCTGTTTTGCAAATTCAACATTTGCTTTATGACCAGGACGAGCAGCTAATATCTGAGCTTTCAATGGTGCGCCAATCAATGCAAGATCTCCAATCAAATCAAGAAGTTTATGCCTGACTGGTTCATTTCTGAATCTCAACTCTTTATTATTTAGTATCCCGTTTTCGCCTAAACTTATTTTTTCTTTTATTCCAATTTTGTTGCCAAGCTCTTTAAGCTGACTATCATTTAACTTATGATCAACAATTACAACTGCATTATCAATATCACCGCCCTTTATCAATCCCTGATCAGCGAGAGCCTCAACTTCGCTAAGAAAACAGAATGTTCTCGCAGGTGCAAACTCAGTTGCAAATTCTTTTTCGAAATCAAAAAGTCCGGTGTGCTGGCTGCCAAGTGCAGGA
This sequence comes from uncultured Ignavibacteriaceae bacterium, assembly GCA_963768365.1. GTDB lineage: Bacteria > Bacteroidota > Ignavibacteria > Ignavibacteriales > Ignavibacteriaceae > IGN2. The sequence continues at coordinate 9,334 of CAVYHS010000028.1, read as the reverse complement.
TTTTGATAATCCACCATAACTGTAACGCGATAATCATCGAGCGGCAAGGCTACAATGTCTATTTGCCTGTCGTCTTCGTGATGCATTATTGTCTGATCTATTATCAGGTAATCTTTTGGGGCTTCCTGCTGTTCAAAGCCAGCTTTCTGTAAAACTTCAACAAAGGCAAGCGAACTTCCATCACCAACCGGAGGCTCAATTCCATCAACTTCAATAATTATATTGTCAATCTGCAGACCCATAATTGCAGCTAAAACATGTTCAACTGTGTGGACTTTTGCATCACCAATTCCAATTGTGGTCCCTCGTGAAACATCAACAACATTATCTGCTATGGCAGGAATCTCAGGATTGCCGCCCAGGTCAACACGGACAAACTTTATACCGTGATTTTCGGGAGCTGGTTTAAAAGTGAGTTTGCATTCTGTGCCTGTGTGAATTCCAATTCCAGACATTGAGACTGTTTTGGAAATTGTTCTCTGCTGTTCTAACATTTAGAAGCCTGATTTATTTTACGATTTGAAAGTTTTAATTGATTGGAAAATTAGCAAGATGAGGCTTGAAATCCAATAAAGGAAGAGTTTTGGAATACTTCGAAGTATCAGGCTTTCTTTTGATTTCTTTCTTCATTGAGTTGTCTGATTTCTTCCTCTAGTTTTTTTATTCGTTCTACATACTCAGGAATGTTTCTGAAATGAGCTTCCAGAATTTTTGCTGTCTTAAAATCTTTAGCGGGTGAACCGAAGTAGATTCCGGGTTTTGTTATTGATTTGGATACTCCGGATTGTGCTATCAAAATTACGTTATCTCCAATCTCTAGATGCCCTGAAATACCCACTTGACCGGCAATGATTGAATTATTACCAACTTTAACACTACCAGAAATACCACTTTGTGCAGACATAATAGTATTCTTTCCTAATGAAACGTTATGCGCAATCTGAACAAGGTTATCAATTTTACTTCCTTTCCCAATAATTGTACTGCCCAAAGCAGCTCTGTCAATTGTTGAGTTAGCTCCGATTTCCACATCATCTTCAATTATAACATTCCCGATTTGCGGAACTTTATTGTAAACACCTTCTGCATCCTTTTGATATCCAAAACCATCTGCACCAATTACAGTACCCGGATGAATTATAACACGTTCACCAATTTTACAATCCTCCCGAACGCTGACATTCTGGAATAGGATAGTCTCATTCCCAACTTCAATATTTTCGAGAAGAACTGTATTGTGGAAAATTCTAACATTATCACCGATCTGGCAATTTGGACCAATAACAACATTCTTACCAAGAGTAACGTTTTTACCTAGCAAAGAGGTGGAATCTACGAAAGCAGTTTTATCAATACCATCAAGTTTAAATTTTGGGGAAAAGAATTTTTTCAGAATATAAGCGAAAGCTTTTTCTGGTTCTTTAACCAAAATGTAAGAAATATCGCTTCGGGATTTATTGAAATCAGGCTTAACAAAAATTGCAGATGCACCAGTGGAGGCAAAATATTTTTCAAATGAGTCCAGATACAAAAAAGTAAGGGCTCCTTTACCAGCTTCGTCAATTCTTGCTATAGAGTTGATAATAACATCTGAATCACCTATAAGCTTTCCGTCTACAAGTTTTGCAATTTCAGATAGCTTAATATTTAAACTTTTATTCAAGTTTTAGTCTTTCTATTACTTTTGCCGTAAGATCATAATCAGGTTTAGCATAAAGAAAAATTATATCACCACTTCTATCAAAAACAAAATCTAGCTCTTCTTCAGTTGCTATCTCTTGAATTATTGTGAATACTTTGTTCTGAATAGGCTTCATTATCTCATTTTGCTTTTGAAACAATTCTCCGTTTGCACCAAACTTTTTATCGCGATAGTCGCCTAAATCTTTTTGAAGCTTTGCAATTTCCGCAAGGGCTTCTGTATTGGTTTGCTCGGTCATGATTAGTTTTCTTTTCTCATAATCATCCTGCTTAGCCTTGAGTTCAGACTCCATTCTTCTTACCTCCGTCTGCCACTCCTGAATCAAAGCGTCAATCTTTTGTCTTGCATCTTGCATATCGGGGGAATTATCCAAAATTGTATCTGAATCAACGTAACCAATTTTTAACTGTGCAATGCTAATTGAGGATAGAAATGAGAAAGAAATAAGAAAAGAAATGAATGTTGATTTCATAAATACTCCGGAGCGTAAAAATTTTTAATTACAGGTTCTTTTCTCAAAAAGAAAGAACCTGTTCATTAAAATAAATGGAATTATTTGGCCCCTCGTTTTAAACTATCGAGAACTTTAAATGTGATATCGAAAGCTTCATCAGCATAAAGAAGTAATATGTCGCCGCTTTTATCAAATATAAACTGCATTCCTTCATCTTTTGCAACTTTCTCGATTGCAGCATAAATTTTCTTTTTAACTGGTTCAAAGATTGTTTCTTGCTTTAGATAGATTTCACCATTCGGCTGACCAAACTTCTTGTTCTGGAAGGCGTAAATTTGTTGTTCTTTTTCAATTAATTCCTTCTGCTTAATTTGCTTTTGATCCTCGGTCATAGTAGCTAATTGCTTTTGAACATCAGCATATTGTTGCTGCAATGCAAGCTTCATAGAATCAACCTGATTTGACCAAACGCTTGTCATCGCATCAAGATCACTCTGAGCTTTAATAGCCTCAGGTAACTGAGTAAGAATTATTTGAGAGTCAACATATCCAATTTTTTGCGGAATTTGTGCAAATATTGTTACTGTCGAAATCAATAGAATAAATAAAAGATATCTTCTCACGTTAATTTTTCCTTATGTTATTGTAAATTGTAAAAAAATTAAAAACCTTTTCCAAATTGAAAATGAAATAACCACTCCGGTGGTAATCCTTGTACTTCTTCTCTATCAAATCCGTATCCGAAATCGAAGCCTATTAAACCAATAGGATTAATCAAGATTCTTGCCCCGAATCCAACCGATCTAACCAGATCAAAAATATCTGTTTTCTCAAAACTTTCAAAAACATTTCCCGCTTCAGCAAAAATTAAAAGGTATAATGGGATTGGTTCAAGAGTAATTGCAAAACGAAGCTCAGCTCCAATTTTTGAATAAACTCTTCCTCCAATAACTTCTCCAAATATGTTTCGCGGACCAACGCTTCTGTCATCATAACCTCTTAGAGGTACTGTCGCAATTATTAATCCATTACCGCCCATATAGAAATACTCAAATGGCTGGATTGGCGTTCCGAAAACCGTTTCGCGCAAGTACCCAAAATCTGCAAGTGTATACAACACTATTCTGTTAGATTTAAAAAGGCGTTTATACCATTCAACTTTAAATAAAGTCTTTATGTAATCTACATCACCAGGAAGTAGCGGCTGTCCCGATAGTTCCAAATCAAGAGTAACTATTGAACCCATAGACGGAAAGATTGGATTATCAATATTTCTTCTGCTTAACGTAGCACCAAGTGTAAACTGCTGAGTTATACCCTCTCTGTAGTACCGTTGACCCTGAAGAACATTATTGTATTGATATCTAAATCTTCCCTGAAGATAAAAGAAATCATCAGGCCATTTTAGTCTTCTTCCAACTCTTAAAGTACTGCCTGTCTGACGCAAGTCATAGACATATTGCTGGCGAGTATCAAAAAAATCAACTCCTACGGAAGTGGGTGTATCAAACATCCATGGTTCAGTAAAACCAACTGTAAATGTACGATAGATGTTTCCGAAGCCGAATTGCCAGTTGAAATTTAATATTTGACCGCCGCCAAGTGAGAAAGGTTCTGTAATGGAAAAGTTTGTAAGGGTTACGCCGATTGAACCACTGAATCCGAAGCTCCCGCTATAACCAACAGATGCATTAAGGTAGTCACTTGATTTTTCTTCTACGTTGAAAGTTACTGCAACGGTACTATCGCTGTCAAGTTTTGTATCAATGCCTTTTGGTCCGTAAAGACCTTCCGCGCTGAAGTATTGAAGGTTTGCAAGCTGTTGCACACTTCTGAATAAAAATGCCCGGTTAAAATAATCTCCAGGGATTGTGTATAGTTCTCTTCTAATGACTTTATCTTTTGTCTTAGTATTACCCTGTATTTCTACTCGTGAAATTCTAAACTGGTTACGCTCTTCAATTCTTATGTGAATATCAATTGAATCAGGTGCAACTTTCTTTTCTTCTGCTTGTGCATTAAAAGTTAAATAGCCGTTATCTAAATAAAGAGCGGAAATATCAGATTGCGCTTCATTACCACGAAGATTCTGTTGAAATTTTTTATAATTATACACATCGCCTGATGTAAATTCCAGTCTTTGAGTAAGGACTTCATTCGGGTATACTGTATTACCCTCCCAGGTTATGTTTCTGATTTTATACTGAGGACCTTCATAAACATCCAGCACTATTTTTAAGTCTTTATTATCGTTGTAGTAGATTAAAGAATCATCCAAAATCTCTGCATCTCTGTAGCCATTCTGTTTGTAATAGTCGATTATTAGTTGTTTGTCTTTTTCAAAATCCTTGGGTTTAAATTGTGCACTTGTCCAGAACTGCCACCAAACAGATTCGCTTGTCTCTTCCATTTCACTTGTAAGTTCATCGTCATCAAATACTTCATTACCATTAACTTCAATTTCTCTGACAATTACTTCATCACCTTCCTCAATGGTTAACTTTAGCAATACTCTATCTTTTATTCTTGGAATCAGATTAGAATAAGATTGATTGTCACTTTCATAAAGGAGATCATATTCATCAGAAAAATCTTTTTTATTCCTCCACGTTACGGTAATATCACCATCAGATGTATCTGCGCTCATATATCCATATATGTTATCTGTTATTTTAGCGTTAAGAAATCCTTCCTCAATATATAAATCCTTAATTCTTATTTTTAATTTTGAAACTGCCTGAGGAGAAATAACAGTACCACGCAGGAATGTGATTTTCTTTTCAATGTCGTCTGTGTCTATTTCATCATTTCCTTCAATAACAACCCGTTCAAGCCTTGGGTATTCTTCCACTTTTATTAGTAAAAAGATACCTTCATCAATTTCTCTATCAATTATAATTTTGATATCAGAAAAAATATTAAGAGTCCATAGCTGACGAATTGCATTTAATGATTGGTCTCCGGGCACCTGTATTTCGCTGCCTACTTTCAATCCGCTGTTTGCGATTATTGTAGTAGCGTCTGTAGATTTATTTCCGTCTACTGAGATTCCGAGAATTTTATAACTCTTCTGTGTTCCCTGAGGAAACGAAATGATAGAAAATAGACAGGCTAACAAAAAAACCAGCAGTCTATGAAATTTCAATAGGGGAATCCTTTTTTTGATTTTTATTTTCAAGACTGTGTATTTGCTCACTCACCTTACCAAACCTTCGCTCACGTTTTTGATATTGTCTGATTGCTTCGTATAAATTATTCTCTGAGAATTCAGGCCAATAGACATCAAGTATAACAAATTCAGAATAAGCAATTTGCCAAAGCAAAAAGTTACTAACTCTGAATTCACCACTTGTGCGTATGATTAATTCAGGTTCAGGCATATTTCTGGTAGTGAGATGATCAGATATAATTTTTTCTGTAATGTTTTCCGGCGTTAGTTTTCCGTTTGCAATTTTATGCGAAATTTTTTTAACAGCCTCTAACAGCTCCCATCTTCCACTGTAACTTAAAGCCAGATTTAATGTCATTCGCTTATTCTTCTTGGTCCGATCAATATCTTCATAAAGTTGCTTTTGTACGACGTCCGGGAGTGACTCAATGTTTCCAATGCAGGTTAATTTTATATCATTTTTGTTCAATTCGTCAAGTCTATCTTTTAGGCTTTTCAGCAAAAGTCTCATCAAAGTGGAAACTTCATCTTTCGGTCTTTTCCAATTTTCTGTTGAGAAAGTATAAAGAGTGAGGTATTTTACTCCTATTTCAGCACACACTTCAACAATCTGGCGAACGGTTTCAACTCCTTTTCTGTGCCCGGCAACCCGGGGCAATCCACGCTTTTTTGCCCAGCGTCCGTTCCCATCCATAATTATAGCAATATGAGCTGGGATATCACCGCTCTTTTTTAATTCTTCCCGAAGAGGACTATTAGATTGTGTTTTTTTTCTGGCCAATCTTAAAATCTTAATTTGATGAAGCCTGTAAAATTATAGTTGAAGTCCTATAAAATCAAGGTAAACAACAACAAAACATGTAAATCAAAAAGGTTAGGCTAATATTATCTGGTTTGTTGAATGGAATAAAGGCAAAAATAGAGAGTGGGTAACTAATAAAAATATTATTAGGAAAATATTACCTGCTGAGCTTGTCGTTTGTCCCGGCGACTTTCGACGCTTTCTTCTACTATTCGAGTGAGTTTTATATTTTTTCTAAACTTTTCATCCACGTTCAATAAAATTTCCTTTACTTGCTTAAAGTAAATGTCAGGCACACCGATAAGCAGCACAATTGGTTTTTCTGATGATCTTGTTTTTCTTGATGCCAGGTAATTAATTTTTTCAATAAGATCTGTGCTGAAAATATCTTCTTTATTTAGTGTTATACCGATCGCGTACTTTTCTTTCTGCCTTCCAATTACGTCAACTTTAAACCTGCCAATGTTTTCAGGCTCCGGTAAATATGTTCCAAATCTTCTACTCAATGTGAAGAATCCAAGTCGCCAAAATTCATTAACTAAAAGGTCTATCGATTTTCTTTCTGAAATGTTCATAATCAAATCCTGTTTCATGATGCAAAAGAATTAATTGGAATAAGTGGTGAAAATCTAAATGACTCAATTATCCTGATGTTCGCAATTTTATTGTATTCAAATTTTTTGATTTCATTGGAATTTCTTATTCGTCCGTAAATTACTTTTTTGCCCACCATGTTTTTCGATATGTAATATGGCTCCAAATTAACCTCCTTTAAACCATAGAGAAACTGAAGATTGTTTCTTTTTCTAATAGCCTGGATAAAAATATCTGTTTTCATTTTACTACTCCTTATTAATTTAACCATCGAACAACACCTTTAACCTTACCTATTAGTTTAAAGTCATCCTGACTTTTAACTTCAATTGGTTTATAGGCATTGTTCTCAGCGACTAGTCTAATTTTATTATTATTAAACTCAAATGTTTTAACTGTTGCTTCATCATTCAACATAGCAACAACAATGTCACCATTTTTAGCCTGCTCATTTGGTGAAACAATTACCAGATCCTTATCATTGATCCCGGCATCGATCATACTATCTCCTTTTACACGTAAAGCAAAAGCATTCTCAGATCTTTTGAGAAACGAAGGATCAACAACTAATGAACCTTCCAAATTTTCAACAGCATCTAATGGAATACCTGCGGCAACACGACCAAGTACCGGAATTTTTAAAAACACACTCTCATCTCTTAAAATTCCATCGATATAATCATCAGAATTTTTTCTGATCATTGATATTCCCCTACTTGCATTACTTTCAATATTTATGAAGCCTTTTTTCACAAGCGCTTCAAGATGTCTTTTGACTCCAAAAGTTGAAGAGATTTGAAAGTGCTTTCCTATTTCCCGAAGAGTGGGAGGAAATCCACTTTCAACAGTAAACTGCCTGATAAATGTGAGGATTTCTTCTTGTCTGTCAGTTAATTTGTTTTTCATATTAGTGTTCAATTGTTCACTGCAAATATAGTGCACATTTGACCACTTGTCAAGAGTTACTTTCTTTTATTTTTGAAAGAAATGGACCTTATTGAAAAAGATTAGGTGAAAATAGGGTAGAAGATAATGTTTCTTCTACCCTAAAATTTAAGAGGCGACAACTTCTTTTTGTTCTACAGGAGTTAACCAATTGTGAGTGTCTTTCTTAAGACCGTGATGAATTGATGTGAGCTCATGGAAAAGCTTTAGGTCTAATTCACCAGCTTTACCATCATTAAAAATCATTTCCTTGTTTTTATATGTTAGCCAACCAACTGATGAAATTATTGCTGCAGTTCCGGTTCCGAACAGACCAATTAAATTTCCTTTATCATAAGCATCTACTATTTCGTCAATCGTAATTGGTCTCTCAACAATATTCATTTTCCATTCTTTTAAAATTTCAATTACTGATCTTCGAGTAACGCCGGGCAAAATGCTTCCATTTAATTTTGGAGTCACAATTTCATTTTTCATATTGATGAAGATATTCATCGTTCCAACTTCTTCAATGTATTTTTGTTCAACTCCATCCAGCCATAAAACCTGAGTGAAACCCTTTCTAACAGCTTCCTGCCCAGCAAGAAGACTAGCTGCATAATTCGCCGGAGTTTTGCAATCACCCAAACCTTTTCTAACAGCTCTAACATATTCATCGGTCACTAAAATTTTCACTGGTTTAAATCCTTCAGGATAATAAGCACCAACTGGTGAGAGAAGTAAAATGAATTTATATTCTTTTGCAGGTTTAACACCTAGAAAAGGATCGGTTCCAAAAATGAAAGGTCTTATATATAAAGACTCACCATTTTTAGCAGGTATCCAATCTTTGTCAATATTGATCAGTTCTTTTAAAGCTTCAATGGCAAAGTCAGCATCAATTTCAGGAATACATACCCGACGAGAGGAATTATTTAATCGTTCAAAATGTTTGTCCGATCTGAAAATTACAATATCTCCCGATTCTTGTCTGAATGCTTTCATACCTTCAAATACAGCCTGGCCGTAATGAATAAACATTGAAGCCGGATGAACGGGTAAATCCTCTACAGGTCGGATTACCGGATTATGCCATCCATCTTTTTGATTGTAATCCATTTCAAACATATGATCAGTAAAAATTTTTCCGAAGCCAAGTGATTCAGGCAAAACAACTTTGGTTTTTCTTTCTTTTATGTTGAATTGAATTTGTTCCATAGTCTGCTCCAGATTTTTCTTAATTTATACCCAATGGTACTGAATTTTAAAGAGATATTAAACTCTTAATTGATGAAAGTCACAGAAAGTTATGCTGTTCGTTCCTAATTAAAAGAGTAAAGTCCATAAGAAATAGTCAAGAATTAAAATCAGTGCGGCTGAAAGCACAAATGATCGGATAGTTGAAAAACCAACACCTTCCGCACCCCCAGAAGTTCTAAAACCGATATGACAACCAAGAAGCGATGTAACGCCACCGAAAACTACTGTTTTAATTAAACCGCCCGTGAGGTCAGAGAATTGAAAAAATTGCCTGACAGAGCCAAAAAAAACATTATAAGGAACCTGTAAAAAATAATCGGATACAACATAAGCTCCAGCTACAGCTATCGTATTTGCAAAAATAACAAGTATCGGCATCATTAATATTGCAGCTAAGAACCTTGGCATTGCCAAATATCTTATCGGATC
>CAVYHS010000027.1:0-5349 GCA_963768365.1 uncultured Ignavibacteriaceae bacterium | reverse complement strand
TTTAAAAGATTACATAAGGCTAATCCGGAATAACTGGCTGCCTGTTCTTCTTATATCTCTTGCCGGTTTAGCAGTTGCGGTTTTATATGCCTTTTATGCAATAGATATTTACAGCTCAACCACTTCTATAAAATTATCTACGCCCTCAAGGCGGCGGTGTATTAACTTCACCTATGATGCCTGAATTTGTTGATTGGGGGAATGACAGGTTTATTGCCAATGAAATTGAAATATTACAATCCTACAGAACCAGGGAAATGGTTGCCCTTGCTTTAGTCAGACAGTTTTTACAGGGACCCGGATAAAGAACGGTATTATGTTTTAGTTGACCAGGAATTGAAGGAGCAGGGTTCAGGTGTTAATTTGAAACCTATCACTAACATTGATTTCAACATTATCATCCGTAAAGATCGATCAGAAAAGGGGACTGGATATGGTTGAAATTACAGCTACATCTCCATCACCTTATGAAGCTGCACTGATAGCAAATTTGTATGCACAGCAGTATAAACAGTCAAACCTTGATATCAACAGGAACCAGCTTACTCTGATTAAAAATTTCTTATCGGAACAGAGAGTTGAGAAATCTACAGAGCTTAATGAAGCGGAAGAGATTTTACGAGGTTTCCAGGAGAGGGGAGGATTGATAGCTCTTGATGAAAGAGCGAATACCTTAATAGCTCTACTTTCAGATTTTGAAGCCCAAAAGAACGCTACGCAGGTTGATTTAATGGCTTCGAATAAAGTCCTGGAAAATTTAAGAAGTGAGCTTACAAAGCAGAATCCAAGAATGGCTGATTATTTAAAATCTCTTTCTTCCCAGACATATATAAAAGCAATACAGGATGAAATAGTTAAGCTGCAAATTAACCGCGGGATTGCTATGAGTAAAGATAACAGTCTTTCGGAAAACTCTGCTGTTATCCGGGAGTATGATAATAAAATTAATGATATGCAGAAAGGGCTGGATAGTGAACTCGAGGTATTGAAAGCAGGTATTTTTGCCAGCAGTCCTGAAGAAGTAAAGGGGTTGACACAGAAAATAATTGAAGAAGAAGTAAGGAACCAGTCGCTGCAGACATCAATTAAAGAACTGGATAAAATTGTAAAAAGTTACGAAGCACGTTTTAAGAAACTTCCGAAAAATGCGATAGAACTGGCTCGTCTTAAAAGGAATGCTGCTGCGCTGGAAAAGCTTTACCTGCTTGTTGAGGAGAGATTCCAGGAAGCGTTGATAAACGAACAATCTCAGCCGGGAAACGTAATGATAATTGATGAAGCAAGAATTCCTGACTCCCCATCCAAACCAAACAGAACGATGATCATTCTGATTGGCTTAGTCCTTGGGATTGGAATTGCAATCGGTTTTGTGTTTATAAAAAATTACTTTGATGACACAGTGAAAACTCCGGATGATATTGAACAGAAAAATATTAATGTATTGGCGTGGGTACCAAACATTGAAGGTTTAAAATCAAATGGGCATGATGAATTCCAGTTTATTGTCAGCAAGCAGCCGGATTCAATGCCGAGCGAAGCATTCAGGGCGTTAAGAACAAGGATACAATTTTCTACAGTTAGAAAAGAAACCTTAAAAACAATTTTGATCACATCTTCTGCACCGCAGGAAGGGAAGACCACTATCTCTGTTAACCTTGCAGGAAGTTTTGCACAGTCAAAGAAAAAAACTCTTTTAATTGATTGTGATTTAAGGAAACCTGCTGTTCATAAAATTTTTAACTCTCCACGTACACCGGGAATGATCGATTACTTAACCGGCAATGCAGAATTAAATGAGATAATAAAAGAAAGCGACCTGGAAAACTTAGATTACATTACTGCCGGTACTATCCCGCCAAACCCGGCTGAGATGCTTGATTCAAAGGAGATGAGGGAATTTCTAAGTAATATGCGCGATAAGTATGACCTGGTTATAATAGATTCTCCCCCAATAATTGCTGTTGCAGATTCTGAAATATTATCAAATATGGTTGATGGTACAGTGCTTGTTGTCTCTTCGGAAACAACCGAGATTGACCTGATGACACGATCTGTGGATTTAATTAAAAGGGAGAATACTCACTTCCTTGGTTCTGTACTTAATAACTTTAGTTTTAAATCCGGTTACGGTTCGTATTATAAATATTATTATTACTACTCCAGACCGGAAGCGAAAAAGGGTTGAAGTGTTTAGTGTTATGGGTTCAGGGTTCAATGTTGTGGGTTAAAGGTTGATAAAAATATTACTTGATAACACTAAACTCAGAACACTGCACACAAAACAAATATTATACAACCACATTTAGATTTTAGCTCTTTCTGATTTCAGGTATTTAGTAAACCCACCAATTAATCCTTTAATTTCATTACATAATTTATATAACTCATCAAATGTAGTATCTAATATATATTGTTGATCAATTGCTACGTATAACAATGATTGAACTTCTGAAGCTGATCTATATGAGTAATTTAAAAAGTTGATAAATGCTTTATTTGATTTGCTGTCAAATCCTTCCGCAATGTTTGCCATAATAGATAACTGAAGCCCGTCGTATTTGATCCTTCAAACCAAAGTCTTTGTTAAACCTTTCTTCTTTACTATATGAATATATTTCATTTGTTAATTTCCGAGCAAATTGCCAAGATTCAATATCTTCAAATTTTTCAATTTTCATTTTATATCCTCCCACATTATCAATGATTATTAGATAGCTTAATTACAAAATTGATGGTGTAAGATCTGGTCTTTCTTATGAAATTTATATAGATAACATTGAACTTTGAACATACAACACTGAACAAAAGCCTGTTAATATTATATATACATTTAGCATCAGCGTTCTATTTAGAAACTTCTGTTACTTTATTATCTTTAAGTAAATACTTCTTATTCGATTTTTCGCAGAATGCAAAACCATCCTTATCAAAATTTAATCTTTTACCTGCTTCGCTAACCCAGCCAATAATCTTTGCAGGACTGCCAATTACTAAAGCATAATCGGGAACATCTTTTGTAACTAAGGCACCCGCACCAATAAAGCAATGCTTACCAAGTGTGTTTCCACAGATGATGGTAGCACTAGCACCGATTGATGCACCTTCTTTAACTAAGGTTTTAACATAAAATTGTGCGCCAACTTGCGGGTACTTGCACCGCGGATCCAATACGTTTGTAAAAACCATCGATGGTCCGCAAAAAACATAATCTTCTAAAGTTACCCCTTCATAAACTGAAACATTATTCTGAATCTTACAAAAATTACCAACCACTACGTTGTTACCAATGTTTACGTTCTGCCCAAGCACACAGTTACTCCCAATTTTTGCACCGCTCTGAACATGACTGAAATGCCAGATCTTTGTTCCATCTCCTATTTCAGTTTTTTCATCTACGTATGCTGATTCATGCTTGTAAAAGCTCATGTAATTCTCCGCTAATTTTAACTTGCTTATTTATTGAGTAATTTTTTTACGATAGGATGAAGGTAATCAAAATTACTGCCTGGAGCAGCATTCCTTATTTTATAAGCGAGCTCTATTGATGCACGCGCATCTTCAATTCCATACCCGTTTCCATCAAGAATATTTTCGTAAACCCTTGTATGCAAATCGGTAAAGCCTTTACTGAATTCAATCTCTTCATTATCAACTGTAATAGAACGGAAAGTTGAATTGCTTTCCTTTGCATGTGCAGGTATATCATTTTTATCCAGGGAAAGAAACCATTTTATATTTGCATTTTCCAATTCAATAAATCCTCCGGCACGGCTGGAATTAAAGATATGCACTTCACATTTTTGTTCACTGCCAAACAACCACAATAGCAGATCGAAAAAGTGTATACCGATATTTGTGCTTACACCACCGGAACGTTCCGGGTTTCCTTTCCAGGAGTATGAATACCACAATCCACGCGGAGTGATGTATGTTAACTCTACATCATATTTTTTTGAATTCTTTTTTGCCGATAATTCTTTCTTCAGTTTTATAAGGGAAGGGAGGAGTCTTAGTTGAAGAACTGTATATACTTTGGAAGCACTTTCCTCTTCAAGTTCTTTGAGCACATCAAGATTCCACGGATTAATTACCAGCGGCTTCTCACAAATAGCATTAGCACCTAATCGTAATGCAAGCCGTATGTGTGCATCATGCAAATTATTAGGAGAGCAGATTGAAAGGTAGTCTATCTTTTCACCTGGAACATTTCGCTTAAGAGTTTTCAAGGTGCCTGTCGAATCTTTCGAATTCAGTAAAAAAACTTACGTCATTAAAATATCTATCAAGTATCACCAACCGAGTCGTGCGGATCTACTGCAGCAACTAGCCTGTTCCCGGTATCTTTAATTGCCTGCAAATGTCTTGGTGCAACATACCCGGCAACCCCTGTTATAGCAAAGTTTTTCATTTTAGATAATTATTCCTGCTAAAATTTACTGTATATAAATTTACTTAAAATTATATTATTAAATGTTTTATCTAAGAACAATTAGAAAATTTAATTTGGTAAGATTCAGAACCAAAGATTCAATTGAAAAGTAAGAGCTACGTTCTTCAGAACATCAAAAGTTGAGCATAATCTTACAATACCGAACTCATAACACTAGCTATAAGAACCTACCTACCGGTAGGCAGGCTCAGAACATTGAACTACAAAACATTTAACTATAAAGATGTTCCTACTTTCACTCTAAAATTAAAAAAGATTGAAGTAACTCCAAAACTTCCGCTTTTTGTATTCGAAAATATGGCACTTGGACCAATAGCAAGTGCACTGGCACCCCACCCCTGAAATATTTTCTGGATAATTACATCAATTACGTATGCCGGCTGCCTGATTGGACTGCTTACCATTGCATCGATGCGGAAATCAAATACACTGCCGGCTACAGTCAGCTCCCTGCCGGTATAACCTATATGCAGTTCATCTATAAATTTTGCAACGTAAACTTTGCTCCTTGGGGAACCGAGAAACTTTACCGGGTACCTGAACTCCCAGTTTATAAAAGAACCCTGCAGAAGGTATGGCTGGTACTTTATTGTTCCGTCCGGGTTTAAAACAATATTATCTTTATTTACGCTGTTACGTAAATATTTGCGCAGCTGTGCATCAGTGAATTCATCAGAACTTTTTAAATATCCTATTTCGAAAAAATTACCAAATGGAATTACGTAAGCTATCTGGAATCCCGTGGTAACAAACAGGTTGTTATGATTATTAACATCTTTCCGTCTCAACAACCGCATCAATTGAAGTAAATATGCCGCCTCTGGCACCAAGTATGTGAAAATTAAGTTCAGCAAAATTTGTTTCTAATGGACCAGAATATGGAGTTCCAAAACCGACTG
>CAVYHS010000026.1:0-57285 GCA_963768365.1 uncultured Ignavibacteriaceae bacterium | reverse complement strand
CGGAATGAAACTGTTTGACCAGCGTAAGCACTTAAACTCTGAACTACTTCAACATAAGCACTCTGAGATGAAGCTGCTGACAAGAACGCAAGTTCTGTCCAGGTCGTTCCACCATCAGAAGTTACTTCAAAATAAGTAGTATCGTATCCTGCAACTTCAGGATCGCCACCGTTTACAGGTCGAGTTGAAATATCATCATCTTTCCACCAGAATTTGATCCGGTAATCGGGGGTTGCCGGAATTACCACTGGTGGCGTTTCTAAATTGCCTGTACCTACCGGTGTATAAGAAATTCGTGCAGCTTTAAGTCCGGAATGAGCTTCCGAACCAGATGTCCATAATTTATCGCCATAATTTTCCCAACCTAAAGGTGGAAATGTAGCTCCCTCAAAACCTTCTGCATAAGGGAAAGTTGTAATTGTTGGATCTGCAAGCGTAGTAAACGACCATACAGTAGTTCCTGTAGCATTACCAGAACCATTGTAAGGAATTATTTCCCAGTAGTAGGTTGTGCTGAAAGCTAAAGGTGATCCTGGAGTATAAGATGATACCAGACCAAGATCTGTGTTATTTTCAATATTTGTTGGTGGATTATCTGTTCCAAAATTAATTCTGAAACCAGTTGTAGGTGCACCACCACCTGCTGTCCAGTTTAATGCAGTATTATTTGAAACATCTGTTCCGGCGTCAGGAGGAGAAACAAGAACTGCAGGATCCGGAACACCAACTGGCGCTAAAGCCCACGCAACATCATCAATCAAAACACTATTTGCAGGACTTCCAGTATGTCTAACTGCAAGGAATTGATTGGAACCAGGTGCCGTACCTGGATCAACAAAATAATCCCCATAAGTTAATGCACTAATTGTTTGTGAACCAACTGACACAAAAGTATTTGCATCATTAGGATCTGTTAAGTAACCAACTTCAATCATACCGCCAACTGTAAAGTTAGCTCTTGCTTTAAAGGAGAGTCTATGAGTACCAGCACCCGCATTGTCTACCGGTGGCATTGATACCACAGGCAATGAACTGCCTGAGCCGAAAATATATAAACAATTTGGTGCAGAAAAAGGATTGGTTGTTTGTGTATTTGCAGAACCACTAGATCCTACTTTGACCCAGTACCGCGGCAAAGCCGGTGGAGTAACTGCATCAAAATTCTCTGAGAAAGTTGATACAGCAGCGAAGCCTGATACCTGTGAGCGGAACAGTATGTGTAGCATCTGCGGCTGTGTTATCAACAATTTGCAGATCAGCTGTCTTTGCACCTGTACTTGTTGGTGAAAAATTCACATCAACAGTAGCTGTTTGACCTGTTGTAAGATTAATTGGATACGTATTTCCATCGGTTAATACAAACTGACTTGCATCAGTACCAACAAGAGAAATACCTCCGGATGTTATCGTAAATGTACCAACACCTATATTACGTAATTGTAAATGTTTGGTCTGCTGAAGATGTTCCAACAAGCTACGAACACCAAAGTCTTTAGAAGTTGGTGTAACTAGAGAATATAGGTGCTGATGGAACTTCTTGAATCAAAACATTATCAACAAATAAATCATTATCAGCATTAGATACAGTTGATTCACCATAAAAACCAATCATTATAACACCAGTGTATCCTGTAAGATCTAATAATTTCATGTTGGCCAGTGTTACTAATGTCATAGTAATAGTTGGCACCAGCATTGTCCCATAATTTTAATGTGTTTGTTGATGACCAGGTTGTCCCTCCATCTGTAGAAATAACAACTGCAAATTTATCATCAACTCCACTCGAATCATCTGGAGGATTAGAGTTAGCAAAATCTGTTAAGGCTAAATCAAATTCCAATTGATAATTTGTACCTGTTCCCAGATCAATTGGAGGTGTCATTAACCAACCATCTCTGGTAGTTCCAAAAATGTTACATCTTGCAGAATTATCTGTTCCAACAATAATATTACGCCAATCATCATAGAACCATTCTGAACTAGTCACCAAGACAGTTGGATCTGCTAAAAGACCTCCGTATCTCATCCAATTTTGAGGTGGGAAAGTAACTAAACTCTCAAAATCTTCCAACCAAGGGAATGTACTGATGGTCGGATCATCCATAGTTGTAAATGACCAAACTGTTGTACCGGTTGCACTACCAGCACCATTATAAGGAATAATTTCCCAATAGTATGTTGTGCTGTAAGATAAAGGTGCACCAGGTGTGTAAGTTGTCACCAAACCAAGATCTGTGTTATTCTCTATGTTTGTTGGTGGATTATCTGTTCCAAAATTAATATCGTAACCCGTTGGTGCAGTACCACCACCAGCAAGCCAATTTAATGTAGTATTTATGTCAATATCAGTTCCCCCATTTGCAGGTGAAACCAAAACTGCAGGATTTGGTGTTGGATCTGGCTCGTAAACAACTACATTGTCTATTGCACCCCACCAGGCAAAAGAACCAACATACGTCCATCTGAAATAAACAGTAGATTGTCCTGCTGCAGTTGCAGTAACGTCATACTCTTTATAAACGGGTGGATTAGGATAACCTGTGCTAACAGTAATGGTTTCTAGATTCGTCCAGCTTACATTGTCAACACTAATATCAACTGTAAGAGAAGAACTTAAGTGACGGTACGATAAATCAAAACCAAAAAGGACCGTAGTTGCAGCGGAAGCATTGATCGCAACTGTTGTGAGAGTTGCGTTTTGTGAAGTACCTGATCCATAATTATCACTATCCAGAATAGCAAAATCAGCATCAAAATTCCCTGTTATAGTCCTTGTCCCAGGATTGTTAAATTGCCATACTTCTCCAGTGACTCCATTGTCAACATTAGTCCATCCTGTGGGCAGTACCTGCCCGGTAAAATCCTCCGAATAAATAACAGCATCGGGAGAATAATTTCTTATTAGTGAAATTG
The DNA here is from genome assembly GCA_963768365.1 of uncultured Ignavibacteriaceae bacterium. Taxonomy (GTDB): domain Bacteria; phylum Bacteroidota; class Ignavibacteria; order Ignavibacteriales; family Ignavibacteriaceae; genus IGN2. The sequence goes on along the minus strand of CAVYHS010000026.1, from coordinate 54,371 downwards.
AATTAGATGGTTGAGTGCTTTCCAGGTATTCACTAATAATTTGTTTCTCCTCGGATGTTGGTATAGTTATTTCTCCGCTCTCGTACCTCTTTATAATCTGTTCTGCATTGCTCTGCGCAAAAGCATTCTGCGGAACAAGAAACACGAAAAGGAGAAAAGCGATCGGAATAAATTTGAAAATCTTTATACACATAATCCCTCCAAAATGAGATTTAAAAAAAATTAAATAGTTTATTTGTGAACCAGTTGCCCTTTACAGTTAACCTTAAAATATAACACACCTATAATTATTTAATAGGATAGACGAGTGGAAAATTATTCTCCAAAACGCCCTCCATTTTTATTAATAATTGTAGAATGATTAAGGTGTAGGTACCAAAGTGAGTTAAAATAATCTCTATGAAGAAAAAACTTTTTAATGAGAGAATATCTCTCGCGTAAAAATTTTAGATTGTGCAATTTAATATTCACCAGCTCAAGCTAAGTGCTAATGGAACACAAGTATAGGATTGCAACATGAATAAGCCCTCAATATTGCTAAAATTAGAATTTAATTTTTTTATTACACCGGTGCTGCCCCGGGATGGGATTATGACACACAGTTCTGCTTTAGACTCTATTGCAAGCTATAAAAAAAAATCTATTGTCAAAAAGAAATGATTGTTTTTTTTATATTTTTTTCTTTCCTCTCGCTTTGATACATGCCAAAATAAATCGTTCTCAATATCAACTTTATGTTATAACTCTAAGCTTATGTTTTTATTGACAAAAGAAAGGAAAGACAAATTTGTCGTTTAAATAGATTCTGATTTGAAGAAAAAAAAATTTAGTATTACCTGTAGAAATGATTTTGTACCGCAACAAAATATTTAAATCAGTAGTGTATAAACAAATTGAAAATACTTTTTTTAGAAAAACTTATTAGTTCTATTTCTTAATTCATTCTATCTTACTTTGGTATTTATAACTCTTCTACTGTTTCGTTAAAAAAAATAACCCCTGAAATAAAATATTTCAAGGATTATTTTGTGGGCCCAGATGGACTTGAACCACCGACCCTCTGATTATGAGTCAGATGCTCTAACCAACTGAGCTATGGGCCCTAATTTGTGGACGCAAATTTAATATTATCAGATTCAGAAATCAAACAAAAACAACTTAACCCAAATTTTTCTTAATCTTTTCAATTGTAAGCGGTGCAGAACCTTCAAAATGATTATTTACATTTACAAACAAATCAACTTCATTATTCTGCAATTCTTTGATCATTTCAATAATTGATTTTAACTCAGTATCACGATTAATATAAATCTGATTCCAATTTTCATTTGCCATTTTCTTAATGCCCTTCCTATCAGGTCCGTGAAGTCTGATCACAACTAAATTATTAATATACTTTTTGAATTTTGAATAGATTTCAGTTATCGGAGGCATATAATAACCTTCGAGAAATACAGGTGCTAATTTTGGTCTGAAAGAAAATCAAAATATTTTTCGTTCAAATAATTTGGATTTCTTATCTCAATACCGATTGGTGGTATATTTTTATCGAGTTGACTTATAAAGCTCAGAAAATTTTGTTTGAAATTCGGAGAGAGAATTCATCTTCTGTTTATTCAAATATTCAAATTGAAACATGAGACAACCCACTTGATTTCTTATTGGTTCAATTGAATTAAGAAATTCATTAAATAATTCAGTAGATAGAAAAAATGGATTTGGTTTTAATTGATCTTCTTTTGAATCTTTATAGAAATGTGTTAAAGTAATTGAGTTCGGGACTTTTATTGTAAAAAGAAAATCAGCGGACACAGATTTTTTGTAACCTTCAACAACTTTTTTCTGTGGCAAAACAACTTTTGAAGGTGGGAAGAGTGACCAAAACCATTGATCAATTTCAACAGTGTCAAATTTTCTTGAATACTCATTGAGATAATTTTTAGAGTTGGATCTCGGAATAAACAATTCCTTTCCACGAGTCATACTTCCAGCTGCAAGTTCCAAATCTCAACATAATTTAATAATTTTACCTAAGTACTTGTGCTATCTTTTGTTGAATCATTTAGCTCATAATTATATTCAAAAATTATTTTTCCATTGTTATCATACTGATACCACATTCCAACACGATTCCCATTTATATAAACCCCTTCTTCCTTTTTTTTTCCATCAGGATAATTCCAGATCCATTTACCATCGGGACTATCTAAATTAAAATGCCCTTCAGATTCTAATTCTCCATTTGGATAGAAGTATTGCCACTTGCCTACATTTCTGTTACTGTCAATCTGCCCCTTAATTTCAATATTTCCATCTTCAGAATAAATTCTAATCTTACCATGCTTTATCCCATCTTTCACATCATATTCGATTATTTTATTTTCGACAAGTGCTTTTTCTCTTCCTGTAAACGGAACATTACTGCCTCTTTTATATAGAAGATTATCTTTAATAACCAGAGATGACTTCGGGACTTCTTCTTTGTCACAGGCAAAAAATACTATAGAAAAAAAAACGATAAAGATTGAAAAATATTTTATGAGTTTAAGTGTTTTCATTCTTGATGATAAATAAAATGTAGAAGTCAGTTACTTATTTTAATTCTGTAAGTTCTGCGTAACCGGCTAAAAGTTTTTTTTTCGTTTCAGAAAGATCTTGTGAGATAACTTTTACTTCTCCGATTACAGGCATAAAGTTAGTATCACCGTTCCACCTTGGCACAATATGAAAATGTATATGTTCTTCTATTCCGGCACCACCTGCTCTGCTAAGATTTGCACCAATATTAAAACCATGCGGAGAATAAATTTTCCGTAAAACTTTTTCAGCGAAAATTATTTCATCCATCAATTCGTAAGACTCTTCGGCAATGATTTGCTCTATGGATCCAACATGTCTTTTAGGTACGATCATCAGATGACCATTATTGTACGGGTAGAGATTCATGATAACAAATGTATTTTTCGATTTGCGAATAACCAGGTTGCCCATATCAGATATATCTTTTTGAACAGCTTCGCAGAAAATGCAATCGCCTTCGGATTGCTCATCTTTAAATGATTCTATGTATTTAGATCTCCACGGAGACCAAAGATTTTTCATATGATTACATTAAAAAATAAAGGCGGAAATAATCCGCCTAATTTAACCTTTTTAATTATTTTCTTCTTCTCGTGATTTTTTGTGTACTTCAATTACTTTATGTTCTATCTCTTTCGGCATTTCTTCATAATGATCGAACTTACGATTGTGTGCACCTTTGCCTTGAGTTAAGCTTCTTAAATGCGAAGAGTATTTGTAAAGTTCTGCTAATGGAACTAGTGCTTTAATCATCTGGAACCGACCATCGCTGTCCATTCCTAATATTTTTCCACGTTTACTTGATATGTCTCCCATTACATCACCCATATATTCTTCTGGAACTTTTATTTCAACTTCATAAATGGGTTCAAGTAAAACAGGTTTTGCTTCAAGAAATCCTTTTTTAAATCCCTGGCTTGCTGCTATCTTGAAAGACATTTCATCAGAATCAACCGTGTGATAAGTTCCATCGAAAAGTGTTACTTTAACATCAACAACTTTGTTGCCAGCAAGCACACCTCTTAGCCATGGTTTCAATTATACCTTTTTCTACTGCAGGAATAAATCTGCCTGGAACAACACCTCCGACAATTGCATTAACAAATTCAAAACCTTTTCCTCTTGGAACTGGTTCCATTTTAATGTGAATGTGACCATACTGTCCTCGTCCACCCGACTGTTTCTTATGCTTGTATTCAACATCGTTTACAGAATGCTTTTATAGTTTCTCGATAAGGAATTCTTGGTTCGACAAGATCAACATCTACTCCGTATCTGTCCTTCAATCGTTTTAGTAGCAAGCATAAGTTGCGATTCTCCCTGTCCGGAAATAATTGTTTGAGAAATTTCCGGATCGAAGTTCACATTGAATGATGGATCCTCTTCATGTAAAGTATGTAAACCAGTTGCGATTTTATCCTCATCACCTTTTGCTTTGGCTTTAATAGCTCCTCTGATAACGGGATCAGGAAATTTTATAGGATCAATAACTACAGAATAATTTTTTGATGCAAGAGTATTATTTGTATGAGTATCCTTCAATTTAACAACTGCAGCAATATCACCTGCCACAATCTGAGAAATATCTTTTCTGTTATGTCCGTTAAGAGTGAAATAACTGATTCAATCTCTCGGTCTTATTATTATTTTCATTTAACAAGTCCAATCCAGGAGAAACTTTGCCGGAAAAAAGTTTGAATAGAGAAAGTTCACCAACATGCTGTTCAGAAATAGTTTTGAATACAAATAAAACCGGTTCACCATTTGAATCTACTTTTAAATTAACAGGTTCTTTTTTATTTGCAAGTTTTGCACTTACCGTTCCTCTTTCAACAGGTGAAGGAAAATAACTGCTGACAAAATCTAAAAAATTATCTATACCAACTACTTTTGTTGCCGAGACAGCAAATACCGGTATTAAGATTTCCATTAATTGATTGAATGCTTTCAATCCTTTTTGAAGATCTTCATCAGTAAGGAACCTTCTTCAAAATATTTGTTCATTAAATCTTCTGAGTATTCAGCCACTTTTTCAATAGCTGAGTTCTATAATTTTCTGCTTTCTCTTTCAAATCGCCTGTAATTTCAGACTTCAGAAACTTTTCTGCTGCCAGCTTCACCGAATGAATAAACCTTCATTGAAATGATATCCACCACAGCATTAAAATTTATTCCTTCCGAAACAGGAAAAGTAATAATTGTTGCACCGGGATGAATCCTCGCTTTAATATTTTCGTAAGTTTCGAAGAATGTAGATTGTTCGCTGTCAACTTTATTGATTATTATGGATGAAGGAAGTTTATATTCATCAATAATACTCTTTGGCAGTCATCTGTTCCAACTTCAATTCCTTCAGCAGATTTAACTACCATAACAGCTGTGTCACAAATCTTTAATGCACTTTTTACATCTCCAATAAAATCGGAAAAGCCAGGTGCATCAATAATATTTATTTTTGTTATTGTTCCATTCAACATTCATCAGTGAAGAAGTAATTGAAATCTGCTTTTCAATTTCATTCGGAGTATAATCTGAAGTGGTGTTTCCATCTTCAATTTTTCCGATTCGATTAGTTTCTTTTGCAGTATAAAGAATAATTTCTGAGAGTGAAGTTTTACCGCTTCCGCCGTGACCGACTAGTGCAATATTTCGTATAGCCTCCGAAATAATTTCTTTCAAGGGTATCCTCCTGGAAGTATTTAGTTAGTTTGAAATTTATTTTTTAAGGTAGCTGAGAAAAGTGTTTACTCCGTTCGAGATTGCTTTAAACTGATTAATGACACCCATTACAGGTCCTTCAATTCCGGCTCTTATTTTTCCTTCAAGCTCAAGTATTTTTTCTACTCTTTCTTTCACACTAAAAACTATTCCCTTTGAAGCATCCAGTTGCTTCTTAACCTGATCGCTTAAATCTGAAAATTTAGTAGTGACTTCAGACAATGAAGAAAGTAATGGTTCAAGCTTGTCAGATATTTTACTTATATCTTTCTGCAGTTCCTGGATTGAACGAGTAATTTTCCCGAGATAAACAATCAAGAAAATAACAAGAGCCGAAATAAGAATTAGAACAACCGCTGTTAAAACATCAATCAGTGTCATTAATAAAATTAGTCCCCGGTATTTTTAGAATCTTTGTACGCATCAACACCGGCTTTTATAGCATCTTTTACTTGATCTCTTTTTTGGTCGAAAGATTCTTTACCGGTCTTTACAGAATCAGATACTTTACCCTTTGCATCTTTGTAAACTCTCTCAGCATCTTTCATTATCTGATCTGATCTGTCTTTTGCATCTTTGACCAATTTATCTGATCTCTTTTTTCCTTCGTTGATCATGTCAACTGCTTTTTCTCTTGCTTGAGAGATGTATTTATCAGCTTCATCAAGGTATTCATCGCTCTTTTCTTTGATATCTCGTCTCAATTCTTTTCCGCTTTTTGGAGCAAAAAGCAAAGCGAGCGTAGCACCTAATGCTCCACCTGCAAAAAAGCCAACTAATAAACCTTTATTGAAATTATTTCCTTGTCCCATAAACGTCTCCTTCTATTTTTAGTGGGATGTCAAAAATACCAACCATATTGCATTAAATCAAGAAATTTTATCAGTATGGCCAGTTTATAGTATAAAATGAGAATTATCCACAAAAGATTTTTAACTATCACTGATAAGCAGTCACAAATTAAATATGGAAAATATCTTTAAACATCAATAAGTTTACATTTTTTCATTTTATATTCCTGCGAAACAATAATTATTCTGAATCAATTTTTAATTTTCCAAATCTTTTTTGATAGAGTGTCAGACTTACAATTCCAACTAGAACTGCAAACCAAAGAGTAACAACCCGAATGATAAAAGTTGTCGCAACGGAAATATCCACTGGAACCTTCTTCTGAACTAAAAGAAATGTTAGCGAACCTTCGGTTAGACCCAAACCACCGGGTAACATCGAAATGGCACCTACAATAGTTGAAAAACTATAGCTGAATGAAGCCCAAAGAAGTCCCGAAATCCACATTGAAGTTTAGCAGAATTATATAATATCCCCAGCATTCGAATCCCCAGGAAACCAAACTTAGTAGAGTCATGAGAAATAACGGTTTGAGCTTTAATAGCTGATATGAGCTTTCATATGCAGAATGAATATTATGAATATACTTTTTTATAAGAGGAATTCTTTCTGAAAAATTAATAATCGGCAGTGCAATTTTTTTATTGCTGATGATGAATATTATTAGGACAAAAAATGCCGCAACGATGATTGTAAGATTTCCACCATAATCAAACACGAATGCACCAACAATTGCGATAAGTAACAAAGATAAAAAATCGGTTATTCGTTCTGCCAGAATTATCGGTGCAGTTTTACTTATTGGTTCTCCGGTAATTTCTTTCACCAAAACTGATTTAAGAACTTCACCAAGCTTTGCAGGTGTAACACTCATAATCAGTCCGGACATAAAAGTTGAGAGTGAATCGATTTTCTTCATTTTCACTTTTACGATGGAAAGGTAATAATCCCATTTAAGAAATCTTGTGAAGTAGTTTAAGAAGGAAAGAAGCAGTAAAACCGGTAGAAGAAGTAAATTGAATTTTTTGAAGGCATCAACAACGTTTGTGAAATCAGCATAGATTGTGAATGCAAGATATAATACTCCAGCTATTACAATTGAGACTATTACTTTTTGTTTAAGTTTTTTCAGCAAGTAAGGTTACTTTCCTAAGAGCATTATAAAGTTTGGTTAAAGGAAGACCAACAACATTGTAATAGCATCCATTAATTCTTTTTACAAAAACAGCTCCAAAATCATCCTGAATTCCATATGCACCGGCTTTATCCATTGGGCTACCTCCTTTAACATAATCCGCTATCTCATCTTTCTTTAGCTGACGAAATTCAACTTCGGTTCTTTCATAATCAACAACAATCTTTTTTGTCTTTTGATTGAGCACACAAAAGCCTGTATAAACGGTATGCACTTTTCCGCTAAGCATAGACAAGAATTTTTATTGCATCATTTTTACTCGCTTGGTTTTCCGATGACCTTTTTTCCTAGAACAACAATTGTATCAGCTGTAATTATTATACTGTTGTCAACTCTTTGCTTTGCAATATCCATTTTTTCTAAAGCGAGTCTTTTAACACACTCCACAGGATGTTCACCATCTAGAAAATCTTCAACAGAATTTACAGAGAAAGCTTTAAAATTTATTCCAAGTTGTTTAAGTAGTTTTCTTCTTCGGGGAGACTTTGAAGCAAGATAAATTTTCTGATTAGTTTTAATCATTAATTTTCTCGAGTTATTGTTCCGGGATAGTAATGATCTAATATTTCTGTAATAGTCCCAACCTTTTCGTGATAATGATATTGCACCCCACTGGCAAAGCCCAACTCCATGTCCAAATCCTTTACCTGAAAGTAATAACAGAATTTGAATTCAAAGTACACATCAAACATTGTACTCCATAAAATACTTTTTCCATTTGCATTTCGAATTATACTTCTTATTTCATTTCCTCTCATAATTACTAATGTCTCTTCTCCGTCATCATCTGACCAAATCCAATTTCAAGTTCATCAACTCTGCCTGAACTAAACCTACTGATAACAGAAATATCTTCCAGACTGTAATTTTGATTGTCGAGTAAAGAATAATTTCTTAACCTGCTTACAATTAATTCTCTGCTGTAATTTTCTTCCCACTTAAATCTTGGCGATATTTTACAGTTAGGTTCATCACCATCCTTCACGCTGGTTAAATATGGAATTTATTCTTTCGTAAATACATTTGAAGAAGATTCTGTATATCCACCACAAGTTGAATGATAGAATACTGTTGCAGGATTTTCTTCGTACTTAAGAATAAGACTATTTGTTTCGTCAACTGCTTTATTTGAATTAGGGCTTTCACCATCTACACCTCCATAAACCTGATCACGAGTATCTGGATAAATATCAAAATACAATTTACCGTCCTTAATCTTTTGAATTGCATAAGTTCTAACACAAATTGCCAAAGCTTTCAGAGCTTCAAAATTTTCTCCATTCTTACCTAAAGGCATTTCTTTAGATAATACACCTTTAACATAATCTTCTAAATTAAGTATGTTGATTATGTCTATCGAATTACCCGAAGAAGAAATTTTAATTTTACCTCGGTACCTTTTGCCATTTAGTTTAATTATTTCTTCACTCTCAGCAGAAACAAGAAAGAATTTTTGTCCATCGAAGCGCTGTTCATTAATATCCAACTGGATTTTTCCGTCATTGTCAAAGCAATTGATTGTACTTCCAGAATTGATCAAAGCTAATTTAATTTTATCATCTAAACAAATAAACCTGAGATTCGATATGTAATAATTCAGAAGGAATTAATCCCTGCATCAATACTCTTATTTCAGAAAAGTTAAATTCAGTTTCGGATTCTTCTTCTTTTATATTTTTTAATTGATTCTTCCTTTTCAATTTTTACGTTCTTGTCCTCATTTTTCAGTAAATCGTTTAGTGGGTGAACAGGAGAGAAAAGCTAAGATTATCAATACCAGTAAAAAAGTGATTGCATTTAGAAGTTTTAAAAGAATTGAGAAAAAAATGGAATTTTGTTTTAGGAAGGAATCAGAACTATTGCAATTCACCGAAACATAGCCTTGATGCTACCCCAGGTTCGCTTAACACCAGAAACACTGTGTGACACACTTACCTCATTTGAATACGAGGCTTGACCATTGGTATCAACAATTTTAAGTCTATAAATGAATAACATATTTTCAATTTTGTAAGCTGATTGATCAAGATAAGTATAATATGAGTTGCTTCCCTTAGGCTGAATTGTAGTGATATCGACAAACGAACTTTGAGGAGTTTTTCTTTCCACTTTAAAGTGTTGAAGATTTACTTCCTCACGAGTCTTCCATTCTAATCGTATATCTTCTCCTTCACTTCGACCTTGAAAATATTCGAGGAAAGTTCCTGCTAAATACCGCTGTTGCGATTATAAGAGATATTACAAGAATGTATGAAAGTTTCATTTTCATAATGTGAATATATTTCACTTAAAGCTAAATGTCAATACTTAACCATAAACATTTACTGTTCAATATTACAAAAGATTTCACTTTTCGATAGATAATTTTAGTGTGCCAATCAATCGAATTGAACTTTATATAGATAATTAGCGAATACAGAATAATATAGACTGGTAAAGCCATCCAGGCCCAGGTCAATCCAAGCTCTAAATAAACTCCAAGAAAATAGGCCAAAGGAACAAAAATTAACAAATTTGTCACTACTTCTGATTTCATAACATAAAATGATCTTCCGGCTGCCTGAAGACCATTTGCTAAAACTATACCTACTGCATAAAAAATCTGAGCAAACCCGGCCACTCTCAGTGATGGAGCTGCAGTATCTATTATTGTTTGATCGTTTGTAATAATAAGTAAAACATACTGCGGGAGAATTGTAAAAATAAAACCAAGAAGTATCGTGTAAATTGTTGCAACCTTCGCAGTTTCAAATCCATAAATTTTTGCCAGTCGAAATTTCTTAGCACCGAGATTATTCCCTACCAAAGTCTGAACTGCGATTCCAAATCCAAAGCAGGGTAAAAACGAAATGAAAAGTGTACTGATCACAGCCTGAGTTGCAGCTTGTTCCAAAGTGCCGATGATACCTGTTATTGCAACAAAACTTAAAAATCCAATAAGAATAAATACATTTTGAAAAGAAACTGGTAAAGAAATTTTAAGAATAGCAGAAATGATATTTTTATTTAGTAATTAAATTTTTAAGATTTTGAAATCTTTTCCGATAGGATGGCAGCATTATAATAACACGATAAAAAAATCCATCGAACATAGTTGCAAGTGTTGATCCAAGTCCCGCACCGGCTAATCCCATTCTTGGTAAACCGAACTCACCGTAAATGAAAATATAATTAAATATTATATTAAGAAAATTGGTGATAACGCCGGAGAACATAAAAATTTTTGTTTTATTAATCCCGAAGAAAAATCCCCTAAAAGAAACAGAGATCAAAAAGAAGGGTATTCCCATAAATCGATAATACAGATATTCGCTTGCGAGGTTACCAACCATTTCATCAGTCGCAAAAAGATGAGCAATTGGATAAGAAAAGAAAACACCGACCATAGCAACAACTGCTCCAATACCAACTGCCAGGAGAAGTGAATTATTCAGAGTAACTCCACAGGATACATAATCCCCTTCTCCATATTTTCTTGCAACGACAACATGAATTCCGGTTGCTAAACTGGAAAAGAAACTAATTAACGCCCAGGTGGCAAGCACCCCAATTCCCATCGCTGCAAGTGCGTAGGTTGCTTCATCCAATCTTCCAACCATTGCAGTATCAACCAGAGAAACAACCATCTGTGTTGACAATCCGGCAATCGCAGGAAGAGCTACTCGCAAGAATCTTTTTATAATAATTATTTACCGGGAGTAATTTCATTCAGTGAAGAAATAAAAATATTAGTATATGGATTAAATTTCAAAATTCTTCGTAGGAAGTATCTTAATTATTAATGTATTTAATTAAAAAGGCGTTGATAATTAACTTACCAACGCCAGGAATTGTGGAGCTAAGGAGGATCGAACTCCTGACCTCTTGAATGCCATTCAAGCGCTCTCCCAGCTGAGCTATAGCCCCAAATTTTGTTTTTCTTTCATCAAAGCTAAATATCTTTTACTCTTTTGTCAATTTAGATAATATAATAGAGTGCAATTATTTTATCCTTTGAAAAGAACCCGATTGAGAAATATTTTTGATACTGAATGATTAGAAATTATTATAAATATTATTTTGTTTTAATTGCAGCCTCATTAATTTTATTTGCGCAAGGCTGCGATGATACTTTTACAAACTCGGAAGTTGATAATATAGTAATGCCCGATTCAAATGTTAGCTATAGTGCTCACATTGCACCTGTCTTTGAGGTTAAATGCGTGCAGTGTCACAATGATTCAAGAAAAGAAGCTGGGCTAGATTTATCATCGTGGTTAGCTGCTACAAATGATCCAAGCATCATTTTTCCTGGAAATGATAGTAGTAGTGTTTTGGTTTGGACTATTGAGAGAATATATAAACCAATGCCACCTTCGGAGAGTTTAATACCAAATCACATTAAAGGAATAAAAACATGGATAAGAGAAGGTGCACTTAATAATTAAATCCACTTCATTTGTTTATACCAATCACAAGTTCTTTTAATCCCTTCTTCGATTGACACCTTTTGGCTGTAACCCAGTTCCTTCATCGCTTTTGAAGTATCGCAGATCCAGTATCTTTGTGTCAGGTCTTTTGCCTTTTCAATATTCAATGTTGCAGGTTTTGAACTGAACATTGCAAAGAATTGTGCGAATGCAGCGAGAATAAAAACAATAAAATGCGGTATTCTTATTCTAAATGCTTTTTTACCTAAAGCATTTGAAGTTATTTCACCAACCTCATTCCAGTTATAAAACTTTTCAGAGCTAATAAAATATATTTCTCCTTTTGACTTATCAGATATTGCAGCAAGGTATAATCCTTCTGCAAGATCAGCTACATGAAGTAAACTTAATTCCTTGTTGTCAAAACCAATCATTGTGGTTAATCCACGGTTGAATACCTGGAAATAAATGAATATTTCTGTATCACGCTCACCATAAATTGCAGGTGCCCGGCAGATCGTAACTGGAAAAATATCTTTGAAGCTCAAAGCAAGCTCTTCCTGTTTCAATTTACTTCTTGCATAAGTTGTCAATGGATTAGGTTCCATTTCTTCTGATACGGGGACACTATTCAGGGCAGGACCACTTACAGTTTGACTGCTAACAACAATAAACTTTTTTAGTTGATCTTTCATTTCAGCGGCAACTTCGAGCAATACTTTGGTCGCTTCAACATTTCCTTTAAAGTAACCAGCTTCATCTTTTGCTTTTACTACTCCGGCGACATGAAAAATATAATTTACATCTTGGAATGCTTCTCTTCAATCCATATTTATCGAACAGACCACAATCATATATCTTCAGTTCCTTTCCCTTCAAGCCATTGAAGATTACTTGATTTACGAACGATACATCTTACTTCAAAATTTTTTGCTAGCAGATAGTCAACAAGGTGACTACCTACGAATCCATTTGCTCCGGTTACTACTGCTATTTGTTTACTTGTCATTTACTTTGCTTGCTTTTAAAACGATTTAGTAATACATTTTATTCCAAAATTAACAAAAATCTTCAACTTTTTTAATTTAATATTGCTTTCGATAACCAACCAAGGAGTTCCATTTGGACCTATTCACTAAGTGTTCTGAATTTACCAGAGCAGATGAAATAAAAGCTTTAGGAGTTTACCCTTACTTCCGTCCAATTGAAGAAAATGAGGGCCCTGTCGTTCAGATTGAGGGAAGAAAAATAATAATGGCTGGTTCAAATAACTATCTCGGATTAACTGCTCATCCCAAAGTAGTTGAGGCTGCAATAAAAGCAGTTGAAAAATATGGCACTGGTTGTTCCGGTTCCCGTTACCTGACTGGTACGCTTGATTTACATATTGAACTTGAAGAAAGACTTGCTAAATTTTTTAACGCGGAAAGTGTTCTGTTGTTCACTACCGGATACCTAACAGCTCAAGGTGTAATTCCAACTCTTGTTGGAAGAAATGAATACATTATTTCAGATAAAGATAACCACGCTTGTATTATGGCTGGCAACCTTATGGCAAAAGGTGCAACTGGAAATTTTCTGCGATACAAGCACAACGATATGGATGACTTGCAGCGTGTTATAGAGAGAGTTCCTGCCGATGCCTGCAAAATTTATTGTAAGTGATGGCGTATTTAGTACTGGTGGTGAAATTGTTGATCTCCCGAGATTAAATGAAATTGCAAAGAAGCATAAAGCAAGAATAATGATTGATGATGCTCATTCAGTTGGAGTAATCGGAAAAGGTGGAAGAGGAACTGCAAGCGAGTTCAATCTTGAAAATGAAATTGACCTCACGATGGGTACATTCAGTAAAACATTTGCTTCATTAGGCGGATTTGTTGCCGGTCCGGAACGAGTTATTAATTTCATAAAGCATTATTCTCTTGCACTAATATTTAGCGCATCCCCTACTCCTGCTGCTGTGGCTGCTGCATTAGCTGCTCTGGATATTCTTGAAAAAGAACCGGAGCGTGTTCAAAAGCTTATCAGCAATGCAAACTATATGAGAGAGAATTTGAAAAAAAAGGGATTTAATGTAATTGAAGGAAGAACAGCTATTGTTCCGGTGATAGTTGGCAATGATGAACTTGCTTTTAAAATGTGGCGATTGCTTTATGACAGTGGTGTCTTTGTTAATGTGTTCATCTCACCTGGAGTTCCTGAAGGAAGACAAATGATGAGAACAAGTTATATGGCCACTCACGAAAAAGAACATCTGGATGAAATTATTCATAGTTTCGAAAAAGCAGGAAAAGCTATAGGACTAATTTAAAATTAGATGAATTATTTTTTTTCAGGCATACTTCGGTTTTTCTGAGGTATGCTTTTTTTATGAAAGGAAGTTCGATGCAGGAAATAACTGTTAAGAAAGTCGTCTACAAAAAGTGAACTCAACCAGTTCATAAAATTCCCGTGGAAAATCTATAAAGACGATAAGCACTGGGTTCCACCACTCCTGATGGAACAAAAAACTTTACTCAACAAGCAAAAAAATCCTTTCTTCAAAGCTGCCGATGCGGATTATTTTCTTGCTTACAGAAACGGTGAAATCGTCGGGAGAATTGCTGCCGTTAAAAATGATTTTCATCTTAAATATCATAATGATGGATCAGGACAGTTTGGATTTTTTGAATGTATTAACGATCAACAAGTTGCCAATACTTTGTTCGATACAGCAAAAGCCTGGATGAAAGAAAAAGGACTGAAGTTTATGAACGGTCCGGCAAATCCTTCGAGCAATGATATTTATGGAATGTTAGTGGAAGGTTTTGATGATTCTCCAAGATTGCTAATGCCTTATAATCCTGAATATTATATAAAGCTATGTGAAAATTACGGAATGAAAAAAGCAAAAGATCTGTTTGCCTGGAAAATAGTTAATGAAAAACTTATGGCTTCAGAAAAATTAAAACGCGGGCAGGAACTTGTCAGGAAAAGATATAATTTGAAAATCTCTCAACTGGATATGAAGACTTTTCAGAAGGATCTGGAAAAATTCAAATATGTTTATAATAAAGCCTGGGCACCGAACTGGGGCTTTGTTCCTATGACTGAAGAACAAATTGATGCAATGGCTAAAGATATGAAACCACTTGCTGAACCTTCTTTAGTACTTTTTGGTGAAATTGAAGGTAAACTTGTCGGAGCTGCACTCGTTATGCTGGATTATAATTATATCTTTAAGCAAATGAACGGCAGACTTTTACCATTCAACTTTATAAAACTTTTCACTCAAAAGAAAAAAATCAAGTGGGCAAGAATTCTCACTCTCGGTATAATTCCTGAATATCAAAAGAAGAGGTTTGGATACAATATTTCTATTGGGAAATAGTAAACAGAGCAGCTAATATTGGAATTCGCTTAGGAGAAGCAAGCTGGGTTTTGGAAGATAATGATATGATGAACCGTGGTCTTGAATTAATGAATGGCTGAAAGATATAAACGCTATAGGATCTGGGAACTTGAGATAAAATAATTTAAGAGATAACTTTCTTAAAATTAGATTACCAAAAATAAATTTTATCAAGGCATAACTGCATCGTACTTAGCAGTATGGGGCGGATCTATTTTCTTAAGTTTTGAAAATATTTCTGAATCGGGATAAAATTTTAACAAATCAACAATCTCACCAAACTTAGCATCAAAGAAAGTTCTTACATAAACACTGGTGATGCTCCCTGTCTTTTGGTACATAGTCCATAAAATATCTATCAGTTCAACAATTTTCTGCTGACCTAGCTGTTTGTTTTGACTGTAGATGTCAACACCGTAATGATAATCGAAAATACTACCTCTGAATTCAGCATATTTATCTCTTAAAATGTCATTTATTAAACCAGCCCGATTATATACCGCACTACTTGGAAGCCAACCAGCGTTTCCTTTAGATGTTTGCAGCTAAATTTGCTATGAATTGTGCTTGTTGAAATGACGGATTACCACCGAATTGTTCAAATGTATCGTTATCCATTCCAATAATCATTAAAGCATAAAAATCCAGAAAACTTGTTAGCGGGTCAAATGTAGTTTGATTTGCATATAATGACTGCCCTGGTTGATATTGAAATTGCCATTGACCATCATTGATTGCCAACATTGGAGAATTTCTATCTGATCGATAAACTGGTCTTTGCTTGTAACAACAATCTGAGCAGAGTAATCAAAATCACCTGCAGCAGAGAGGAAAAAAATGCTCATTGCACAATCTATCTTTGTTGCATAGTCATCATTTGTGTAACGGGTAGAATTTAAATAACCTTCAACAACACTGGCAAAATCGATTAACAATTCCCGATTAACAACTGGTAAATTTTCAAAGTTAACGGTTACTTTACAGTTTAAGTTCTTGTGCAGAAAGAATTGAAGTTAAAAGCAAAAAAATTGTTAATATAGATTTCATAGCATTTTCCAAAATTTTTGTTGATTTAATATATGAAATTAGATATACTGACTCAATAAATTTAAACTTTTAGTCTATGAGAATAATTTTTACACTTTTTATTCTTTTCATCCTAAACTTACCAAATATTGCACAGTTTAATCCAGGTGCACAGTCAAATATCGCTTTCCAATTCCGATGTTGCTTTAGCAAATGATGTATTTCACGCTTTTTAATAATCCCGCCGGTCTAGCCCAATTAAACTGGAAAGAAGTCGGAATTTACTATTCACCTGCACCTTTCGGTTTGACAGAACTAGCAAATGGTTATGTGGCTTATCAGCAACCATTTAGCTTTGGATCTATAGGTATTGGCGGAATGACTTATGGATATGACCTTTACCGGGAATCAAAAATTATTCTGGGTTATTCCTATAATTATGATAATATTTTCTTTGTAGGAGCAGCAGCTAATTATCATAGTTATTCAATTCAAAATTACGGCAACACAGGTGTTTTTTATTTTAATTTAGGTGCTCTCGTTTATATTCTAGAAAACCTGCGTTGGGGATTTTCAACAAGTAATATAAATAGAGCAACTGTTGCAGACCAGGATGATCAAATTCCAGTTGTTCTTTCAACCGGATTCAGTTTTGATATCCTGAATAATTTTTCACTAAACTTTGCGTTAGACAAAGATATTCGTTACGATCCTTCGATCTATTTCGGAATTGATTATGATATAATTGAGTATCTTTCCTTAAGATTAGGTGGTTCTAACAATCCATCAAGATTTTCTGCTGGCATAGGAATAAATTATTCTATTGTAAGTCTTGATTACGCATTCTTCACTCATCCTGATCTTGGATTTACTCATCAGGCGGGAATCATAATTAGTTTTGGCAAAGAAGGAACCCGATCAGAGGCTATAAGAAAATATCTTCAATCATCAAAATAAAAATTCTTAACTCTTTATTGAAGTTCTATTATTACATATTCATTTTATTTATCTATTTAATTTCCTGCTCAATTACTTTTGCACAAACAGATTCATCTTATCTCAAAACTGAAGAAATTCTTGAAAATATTTTACAGGAGCCGGTTGGTGAAGTAGATGAATCGGATTTGTACGATATACTTGAGCAATTGATGTTGAACCCTATAAATTTAAACAATGCCAGTGTTGATGAACTTACGAGAATTCCTGAGATTGATATTTCAGATGCAAGATTAATTGTTAACCATAGAAATAAGTACGGAAGTTTCTTTTCTCTGAATGAGCTCAATGCTGTCGAAGAGTTAGATAAAGAGCTTATAAAAAGAATAACTCCTTTTTATATACATCGAGCAAAAGCAAATCGTTTATGAAAAAAAACCGGAGCAATTTGGAAATTTCCTATCTCAAACAAAACTTTTAGGTAAGAAGTAGAATTATTAATTCATTGCAAACCAATAAAGGATTTAATACGAAATAAATTTGAAGGCACAAAACCGCGAGTTTACAACGACTATTACTTAAATACAGCAGGCAATATCCAGGCTGGAATTCTTGCTGAAAAAGATCCTGGGAGAAAGTTCATTGGATGAGTTCTTCAACGTATCATTTGGCAATTAACGATGTAGGATTTGTTTACAAAGCAATAATTTTTGATTATTACCTGGAATTCGGACAAGGATTAACAATGTGGAGTCCTTATGCTTTTGCAAAAGGACCGGACGCTATTTTTCCAGTTAAGAGATAAGATAGAATCAGCAAACCATTTACAAGTTCCAGTGAAAATAATTTTTTCAGAGGGGTTATAGCTTCTTTTAAATTGGACGATTTTATAATCTCTGGTTTTTATTCTGAATAATTATTTTGATGCGAATATAGATTCTGCAACAGGAGAAATAACATCAACTCCTCAGGATGGATTACACAGAACTCCTGCTGAACTGGCAAAAAGAAAAAGTGCAAGTGAACAGATGATGGGTGGCAGGATTGATTACAACTACATGAATTTTTTGCATCTTGAAGTTCTTCATTACCAATCAATTTTTAGCAATTCATTTGAGCCATCCGGAATATTTGATATATCTGGAAATGAATTTCGATACAGCGCTTTTGCTTACAATTTACATTTAATAAATTTAATCTGGCAGGTGAATTTTCTTATAATGGAACTTCAGTCGCATCAATTAATATTTTAACATTACTTATCAGTGACAATTTTACTTTTATTGCTTCCTTTCGAAATTATCCAAGCAACTTTTTCAGTCTGCACGGTTATGCATTTGGAGAGAGAAATGGAGCAACCAGAAATGAAGTTGGAATCTATACAGGATTTCAAATGGCGAACTCCTCTGGGTATTTTAAATTTTTATTATGATCAATTTAAATTTCCTTTTGCAACTTTTTTTGAACCTAATCCCTCAGGCGGAGATGAATATCTTATCGATTTTTTAACTAAACCAATTAGAAAAGTTGAACTCAGAGTAAGATATAAATATGAAAATAAGGATGTGACAGAACCAATTGAGAATACCAAACAGATTGTCAATAGAATTAAACGAGCAATCCGTGGTGAAATAATTTATTCAATTTCAAACAGAATCAGGTTAAGAGGAAGATTTGAATATGCTTCATTTAAAATTTCGGCTACTAATCAAAATGAAAATGGATATTTGATTTTTCAGGATATAAGATATTCAGCCAACAAATAATTTCAATGTATACGGTAGGATAATTTTCTTTCAAACCGATTCTTTTAATTCAGCCATTTATGAATATGAAAATAATTTAACAGGAGTGTTAACTAACATTCCGCTTTTTAATACAGGGTATGAGATGGTATATTTTAGTGCGTTACAGACCACTTAAAATTTTTACTCTTTCTTTTAGATATTCCGAAACTTACAAACCAGGTGAAAAAGAACCTCGGTTCAGGAGATAATATAATTCCTGGAAATCTGGATAATTTTTTATCCTTTCAGCTTGATGTTAATTTATAAGTAGTGATATTACATCAGAATAAAAAAATATTATTATTTTAAGAATGTATTCTAATTTCAACTAATTTGATATATTTACACCAATAAAATGGACGGGTTGCAATATTTGTATTATATGTGAAGAATGTCTGAGTGATTAATTCGTAGAACTAAAAATTTAATCTCCGGTTACTTTTAATATTGGATATAGAACTTAATATTTATAATTATAGAACATAGATGCACAGCTCAAAAATAGATTTAATATCCAAGTACAACAATATTGTCCAATACGCATTATCGGCTGCAAAAGAATTTCCTGACAACTTATGTGACTATCTTGTAGACTGAATACGAATTAGAAGCCGTTGTCTTAATAAAAGTAAAGGATAAATCTTTTGAGTTGTTGGGTAAATCTACAACAGCAAAAAAATCTCTAAATCAATCTTCATTATATAGCTGCAATAACTGCAAGACCCTTCAAAATAAATCTAGTGAAACTGTATTTGAAGTAAATCAGCAATGTGAATTTAACGCTACAGATCTTGTTATAAATGAAGCTTGCTTACATATCACAATTACAGAGAACGAAAAGGTAGTTCTGAAGATTGCCAAAAAAAATGAGTTTTCTAATATTGAAAAAGATAGTCTCATAATTATTGGTAATACTATTAAGACACTCCTGCTGTTATGGATGGGGAAAAAGGGAGGATTAAGTTATTCTATAAGTGAAATTTTAAGAACTATAGGACCTGAACTTCGGACACCAATCAACAGCATTCTCGGTTTTGCATCTCTACTAAATGAAGAAAACTTAACGCAAACACAATTAGAATATCTTGCTACGCTAAAGGAAAATGCATACGATTTACTTTCATTGTTGAATGATCTTGTTGAACTGGTAAAGATTGAAACATTTGAAAGCACAACTGAAATTTCCGAAATTAACATCGAGCAGTTCTTTAATGATACTTCTAAACTCATTCGATGATAAAGTTTATAGGAATAGAATTGAAATTATTTCAAATATTGACAAAGGATTACCTGTATCAGTAAAATGTAATTCACAAAAGCTGCATTATATAATTTTAAATCTGATTACTAATCTCACTTCGTCTTACTGAAAAAGGAAAGATAAGTGTTTCAGTACTTTCACCTGAAAAAAACCGGCTAAGCATTAGAATTTCTGATACCGGAGTTGGAATTGCTTCAGAAAAACTGAAAGAATATTTACTCCCCTTTCGCTACTGGCTGATCAATACATACAACGGTTGGAAATACTACAGGACTAGGTTTAACTCTTGTGAATCGATTTGTTAATTTTCTGAATGGTGAGTTAGATGTTACCAGTACCCTTGGAAAAGGTACTACATTTAATCTTACAATTCCTGTAGAAGAAATTTCAGTCATTGAAAAACAAATAAGCGTTCTTCCAAAACCGGATTTTACCAACAAAGTACTGGTAGTAGAAGATGATTATGCAACTTCTAAATTGCTTTCGAATTATTTAAATAAGTGGGGTTACGAACCAACCATAGTAAATTCCGCCGAACAGACCTTGAAAATTCTTCAAAAGGATCAGTTTCTTGCAATACTAATGGATATTGTTTTGCCCGATGCTAATGGTCTTGAACTCCTTCAAAAAATTAGAGAAGTAAAAAATGCAAAGACAACTCCTGTAATTATTTGCTCTGTGGAAGCTGAACAACAAAAAGCATTTCTGATGGGTGCTGTTGAGTATTTCGTAAAACCCATCAACTACAAATATCTTATTGAAGTACTAACAAACTATCGGCTTCGAAAAGATTCTACTGTTCTGCTTGTCGATGATGATATCCCAAGTCTCAATCTTCTTAAAGAGGCTGTAGAGAGAACTGGTTTTAAAGCTTTAGCTTTTTCAGATTCTTCACAGGTAATTGATTCAATTCAAAATAATCAATTAGATCTTGCAATTATTGATCTTGATATGCCGGAGATAGATGGAATTGAACTGATTGAGAGAATAAAATCCTAATGAGCAATTTAAAAATCTGCCGATTATCATTTATACAGGTAAAGAAAATTTTGAAGACGATATTAAACGAATTGATGGACTGTTCGAAAATCTTTTACAAAAACGAAGCACAAGCATAGACGAGTTGCAGAAGTCAATCGAAGAAATGATAAACAGGTATGATGAACCTGCCACTCAGGAAGAAGTAAAAGAGAAAAAAGATACGGTAAAAATATTGCTGGTTGAAGATTACAAACATTCTCAGATAATTGTTACTCGTCTACTAAAGAAAAATGATTTCGAATCAATTGTTGTTGTTGAAAATGGACAGGAAGCCCTGGATGCAGTTAAGCAGCAGCACTATGATCTGATTTTAATGGATATGCAAATGCCTGTTATGAATGGATTTGAAGCAACCAGAAAAATCAGGGAACTCAAAGAATATAAAGACACACCAATTATTGCTCTGACTGCATTTGCAATGAAAGGTGACAGAGAAAAATGTCTTGATGCTGGTGCAACTGATTATATTCCAAAACCGATTGACAGTCAGGAGTTTATCCAAAAAGTTAAATACTACACTGAAAATAAATTGGTTGCAAAATCTTAATACCAATCTTTTTCCCTTCTTAGCTTTTACTTACATACTTTTTTATTTTTAGCTCTCAATTTATTTGCTTAAACAAAAAGAATAATGAATCATAAATATTCCAAGAGTAAGTTTTGCACCAAGTCCAACCGGGTACCTGCATATTGGCGGATTGAGAACAGCTTTATACAATTATCTTTTTGCAAAAAACCAGAATGGCAAATTGATTCTTCGAATTGAGGATACTGACAGAAAAAGATTTGTTGAAGGTGCTGTTGAAAATCTAATTGAAACTTTGAATTGGGCTGGAATTAATTTTGATGAAGGTCCTGAAATGGGTGGTGAATTTCGGACCTTATCTTCAATCAGAACGTCTTGATATTTATAAAAATCTCGCTACAAAAACTTATATCAGAAGAAAAAGCATATTACTGTTTCTGTACGCCTGAAAGACTTAGAGAAGTTAAAAGAGGAACAGCAAAAGCAAAAATTACCTCAGGCAAAATATGATAAGCACTGTCTTCATCTTTCAAAAACTGAAATTGATGAAAAATATAAATTCGAATATTCCTTTTGTGATAAGGCTGAATGTTCAATCCAGGTCAGAAAATTATTTTTAATGATGTGATAAGAGAGACAGTAGAATTTGATACAAACAACATCGACGACCAGGTATTAATAAAAAGTGATGGCTATCCAACTTATCATCTGGCAAATGTTGTTGACGATCATTTAATGGAAATTACTCACGTTATTAGAGGTGAGGAATGGCTTTCTTCAACTCCCAAACATGTTATCCTGTATGATTATTTCGGATGGGATAAACCGGTTTTTGCACACCTTCCCCTTCTGCTTAATCCTGATAAATCAAAATTGAGTAAGAGACAAGGAGATGTTGCAGTTGAGGATTACAGAGAAAAAGGATATCTGAAAGAAGCTCTTATCAATTTTGTTGCATTGCTTGGTTGGAACTTCGGTGATGATAAAGAATTCTACGAGATGGATGAACTGATTGAAAAATTTTCTCTTGAAAGAGTACACAAAGCCGGAGCTGTTTTTAATATTGAAAAGTTAAATTGGCTGAACTTCGAACATCTCAGAAAAAAAGCGAATGATGAAGTGCTCGAAATGTTAAAAGCAGAAATTAATAAATCTGAATTCAGTAACAATGATATATAGTGATGATTATCTGCTTAGTGTTATCACTGCAATGAAAGAAAGAATTTCATTTGTTAAAGAATATTTAACAAAAAGTCCTTACTTTTTTAAAGCTCCCAGATACTTACGAAGAACAAATCCTGAAAAAGCGATGGAAAGAAGATTCGCCTGAGCTTCTTAAAAAAGCTGAGAGATCATTTTGCAGAATCTAGAAAATCCGACTAAAAGAAGATTTTGAAAAAACGCTTCAGACAAACTCGCACAAGAGATTAAATGTTGGTAATGGTAAACTTAATTCATCCATTAAGAATAGCAGTTTCAGGTGTTGGAGAAGGTCCCGGAGTTTACGATATCGTTTCGATTATTGGGAAAGAAGAAACACTATCGAGAATCGAAACTGCACTAATAAAATTGAAATAAATAATTATTGAAGATTTATGAGCCAGGAAGAAATAAAAAACGAAAGCAAAAAACAATCTAACTTCATTCGTGAAATTATTGATGAAGATCTCAGAACTAATAAACATAACGGAAAAGTTCACACTCGATTTCCTCCTGAACCAAATGGCTATCTTCATATTGGTCATGCAAAATCTATTTGTCTTAATTTCGGCTTAGCAAAAGATTATAATGGCTTATGTAATCTCCGTTTCGATGATACAAATCCAACTAAAGAAGAGCAGGAATACGTTGATTCGATTAAGGCGGATATCAAATGGCTTGGTTTTGATTGGGCGAGACAGAGAATATTTTGCATCAGATTATTTTGATCAGCTCTATGAGTATGCAATAAAGTTGATAAAAAAAGGAAAAGCATACGTTGATTCACTTAATGCTGATCAAATAAGAGAGACCAGAGGAACACCTACTGAAGCCGGGTAAAGAAAGTCCATATAGAAATCGATCCATTGAAGAAAACCTTGAATCTCTTTGAAAGAATGAAAAATGGTGAATTTAAAGAAGGCGAATATGTCCTGAGAGCTAAAATTGATATGGCTTCACCAAATCTTAATATGCGAGATCCGGTAATGTATCGGATTCTTCACAAATCACATCACCGAACTGGAAACAAATGGTGCATTTATCCGATGTATGACTGGGCTCACGGGCAGTCAGATTCAATAGAAAAAATTACTCATTCACTTTGCACACTAGAATTTGAAAATCATCGTCCGCTTTATGATTGGTTTATTAAAGAACTTGAGATTTATGCACCTCAGCAGATTGAATTTGCAAGACTTAATCTCAACTACACGATTATGAGTAAAAGAAAACTATTAAAACTAGTTGAAGAAAAATATGTTGATGGGTGGAATGATCCGAGAATGCCGACTCTTTCAGGATTGAGACGACGTGGTTATACTCCTGAATCTATCAGAAATTTTTCTGACAGAGTTGGAATTGCAAAACGTGAAAATACAATTGATGTATCTTTCTTGAATTTAGTGTTCGTGAAGATTTAAATATTCGCAGCAAAAAGAGTATTGGCTGTTTTGAATCCATTAAAGGTAGTCATTACAAATTATCCCGATGACCAAACTGAAGAACTTGAAGCAATCAACAATCCTGAAGATGATTCGATGGGAACAAGAAAGATTCCCTTTTCGAAAGAAATCTATATTGATAAAGATGATTTTAGAGAAGTCCCACCGCCAAAGTTTCATCGCCTTTCTCCAGGTAAGGAAGTTCGGCTTCGCTACGCTTACATAATTAGTTGTGATAAAGTTATAAAGGATAAAAACTCAGGTGAAATAATCGAATTACATTGCACATATTTTCCCGATACAAAAAGCGGCTCAGGAACAAGTTCAAAAAAAGCCTAAAGGGACAATTCATTGGGTTTCTGCCAAAGATGCTTTTAATGCTGAAGTTAGACTTTATGATAGATTATTTTCAGTTGAAGAATCCGGAAGGAGAAGAAGGAAAAGATTTTAAAGAATTTTTAAATCCAAAATCACTTGAGATACTAAGCAATTGTAAACTTGAACCTTCACTAAAAATTGCTAGCACCAGGAGAAAAATTTCAGTTTGAAAGATTAGGATACTTTTGTGTGGATACAAAATACAGTAAAGAAGGTTCACCAGTTTTTAATAGAATTGTTACACTTAGGGATTCTTGGGCAAAAATAGAAAAGGCAGGAAAGTAAAATAAAATGTAGAATAATCTCTAGCAAGTTTATAAAAAATAAATGGACTAAGATTCCATTTTCGAAATAAATTTAACTGCGACCTACGAATTTATAAAGATTAAGTATTTTCAGTAAGTTATTTATAGCATCTCTATCAAATGGATTGGGAATCTTGTTGATATCTCTATATTCTTTAATTCTTCCTGTCAATTTACCCAAACCATCAACCATCCTTTGGATTACGTTACCATTATCTTCAATATCATAATAACCTTCTTTACCAATGAATGTTTTCATTTTTCCCCCGAAAGTTAAAAATTATAGTTGCATAAAATCATCATAATCATCAAGCTCTAGTTCGTTCATATTTATATGAGCGTAGCCGTTATTATCGATGATTTCATAAATTTGTTCATCATCCATGCACTCAGGATCAAGGCAAGGATCTTCTTCCGACAAAATCGGCAGATCTTCATCACTGAAGAATGAATCAAAAATTTGTTTTTGTTGTAGATGTTTGTTCATTATGTGTACCTCCTATTTATTTATAATAGAGTTACCACAATAATGCCAATTTTAATGCCAATAATGTCGCCGCGACAAAATTGTTCTGGACAGATAGAAAAAGTAATTTTTTACTTAGAGATTTTAATAGTTAATTGATTTACAATCTCCCTAAAGAAATGAGTATAGCGAAATCATATAGGTCATTTTTCCCGACCATATTACAAGATTAAAGTTTAATCATGAAACACTTGCTACGATATTCAATTGAATTGTCAAATCTGGTTAAGTTTTTTAACTTTGCATTACAATTTTCTTATTCCTAAAATTCTTAACCTATTGCCGAAGTGGCGGAATTGGTAGACGCGCTGGACTCAAAATCCAGTGAGGCTTAAACCTCGTGCCGGTTCGAGTCCGGCCTTCGGTACTATATTTTAATTCACCCTCTTGAGGAGGGTTTTATTTTATCTGGGAGACTTTAAAATCGTTGACGCTAAAAAAATATTTGGAATAATTATTACAAGCACAATCCTCGGCTTTGCAATAAATTATTTTAATCCTGCAGGAATTCCATTAATCAGAGAAAAACTTGAACTAAAATGGGCACCGGATTCACTTTTTTTGGAAACAGAAATAGATAGTATCGTTACAACTGTTAATTCAATTATGTTATCAACTGCACCAAAAATTGAAGAGCAGAAACAAGTCAAACAGGGTTTAAATGTAATTGATGGGAAAGAACCTAAACAAGTAAATCTTGAACCGCAAAAGTCTGATGAAAAAATAAATAAAGCAGAAACAGAGGTTATTGTATTCACCGAACCAAAAGCAATCAATCTGGAACAAGCTTACACTTTATACAATAAAGGTGTACTGTTTATTGACGCAAGAGATGAAAGTGATTTTTTAGCTGGACATATTTCAAATTCAATCAGTATTCCTTTTGATGACTTTGACAATCACAAACAAAAGTTAGAAGAGATTCCGAAAGAAAAACCTTTAGTTACTTTATTGTGCTGGTACTGATTGTGATTTAAGTATTCTGCTCGGCAACATACTTTTTGAACAAGGTTATAAACAGATTTACGTTTTCTTTGGTGGCTGGGTAGAATGGTTAAGTGCTGACTACCCTGTTGAACATCCTTCTGAGTCAAAATAAAAATGATTAAAATTTTAAGTAATAAATATTTTCTCGTTTCAATCAGAATAGTTCTGGGGGTTGTTTTTATCTTCGCAGCAATTTCCAAAGCTGCTGAACCAGAATCGTTTGCAAGGTCTATTGCAAATTATAAACTTCTTCCTATCTTTTTAGTTAACATTCTTGCCATAATTTTACCCTGGATTGAACTCTGTGCAGGAGTGCTTTTGGTTTTCGGTGTATCGGTGAAAGAGAATTCTGCTATTCTAAGTGGTTTACTTTTAGTTTTTATCTTAGCGATAGCCATAAGCTTATTACGTGGTTTGGACATTGACTGCGGTTGTTTCGGAACTGTTGATGGAACTAAAATCGGAGTTCAAAAACTGTTAGAAAATTTTGGCTTACTTCTTTTAGGTTTCATCTTAATCAAATTTGATTCAAATACCTGGTCTCTCTCCGGTAAAGAGTAAAATCAGTTTCCATTTTTTATACTATCCATCGTATCTCTCAAAACACCTAATGACCTTTGGCTTAGAATATCGATTTTTATCAAACCTAAATCTTCAATTGAATACATATCTGGCTGAGTAACAATCAGGCCTAAACCTTTATTCTTTGCATATTCGAGTGCAACATAGTCAGTAATTTTAGTTGGAGTAATTACAATTCCACCGGGATGAATTGACAAATGTCTCGGGAACCTTGCTATTTGAGAAGCTATTTTTACAATTGTCTTCCATGGTTCCTGTTTAAAATTCAATCCTTTCGACTCAGGAAAAAGTTCTGCTAGATGCGGAAGATTTGCAGCATCGGTCCATGGAATTTTTTTGCTAAATCTGGAGATCTCCTCGTTAGTAAAACCAAATGCCTTTGCAACTTCTCTAAAGGCAGATCTTGCTCTAAAAGTTACCGTGGTTGAAATCATCGCAACATTTTCATATCCATATTTTTCAAATATGTATTTAACAATTTCATCCCGCTCTTTCCAGGAAAAATCAATATCAAAATCTGGTGGGGAACTTCTTGCTTTATTCAGAAATCTCTCGAAATAAAGATTGTGTTCCAATGGATCAATTTGAGTTATCTCGAGACAATAAGCTACCAAACTATTGGCTGCAGAGCCTCTTCCGATTGTCATCATTCCTCTTCGCTTAGCCTCATTTACAATATCCCATACAATTAAAAAATAATTTGAAAAACCCATTTCACTTATTACTAAAAGTTCCATCTCCAATCTTTTCTTTACGGTTTCAGAAACCACTTCGTATCGCTTTGCTAATCCTTTGAATGATTCATTCCATAACAGAGTATCCGCAGATGTTCCTGAAGGTTTTGAGTAAGCAGGGAATTTGTATTCACTTAGCCTCAAGTCTACATTACATTGTTTAGCTATCAAGGCAGAATTTAGTAAAGCTTTAGGCAGATTTTTCCATTTACGTTCGATTGCTTTTGGATCTTTAAAGTAAAACTCTTCGTCGGCCAACTCTTCAGAATTCAGATTATCAATGTTAGTCCTTAATCTGATAGCTGATAATGTTTTATGTAAGAGAAAATCATCTTCATCAATAAAGTAAACAGGATTAGTAACAACAAATTCAAATCCTTTTTCAATAGCAAATTGATATCTATTTCTATTGTTTCTTTTTTCTCTTTTTGAAGCTATTAGTTCGACAAAAATATAATCTGATGGCTGGGTGTGGCTCAGTAATTCTATGGAAGGAGTGAGAATAAATAAGTTTTCTAATTTTTGACCAAGTAGATTTTTTAGTGAGAAGTCATCATTTAATTTTCTTGATGTTATGATTTTACAAAGTTCGGAGTACCCTTTATTGTTTTTAGCAAGAAGGATTACATATTCGTTTTCATCTAAAGGCGAATCAATCCGGGAGCCTATAATTGGTTTTATTTTTTTTTCAATTGCTAGTTTTGAAAATTCAATAACACCATGCATTGAGTTAGTGTCCGTCAGTGCAACTGAGGATATCCCATATTCAACACATCTTTCAATAAGATTGGTAACAGGAATAGTCCCATTCAGAAAAGTGTTATTTGAGTGAACATGTAAAGGAATCATTTAATTCGAAGAAATTATCTTTTTATTCGAAAAGGTATTGATTAAAATTTAGAGGGCAAAAGTATAAGGGGAAAATAAATACTATTTAAATGCTTTATCTGATATATCTTTTCGATAGTAAATATTTTTAAAATTTATTCCTTCAAGAGCTTTATAAGCAAGATCTTTGGCGAGCATTAAATTAAAATCCGGTAGCACCGAAGTTACACCAAGCACTCTTCCTCCATTAGTATTTACTTTTCCATTTTCTTCTTTTGTTCCCGCGTGGTAGATAATAATATCGGCCCTTAGTTCATCGAGACCGGTAATCTCAAAGCCTTTTTCGAAAGAATTAGGATATCCTCCTGAAGCAGCAACAACGCAGACTGAAGAGCCGCCGTTATATTCCACAGCAGCTTTATCTACTTTTCCCTGGGCAGCTGTAAACAATAAATGAAGAAAATCGCCTTTTAGTACCGGTAAAACAACTTGTGTCTCCGGATCCCCAAATCTGCAGTTGAACTCAATGACTTTTGGACCATCATCAGTAATTATAAGTCCGGCATAAAGACAACCGATGAAACTAGCGTTCCGTTTATTGAGAGTTCTTACAACTGGATATAAAATTCTATTTTTTATCTGTTCAAATAATTGTGGATTAACGATTGGTGCCGGTGCATATGCACCCATTCCACCTGTATTTTTTCCTGTATCGTTATCTCCTATTCTTTTATGGTCCTGAGAAGCAGGTAAACAAACAAATTCATTACCATCACAGATTGCGAATACTGAAACTTCTTCCCCAACTAAAAATTCTTCAACTAGTACTTTTTCACCAGACTCACCAAAAACTTTATCGTGAAAAACTACGCTGAGTGCCTCCTCAGCTTCAGTCGAATTATTACAAACAAATACTCCCTTTCCTGATGCCAACCCATCTGCTTTAATTACAGAAGGATATTTTTTAGTTCGAATATAATCTCTAGCATTTTCGAACATGTTTGAAGTAAAAGGAAGATATTTTGCAGTTGGTACACCTGCTTCTTTCATAACTTTCTTCGCAAAATGCTTCGATGACTCAATCTGAGCAGCTTCTTTATTTGGACCAAAAACAATGATATTATTCTCTCTGAGTTTGTTCGCAAGTCCATCCACCAAAGGTTGTTCTGGACCTATTATAACGAATTCAATATTCTTTTCTTTGCAGAACTCCATTATTTTGTTTTGTTCGGTCGGATTGATATTAATGTTTTCTCCAAGAAACCTCGTACCAGGATTACCGGGTAAAATATATAATTTATTCGGAGTTGGACTCTCTGTAATCTTAAGAGCTAGAGCATGCTCTCTTCCCCCAGAACCGATGATAACTACGTTCATATCAGACCCTTAAAACTTTGTTTAATTGTTTTGCAAGTTGCTCGGTTAGAATATCTCTTCGGAATGTTTCGACATATTTTTCATCCGGAATTGGTAATTTTCCTTCTTTAAATAAGCTATAGACTTGAACAATTGTATCTTTAATCTGTCCAACATTATCGGGTTCAGTAACAAAGGAAGCTTTGTATTCTTTAGCAGCCATCTTCAAAGCACCCTCGGGAACACAGGCAATTATAGGTTTTCGTGTTCCGAAATATTCGTATAATTTCCCACTTGAAATTGTCTCGGCACTCTTTCCTTTACCCACCATAAACCAAAGAACATCACTCATCATCAACTTCTGAATAGTTTCGAGGTGATGTAAATAACCATACTCAGAAACATATGCTTCAAGTTTTAATTCTTTGATGAGTTTTTGATTTTCTTTTCCAAGTAAACCTACAAATGACAATCGAATATTTTCAGCAACGGAAGGATTTTCAATCAGCAACTTTTTGAATGCTTGAAGAAAATATTTTGGCGTAATATACTCGTAAAATAATCCAGCATAAGTAATTAGCATTTTATCATTTGGTTTTTGTACTTGATCAATCTTGGTAAAATCGTCTGGATCATAACCATGCGGTAAGATGAATACATCATCAAAAGAAAGAAATTTATAAACATTTATGAGCCTCTCTTTAATTCTTCGATTGGTTACTATCACTTTATCAGCTGCCTTTAACGCAATATACTCTTTTCTTTTGTGTAAATTTTTATGGAATGGAGTTATATAAAATGAGAACTGATTATCAACCCAAAGATCCCGGTAATCAAGAACAATCGGAATATTTTGATATTTTTTTATGTCAGTAAATATATCGAATTGACTGAATGGGGGTCCAGAGATAAACAAACAATCAAAACGCTCATTTGAAAGTATTTCAATTGATTTTTTTAATGCCCTTTTAGACCAGGATATTTTATTATCGGGGATATAAAATATTTGACTTAATCTATTAAAAGTCTTACGGACAAATTCATTTGGTATTTTTATGGTTCCATGTTTTGAAAGAAGCGAATTTGGTTCTGAACCCTCAACTCTTATTACTCGGACACCCGTTTCATCTAATTCTTTCTGAAGTGATTCATCGTGAGCAAAGTAAGCTACATTTTTGGTAGTAATAACCGTTGGTTCCCAACCGTTATGCTTTAGATATTTAACAAATTTTAAGTGTACGCTGAACACCACTTAAACCCATTGGTGGAAAATAATAAGCGATAACGAGTACTTTATGCATTGTAAATTGTCTACCCTTTTAAGAAGTCTAAGACTTAACCTGGTAGTTAGAGGCTTCTTTAGTAATAATTACATCGTGAGGATGACTTTCTTTCAGACCAGCAGAAGTTATTTTTATAAATCTTGAATTCTTTCTTAATTTGTCTAAATTCTTCACTCCACAATAACCCATCGCAGCTCTCAATCCTCCGACTAGCTGATAAATAGTATTTTCAAGAGGACCTTTATAAGGAACCCTTCCTTCAACTCCTTCCGGTACCAATTTAGCAATATCATCTTCTACATCCTGGAAATATCTATCTTTGCTTCCTTCCTTCATAGCACCTAAACTGCCCATTCCTCGATACGATTTAAAACTCCTTCCTTCATAAAGAATCGACTCACCGGGGCTTTCTTCAACACCTGCAAAAAGACTTCCAATCATAACGGTGTGTGCTCCCGCTGCTAATGCCTTAGCAACATCTCCGGTTTGTTTAATTCCACCATCAGCTATTATTGGAATACCAGATTTTTTTGTGGCACGATACGAATTAAGAACCGCAGAAATTTGAGGAATACCAACACCAGCTATTACACGAGTAGTACAAATTGAACCGGGACCGATTCCAATTTTTATTGCATCAACTTTACAATCTATTAAATCAAGTGTAGCTTCATAAGTTCCTATATTTCCAGCTATTAACTGAATATATCTGAATTTTTTTCTTGCTTCCTTAATCACTTTTATTACTCCGGCTGAATGCCCATGTGCAGTATCAACAACTATAGCATCAGCGCCAGCTAAAGTAAGAGCATCTATTCTATCAAAAGTATCCATTGTTACACCCGCTGCTGCTCCCACTCTTAGTCTGCCATGTTCATCTTTACAAGCAAATGGATGTTTTTTCTTTTTCATAATATCCTTGAAAGTTATCAGCCCCCTTAATATTCCTCGTTTATCTACAACTGGTAGCTTTTCAATCTTATATCGCTGAAGTATTTTCTCTGCCTTTTCTAAGGTTGTTCCCATCGGTGCTGTAATAAGATTATCTTTGGTCATAAGTTGAGAAACTTTTAATCTTTCATTTGGTTCAAATCTAAGGTCTCTGTTTGTCAGAATACCAACGAGTTTTCTTGAATTATCTACTATAGGTATTCCTGAAATACTATACTTCCTCATTAGCAGTAATGCATCTTTGATTGTCTTTTCAGGTGAAAGAGTAACAGGATCCTTAATCATTCCGCTTTCTGATCTCTTAACTTTATCTACCTCTTCACATTGTCTCTCGATACTCATATTCTTATGAAGTATCCCGATCCCACCTTCCCTTGCCATGGCAATAGCTAAATTAGCTTCTGTTACTGTATCCATTGCCGCAGAAATAATCGGAATGTTCAATTTTATTTCAGGAGTTAGATATGTTGCTATATCAACTTCCCGGGGTAAGACAGATGATTTTGCAGGGACTAATAAAACATCATCAAAAGTTAGAGCTTCTTCTATTTTGAATTTTTCATTCATATTGAATTCTTTTTTAATCAAAAGAAGGAATGCCTGTTATATCTTCACCAAGAATAAGTGTGTGCATTTCGTGAGTACCTTCATATGTTTTAACTGACTCAAGATTTGCAGCATGCCTCATAACAGGGTATTCATCAAGTATACCATTTGCACCATGAATTTCCCTTGATATTCTTGCAATCTCAAGAGCCTTTTCACAATTATTTCTCTTTGCCATTGAAACGTGAACGTGCTTTGCATCTCCTTTATCCATCATTCTTCCCAGTTGGAGATTTAGCAATTGTGCTTTTGTTAGTTCAGTAAGAATGTTTACTAATTTTTCCTGAGTCATCTGATAACCAGCAATTGGTTTACTGAATTGTATTCTACTTTTTGAATAATTCAGTGCAGAATCATAGCAAGCCATCATTGCTCCGACAACTCCCCAGGCAATACCATATCGAGCTTGATTCAAACACATCAAAGCATTTTTTAATCCTTCAGTTTTGGGGAGTAAATTTTTGTCAGGAAGAAAAACGTTATCAAATATTAATTCAGAAGTAACAGAAGCTCTTAATGAATGTTTCCCTTTCATTTCCGGTGCGGTAAAACCTTTCATTCCCTTTTCAACCAAGAATCCCCGAACAACTCCATCAAGTTTAGCCCAAACGACTGCAATGTCAGCAATAGTTCCATTCGTGATCCACATCTTGGCACCGTTCAAAAGAAATCCGCCATCAACTTTTTCCGCCTTGGTTACCATTCCAGATGGATTTGAACCGTAATCAGGCTCTGTCAATCCGTAGCAGCCAACCTTTGTTCCATTTGCTAACTGTGGGAGCCATTTATCTTTTTGTTCTTCACTACCAAAGCGAAAAATGGGATACATTACCAACGAGCTTTGAACCGAAACAAAACTCCTGATACCACTATCTCCTCTTTCCAACTCCTGGGCAATCAGACCATAAGAAACATAATTGAGTTCAGCACAGCCATATTTTTGTGGAAGAGTACTGCCGTACAATCCAAGTTCAGCCATTTGGAGAACAAGTTGAGTCGGGAAATTACCTTCCCTGTTGTATTTTTCAATTATTGGAATGATTTCATCCGAGACAAATTGCCGGACAGTATCTCGAATCATTATCTCTTCAGAAGATAAAAGGGACTCAATATTATAGTAATCTACACCTTGAAATATATTCATTTATCAAATAGTTTTTGGAAATTATAAATTGAAATTTACTGAATCTCCACTCAGCAAGCAATGAATTATTGAAATCAGGTAAAATCCATTTGATCAATTCTCGTTCGGGAAATAGGTTTCTATTAATATTGTTTTTTACTCAGATATTTAGAATTTTTGTTTTAGAAATGAATTTCACTTTCTCAAAATACAAAACGAGTTTAAGTACATTCTTAATTGGGGTATATCTGCTATCTCTCCTTGCAGGTATTTTGCACTTTCATCACATAAATATTTCTGAACTAAAGTATTATAACGAACAAAAAAATAATAATGCGTTTAATTATGTGTTGCAGTCCGATACAAACGAAAATTGTATTATCCATCAAAATTTTAATAAGATTCAAACAGCATTAGTATTTAATAATTGTTCATCGCTTCATGTTTGCGAAAATGAAGTTTTTATTCAAAGGAATGTTGACAATTTTAAATTAAATATGCTATTTCTTTCCGGTAATCTTCTTCGTTCTCCCCCAACCCTTTCCTAATTTCTTCCTCTAATTGAAAAATTATTAATTCTGATTGTAATTAAAACAGATCAGGTAGAACGGAGAATTGTATGCACAAGAAACTCATTTTTTATTTGTTAATTGTGCCCTCACTCTTAGTGGCACAATCCAATGTTAATCCGGAAATAAGTTTAATCGGAACATTTCAATCATATATGTATTTTGAAAAGAACACACCAGATTACGGCAAATTACTTTTTGATATTCCTTCAGCTGAATTGTTTATTAAAGGCTATTTAAATCCTTATGCAAAAGCAACCGCAAATTTTGCTTATGAAGAAGGTGAATTTGGTGTGGAAGAATTGTATGCAGAAATCTTGCGTGGATTGCCACTGGATATTCAGATCAAAGCAGGAAAATATTTACTAGGATTTGGAAAAATTAATACTCTTCATCCACATGCCTGGGCTTTTGTTGATCGTCCACTCTGGCAGCAAATTTATTTTAGTGGTGAAGGTTTTAATGACATAGGGCTCGACTTTAATTTCATACTTCCAACAGAAAATTTTTATTCATCATTAGTGCTTGGTGCCTACACTGGTGATGCAATGGCAATAAATACGGCTGGTGAAGATGTTGATCCAGCTGAAGTTCGTGGAAACAGTTTGATATTTGTCGGACGACTTGGTTCATTTTTTTCGATCAACGATTTTAACAATATTGATGTTGGGTTGAGCGGATCATTCGGAAATTATGCTAAGTCTTCTTTCTACGTTCCAGACAGCGTTGGGTTCCCTGAACAGATGCTTAAATATTTTTATGGCGGATTTGATTTCAAGTACAAGTATCGACCAAATACATATACTTCACTTTTGATACAGGGAGGTTCTATAGTGAATCACAGAGATGTTATTCGCAGAACAGAAACTGAGCAAACCATTGAAACGATTACTACTTACGGAGTGTTTTTCTATTTCGACTACCAATTCGTCAAACAATTTACTGTTGGCGTGAAATACGATTTTACTTTTGGTGTAATTGGTGATAACTATTCTGCAACAACTCTTTCAAATGATAATCAGAATAAAACTAATGGAATTGAAGGTTGGATTGATTATTATCCTGTTGAAGAAACATTAGCATTTAAACTTAGCACCCAATATTTGTTTTTTAATTTAACTGATAATGTGTCGAAGGACGGTGAAACTACAATAACCTTACAGATGATTTTTTCACTTGGACCACACAAAGCACATCAATTTTAACAAATGAAATATTAAGGTATATAAATGAAAAAATATTTGATTATCTTTTTTGTAATTACCATCAGCTTACATCTTTATTCTCAAATAAACGTAGTTGGAACAACAACAACAGTAGCAAATCTGGTTGAGATTGTTGGCGGTGACAAAGTTTCAGTTGAATATATTTGTCGTGGTGATCAGGACGCACACTTTCTTGAAGTACTTCCCAGCTATATGTTAAAACTCAGAAATGCTGATCTTGTTTTTAAGATAGGTTTGGATTTTGAAAAATGGTTACCTCAACTAATTGACGGTTCAAGAAATGATAAATTGATATTGATCGATCTTTCAACAGATATTCAAAAGAAAGAAGTTCCCACATCAAGAGTTGATGCAAGTCAGGGAGACGTTCACCCTTTTGGAAATCCACACTATTGGCTGGATCCTGAAAATGCAAAAATAATGGCTGAAGAAATCTTTATCGCTTTGAGTGACTTCTCATCAAGTGATCTTGAGTACTTCAAAAAAAATCTTGATGAATTCAAAAACCAGATAGATCAGAAAATGAATATATGGTCAGGTAAGTTTTCAGAATTAAAACAAAAAAATATTATTACATTTCATAAAAGCTGGGTGTATTTTGTCAATAGATTTGGATTTAATGTAGTAAATAATGTTGAACCAAAACCAGGTATTCCACCAACACCTTCGCACGATGCTGAGTTGATTAAATTAATCAGGAAAGATAAAATTAAAATTATCCTTATGGTTAATTACTATAGTGACAGCGCACCTAACCATATTGCCGAATCGACTGGAATTAAAGTAGTAAAAGTACCGATTAATGTTTACGGAACTGAAGGAGTTGAAAACTATTTTGAACTTATTGAATATATAGTGAATAGATTTTATGAAACTGACAGATAGTAGAAAAGAAACCATTGTGAGTTTCTCTGATGTTTCGATAGGTTATGGTCGAAATATAATTTTAAGCAACCTCAATCTTTCAATTGAAAGAAATGATTTTATAGGAATAGTTGGTCCGAATGGTTCAGGGAAAACTACATTTCTTAAAACATTGCTTGGAAACATTAAGCCACTTGCGGGTAAAATTCAAAAAGAAAATCTTGTTTTCGGATATGTGCCACAACGTGATGTAGTTCAACCATTACTACCCTACTCTGTGCACGATGTTGTAATGATGGGACGATATTCCTTACTCGGAACATTTAAGTCACCCGGGGAAGAAGACGAAGAACTAGTTAATGATAGTCTAAAACGAGTTGGTATCTCTGATCTAACATCAATGAATTACAATAGTCTTTCAGGCGGTCAAAGACAACGTGTCCTGATTGCCAGGGCTTTAGCAGTAAAACCTGATATATTAATTCTTGATGAACCAACTAACGGTTTGGATACTCCATCCCATTATTCAGTTCTAAATCTAGTTTCTGAACTACAAGAAAAGAGTCATTTAACGGTCTTGATAGTAAGTCATCTTTTGACTGATGTAGCAAACCTGGTAGAGAAATTGATTTTATTTGAAGCAGGTAATTATCAATTTGGATTAATTGAGGAAGCTATGTCTGAAGAGAACCTGGCTAAAACATATTCAACAAATATTGAAATAAAAAAGATTGATGGTAAATATCTTATTACTTCAAAACATTAAATAAATATTTTGGAAACTTTAAACATCTTATTTGAATTATTTCCGTACGCAATGCTCGGTAGTATTGTAGCTGGCATAATTTGTAGTTTCCTTGGGGTGTTTGTGGTATCTCAACGAGTTGTATTTCTCGGAGCTGCCTTAACTCAAGCAGCTATTGCCGGTGTTGCATTTTCATTTCTTCATTTATTAAATCTTGAACAAATGCTGGCAAATTTATTTGGGGTTCAATCAATTGATGATTCCTTCCTGCATCATTTTGAACATACGTTTTTTTCACTTCTTTTTGCTGTGATTGCAGTTCTGATTTTCTCTCAAAGCTATAAACAAAAATTCTTAACAACAGATGGGCTACTGGGTTTAATGTTCGTTGTTGCAATTGCGCTGAGAATTATTTTTATTCAGAAAAGTCCTATTGCTGAAGTAGCTGAGATTGAATCAATTTTAAAGGGGGATATTTTATTTATTGGCTCACAGGAATTTTACACCTTGTTCGTAATTATGATAATTGTTTTCTCAATTTTTTATTTATTTAAAAAGCAATTAATGTTTGTAACATTTGATGCCGATACTGCTGCCGCGCACGGTATAAACGACAGGCTATGGCTTCTGATATTTTATCTTACTGTTGGAATCGGAATTTCACTAACAACACGTTTTGTGGGTGATGTATTTACTTTTGCATTCCTGATTATTCCTGCCTCAATTTCTATTATGCTTGCGAAGAGAATAGTAATCGTATTCCTGTATTCAATTCTTATTGGAGCAATTATTCCTCCGCTGGCAATTTATTTTGCATTTGAACTAGACGTTTCGAGTGGTCCGACAGCTGTAGTTGCAGCTTTTATTTTATTTCTAGTTGTTTTCTTATTTAAGAAAATTAAAAAGTAATCTGTCAGAATATCAGTTTCAATATTACAATTAAAGTAGTATTTTTGCACTCAGCTTTTTCAACCCGGAGAGGTGGGTGAGTGGCTGAAACCAACGGTTTGCTAAACCGTCATACTGGGAAACTGGTATCGCGGGTTCGAATCCCGCCCTCTCCGCTACACCCCTTAGTTTACAACAACTTAGGGGTTTTTCTTTTAATATTCTTACGATAATCCCTTCTGAAATCTTACTCAATTAATGTTTAAATTATTTAGTAATTTTAATTTATATTTTGATAACGATTATTTAATATTAAAATGATAAAAATAGTTGTTGCAAATATGTTTGATTTTCCGTCACGCTTTCTTTTAGTTGGATCAAACAACAGAGGGCACTGTGAAAAACCCGCCTCATTAGTCTCACAAGTTAAACCCTATTTTGATCCAGAATCCATTGAAAATTATGAAAAGAGATCTCACGATTTACAAAAACCCGGAACAGGATGGGCATATACCATTGAAAGAGAGGTCTCCATTTTCTATCGTTTTTGTAGGATATCCTGGAACTGGACATCAACCAACCTTTGAAAAAATGTTATGTGGGTTTTTTACAGATGTTGATAAAATTTGCTTGCGTGGAGGTGATTCAGACATAACTATGCCTCTTGTTGGTACCAGCAAGCAGAGGCCTGAGTTTAGGAAAATGGGCAGAAAGTTTTAATCGCGTAGCAAAGTATTATACTGAAACACATAAATATACACTGATCAATACACTTACTATAGTCTGTACAAATCAAACAAAAAAGGAAATTATCGACAGAAAAATTCCCCCCTCTTATTTTAATTTTAGACTGTAATAAAGTATTTACTCGGCATTGATACATTTAGTTAGAATTGACAAATAAGGAGTAATTACAGTTGTCGCCAAATAAAACAAAAAAAGATTTTAAAAATTTTTCACAAGAAATTTTAAGTCATGTGAATAGAGACGTATCAAGAGTCGACTTTCTTCACGAGGTACTGAAGAGGTTCTTGTCATTTTCTGGATGTGAGTTTGTTGAAATAATGATGAAGAAACATGACAAGTATATTAGTTGTAAAATTAACCAACAGGTTGCAAATTCATTCCAATATAGTGCAGTAAATTTTAATAATAATGAAGTAGAAGCGGAACATAAATTTCAGAGACCCACACACATCGAAAAATTACAAATCGATATTATTGAGCAGGAATTCGACCATAGTTTACAAAATTTTAGTGTTAACGGTAGTTTTTGGACAGGCGATGTAGAAAGAGATATTGATTTGAAATCTGTATTAGAAAAAGATTATAAATCCTTAGCTATAGTTCCCATTTATTTTGTAGAAACTATTATTGGTTGTCTGTTATTGGTGAGTAAACAACGTGAGTATTTTAGTGAAAATGATATACAGCAGTATGGGGGTTTATCGCATAACCTTGGAATCGCCCTTATAAATCAACGTGCTCAAGCAGCACTACGAGAACGAGTTAAAGAATTAACCTGCCTATACAGTATTGCAAAGGTGTCTGAAAAAAAAGAATTATCTCTAGATGATATTTTGAAGAGTATTATAGAAATTATTCCTCCTGCTTGGCAATATCCAGAAATTGCTATGGGTAGAATATCTATAAATGGAAATATTTTCTCAGCACCAGGTTTTCGTCAAACTAAACAAAAGCAGACTGCGGATATTATTCTAAATAATGAAAGACGAGGTTATGTTGAGGTGATCTATACAGAGGATAAACCAAACCTTGATGAAGGTCCTTTCCTGCAAGAAGAAAGAAATTTGATTGATACTATTGCGAGGCAAATAGCTTTGATTGTCGAACAGAAAGAAGCTGAGAAGAACCAGTTGAAGCTGCAGGATCAGATCAGGCATGCAGATCGATTAGCTACAATAGGACAACTTGCGACAGGCGTAGCTCATGAACTTAATGAACCTCTAAGTAATATTCTTGGTTTTGCGCAGCTTATAAAGAAGTACAAAGAACTTCCTGGCATTGTTAGCAATGATGTTGATGGGATTGTGGACGCCTCTTTAAATGCACGTGAGGTGATAAAAAAACTTTTACTATTTGCTCGGCAAGCGCCGTCA
This sequence comes from uncultured Ignavibacteriaceae bacterium, assembly GCA_963768365.1. GTDB lineage: Bacteria > Bacteroidota > Ignavibacteria > Ignavibacteriales > Ignavibacteriaceae > IGN2. Next base: position 13,933 of record CAVYHS010000026.1, on the reverse strand, counting down.
AAAAAAGAAATGGTTAACCTAAATCAGCTTATAAAAGATGGTTTACATTTTTTTGAGGCCCGATTTGTAAAAGAAGGAATTGAATTGGATCGTTTGCTTTCGAATGATTTACCAAAAATTAAATGTGATCGGGCGCAACTTAATCAGGTTTTAGTCAATCTTGTAGTGAATGCCATCCAAGCAATGCCGCACGGAGGAAAGCTTACCATAGAAACAAATATCGCCGATGATAATGTTTATTTGATAGTAAAAGATACGGGTATTGGTATGACAGATGATGTGATAAAAAAAATATTTAATCCCTTTTTTACAACAAAAGATGTAAACGAAGGAACTGGATTAGGATTATCTGTAGTTCATGGAATAATTTCTTCACATAAAGGTATGATAAAAGCTGAAAGTTCGGTAGACAAAGGTTCACGATTCGAGATTAAACTTCCAATTACCAAAACTTAATATTTTAAGGAGAACTTTTTGAATAATAAAACGGATATGAAGGAACATATTTTGGTTGTGGACGATTCCCCCAAAACTCTCGAAGTTATCCAAAGAAATCTAACCTTACAGGATTATGTTGTGTATACTGCCCCGGGAGTCTGGGAAGCAATTAGAATTTTAGAATCGACTTTAATTGATTTAGTGATAACCGACCTAAAAATGCCAAAGGTTAGTGGACTGGATTTAATTAGACATGTAAGAGAGAATTTTAAGAATACAGAAGTAATGATGATCACCGGCTACGCCTCTATTGAAGGCGCAGTAACAGCAGTTAAAACTGGGGCTGAAGAATTTCTTGCCAAACCGTTTACAGATGAGGAACTCACGTCTGCTGTTAAGAGATCATTAGATAAACTTCGGATGAATAAATCCAGCAATAGTAAAACAACTAAAAAGCCAGAAGCTAAATATGGTCTTCTTGGTGAATCAACAAATATGCAGGAAGTCTATCGAGCCATTTCGAAAGTAGCATCTACATCTGCTAATGTACTTATCACTGGAGAAAGCGGCACGGGGAAGGAACTTGTTGCAAGGGCGATACACTATAACAGTCCACGATCTTCAGCTCCATTTATACCTGTAAACTGTGGTGGTATTCCAGAGGGTCTTCTCGAAAGCGAACTTTTTGGTCACGTTAAGGGAGCATTTACCGGGGCAAGCGTAACACGAGCAGGCTTTTTTCAAACTGCTGATGGTGGTACAATCTTTCTTGATGAAGTAAGTGAAACAAGCTTGTCTATGCAGGTTAAGCTTTTACGAGTACTTCAAGATAAGGAAGTATGTATGGTTGGAGCCAATCGGGAACAAAAAGTTGATGTTAGAATTCTGGCCGCAACTAATAAAGATTTATCAAGTCAAGTTAACAAAAATGCTTTTAGAGAAGACCTGTTCTTCCGTTTGAATGTTATTAACATTAAGGTTCCCCCATTAAGGAAAAGGAGAGAGGATATTTTGTTATTAGTAAATTATTTTGCTAATAAGTATGCCGAAGAGTTTGGTAAAGCATCACCGCAGTTTTCTAACAAGGCCTTAGATGTATTTGAAAATTATAATTGGCCAGGAAACGTTAGAGAACTTGAGAATGTAATACAACGTCTTTTAGTCATGGAGGAAGATAACATTATTGATGCTCCTGATTTGCCCTCCTTAATGAGGTTTTCTGCATTGAGAGAAACAGGTTTTACGCGTAATCTAGCTGAAGTTGAGGCCGAATACATTCGTAATGTATTATCAAGTGTGGAAGGAAATAAAGCAAAAGCAGCTAGAATATTGGAAATTGACCGGAAGACATTACGTGAGAAATTAAAAAAACTGTAACTCACATCCTAGATTATAAGTATGGGGAAATATTCCCCGCCGGTTCATTTTTCCCCCCTCTCGTTTTCATTTCTTTTAGGCTTCCACTGTTTTCTTTATTAAAACATCATTGCTTAATTATTTTAATTCAATAGAGTTATCTCTTAAGCATCAATTCTCCTATCATATTCCAATCCATTGGCATATCCTTTGCTTTTGCGATTATCAAAAAGTGTATAATGATAAGTCTAATTAATCCAATAACATCTTTTATTCAGAACTTTGTGATAGAGGATAAGATGATTTACAGCAAAGAGATAGGTCTTTGTGCATCATGCAACAAGGTTACCACTTGCTTGCATCGAAGAAGACATGATCAACCAGTGTGGCAGTGTGAAGAGTTTGACGATTCTGACTTAACGAGTGAAAAACAAAAAGATAATGCCAATATGCAAAAAGTTAGAATGGAAGAAGTGAATGATAATTGTGATGAATATACAAATAAACTTGGGGGACTATGCTCAAGTTGTATACATCGAAAAGTCTGCACCTATTCTAAACCAGAAGGTGACATCGTGTGTTGCGAGGAATATGAATAGATAATTAAACGAAACCATTTAGGGAAAACTGTTTTAAGGGAAATACTATATGGAACCTGAAAATGCGAATCAAATTCTTGAGGATAATGTTTATAAGACAACAGGACTGATTGCAATTCTTGAAAAGATCCAATCCAAATACAGTTACTTGCCCGAGAAAGAGCTAAAAGAAGTAGCAGAAAAAACCGGACGCTCGCTAGTAGATATATATGGAATTGCTACATTTTATAGGTCCTTCAGCTTAAAACCAAGGGGTAAACATCTTATCTCAGTATGTTTAGGAACTGCTTGTCACGTACGAGGTGGTCCAGCGATTGCCCGTGAACTTGAAAAGGAATTGGGAATACAGGCAAGTGAAACAACTGAAAATAGAGAATTTACTTTGGAAACAGTAAATTGTTTAGGTGCTTGTGCACTTGGACCCGTTGTTGTAGTGGACGGTCATTATTTCCCACAGGTGAAGGCTTCTTTAGTCTCAGATATACTTAGGAAAACTCGCAGCAGGGCTTGATGTTGTAAAGGTTGAGACTGACGAACGCATCTTCCCGGTTGAGGTAAGTTGTTCGCGCTGTAATCATAGTTTAATGGATTCGGATTCTATAATTGATGGATACCCTGCTATTAGAGTTACAGTATCATTCGATAATAATCATGGCTGGCTAGCATTATCCTGCCTGTACGGAAGCCATCAAGTCGTCTCACTTTATGAAATACCGCCGGGTACTATTATGAATATTTTCTGCCCTCATTGTCATGCCGAACTCATTGGTGGTGCTAAATGTGGAGTGTGTAGTGCACCAATGGTGCCTATGATTGTCCGCGGTGGAGGAGTAGTACAAATATGTGCACGACGTGGTTGCAAGGAACACATATTGGATGTAGGTGGACCTACAGTAGAATGATGATTTTTGAGAAGTGTTTTTAATAGGAGATTATTAGATGAGGAAACATTCATCTGTTAAAGAATTCAGTAATTTTCGTCAACGCGTTCTAAGTGAACGAGAGCTTCAATCTGACGAACCAACACTTGTTGTTATGTACTGGTACAGGTGGGCAAGCTAGTGGTTCTAATGATATACTCAGAGTCATTAAACGATATATTATAGAACGCAGTATGAGGGAAAAAGTGAAACTAAGAGTTACAGGATGCCAGGGATTTTGTGAAATGGATCCGTTTATCTTGGTTGAACCAGGTCTCCAGCTTTATCCTAAACTTAGAATGAAAGATGTTCCAAAAGTAGTTGAAGCAGCTGTTGGCGGATTTGTAGCTGAAGATTTGATTTACCAGGATCCAAAAATTCAAAAATCTTACCATTGTCAAAAAGACATTCCGTTTTTTAATAAACAAACTCGTACAATTCTGGGTAACAATCAAAAATTAGATCCAATTAGAATCTTGAACTATATAGAACAAGATGGTTATGCGAGCTTGGAAAAGGTCTTAACAAAGATTGATCCGGAATGGATTATAAACGAAGTTCTGCTATCTGGTATTAGAGGACGTGGTGGTGCAGGTTTTCCTACAGGTAAAAAGTGGCAATTAGCTAGAGCTTCCCAAAATGGAAATGGGCAAAAATATATCGTTTGTAATTGTGATGAGGGAGATCCGGGTGCTTATATGGATAGAAGTCTTCTTGAGGGCAATCCTCATGCTATCATCGAAGGGATAATCATTGCAGGTATTGCTATTGGTGCCACAAAAGGATTTATCTATGTGCGTAGCGAATACCCTTTGGCAATCAAACATACACTAATCGCTCTTAGACAAGCCGAAGATATGGGTATTTTAGGAAACAATATCTTAGGTACAGGCATCAACTTTAGTATTGAAATCATCCGCGGAGCTGGAGCATTTGTTTGTGGTGAAGAAACAGCCCTAATTAAGTCTATTGAAGGTTTTATGGGTGAACCTCAACAGCGTCCGCCATATCCAATTGAAAAGGGGATTAGCGGAAAGCCTACTTGTATTAACAATGTGGAAACACTTGCTAATATTCCAGTTATTATTAAAAATGGTGGAGAAGAGTATGCTAAGATAGGAGTACCCGGTAATACTGGTACAAAAATATTTTCGCTTGTAGGTAAAATTAAAAATACCGGGCTTGTTGAAGTACCGCTAGGCATCAAAATGAGCGAAGTTGTTTATGATATAGGTGGTGGCTCTGTAGGTAAAGCCAAAATCAAAGCCGTTCAGACTGGAGGTCCTTCCGGGGGTTGTATTCCAGCTAAGATGTTTGATATTCCAATTGATTACGATAGCCTTGCCCAAGCAGGATCGATCATGGGTTCAGGTGGAATGATTGTAATGGATGAAAATACTTGCATGGTTGATGTGGCTAAATACTTTATGAAATTTTTAAAAGATGAATCTTGTGGGAAATGTTTCACGTGTCGTAAAGGTACACAAAGGATGTATGAAATTCTCGAGGATATTTCTGTAGGAAAAGGAACACTTGAAGATCTCGATCTTCTTGAGGAACTAGCTCTGGTTGTAAAGGATACTACGATGTGTGGACTTGGGCAATCTGCTTCCAACCCGGTACTTAGCACTTTGCGTTATTTCCGGGAGGAATATGAACGACATATCACTTACAAAAGATGCGATGCTTTTGTATGCAATGAACTTGTGGGGGCTCCATGTCATTCGGCCTGCCCCGTAGGAACAGAAGCGTGGCGTTATGTTGCTCATATTGCGCGCGGTGAATTCGAAGAAGCTTACACTACTATACGCGAGGCTAATCCATTCCCTTCAGTATGTGCTCGAGTCTGTGATCATCAATGTGAAGAGCGCTGCCGATTGGGAACAAGTGGGAGTGATCCGGTAGCTATAAGGGCTCTCAAACGTTTTATAACAGATCGCATTGATCCATCAACTTACAAACCAGTAAGGGAAGCAAGTGCCACTAAAGATTCACCTTCGGTAGCTGTTGTTGGCTCAGGTCCGGCGGGACTTACAGCAGCTCATTATCTTTCATTAAAAGGTTATAATGTTACTGTCTTTGAAGCTGAGGATGAACCTGGGGGGATGCTGTTCTGTGCAATACCATCCTACCGACTACCGAAAGAGACTATTAAAAACGAGATAGCATCGCTTTTGGATGATAATATCACAGTGAAATGCAACACTGCTCTTGGAGTTGACATTACTATTGACCAATTGTTTAACGAAGGATATAAATCTGTTTTACTTGCTATGGGTGCACATAAGAGCCGTCCGCTCGGATTAGAAAATGAGGACGTGAAAGGAGTATATCCATCAATAGAGTTTCTTAAAGCATTTAATTTGCAAAATAAAGAACTTGCTAAAGGGCGAGTCGGAGTAATAGGCGGAGGTAACTCAGCTATTGATGCAGCTCGCACGGCTCTCCGTCAAAAAGATGTAGAAAGCGTCACTATCCTTTACCGTAGAACACGGGAGGAGATGCCCGCATTTGCAGAAGAAATTGAAGCTGCAGAACAGGAAGGCATAAAAATTCAAACATTGATATCACCTAAGGAAATAATTTCTACTAGCGGTTATTTTTCAGGACTAGAATGTTATAGAAATGAGTTAGGAGATACTGATTCTAGCGGTAGGCGCCGGCCTATCCCCATTGAAGGTAAAGAACTTATAATAGAACTCGATACGATGATTGTAGCAATAAGCGAAGACTCTGGCATCGACAGCATCGGTCCTGCTCGATCCAGTAAAGTTGAAGTAACAAATTGGAATACAGTAAAAGTTGATAGAAAAACATTACAAACTAGTCGACCGGGAGTGTTTGCGGCAGGTGATGTAGTGACTGGTCCTAACACTGTTATCGAAGCCATAGCTGCTGGTAAGAAAACCGCTGAGATGATTGACCACTATATAAAGGGCGAAAAACTGGATCTGCCAGCAGAACTTGATTTGCCTAATGTCTATGTAGAGCCGGTAGAGGTTGAAGATGAAGATACATCACAAGTCGAGCGTGTTGAAACGCCCAGGGCTTCTGTCGATTGGCGAAAACGGAATTTTGCTGAAGTAGAAGTGTCGCTCTCAGTTGAAGAAGCCAGGTGCGAAGCAAGAAGATGTTTGAGATGTGATCTTGAATTCACGCAGCCTCAAGAGATAGAAATAAAGGAACCACAGGTTATAGCAGGAGGAAATTAAGATGATTTCATTTACCTTAAATGGGCTTGATGTATATGTTGAAGAAGGGACCACGTTATTGGAAGCCGCTAAGTTTTATGGTTTTCCTATTCCTACACTATGCCATATGGAGGGACTATCTCCCTATGGCGCGTGTCGTCTTTGTGTGGTTGAGGTTGGCAAAGAACCAAACAGCAAGTTGGTTACTTCCTGCACATACCGGGTGGAAGAAGGTTTGTACGTAAGAACTGCCACTGCAAGAGTGCTTAGAGCACGAAAAATGATACTTGAACTATTGCTAGCATCTTGTCCTCAATCAAAGGTTATTCAGGATCTTGCTGCGGCGCATGAGATTCGTCAGCAACGCTTCAGACAGGAACATGAAGATTGTATTCTATGTGGACTATGTGTACGGATGTGTGAAGAGCAGATGATGGCAAAGGCTATTGGTTTCAGGGGGCGTGGTGAAAACAGAAGCATTGGAACACCATTCGATATTAAATCGGAAGAATGCCGTCTTTGCGGTGGTTGTATATATGTCTGTCCAGCTTGTCAGCTTAGATGTACTTATACGGAACCAGATAAAGCAATTTGCGGAGGTTGTGCAAATCTCAGTCCGCCCTGCGTGGAAAAAGAACAATTTAATGATATGATGTGCTACATGGAACCCTGTGTCGCATGTGAGATAAAGAAAGATTAAAAAAAATAACGGAGGAAAATAGAATGACAATGACACTATCGAGAGTTAACTCTTCAGCCGCAACTTTAACAAAGAACAGGACAGAAGACTCGGTAACGCCAGCATCAGGAATGTGTGTAACCTGTGTTGATGGTTGTATCGGTATGTGCGAGATAGGGAAATCTGCTTATAGGGGTCATGAAGTAATTTATCCCCAGCCGTTTGGCGTTATTACGACTGCCTCAGAAAAAACCTATCCTGTTGATTACTCACATTTCAACATTATGGGTACTGCTGTAGGTGCACATGGTATTGAAGCCGACAGCGATAAAGCCGTTTTCCCAGCTGTAAATATTGAAGTTGCTTTCGGGCATGATAAGGGATTGAAGTTTCGCTATCCATGGATTATACCAGGTATCGGTTCAACTAATATAGCAAAGAACAATTGGGAAGGATTGGCTATTGGTTCTGCTCTTGCTGGAACCGGTTTAACAATCGGGGAAAATGTTGTCGGAATGGATCAGGAATCAGTAATTAAAAATGGTAAAATACTAGATACAGTTGATCTCAAACGGCGGGTGAAACTTTATAAAGATTACCAGCGTGACGGTTATGGAGCAATAATTGTACAGGCCAATGTTGAAGATACGCGTCTGGGTGTTCAGGAGTACGCAATTGAAAAATTAGGCGTTGAATGTGTTGAACTCAAGTGGGGTCAGGGAGCAAAGAATATCGGTGGCGAGGTTAAAATTAGAGACCTAAAAAAAGCCCAAATGCTCTATGAACGTGGTTACATTGTTCTACCAAATCCTACTGATCCAAATGTTATTAAGGCTTTTGAACGAGGTGCATTTAAGGAATTTGAACGTCATTCTCGTATTGGTATGGTTACCGAAGAGTCGTTTGCACAACGAGTAGAGGAATTGCGTAAAGCCGGTGCAAAATATATTTTCTTAAAAACAGGTGCATATAGACCTGCCGATTTGGCGCGGGCAATTAAATTTTCATCAAAGTATAAACTTGATTTATTAACAGTTGACGGAGCCGGAGGTGGAACCGGAATGAGTCCTTGGCGGATGATGAATGAATGGGGTATGCCGCCGGTTGAACTTCATTCTCTTCTTTACGATTACGCCAAACGTCTTTCTGATCAGGGTGAACATATACCTGCTCTGGCATTAGCTGGAGGTTTTACCTTTGAAGACCAAATTTTCAAGGGTCTTGCCATAGGTGCACCGTTTGTGAAGCTGATTGGTATGGCTCGCAGCCCCATTGCTGCAGCGATGGTAGGAAAAACCATAGGCAAAACGATTGATGAAAATCAGGTGCCTGTATATGTAGAACGGTTTGGAAATACGAAGGATGAAATCTTTGTAACAGCAGCCGATCTTCGTGTTGAGTTGGGGGATGAAGAATTTGAAAAGATTCCTACCGGTGCTCTTGGGCTCTATACTTATTATGAACGACTAGCTCAAGGACTGCGGCAGCTCATGTGTGGCAGCCGTAAATTTACACTTGAGCACATATTTCAAGAGATGACATTGCCTCGCTTACTCACGAGGCGGAAGAGATCAGCGGGATCAAACATATTACAGAATTAGACAAAGAAGAGGTCGAAGATATTCTTAAAAATTAAATGTGTTTTTTATTGTTAAATAATAACTCGATATAAAGTCTGAAATATTTTAGAACCAAAAAGATCATTTTACTAAAATAATTCATAGAACATATTACAATCTCCCCATCCCCTGCCTTAATAACTAGGCAGGGTTTTAATATCACTCCCCACTTAATCCAACACCCAAAACAGCATCCCGCAGGTCATCGGTTCTTATTTTTATTTATATTTATAGCTGATAATTTCATTTAGAAATAATCAGAATTTTTATGCCCTACAAACTCAACAAAATAATCTTCCAGCGTGACAACATTAAGGATTATGAAACTCATACTCATCCGTTAGATACTGAAATTGATTTTCCATTTGTTGCTGGCAAGATGCAAGAATTTGTTCCGATAGAAAACCAATATGGTAATAAATCCAGAATTAGTTGATCCTCTCCTCCTATTTAACGAAAGCGGATTAACAAAATTAATTCCTGCAGTTGGTCCAAAAGGTATTTACTATCTAGAACTCCGACCTGGACATAAGCTAAAGCAACTAGTTGTCGAACCAGATGATGTTGTAGTTGACATTTATATTGGTCCGAACGGATACATTGATTTATAGTTTTTATAATCCTACTAGAAGAAACGCTATTTCGATAACTGCAGCGATTGAAAAAGATACTGAGGGAGTCTATTCTCAAATAAAAGCTGAACCAGATGATTTAATTTGGAGACATTATTTTGTTCAAAGAGCTCTCTTGAGCACTCAAAATAGTGTGGTGAAAATTAATCAAAGCGAAAAAATAGATAAGGAAATCTTAACCGCAGATGAGGCTGCAAATTTGCTGAGGATGAAAAAGAAAACATTACAGAACTATGTTTCAGAAAGGAAAATAAAGTCTTTAAAAGGTGGCAAGTTTAGAAGGAAAGACTTAGAGGAATTTATGGAGCACAAGAAGAAAAAATGATCTTGTTTAAATGGGTTTACTTCGATACTTTTACACATAGAAAAAATGACAAATACGTGTCAACTTTTTGCCGAAGACCTAGGAAAAAGTGGGAATTTATAGGAAAGTATTTTATTAGAGAAGACCAGTAACTTATTTATTTTATTGAAATTACAAGCATTTTGCGAGAATTGAAAATTCGCGAAAATTGAATCCGGCCTTCGGTACTAGTATTATGTTCATAGTTTATGCATTAAATAGTCTTAACAACAAATTTATTTATGTAGGTATGACAGACATTTTAACTGACAGGATTGTAAGACATAATAAAGGATATGTTCATTCTACAAAATTATTTGCACCATTTGAATTAATTTACACTGAAAAATGTGCGGTCCGGTCAACACGCTTAGAGAAAGAGAGAAATTCCTGAAATCGTTGGTTGAAAATAAAGTACCATGGAATTGTTAGATAAACTGGACTCAGATACAAGTCCGGTTTATCTGGCGTAACAAAGCGAAGACAGATCTTGGGTCCTATGCTTTAATTCACCCTCTTGAGGAGGGTTTGTTTGTCTCGGAGACTTTATAATCATTAGCTCTAAAAAAATATTTGGAATAATTATTACTAGCTCAATCCTAGGCTTAGCAATAAATTATTTAAATGCAGCAGGAATCCCATTAATAAGAGAAAAGCTGAGATAAAATGGGCACCGGATTCACTTTTTTAGAGTCAATTCAGGATTCTGTTACAGTTATAGATAAATCAACTCAATTAAATACATCTATAAAAGATGAAGTGCAGAGCCACACTGAATCACAATCAAAAGCAAATAACAAAGAAGAGACTAATCCGGTTTATAACGAACCTCAAGAAATCACTGAAAAAATAAAAGATGATGAAGGAGAGGCTGCTGCATTTCCCGAACCCAAAGCAATTACTATCGAGCAAGCCTACGCACTTTATAACAAGAATGTGATTTTTATTGATGCCAGAGATGAAGGCGATTTCTTAGCTGGTCATATAACCAACGCAGTAAATATTCCATTTGATGATTTTGATAATCATCAAGGAAAACTTGAAAATCTTCCGAAGGAAAAACCTTTAGTAATTTATTGTGCAGGGACGGATTGCGATTTAAGCATCCTACTTGGCAACTTACTATTCGAGCAAGGATATAAACAGGTTTATGTGTTTTTCGGTGGTTGGATCGAATGGTCAGACTCAAATTATCCAATTGAACATCCAACAGAGACCAATTAAAGATGACTAATATTTTAAGTCATAAATATTTTCTTCTAACCATCAGAATCATTGTAGGATTTGTTTTCATATTCTGCAGCAGTATCTAAAGTTTCAGAACCAGAAGAATTTGCAAGAGCAATTTCCAATTACAAACTCCTTCCAATCTATTTAATTAATATTTTAGCAATAGTTTTACAATCGATTGAGATTTGCGCAGGAATACTCCTTGTGTTTGGCATATCAGTAAAAGAAAACTCTGCTATTCTGACGGATTACTTTTGGTGTTCATTATCGCAATTGCTATTAGTTAGCAAGAGGATTAAATATTGACTGCGAGCTGCTTTGGAACCACAGGCGGAACAAAACTAGGAATTCAAAAATTATTGGAAAATTTTGGATTGCTTCTACTTCGATTAATTCTAATTAAATTTGGTTCAAAGCCTCCTTCCCTTTCTAAACAAGAGTAGAAAAATTCACTTTCAATTTTTAATACTTTCCATCGTATCTCGCAATACACCTAAAGATCGCTGGCTAGAATATCGATTTTTATCAAACCCAAATCTTCAATTGAATACATATCTGGTTGAGTAACAATTAAACCTAATCCTTTATTCTTTGCATATTCGAGTGCAACATAGTCAGTAATTTTGGTTGGAGTAATTACAATTCCTCCAGGATGAATTGATAAGTGTCTTGGAAATCTCGCAATTTTGGATGCAATATTTACAATTGTCTTCCAGGGTTCCTGGTTAAAGTTCAAACCTTTTGACTCAGGAAAAAGTTAGCAAGATGTGGAAGATTTTTAGCATCAGTCCAAGGAATTTTTTTACTGAATCTTGAAATCTCCTCATTTGTAAAACCGAATGCCTTTGCTACTTCTCTGAAAGCTGACCTTGCTCTAAAAGTAACAGTAGTTGAAATCATCGCAACATTTTCATATCCATATTTTTCAAAGATGTATTTTATTATTTCGTCCCGTTCTTTCCATGAAAAATCTATATCAAAATCAGGTGGGGAACTTCTTGCTTTATTCAGAAATCTTTCAAAATAAAGATTGTGTTCAAGAGGATCAATTTGAGTTATTTCAAGAACAAAATGCCGCAAGACTATTTGCCGCTGAGCCTCTTCCAATTGTCATCATTCCTCTTCGTTTTGCTTCATTAACAATATCCCACACAATTAAAAAATAATTTGAAAATCCCATTTCACTTATTACTGAAAGTTCCATCTCCAGTCTTTTCTTCGCCGCTTCAGTAACCAATTGGTACCGTTTTGCTAATCCTTTAAAGGATTCATTCCATAGTTGAGTATCTGCAGATGTTTCTGAAGGTGTTGAATAAACTGGGAACTTATATTCACTTAGCTTTAAGTCTACATTGCATTGTTTAGCAATCAATTCGGAACTTTTTAATGCTTCGGGAAGGTTTTTCCATTCTGCTCAATTCTTTCTGGATTTTTGAAGTAGAACTCAACGTCAGCTAAATCTTCTGATTTCAAATTATCAATGTTGGTCTTTAACCTGATAGCTGATAAAGTTTTATGAAGGAGATAGTCATTTTTATTAAGAAAGTAAACAGGGTTAGTGACAACAAATTCAAATCCTTTTTCTATTGCTAATTGATATCTGTTCCTATTGTTTCTCTTTTCTTTCTTTGAAGCTATTAGCTCGACAAAAAAATTATTTGCGGGCTCAATGTATTTTAGTAAATCAACTGAAGGAGTGAGAATAAATAGGTTTTCTAATTTTTGCCTGAGCAGATTCTTAAGTGAAAAGTCGTCATTAAGTTTTCTCGAAGTAATAATTTTACAAAGTTCCGAATATCCTTTATTATTCTTTGCAAGAAGTATTACATATTCCTTTCCGTCCGAAGAAGAATCAATACGGGCGCCTATGATTGGTTTAATATTTTTTTCAATTGCCAATTTTGAAAACTCAATTACACCATGCATTGAGTTAGTATCAGTTAATGCAATTCTAGGTATTCCATATTCAACACACTTGGTGATAAGTTTTTCGAGAGGGATAGTTCCATTCAAAAAAGTATTATTCGAGTGAACATGTAGAGGAATCATTGGATTAGAAAAAAATAATTTTTGCTCGGAAAAGTATCAACAAATATTTTGAGGGCAAATGTAACTGGAGGTTGTAGCATTTATTTAAATGCTTTGTCTGCAATATCCTTTCTATAATAGATATTATTAAAATTTATTTTTTCAAGAGCTTTATATGAGAGATCTTTCGCAAGCATTAAATTGAAATCTGACAGCACTGAAGTTACACCAAGCACTCTTCCTCCGTTGGTAATTACTTTCCCATTTTCTTCTTTTGTTCCGGCGTGGTAGATAATAATATAGACCCGTAGTTCATCAAGTCCGTTAATCTCAAATCCTTTTTCGAATGAATCAGGATATCCACCAGATGCAGCAACAACGCAAACTGAAGAACCGCCATTATATTCAACAGCAGCTTTATCTATTTTTCCCTGAGCAGCTGTATACAGCAGGTGAAGAAAATCGCCTTTCAAAACAGGCAGGACAACTTGTGTCTCAGGATCACCAAACCGGCAATTGAACTCAATAACTTTTGGTCCGTCCTCAGTTATTATAAGCCCAGCATAGAGACAACCAATGAAACTAGCGTTTCGTTTATTGAGAGTCCTTACAACTGGATATAAAATTCTATTTTTTATTTGTTCAAATAATTGTGGAGTAACAATTGGCGCTGGAGCATATGCACCCATTCCACCTGTGTTTTTTCCTGAATCATTATCCCCTATTCTTTTATGATCCTGAGAGGCTGGTAAGCAAACAAATTCATTACCATCGCAAATAGCAAATACTGATACTTCATCACCAACTAAAAACTCCTCAACAGATACTTTTTCCCCAGATTCTCTAAATACTTTATCATGAAAAACTAAATTAAGCGCATCTTTAGCTTCATTTGAAT
>CAVYHS010000025.1:0-112303 GCA_963768365.1 uncultured Ignavibacteriaceae bacterium | reverse complement strand
ACCACAGACGGAGGAACGTCTTGGACTGCACAAACTAGCGGGGTAACAAATTTATTATATGGGATTTCATTCACAGATGCAAATAACGGAACTGCTGTTGGGTTTACGGGGACAATCCTAAGAACCACAAACGGAGGGATAACGTGGACTTCACAAAATAGCGGAACAACATATAATTTATATAGCGTTTCCTTCACAGACGCAAATACAGGAACAGCGGTTGGTACTGGGGGAACAATCCTAAGAACCACAAACGGAGGGATAACGTGGACTTCACAAAATAGCGGAACAACATATAATTTATATAGCGTTTCCTTCACAGACACAAATAACGGAACGGCTGTAGGTGATATCGGAACAATCCTTACGACCCCAAACGGAGGAACTACTTGGACTACACAAACTAGCGGGATAACAAATTTATTATATGGGGTTTCCTTCACAGACGCAAATACAGGAACAGCGGTTGGTACTGGGGGAACAATCCTAAGAACCACAAACGGAGGGATAACGTGGACTACACAAATTAGCGGAACAACAAATCCTTTATATGGTGTTTCACTCACAGACGCAAATATCGTAACAGCTGTTGGTAATAAGGGAACGATCCTCAGAACCACAAATGGAGGGATAACGTGGACTACACAAAATAGCGGAACAACAAATTGGTTATCTGGTATATCCTTCACAGATGCAAATAACGGAACGGCTGTCGGTGTTTATGGCACAATCCTAAGGACCACAAATGGAGGTGTTTCGTTCGTTGAAGAGGTAGAGATTGATGAAATACCAACTAAGTATTTTTTAAGCAATAACTATCCCAACCCGTTCAATCCCTCAACTAAAATAGTATACTCAGTTCCCAAATTATCAAATATTGTAATTAAAGTATTTGATGTATTGGGAAATGAAATTGAAACATTAGTGAATGAACAAAAGAACACAGGTACTTATGAGATAACTTGGTATGCAGAACAACTCCCAAGTGGAATTTATTTTTACAGACTACAAGCAAGTTCTTTTGTTGAGACTAAGAAGATGGTGTTGATGAAATAAAAAAAATATTTAATTATTCAAGCCCCATCAATGAAAATTGGTAGGGCTTTTTTTTATTGCTAAATTTCTCTGTCTTTCACATAAATGTATTACTATTTAATGCACACTTCCGATCAGGCACATAGAGTAATATTTATAGACCTAATGAGGGCTATTGCCGTATTGCAAATGGTGCAAGGTCATACAATTGATGTCTTGCTTGCACCAGATTTGCGAACTACAGAATTACCAGCCTATGCCGTATGGTATTTCCTTCGTGGAATGACCGCACCAATATTTATGTTTACTGCTGGTGCTGTATTTACATATCTTTTTAAATCTGTTAAAAAACCATTTAATAATAATTACCGAGTGAAAAAAGGAATTCGAAGAGCTTTCCTTTTAATATTTCTTGGTTATTTACTCAGGTACCCAACCTGGACAATTTTCAATTTTTCTGAAGTGACATCAGACAAGTGGCAATTATTTATTTCCGTTGATGTCTTACAGTTAATTGGATTCAGTCTTTTAATCTTACTTATGATTCTATTCACCGCCGAAAAATTAAAACTAAACTATACTGCTACATTCATAATAATTTCGACTTTTGTTTTTATTGCCTCACCTTTTATTGATGCAATCAACTGGATGTCAATTTTTCCTGCACCCATAGCTGCATATTTCTATAGTGGATCAGGTTCATTATTCCCGTTGTTTCCATGGTCTGGTTATGTAATTGCCGGAGGAGTTTTAGGAAGCTACCTAGCCCAAAACCCATTAGTATTTAAAACTTCACGATTCAGTAAACTTCTTGCAATATTCGGTGGTGCATTTACCTTAGTTGCAATATTTAGTGAAATTATTCTTAATGCTTTACAAGTTCAAATTATTGATCCTCAAACTGAACCCAATACAATTTTTTATAGGATTGGTTTTATACTCCTGCTTACTGCATTAGTATCGTATATATCATTAATGGTAGATAAAATCCCTCAAATAATTATACTTGCGGGAAGGAATACTTTGCTGATATATATTGTTCATTTGATTATTCTTTATGGTAGCGCATGGTCTCCTGGAATTAATTTGCTCTGGGGTTATAGTTTTAATGGCTGGCAGTCATTCATCGCCGCAATATTTATGATTACTTTGATGACATTAATGGTTATGTTAATACACAAATTTAAAATCCAAAACAAAGAGCTTGTTACATAAGGTTGGAGAGTTAGTCTATAAGGATTAAAGATCTTTTTAATACATTTCAGTAAGAAAAATTAATAATTATTACTTAGTTAATGCGAAATTCCAAGTCAACAGATCCAAATATTTCTGCAGAAGAACAAAACTTTGAGCAGTCCCTTCGGCCTTTAAACATTAAAGATTTTGGTGGACAGAAAAAGATCACAGATAATCTTAACGTGTTTATTTCTGCAGCAAAAAAAAGAGATGAGGCACTCGACCATTGTTTGCTTACAGGTCCTCCAGGTCTGGGAAAGACGACCCTCGCATACATAATAGCTAATGAAATGGGAGTAAAGCTTAAAGTAACGTCCGGTCCAGTATTAGAGAAACCAGGCGATCTCGCAGGTATTCTTACAAACCTTGAAGAAAAATCAGTTTTATTTATTGATGAAATACATCGTTTAAGTCCTGTTGTTGAGGAATATCTTTACTCAGCAATGGAAGATTACAAACTGGATATTATGATTGATAGTGGTCCGAATGCAAGATCAATTCAACTTAGCCTTCCGAAATATACACTTGTTGGAGCGACCACTAGAGCGGGAATGCTAACATCACCATTAAGAGACAGGTTCGGTATAAAATTCAGACTGGATTATTATGAGGCTGATAGTATTCAAAAAATAATTTTACGTTCTTCCGGAATTATAAATGTAAATGTTGATGAAGATGCTTCATATGAAATTGCTAAACGTTCACGTGGAACTCCAAGAATTGCTAACAGACTTTTGAGAAGAACAAGAGACTTTGCCGATTTTGATAGTAAGATGAAAATAGACATCGAGGTAGCAAAGAAAGCACTAATTGCTCTTGAAGTTGATGACTTCGGGCTTGACGAAATGGATAAGGAAATAATCCTTGCAATAATAGAAAAATACAATGGTGGTCCGGTTGGATTGAATACATTATCAGTAGCTGTCAATGAAGATCCCGGAACAATTGAAGAAGTTTATGAACCTTTTCTGATCCAGCAGGGATTTATTCAGAGAACTGCAAGGGGAAGAGAAGCAACTAGTCTTGCCTATAAAAGATTTGGTAAAAACAAGTTGAACAAAGGAGAGGCGAACTCTCTTTTCGAATAATTGATAGTTATAATTACCTGCCCGTAAATTAATTTAATTCGAGGTCGTCTTGATGAAGAAACTCAATATTGGCACAATTTCATTTTTCGTAATTATTTTACTAACAAACTTATCTGGTCAGGAAAAATTATTCATCCCAAGAAATATTAATTCTGCTTATGAAAAGGGCACCCGCTCACTTGATGGGAAACCCGGGCCGGAGTATTGGCAAAATTTTTCCGATTACAAAATAGACGTCGAAGTTGATCCCTCCACATATCAAATAGTAGGAACCGAGGAGATAACATATTACAATAATAGTCCTGATTCGCTAAAAAGGATTGTGTTGAGACTATATCCAAATGTCTTAAAAAAGGGAAGTGCAAGAGATTACACAATTGTTCCTGAAGCGGTAACTGACGGATTAACTATTGAAAAAATTACTATTGAAGGTCGCTCAATTAATTTAGAAAACAGAAGTATATTCAGAGTGACAAATACAATAGCCATTATTTACATTCCTGAGCCAATTCCTTCAAAATCAAGTATAAATCTTTCAATCGAATGGAGCTTTAATATATCTGCTAAAGTGACTTTAAGAATGGGCGTTTATGATTCCACAACAGTTTTTGTTGGCTATTGGTACCCTCAAATTGCAGTTTATGATGATGTGGATGGATGGGACTATTACAATTATGGTGGTCAGGTGGAATTCTATAATGATTTTTCAAATTTTGAAGTAAGTATAACAATTCCAAATAACTTTGGCGTTTGGGCAACAGGAGAACTTCAAAATCCGGAGGAAGTTCTTGATCAGAGAATTTTAGAAAGATACCAGACTGCAGTAGAATCAAATGAAGTTATAAGAATAATAACTTCTGATGATTTAAACTCTTCTTTAATTTATAATGTTAATGAAATAAAAAATACCTGGATATATAAAGCAACTAACGTTACTGATTTCGCTTTTGTATTTAGCGATCATTATTTATGGGATGGGTTAAGAACTATTATTGACAGCAGTAATGATAAGTCGGTTTTTGTTCAGGCAGTTTATCCTAGTGACTCACAAGATTTTCATGAAGTAGCCGAAATCTCTAAAGATCTTATCAATTATTTTTCTCACGAGATGCCTGCAATAAAATTTCCGGTTCCTTCAATAGTCGCATTTAATAATGGAAGAAGCGGCGGTGGGATGGAATTTCCTATGATGATAAATGATGGATCACCAAGTACCCGGGAAGGTACAGTTGCATTAACGGCTCACGAATTGGCTCATCAATATTTTCCTTTCTATGTTGGAACGAACGAGAAGAAATATGCTTTTATGGATGAAGCATGGGCGGTTCTGCTTCCATTTAAATATATGGAACGATTTGCTGGAATTAATTCACGACTGATAAGCACTGTCGGTAATTATGAATTCTTAGCTGGAACAGAAAATGATATACCTCCAATGATTATTTCACTTTCACTTGACTATATTTCTTATAGGAATTCAGCCTACAATCGTTCTTCAATTTCTTATGAAATATTACGTGATATGCTTGGAGATAAACTTTTTCTTAAAGCTTTGCAGGAATACATTTTAAGATGGAAGGGCAAGCATCCAACACCATACGATTTCTTCTTTACTTTTACTGATGTTATAGGGCAAGATTTAACCTGGTATTGGAAACCGTGGTTTTTTGAAAACGGTTACCCTGATATGGCAATAGAAAATGTTGAAATGGAAAACAATAAAGCAAATATTTCCATCAGAAAAATAGGAAATGTTCCTACTCCTGTTAAGCTTACTATTTATTATGAAAATGAAACGGATGAAGAAATTCACTATTCTGCAGATGTCTGGAAGGAAGGGGATGAATTTTTTGTAATTGAAATCGAACTATCAGACATTTTAAATGAAATCCGGCTTGGTGATTTAACAATACCGGATTCAAATCGTGAGAATAACTATTATTTAGTTCACTGATTACTTTTTAGGTTAAATTATTCTTCCTTTTTCTTTCTTGGTCTTCCACGTTTTTTGGGTATTTTCTTTTCCGGCTCCTCTTTTGTTGATTTTTTCTTCGGAGCTTTTTTCTCCGCTTTTACTGTTTTAGTTTTTGATTCTTTTTTAGTTTCGTCCTTCTTTTCTTTAGGCTCTGATTTCTTTACGGCAACTTCTTTTTCTACTTGAGGCTTTAATTCCTTTTCAGCAACTTTCTCTGGTTTAGGTTCCTCTTTTATGGGTTCTTTAGCAATATCTGGAATCTCAGAAACTGTTTCTTCTTTCGCTTCCGGAATTTTTTCTTCTTCTTTAATTTCAGCTACTACAGACTCTTTAATTTTTGGTTCTGCTTTAACATGTTCTTTTGCAATTTTCAAAACTTCAGAAACTGCTTCTTCTTTTACTTCCGGAAGTTTAACTTCTTCTTTGATTTCAGTTACTTCAGGCGCTTTTATTTTTACTTCTTCCACTTTGGTTTCGACCACAACTACCGGTTTTTCAAATTCGGGTTGTGGTTTGACTTGCTTTTTAGGTTCTATAGATTTTGGTTTTTCTTCAACTTTCTTTCTTGAGCTAATCGTCAATCCTTTTTTTCGTGACCTTGTCTTGCCAAATGAATGTTGAAATCTTTTCCCTCTTTTTGATTTTTTATCTCCTTTGCCCATTAAATTCTCTCCAGAGTTTTAGTATTTAAAATAATTAGTGTACAATAATACTTTTGAAAGGTATAACTTTCAATTTTAACTTAGAATAAATCTAATTTTTATGATAGTATAGTTGGATATCTTAATGAATTTCACTCTAATTCGCTAATAATAAGCTTTCTGCATTATTCCTGAAGTTTTGGAAAGAACACTTTAATAGTGGTGATTACCCAAAGAAAGTAGGGGATTAGAAATAAGATCCAGTTAAAAGAAGATGGTCTGATTTCAAAAAAATTTCCTTCTCCGCTAACATATAATCCCAATACTATCTTCCATAAAAGTAAATAAAATCAGAATAATAGAAAGACTAAATGCTGTCCAATCTATCCATGTAACTTTAAATTTAATATCCTTAATTAGTAGAAAACCAGTTGAGATTAATAATATAGAAATTAGAACTGGTGCTATCACAGGTCCCCACCAGGGTAATGGAATAAGGAAAAGTATATCCCACTCTAAAAGTGATTTTGGCCATTGAATAAATATATAAAGCCAGATGTAGTAGAAAATGTCCCACACGCCAAAAGATAGAAAAAAGTACCCAATTTTTTTTGGCCAGTTATTTCCGGCTAACAAAGCGACGAACGCTAGCATTACTATTGTCGCCGCTTCTCTTCCAATCTCAATAAATGTATAAGCATCTGCAGTAAGATTTAAATCTTGAAGAAGATATTCTATCCCATACATAACCCGCAAATAAACAACTACTGCCGATTCAAGGTATGCCATTGCGATTGCAAATATTCCAACTAGTATAATGTTTTTTTCTTTTAGCATTTTAAGCAAAATAATCCTTTAACTATTAAGTAATGAAATCCTTCCGTCGAGAGTAAACTTTTCTATTTGTCTTCTATGCCTCAAAATGTGGACAATTGCATGTTCGATTAATTGTTCAAGGTTGTATTGAGGACCCCAACGAACTATCATTTTTACTTTCATAATATCTTTATCAGAATATTCCCATTTTTCCTGCAGAGTTTCCGAAGTATAAACTATCATTTTGTCAATCTCAGTAGAGAAATCTTTTTGTATAATTAACCTTCGTTCGGGTGAGCTTTTGGGAATTGAAAACCAATCTCTTATATAATTTGCATATCCGTAACCGGAATTAATGACGTGAGAGATTATAGTTTGAACTGAACGGCAGTCAGCATCTTTAGTATCAGAATCAACGATTTTAATAAAATCTTTTTCGGAAATCGTTTTGATTAACTTTTTCAAATCAGCAGCACATCTTTCATATTCATCCATCACTGCACCGATTGCGCCTTTACGATATTTTTTTTCCATAAATTCTTCCTGCATCAAGTTTCAAATATCTGGCTTATTAAGAAACTAGTCTAATCAAAAAAACAACCAGCCGTGGCTTCCTGCTGCGGCTCCTATAATAGTAATTACACTTAGTATAAATAAATGAATATGCATTTTATAAATTCTTTTATAAGTACCTTCCGGGTCTTGTTCTGCTTTTTCTCGCATCTTTTTATGAAGAAACAATGGTTCGAGTACAAAAAGCAGCAGTGTGAAAATCAACCAGATTAATACCATTAGGTACATCCACCAATAGGAAATATCCAGGAATCTCTCCCACATATTTAACCTTGCAACCATATGAAAGCCTGTCAAGCCAACCAATAAAGTCGTCAACCTTGCCTGTCTTGCAAATCTGTGTTCAGCTTTTTCAAAAAAATCTATTCGCTCTTCTTTAGATTTAAATTGCTTAACTGTTGGAAGAAGTACAGTAGTAACAAACGCTACTCCTCCAATCCATAAGATTACCCCAATTATATGTAAAATTCTTGCAATAGCTAAATCGTACATTTAAAATTTCCTTTGATTGATTACTCAAATTATTCTAAAATGATTTAAAGTTAAGATAATAAAGGTTCTATAGATCAGACAAGTTTAAAATTAAAAGACCACCTCTAAGGGTGGTCTTCTAAATACACTTATTACTTTGATTACTTCAATAATATCATCTTTTTCGTTTCAACAAAGTTGCCAGCTTCTATTCTGTAGAAGTAAATACCTGAAGGAAGGTTTCTTGCATCAAAAGTTACTTCATAATTTCCAATTTGAAGTTCTTGATTTACTAATTCGGCAATTTCCTGTCCTATTGTGTTATAAACTTTAATTTTAACGAATGACGATTGTGGAACAGAATACTTAATAGTTGTAGATGGATTAAATGGATTCGGGTAATTCTGGGACAATGAATAATTATCTGGAACTACTTCATCATCTTCAACTGATACAGGAGGCGAGCATCCGTAAGCAGCCCAAACATCAAATGGTCCGAAAAGAGAATAAGCGACGAAACAACTGTCATTATCTGCAAATCTGAATCCAGGTTTAACCCCAGTTATACCTGATATCGAATTTTGACCATTCATCATAGCAACGTTTTGATCCCAGAATCCCAGATTGTCTGTCCCGATGAATCTTATTGAGTCCATGGAACCATCAACTCTCCACGCAAAATAATGCTTTGGCTGGTTCCGCACGCCCACAATATCAGGCTGGTATGAATTACTTGTTACACTACCCTGAAGTGTGGATTGATTCATAGTATTAAAATCTCCGAAGTTGGTGGTTCTGAAATATTTAATACGCCATACGGAATTTGTATTTTGTCGGAAGACACAAATAATGCTTCCATTACCATTTCCATTTGAGGATAATCTTGCAAATTGTTTATGATCTGATGCTTGAGTACCACCAATTCCACCTCCAGCACCAATTGCTGTTCCTGGACCATTATTAATATCGCTCTTCGCAAAAAATAATCTTGTAGTATCGGGGATGTTTGAATAAGATACAATAATTGAGTCACTACTATTTTGGAAATAAGCGATGTCTGAGTGAAGGTCTACCATATAATCTTGTGTAGTATGCCACCAAAATTTATCAGCTTTATATTGAAATGTTGGGGAAGTAATATACGGATTGGTGCACCTTAAAGTCTTTTGTGAGTTATATCTGGTGTTGCCTGATACTAAAGAATCAAATGAAGCAACCACATAGACGTATGCTAAACTTGGATAAGTTGCATTATCTGAAGTTATTCTAGCTCTGTAATATCTTTTTGTTGCATCATCTGCAGGCCAGGAAAATGCAAAAAGGTTTCCGGCAAAAGTGGGTGTCTGCAGGTACAAATCCACCAGTCCGCCATCTTCCTGCACTGGCATCGTTTCTAAAACCGTAAACCATCCAAACATATTTTTCACCTGTGGTGTTTTCAATTATTTCCATATCCATTTCATCATAATTGATTTGATCAGTACCACCGAGCCATGCGAAGGCATAGTAAGTCCAGCTCATACCTGTATCATCGGAATAGTATACCCGAATTGTATCACGGGCGCCTGTTGTCCTGATAGAAAAAGCTACCCACATTCTTCCGGCAGTAGTTCCTCTTTGCTCAGTTGCTGTTGCTATAGAAGAAACGAATTTTGTTCCCGAGTTGTAAATTTCAACATTGCCAATTGCCTCAGGCACGAAAGAATGAATATCACTACTTGCGGGTGCTACACCACCACCATTATACTCCGCTGGTTTCGAAATAGTATTTGGATTTAGAGCTTCAAGTTGCGCTTCAAGTTCCAGAATTTGATTAAGATTGCTTCTGTCATTTGTTTGTCTGAGCTGCTGGATTTGATTTATAATCTGTTTTTCTTCAGCAGTTCTCTCCAGATTAGCTGGTAATCCTGAAACATCTTCCGGATCGTGTGAGTTGTTACCATTGTATTGAACATTGGTTTTAAATGTTCCTGTTTCCTCCTGCGCAAAACTAGTTTGTGCTGTCAAGAAAAAAAGAAATGAAAAGAAAGTAAACGAGAGTATGAATTGTTTCATACGAGTCCTCCTTATATTTTATGGTTAATGAATTATTAAAGCGTATTTTAATCGAAGTGACGAGCTTTATAGTAATAATATTCGATATGCCACTTGAGATGACTAAAATCGGTAATTCTCCAATAGTATTTTATTATGAATTAGAATCATTTTAATCATCATCTAAATAATATCTTATCGTTCTTATTAAAAGTTAATTCTATAAAAACTAGTATAACTCTTAATGTAATATGCAGAAATTAAAATGTAATGTCAAATTAGTTTGCCTTTTAGCAATAATTCCCATCTATGATTGGAAAAATTTTGACCAATCGTAAAATTTATTTTTTATTCAGATGCAGTTTGATTTGTAACTGTCAAGGCTTGAAATTTAAGAAATGTGAATAACTACATTTCCTTTTCAGCCAGCAACAATTTTTCTTTTACAAATTGTCCTTGATCGATTTGATCTTTGGTCACATATACTATGCCATCCTCACTATGAGTTTCACCAAAGACTGAGTGAATTGATTTTAGACCACCAAGCCACTTTCGTTTATCTGAAAGGTAAACAAGGTCGCCAATGTTGGCTTTCATTTTTTCCATATCTGTCGTAGAAAAATTTACTATATCATCTTCACCTGATTTTATTTTCCAATGCACATTTACATTCTCTCCTTCAGCATCGTTTATCTTTTTGCCCTTGAACATTTCTTTAGCTTGAGCTATTGACCATGCAGTTAAACCAGTAATGTTTTTAGTTTGATCATATTTAATAAAATACGTCGTGGAAAGAGCAACTAATGCAGACATAGTAAGTGCTAATACAAGCATTAAAATTATTTCAGGAATCGAATCGGTATGAAGTGTTATAAATGAAGAGCTGAAAATGAGTCCAACAAATACTATAGCTGCAATTGAGCTTAGCAGATACATTATAAATTTATGATTGTCCTTCGATTTAATAATAGCAACAATTTTCTGTTGCCAAGTTGTAGTAAATGTAGCTATCACAGCAATACCCGAACAAACAACTAAATTATATAATGCTCTTATGTAAGAGTAAGGATGAGAAGCATCCATTCTAATACCATGATCGAAAGGAGCTATTAGAATACCCGGATAGTTTGCGCCTAAAACCATCAATGTAACGCCACCCACAAAAGATGTAATAACTGCAGCCGGTGTAAATTTTCGCCAAAAAATTCCGAGGAATACAGCAACGACCAGTGGTGGTGTTAATGTTGAATGAAAGAAACCGTGTGCCTCATATACTGTTGGAAAATCTCTGAAAACCAGAACAGCTAATACTCCAAGTGTAGTAATTATAATTGAAGCTACTCTCGCAGATGCCAACTCATGTCTGTCCTCACTGCGTGCATCTTCATCGTATTTTTTTAGCCATACTTTTATTGGGCGATGAACATCATTAATATAAATTGCAGCCGTTGCATTAATTAATGTATCCACAGTTGACATCAATGCAGCAGTGAGCGCTGCCATAATAAAACCGAATACACCCGGTAATGAGACTATATTTGCAACAACAACAAAAATCTGATCGGGATTTGTATTAGGTGGAACAACATCCGGTTGGACAATTGAGATTGCCTTGCCTATCCAACCAGCATTTCCAACCACAATTGCTGAAATTGGAAGCATGAACAAAACATTAAATGCTGCAGCCTTTCTTCCTTCATTAACACTTTTTGTTGCCATGAAGCGCATTATTAATCCCATATTAAGAAACAGAAATCCGATGGAACCAGCAACCCCATCCTGCCAAAAGATTCCAACAAAATTAAAACTTGATGGTTCGTTAAAATGAGCTAAAGGCAATTTCCAGGAAGTGGGTAAAATATTCCAGAAAATATCAAAACCGCCCAGATAACTGATTCCAAGGGCAAATAAAAATAGGCCAGCAAAAAGTAGAATAAATCCTTGCAGAAGATCAGTGAAGATTACGGCAGTTTGCCCGCCAAAAGTAATGTAGATTCCTGTAATAATTGCAATTACAATTATAACCCCCATAAGTGTATTCTGAAATTGCATCCCAAAAAGTTCGAAGCTTTCAGGAAGCAGAGGTAAGGCAGCTTTACCCAGTGTTAAAAATCCAATTCCAATGTATCCAATCATATAAAACAGAAGTAGAAGAGTTGCAAGAAACCTTGCTGATGGACTAAAACGTTTTTCAAAATATTCTGGAATGGATCTTATTTTGGAGTAGACAATGATTGGCAACCATCCAAAGAAAAAGAAAGGAATAAAGAACCAATCATTTATATAAGTCATGGTTGAGGAAAATCCATGCTCAAAACCCTTTGCTGCATATTTAACAAAGCTGTGACTCCCTACACCGGTTGCAACAATGGAGAAAGCTATTAGCCACCAAGCGAATCTCCTACCACCGAAGAAAAAGTCTTTTGTGCTGCGGTTGTATTTGCCAAAGTAACTGCCGAAGAGCATGATAACCAGAAAGTAAGCAATCATTACGATCCAGTCTGTAGAAGTACCTATATTATGAAATGATTCCTGACCCATATCAGAAGTAGAGAGCTGCAATTATTAAAAAGAAGTGAAGTGAAACAAAATAAAAAAAACCGAAAATCATTACTTTCATCCAGAATTTATTTCGTTTCTTTGTCAGATCTATTGCGCCACTTTTTTTAATTATAAATAATCCGAAAAAGAAGAAAACACCTCCAACTCCGTAAAGGTAGATAAATGGCAGCCAGCTGTCAAAAAAAGAAATCATTTATCTGAAAAAAAATTATTAATTGAAGAATTTTCTAAAGAAAGTTAGTTATGTAGGGCTAAAGATTCAAATTAATTAACTATTAAATTATTCTTGAATGTATTTAAAAAATCATCAGGATAATATCGATTCAAGACTTTTAAAAAATAGCTCTTTCATATTGACTGATTTTCCATCATCGTTAAATTCTTTGATAATATTGCTAAACAATAATCCCCAGCTTAGATGAACAATGTAAAAGGGAAGTGATAAGTTCATGCTCTCTATTCGGCCTGTATATATTGAACTTAATATAAGTCCTACAACTTCAGATTCTTTCTTTAATAAGTTCTGAAGAATCAGTTTTTCCTTTTCAAGTGATTCGTCTTTGAATAAATCCAACATAAGATCATACAATAGTTTATATCGTTCATTTATGGTTTCTTTAAAAGCAAAATATTCCAATAGCCTGGCGCCGACTGGTAAATCCTGATTATTAAAAATTGCCTTTGTATCTTCAATAAATTGTGAGGATTGAAAATTTATTGAACTGTAATAAAGATCTTCCTTTGATTTGAAGTAGTGGTAGATAGTAGGTTTGCCGATTCGTACATCACGCGCAATTTCATCAAGAGTGGTTTTGCTTAAACCATGCCTGCTAAAGCGCTTTGATGCAGCACGAACGATTTCTTCCTGTCGCTGTTTAGCCAAAATATTTTTTTCTAATTAGTTCGGGAGAATAGTTCGTCAATTATTCCTGCTTCTGTTTCTTTATCAATACGAGCATCATCATCCTGGGAGCTTTTTGCACTCGTTTCAAATATATCATCAATACCTTCGTAAAATTTATTTTTTCTTTCACGCTTATTTCTATTGGTTTTGCTGATAAATCTTGAACTTAAAAATATTACTAGCCCAGCACTGAGGACTCCCCCTATGACTAGACCATAAAGCAGATAATTTGGTTCTTTATTCTTCATCATTAACTCTGAATTTTATTTATATGTTCAAATGAAATATATAAATTCCGAACAAATAATCAACCTGTCCTAAATCACACCATGTTTGGTTTGGCTTTAAAAAAGTTATTAATCAAAAAAGCACCCGAAATGACCGTAAGACAGCCAATAACGTTGTACCAAAGGAAAGGAATCTCAGTAAATAAATAACAATAGAGTACAAGCAGCTCTGCCAATATTGCTGCTATAAAAGTTGGGGTACCGGATACTTTTTTCAGATAGAACGCTGTCAAAAATATCCCCAGGATGGTTCCATAAACTAATGAACCAAGTATGTTTACTGCTTCTATAAGTGAGCCAAGCTCTTTTGCGAGAAGTGCGAAAAAGATTGCATATACACCCCAAAATACTGTTGCCATCTTTGAGATCTTTACATATTTAACATCATCAGCATTATTTTTTATTAGTCGCTTGTAAAAATCAATGACAGTTGTTGAAGCGAGAGCATTTAATTCTGCCGAAGTTGATGACATTGAAGCAGAAAGAATTGCAGCAATAAGCAATCCAACAAACCCTATCGGTAAAAAATTTATGATGAAGGAAAGAAAAATAAAGTTAGTGTCATTAGAATCAGCAGTTGGGTCAGATTTTTTTATAATCGCAACTGCATTTTTTTTAAGCTCATCTGCTTCTTTTTGTTTATCGACAATGGTTTGAGTTTGATTTTTAATTGCTTCCTTATCATCACTGTCGATTGAAGAGATTAGAGTTTTCAATTCTTGCTGTTTCTCTTTATGAATCTCAGAATATTGATTTTCAATTATTTGATATTCAGATGCATAAGCACCAGATTTCACTTTTGATTCTTCCACAGGATTAAAAAATAGTGGGGGTGTTACAAACTGGAAGAAAACGAATACCATCGCTCCAATAAATAAAATTATAAATTGCATTGGTATTTTGACAAGCCCATTTGTGAGAAGCGCTAATCTGCTTTGCTTTATTGAGCTACCTGCGAGATATCTCTGTACCTGTGATTGGTCAGTTCCGAAATAAGAAAGCATAAGAAAGGTTCCACCAATTATTCCTGACCAAAAAGTGTATCTGTTGCTTAAGTCAAAAGTAAAATCAATCGCATTGAGCTTTCCCATTTTTCCTGCAATATAAGCTGCATCAATCAATGAAACATCCTCGGGAAGGAGTGACATCAAAACAAAAAAAGCTGAAAACATCCCAACAGTAATTATTATCATTTGAAGAAAATGCGTTTTGTTTACTGCAACTGTACCGCCGACAGTTGTGTAGATAATAACCATAACACCAACAATGATAATTGTTATATTCATTTCCCAACCAAGAATCACCGATAGGATCAAAGAGGGTGCATAAATTGTAAAACCAGCTGCTAATCCTCTTTGTGTAAGAAATAATGCACTACCAAGCATTCTGTTTTTTAAGTCAAGACGCTTTTCCAGGTACTCATAAGCAGTGTAAACATTTAACTTGTTATAAATGGGTACTGCTGTAATGGAAAGAATAATCATGGCAATAGGTAAGCCAAGATAAAACTGAACGAAACGCATTCCGTCAACATAAGCCTGTCCCGGAGTTGAAAGAAAAGTTATTGCACTTGCCTGCGTTGCCATAATTGATAATGCAACCAGCCACCATTTAGAAGTTCTTCCTGCACGAAGATAAGTATCAACATCACGTGCATTTCTGGACTTCCAGGTTCCGTAAATAACTACAAATCCAATAAAGCCGCACATTACCGTCCAGTCAATGCTGCTCATTCAAATGCCTTCGTGAAAAGGTAAAAGAGAAAAACTAATAATACAAGTGTGAAGAATACAAATCCGTACAGCTTATTCCAGCTGCCGAATATTGGAGGGAAGGGATCTTCTTTTGAATTTTTTATTTTATCATTTTTATTCATTAATTCCGGCTGACAATAAATTTATGAAAAGTTTGTAAGCGCCTTCAACTCCAGCTGGCAATTGTCTGAAGAATGATATGCCCGTATAGATAAAAATTCCTTTACCATAATTTGTTACAAGTAATGATCCATCTTTCGGTGGCTCGCCGGTGTCATTCATTTCAAGTAAAGGTGTAAATTTTTCATCCCACTCACTTGGGAAATACAAGCCACGCTCCTGAACCCAACCGTTAAAATCTTCCAAAGAAATTTTGAATGGATAATTCATAATCCTTTCACCTTTGTTTAGGATAATAACAGGTGAATCTTCCTCAGTTACGCGATCTCTTGATATCTTAAGGAAGTAAGGAGATGGTTCAGCAACTAATTCTCCCAAGGTATTGTATTGTACAATTAAAGTTCCACCATTCTCGACAAAGTGTAGTAAATTTTTTTGATCAGTTGACAGTCGCTGATTAGTATTATACGCACGAATACCAGTAATTATAACATCATAATTTTTAAGTAGTTCAGCGGACAAAGATTCGTCTGTGTAAACATCAACTGAAAATCCTAAATCCTGTAATAATTCAGGAATTTTATCGCCAGAGCCCATTATGTACGCAATTCTTTTCACAGTCTTTTTTTGAAAATCCAGCTTAAGAATTTTTGCTTCTGTCTCCAATAAAACTGTTTGTGGCTGAATGTGAGGATAGTCTATTGTTACAAGACTTTTAGATAATATCTGTCCATCAATTTCAAGTTCAGCCATAATTTTTGCTGAAGGATTATTGTTAGTTGAGTTTATTCTAAATTTAAATTCCTTCTCCTGACCGCTTTCAGTAAAACTAAAATTATACTCTATTGGGAAAATATTCCATCCCTTTTCTGCTAAAAGCTTTGCCTTCCCGTTTAATTTTCCTTTGATACTTTGTACGAAAACACTTATCATTTTATCTTCGTTATTTTTAATGAGGTATAAACTCTTATCAAAATTCACCACTGCCTCAGGAACGATTTCAACTCTTTTATAAACTTCTCCTTCTACACGGTCATTGTTTCTATAAAAGATGGGAATCTTAAAATCAATTTCAGTTCCATTAATCTCTGTTGTAAAATATGCATAAAGCGGAAAATCAGTTTTTGGCTGGCCAACCAAATTTTGGTCATTTACAATGTAAATGTCTTTATGATTACCTTCTGCTAACCAGTATGGTTGACTGTAATTAGCATCTTGCGGTATAGAAATTTTTCGTTCTACCGAAATCATTTCTCCTTGAACCAGTTTTGAATTCAGAGTTGAATCACTTTGCTGATAATCAATTTGAACCGATTTCCAAGTCATCGGAATATCAGAACGAATTAAAAAACCCGCACTAACTTTTATTTCACTTCCGGGTGAGAGGAGATTTTCATCTGTGACAGCTTCTACCCAAATTCCCGCACAAGATTTAATTACATTAATTAGCTCATTTGATTTTATTTCAACCCAATATTTGTCATCCAGTTTTTGAAGTTCAAAATACGCATCGGTAAGAAGTGGTAATATCATTCGCAGGTTTTTCGAAATCAAATTCTTCTTCAGCTTTTTTCAACAACATCGAAACTTTCTGACTTCCTTTTACACGATTCCAGCTTAAATCGATTCCATCAAATAAATCGTTCTTTGCTGGTTCACCTTCTTCAAGAAGAAAATAATTATATGAATTCTCTCTTCTTCCCGAGGAACCAAATCCCTGACTTTTATGCATTGTTCTGCTCTCGGCAGAGATTTCGGTGTAAGATCTGCCAAGAAGGTTGTTGTATTCACCTAAATTAACTTTGATTAACGTATCCGGGTTAACTCCCATTGAATTGAGTGCCGGTGTCCAGGCATTCCAGAAAATTCTTTTTGCCTGCCACGGTTGAACAAATTTTAATTGTTCAGGGAATGCACCAGAATCGTTTGAAAGATTGAATGCTTCAACTGCAAGCAATGCAGAAGCAGTATGATGACCATGAGTTCCAAGTCTCGACGTTGGAAATCGGGTTACTATAACATCTGGTTTAAATTTCCTGATTACCCAAACTATGTCAGAAAGGATTTTTTCTTTTCCCCATTTCTCTAAAGTTTCGTCAGGAGTTTTTGAATATCCAAAATCAACTGCTCGTGAAAAAAATTGTTCGGCACCATCAATATTTCTTGCTTGCAGAAGTTCCTGTGTGCGGATTACACCAAGAAGATCCCCCTGTTCGTCACCAATTAAATTTTGCCCGCCATCACCTCTTGTAAGAGCAAGATATCCTGTCCTCAAATGTTCAGCATAATTATAATAAGCAAGGAATGCAGTGTTTTCATCATCAGGGTGTGCAGCTACATATAGGACTGAACCAAGTGTATTTAATCTTTGTAGCGCAATTTTGATTTCAGAAGAATTAAGTGATTCGGCAGGCTGACTGAAATGAGCCGAAGTGGTAATGATTAGAAATAGTAGAATTCGTCTGAGCATAGTAAATTCTTTTATTGAGTTAAATTATTGTAATGTAAATATTGTAGTCTTTAAGATAAACCAATATAAAAATTTTTCAGAGGCAATTTAAGATAACAAAATGAAGACAAAAAAATCCCATAATTTCTTATATTTACACATTATTTAGCAATTAATTACATAGAGATATGATCGAGATAAAAAATGTTAAGATCGGTTCAAATCTTCCTTTCGTTTTAATAGCAGGACCATGTGTTGTCGAAAATGAAAAAATTACTTTTACCACAGCCGAACAAATAAAAAAAATAACCTCTAAACTGGGCATACAGTTTATTTTCAAATCAAGTTATAAAAAAGCTAACCGGACAAGCGGCAAATCATTTAAAGGTATAGGTGACTCTAAAGCAATAAATATTTTAAATAAAGTAAAACTGGAATTAGAGTTGCCTTTGTTAACTGATGTCCATTCGGTTGATGAAATATCTATGTTGTCAGAATCTGCTGATGTTCTTCAAATACCAGCTTTTTTATGTCGTCAAACCGAATTGTTAATTGCTGCTGGTAAAACACTAAAAGCAGTTAATGTTAAGAAAGGTCAGTTCCTTGCTCCGGAAGATATGAAGCATGCAATCGCAAAAATTGAATCAACCGGAAATAAAAAAATATTACTTACGGAAAGAGGGTCGACTTTTGGATATCATAATCTGGTTGTTGATATGCGATCGTTAGTAATTATGAAAGAGTTTGGTTACCCTGTTGTGATGGATGCAACTCACTCGGTTCAGTTGCCGGGTAGCAGCGGTAAAACCGGAGGACAACCAAAATTTATCAAGCCTCTTGCTAAAGCAGCAGCAGCTATTGGGATTGATGCCCTTTTTCTGGAAGTTCATCCTGATCCGGCTACTGCTTTGAGCGATGCAGAAAGTCAATTGCCATTAAGTGAACTTGAAAACTTGTTAATAGAAATTCAACAAATCGATACTCTTATTAAAAAGTTGTAGTTACAATTTCAATTCACTAAAAAAATATTTAGAGGAAAAATTTGACAGATAACGAAATAATAAAAACAGGTAAAAATGTAATTCGAATTGAAGCGGGAGCAGTTGCAGATCTTGAAGAAAGTATTAACAAAGATTTTGTAAAAGCTATTGATACAATCTATAAAGCCAAAGGCAGAGTTGTTTTAACGGGAATGGGTAAATCCGGATTAGTAGCACGAAAAATTGTTGCAACGTTAAATTCCACTGGTACCGCAGCAATTTATATGCATCCCACAGATGGACTTCATGGCGATCTTGGTATGGTCAGGAAGGAAGATGTTGTTATAATTATTTCCAAGAGTGGTTCAACAGATGAAATTTCCAAACTGCTTCCAATGTTTAAAAGATTGGGAGTGAAATTAATTGCTATGTCAGGTAATCCTGATTCATTACTTGTAAAAGAAAGTGATATTTTTTTAAATATCACTGTTAAAGAAGAAGCCTGCCCCCACGATCTTGCACCAACTTCTTCAACAACAGCAACTCTTGTGATGGGAGATGCACTTTCAGTAGCGTTACTTCAGAAAAGAGGATTTACAGTAGAAGATTTTGCACTTCTTCATCCGGGCGGTAGTCTTGGTAAACGGCTCTCTCTTAAAATTGATGAGATTATGACTAAAGGTGATGGAGTTCCTGTCGTTAAAGAAAATTCATCTATTAAGGATATCATTCTTGAAATGACAAGTAAAAGATTTGGAACAACTTGCGTCGTGAATAAAGATGGAAAATTATCGGGTGTAATCACTGATGGAGATTTAAGAAGACTTCTTGAAAAAACAATGGATGTAAAAAATCTAGTTGCAACTGATATTATGTCAAAAAATCCAAAAGTTACAGATAAAGATTATCTTGCTTCTTTTGCACTTCAAATAATGGAAAGCCACAAAATTACTTCTCTAATTGTTGCTGACCATGAGAAAAAGCCAATTGGAATTATTCACCTGCATGATCTTGTTAATCTTGGACTTCAAAGAAGATGAAATATCTCTTTTCTATCTTATTCTTGTTATTAATGGTAAACTGTACGGGCAAGGAAGTAAAACCGAAGGTTGATTCTTCTTTTATAGTTGAAGAATTACCTGCACAGGAAAGTTGGAATTCAACTATTTTTTTTACTGACTCAGGTAAGACGAGAGCTATACTTTATACAGGCCATCTGCAAGTATTCAGTAATCGGAAGGAAACAATTCTGGGAGATGGTGTAAAAGTTGAATTTTTTAATTCTCTTGAGCAAAAAACTACCACACTTACTTCCAAACGGGGCAGAGTTGATGAAAAATCTAATGACCTCTATGCAATCGACAGTGTTGTGGCGGTTAACGATAGTGGCATTGTGGTCAGAACCGATGAACTCAGATGGCGGGATAAAGATAGAAAAATTCTTTCTGATAAATTTGTTACTATTGATTCACCTGACGAACATATTGAAGGATATGGTTTCGAATCTGATCAACAATTGAGAAATTATGTTATTTACAATATCACCTATATCACTAAAGCAAAAAAAGAGTGATGATTAAATTTTCAATTCTTTTATTTTGTATTATCCTCATAGGTGAATCACTTAATGCACAAAGCGAAGATGAGAAGATTACCGTTATGGGTGATAGCCTGGTTGGAAAAGTTGTCAATGGGGAAGCCATTCGTGAAGTTATTGGAAATGTGAGATTGAGCCAGGGAAATGTTAATGTAACTTGTAATATGGCAATTCAATATCTTGCCCGCAATGAAGCTGAGTTGATTGGCAATGTAATTGCAAAACAGGATAGTCTTACACTCAAGACTGAAAAAGGTTATTACTTCGGAAATCTTAAAAAAACTAAGAGTACATCTGGAATTATTTTGGATGATACTAAAGTAGTCCTCTCTGCAGATAGCGGTCAGTATTTTTTTGATGATGCAAAAGCTTTCTTTCAAACAAACGTAAAACTTGTCGATTCTTTAACCACATTAATAGCTGATGAACTGACGTATTTTAAAAACCTTGATAAATCTATTGCTGTCGGAAATGTTACTATCAATGACCGATCGAGCATTATTTATGCTGACACTCTTACTCATCTTCGTAAAGACAAGTTCAGTATAGCTGATGGTAATGTTAGTATTAGTAATGTTAGAGATAACTTAACGGTTTTTGGTAATCATCTTGAGGATGATGGACACCTAAAATATACTTTGATAAATAAAAATCCTGTATTGATGCAGGTAGATACAACGGTTTCGGTAGATGATTCTTTGCATACCAGTATATCCATCGATACACTTCTGATAAAAAGTAAAGTTATGGAAAGCTTCAGAAGCAGTACAAATTTATTCAAAGCGGCCGATTCCGTGAAAATTTTAAGAGGTGGTTTTGCCTCAGTCAACGATCTTACTACCTATTATCGTAGTGATGAGAAAATAATTACAAATAAGATTAACGAAAATGGATCCAGACCAGTTTTATGGTATGAAAATTCCCAATTGATAGGAGATTCGATAACAATCTATCTCGAAGAGGGTCAGATAAAAAGTCTAACTGTAAATTACAACTCTTTTATGCTGTCACAGAATAAATTTTTCCAGCAAAGGTTTGATCAGACATCATCCGATAGTGTTCATCTGTATTTTTTAGATAACAGATTGGAAAGGGCTGATTTTGCGGGTAAGGTTCAATCAATTTATTTTTTATTGGATGATGATGTGCCGAACGGACTGGTAAAATCAACTGCTCACCAAGCAGTGATCGTTTTCAAGGAAAATGAAATTGATCAAGTACGACTTTACGGTTCTCCAACAAGTGAATATTATCCTGAAGATAAAGTAGAAGGCTTAGAAAGAACATTTACTTTACCTAAATTTGTTTTGAAAGAAAATCGCCCTCTAAAAAAAGAATTTTTAATGAACCTGCAAGAAGAAAATGAGTAATACACTTAGAAGCGATTCACTCGTAAAGATTTATAAGAAAAGAAAAGTCGTTAACAAAGCCACCGTTCAGGTTTCAAAGGGAGAAATTGTTGGTTTGCTTGGTCCGAACGGTGCAGGTAAAACAACTACTTTTTATATGATCACCGGGATGATAAAACCTGATGCAGGTAAAGTTTTTCTTGGATGAGGAAGAAATAACAAAAATTCCTATGTATAAACGTGCAAGAATGGGAATTGGTTATTTGCCACAGGAAGCTTCCATTTTCAGACGACTAACAGTAGAGGAAAATATTCTAGCTGTTCTTGAAATGACCAGTCTTGGTAAGGAAGCAAGACTTAAAAAATGTGAGTCTCTTCTTGATGAACTATCAATCGCTGCTATCAAAAAAAGTAAAGGATTTCAGTTAAGCGGCGGAGAGAGAAGAAGAACAGAAATTGCCCGGGCACTTGCTACTGATCCAAGTTTTATTTTATTGGATGAACCTTTTGCCGGAATTGATCCAATTGCTGTTGAAGATATTATGAACATTGTGGCAAACCTTAAGAATAGGGGAATCGGCATTCTTATAACTGATCATAACGTTCATGAAACACTGAGCATAGTGGACAAAGCTTACATTTTAATTGACGGAGTGATTTTCAAACAAGGTAGCGCCGATGATCTTGCAATTGATGAGGAAGTAAAGAAATTATATCTTGGAGAGAAGTTTAGACTGGATAGGTATTCCTGAAACTGTAAAATAGTTTTTCTGCTTTATTTAGGTTTTCAATCTTACCCAAATCCATCCAATCATCGTCATTGTGAACGTAGCCATTTATCTTCTCTTGTTTAGCTGCAGATAGATAAAGATCAACTAATGAAAAAACGTCTTTGTTAGGAAAGTATTTGAATAATTGCGGGTCAATTACTTGAATACCACTAAAAGCGTAAGAATGAATTTCATTTCCATCGCCCTTGGAAATAATTCTCTCACCTGTTTTTTCATTTGTCCAGCCTTGTAAAGTCATATCCGTATCAAATAAAAATTTTCGTGAAGACTTCCTATTCTGAACAGCCAGAGTTATAATTGATGAAGACGATAGATGAAATTCAATAAATTGTTTCAAATTGATGCTTGAAAGAATATCCACATTGTAAACAAGAAATGGTTTCCCATCAGAAAAAAAATGAGCAGCTTTTTTCAAACCACCTCCAGTGTCGAGGAGTTTTTCACTCTCATCCGATATTTCAATTAAGGAATTGAAATAATTATTTTTTTTGAGATAGTCTTTTATAAGATCGGCAAAATGATGAACATTAATTATTATTTGATCAAATCCCTCAGCTTTGAGTTTTTTTATTTGGAGTTCAAGAAGAGTTTTATTTTTAATTTTAATTAAGGCTTTCGGAGTTGAATCGGTGAGAGGTTTCAGTCTTGTTCCAAGACCTGCAGCAAGAATCATTGCACGCATTATAAAATATCCAATTTATTAAGTTGAGTGTGGTTTACTGTAACCGAAACATCAAATTTTCTTTTGATATGTTTTGCGAGGTTTTCTGCACAAAATACCGAACGATGCTGTCCACCAGTGCAGCCAAAGTTTATCATCAGGTTTTTAAAATCTCTTTCCAGATAATTCTGCACTGCTTTATCAGTAATTGAATAAGCTGAATTAAGAAAATCTTTTACATCTTCTTTAGATTTCAGGTAATTAATTACATTCTTATCCAAACCGGTGCTGGTTTTGTATTCAGAATATCTTCCGGGATTTTCAAGAGAACGACAATCGAAAACAAATCCACCACCATTACCCGAATAATCTTTCGGTATTGCTTCTTTATAAGAAAAGCTATTAATTATAATTTTAAATTTTTGATTTATTGATTTCACCTGAAGTTTTTGTAATTCTTCACTTGTAAGTATTGAAGAGATTACTTTTGTGAGCTCAGGCAGTTTTTTGGGCAAACGATTATCCTCTAAAAGCCACTGCAGATTTTTTAATGCGAATGGGATACTTAATAAAAAGTGTGATTTATTTTCGAAATATCCTCTGAACCCATAAGCACCGAGAGTCTGAAGAATTCTTATTAACGCATAGCCGTAATAATGCTTCATAAAATCTTTTGTGTTTATCTTAATACGCTTTTTTAATTCAATTAAATAGTTGGATAATAATATTTCTCTGTTTTCAGCAGATAAGTTTACTTGTGCCTGAAAAAGCAATGATGCGACATCATAATGCAAAGCACCTTTTCTTCCTCCCTGGTAATCAATAAAGTAAAGTTGATTATTGTTAACCATAATATTTCTTGATTGATAATCACGGTACATAAAATAATTTGTATTAACTTCCAGAAGAAACTTAGTTAAAGTGTTAAAATCATCCTCCAACTTCTGTTCATCGAATTTAATTTTCAACAATTTGAGGAAATAATATTTGAAATAATTTAAATCCCACATTATGGATTGTTTATCAAAATTAGATCGGGGATAACAGACAGAGTAATCTAATCCTTTTCCACCATCTAACTGGAAACGAACTAAATGACTCAATGCGTCTTTGTAATGGTTTAAAGTCTTTTTTGATATTGAACCTTTTTTATTTTCCTTTTTGATCAACGAATAGAATACTGTATCGCCAAGGTCCTCAATTAAATAAATATTCTCTTTTAATCGCTGAGTGTAAAGATGGGGAACATTCAATCTTATTTTTGTGAAATGTTTTGTAAATGAAATGAAAGCTACGTTTTCCTTTTTGTCAGGATTGAAAACGCTGATTGCAGTTTTTTCTTTACCTGTTATTCTGAAATATTTTCTGTATGATCCTGATTGAGCTAATGGAATAATTTGTAAAGCTTCTTCCATTGCCCAGCTTTCATAAAGTTTAATTATTTGATTAATTACTTTGTTCATTCATTTGCAATTGAATTTATGGATGAGTGAAATTGAATCACTAAATAAAATATTGTTATTACAAAAGTAAGAAAAATTTAGAAAGGATAAGTCTTACCAATTTCCGCCAGGCCCGCCATATGCGCCTTGATCATTCCTTGAACCATCATTGTCATTGAATCCCGGTGCAGGATTGCCTGCATCTTTGCAAGGAGAATTTTCCTGCAGATGAAAATCTGATATTGAAATAAACAAAGGATTTAAACTATCAGGATCCAAATAATTATATTGTTCATAGATGTTTGTACTGTCACCAGAAACAAGATGAATAGTAGGATTACTGCGATAAGAGAAATTATTATAGAATATATTGTTCTGAATGTCTTCGTAAACAGGATCAACTATAGTTATTGCGCCACCGAAATTCAGACACAAATTTTTGTAGAATGTGTTATTGATAATTTTATTTGAAGAATTCTGTGAAAGAATGGCCCCACCATAATCGAGACACTCGTTGTCATAAAAAATACAATTCAAAATTTCTGAGTTGCAATATGAAATTGCCAGTGCTCCTCCATTCTGAGCGTAGTTAAAGTTAAAATAACAATTCTTGAAGACCAGGTCAGCGTTTGAAATTTCCACACCACCATAATTAAAGTCACTTCCAATCGGTAGGTACACTTCAACTATATCACAAAAAATAAAAATTAAACTGTCAGTTGGATTTTCTGAGTGAATCCCTAGCCATGCGTTCCCGAATCCTTGAAAAATTATTGGCATTTCTTTTGTCCCAATTGCTCTAAGTCCACCTGAAATATACAATCCAGTGTTTGACTTGAAGAAAATCAGTGTGCCAGGTTCAATTGATAATGTATTTCCAGCTGATATAGAAATATTTTTTGAAACATAATATGGGGATTTGCTTTTCGATAAAGTGCCTGAAATTTCACCTGTTAGTGTAGTAAAGACTCCTCCTAATCCGGGATCATTTGGATCTGTAAAAAGCGATCTTTCAGAGCACCGAATAAAAAAAAGAAGGATTATAATTATTGCTATTTTTGAACTGCCAGATTTCATAAATAATCATTAAAAAAATAACTAAAACCATTTATTACTTATTTAAATATGTGTCTATTTGATTAGAACTAATATGAAAAAATATTTACTCTTTTTTACAATCCCCCTGTTAATCGTACTCAATT
The DNA here is from genome assembly GCA_963768365.1 of uncultured Ignavibacteriaceae bacterium. Classification (GTDB taxonomy): domain Bacteria; phylum Bacteroidota; class Ignavibacteria; order Ignavibacteriales; family Ignavibacteriaceae; genus IGN2. The sequence continues at coordinate 86,336 of CAVYHS010000025.1, read as the reverse complement.
CCTGCTCAAATAATAATGTAAATGTTAATATTGAGGTAATTGCAAAGGGTTTACCGGCAGATTCAAAAATTTACATAACAGGAAACGATGAACAACTGGGAAACTGGCAGCCCGATTCAATTGAACTGATCAGAACTGAAAAAGGCAAGTGGACAAATAATTTTACATTTGAAAAAGTGAAAAAATTAGAGTTCAAATTTACACGCGGGAGTTGGGTTACTGAAGCACTTAGTGATGATGGTTCAGTTCTACCGAACTATGTTATTGAGGTTGTTAATGATACCACCATTGAAATCAGAATTAATCTTTGGGCAGACCAGGTTGAAAGAAAAATTGAAGGCCAGATTACCGGAACAGTGGAGTATCATCGAAATTTTCAAGGAAATGGAATTAAACCAAGAGATATAATTGTCTGGCTTCCACCAAGTTACGATTCAGATTTAGATAAATACTATTCAGTTCTTTACATGCACGATGGACAGAATATTCTCGATCCAAAGACATCAACATTTCAGGTTGATTGGCAGATCGATGAATCTGCAGATAGCCTAATTCGTCAAGGATTGATTGAGCCAATAATAATTGTTGGAATCTATAATACTTCAGATAGAGATGATGAGTACTCAGAAGAACTATTAGGCTTTGCTTATATGAATTTTATTATTGATTCACTTAAACCATTCATCGATAGAAATTACAGAACATTAAAGAGCAGTGAAAACACAGCTAATGGTGGTGCGTCTTTAGGCGGATTAATTTCCTTTGCATTGATGTGGGAATATTCCGAAGTATTTTCTAAAGCTATTTGCTTTTCACCTGCGTTTAAAATTGAGAATTATGATTTTGTGGATAATGTAGTAGCTTACCACGGAAAGAAGAAAAACATTAAAGTGTTCATCAACAATGGTGATAATGAACTTGATTCACAATTGCAGCCAGGAGTCGATGAAATGCTGCAAGCTCTAATCAAAGAGGGATACATTCAAGGAAAAGATTTTAATTTCTTTAAAGCTGCTAATGCAAAGCATGGTGAGAGAGACTGGGCAAAAAGTATCTGGCGAGCATTAATATTTATGTTTGGAACTGAAAAGGGAAGAAGTTTACTTTAATTTTTTCTCGAAGTGCTGGTAATCTTTAAGACTTATCCATTCACCGCCCCATTGCCAGCCTTTCTTTTTGAATTCCTTTACAAGGTCTGAATCTACTAATATTGTTCCGGCTTTGGTTGTGTCATAAACACAATTTGCTGGTAAACTACTGCCATTTTTTATATAAGGATTCAATCCAGGATTGATATCAATTGCTAATCCTGAAGCGTGATTGGAAATAACTCTTGTCCCTGAAATATATCTGTAGTTAAAAGCCGAGCTGTTGTTATCTACCATTGATTTTTCATCTGACCAGTCGTATTTGCTGATTGGTATTACTTTGCCGATCGGAAAGCGTGTTTCTCTTATAAACTCAAAAATTTCAATTATATCAAGAACAACTTCTTTGTGAACAACTAGCTGACCTTTATGGAGCTTCTCATCAAATCCAAAATAATAAACATCAACAAGCCGAAGATTTTCCATAATGCTTTGAGGAATATTCTTTCCAGATACTGCCTGTTCAAAATCTATATCGGAATCAATTACGTAGACAGATTCTTCATTTATACTCTGAATGTGTTTGCCAGTAATTCCGGGAAATGTGAAAATTATAGCAAGAAACGCAACAGAGAGTTTAATTCTTAATTTATACATTTGATTGAGGTTTGACCTTGATTTTGACTAATGTTACACCTAAAAGTAAAATTACAATCCTTTAAATCATAGGAAAAAATTATTACGCTTTTTAAAGATGATAAATATTTTAAATATATTTCGCCTTCAAAAAAAATTAAAAAGGATTAAAATGAAAAATGTATTGTGGGTATTAGTCGTAATTTTAACTGCTGTATTATTCGGCTGCAATAAAGGTCCTGAAGTTGTAACTCTTGAATCCGGTTTGAAGTATTTGGATGATTCTCTCGGCACAGGAAGAGAGGCAAAAGTTGGTGACCTTGTTTCAATTCATTTCAGCGGGTGGATGATACCAAAAGACAGTACCGGCGAATTGTTTTCCGATTGGACTGCTGACCAAAGTAAAAGTATGCTTTCACTTGGTGATTCAAAGACGAGAAATCAACCAATAAAATTTGTCCTGAATTCAAATTCATTCATCAAAGGTTCTGATGAAGGCATTGTGGGAATGAAAACCGGCGGTGTTAGAACAATAATAATTCCATCCAATCTTGCATATGGTGAAGCCGGAATTGGCTTTATTCCGCCAAGCACAGATTTAAAAGTAGTAGTTGAGCTGCTTGAAGTAAAGGATAAAGTAGTTGCAGAAATGTGGCAAGTTGATACAACCTTGTTCAAAACTACTGCAAGCGGATTAAATTACGCAATCATTAGTGAAGGAGAAGGTCCTGCCGTAGAAGCGGGCAAAGTGATTACAGTTCATTATTCTGGTTTTCTTCTAGATGGTACATTGTTCGATAGCTCTATTGAACGAGATGAGCCTATTCAATTTATAGTTGGTCAGGGTCAGGTTATACCAGGCTGGGATGAAGGAATGCTCCTTCTTAAAAAAGGAGATAAAGCCCGTTTTATTATCCCGCCACAATTAGGATATGGTGAAACGCAGCTTGAAAAAATTCCTGCAAATTCTACTCTAATTTTTGATACGGAGATCATTGACATAAAGTAGGTTATAATCGTAAAAGATTTGATTCATACAAACATACATTCATGCAATCTTAACTTTTGTATGGGTGTATGTTTGTATGATTCGAAATTCTAAAGTTCACTTTTTATTTTGCAATTCCCACAACTTGATGTAGTTCATCATCGTACTCGCTGAGTGCAGCATCGAAATAATCAATCCGCAAACACCATCTTTGAATCCCTTTTTAATGAAATAGAAAACGAAGAAGGCAGAAACTGTGTGAGAAAATATTGTCCAGGTACCAATTTTTTTCTTTTTGCTAAATAGTTCCTGAGCTTTTAGGCTGGTGTAATAATTAATTTTGTTCAGGTATTCAGTAAATGAAGAAAATGTGTAATGAAGCATTGGATTTTTAAGTGTATCAACCTTTCCATCAACAATAAATTTCTCATGAACTAATCTATCGCTTAAATCCGTTTTATCTTTTTTTAACAATCTTAGCTGGTAATCTTTTTCCCAACCGCAGCTTGTTATTTCTTTTTTGAGTAGAAAGTTTTTTCTTCTGATTCTGAAACCGAAAATATTGCCTGGTGAAAGATTTAGTATTTCATCTTTTAATTCCGGAGTTATTCTTTCATCTGCATCCAGGCTTAAAACCCATTCATTTTTGGCCAGACTTAAACCATATCTTTTCTGAGGAACATAACCCTCCCATTTTCTGATGAATACTTTATCTGTAATTTTTTTTGATAATTCGATTGTTTTATCTGTACTTTCAGAGTCAACTACAATTATTTCATCCGCCCACTCAACACTTTTCAGGCATTCAGAAATGTTTTTCTCTTCATCTTTGGTAATGATTACTACTGATATTTTATTCATCTAAATATTATTTTGAAATTCGATGACTCAAATATAAAACTTTATAAGGCTCAAAGCCTGTGAATAATATCCTCCACCAAAAAGATTTAAATGGTTAAGGACGTGATAGAGCTTATAAATATTTTCTCTGTATTCGTATCCATCTTCGAGAAGAAACGTTTCGTTGTAAGCTTTATAAAATTCTGAATTGAATCCCCCGAAAAGTTTTGTCATTCCAAGATCAGCTTCCCGGTTACCATAATAAACTGCCGGATCGATTAAAACTGCTGAACCATATTCATCAACCATATAATTTCCACCCCAAAGATCACCATGCAATAATGATGGTTTTTCGTTTGAAACACCAATTATCTCTTGAATTTTATTTTCGAGACTTGATAATCCTTTTCGTAATTCTTCTGTTGAATTACCAAGCTTCTCAGCTAATTCGAACTGGAATAAAATTCTTTTGTTGAAATAGAAATTGACCCAATTCGATTTTTGATCTTTCTCAGGAATATTTATCTGGGGATTTGAGCCAATGAAATTGTCTTCATAAAATCCAAAACTTTCAGAAGTACACTTGTGCATTCTGGCAAATCTTTGACCAAACTCTTCAGAAAAATTTATCTTTTTATTGCCAGTTGGAATGTATTCAAGTAAAATGTAATCGGCTTCAAAACTTAAAACCTCGGGAATTCTGATTGCTTCAGCTTTAACAAGTTCCTTTAATCCATTTGCTTCTTTAATGAACATATCTTTTGAAATAGATGGATTATATTTTAGGAAGTAGTTTGAACCATCTATAGTTGTAACTTTGTAAGCGTTACTTATACACCCTCCGGAAAGGGAAGCGAGGCTATTAATTTTCCTTCCCAGCTTTTCTTCAATTCTAGCTTTTATTTTCTCTTCTGATATCATCTTCGACTTTGTTAAATAATCCTTCAACTGAATCTTCCAGAATATCAAGTACAATTTCAAATCCCTGACTACCGCTGTAATATGGATCTGGTACTTCATTGAAATTTACGTTTTTACCAAAACTTACCATCTTAAAAACTTTATTTCTGAATTCATTCTTCCCATCAAGAGAAATAATTTCACTATAGTTATCATCATCCATTGTTACGATGTAGTCAAAGTAAATAAAATCTTTTTTTGGATTGAATTGTCTTGCCCGACTGTCCAAAACATATCCTCGTTTAGAAGCGTGTTTAATCATTCTTGCATCCGGCTTTTCTCCTTCGTGATAACCGAGTGTTCCTGCTGAATCAATTTCAATCGAACCGTTTAACCCTTTTTTCTCAGATAGTGTTTTTGCAATGCCTTCAGCTGCGGGAGATCTGCAGATGTTACCCATACATACGAATAAAATTTTCTTACTCATTATTATTTATCTTCTCCAAAAATTGTAATTACCAATTTACGACTACCAGCGTGATTCCTGTGTTCACAGAGATAAATTCCCTGCCACGTTCCAAGGTTTAGCTGTCCGTTTGTTATCGGAATTGTCAAGGAACTACCAACCAATGTCGATTTAATATGCGCTGGCATATCATCTGAACCTTCCGAGTTATGCTCATACCACGGTTCATTTTCTTTGACAGCACGATTGAAATATTTTTCCATATCAGTTCGAACATCAGGATCAAAATTTTCATTAAGTGTGATTGATGCAGAAGTATGCTTGATAACAATATGCATCAAACCTGTTTTGATTTTTTTGATTTCAGGAATTTGTCCCAGGATTTCATCCGTGACAAGATGGAATCCTCTACCTCTTTGTTCTAATATTATTTCTTTTTGATACCAGCTCATTTTATTCGCTCAGCTTCAATATAAAGACTGTTGCTGTAGTTAAAATCTGTTATTCCTAAACATTTACCATAAACCATTACAGGGGTTCCAATCGTGAGTGCTGAAACGCTCGCTTCTGTTTCTTTATTCATCAACAGGCAAAAAAGTTGAAGTTCACTATTCCCGGTATCCAGTTCAAGCAAACTTTTTTTACCTTCAAATTGCAACAATGATTTTACTTTTCCTGAAAGTTCAATTCCCTTATTCAGAAATTTTTTATTTGCTGCAGTAATATCTGAGTCATAAATTTTTATGAGCTCTTCTACATTAACTTTTATGCTCTTATCCTGGAGGACGATAAAGAATAGAACAAAAAAAATAAGCAGAAGCATAATAAGGTTAGCATATTTCTTTTTCTTCTTTCTCAAATCTTTACTCAGTTTTTTTCTTTCTTTGCATAAATTTAATCCTTTAAAACAAAAAAGGCGAATCTGAAGATTCGCCTAGATAAAAATTTATTTAAGAATCACTATTTAGAAGCCAACTCTATTGTAAATGTAATCTCTTCATTTCCACGTTTAACAATAACATCAACTACATCACCGGGGACGAAGTCACCAAGCGCATAAGTGAAATCGTAAATGTTCGATATTTTTTTATCGCCAAATGATATGATAATATCTCCACCTTGTAATCCAGCTTGCTGTGCAGGACTTCCCTCCGAAACTCCACTTATTTTATATCCATCAACATTACCCGCAAAATCCGGGACTGTTCCAACATATACTTTTCTTGTGAACATCTGACCGGTTTGTTTTTTTTCGACCAGTAAATAATCCGGACGCTCTGGATGTGTTGTCAATGTCCATTGCTACCTCATAAACATAGTCTAGTATATTTTTCTCTCCCTGGAAATTAATTTTTTCCGTATCGTCGGAAGGTCTGTGGTAATCTTCGTGAGTTCCCGTGAAGAAAAAAAGAACTGGAATTTTCATACCGTAAAAAGATGAGTGATCGCTTGGTCCGAATCCTTCATCATTAAAACTTAATTTAAAACCGTATGTATTGTACTTGCTCAGGATATCTTTCCAGTTTGAAGATGTGCCTGTTCCGTAAACAATTAATGAACTGTCCTTTAATCTTCCGATCATATCCATATTAATCATTGTGATAGCATCTCCGGTAGGGAAAGGAAGATTGTTCACAAAATAGTTCGAGCCAAGCAAACCTAGTTCTTCACCCGAAACAGAAGAAAGACTACACTCCTTTTTATATTACCTTTTCCGAAGAAAATCTTTCAGCAAGTTCTAAAACGCCTGTTGTGCCGGAAGCATTATCATCTGCTCCGTTATGAATTTTAGGTTCATCACCTCGGTAGAGAGATCCGTCACCACCCATTCCAAGATGATCAAAGTGTGCACCGATAATCATCTATTCATCTTTTAACTCTTTATCATTTCCTTCAAAATAACCTCCAACATTCCAGCTAGTGCTCTCGACTTCCTTTATTTCTGTTGTGATAGTTGCCATTGAGTTTTTAAATTCAAACGAGAATGGTTTTTTTGTTTCAATAATTTTGTCGTAAATATCTTTAAAATTATTTTCATCAGCTTTAAACAGTTCTTCAATTATATTCCTTTTGATACTCACAACAGAAAAACCAGTAATTGAACCGCCTCTGTCATAATTAAATTCAACAAGGTCATCGGCTGCTTTATGTTCATCATACGGATTAACAAAAATGATTGCTGCTGCTCCTTTATCTCTTGCTACAGAAGCTTTTTTTCTTAGTGGAGAAAATGCATCAAACTCGGAATGCGGAATATTTGGTTCAGGAGTATTGCTTACAACTACAATTTTGCCGGTAACATCAATATCTTCATAATCATCGTACTCAATTCGGGTGCAGAAATTCCAAATCCGGAAAAAACTAAACTTACATTCACTTTCCCATTGCCTGAAAATGGTACCGTTATAAAATCCTCCCAAGGTTGGTTAGATTATCACTTCCAACTTTCAGAAAAATCAAACTATTACTGTCAGTCATCTCAATCGTTTTAATGAATGGAAATTCCTGAAAGTAATTGTTTCAAAAGAAGGCTTCAATCCATACTCTTGAAATTCATCACCGATGTATTCAGCAGCTGCAAGTATTTCATCAGTGCCACTGTCTCTTCCTTTTAATTCGTTTGACGCCAGATAGGTAATATGTGAATTAATTTCTTCGGCAGTTATTTCCGGATCAGATATATTTTGTGCTAAAGAGGAAATGGAAAAGAGAAGAATCAATAATGTTAGATTGAATATTCGAATTGTTGATTTGCCATTTTATGTTTCTCCCTTTGAGTAAGTAATTCTATTAATAAATTTTAGTTTCTATTATTGTACTGTTAACGATAATTTATCTTAATCAATCCAATCCGCTATAAAAACATTAGTGTCACCTTCGTTCGTATTGAATCTGTTCGAACAGAAGACAAGTTGCTTACCATCTTTGGTGAACATTGGAAAACCATCAAAAGTTTCATTGAAAGTAATTTGTTCCAAGCTGGTGCCATCAATATTTATCATATAAAGATCGAAATCTCTACCACTTTTACTGTTTACGTTTGAAGAAAAAATAATTCGTTCTCCATCAGGGTGGAAAAACGGAGCAAAGCTGGCTTTTCTAAAATTTGTAATTTGTTTAATATCTGAACCATCAACATTCATTACATAAATTTCAAGAGTAGTTGGGCGGAACAAACCATTGGTTGCTAATTCTTCGTAGTCTGCTAATTCTTCTTTAGTTTTTGGTCTGCTTGCACGGAAAACAATTTTACTACCATCCTGTGAGAAGAACGCCCCACCATCATAACCTCTTTGAAAGGTTAATCGTGTTTGATTGGATCCGTCAATATCCATCACATAAATTTCCGGATCGCCATCTCTTGTGGAAGTGAAAACAATTTTATCTCCTTTTGGAGAAACTGTAGCTTCGGCATCATACCCATTTGAAAAAGTAAGTTGAGTTAAATCATTACCATCAATATTAGCAGAAAAAATATTAAACGAATCATATAATTTCCATACATAACCTTTAGAGCGATCTGGTGGAGGAGGGCAGTCATCTCCAGCCAATTGAGTGGATGCATAGATAATTTTATTGTCACCTGGTAAAAAGTAAGCGCATGTTGTTCTTCCTCTGCCGGTTGACACAAGCCGTTTTTTATTTCCATCAATGTTCATCGTAAAAATCTGATCGCACTGCAAATCACCAAAAGTTGCTTGAAAGACTAATTTTTGTTCGTCGAAAGAAAGATATGCCTCAGCATTTTCTCCATCTTTGGTAAGCATTTTAATGTTGCTTAAGTGTTTTTCACCTTCAAATTTATAATCTTCATTTTGTGAGAACAAATGTGCTGAAAACAACTAAAATTATAAACTTTTAAGAAGAATAATGTTTTTTCATTTTACTTTCTGATTTTATTCCGGGACGTGGACTAAAAAATATTTTTTTGCAGATTTACCAATTGATACCGCTTCTTTCATTGTCATGTGCATTTCATCGGGAGTTTCCTCGTCGTGTCCAGCTTCCAGTATTGCCAGATCAGCATTCATAGCGTGCTTAACTAATGCTTCACAATAAGCAGTGTCACCTCCGTAGCAGATCGTCATTCCGTTAAATGAAAAATTATACCCGAATGCTGGCACTTGTCTGGTTCCGCCATTGGTAATATTTTCTTTATGAACAACTGGAAAGGGTTTTACAGCAACTTTGTTTGATACAAAACGATTTGTTTTTTTAATTGCCTTAAGTGTTATCTTATAAGTGATGGAATGTGAATATACTTTTTCGAAAGCATTAAAAATGCTTTCAATCTCAACACAGCCATCAGGATAATAAATTGTGAGTGGAGTTCTTTTATGCATAACTCGAAGATAAGTAAGAAGTGACCACACTCCACCGAAATGATCGTGATGACCATGAGTTATAAAAACATCAGAGATTCCTAAAAGATTTTTTACTCCAATCTCTTTGTTCAGATCTCTGAGAATTCCATCTCCAGGGTCAATGATGAAATGTGAATTTCCTGCCTTCAGCAAAATTCCGGTTGCAATGTTCGGAATAGAACAAAATATTTTTATTGAGAAATCTTTTTTCTTCCAATGTAAAGGGTATTTATGTTCTGTCATTTCGGTCTGGAATGTTTACATTTTTTTGGATCTTTGCATCGTGCAAATATATTGAATGAGTAGCTTTCAAAATTAAATCCTAAATCTTCACTTATTTTTTCAGGGAGTTGCTTGATTCTTGGATCCGCAAATTCAATAATCTTACCACAATCAACACAAATGAGATGATCGTGAACCTGTCTCTTAAAACTGCTCTCAAAATGATTGATATGATCACCAAAATTTCTTTTGGAAAGTAAATCACATTGTGCGAGGAGTTCCAGCGTTTTGTAAACTGTAGCTCTGGATATTCTCGAATTGGAATTTTTCATTAAAATATAGAGATCATCAGCACTAAAGTGACCATCATAATCGAGTGCTGCTTCCAACACTTCAAATCTTTCGGGAGTAATTCTGTTCTTACCTGATTTAAGAAAACTTCTGAATATTTCTTCGGCTTGTTTGTTTTTCACTTTTATATGAATCTGATAATCTTATGTTAAATATGATGTAATCTGCTCGATAACAAAATAAAGATTTTTATTAAGTAATTAAATATTTCATTGTATTCCTAAAAATCTAAGTCCGTTCACTGTTATAAAAGTCATTATATAAGCTAATGTGGTGAATATTAATACCTGTAATATTGGAATTTTCCATCCTCCGGTTTCTTTTTTTGAAACTGCAACTGTTGAAAGACATTGGAGTGCAAACATAAAGAATATAATGAGACCCACCGATGTGGCGACAGTAAAAAGCTTTTCTCCGGTAGATTCAATCCTGGCATTTCTGAGAGAGTTAAGCAATGTACTTTGGTCTTCACCTTCTTCTGAGGTAACTTTAAATGTTAAAGCCAGCGAAGAAACAAATACCTCGCGAGCAGCAAATGCCGATATTAAAGATACACCAATTCTCCAATCCATACCTATTGGTGTCATGAAAGGCTGAATAATCTTTCCCAAATCAGAAGCGTAGGAATGTTCGAGTCTTTCTGCACGTTCAAGATTTTGAGTTTGTTCAGCCGTCAACCCGGCTTTCTCAACTTCAGGATTAGTATTCGGGAAAAAAGTTAAGAACCAAAGTATAAGTGAAAATCCCAGAATGATTGGACCTGCTCTTAAAATATATTGTTTAGAATTATTGTAAGTGTTAGTTATTACTGAACTTAATTTTGGAATTCTATAGGATGGTAATTCAAGAATAAATGTTGAAGAGTCATCTGCCTTGAACAATTTTTTTGTGAATTTATTCATTACTCCTGCTATAACAATTGAACTTATCATGCTAAACAAATAAATTCCCCCCAATATAATTCCACCCATCCACGCTTTTTCATGCGGAATTAAATATGCAATCAAGAGTGCATAAACAGGTAGCCTTGCACTACAACTCATTAGTGGGATGATGAAAATAGTAAATAATCTTTCTCTTCGATTAGGAATTGTCCGTGCTGCTATCATTGCGGGGATTGCACATGCAAATCCTGATAGCATCGGGACGAAAGATCTGCCATTTAAACCTATTTTTGACAAAGGTTTATCAATCAACATAGCTCCCCGTGCAAGGTAACCCGAGTCCTCTAACAAGCCAAGTATTAGAAATAAAATTAATATTTGAGGAACAAAAACCAGAACGGAGCCTGTGCCTGAAATAATTCCATCTGAAACTAAAAAAGTGAACCATCCGGGATTAAAATTATTAATAACGAGTGAATTAAGATTTGTGAATAAATTGTCAACAATATTCATAAGTGGCTGAGCAAGCCAGAAAATACTTGTGAAGGTGATTCCCATTACGATAAGAAAAATTAAAAATCCCCAAACTCTATGCAGAAGAATACTATCGATCTTTAAAGTAATTTCATCTGGAGAAAATCCATTATTGGTTATATTTATTTCAAGAATTTTTAGTTCATTGTTTGCAGAGTTTAAATTAATCTTTTCGTCGCTGGCTAATGGTTCATAAACTTCATTGACAACCTCTTCTATTTCTTTGAAAGTATCAACCAAATCTTTACTATCGTGAAGGTAAGAGGAGGGGATTATATTTTTTCTCCCGGCTTTATTAGTTCTGGAAAGGTTTGAGTTTATTGCTTCGATTAATTTTTCAATACCCTGTTTTGTTCTTCCATTTATAACAACGACATCACAATTGAGTGCTTTACTTAATTTATTTTCAGAAACTTTTAATCCGCGTTTAGCAAGAATATCATTCATCGTTACCACAATTATTACATTAAATCCGGAATTGAGTAATTGTTTTGGAAGTAAAAGGTGTCTTGAAAGCTGACAGGAGTCAACGGTGCTTATGAGCAAATCAGGTGTACCTAAACTTGGATGGGAATACAACGATTCAACTGATATTCTCTCATCAATCGATTCAGGAAAAAGACTGATTATTCCTGGTGAATCTAATAGCTCAGCACTAAGATTGTTATTTGAAAGAAAACGACTAGTATAGTACTCTACTGTTGAACCAGGATAATTAGCGGTCTTGTAATTTTTTCCACTTAAGGTATTAAATAAGGTAGTTTTTCCTGAATTGGGAGGTCCAACTAAAGTTATAAGAGGAACCTTCAGATCAATCTCGGTATTCATTTTAACTTAATGCAGTGAGCTTCACTTTTTCTTAAAGCTATTAGAGTTCCCCTGATTGACACTGCAATTGGATCATTAAAAAGTGATTGGTTCACTAACTCGATTATCTGACCTGGAGTAAAACCATGTTCTATGATTCGTTTGCTGGAAGGGTGAGAAATATCAATTTCTGATATAATTCCACGTTCTTTTATCTTTAATTCTGCTGCAGTTCTCATTTATCTAATCACTTTACAAATTATTAAGATTTAATCTACATAAAAATAGTAAGTGTTTATTTGAATGTCAACTTTTACTTCCTATTCAAGTGCAGTTCCCTCAATGAGAATTTCAATTTTACTTTGATAAGCCATAAAAACTTTAGTTATCGGCATAAAAATTGAACTTTTCCCATTCTGTTTTTACAATACGAATAGTTGCAAATTGAATGATATTGAATTAAAAAAAGCATCAAATCAAACTGAAGAAATAACCTCTAGTTTTCTTCAGGGTAATGCTGAACAAATATTTTATGACTTTGATTGCCAAACCCAGAATTATAGGTTCATTACTCCAGGCGTTATCAAGTTATTCGGATATAGCATTAGTGAATTGAATGAATTAAAATTTGAAAAATTAATTATTAGTAATTACGAAGAATACAAAACAAAATATCCGTTGAATGGAAAAGATGATGTTAGTCAGATAGAAGAAAAAATAACAGTTCACCTTATTGAAACTAAAAATGGTGAACGTAAGTGGATCGAGGATAATGCTATCACTCTATATGATAAAAATAATGAAATGACCACAAGAATGGGATTGCTTCGTGACGTTGGTGAAAAGTTACGTGAGGAAAAATTAAAACAAATAATTTTAGAAATTCTGGAAGCTGCCAACTCCGAAAAAAAAATAAGTGAGTTATTCCGGTTTATCCACACCTGTATTAAAAAATTAATGAAGGCGGATAATTTCTACATCGCTTATTATAAGCGGGACTCTGATTTACTTACCTTTCCATATTTTGTCGACGAAGTTGATAATGACTCATCCTCAAAGAAACTAGGCAAAGGACTTACAGAGTATGTACTTAGAACCGGTAAATCTGCTTTAGTAGATTTACAGAAAGATGAAGAACTTAGGAAAAAAGGTGAAATTGAATTAATTGGACCACAATCACCAATTTGGTTGGGGGTACCATTAAAAATAAAAGAAAAAACTATTGGTGTAATGGTTGTTCAGGATTACAATGATCCAAGCACATACACACCTTCTCATCAACAAATACTTGATGTAATTTCATACCCTATTTCCAGAGCGATAGAAAGAAAAATTGTTGAAGAAGAACGCAAAGAAATGATTGTTAAGCTAAAAGAGATGAATACCTCCAAAGACAGATTGTTTTCATTAATATCTCACGACTTAAGATCACCCTTTAATTCATTACTCGGCTTTGCTGAAATATTGAGAACTGATTTTGAAAACTTAACGCACAGAGATATCAAAGAGTATATCAATGTTATTAATGAATCTTCCAACACACTTTTTGAAATGACGAATAACCTTCTTCACTATTCAAAGCTACAGCTTAATAAATACGATTATATTCCCAAAAAAATATTGCTCAATGAAGTAATAAACGAAGCAACGGATTCATTAAAGTATAGAATCAATAAAAAAAATACTTCAATCAGAGTGGATTTGAAACAGAATTATTACCTGATTGCAGATGAAGAGATGCTAGTAACTATTTTCAGAAACATAATTTCGAATGCAATAAAATTTTCGGATTCGCAAAGTACAATTAATATTCTTGCTGAAGAATCTCTTGATAGTATTAATAATACTCCTGCAATCCAAATTAGTATAACTGATGAAGGTATAGGAGTCCCCCAAGAGAATCAGGTATTTATTGATTCAGGAGTTATGTTTTCTACACAAGGAACTGAAAAGGAACCAGGCTCTGGTTTAGGACTATTGCTTACGAAAAAATACGTGGATCTAAATAAAGGTAAGTTTGAACTTATCAGCTTTGATGGACAAGGGACTACTGTCGTAGTAACTTTTCCTTGCATAAAATATTAATAGACACCTTCCAATTTTCATTTTTGCTAAAGAAAATTGACTTGAATATATTCTTTACGGATACGGTAATTTTTACCCATAATATCTCAGTTATTATGTAAAAGATTTACTCGGTGATTTATAAATTTAGAGCAATCAAACTTAGGAGACTTCATAAATTTTCAATAGAAACAGACTATTTTTCATCAATTAGATATCTCCCCTTTATTAAAATCCTTTTTTTAAATCATTTCTTGATAATCTATTTTCTCTAATTGAGTGTTTTAACTCCTAAAAAGCAAATCGTTTTTAAGTGCTTTTATAAATATTTTGACGTCAAAAGTGGCACTGAATATGTTAATTAAGGTCGGTTGAGTTCAATTACTAATCACTTTGGAGTTAAATAATGGATATAGCAAAGATTGCATTCTTGGAAACTTATACAGCAGATGAAAGCGGAGGAATAATCGGTGCTATCCTTGTTACTGATGCTGAAACCAAACCTCTAGAATTTAGAGTTACTTCTCCTATTAAACCTTCTGGATTTCAAAAAACGCTTTACGGAGATGTCTTGCTTGAGCATGTTTTAGTTGAATTAATTTCTGTCCCGCTTTTAAGTGCAATAAATGAGCATATAGATTTAATAATTGTTAAAGATCCTTTCTTTCTTGGAGCAAACAATAAACAGGGAATAAGAGTAGTAAGAGTTTTTAATGAAGCCGATGGAAAATCTCGTGGAAGCACAAAAGCTGAAGCAATAGCTTTTCCAACAGCAGGCGGTGGCAAAATGATGATTGAGACTTCCAAAAAGTTTGAGGCTGAATTGGCCCCGATCAAAGATCAACTTAACAAATTAGCTGAACAAAGAAATCTGCTTGAGCCATTTGAACGATTGAAACTTGCGTGTGAGCAGGTGCAGCAACAAAAGTCAATTGACTAAATTAAATGATTCAAAATGTTCGAAGTAAAGTTGCCTCAAAAATATCTAAGATTAAAGAGGCAGAAGATTTTAACTTTTCTAACTGGTTAAAAAAGCCGGCTTTACATCACCATCCTATTGAACCAATAAATTCTTATTTAGCAAATCTGGAAGAAGTTCAGATTGAATTTATTCCCGTGGAATTTTCAGAATACAAATTCGATATCATTGAACCAGAAGTTACTGATGAATTAAAGAATTGTGACTTCCCAAAAATCAGGAGCAATGCAGTATTCTTTATGATAGCGCTGCCAACGGAAAAGGGTATCGTTTATTCGGATGTTGAACTTAAACCTAAAAGCTACTCAAGTAAAAAAGTTAAGTTTTTACTAAATAATCCAGCCATTAAAAAAATAAAAGTACTATTCGATAGTAAACCACCGCAAAATTATGATTGTGCCATTGAATTACCCACTTCCAAAAACTACTTGAGTAACTTAGTTCCGGAAATTTTTAACATAGATCTGTTGAACTTTGAAGACCTGGTATCTTCTTCTAAGAAAGTTAAAGTTCAAAATATTGGGTTGGATAAATTCAAAAAGACGAAAATTGAAAAGATGAGTTTGCCAATCTTGCCTGAACCGAGGAAGATCTATAGAATCAAAGTTCCATCAATGGGTGTATTTAAATTTTCTGAGCAAAATATTTCGATATCACCTTTTACTCAACCAACTGTTTCAGATAACTTCGGATCTCAGCTATTAAAAGTTAAAACATGGTACACAAAATTTAACATTTCAAAACCAAATTCAATTTTATTTTACCGCTCAACTGGAACAAAACCTATTTCCGGAGCTGAACAAAAATCAGAAGATCCAGAAGTCCCATCATACATTCGCGAGCAATTGGGATATATACTTAGCAACATAAGAAAAGTTGATTGGGAAAAATCCGGCAAATATATCACTAAACTTAAACCGTATGAAGAGGTGAGTGCAAAGTTTTTAGTTGAAAATAACTTTGCATTATTGCAAGATGAATTTGGGATAGATGTTCAGAAAGAAGCTATTGCAGCTATGAAACTGTTATTTACTAACAGGGTTGTTAAATCAGCGTTGATTGTAACTGATGATACAAGTATCGGTAATCCCAAGTTTGCAAAACATCTAAACATTGAAATTGGCTGGAGCGATAAGATTAAAAAGTATTGTCCTGAACTATCATTGCTTATTATTCAAGGGAATAACGATGAAAGGGCTGATCTTTGGACTAAGTCAAAGCAAATTGTTATTGCAGATATAGATACTGCATTAAATGACTACCGAATGAAAATATTTGAAGATAAAACTCTGGAAAAGTTTGATTGCATTATTCTTGATTCAGTGGATCAGCTTTTGTTGAACAAAGAAATAAGAGAAGAATTTTTATCAGCAATTCATCCAAAGATTTTATGGGCAACTTCTTCAGTTTTAGATAGGAACCTCCATCAAGAGTTAAATAGTCTACTAAATTCTCCAGTTAAAATTGAAAAGCAACAAACAAGAAGCAAGCAATCGATCTCTAAATCGTTGCCTAAATTTTTATTTAATGAATTTTGGTGTGATGCTGATGAAAAACAGGTTGGAGAATTTAAGACAGCACTTGTTGAAAGTAAAAAAGATTTGAGAAGAGTTCTTGAGTCTGGTAACCCATTAAGATTTTACGCAAATATATTTACACTTTTTCACAAGCTGAACCAGATTGGAAATTTCGCTGTAGGAAAATCAAAAAGTCCAAAGACTGATTTGCTTATAAGACAATTATCAGTGATAAAAGAAAATGGTAAAAAGGTTCTCGTCTTATCACAATATGAAAAGCTCGGTATTAAAAAGATTGCAGAACTGCTAAACGACAACGGAATAAAACATGTGGTTGCGCCAAATGCGCTTTCTTCTGAAGATATGCAGAAAACAATTTCAACATTTCAATCAAAGAATGATATTGTAGTTTTTCTTTCAGACGCTAAAATTTCCAGATTAAACTTTGGGAGTTTTAATGTTCCTTACTTAATTAAATTTGATCAATGGTGGAATCCGATATCCAATTGGGAATTGGAAGATCTTTTTGTAAATGATGGAGAGGAGTCATTGAAGGAAAGTGTTAACATCTGTAATTATTATTCAAGCGGGACTCTGGATCAGAGAATTAGAGAAATTCTGCTTGAAACAGATTTGCTGAAAAAAAATATTTTTGAATTGATGCAGCCGAAGTTATATGAAGATTTAGTTATAGTTGATGAGTGGCTGCGCGTATTTGGAATGCCGGTCAGTAGCGAAACTAAAAATGAGCAAACCCCTGAAGAGATTAATTCAATTTTGAAAAAAATAACGATTGATAAATTCCGAATAATTCTTAGCCGGCTTTTTGCAGTTCTCGGATTTTCTGAAGTTGACATACTGGAATTACCAAATTCAAACTCCTTCAATATTGTTGGAAAATCTCAGAGAAACGGGCGAACCTTTTTACTTAATGCACAGGTGTTCGAGGAACGAAAGATTGATAAAAAAGCAGTGGAAAATATTTTATCCGAAACATTAAACCTAAAGCAGGATAAAATATTTATAATAACAAGGGAAAGTTTCCCCGAAATAAGTAGCGACAAGCTTCGTGAAAATGTAACAATGCTTGATGGTCTGGCACTATCCAAACTGCTAATCAGAGTTGGAATAATACCAACACAGTCTTAATATAAAAATTATTTTTCTATCGTCAGCTAAAACTGTTCATCGTACTTGGTCCACAATAATTCACTTAATCCCCAGGCTTGTTCAATAATCTCTGCTTGTAAATCCAAACAATACGTTGTTAATAATTCCTTAGCTTTTTCTCTGTCAATAGTCCAAAGCTCCATGGTTTTTGCTTCAATCACTTTTTGATTTGCGAAAAGTTCAGCCTGCCAGGGATCCCAAACTGCTCGTACATCGTATCGCATATCACCCCATCTTTGTGCAGCAAGAGTGCCTAATCGATTGAATGCCCACCATGCAGAGTTTCGTGAGAAGCCGGTAACTCTTCCATCAGTAGAAGAAGTTTTGTGCACCCTTGTTATGCCAGCATAAAAAGGAGCATAGATTGAAGTTGCAACATTATCCCAGGCTAACCAAACAAGTCCTCCTATTTCATCCGGCAGCCAGCTTCTGCACTGAATTATGGTAGCATACATTGTGTACCAACGAGCAATTGTTCTTTCGCCGCGCCATCCCCAGCCACCATTTATTTTAAAAAGCTTGTTCATATCGTAAGGCATAAAAGGATTTGCAAGAGGGGAGATAACAGTCATCCCACTGTCATCAGTTACAGTTAAATCTTTTACAAAATTGTAATCTGTGCCCTCGTAATAATCAGAAAAAATTTCTACCATCTTTTCCAATGTTACTTTTTTGTCGGGTTTAACAGAGAAGGGATAATTTTCTGAATTTGGATTTAATTTCAATGAAGGAGCAACTAAATCGAACACACGCCATTCTCTTCTTCTTGCTGCAAATGAATTTCTATCCGCATATGCATAACAGAATTCAAACGGCCCATCTTCAGGCTTCCACCAGCCGTTTTGTTGTGCCAATGAAATAACATTTTCAGAATACATAAAGTAATCCTTATTCTCTCTATCAATCTGCCTGATACGACTTGAGTTAGCTCCAACGAAAATTTCATCATCAGGAACTCTCTGTGCAGCCCAGACTGACCCAAGTTTACCCTTTCCGGGTCCGAGAATTTCAATCACCCAGACTTCATTCGGATCCGCGATAGTAAGCATTTCACCATAATCAATCCAGCCATATTCTTTTAATAGTTCTCCTGCAATTTCTATCGCTTCACGTGCGGTTTTTGCTCTTTCAAGCATTAGCATACACAAACGCTGGCAATCAATTAACCCTGAATCTGATTTTAATTCTTCTCTTCCCCCGAATGTTGTTTCGCCGATTGCTACCTGTTGATCGTTGATGCAAGGATATGCAGTATTGATATAGCCAAAAGTATAATCAATCTGAGGAATTTTTCCTGTGGGAACTTTTTTATATGCAGGCATTTTTTGTGTGTCATCGTTTTCTCTTTTGTAAAGAGTTACTTGCTCGTCACTTTCGTGCTGCATTGCTGGTACAATATTAAGATTACTTCTCGTTCTGTGACTATCATCAGTGTGTGAAGTCATAGATGAACCATCAAAAGTTGCGAGCTTACCAACTGCAACAGTTGTGCAACCATCCGGGTAACCGCCTTCCCAATCGGGTTTGCTGTTATTATTAGATTGTTGGTTTTGTGCAAAAGCAGTTATATAAATAAAGATCAGAGCAATCGGTAGAAATATTCTGAACATATTTTAATCCTTAGATTTAGTTGTATGGATAATCATTGTTGGAAATATATAAATCTTGATGTGAATTAGGAAAAATCTTGCCGACAATCATCTGTCAGTCTGAGCTTGTCGAAGACTGACATTTTATTCTTTCGTCACACTTCGATAAACTCAGTGTGACAGTTATCAAACACATCACTTCATCAAAACCTGTCCTCCGAACCGCCAAGGTGGATTATCGGAGGAGGATCATCTTTTTAGTGCTAACGAATTCTCCTGCTTGCAACTTGTAGAAGTAAATCCCGCTAGATAATCCTCTTGCTTCAAATTCAACTTCATAATCACCAGCAGGTTTTTCTTCGTTGACGAGAGTAGATATCTCTCTACCAAGTATATCGAAAACTTTTAGCGATAACGAATCCCTCCTTCGTCCTCCCCTTTACCAAAGGTGAGGAAACAGGTGGGATTGGAATTGTGTATTTTATTTTTGTAACCGGGTTAAACGGATTGGGGTAGTTTTGATACAATTTGTAATCGAACGATTCATAAAGGATCAACAACACCTACTGGATAATCAATGTAAAATGCTTCATCACTGATATCAAAAATTCCCGGAATCGTTTAAATCAGATATTTTAATTCTAGCTTGATTAGTTGTAGTATTTGGGATTATCCATTCGTATCTGCCTTGGCTTGGTAAAGAGTCAATAACATTAATCCAATTAGAACCGTTATCAATTGAGTAATCAATCTTAATATCAATAATATTATTACTATCCCACAAAATAGAAAACGATGATCCTACCAATAATGTATCTCCTCCATTTGGTTCTATGACTTTAACATAAATTGAATTACCTAAATACTTTATCATTGTACCATTTGCACCAACAGCATAGCCAATATTCATTTCAGGAAATTGAACTTTACGAAGATAGTTTGCCGTTGGCGATTCGTATTGAATCCAATTTATTCCGCCATTCAATGTTTTAAGTATTATTCCAGCTGCACCAACTGTCCATCCATGCCGCATATCTGTAAAACATATTCCGTGGAGTGTTTGAAACTGATATGAAAGTTTTTGAATTTGCCAAGAAATCCCTCCATCAGCGCTTTTTAGGATTAGCTCTGTATCAGTCCCACCTCCTACTGCCCAACCACTTAAACTATCTTCAAAAAATACACCAAACAACCAATGTGGGGTTGGTGGATTCGGTGGATTAAGAAAGACATCCCAATCCTCACCGCTATTTGTAGATCTACCGACAATTGCCGCACCAACGCTCGATGACATTCGTGTTCAAAAAACGAACAAATTAAAAAATGCTCGCACCGCCAACTGATTCCATCGGTTGTGTACCAAGAATTTCCAGCATCAGTTGTTCTAATAATTATAGCAGCCCAATACCAAGGCCAATAAAAACCATCTGATTGCTGCACAACCTTATATCATTATTCAAAAAAACTATTTCATAAACATGGTCAATAGTAGGGATACTTCCCGTTAGCCAATTGTTTCCACCATCAGTGGTTTTTAATAAAATACCGTCATCTCCACCAGCCCAGCCTGTTTGATTATCAATAAAATATACTGATAGTAAACGATTTGTTGTATTACTATTCTGCTGAATCCAATTGTTTCCTCCATCTGTAGTTTTTAAATTGTTCCTCCACCGACAACCCATCCTGTATCTGATGAGATGAATTGAAGGTTATATAAGTAATTTTGTGTGCCGCTATTTTGCTGATACCACTGTGCAGATATAGTAATTTGAAGAATAAAAACCAGGAGAGATATTTTAAGGGTTCGCATAATTTTACCCCATTAAAATTAAACTTAATGAAACTTAAAAAATTAAATCGAGAATGTCGAGAAAGGAAAGTCAAAAATAGTTGTTCACATCAACATTAAATTAAAGTGTGCAATTAGCTCTCAAATCAAAAAAAATATTTATATTTGGCTTCAATTTTTACAAGAAAAATATCAGCGAATGCAGAATATCTTTATTAATAAATTAAAAGAGCACGTAGGGAAAGAAGTAACACTTCGCGGTTGGCTCTTCAATAAACGTTCAAGTGGTAAAATCAGGTTTTTAATCTTAAGAGATGGAACCGGTTATGTGCAGTGTGTTTTCTTCAAAGGAAATCTTTCTGAAGAGCAATTTGAATTAGCAGATAAAATTGGGCAGGAATCATCAATTGAAGTTACAGGTAAAGTAAAAGAAGATCCCCGACAAGTTGGCGGATTTGAAATTGATGCAACCGGTTTGAAAGTTATTCAGAATGCTCAGGATTACCCGATTTCGCCAAAGGAACATGGCATTGAGTTTTTATTAGACCACAGACATCTTTGGCTTCGCTCAAAAAAACAAGTTGCAATACTCAGAATTCGCCATCGAATAATTAAAGCTATCAGAGATTTTTTTGATGAACGTGATTTTGTTTTGATGGATCCTCCAATTTTAACTCCGAATGCAGTTGAAGGAACATCAACATTATTTGAAACTCCGTATTTTGATTTGGGCAGTGCTTACTTAACTCAATCAGGACAGCTATATGCTGAAGCAGGTGCAATGGCTCACGGAAAAGTATACACTTTCGGTCCAACATTCAGAGCAGAGAAATCAAAAACAAAAAGACACCTGACAGAATTCTGGATGTGCGAACCTGAAGTTGCTTTTGCTGATTTAGATGACGATATGGATTTAGCCGAAGAAATGCTCGAGTACATTGTTCAAACCGTTTTGAAGGAGAGAACAGAAGAACTGAAAATACTCGAGCGAGATACTTCAAAATTAGAAAAAGTCGTTCGTCCGTTTCCAAGAATCAGTTATGATGAAGCTGTTGAAATTTTGAAAAAGAATGGAGTCAACTTCGAATGGGGAAATGATTTCGGTGCACCGGATGAAAAGATTATAGTTGAGCAATTTGATAAACCAGTTATGGTTCACCGGTATCCTGCTGCAGGTAAAAGCTTTTTATATGAAACGCGATCCTGAAAATCCAAAAGTAGCTTTAGCATTAGACGTACTTGCACCTGAGGGTTATGGTGAAATAATTGGTGGAAGTCAGAGAGAAGATAGTCTAGATGAACTTCTTAGCAGAATTAAAGAACACAATCTGCCTCAGGAAGTATTCGAGTGGTATCTAGACTTGAGAAGATACGGAACTGTTCCTCACGCAGGATTTGGTATTGGATTAGAAAGAACCGTCAGTTGGATTTGCGGACTCGATCATTTAAGAGAAGCAATTCCATTCCCAAGAATGATTTATAGAAATACTCCTTAATTTGTTATTTTTCGAATGTAAAATTCTGGTATTTAATGACGCTTGAAATAGTACTCTTTACACTCTTCGCTTCTATCTGTGCAGTTTCTGCAGTGCTGATGATTACTCGTCCCAATCCTGTGATCTCTGCTTTATTTCTTGTTCTTAATTTTTGTTCACTTGCGGGATTGTATTTAATTCTTAATGCACAGTTCATTGCAGTAGCACAGGTGATAGTTTATGCTGGTGCGATAATGGTATTCTTCCTCTTTGTTATAATGCTCTTAAATCCGGAAAAAGAAAAAAGATTTTTTGAAGAAAAGAGGAAGCTCAGGATTTTTATTGTTGTGCTTGTTTCATTAGTTCTTGTGCAGATCGTTTATATAATATTTCTATCAAAACCCTCTGATACAATTACCGGAGAAGTAAGCAGAAGTGTTCAAACCGGAACTATTGAAAATATCGGAAGAGAAATGTTCACAAATTATGTTTTACCATTTGAAGCCGCAGGATACTTGTTACTCGCTGCAACAATTGGTGCAATGGTTTTGGCAAAAAAGAAATTTGAATGAGTTATGCAGATACCAATTGAATATTACCTGATTTTAAGTGCATTTATGTTTTCTGTTGGAATTGTCGGAGTTCTAACTCGCAGAAATGCTATCGTAGTTTTTATGTGCGTTGAGCTGATGTTAAATTCAGCAAATCTTACTTTGATTACGTATTCATCTTATTTAGGTGATGTTGGTGGACAGCTTTTTGTTTTCTTTGTGATGGCTGTAGCCGCTGCGGAAGCAGCAGTTGGATTGGCTATAATCATAGCCATATTCAGAAATAAGCTAACAGTTAATATAGACGAAATAAACATTCTAAAGTGGTAATCCTATTGCAATGATTGATTTAATTTATCTCACAGTTGCTTTTTCCATTGTTCGGTTTTCTTTTTAATGGATAATTGGTCCAAAAATTAAAAATGAAAAGCTAATAGGAATTATTGGAAGTAGTGTAATCGGTATTGTCCTTCATCGTAGTGGTCGGAGCATTTTTTGAAACACTTGCGCTTCCTATTGATCAGAGATTAAATATTGTAACTCTTTTTCAACTGGATTGATGTTGCAGGATTGAATATAAGTTTTTCCTATCAAGTTGATCAGCTTATCACTTAGTAATGTCATTAATTGTAACCGGTGTTGGATTTGTTATTCACGTTTACTCAATCGGTTATATGCATGGTGATAAAAGCTGTCTGGAGATTCTTTGCGTATCTAAATCTTTTCATATTTGCTATGATGAATCTTGTTCTTGCAGATAATTTTCTTCTTACTGTTTCTTAGGCTGGGAAGGTGTTGGTTTATGTTCATATTTACTTGATTGGATTTTGGTATGATAAAGATTTTGAAAAGAGCACAACTGCAGGTAGCTGGTCTTAAAAGCTTTTGTTGTTAACCGAATTGGAGATTTTGGATTTCTACTTGGGAATGTTTCTCATTTACTCAACCTTTGGAACACTTATTTTTACTGATGTTTTTTCCCGTGCACTTTCATTTAATGTTCCGGAACATATTTTTGTTCTGATTGCAATATTTTTATTCATTGGTGCAACTGGTAAATCAGCACAAATTCCATTATTGTCTGGCTTCCTGATGCAATGGCTGGTCCAACGCCTGTATCGGCACTAATACATGCTGCAACAATGGTTACTGCTGGTGTTTATATGGTTGCAAGATGTAGCATTATTTATGCTTCTGCTCCAGCCGCAATGATGGTTGTTGCGGTTATAGGTGTCTTCACTGCATTTTTTGCTGCCACAATCGGACTTGTTCAAAATGATATTAAAAAAGTTCTGGCTTATTCTACTGTCAGTCAGCTTGGATATATGTTTTTAGCTTTAGGTGCTGGTGCTTTTTCCGCAGGTATTTTTCATGTGATGACTCATGCTTTCTTTCAAAGCGTTACTCTTTCTAGGTGCTGGTTCAGTAATACATTCAATGCATGAACAACAAGATATTAGACATTACGGCGGCTTAAAAAAATATATGCCAATCACTTATGGAACGTTTCTCGTTGCTGCAGTTGCAATCTCAGGAATTCCTCCGCTTTCTGGGTTTTTTAGTAAAGACGAAATTCTCTGGTATTCTTTTACAAATCTTGGAATTGTTTTTTGGTTAGTTGGTTTGATAACTGCACTAATGACTGCATTTTATATGTTCAGACTTTACTTTATGACTTTTGAAGGCAAAGAAAAATTTGATCATCATAAAGTGCACCCGCACGAATCGCCAAAACTAATTACTGTTCCTTTGATTGTGTTTGCTGTATTATCTGCTATCGGTGGTTTCATTGGTATTCCTGAAATTTTTTCGGGTGAGCATGGAAATCTTTTTCATAGCTGGTTAGCTCCGGTTTTCAAATCAGCAGAAATTAAATTAATGAAGGTGTACAGTCACATTCGCATTTTGAAGAATTACTTTTGATGATCATTTCAGTAATCGCAGCTGCTTGTGCAATTTGGTTTGCACGGTATGTCTATCTTAAAAATCCTCAGATTGCTGCAAATAGCTTCAAAAGTTTCAAAGGCGTATACAACTTCTTTTGAATAAATATTTTGTTGATGAAGTTACGATGCTACAGTAGTTAATCCAATTGTAAAAGGCTCCGAAAATCATTCTTTGGAAAATTTCCGATAATAATTTAATAGATGGATTAATTAACTGGCATGCAAAACAAGTGGATAATATTTCCGGTCAAATTAAAAAAATACAAACAGGTGTTGCACAATCTTATGCACTTGTGATGGTCATCGGAATTTTAATTGCACTTTTCTGGATAATCTTGAGCGACTAATAAATGGAACAATCATTTCCTGTTAACATATCTTCTTGTATTCTACTCATCGGTTCACTAATTATTTTATTTATTAATAAGGAAAAAGCACAACTTATAAAGAATGTTGGTCTGGGTGTATCGTTAATAGCTTTTATAATTTCGCTTGATTCTCTATTTTGATTTTAATAAGCAGCAATGAAGGTTTCAGTTTGTTCATAAATTTAACTGGATTAGTGGTCTTAATATCAGTTACCACGTTGGTATTGATGGTATGTCACTGCTGTTAATTCTTTTCACTACATTTATTACACCTCTAACATTAATCTCCAGTTGGAGTGGTATAAAAAATAAAGTAAAAGAATTTACATTCTTCATGCTTGTTCTTAGAATTAGGAATGCTTGGTGTATTTGTATCATTGGATATGTTTTTGTTTTATGTATTCTGGGAAGCAATGCTTGATCCCAATGTATTTTATTATTGGAATCTGGGGTGGTGAAAGAAGAATTTATGCTTCGATCAAGTTCTTCATTTACACAATGGCTGGCAGCTTGCTAATGCTGGTTGCAATAATATGGCTTATTGTTTACTCGGCCGATATGCTTGGTGGATTTACAACTAATCTTCTTGATTTATACAAAACAGGACCAACAATTGATTCTTCAATCCAGGGATTTTTATTTCTTGCATTTGCATTAAGTTTTGCAATTAAAGTTCCGCTCTTTCCTTTCCATACCTGGTTACCTGATGCGCACGTCGAAGCCCCAACTGCGGGCAGTGTTATTCTTGCTGGTGTTCTCCTAAAAATGGGAACATATGGATTTTTAAGATTCAATCTTCCGCTGTTTCCGCAGGCTTCGATTGATTATGCCGGTTTTATTTCTGTTCTTGCCGTAATAGGAATTATTTATGGTGCACTCGTAGCGATGGTTCAAACAGATATGAAAAAGCTGGTAGCTTATTCATCGGTTTCGCATCTTGGATTTGTAATGCTGGGAATCTTTGCTCTTAACCAGGAATCAGTTCAGGGCGCTGTAATTCAAATGATCAATCATGGTTTATCAACAGGGGCACTCTTCCTTTTGGTTGGAATGATTTACGAAAGAACACACACAAGAAAAATTGCCGACTACGGTGGAATTGCTAAAATAGTTCCTTTCTTTTCTTTTGCGTTTCTCTTTGCTTCACTTTCTTCAATTGGACTACCAGGATTGAACGGATTTGTTGGAGAGTTTTTAATTTTAATCGGTTCTTTTAAATCAACTGTTCTCGGTAGCTGGTGGTTTACAATTTTTGCGGCAACAGGAGTAATTTTTGCTGCAGTCTATATGCTTTGGATGTATAAGAAAGTTGTATTTGGTGAAGTCACAAATCCAAATCTAAATTCATTAACCGATCTCAATTTCAGAGAGAAATTAGTTCTGATTCCAATATTTATTTTTATAGTCTGGATAGGAATTTATCCCTCAACATTCTTAAACGTTAGCAGTAAAACGTCAGAAAACATTATTAAAATGGTAACCTCACCACAAGCACAGATAGAATTAGGAAAAGTAGATGCACCAAAGTGATCGAATAATACTCTTCATTGTTGTATTTACATTTTTCTTTTTTAGCTATCAGGAAATTAACGCTGAAACTATTAATTCACTTTCTGATTCAACAATTGCAATTACCTCATCCGAAGAAGCTCACTCATCGGATCATTTGCCTTCTGCTTTAATGGTGTTACCCTTTGTTATTCTTCTGGCTATGATAGCTACAGGTCCTTTATTTTATCATCACTTCTGGGAAAAGAATTACCCAATAATTGCAATTATACTTGGACTGGTTACAGTATTATATTATTTATTCTTTTTAAATGATACTCACAGCCTCTTACACACAGCGGCAGAGTATTTATCATTCATCGCTCTTCTAAGTTCTTTGTTTGTCGCATCTGGTGGGATATTAATAAAGGTCGATAAAAAATCTACTCCCTGGCTTAATGCTGGCATTTTACTTTTTGGTTCTGTAATAGCAAATGTAATTGGAACCACTGGTGCTTCAATGCTTCTGATAAGACCATTCATAAAAATTAATAAAGACAGAATAAAACCTTATCATATAATATTCTTCATTTTTTTGGTCAGCAACATTGGTGGTGCTTTAACTCCGATTGGTGATCCTCCATTGTTCCTGGGATTTCTAAGAGGAGTAGAATTCTTTTGGGTTATTCAGCATGTATGGTATATATGGCTTCCTACAATATTGCTTGTAACTTTAATTTTTGTTCTAATCGATTCACGAAATGTCAGCAAAATTGAGACAGGTGAAAAATTCAGCGGGAAGATAGAATTCAAAGGGATGAGAAATGTTTTTTATCTTTTAGTAATTGTTATTTCAGTATTTATTGATCCCGCTGTTATGAGTTGGGTCCCAAGTTTAAGTCCGTTACCAATTGGAATAAGAGAGATTATAATGTTTTCGATGGTGATTATTTCATATAGAACTGCAGATACTGAAATTCTTAAAGCAAATGAATTTGATTTTGAACCAATTAAGGAAGTAGCGTATCTCTTTGTAGGAATTTTTGCTACAATGATTCCTGCACTTCAACTGATCTCTCACGAAGCAAATATTCTTGGAGAGAAGTTAACACCTGGAATTTTTTATTGGGCAACAGGAATTCTTTCAGCATTTTTAGATAATGCTCCAACTTATCTTAATTTTCTGAGTGCTGCATTAGGCAAATATGGTATGAATGTAAACCTTTCAGCCGAAGTATCACGGTTTGCGCAAATTCATCCAATTTATCTTTCTGCTATTTCTGTGGCTGCAGTATTTTTTGGAGCGATGACTTATATTGGTAACGGTCCGAATTTTATGGTTAAATCGATAAGTGAAAGATCGGGAATTAAAATGCCAAGCTTCTTTGGCTATTTAATAAAATATTCTATTCCGATATTAATTCCAGTTTTTATAATTGTATGGTTAGTGTTTTATTTTTAAAAAGGTTGATTAATGAAAAGTATTAATGAAGTTCTGAAAGGAAAGAAAACAGGTTTGTATTATGGAAACAGAATCTTACTGCCTTTCAGTTGTCATATCCTTAAGTTGAACATAGAAAATGATTTGATTACTGATTTTAGTCCGTCTTTCAAAGGTGTTAACATTTCGGAAAATCCTGACTTTATGGAGATTTATTTCCATGATTACAAAGATCTTGGCGAAGTTATTACAAAATACGAAGCAATAAAGATGATTGTCGTTGAGAAAGGCAAAGATATATTTAATACAAAAAACCATATTAAGCTTGCTCTTAAACCTGAGGATAATAATCAGCTTAGAATAGAAAAGTTGGGCGAAAATCAAATTTTTATAGAGTAACTATGTTCAATAATATTCAGGAATTTTATAATGTTTTACCCCTGGTAATTTTGGGGGGCGGAATTATTTTATCCGTTTTAATTGAAATTTACTCACAGAAAAGTGAATCAGTCTTACCCTGGTTCTCTATTTTAATTTTCCTCTCAGCAGGATTTTATTCTTTACTTACAGTTTCGAATGAATCAATAGTCCTTCAAAATATGTTCTCCACAGGTGGAAGAACAAATATTTTCTTTTTTATTTTCAATTTTGGTGCTGCTCTGGTTTGTTTACTCTCTGTTGATTACACTAAGAAATATGGTATGAACTACGGTGAATATTACATTCTCATCCAGAGTTCAGTATTAGGTATGATGATGATGGCTGGAGCAAAAAGTTTATTTATGATATTCTTGGGACTTGAAATTATGTCCATCTGCTTTTATGTACTGGCTGGTGTTAACAGGAAAAAAGAAAAAGCTATCGAGGCATCGCTTAAGTACTTTCTACTGGGTGCATTTGCAACTGGATTATTAGTTTATGGGATTGCGCTCATATATGGCTCTGCTCATTCAACATCAATTGATGTAATTACGGTGGGATTCAAGGAACTTTCCACAAATATTATTTTTTTAGTTGGAGTACTTTTATTTCTTATCGGGTTTTCATTTAAGATAGCTGCGTTTCCGTTTCATATGTGGGTCCCCGACGTTTATCAGGGTTCACCAACAACTGTTACGGGTTTATTCTCTACAGTTGGAAAGGCTGCAGCCTTTTCAGCAATCATTGCGACCTTAAATGCTTTATTCTCCGGTGAAAATGAAAGCCTATTCCTTCCATATTTAGCAGTACTATCTGTCTTTTCGATGTTATTCGGAAGTATTGTAGCTATTGCGCAGAGTGATATTAAGAGAATGCTTGCCTATTCATCAATTTCACATGCAGGATATATTCTTATTGGTTTAGCTGCGGGTACACCAATGGGTGTTGCTGGTGTTGTTTTCTATTTGACTGCATATACTTTTATGAATCTGGCAGCCTTTGGAATAATTTCACTGATTGAGGGAGAAAATGATACAAACCTTTCTATAGATTCTTATGCCGGATTGGGTTCAAGAAAACCTGTACTTGCTGCTTTGTTAGCGATCATTATGTTTTCTCTTGCCGGAATTCCTCCTTTGGCTGGATTCTTTGCGAAGTATTATGTTTTCATTGCAGCTATTGAATCTAACTTAACATGGTTAGCAATACTTGGAATTATTTCCAGTGTAATCAGTGTTTATTTTTATTTAAGAATTGTTGTTCTGATGTATTTCAAAGAGGGAGACCAGGAAACTATTCCATCCATAAGCTATAGCGGAATGTTAGGCGTGATTATTTCCGTTTTACTCGTGATCCTCATAGGAATTTTACCGGGTTCACTTTTGGATTTGATAAATTCATATCTTTAACTTGTACCCGTTCGTTTCTCATTTAATAATAAATTTTTAATCTATATAATATGATTCCTCTCTATTCAACAAAACAGATCAGAGAAGTTGATGAATACGCCATCAATAAATTGGGAATGCCAGGTATAATGTTAATGGAGAATGCGTCCCGTGAAATATTTCAAATAATTAATGAGAGAATTGACCATTTAATATCACCTAAAATTGGATTTGTGTGTGGGAAAGGAAATAATGGTGGTGATGGTTTTGCCACTGCCAGACATTTTTCAAATGCTGGTTATGAAGTTGTGGTGGTTTATTTAGGAAACGAAAAAGAAATGTCAGAGGATTGCAGGTTAAATTTTGTGACACTGAAAAAACTATCTTCCTTTAATAAAAAAATTACCTTAAAAAAGTACGCTTCTATTTCTTCGCTAAATTCACTTAAGGGATGCAAAGTTATTTGTGATGCTTTACTTGGAAGTGGAACTAAAGGTGCATTGCGCGAACCTTATCTCTCAATAATAAAATACTTAAATAAATTAAAATCTTTGAAAGTTGCTATTGACATTCCAACCGGACTAAATACTGATACCGGTTATTCAGAAAATTCTTTTAATGCCGATTTGACTGTAACTCTTGGCGAATTAAAAAAGGGATTGTTTTTTGGTGATGGTTACTTTTACACAAATGAAGTTGAAAAAGGTGGAATCGGAATTCCGGATTCGCTTTTCGATAAATTTTCACCAACTGAATTTCTAATCGAACCGGAAGATGCTTTGCTTGCACTACCAGTTAAAGCTAAAAATATTCATAAATACTCTGCTGGAAAAGTTTTAACCATTGCTGGTTCAGGCTTATTACCTGGAGCGGCGGTATTGACATCAACATCAGCATTAAAAATAGGTGCTGGTGCCTCAATTCTGTGTTTTCCGAAATCTATTCGTGAGTTAGTTCATAAAAAATTAAATGAAGTTGTTGTTAAAAATTATGAAGATTTTGGAAGAGAATACCTCACTGAAAAAAATATTGATGAGTTAAGTGAGAAGATAAAATGGACAGATGTAGTTGCTATCGGTCCCGGTCTTGGCAGAGAAAAGGAAACACAAAAAGCGGTATTATTCATTATTAAAAAATTCCGTTCGAAGCTAAAAGTTATTGATGCAGATGGAATATTTGCGTTGGGGCAGGGCAGATATAAAAAATTAGATCTAAAAAATTCCGTACTTACTCCTCATCATGCTGAATTCGCAACCTTGATAGAAATTTCAAATTCAGAATTAAAAAAAGATATTTTGAGATATGGAAAAGCTTTTGTAAAAAAGACAGGCGCTTATTTGGTTTTGAAAGGAGCTCCTACGATAGTTTTTACTCCTGAAGGAGATGCATTGATTAATACTACCG
Organism: uncultured Ignavibacteriaceae bacterium; assembly: GCA_963768365.1. Taxonomy (GTDB): domain Bacteria; phylum Bacteroidota; class Ignavibacteria; order Ignavibacteriales; family Ignavibacteriaceae; genus IGN2. The sequence goes on along the minus strand of CAVYHS010000025.1, from coordinate 54,664 downwards.
GCAATCCCTCTTTAGCAAAATTTGGTACAGGCGATGTGCTCACTGGATTTATTGCCGGGCTGCTTGCTCAGCAGAAAAATGTTGAGAATGCAATTGTAACTGCTGTTTACCTCCATAGTATTGCTGCTGATATTCTAGCACAGAAAAGAACAAAGCTTGATATTCTGGCGACCGATATTCAAAATTACATTCCTCAAACTATTAAATTTTTAACGAGTTCTCTTGTTTAAATATCTTGAAAAAAGAAAAGTTTGGCTGGTTTACATCCCATTAACTATTTACTGGCTAATTCTTTTTATTGCAACGAGCCTTCCACTCCAAAGGTTACCAAGCGTTGGATTTAATGATAAAATAAATCATTTCCTTGCGTATTTTATACTTGCTATATTAATAAATTTAACTTTAATCTACCAAAGGAAATCCCGGTTACTTTTTAATAAAGCTCCTCTTGTTACAATTCTTATTGGGCTGTTTTATGGTGCTGTTGATGAACTTCATCAGATCCTGGTTCCCGGTCGGTTTGCTGAAACTCTTGATTGGATGGCTGATGGTTTGGGTACCGTTACTGGCGTTTTGTTCGTTTATTATCTCATTAATAGACTTAAATATCAGCTGGAATTTAAATAAGTTGAAAAAATTTGGGTACCGTGGGAACTTTCTTAAAAAATAATCGTAAAAGGAGTAGAAACTTAGTTGACAAAACTGTAATCATTTAGTAATTTTTCATCAGTTAAATGCTATTTATAGGAGAGCTGAAATGAAACTAAAAAATCCAATCGCTGATCTCAGATTAAAATACAAAAGGACTTTTGAAATAAGTCTGATTATAGCTCTCGTTATATTGATTGTTGCCTTCAAATTCTTTCCAGATTTACAAACCAAGGGAGCTCAATTTGAAGGTCCACAAGAACTTTTCACAGTTGAAGATATTCAACAGACCAAACAGGAGAACAGACCACCTCCACCGCCTAAACCGCCAATTCCAATTGAAGCACCTAGTGATGATGTACTTGAGGATATTGAAATTGGTGATACTGAAATAGATTTGGATGCTGAAATGGAAGCTCCACCTCCACCAAAAGAAGAGAAAAAAGTAGAAGAGGAGCCAACTTATTTCGTTGCAGTTGAAGAAATGCCAGAACCAATTGGTGGTATTAGGGCTATACAGGAAAAAATTGTTTATCCTGAAATTGCAAAGCGAGCTGGTGTAGAAGGTAAAGTTTATATCCTTGCATTCGTTGATGAATTAGGTAATGTTACTAAAGCAAACATTCTTAAAGGTATTGGAGCTGGCTGTGATGAAGCAGCACTAAATGCTGTTTTGAAAACAAAATTCAAACCTGGTAAGCAGAGAGGCAAACCTGTAAATGTTCAGGTATCCATTCCGGTGATATTCAAACTTAACTAATTTTCAAGGCGTCCTCTGGACGCCTTTTTTATTTATTGCCATCCTTCTGAGATTATTATTTCGATTTTTTTCTTTTCTAGTAGCCGCTACCGTAGTTTGATTTTGCAATCCATCTGATTAGCTTTAAGGTAAATATACCTGAAATTAATCCATTAATAATTAGAAAGAAACGTTCATACCCTGAGTTAGTTTAGCATCTCAGATTATAATTAGCAATGTCCAAAAAAAATCAAACCAAAGCTTTTATTATTGTTACAACATTACTGGTTCTTCAGTTGGCCTTTCTTTATGTTTTAAAATATCTGAACCAACAGCTTCCGTTCTCCAATTTTTCTTTGTTAAAAATCGGAAACATCATCAACTTACTAATTTACACCGGAATCATTACTGGAATTTATTTTATTAATAAAAAAGAAAAATCATTATTAAACAACAAAATAATTTCTTCATTTATAGTAATTTCATGGCTATTGCTGATAATTTCTTTCATTAGCACAAGAATTAAGATTCTATCTGCGAGTGTTTATGTTTTAAATCAACCCGGAGATAAAGTATTGACGGGTTTACTATTCTTGCTATTCTTGTTAACACTTCTGTATTTTCTAATTTTGTTGTGGAGTAGGATAATTACCGGCCAAAAATCAAAAGTAATGAAAAACATTTTATCAACACTTTTGATGCTCTTTGTCTCACTCATTTTTATTATTATTTACATAGATAATATTGGTTATACATCGGGACGATGGGCGATTAATAAAAGTGAAAAGAATATTGCTGTTGTGTTAGGAGCGGCTGTATGGAGCGGAAACGTTCCAAGTCCAACCTTATCCTCACGAGTTGATAAAGCATTGAACCTTATCGAACAGGGATTCGTAGGAAAAATTGTACTCACTGGTGGAAAAGCTCCCGGCGAATTACCTGAATCAGAAGTTGCTTCCGCATACGCAAGAGCAAGGGGAGTTGATACATCTAAGATTAGAATAGAAAGTTCAACTTCCTCAACTTCCGACCAGATAAGATGGATCAAAAATAATCTTTCAAACGATGATTCTGTGGCTGATATTATACTTATTTCCGATGCGTATCATCTACCAAGAGCAATTGAGATCAGTAAATTTTATAATCTCAATGTTAAAGTTGCTGAATCTGTTCATAAACTAAATTTTAAAGACTTAATTTATAATAAGATAAGAGAAAGCATTGCCTTATTTAACTTCTGGAATTTTGCTTTGTAAGGAAACAGTTTTAATATTTGAAGTAGTATTATATACTGGCTATTAAAATTATATTTTGTTCTTAAGATGATGAAAAAAAAATCAAAACGAAGAATTGTAAGAGAAAAAGTTCTACAGATTCTATATGCTTACGAATTGAACAATGAATCTCTTCAACCTCTCTCTTCGGAAATCCTAAGTGATGTAACGGATGAATTGGATAAAAATTTCGCAAAAGAACTTATCAGAACAGTGCTTGCAAATGTTGCTGAGCTGGATAAAAAGATAATTCAGCGCGTTACAAATTGGGAAATGAACAGGATTGCATTGATCGATAAAATTCTACTTCGTATTGGGATCTGTGAGCTGCTTTATTTTCCAGATATCCCACCAAAGGTATCGATAAATGAATCAATTGAAATCGCAAAAGATTACAGTACGGCAGGCAGTGCTAAATTCATAAACGGTATTATAGATGCTGTCCTTGCTGAAGAAAAAAAAGAAGGTAAGCTGAACAAAACCGGAAGGGGGCTCGTTGAAGAATCCATCTCACCTTCAAGGTAGTAGAAGATGAAAGAAAAAAGTAGAGTCTTTGTCTGGACTCTCTTCGATTTTGCCAATACCTCTTTTTCGATAATTGTGGTAACATTTCTTTATGCTGTTTATTTCAAAAAAACTGTTGCAGGAAATGAAGCAATAGGCGATTTGTATTGGAGCATTAGTACGAGTATCGCTATGGTCATCACCGCTATCATTTCTCCATTGCTTGGCGCTATTGCCGACTATAGTGCCGGTAAAAAAAGATTCCTCCTTTTCTTTACACTTCTTTGTATTCTTGGTACAACCTCACTTTACTTCATTGGACCGGGACAAATTTTCTGGGGAATTTTTCTCTTTGTTCTGGCGAATGTGGGCTTTGAAGCGGGCTTAGTTTTCTATGATGCTTTTCTTCCTGAGATAACTGCACCGAAAAATTACGGCAGGGTAAGCGGATATGGTTTTGGGATGGGTTATTTCGGTTCACTTGCAACTCTCGCGATTGTCTTTCCATTTATAGAAGCTTCGATGATTAAGGAAACGTTTCCTATAGCAGCACTATTCTTTTTAATTTTTTCATTACCTCTCTTTTTCTTTTTAAAAGAAACTAGGAATAAAGTTGAACGCACACAATCATTTGCAGCAATTGGATTTGGGAGAGTTTGGGCCACATTAACGCATCTTAAATACTATAAAAATCTCGCAATCTTTCTCGTAGCTTATTTCTTTTACATTGAAGGAGTTAATACTGTTATATTTTTTTCCGGCAACTATGCGAGCACAACTCTTGGTTATACAGAGATGGAACTCCTTGTTTTCTTTATTGTAGTTCAGACGACGGCCATCGCTGGCTCTGTAGTTTTGGGAATACTTGCGGATAAAATCGGTCAGAAGAAAACTATTGTAATTTCACTCTTTATGTGGCTTGTAACAGTAATACTTGCATATTTTATTTATGATAAAAACGGATTTTATATTGTCGGTTTAATAGCTGGTGCAGCGATGGGTTCCTGCCAATCTGCAAGTCGCAGTTTAATGAGCAAGCTTACACCACCTGAAAAGAAAACAGAGTTCTTTGGATTTTATTCTTTCTTCGGAAAAAGTTCTGCAGTTGTTGGCCCTTTAGTTTTTGGTCTGGTAAGTTTTCTATCAGGTGATCAACGACTTGCGATTATATCAATAGCGTTCTTTTTTATCATGGGTTTATTAATTCTAACTAAGGTAAAGGATCCAAAAATCGATGTGAATCAAGCATGATGTGAAATACATAGGAATTTAGATTATGATCTTATACACTGCTTTTCCCGCTGACTTCTCAACATTCCACTCAAAATCAATTGTTTTTTCTTCTTTGCGGACTTCACATTTTTGGTAACCACAGAATTTACAAAGGACATCGTTGCAATAATCGAAATGAATTTTTATTTGTGAATTCGGAAATTCTTTCTCAAGCTCTTCATCAATTCTCTTCTCTTCTTGATGAGATTGCTCTATTGTAAAGTAATAGGGCATTATAAGATGAAAATCCATAAAAGTTCTATCACCGGATTGCCAGTAACGCAGTTCGTGAATATCAATCCAATAATCTTTTTTGATTGAAATTAATCTGTCCGAAATATTTTTCAGAATTGCTGGATTTGTTTCAAGCATCAGTCCGCCGATGGATTCTCTCATTAATTTATAACCAGTAAATAAAATATTTAACGCCACAATTATTGCCAGTAATGGGTCTAGAAGAACAAAATCAGTTATGATTACTAAAGTAATTCCCACAATAACACCTATACTTGTTATTGCATCGGTGAGGACATGCTTTCCATCGGCAACAAGGGTTAAGGAGTTGGTTTTCTTTCCTGTTCTAATCAGATAATATCCTAGTCCAAGGTTAACAATCCCAGCAACGCTAATGAATATTACACCAATGCTCAGGGACTCAAGCGTAGGTCCTGCAATCATATCCAGCACTGCCTGGTAAATAATAAAACCTGCTGCCAAAACAATTAAAAACCCTTCAACTCCGGCAGAGAAGTATTCTACATTTCCGTGACCATAAAGGTGGGATTCATCTGCAGGTTTAGAGCTAAGTATTATGCTGAACAAAGCCATTCCTGTTGCGGCAACGTGAACAACAGATTCAGCAGCGTCCGAAAAAATTGCGACCGAACCGGTAATAAAATAAGCTGCCATCTTTGTAATGAACATTCCAATGCCAATTGCTAATGAAATGTATGCAGCTTTCTTTCGAAGATTTAACTGATCGATTCTATTCATTTTATTGCCTGAAAATCTTTGAAGTTTTTCTGCTGCTTCTTTCAACACTTCATCTGATTTCGCAAAACAAATTCTAATAAGTGATTTACTTTCTTTTGTTTCATAAAATGGTGACAAAGGAATTACAGCAACACCGATTTCTTTTGTCATATATTCAGCAAATTCCATATCCGGTTTAGCTGAAATTGATGAATAATCCATCAGTTGAAAATAAGTGCCATCACAAGGTTTTAACTTAAACTTTGTGTTTCTTATTTCATTCAAAAAGACATTGCGTTTCTGTTCATAAAATTTCCCCAGCGAAAGGTATCTATCTTTCTGTTTCATAAATTCTGCATAGGCATGTTGAATTGGTGTGTTTGCTGAAAATACAATAAACTGGTGCATCTTTCTGAATTCTTTAGTAAGATAATCGGGTGCGGCACAATAACCCATCTTCCAGCCGGTTGTGTGATAGGTTTTCCCAAAAGATGAAATAACAAATGTTCTTTTAGAAAGTTCTTCTGAACCGGCTAAGCTTAAATGTTTGTGACCATCGAATGTGATATGTTCATAAACTTCATCACTTACAATTAAAATATCAGTCCCTTTTGTAATCTTCTCAAGTTCTTTAATATCTTCTTCAGTGATTAAGCTGCCAGTTGGATTATGTGGTGAGTTGAGAATTATCGCTTTTGTTTTGTCTGAAATTTTCTTTCGAACAAGATCCCAGTCGTATGAATAATCTTTTGGATTTAAAGGAATGTAAACAGGACTACCTCCATTTGATAGAATATCCGGCACATAACTGTCATATGCAGGTTCAAACAGAATAACTTCGTCACCTGATTCTACAACTGAAGTTATTGCTGTAAAGAGAGCTTGTGTTGCACCTGCTGTGACGGTTATTTCATTTTCAAAGTCGTAATATCTGCCGTAGAGTTTTTTAATTTTCTCTGAAATAGCTTTACGTAGAGCCGGGACCCCTTGCATCGGTGCGTACTGATTGAATCCTTTTATCTGAAAGTGATGAACCAACTCTAAAAGTTCTTCATCGCAGCTGAAATCCGGAAAACCCTGTGCAAGATTAATTGCGTTGTGCTCAACTGCCATTCGAGACATTATCGTGAAAATGCTTGTGCCCCATTCGGGTAGTTTGGTTTTGATTTTCATTTTAATTCAATTCAATATTAAAAATTGAGCATCTACTGGCCGCATTTCATCATATATCCTTTTTAGTTCTTCATAAGCAAAACGACTGCCTCGTTGAGCTGCGATCTTGAAATAGTTTACAGCATCTGGAATAGATTTAGTCGTTCCTAATCCTTGCTCATAACACAATCCGATTGAAACAACTGCAAACAATGAACCACCATTAGCAGCTTTTTTTAGTTTCTTGAAATCTTCGGATTTATTATAACCGCCAAATGAATCCAGCAAACTTGATGCAATTAACCTTGTCTCTGCTTCTTCACTTCCTAGCTGAAAAGCACTACTCCAGAGACTTAAACCAATTTCAGAATTGAACCTCCCAAATCTGTTTGAATAGTAATTAAGTCCTGACTCAACCATTGCGGGTAGGTATAATGCATTTGCTGATTGATCAAGTAAATTTAATGCATCAGTGATTGTAATATTCCTATCGAATCCAATTGACGTTAATCCATACCATAAAAACATTGCTACAACATTTCCGTTCTCACTTTCTTTCTGCACACGCTTTTGAAAATTCTGTTCTTGTGATAACTGCCAGAGTAAGTAAGTTCCTGAAGGAGAATCATTTCGTAATGCCCGATAATAATAAACGCCTGCATCTACCAAATTCTTCTTATAATAAATACCTTGCTCATACATATTTCCAAGAATTGTTAGAGCCTCAGGACTTCCGTTGTTAGCTAATAATGTTAGTATTTCAACATTACGTTTGGTAGCAAGTTGCTTCAGAGTTTTTGGTTTATCAGTAAGTAGAATTTTAGAAAGGCTGTCTGTCCCGATAATACCAATATTATCTATAAGCATACTATCGGTTATACTAATAGCTGAATCTGTAATAGATTCAAAATCAATAAATACTAATCCAAGATTAGAAGTTAGATTTTCTGATGGATCCGGAATAGGATTTTTGTCTTCGGGTTTACCTGAATCACTGAGCAGAGAATCTACAACTGCTTTAGATACTTTGGGTTCAAGTTTTGAAACTATTTTTTCTGCTGGCTCATATTCATTATCAGCTGCTTTTTTAATCCAGTAGTAAGCGAGGTTATAATCTCTTTGAACAGTCAGATTATCTGTGTACAAAATTCCTATTACATATTGTGCCTGAACCATTCCGTCACTCGCAGCACTCTCGAATAACTTAAAAGCAGTAAAAGGATCCCACTTCACCCCAATTCCATTTATCAATAAAATTGCATAATTATATTTTGCAGAAGTTAAATTGTGATCAGCTGCTTTTTTAATCCAATACACTGCTTGGGAAGTATCAGCAGGAACACCTTCGCCCATTAAAAATCTTAAACCTAATTCATGTTGAGCCAAAGGATCACCGGCGTTAGCTTCCTGTGTTAATCTAAACTTTTGCCAGATCTGGTAAGCGAGGTCAGGCCGGTAAAAGTATGGCGCATTCTGCTTAGGTCTTTTATTCTTGAAAGCGAGGCTCTGAGTACCTATCCTGAGCATGGACAGTCAAAGAAAAAGCTGAAATGAAAATTATGATGAGCCAAAAAATATTCTTCAATAATAACCTTGTAAAAATTTCTTTTGATTAAAACAAATATAGCTGAAATTTGGAAGGCAGTTCAAGTAGAATATTAGTAGTGTGAGGAATTATTTATTTAGCTTTAGCAGTAGTCTTAGTTTTCTTAAAATATGATTTCATTGGTTTAAGATAATGTTCTTTCCAACCTTTTTCATATTTTTTTTCGTCACCGTTTGGTAAGTGACTATGAATAATTGTAAGCTTGGTACCGCTATTATGCTTTTCAAAAAGAATTTCTAGTTTCGAATCGGGTGCTCCTTCCGGGAATTCAGTAGTGCGCCAGTTTTGTACTATTCTTCCGTAAGGTTGAAGGATAAGGTTCGTACCAGTTATATATCCATTTGAAATAGAAAAGGCTGAGCCATTTCTTGAATCAATCTGAGCTTTGGTTCCGGTGAATTCTGAATGGTTTTTGCTGTTCAACCATGAATCATAGAGCTTTTTTGCACTGACTGGGAATATTGCAGATATTTTAATATCGGGTTCCAATTCTTTAATCTTTTTTTTATAAGAATAAGTAATTTATTACCTAATGGCAAATCAAAAATTCAATAATTAAAAAAAAAGTTTTACCCGTCTTTAATTAAAATTAAGATGTCGATTTATAGGGCACTAAATTGCTTATAACTCGACCTTACTCTATATTTGAAAGCAAAAAAAAACTAAATGCCCCGTAAAAAGAAAGTAAAATTCATATTTATCACAGGTGGTGTTGTTTCCTCATTAGGTAAAGGAATAACAGCCTCATCACTCGGCCTCCTACTTAAACAACGTGGTTTCAACGTTACAATTCAGAAATTTGATCCATACATAAACGTTGATCCAGGAACAATGAGTCCCTTCCAGCATGGTGAAGTTTATGTAACTGACGATGGTGCTGAAACTGATCTTGATCTAGGGCATTATGAGAGATTTCTGGACGTGAATATGACGCGTGCAAATAACACAACCACCGGACAGATTTATAATGAAGTAATAACAAAGGAAAGAAGAGGGGATTACCTCGGCGCTACAGTCCAGGTTATCCCTCACATCACGGACGAAATAAAACGGAAGTTAGTTCGCTTAAGTGAACTCGGGGAATACGAAGTAATAATAACTGAGATCGGTGGGACAGTTGGCGATATTGAAAGCCTTCCTTTTATAGAAGCTATGCGTCAACATATGCTTGAATTTGGCAGGGCTAATTCCATGGTTATTCATGTTACACTTGTACCATACATTGCATCAGCAGGAGAGGTAAAAACAAAACCAACACAGCACAGCGTAAAAAATCTTTTAGAACTTGGCATTCAGCCGGATGTTCTTATATGCAGATCGGAAAAGAAGTTGCCAAAAGAAATTAGAGAAAAGATTGCTCTTTTCTGTAACGTTGACTCGAGATCCGTTATTTCTGCTTATGATGTCCAGTCAATTTACGAAGTTCCATTAGTTCTGCATAAAGAAAAGCTTGACATACTTATAGCTCGTCGTCTTCATCTGCCAGAAAGAAAAATTAAGCTTGATGAATGGGAAAATTTTGTTGGTGGCATTAAAAATCCTACTCGTGAGGTGGAAATAGCAGTCTGTGGAAAGTATATAAAGCATCTGGATGCTTACAAAAGCATTATGGAAGCGTTCATTCACGCAGGAGCAGAAAACCAGGTTAAAGTAAAAATGAAACCCGTCAATGCTGAAGATTGTGAGGCCGAAAATTTTGAAAATCTATTAAAAGATGTTTCAGGTGTTCTTGTTCCTGGGGGTTTTGGTGAAAGAGGCATTGAAGGGAAAATTAAAGCAATCCGGTACACACGAGAACATAATATTCCCTTCTTTGGTATTTGTCTCGGTCTCCAGTGTGCTGTTGTTGAATTCGCACGAAATGTTTGTGGTATGAAAAACGCAAACAGTTCTGAATTCAAAAAAACAAAAAATAACGTTATCGATTTAATGCCCGATCAAAAGGATGTTAAAGATAAAGGTGCGACAATGCGCCTTGGAGCCTATCCATGTGTAATTCAGGATAAAACAAAATCTTACGAAGCATATAGGACGAATTATATTTCGGAAAGACATCGTCATCGCTATGAAGTAAATAACAAATTCAGAAGAAAACTGACAGAAAATGGACTTATTTTGAGTGGGCTTTCGCCGGATAAAGAACTAGTTGAAATGATTGAACTGAAAGATCATCCCTGGTTTGTAGCATGTCAGTTTCATCCGGAGTTAAAATCGAGAGCAACTAATGCTCATCCATTATTCAGGGAGTTTGTGCGAGCAGCAATAGATTACTCAATTGAAAAAAACAAAAATTGAAAAATCAAATTGCTGAAAGCATTCAACTTATGCTTCTAAAGTGAAATGTTGCTTTCCAGATTTCTTAAACATATGAAATTAGAATTAGTACTTATAGTAATTATTTCGGTCTATTGTTTTAACGTTTCTATATATTCTCAATCAGATCTCAATTCCAGAATAAGTATTGGAATGGAATCACTGTATAATTTTAACTTCAAATCTTCAGAAAAAATTTTCGATATCATTATAAAAAATTATCCAGCTAATCCTGCTGGGTATTATTACAAATCGATATGCCATTTGTGGTTCTTTCTCGATAGTAAAAATGAAACTGAGCTGGAGTATTTTATTTCGCTAACTGATTCTGCAATTGATAAAGCAGAAGATATTTTAATGAAAGACTCTTTAGATATATTCACTTTATATGTTCTTGGTTCTACTTATATGAACAGAACTTTTGCCTTCACAAGAAATGAAAATTATTTTGATGCTGTTCTTTCTGCAAGAAAATTTCGTTTATACTTTGATGAACTTTTATCCGAAGATAGTCTTTATTACGATGCCTATATGAGTAAAGGACTATTTAACTTTGCAATATCACAGGCGCCGCAAACCTGGTCCTGGGCTCTGAATCTTGCAGGAATGACTGGTGATAAAAAAACCGGATTAAATTATCTTAAAGTCGCTGCTAAAAAAGGAAAGTTTTCCAAAATAGATGCACAGTTTTACCTGTCACAGATTTATTCTGAATTTCTTCTCAACTATCAGCCTGCTCAAAGAATTTTAAATGAATTAAATATCAGATTTCCCAAAAACTTACTTTTTCGTTTTGCACTAGCTAACCTTCAGGTTAAAACATTTGATTTATATAGCGCATCAAGAAATTACAAAGCTGTTTATACATCGAAGGATACAAATTTAATTCAGTTAAAATATTTTGCGGGAATGGCTGTGGGAGATATACTTTACTCAAAAGCAGAATACAATGAAGCTAGAAGTTATTATTTAAGTTTTCTTGAACACACAACAGATACTCACTTTAAAGGTATTACTGCTCTCAAGGTCGGGTTAAGTTACCTTTTTGAAGGAGATTCTCTATCAGCACTTTTATACTTTGATAAGACTTCAGAAGGTAATGAAGACCTTGATGATGACGTTTATGCTAAAGAGAAAGGCGAAGAATACCTTAATCATCTTCCATCAACCGATGAAATAAAATTCTTGCAGATCAAAAATATGATCGATGCAGGTAACTTTATTCCAGCTATAGATTCGCTTGAAGAATTTGTTGATAGACCAATATCTGATACTCTTAGAGCAGAAGCAATTCTCTCTTCAAGCGATGCATATTATCATCTTGGAAAAAATAAAAAATCAATTGAGTATGCAGTTGCCATTTTTAATTTTGATGATTGTGAACTTTGGGTTAAACCATTTGCCTGTTACTACGCTGCTAGAGCTAGCAAAGAATTAAAAAACATTGTAGACGCTGAGTTCTTCATTGGTTACGCAAATTATTTCAATAATTATTTTTTTGAAAATAAGCTCAGGGATAAACTAAGCTTTCTTGCCTTTTCATTAAAAGAAAAATAAATAGCCAGTCTTAGTCCATTTGATTAATTAAATGTCTTTAAGTAGTTTTGTCCAAATAATTTAACAGGAATGTGTTAGCACTTTCGGTCTTTGTTTCTGGTCGGGGTTCAAACCTCCGAGCTATACTCGATTCACCAAAACTGAAAAACCTTGTTGAGGTAAAAGCGGTTGTTGGCGATAAATTAAACTGCCCTGCATTCGAAATAGCTAAAAAATTATCGATCCCGATTTACAGTGTTGGTGAAAAGGAAGGATTTATTCCATTTGATAAACTCGGTACTATCTTTAAAGACATTAAAATTGATTTGATAGTGCTCGCGGGATTTTTAAAATTAATTCCTGAAAATTTTGTAAGATCATTTAGCGGTAAAATGATTAATATTCATCCTGCACTTCTTCCTTCATTTGGAGGATCTGGTATGTATGGAATGAATGTTCATCGTGCTGTATTTGAATCTTCTGCACAGGTATCCGGTGCGACTGTTCATTTTGTGGACGAAACGTATGATACGGGTAAAATAATTGTCCAAAGAAGTGTCGATATTTCTGATGTTAGATCTCCCGAAGAAATTGCGGAACGAGTACCTGAAAATTGAACACCAGATCTTGCCATTTGTAATTGAAAAAATAGCCCTTGGCAAAATCTTTGTAGATAATAAAAGGATTAGAGTCGAGACTTAATTTTATTCATCCAAACCTCGTATGATGCATTGAAAAAACTAGCATTAATTAGTGTTTTTGATAAGTCAGGAATTGTTGATTTTGCAAATAGCCTGATAAATAATGGCTTTGATATAATTGCTACCGGTAATACTTTCAAATTACTGTCGGAAAATGGAATCTCTGTAACAGAAATAAAGGACCTAACCGGTTTCCCCGAGATATTTCAAGGAAGGGTAAAGACGCTTCATCCTAAAATTGCAGGCGGTATTTTGATGCGAAGAGATAATTCTGAGGATCTGAAGGAAGCCGAAGAGAATTCTATCTCTCCTATAGAAATTGTATGTGTAAATTTGTATCCTTTCAAAGAAGTAGCAAAAAAATCACGATCCGATTTGGATACCTTGATTGAAAATATTGATATTGGCGGACCTACAATGATCAGAGCTGCAGCAAAAAATAATAAGTTTGTTTCAGTAATCACAGATCCAATCCAATATATATCTTTCGTTGAAGAATTAAAGACTGGTGAGATCAGTTTTGAAACAAAGAAGAAATTAGCAATTGCCGCCTTCGCCCACACTGCCGATTATGATTCATACATAGTAAACGCCTTGCAAAAGAAAATGAATGTCAGCTCAAATTATTTTAATAGAAGTTTTAAGCTTGCTTCTTCACTTCGTTATGGAGAAAATCCCCATCAGCGGGCAGAATTTTACGGGGAATTTTATGATAACTTTGAATTCATACACGGTAAGGAACTTTCTTATAATAATATTTTGGACTTAGTTTCAGCAGTTGAATTAGTTCAAAGTCTTGGTGAAAATGCGTGCACAATTATAAAACATAATAATCCTGCCGGCGCTGCAATCGGTGAAAATTCAATCGATGCTTATGTAAAAGCACTTAAGTGCGATCCTGTTTCTTCTTTTGGTGGCATTGTTTCATTCACCTCAATAGTTGATGAAAATCTGGCGACAAAATTAAATGAAATATTTCTTGAAGTTGTCAGTGCACCGCAGTATACTGATGAAGCAATTAGGATTCTAAAGAAAAAGAGAGATCGCAGACTTTTAATACAAAAGAAATCATTATTGAATGAACAGATAACTTTTCGGTCAATTCCGGGAGGTGCTATTGTTCAGGATGCTGATTTGTTGGACTTGGATGAATCTAAATTAAATATTGTTACAGACAAAAAAGCTTCAGCAGAAGAATTGAAAGATTTGAAGTTTGCATGGAAAATTGCGAAGCATACAAAATCTAATGCAATAGTTTTTGTGAAAGATAATGCTACACTTGGAGTTGGAGCCGGACAAATGTCAAGAATTGATTCAGCTAAAATTGCTAAAATGAAAGCCAAAGAGCATGGACATTGATTTAAAGGGTTCTGTTGCAGCATCTGATGCATTTTTTCCATTTGCTGATGGTTTAATTGAAATTGTAAATTGTGGTGCTGCTTCTGTAATTCAACCTGGCGGTTCAGTAAGAGATCAGGAAGTAATTGATGCTGCCAATAAGAGAAATATTTCGATGGTTTTTACAGGAATTAGGCACTTTAAACACTAAGAGGATATATGGGCATATTTGATTTTTTTTCAACAGATATAGCAATCGATTTAGGTACGGCCAATACACTAATTTATGTTAAAGGTAAAGGAATTGTACTAAATGAACCTTCAATTGTTGCATTTCGATAGAAGTACAAAAAGAATTATTGCACTTGGTAATAAAGCTAAAGAGATGCAGGGAAGAGAACACAAAGAAATTAAAGTTACTCGTCCAATGAGAGATGGTGTGATTGCGGATTTTGAAATTGCAGAAGGAATGATAAGAGCATTTATTAAAAAAGTAAAAGCTGGTGCATTAAGCAGCCGAAGAGTTGTGGTTGCTGTTCCAAGTGGTGTAACTGAAGTTGAAAAACGAGCTGTTAGAGATAGTGCTGAACATGCTGGTGCAAAAGAAGTTCACTTAATTGCTGAACCAATGGCTGCCGCAATTGGAATTGGAATTGATGTTGCAGCTCCAGTAGGTAATATGATTATTGATATCGGTGGTGGTACAACAGAAATTGCTGTAATCGCTTTATCAGGAATTGTAAATGAAGAATCAATAAGAATTGCCGGCGATGAAATGAATTATGCAATTATGCAATTCTTTAAGAGAAATCATAATATTCTCATTGGCGAAAGAACTGCTGAAGCAATAAAATGTGAAGTAGGTTCAGCTGTTCCATTAAAAGAAGAAATTACAATTCAGGTAAAAGGAAGAGATCTGGTTGGTGGAATTCCTAAAACCACAGAAGTTAGTTCTGTTGAAATTCGTGAAGCACTTAAATGAAGCAATAACACAAATCGTAGATACAGTAAGGCAAACATTGGAAAGAACTCCCCCTGAACTATCTGCGGATATTCTGGATAGAGGTGTAATGCTAACCGGTGGCGGAGCACTCCTCAAAGGACTCGATGAAAGAATTAGAATGGAAACAAATTTGCCTGTTCATGTTGCCGATGATCCACTAACGGCAGTTGTCAGAGGTGCAGGAAAAGTTATTGAAAATCTAAATGAATATTCGAAGGTTCTTATTCGTAACAGAAGATATTAATGTTCAAGTTTTTATCATATGTTTGGGATAATTTTAAAGAATATCTTGTTCTGATTTTGCTGGTAGTTTTAAGTTTAACACTTCTCACACAAAATAATAATCCTCAGGTTCAAAAAGTTAGAGCAGTAGCTTTTGGTAGTTTTGCTTCAGTATCTTCAGTCTTCTACGACTTCTTTAACATAACTCAGCTTAAAAATGAAAATGCAATTTTAACGCTAACCAATGCCCAGTTAATGATTCAGATCAGTATGTTAAGAGAACAAGGTATTCTGAACAGTGAACTGAAAGGAATGCTTAACATAAAAGACACAACATCACTTCCACTCCTCCCGGCAACAATCGTGTCAAAATCACTTTCTGTAACACAAAATACAATCACCATTAATGCTGGTAAAAAAGATGGAATAAAACCCGGTATGCCTGTGATCAGTTATCGAGGCTTTGTCGGGATAATCCAATCTTGTTCAGAAAGTTTTTCGATTGCACGTACTTTAAAAAATGTTGATCTTAAGTTCACAGTTAAGAATGAAAAGAACCGGCTCAATGGTATAATGAAATGGGATGGAGAAAAATTGATGATAGTTGATTCACCAAGAACCTACGACTTTGATGTTGGTGACAGAATCATCACTTCAGAATTAAGTTCAATTATTCCTGTCCCAATTCCTGTTGGGTTAGTTTCGAAAATTGAAGAAGACAAAACCGGACTGATGAATTTAATTCAGGTAACTCCATTTGAAGAAGTTCTTAGTGTAGAAAATGTATTTATTTTGATGAAGGTGGAAAATGTAGAAAAAAATCATCTTGAACTAAATTTCTATAACCGGTAATGAAAATAAAATATATAATACCATTGTTCATTTTTATTCCTGTAGTTTTGATTCAGCTGACCTTAGTTCCGTTTATTTCAATTCAGGGAGTTATACCGGATCTATTAATTATTGCAGTTGTCTACTTTTCAATTTTATACGGGCAGACATTCGGTACAATAACTGGTGCATCATATGGATTAATGTACGATCTCATCTCAGGAAATTTAATCGGTAGTAATATGCTCTCAAAAACTGTAGCTGCTTTCATCGCAGGTTACTTTTCAGGTGAGACAAAACGTGATAAATATCTTTATACTTATTCATTTACAATCGTTGTCTTCATCAGTGCCCTCATCAATTCCATGATTTTTTCATTTTTTTCTGTCATTGATTTTAATACAAATTTTCTTCAAGCCCTGTTTAACCATGCATTAATGCCTTCCATTTATACTTCACTCGTTAGTATTTTAATAGTTTTTATACCATATAAAAGGGCTTTCGATTGAAAACTGAAAAATTTGGATCATTAAAGCGTAAAACGATAATCAATGCAGTTATTATATCAACAATGATTATACTTACTGGTAGGTTATTCCAGATGCAAATTCTTAATCGAATTGACTACGATAAAAAGTCGACAGATAACAGTATTAAGAGTCTTGAACTTCAGCCACTTCGCGGTATTTTTTATGATAGAAATTATAAGGTTTTAGTCAGCAATAATCCAGCATACACTCTTAGAATTACACCAGCTTATTACGATACAAGTCTGAATAAAACTATCGAATCAGTGTTAGGTACTGAAACGGGATATGTAAAAAATATATTACTGAAAAATAGAATTTACTCTAAATTCCTTCCGATAAAAGTTAGGAGAGGTGTTGACTTTAAAGTAATAGCCTGGTTTGAAGAAAACTCAGAGCATTTGCTGGGAGTTGATTACATTATCGAAATGCAAAGGGTTTATCCCGCAGGTGTTATTGCCTCTCATACTTTCGGCTATACAAAAGAAATTTCCCCTGGCCAGCTTGCAAAAGAAAAGGAAATGTATAAACCCGGGGACTATGTTGGCCATAGTGGTATTGAAAAAACTTATGAAAAATTAATTAGCGGTACAAAAGGTTTCAGCTATGTTTTAGTGGATTCCAAACAAAGAAGAATTGGCCAATACCTTGATGGCCGTGAAGATGTATTTCCGAAAAAAGGAAATGATCTCGTCTTGAGTATTGAAGCTTCAGCACAAAAAGTTGCTGAAGAACAACTTAAAGGTAAAAGAGGAGCTCTCGTAGCAATTGAACCTTCCACCGGCGAAATTATCGCGATGGTCAGTGCCCCTGATTATGACTTAAATCGTTTTTCCTATTTTACACCAAAGAGTTATTTGGATAGCATTTACATCGATCCGTTTACTCCCTTATTCAATCGGGCTACAATGTCCGTCCATTCTCCGGGCTCTACATTCAAAATGCTTTCTGCAATTGCTGCCCTTGACATGGGAATTATAAACACATCTTTTACTGTCACATGCAACGGTGGATTTACTTACGGAAGATTCTTTAAATGTCATGGAAATCATGGAACTGTTAATATTGTAACAGCAATTGAAAAATCTTGTAACACATTTTTTTATAAACTTATATACAAGATTGGTATCGATAAATGGAAAGAATATGCAACTCGTTTTGGATTTGGGAATGTTACAGGTGTCGATCTAACAGAAGAAGTTTCCGGATTAATTCCGGATGAGAATTATTACATAAAAAGGTACGGTGACAAATGGCCAAGAAGTATAATGGCAAGTCTTGGTATAGGACAAGGAGAGGTAAGCGTTACTCCTCTTCAACTTGCAGAGTATGTTAGCCTGATAGCGAATAATGGAAAGACTAAGACACCACACGTAGTCAGAGGTTATATTGAAGAAAAAACAGAAAAACTTATTCCTCTTAAGTATAAAGAAATAAATACTGGTGTTAGTCAATCCGCACTGGATATAGTAAAAAAAGCCATGTCTTTGGTTGTTAATGGTCATGGAACAGCAACGCACATTAAACTACCTGATATCGAAATTTGTGGGAAAACCGGAACTGCACAAAATTCACATGGTAAAGATCATGCCTGGTTTGTTGCATTTGCTCCTTATGAAAATCCTAAAATAGCTATTGCTGTATTAGTCGAAAACGTGGGCTTCGGAGGAACTCATGCTGCACCAATTGCACAAAAAGTAATTCAAGCATATTTTAATAGCTTTAAAGGGGAAAGTAAAACCTTTCAAGATGAAATTGCTGTAATGAAAACAAATTAGTGAAATAAATCTCATTGAGAATAGATTATAACATAAAAGACAAATTTGATTTTGGGTTATTCCTGCCAGCCCTAATATTATTTGGATTTGGGTTACTTGCTATTTACAGCTCCACTATAAACAATTCGTTTGCACAGGAGAATTTTCAAAGACAGGTTATTTGGGGAATAATTGCTTTTGTTATTTTCTTCATTACTTATTCGCTGCCAACAAATATCTTCAAATCTTTAGCAGTGCCAGCCTACCTTGCTTCATTATTATTGCTTGTAGCAGTTCTCATAATGGGCAAACAAATTTCAGGTTCGAAGAGTTGGCTTATGGTTGGTGCTCTGGGATTTCAGCCATCTGAGATTGCAAAGATTGCAACCATTATGGCAATTGCTGCTTACCTAAGTCGAAATAATTCCAATATAGATTCTTTTAAAGATATTCTCGTTACGCTTGCTATTGGCTTTACACCTGTTTTATTAATTCTTATGGAACCCGATATGGGTACTTCAATTGTATTTATAGGTGTAATACTAATAATGTTTTTCTGGAAAGGAATAAGTTCGTTTTCACTTTTTGTGGTTCTATCTCCGGCGTTCGTTGCAGTTGCAGCTATTTTTGGAATTATCTATTTTATTGTTGCCTTACTGCTTGTAATTGTATTACTTGTAACCTTTAAAAAAAATCTTTTCTTCAGTGCTTCAATATTTGCAATTAGTTTATCCAGCGGATTTTTTGCTGATTATGTTTATCATGTTTTAAGTCCCCATCAGCAAAGACGAATCCAATCATTTTTGGATCCAAATGCTGATCCTCTCGGATCAGGTTACAACACAATTCAGGCAAAGGTTGCTATTGGTTCCGGCGGTTTAACTGGCAAGGGATTTCTTGCAGGTAATCAGACGCAGCTTCAATTTATTCCTGAACAATGGACTGACTTTGCATACTGTGTTATTGGAGAGGAATTTGGTTTTATAGGAAGCATATTTGTGCTGAGTATTTTTTTTATTCTCTTTATGCGAATATTAAAACTCAGCTACAATACTAAAGACGAATTTCTCGGTTTAGTTTCAATCGGAATACTTTCAGTTTATCTTATTCACTTCATTATTAATCTGGGAATGGTTGTGGGTATTCTCCCAGTAATTGGTATCCCGTTGCCTTTTATTAGTTATGGCGGAAGTTCACTTATTGTGAACATGTTTATGCTCGGAATATTGGCGAATTTATACCGAACAAGAAAAAACTATACCTAAGCTTGAGGATGAGAGCAATCCAAAAACTAAAATCGGCAAATGAATCTGGCAGGTACATCTGTGTTGGACTCGATACAGATATAAAAAAATTACCCTCTCACTTGCACTCCATGAAAAATCCTGTAGTAGAATTCAACAAAAGAATAGTCGACTCCACCAAAGACGCGGCCGCTGCCTATAAATTAAATCTCGCCTTTTATGAAAGTGAAGGCATCACTGGATTAGAAAATCTAGTAGAAACTTTGTCTTTAATACCAGAGAGCATTCTTACTATTGCTGATGGTAAACACGGAGATATTGGAAATACTTCCAATTTATACGCAAGATCAATTTTTGAACACTTTAAATTTGACTCAGCAACACTCAATCCATATATGGGGCAAGATTCACTCGAACCATTTCTTGCTTATAAAGAAAAACTAAATTTCGTTCTTGCACTTACTTCAAATCAAGGTTCTGAAGATTTTCAAAAGCTGCAATTGAAAAACGGAAACTTTCTCTACCAGGATGTAATAAAAAAAATCCATAAGTGGAATAATATTTCAAACTGTGGAATTGTATTCGGTGCAACAAATCTTAATGAGTTAAAAGAAAATCTAAATCTTATTGATGATTTACCAATGCTGATACCAGGTGTAGGTGCACAAGGAGGCAATCTGCAGGATGTTGCTAAAACTTTATTCGCTGCTAAAAAGTATTCATTCCTGATTAATGTGAGCAGGGGAATAATTCAAAAAAGTCTTGGAGAAGATTTTGAAGAGAAAGCAAAAAATGAGCTGCGTTCATTTAATCAGACTATCGCTCAATTACTTTATTCCTAAATTCTAAAGAAAGAATAGAGTTATTGTATACTTTTTCTTTACCCCGATAATAATATTCTTTCAATATATAACTACTAAGATTTATCTTTTCTATTATCTCAAAAAAAAATATCTTATCGAATAAGAAAATCGGAATTGAAAGAAATGTTAATTAATTTAAACTTATGATCGTTAGCGAAAAAATAATTTATGAAATATGGAAAGAAAAAAAGTTTTCAAAGGAACTTATCCTTCATGATTCACAAAATATAGAAATTATCGATGCAGGTGTTCATAACAAAGATTCCGCCGGTCCCGATTTCCTGAATGCACGAATTAAGTTCGGTAATATAACTTATCTTGGTGATATCGAAATAGATACATGGCACTCTGATTGGAAAACCCACGGTCATTACTTCGACAAAAGATATAACAAGGTTATTCTACACATCGTCACATCAAAAGAAAAACTGCAACCATTCGTTTTTTGCAAGGATGGAAGAAAAATACATTCGGTTTGCATCCTAGATTTTGTTGACGAAAATTTTCAATCATTATTAATTGAAGCTGTCAAATCTGAAAAACAAAACAGAAACTTTGAAATGCCCTGTCGCGGGCGGAATGAGTTAGTTCACAAAAAAGAAAAACTTGAATTTCTGGCAGAGCTCGGTATTGAAAGACTCAAAAGAAAATCGAAACGGTTTCTTGAAAGACTTAAAGAGATGATTTACCTGAAAGAAATGAATATTCGGGAGCCAGTTTTAAAGTACGATTTTGGTGAAGATTATTTTAGCAAAAAATACCCTATATCTGAATTCAATGATATTCATATTTGGGAACAGCTTGTTTATGAGATGATTTTTGAAGCACTTGGTTATTCAAGAAATAAAGAAATAATGATTAAAATGGCTAAAGCTGTTAACATCTCTTTTCTGAATAATTTTCGCTCAGATGAAAAATTTGAATTGATAATTGAGAGTGCACTATTCAACGTTAGTGGTATACTTCCTCAAAAAACAAAATATCGTGAAGAAGCAACAACTGAATATTTGAGACAACTAATTGATGTATGGAATTCGGTGAAAGAGAAATATGATGGCGCAATATTTACAAAGGAGAATTGGAATTTTTTCAAAAGCCGACCTCAAAATTTCCCTACAATAAGGTTGAGTGGCGGGGCACATTTGATATCACATTTATTAACGACTGAAGTATTTAAAAGTTTAACGAATTATTTTAACTCAGACCGAACAGTTAAAGAAGCTAATGTTGTTCTTCGAAATTACATAATTACAGAAGCTAAAGGATATTGGTCGGATCATTTTAACTTTGATAAAAGATCAATAGAAAAATTAAATTATTTTATTGGAGTCTCCAGGGCAGATGAGATTATTGTTAATGTATTGTTCCCTGTTCTTATTCTTTATTTTGAAATTTTTGAACAATACGATAGTGCCAGAAGAGTCAAACATCTTTATTTGAATTACACTCAGTATGGTTCTAATATGGTGGTGGAAAAAGTTGAGTCAACTCTCGGATTGGATAAAGCATCCCGCCGAAGTGTAAATTACCAGGCAATGATAGAACTTTTTAGAAATTATTGTGTTAAAGAAAGATGTCTTGAATGTAAGATCGGGCAGAAAATTTTTAACTAAAATATCTAATTTTCACTTGTAAGATTTTTAATCTGATCTCTTATTTTTGCTGCTCTTTCGTATTCTTCCCCATCAATTGCTTCCCTAAGTTTATTTTGAAGTGCTGCCAACTTAGCTTCTTTTGATGGAGGTTTTTTCGATTCATTTGAATCAGTAACGGGAGTTAATGCCGTTGCTTCTTCAGATTCTTCAGTAGGAACAAAAGCAGCAGCTTCCATTACAGTTTCCGCAACATAAATTTGTGCCTGTGTCCGGACTGCTAGTGCAATTGCATCACTTGGTCGAGCGTCAAGTTCCTGTGAAAATCCTGAAACTTCCAGAATAATTTTTGCATAGAATGTATTATCTCTTAGTTCATCAATAATTATTTCTATCACAGTTGCCCCAAGACTATCAGTTAATTGTTTTAACAAATCATGTGTTAGAGGTCGTGGCGGTTTAATTCCTTCAATTTCGAGAGCGATAGCTTGAGCTTCAAAAGCTCCAATTATTATTGGTAATCGCTTTTTCCCATCTACTTCTTTTAATAGAATTGCATAAGCTCCGCCGGTAGCCGGACTAGAAGATAAACCTAAAATTTCACAGGGTATTTTTTGCAATAGCTTTTCTTTATTAAATTATTTTATCTTTTTGATTTCGGTAGTTAATGCTGGAATTATCTCAAACAAATCACCAGTAATACCATAATCAGCAACACTAAAAATAGGTGCATCTTTATCTTTATTTATAGCTACAATATATTTTGATGAGGACATTCCTGCAAGGTGTTGTATTGCACCCGATATGCCACAAGCAACATATAGAGTGGGAGAGACTGTCTTTCCGGTTTGACCAACTTGTTCGTTATGAGGTCTCCAACCAGCATCGACTACAGCTCTTGATGCTCCAACTGCGGCACCAAGGGCATCCGCGAGTTCTTCAATAAGATGAAAATTTTCAGGACCTTTCATTCCTCTGCCGCCGGAAACAATTATATCAGCTTCAGCCACATCGAGTTTTCCTTCTGATTTTTTAAATGATGTAACTTTACTTTTAAGATTAACATCTGATATTTCTTTAACCACTAGCTCGAGTTGTGATGGGTTATCTGCAACTTGTGCTTTAAATACATTCGGTCGAAGCGTTATTACTTTTTTATTACTTAATAATTTAACGTCTATTAAAGCTTTTCCTGCGTAGATTGGTCGGGCAAAAGTAAACTCACTTCCAGAAACATTTACTTTAACGCAATCAACAACGCAGCCTGCATCTAATCTAATACTTAGTCTCGGAGCTAAATCCTTACCAAGTGCTGTGTTTGAAAGGATTAGAGTGTCAAAATCAGCTTCCTTTGCAAGATCACTTATTGAATCTGTGTAACCTGAAGAGGAGTAATTTGCTAGATCAGGATTTTTAATATGAACAACTTTTTGAATACCATATTTAGAAATTTCATTAATATTTGAAATTATATCACCTACTACAACTGCTTCAGCCGTGGTATTTAAATCTTTTGCAAGTTTAGCAGCAGTACTGGCTGCTTCAAAACCGGATCGTTTAATTTGACCATCTCTTTGTTCAAGAACTACTAATATTTTATTTGCCATTTGATAATTCCCTTATATTACTTTTGCTTCTTCTTTTAACAATTTAACTAATTCCGGAACAGCAGAAGCATCACTCCCTACTATTCTGCCTGGATTTTTCCCGGCAGGAAGATGCATATTTATTACTTCACTTGTTGGAGTATAAGCTATTGCTGCTTTCTCTTCAATTGTTTTTTTCTTTGCAGCCATTATTCCTTTTAGTGAAGCATATCGTGGTTCATTAAGTCCTTTCTGGCAAGTAATAACAACAGGTATACTTGTCTCAACAATTTCTCGTCCACCTTCAATTTCTCGTTCAGCAGTTATTTTATCTCCATTAATTTCCAACTTTACACATACCGGAACACAATTATAATCCAGAAGTTCAGCAGTTAATTGCCCAACGATTGAGTTATCGTAATCAACAGACTGTTTTCCCATAAATACAATTTGTGCCCCCTGAGTTTTTATTTCATCGGCAAGGGCTTTTGCAATACCCAATGAATCTCTTTGTGTTTCATCTTTTAATAAAATCCCGCTATCAGCGCCCATAGCTAAAGCTTTTCTAATCGTCTCTTTACTGTTATCACCTCCCAATGTTATAATTATAACTTCTCCAGCTCCTAACTTGTCTTTAAGTTTCAGTGCTTCTTCAACTGCATATTCATCATAAGGATTAATTATATAAGTTACACCAGTGGGATCAATAGTTTTTTCATCAGCTCCAACCTTTATTCTTGAGGCGGTATCGGGAACATGACTTACACAGACTACTATTTTCATTTGTTCTCCGTTTTATTGCGTTATTTTACTTTCAAAATATATGGACGTCATCAAATAAAAACAATTAAGTAATCAGATTAGTCCATAATAATTTCAATTTGAAATGATGTTTTAATTTTATAATTCTAATAATTATTTTCACATTATGGAAATCCCGACAAAACAAGCACCTGAACTAACAAATATTGAAGAGGAAAAAACTGATATAGATCTTGGAAGTCGGGTGGTTCTTTTTAATGATGATTGGCATTCCTTCGAAGAAGTAATTTCACAAATAATGAAAGCAACTAAATGTTCATTCATAGAAGCAAGGGATAAAACATTTGAAGTTCATATTAATGGCAAAGCGGTTGTTTTTTTGGGTGCACTAAAAGATTGCTTAATGGTATCCGGAATTCTCGAAGAAATTTTATTACACACTCAAATTGAAACCTAAGATAATATTTTATCAAATCAATTTACTTTCTGAGATTGATCCTTTTTAGGACCGTACAATTCTTTCAATAAATAAAAAAGTAAAGAGTTGTCAGTAACAGGATAAGGATATCTTATACTTTCAGGCGGCAAAGGATTATCATAATCAAATGTGAAAATTTCCTGGTTGTTTAGATTATAGTAACGGACTTTCATAATTCCGTATTTTACAGTGGTCAAATTAATTGCGTAAAGAGATTTTGATCTAAAAACATCTCCTTCAATTCCCTCATATTTTTGAGGAGGTTGAAAAGTTTCTAGAATCCAGACATTCATCTTGTCCCCTTTGGCTGTATCTAAAGATGATACATCATACCAGAATTTCGAACCATCATCAGCATTTACAACTTTCCAAACATGTTGCTCTTCTTGCTGAGCAATTACAGATACATATGCAATAAAAATGAGGAAAATAGTTTTAACCATAGCAAAAAATTTCCTTTAATCTTTGAATACAAGATAAATAAAACCTCTTGAATCAAAAATGAAGAAAACCAGCAGCCTAGTTAAATCCAGTTACCAGAAAAGTACTGGTTTTGGAATTTTTATAATAAACTTTTTCTTGCTAACAGATGGGTTCATCTTTGTTCAGCAATCTATCAAAAAGAAAAGCTAAATCCTTAGAAATTTTTGTTTATTCTAATGATTGAGAACAAACAATTGACTTTTCTCAATAGTTGGAAACTGTCATATAAGATATTGTTTAAATCACTTGAAATCACGAAGTATTTATAGGTTAGATTGGTGTGATTGTTGAATTAAAACGCGCATAGCCTCCTTAGTACAAAGGAGAGCCATCTGGTCCAAGATATTGTTGTGCTCTCCTTTGTTTTTTTTTAGGTAATGTGTAAATATTGAAGGCAAAAAATAAAAATTTTTTAGGAGGGATCATGTTTATCAGAATCCTTGTTACTCTCATCAGTTTACCTTTCTTTTTCATTTCTGCTCAAACAGAACATGGCTTCATTGGCGCAAATTCATGTGGAATGTGCCATAAATCCGAAAAACAAGGCAGTCAACTTTCCATTTGGCAAAACAGCAAACACGCTCAGGCTTATAGTACTCTGAAATCAGAAAAGGCAAATGAAATTGCTAAATCAAAGGGATTTAAAACTAAAGCAGTTGAAACAGCTGAATGTTTAAAATGTCATGCATCAGGATATAATGTCGATGCTAAATTAATTGGTAAGAAATTCAAAGTTGAAGACGGCGTTCAGTGTGAAACTTGTCATGGTGCCGGTGCAGATTATAAAAGTAAAAAAGTAATGGAAAACCGTGAAGAAGCCATTGCAAACGGGCTTATTGTTCCAGAAAAAATTGAGGATTTCTGTATTGGATGTCATAATGCTGAAAGTCCTACCCATGTCGAATTTAATTTCGAGGAAATGTGGGCAAAAATAAAACATCCGGTTCCACAAAATTAGTATTCATTGATCTTTTAGATAGATGAAAAAACTTCTACTGTTTATTTTGGCAAGCGGATTTCTTGCCACTACATATGCACAAAGTTTTAATGGAAGATTTTCCAGCTCTATTTATACATTCGAGCGCCAAGATACCATAGGCGCAGCTTATATGCAGGCAAGAACTTTTCAAATGCTCACCTTTAATTTCGGCAAAGATAATATCTGGCTTAGATCATCATTCAATCTTGAATACGATGTGGCAAATAAACAGATTGATGATCCGAGATTCAGAACCTATAATTTATATGTCGATGTTCAGAATCTATGGAATGTGGTATCGCTGAAATTAGGTCGTCAACCGCTTTACAGCAGTGTAGCTGGTGGAGTTTTTGATGGGGCAACTCTGGGTTTTAACTACTCAGGATACAAACTACTTGGGTATTATGGAGCTAACGTTCCACCATATCAGGCCTTTGAAGTTGCAGATTTCTCAAGCAATAATTTTGTTGCAGGTGGCGAGTTTTCAGTTTATGCTTTAATGGACTGGCGCTTTACTGCAAAGTATATCAATAAAAATTTTCCGAGCCAGTCTTATCAAGCAATAAGATTAGATCCTGAACTCAATCCAATTAATGTTCTTATTGAAAATGAATCCAATCAGTACGAATTCCTTTCTGGTGAAGTTTCATATTACAAGAAAAAATTATATAACGTTAATGCCAGATATAGTTATGATCTTAATTATAATACAACTTCCAGAGTTGAATTATTTGGCAGATATGAAGACATAAAAAATCTGGGACTTTCTCTATATTACAATTATCAGGAACCGATGGTTAGGTATAACTCAATCTTTTCTGTATTTAATTTTGCAAATACATGGGAAATTGAGGCCGGCGCTGATTATTTAATCAGTAATAAATATACCGTAATTGGAAAGTTTGCAAATGTGACTTATCAGGGTGAAACTTCTCAAAGAGTGACCCTTGGACTAAAGTCACAATTTGGA
This sequence comes from uncultured Ignavibacteriaceae bacterium, assembly GCA_963768365.1. GTDB lineage: Bacteria > Bacteroidota > Ignavibacteria > Ignavibacteriales > Ignavibacteriaceae > IGN2. The sequence continues at coordinate 27,312 of CAVYHS010000025.1, read as the reverse complement.
ACTCTAATAGCAAGAAAGAATTTTGGCTATGCGGGTGAGATGGACGCCATTTCTTTTTATACAGCATTCGCTACATTGGAAGGGCTTATCACACCATCTCTTGGATTTTCATACACACATTACAAACTAACACCTGATGATAACTATAACGAAGTAACTTCACTTTTAGCTGGTTTTAATTACAGGCCACTCAGAATGCTGTCATTTGATCTGCAGGGGCAGTATCTGAATAATAAAATTTACAGGGATGACTGGAGATTGTTCTTTAAGATTAATTACTGGTTCAATGTTATTATAAATTAATATTTATGCTAAAGAAATTTTATACAATATTATTTTTACTTGGAGCTGCGTTACTTTTATTTGCTGCTTTCTTTTCAAAACAGTCCAATTCAGAACAAAGCAATAAAGAGCTAATAAAATTTTCACATGCTAAACATTATGATCTGGTTGATTGTGCAGATTGCCATATAAATGCGGCAGAAAGTATTACACTTAATGACAATCTTTTTCCAAATCACGAAAGTTGTTCTGACTGTCATGACGTAGATGATGAAAATGAATGTAAAACATGTCATTACGATGATAATTATGAAGAATTAATTCAGAAAAAACCGAACTTAATTTATAATCATAAGATTCATTCAGTAATGGGTTTGCAGTGTACTAATTGTCATAAAGGTCTGGACAAAGTAGATTATAGTTTTGAAAGTTCTGAAGTTGTTCCAGCTATGGAAATTTGTTCAGGATGCCACAATGAAGTTAAGGTGGCATCGAATGCGTGTGAATCTTGTCATATCTCGACATTTAATTTAACTCCGATGACACATAGAAATAATGATTTTATGCGAGGACATAAATTCCTTTATTGGGAACTCGATGCCAATTGTATGATGTGTCATAATAATAATACTTGCCAGGAGTGTCACGTATCTACAACAAGTATAACCGAAGTTAATACCTATGATGATTTTTATCCACCATATGCTCCAACCAATGGTATTGATGGTGCAAAAGAGCAGATAATTGTTAAAGTCCATAATGATTTAAATTACAGGTATTATCACAGTATTGATGCAAAATCCAGTTCTTCAAATTGTCAGACTTGCCATCAGATTGAGACTTTTTGTGGAAACTGTCATCAAGCTGAATACTCAGATTTTGCTTTGAGTGGAATCGTTCCTACTTCACACCTATCATCAAGTTTTACAACTTTAGGAGTTGGCAGTGGTGGTGGAGATCATGCTGAATTAGCTAAGCGTGATATTATGCAATGTGTTTCCTGCCACGATGTGCAGGGTGCTGACCCTACTTGCAGCAGTATGTGTCATCTAGATAGTGATGGAATTGAAGGCACAAATCCTAAGACTCACGCTAGTAATTATATGAATAATGAGTATGGAGATTGGCATTCTACTCAAGCTTCAATTTGTTATAATTGTCATACCAGCCAAAATCCATCTTCACCTGCAGGATTAGGATTTTGCGGATATTGTCATGGAGCCAATTGAAATGATTAAGAATAATGTAAGATATATTTTAGTTTATTTATCATTGATGATGTTAACATTATGTGTTGCTAGCTGTAGTGAAGTAAATACTAATATTCCTCCTCCTCCAACCGTATTAGTTCACGGTGAGGGTGTAGATTCAATTGACTCTCCGAACTGGCATGGTAATCTCGTAAAAGAATACAACTACAATTTAATGGTATGTCAGAACTGTCACGGACCGAACTACGATGGCGGATTAGTTAATAAATCCTGTCTTGGTTGTCATGTTTTATCTCAGGGTCCTGAAAATTGTACAACTTGTCATGGTAGTCTAAGCAGTAGCGCACCACCAAAAGATTTAAATGGAAATATATCGACTAGCGAACCTGGAGTTGGTGCCCATCAAAATCATCTAAGATTAAATACAATTGGCAGAGCTGTTTTATGTTCAGAATGTCATAATGTTCCAGGTAGTCTGTTTACTCCTGGACATATTGATACCGATCAACCGGCGGAAATAATTTTTAATGGTCCAAGAAGTCTTACTGTAACTAATGAGCCCAATACAAGTCAATATTCTCAATCATTGCCTTTGTTTGTTCCTGATCCGACAATTGATTACACCGAATTGACTTGTGCAAACACTTACTGTCATGGGTATTTTAAAAATGGCAATCTTGATAATCAACCAGTTTGGAATGATCCTTCAACGTCTCAATGCGGAAGCTGTCATGGAGATGGTTTGAATCCATTACCAAAACGTGCATCTGAAGGTGGAACACATCCAAGTAATTCTAATTGTAGTATCTGCCATAGCGGAGTAGTTGATGCGAATCTTAATATTATAAATTCAGCAAAACATATTGACGGATTGCTTAATCTTTTTGGAAATGATATAAATTATTAGCTCTCACTTAATTAACATAACTAGTTATAAAGGAGTAACTTAAATGAAACAAACCAAAAATCTTATAGGACTATTTTTAGCTGCTGTGCTATTAATAGTGCTTAGTGTTGCTTGCGAAGGTCCGGAAGGCCCTCAAGGCCCAGCAGGACCACAAGGCCCTCCAGGAGATGATGTTGTCAACTGGGAAGGTTTTGCTGATGGCATAGTCTGCGCACAGTGTCACAACTATGACTATGACACAACCTATTATGTTTGGGGAAGAAAATATCAATGGGAACTCTCTAAACATGCAGCTGGTGGAGACTTTGAACGTAATTCATCAAGCTGTGCTGCATGCCATACCACTGAAGGATTTGTACAGGATCAGTTAGGATATACCGTTACAGGTAATACTAATGCTTCCCCTCCAGGGTGTTTTGCATGTCATTCACCTCACTCACGCGGTGAATTCTCACTCAGAACAACTGATCCAGTAACAGTCAATTCAGCTGTTGCAGGTGTACCTGATTTAACATTCGATTATGGTAAAGGGAATCTTTGTGTAGCTTGTCATAAAACTCGCTCAATAAATCCTGCACCAGATCCCAACTACATCAGATCACTGATAATTCAATTACCGGATCAGGAAGATGGTATCCACACTATGGTGTTCAGGGTCAAATGTTGGCTGGAACAGGTGGATTTGAGTTTGTTGGTGAAACATATACAAGTTCTTTTCATACCAATTCAGCAACAATTCTGCAAGAAGGTTGTGCTGTCTGTCATTTGGCTGAACCTCCTGCAGGAAGCGGTCAAGGCGGCGGACATACAATGCTGATCAGGTATGAAGGTACTCACGGTGAAGATCAGGAATTAACAACAGGATGTACAATCTCTGGCTGCCATTCAGCACCATTCGTTATTGATTATGAAGGTGTTCAAACTGAAACTCATGAGCTACTTGATAGTTTGCATACTATTCTTGTTAACAGAGGTTGGATTAATCCAGCTCAGGCCTGGTTAATACAATCCATTAAATATTACACCAGGTTACTATCAGGTGCAATGTTTAACTACTTCTTTGTTGAACATGACTTAAGCTTTGGAACACATAACACAAATTATGCGATAAAGCTCTTGAAGACTCAATTGAATTGTTGAACGCTAATCCGTAAAAGGATTGATATAGATTAAAAAAGCCGCTGTATATAGCGGCTTTTTTTTGTTAGATAAAACTTGTATGTATGCTATAAAATAATTGCGGAGAGGGTGGGATTCGAACCCACGGTACCCTTGCGAGTACACTACCTTTCCAGGGTAGCCAATTAAGCCACTCTTGCACCTCTCCGAATTTGATTCGCAAATATATTAAATACCTTTCAAAGATTCATATAAAATTAAGTTAATGATCCTAATAGATTAATTGAATTGTGCACAAATGTAATTTTATATAACTTCAAAGAAGATAGTTTTATTAGTTTTGAGCTTATTTTAATAATACTAGGGGAATTTGGTCCAACAAAAATCGTTAATAATTTTAGGAGAATTGTGCTAAGTTTATTAAAGAAATATCGACTGCAAATAATTTATTCTCTACTTGTTGCCTATTGTATGTTGATATTCATACTATCATCTATACCAGGGAAATATGTTGTAACGTCAAATCCGTTTGATAAATTATTGCATTTTGGAGCATACGCACTATTAACTTTTCCACTTTACATTGCAATATCGATTCAAGATAAAATAGTATTTCTTAGAAAATATCCAGGCACATTTACGTTTCTATTGACTTTTTTATTTGGATTGTTAAATGAGTTTCACCAGCTATTTTTTCCAAGCCGGAGCTTTAATAAATTTGATTTACTCGCTAATATATTGGGTACTATAATGGTGATCTTATTCATTAAATTTGCATCAAAAATTATTGGAACTGTAAAAATTTAGATAAGAACAGATGGAGAGGTGCCGGAGTGGTTTAACGGGGCGGTCTCGAAAACCGTTGTCCCGCTTGCGGGACCGAGAGTTCGAATCTCTCCCTCTCCGCTCAAAACTGATCTTTCGATTTCCACAGACCCGGATAAACATTAGCTCTGTAAAAAATTGGTTCCTCCTTCATTTAATGATTTATCAGTCAATCACACAAATTCACCACTTATACACTAATTCATTTTAATCTCCTGGTTAATAAATTAATTTTAGTTCAGTGATTTAAGAAGTCATAATTAAGAAAGAGATCCCCCCAAGACAGCAGATAAACATGCTACCCTGGAAGAGTCCCGAATTTATTTCGGGACTTTTCTTTTAAAACCATTTTGAGATCAACTTCACGTAATTTCAAATTCATTTCAGTAAATTTAACGACCTAATATTCACATCAATGACACGATTAAAGAAACATATATTAAGTACAATTCAGCTTGCTTATCCGGTTATAATCGGGCAGCTCGGAATCATTATGATGGGAGTTGTAGACAGTCTGATGGTTGGTAAGCTTGGTGCTGCACCATTAGCTGCGGCAGCTCTTGGTAATACTCTTGCATTTATTATGCTGATCATAGGAATCGGCGTCTCGTTAGCTGTTACACCCTTAGTTGCAATAGCAATTGGTGCAAAAAAATTTGAAGATTGTGGTATTTACTTCAGGCAGTCGCTATTGGTTAATGGTATTTTTTCAATTCTATTAGCTGTAATGATATTTTTTGCTGCCGGGCTAATCCAATACTTTAATCAGCCTTTGGAGATTCAATTTCAAGCTGAATCTTATATGAGAATTCTTGGATTAAGTTCAGTACCTCTTATGCTTTTTCAAACATACAAACAGTTCATTGAAGGATTATCTGTTATGCGTCCTGCTATGATAATAACTTTGATGGCCAATATTGTTAATGCCTTTACCAACTGGTTATTAATATTTGGAAATTTGGGCTTTCCAGCCCTTGGTTTGGATGGTGCCGGTTGGGCTACATTCGCTTCAAGAGTTTTTATGGCTTTAGCTCTTATGATATTTGTAATGAATAATAAATTCTTCAAACAGTATGATGTATCATTTCACTTTAGAAGCATTAACTGGCGGGTAATAAAAAAGATACTTTCCCTCGGATTACCTAGCGGAATCCAGTATTTCTTTGAGGTTGGTGCATTTTCATTTGCAGTGATTATGGTCGGATGGCTTGGTACAAAACAGCTTGCAGCACACCAGATTGCTATTAACCTCGCTTCAATCTCTTTTATGGCTGTACTTGGTATTTCTGTTGCTGGATCGATCAGAGTTGGAAATGCTGTCGGAATGAAGGACATCGCAGAAACCCGCAGGGCAGGATTTACAGCTTCATTTCTTGGTGCTTCAATTATGCTAGTTGCAGGAGTAATCTTTATTCTGTTCAGAAATTTTCTACCCACTCTCTACGTTAATGATGAGGTTGTAATTTCTTATGCATCATCACTATCTGATTATTGCTGCACTCTTTCAAATTTCGGATGGAACTCAAGCTGTTGGTATCGGCATTTTACGAGGATTAACTGATGTAAAAATTCCGACGGCGATAACTTTTATTGCTTATTGGATTGTAGGCTTGCCGGTTGGTTATCTTCTCGGTTTTACATATGAACTTGGTGTTCAGGGTGTCTGGATTGGATTATTGCTTGGTTTAACAACTTCTGCAATATTGCTTACACTCAGGTTTAATTCCAGAAGTAAGCATATTGTAAATATTTAGACTTTTACTTTTAATCTGTAAAAATTTTTGTGATCTAGCTTCCTTTCAATCTCCTCAAAATAGATGTTACTTACCGTAGAGATTTTTTATATTCTTATCCCACACTTCATTCGGGCTTTGCTTTTTTGGTTGAAAAGATCTTTTTCTTTGAAATCTTTTGATTTTGTAGTAACAACATAAAATGGCTTTTTATATTTATTGCAAAGTACAGCGAGTGATTTGCTTCCAGTTTTGTTTACAATATTTCCATTCTTCAAGATAGCATCTGCACCAATAATTGCAGCATCGACTTTATCTATAAAAATTCCCATCATTGCATCAGTAATCAGTTCAACTTTTATTCCCTCAGCAGCAAGTTCTTCAGCCATTAACCTTCCTTCAAGCATCGGTCGCGATTCACAAACTACAACTTTTATTCTTTTGCTTTGTTGATGCCAGAATTTAATAATCTCGAGAACGGTGCCGCTTCGGGAAACGGTAATTATTCTTCGCAGGCTATTCAAATACGGATAAATATTTTTAAAAATAATTTCAACTTTTTTGACCTCTTGATTTGAATGTTCAGAAAGAAATTTTATCAATTCAGTTTTATTATTTCTAGCAAGAATCGAATTAAGTTTGCTCAAATAAATATTAATAGCCTGAAAATGACCGAGTTCTATTTTTGCCTTGTTGATTGTTCTTATTACTTCCGTTTTTTTGTTTTTTATGGAAAAGAAATAACCATTTAGCAGAGTTACTAATTCAGAAGACCCTAGTTTTTTATTGTTTAGAATATGATCTAATCGATGAGCTTTCAACTTTCTTCATCCATTGTATTTGTAATCGTTAATCTTCTGAGATTAAAATTCTTGACAGTTTTTTTTGATGATGCTTTATTGCTTGATATAGAATTAAACAACTCCTCCTTTGAGCTGAAGTCTTTCAAATAATAAATACTGACTTTGTTTCTGTTTTTTGTAAGCCAGTTCAGACTAATTTTCATTTTTTCGAGATCTTCCTCTGTGGGATTTGTATCAATTCTGATTGTTTTGGAATAATAATCATTCAGTGCCTCTTCAAAATAATCCTTACTTGAATGGGAACTTTTCTTTATGAAATATTTGCCTTCGATAAGAAGAATATAATCCTTATTGAGTCCTTCTGAAATTTCAAAAAGCACGTTTGCCTTGTTAATTGGTTCAGCAAGAAGCGATGACTTATGTGTCAGAGACAAAATTAAATCAATTACTTGTTTTGTTTCTGCAGCTTTTTCATATTTTTCTTTTGATGCATAGTCTTTCATTTTAAATAGCATCCTGTCCAATGCTGATTGATTTCCGCCAGAAAGAAACTCATAAACTTTTTCAAGTTCTTCAAAATAATCAGGATCATTACTCTTAACACACGGAGCAGTGCATCTTTCAATATCGGCCAGAAAACATTTCTTTCCTTTGCGAAAGTCTTTCTCATTACACTCGCGAAGAGAAAATGTTTTATCAACTATATCAAGAACCACCTCAGCTTTTTTCCGCGAGATAAATAATCCGAAATAATCATTGCCATCAAAATCAAACTTAGTTGTTATTTCTGCTTTCGGATATTTATGAGTTTTAGTAATTCTGACGAAGTACTTATTCCCATATTTTTTTAATTGGCTGTTGTGTCTTGGATTTATCAGTTTTATGCTTTCAGCTTCCAACAATAAGGCAGTAAGCTCTGAATTCGTTATCTCTGTTTTAATCTTTGCTGCTTGTTTCACTATTTTCTTTGTCTTTCCAGTTGCAGTTGATGCAAAGTAACTCCGCACTCTATCTTTTAGTGATTTTGCTTTACCGATATAAATAACTTCATTTTTCTTATTTAGAAAATAATAAACTCCCGGAGCATCTGGCAGAGAATAAAGTGAGTTATAAATATCCTTTGGTAATTTTAAGTTCAGGCTTGATGATACTAAAGAAGACTCGTACTCGAGCAGTTGCTGAAGCGTTTTGATCTTTTTTTCCTTAGATAATTTTCTTATCAACTTAATAAGTATTTGTGCAGTAGCTTCTGCATCTGAAAGTGCCCGGTGGGATGTTTTATTTTTTATTCCAAGATGTTCAGTGACAGATGCCAATGATTTGCTTTTAAGAGTTGGAAACACTTTCCGCGATAATTTTAAAGTGCATACATTAAGATTGCTCAGTGGTTCAAAACCATTTCGTATAAATTCATATCGTAGAAATCCTTCATCGAAACTTAAATTGTGTCCGCTTATAATTGAATTACCAATAAACTCCTCTATCTCTTCTGCAGTGTCACAAAAACTTGGTGAGTAAGCTACATCTTTGTTGGAAATTCCTGTGAACTGGGTGATGAAATATGGTATATCACATCCCGGATTGATCAGGGTAGTGTATTTGTCAACCACTTTAAGATTTTTAACCTTAACAATTCCAATCTCAATAACCCGATTATTCCTTGCGGATAGTCCGGTAGTCTCAACATCAAGTACACTGAATTCGGCTTCTTTAAGTAGAGTTGAAGGAAGTTCTGATGTAATCATACTTTAAATGTAAAACTCTTGAATATTAGTTTCAAAATAGTTACTGTAAACTTTTTCTCTTAAATAGATTGTAATACCACCCATCGATTACTTCAATCGGAAAAAACTCATAATCATTATGAAATTCTTCTGCTCGCCAGATTTCTTTAACAGAGCTAAATTGCAGCGATCGCTTGTGTGGTATTTCAAGTGGTCTTCGTGTTAAATAATCTGTAAGTTGAATATACTTTGGTTTTCTCGATAGAATATATTTACCATCTCCCTTAGTATGTCCGGGTGTCCATTTTTCTAAATGGTTTGTCGAAATCTGTTCGTGTGCAATTACCGGATCAACTATTCCAACCATATCAATTACATTCATTTTTGAGTAGTAAGCTATTGCGCCGATTGGTACTGCAGCAATGTAATCATCTTTATTGGCTATTAGCTTTAGTGCTGATCCCATCATAATAAATCCATGTTGCCATTCTATTATTTCTTCTTCAGAGGATTCATCATAAACAACTAAAATGTCCTTTTTACCTTCCAGGAGGTTTTGAAATCCGCTAATTGCCTCCTGATAAACAGGCTTAGCCACTAATAATGCTACAACTATCACAAAAAGTACAACCGCTCTAAATGTTGATTTTAAATTCAAATGTGTTATTTGTACAGTCAACATCTTGTCAAGAGCAGGAGGAAAGAAGATGAACAGTAAAGGAAAAACAGGAAGCACAAATCTTCCTAAATGAAAATGATCGCCACCGATTACAATGGTTGTTACCAGCGAAACTAATCCAATGCTGAATAAAAATATTGCTTTTTCAGTAAACATATTTTTTCTGAAAAATAACAAAACAAAAATAATTGGAATCCAACCGTATCCATAAAACAATCTTAATGACTTAACTATGTAAAGAAATCCTCCTGTTATTTGCTGCAACCCTCCACCTGTCTTAGCATAAAAAGTATTGGGTAAAAAATATCCGAAGTAGTTCCAACGCCATATAAAATAAGTTCCGAAGATTATACAAAAACCAATTACAAATAGAATAGCATTTCTGCTAATCCTTATCCTGAACAATGATTTATCTTCCTTTGTGAAATAATAGAGAGCAGCCAGAAAAAAAAGAACAGCTTCAAAACGTATTACGCAGAGAAGTCCGAATAATATTCCTTTGATCAAATTATCTTTGACAGAATTCGGCATCTTTAAAAAATAATAGATTGTTAACAGCAGAAACATCGAGTAGAATGACGTTTCCATACCTGCTGCAGACCAATAAGTGAACGCAGGAGAAAGAGCAAGAAGTATTATTGTAATGATATTCGCTGATGTGTTGGTCTGACTATTTGAATATAAATGATCGTAGATTAAATAAGCAAAATAGAGTGTGAAGGCAGAGGTTATAGTTCCAAATAAAATGGCAAATAATTCTAAATCAAATGCAAGGGACTTAGCAATTATAAGTGTAGATAAATAAAGAAATGAAGTATAACCCTCAACGGGAGCTTCTCCAATATTCCAGACAAAACCATAACCCTTGACTATATTCTCAGCATATCTAAAAAAAATATATGAATCATCCAGAATCGTTGTGTAGAGATAGCTATTTCTTAAAAAATTGAAAATTGCAAAGTAAATCAGCAAGCAAATGAAGATTATTATTTTGTTTTTAGGCATAGTATTTCTGAATAAGAATAACTGAAATATAAAAAATTAGATTCCAATTATTAGTCTTCACAGTTGAATGCACCAATAGGCATCAGAAATTTAGTTACTCAAAAATACTTACTTCAAATAAATAATAAAACTATAATTGTTAAAACAAAATCTAATTATTGTAGTGAATAATGTCCCTCAATTTTGTGAACTTTCCCCGATTATAGATATATTTTGCATCAAAAATTCACACTAATATGCCCACAATTAATATTCTCTTCATAGGTGACATAGTTGGAAAACCGGGAATGGATCTTGTTCAAACCTGGCTTCCCGGACTTATTCAGAAATACAAAGCAGATTTAGTAATTGCTAACGGGGAAAATGCTTCCGACGGCAAAGGCTGTACTGAAAAAGAAGGTAACATCCTTTTTGAACTTGGAGTTCACGTTCTTAACTGGCGGAAACCATACCTGGGACAAACATCTCTCACAGGATTATCTGAAAAAAGAACCAAGAGCATTACGACCATTAAATTATCCAAAAGGAACTTATGGTAACGGTTATCATATCGCAGAAACAAAAAAAGGAAAAGTGGCAGTTGTAAATCTTCAGGGAAGAACATTTATGGCAGCAATTGATTGTCCTTTCAGATCAGCTGATTGGGTTTTAAACAGACTTAACACAGAAACAAAAGTAATTTTTATTGATTTTCACGCGGAAGCTACCGCGGAAAAAATTGCTATGTCTCATTACCTTGATGGAAGAATTAGTGCTCTCATTGGAACTCATACACATGTTCAAACTGCTGACGAACGAATCATGCCGAAGGGAACGGCGTTACATCACTGATGTTGGAATGTCCGGTCCGTATGAGTCTGTGATTGGAATGAAAGTTCAGGCTGCGGTGAACAGGTTTTTATATCAGACTCCACAAAAGTATGAAGCAGCTACAAACGACGTTCATCTTTGCGGTCTCTTTTTGAAAGTGGATACAAGTTCAGGTAAAACAGTTCATATAGAAAGAATTTTATTCCCTGAGTTTATTAGAACAATTGAATCATGACATTACTCGACGGAAAAAAGATAGCACAGGATATCAGGAATGAATTAAAATCTGATATTGAAAAATTAAAATCTTCCGGTAGTGATGTGCCCGGTTTAGTTGCAATTCTCGTTGGTGATAATCCAGCATCAGAAAGTTATGTTAAGGGCAAAGCCAAAGCCTGTGAAGAAATCGGAATGCGAGCCAGGACAGAAAAATATCCTTCTGATATGAAAGAAGATGATCTGCTTCAATTAATCGAATCCTACAATAACAATAAACAATTTCACGGTATACTTGTTCAGCTTCCTCTTCCAAAGCATATTGATGAAGATAAAGTTATCGAAGCAATTTCACCTAAAAAAGATGTGGACGGCTTTCACCCAATTAGTGTCGGGAATCTTGTAATTGGGAAACCAGCTTTTCGATCCTGCACTCCAGCCGGCATTCAGGAATTGCTTATCAGATATAAAATTGAAACAAAAGGAAAGCATCTTGTTGTTCTTGGCAGAAGCAATATTGTAGGTAAACCGATTGCCAATATTATGCTTCAGAAAAAAGAATTTGCTAATTCGATTGTAACAGTTTGTCATTCTGCAGCACCAGATGTTTCTTACTACACGAAGCAAGCAGATATTCTTGTTGCAGCAATGGGTTCTCCGAAGTTTGTTAAAGCTGATATGATTAAAGATGGAGTTGTGGTTATTGACGTTGGTATAAACCGGGTGGAAGATAAATCAGCGGGAAAAGGTTATCGACTTGTCGGGGATGTAGACTTCGACGAAGTTTCAAAAAAAGCATCATACATTTCTCCGGTTCCGGGTGGAGTTGGACCGATGACAATTGCAATGTTACTTAAAAAATACTTATGAAGGATTTATAAAGTATGGCAGATAAAATAACCATAAAATATCTGATGAAGATGTGTCTCAGGAATTTCTTGAAAAAGTTTTAAAAGACTATTACTGTTATGGTGATTCCTGCAAAGGATGGGAAACGAATGTAATCACTCAGCCAAAAACTGTAAAAAATATTGTTGATGTTGGCGCTTCAAGAATAGCAGCAGGGAAGGGAATTGGTAATTCTTTAAAAGATAAAAACATTGGATCAAAAATTGATCACACTATACTCAAACCTGATGCAACACCAGCCGAAATAACAGAACTTTGTGAAGAAGCTAAAGAAATATCACTTTGCTTCTGTATGTGTAAATCCTGGGTACGTTTCTTTATGCTCTTCATTATTAAAAGGAACAGATGTCAGAGTTTGTACAGTGGTTGGTTTTCCGCTAGGTGCAAACACAACCGAAGTAAAGAAATTCGAAACAGAACAAGCAATTCAAAATGGTGCAACAGAAATAGATATGGTTATAAATATTGGAAGACTCAAAGCAGGAGATTATGATTACGTTGAGAATGATGTTTCTCAAGTTGTACTTGAATCAAAAAAGGTAAATGCACTGGTTAAGGTAATTATAGAAACAGCGTTATTGAGTGATGAAGAAAAAGTAAAAGCCTGTCTTATCTGCAAAAAAGTAGGAGCCAATTTTGTAAAGACATCAACTGGATTCAGTAAAGGCGGTGCAACCGTTGGTGATGTTGCTTTAATGAAATATGTGGTTGGCAGTTCAATAGGTGTTAAAGCTGCGGGAGGTATCCGATCAAAAGAAGATGCTGAAGCAATGATCGCGTCAGGGGCAGATAGAATTGGTGCAAGTGCAAGTGTTAAAATAGTTTCAAGCTGAATTATCCATCCGATGATACTTGATGTTGTTGTTACAAAAACTAACGACGGTTATACTGCAGAAATCCCTTCACTGAGTGGCTGCGAAAGTTGGGCTCCGATGAAGACACCGTTTTATCCAAAATACTCGAATTAGCTTCCTTCTACCTTAAAACTGAAATTAAGAAATTCAAGCTCGATAAAGCCAGCAAATTAAAAGATCATACTGTTTATAAATTAGTATTTTATAAAAGTGTCTGACTCATATTTTAGAACCGAAAAAAGGATAGAAAAGATAAAGTGGGTGTTATCGAAACGACAGCCAACTCTTCGCATCGTCCTTGAAAACATTCACGATCCACACAATGTTAGTGCAATATTCAGAACTTGCGATGCAGCTGGAATTCCTAAAGTATCCTTAATTTATAACATCGAAAAATTTCCAAAGATAGGTAAAAAGTCCTCTGCATCGGCTTATAAATGGATTGAAAGAGAAAAATTTAAAACTGTTGAGGAATGTTATAATCAGCTTAAAAAAGAAAAGTTTTCAGTGTATGCGTCATCTATTAATGGTGAGGCAAAAAATTTATATGATCTTGAATTCAACAAAAAATCTGTACTAGTTTTCGGCAACGAGCATAGAGGGCTATCAAAAGAAGCTGAAGAACTTGCAGATGAAATATTTTACATTCCAATGTTTGGTATGGTTCAGAGTCTCAATGTTTCTGTTTCTGCTGCAATATCCATCTATGAAGCTGTAAGACAAAGAATTAATATTGGCCTGTTAGATAAAAGTGAATCAAGTTCAAAAGAATTAAAAAAACTGATTGATGAATGGGCTAAAAAATAATTTATAACCAGTCAATGATGAATCAACAATTTCAGAAAATTAATTGTGTTAAAGGAACTCTTTCTTTCCCGGGAGACAAATCGATTTCTCATCGTGCTTTACTCATTTCTTCTCTTGCTAAAGGCAATTCTGAAATAAAAAACCTTTCCCACAGTGATGACATTAAATCGACTATGAATTGTTTGACAAGTTTGGGAATCAAAATTGAACATTCTGCTGATAAAATTACTGTATTTGGCAATGGTTATAAGGGATATAAACCATCAAGCGAATCTGTCTATGCCGGCAATTCAGGAACTACCGCGCGATTACTGGCAGGAATACTTGTCGCTCAAAATTTCGAATCGGTTATTACAGGCGATCAATCGCTATCTCTAAGACCAATGAATCGTGTAGTTGAACCTTTATCTAAAATGGGTGCTAAAATAAGAACTAATGATGAGGGCAGACTTCCACTTATTATTTCTCCATCTGAAAATTTAAAATCAATAAATTATCAATTACCTGTAGCAAGTGCCCAAGTTAAAAGTGCGATACTATTAGCTGGGTTGCATTTGGATAGTGAGACAAAAGTAATTGAATCCTTACCGACAAGAAACCACACTGAGAAATTTGCTGGGGTTGAAAGTAGTTGAGCAGGAAGGAAAAATTAATTCATATGCTTCTCGTGGTTTTTATCCCAGAACAAAAAGATTATTTTATACCAGGCGATATCTCTTCTGCTATATTCTTCATTGTCCTGACTTTGATAGCAGAATATTCTGAACTTATAGTAAAGAATGTTTCATTGAATCCGACAAGAGTAGAATGTTTGAATATACTTAAGCGAATGGGTGGTAATATAGAAATAGATGAGAGGGCAGTATCAAATAATGAAATTTATGGTGATCTGCTTGTGCGGTCGAGTGATCTTCAGAATGTGACAAATCGAAAAGAAAATAATTCCACTGATTATTGATGAAATTCCTGCTCTGACTATTGCCGGAATTTTTGCAGATGGAATTTTTGAACTAAGGGATGCGGCTGAATTGAGGGTGAAAGAAACAGACAGAGTAAAAGCTATTTGTACTAATTTAGAAAAACTTGGATTAGATGTTAACAGAGTTCGAAGATGGTTTTAATGTTTCAGGTAATATTAAAAGATCCTTCAGAGCCATTTAACAGTTTTGGAGATCACCGTATTGCAATGGCGTTTGCTATTTTATCATCTCTTCTTGAAGATGGTGGAAAAGTGGAAGGATTTTGAATGTGTTCGTATTTCTAATCCAGATTTTATAAAACAACTTAATTCAATAAGCCATTAAAGCCTTATCACCTGGTGTTCATATTTATTTATTTGCAGCTCATCAAAAATTTTCTTTAAAAAATCTTCCCCATATTTATTTGCAAAATAAATAAAGTTGATTTCTCGTTCCTGCAAATTGGAATTTGGGAAGAGATGAACAGCAGCACGATCAATTTGCCTTAAAGTGACTTCGTATTTCTTTTGTTGAGCTTTTTCTGCTTTGGATTTAAGCTCACTAACATTACTCAAAATCTTATCTCTGTACCGATTACTCGAATCAGCAATTGTTTTATCAAGATCTAAAAGTTTTTCTTTCAATTGGTCGAATGTTGCTTCAATCTGGTTCGTAATTCCTTCAAACATTTCATCAACTGAGCTTTCCTCAACCGAATTAATTATCTTCTTCTTGATGCTTTCAACATCGATAAAAATTTCATTTATCGACACTGAATGCTTCTCAAGCGAATTTGCAATTGAATTTTCAAGAATTGTAACTGACGAGCGAGGATAGATTATTGGCTGAACAATATCATAAAGCTCATAAAGAGGCTTTAATTGTGCGAAGTAAGATATTTCACTTGGACCGGCAATATAAAATGCAGTTGGGAATAAATAATCCTGACAGATTGGTCTCAGAAGCACATTGGGACTAAATTTATCTGGTTCGTTTTCTAATAACTCCAGTAATTGTTCCTGAGTAAAACTTTTTCGTTTTCGTCTTAATCTGTATTCGTTATCTACAGGTTCAATTGAATATCTTCCTTCATCAACTCGTAAAAATAAATTTACAGGTTTTACTTTAACCTGTGCGTGATACAATTCCTCAAGTGTTGCACTGGTGTGGACTAACTTCTCTGTATGGGCTCTAAAATCAGTTATTTCTTTTTTGAAAACCGGTTTTAGTAATTTCTTTACTTCAATATCCTGAGGGTCGAAAATCACCAATCCATATTCATCAAAGTAATTAAATAAAAGTTTTTTAAATGCTTCTTTAAATGATGCGCCTTCTTTATAAATACTTTTTAAGCGATCGAAAATCGATGGTTTAAAGTCGGTTGCCTTCAACGAATTGTTAAGCTTCTCAAAGAAATCATTAATTGAACTATCGAGATTAATCAGACCAACACTTTGTTTTAAATCATCCTCTTCAATTGCTTCTTTATAGCCTATTGTTAGAAGTGAATTTGCTTCGTCAATGATTTTTGTGGTTCTCACTTCATTAAAATCATGGTCATCAGCTTCAAGCCAGAAAACGGGCACAAAGTTGTAATCGTTATATCTTTCTGACAGAAATCGGCTTAATTTTATTGTTGTGATTAATTTATAAAAAGTGTAAAGTGGTCCACCCAAAATTCCAAGCTGCTGCCCGGTAACTATAGTTAAAGTCTTTTTATCAGATAATTTATTAATATTCTCCCGGGTCAAATCGGATGGATTCAAATTCGAATATTGTCCAAACAATATTTCAGAAATATTCGGGAGATAAGTGTCGTCTGTTTTCGGAAATATTTTTGAAAATTTTGAGATAATTTTCTTTGTTTCTAAAGTCGTTTGAATAGAAATCCGCAACATTATCAAATTCATATAAATAGTCTAGGAAAAGATTTTGATGTCCCGGTATGTCGCTAAAATTAATATACATTTGCTCCTCAGTAACTGAATTGGTGAGATTCTTAAACGAAAGATACTGTTTTAACAGGTATTTTAAAAAGGGAAATCTTTTAGGTTACTGGTCATTTAACTATCTTTAATTTATTGATTAACAATTTCGTTTGATTCTTTGGAAATAAATCTATTTAGATACTTAACGATAAAGAGAGCTACTAATGCATTGAAAATTATTAGCTCTTTTTACATTTCCAGATTATTGAGGAAACCAATCACTTGGGGAATGCCAATCTCCTACTCCATTGAGCCAACCAATCATTGCAATTTACAATGCCCTGAATGTCCCTCCGGATTGGGAGCATTAACCCGACCACTTGGGTTGCTAAAAACTGAAGATTTTAAAAAATTAATTGATGATATTAGCGATACAGGTTTCTACATTCAGTTATTTTTTCAGGGCGAACCATATTTAAATAAAAACCTTCCTGCGATGATTAACTATGCACAATCAAAGAATATTTATATTTCCATTAGTACTAATGGAAATTTTGTAAGCGATAAAAATGTTGATTATGTGCTTGATAATGCGCCCGACAAACTTATTTTTTCTGTTGATGGACTTGATGAAGAAAGTTATCAAAAGTACCGTGTTGGCGGAACTTTTGAACAGGCAGATATGGGATTGCGGTCATTAATCAATCGAAAATCTGAAAGAGGATTACAAAAACCATTCGTTGAGTTTCAATTTATTGTGATGAAGCAAAATGAACATCAATTTGAGGATGTTAAAAAATACTGTAATGAAATTGGTGTAGATAAACTTGTTTTTAAGACGATGCAAATATCTTCCTATGATAATGCAGTTAAGTTTCTCCCATCTAATAAAAAATATCGGCGATATATTCTTGAGAATAATTCTTTCAGAATAAAAAATGAGATAAAAAACCATTGTTTCGCTTTGTGGCGAACATCCGTAATAACCTGGGATGGCAGAGTAGTGCCTTGTTGTTTTGATAAAGATGCCCAAAATGAAATTGGAATTGTAAATGGGCGATCATTTGCTGATGTCTGGCATTCGGAAAAGTATTTACAATTTCGAGGAAAAATTTTGTCGAGCAGAAAATCTATTCCCATGTGTACAAACTGTACTGAAGGATTAAAAGTTAATATTTTTGAGATCGAACAATAATAAACCATGATTGATAAAAGCACATCAACTCATTCATTTATTTTTAAAGTTATCGAATAAAAATATTCTGGTAAATGTTGCTAAAATTATTATTGCCGCCGGATTACTTTATTATCTGATAAACTCTGTAGATTATAATCAGATAGTATTGGCCATTAAAAATGCTAATCTCGCAATAATACTTTTGGTCATCCTGCTAGGTGCTCTGAACATTTACTTACAATATTCAAAATGGAGATTGACTTGCAAAGAAGTACTTGAAGTTGAGACAAAATCAAAGATATTAAGATCTCTGTTTTATGGATTTTCTGCAGGGATAATAACACCATTACGCATTGGAGAATATTTCGGTAGAGGAATTGAATTCAAAGATAAATCACTTGTGCAGGTAACTGTGGCTACTCTCGTTGATAAATTCTTTCCCATTGTTAATGGTTGCTTTTCTTGGTTCAATTTCGAGTTTACTTTTTATCTATTTCGTATTATGAATGTATCGATTTATATAGTTTTGTCGCTTTTCGTTTTGATTTTCACCTTTTTCTATTTGTTGATAGTGTTATTAATGAATAAACGTTTCTGGAACAGCATTCTCTTCTCAAAAATAAATTCATCAGCAAGAGCTGAAGTCTTTTATCGATAAGTTAAAAATATTTGAAAGTCTGGACAGAGTTTATTTTTACAAAATGCTTTTGATATCATTTTTATTCTATTTGTGCTTTTTAATTCAATATGCATTGCTTGTTACTGCATTCTCACATCACTCTGACATTGTTCATTATCTGTGGGCAGCTAATTTAATTATGTTTGCTAAAACCATAATCCCCCCAATCTCTTTTGGCGAACTCGGAATCAGAGAAGGTGCTTCTGTCTATTTCATTACTATAATGGGCGAGAAGGCATCTGTTGGTTTTAACGCATCTATTTTTCTTTTCATTATTAACTTGCTCATTCCTGCTTTGATTGGTGTTGGAATGTTTTTAAGAAAAAATGGTAATTGATTCTACCTCCTAATATTAATTCATTCTGCTTTTATAATTATTCTTCTGCATTATCTTTATTTTTTGCACTTGGATATTCATAGGATTGATTAAATTAAAACCATCTGATAATGAAATACTCCCTTACGAATTTGTTTCTATTATTATCCCTTTTCGAAATGAGTCACAAAACATAGTCACAAATTTAAAATCGATTGAATCGCAGTTCTATCCACCAGATAAATTTGAAGTAATTTACATAAACGATTTCTCCGAAGATAACTCCCTGGAATTACTACAAAAGAATATTAAAAAGAATAACATCCGAGTACTTTCAGTTCCTGAAGATTATTCCCAAAATGCCCATAAAAAAAGAGCTATCAGATATGGGATTGAGAATGCAAATGGTAAGATTGTCATTACAACCGATGCTGATTGCCTTTATGATGAAGAATGGTTGAGTTCTATGATGTTATCTTTTGATTCGCTAACCGGCTTTGTTTCAGGTCCGGTTGATTTTATTTCTGATGATAAATTATTTTCAAAGTTTCAAAAGCTTGAATTTGCCGGTTTAGTACTTTGTGGTGCGGGGCTTATTGGATCGGGTCGTCCGACCATTTGTAATGCTGCTAACATTGCGTATAGAAAAAAAGCATTTGATGAAGTTGGTGGCTTTAAGGATCATATGAACCTATCTTCAGGCGACGATGAACTTCTTATGCAAAAAATTTCAAAAGATTCCGACTATAAAGTAAAATTTTGTCTCGGGCAAAAAGCTATTGTAAAAACATCTGCTAACGAAACTATTGGGGATTTTTTTCAGCAAAGAAAAAGATGGGCAAGTAAAGGATTATTCTATGGGGACAAGAGTTTAGTATTTAAGTTAACTCTAATTTACGCTTTTTATCTGGGATTGATTTCTCAGTTTATTCTTGGGCTGATTTTCGATCAATACATTTCTGTTTTCATTTCTGATATCAATGTCTCCTAAAATTTATTTTTGAATTTCGAATACTATCAAAAGGCAAAGAAAAAATTTTAAGTGATATCCAACTAAAGTATTTCTTTATAGCAGAGATCATTCAAATTCCTTATATAATTTATGCCGGACTTGTTGGTGCATTCGGCAACTATTTGTGGAAATCACGAAAAGTAAAAAGATAATTTGTTCAGCATACACTTTTTATCCATTGTGTCTAATAAAATAGACATAAAAATCCTTCTTATCACTTAAAATCAAAAGAAATCACATTTTAAAGATTGGTACCTTCGTTGCATTATTGAAAGCGTAAACATAACACGGAGGTGTAAAATGAAACGGATCATAATTTTTGCAGTTATTCTTTTTTCTGCAGTAACTTTTAATGCAGAAGCAAAGAAACATTATAACGGGGTAGGTGGATATTTCTATTCACAGCTTTCTCCATATGGATCCTGGATTGAGGTGGATTATGGAGTGATTGTTTGGAGACCTACAATTATTCGTGCTAATTGGATGCCTTATCAAATGGGTAGATGGATCTGGACATACGATGGATGGTATTGGGATTCATATGAACCATTCGGTTTCATTACCTATCATTATGGCAGATGGTACTATGACGATTATTATGGATGGCTGTGGTATCCTGACTATGAGTGGGCTCCGGCCTGGGTAGAGTGGAGATACGATAACAATTATATTGGTTGGGCTCCGCTACATCCATATGCTGTATTTTCAGTTTCTGTGGGTATATACTTTACGCATAACTACTATACTCCTTATTATTATTGGAACTATGTAGGCTACGGAAACTTCTGCGATCCTTATGTATATAATTATTATGTCGCACCTGGCTACAAGTATAGAATTCATAGTGGAACAAAATATCGAAATAATTTTGTTTACTACAACGGAAGAATTCAGAATAGAGGAGTTGATGTGAAATATATCAGTGTTCGTTCAGGCCAGAAAATTAAGCAACGCGATCTGATCAGAGTGAGCGATTCCAGAGAATTGAAGCGTGATGGTTATAGTAAAAGAGATGAACTCCGCACTCTTGATATTAAAAGAGATGAATTAATGAGAAACGACTTAGGTCGTATGGAAATAAAACGCGAAAACAGAAAAACTTCAGTTGATATGGAAAAGGTTCAGATTGGACGCAGAGACGATGTAACTAATGTAAAAAGAAACGATCAGGTTAATAATAGAACTTTGGATGGTCTCAAGACTGATCAGAATCGAAAAGATGTTAAAGTTTTGCAAAATAATCGAACTGAAACTAATAAGAAATCTGACGGTAATGTCAATCGTAAAGAGAATACTCTTGAAGTAAGAAAAAGAGAAACTGGTAAAACAATTAATTCTAATAGCAGAGACAGGAAGAACGATACCAGGAAGGTAAGTCAGACCCAGGATCAGAACAAAGTTAGTAAAAACGAAACTGTTAAACTTAATAGAAAGAGTCAGGAACAGAATACTCAAGTGAAGCGCGAGAATACCAGAGTAACGAATAATACTCAGGTGAAAAGAAATGAAGTAAAAGAACAAAGCAGAAATGACAATCAGAAGAGCAAAAGCCGTGAGACAAAAGTCAAAACAGATAGAACGAATGAAAAAGATAATTCAAGAGAACGAAGCAAAAGATAAGTTCCAATCTAATCTCTCTCCACTAAAGCGGTATCATAGATGATACCGCTTTTTTTCATATATTGCCCGCTAAAATTTTGAATACCAGATAAATAATGAAAGATAAAAGTACCAGACTATTCTATATCCTCGGAGCATTCTTTGTAGCAAATGCACTGCTTGCAGAATTTATTGGTGTGAAAATATTTTCACTGGAAAAATGGCTTGGCGTTGAGCCTATTAATCTTTCTTTTTTCGGAGAAAGTAATCTTTCATTCAATTTAACAGCCGGAGTTTTATTGTGGCCTGTTGTCTTCATTATGACTGACATTATCAATGAATATTTTGGACGAAAAGGTGTTCGGTTTATGTCTTTTACTGCAGCATCGTTGATTACATATGCCTTTCTGATGATTTTTTTCGCTATCCAACTGAATCCCGCGGATTTCTGGATAGAACGGGAAACAGTTTATGGAATTCTAAATATGGATCTGGCTTTTAATACGATCTTTGGACAGGGTTTATGGATAATATTAGGTTCTTTAGTTGCGTTTTTAATTGGACAACTTGTGGATGTTTATGTTTTTCATTTTCTACGATCTTTTACAGGCAGTTCAAAAATTTGGCTTCGTGCAACTGGTTCTACATTTGTTTCGCAATTCATCGATAGCTTCGTCGTTCTTTTAATTGCTTTTTATTTTGGAGCAGGGTGGGATTTATCCTTGGTTTTGGCTATAGGTGTTGTCAACTATATCTACAAGTTCGCTGTGGCAGTTTTTCTAACCCCACTTTTATACGTTCTTCATTTTTTTATTGATCTTTATTTGGGTAAAGAATTGTCTCATAAACTGATTGAAGAATCAGCGAAAGAAAGCAAAGCTTGATTATAGTTGATTTAAGAACGAAAATTTGTTGCCAATTATTAACTTTAATATTTCCTCAAAGCATTCACTACTTAGGCTAATTCATAAATTTGGAGTAATTTTGTGATGTAATTTTATTTGCAATGTACATCATTCTTCTAGGCAAAATTTCATCCCAATGAGAGATCTGAAACAATATTTTATTTCCAATCCAATCTTAATCAATCACTTAACTGTATGAAAAATTTATCAGGAGTTATAAATGAAAATAAGTAAAGAAGATGCACTTGAATATCACTCAATAGAGAGAAAAGGTAAAATAGAGGTAATAGCATCCAAGCCTTGTTTAACATCTCGTGATCTTTCTCTTGCATACACACCGGGAGTTGCGGAACCTTGCAGAGAAATCCATAAAAATGTTGAAGATGTTTATAAATATACAGCCAAAGGAAACCTGGTTGCTGTTATATCCAACGGAACGGCTGTTCTTGGTTTAGGAGACATCGGAGCTGAAGCAGGAAAACCCGTAATGGAAGGGAAGGGAGTTCTTTTTAAAAGATTTGCTGATATTGATGTTTTTGATATTGAAATTAATTCACATGATTCAAAAGAGATTATCAGAACTGTTCAAGTTCTTGAACCAACTTTCGGAGGAATAAATCTCGAAGATATAAAAGCACCAGAATGTTTTGAAATTGAAGAAGAACTTAAAGCAACAATGAAAATTCCTGTTTTTCACGACGATCAGCATGGTACGGCAATAATTTCTTGTGCTGCACTGATTAATGCAGTTGAAGTTGCTGGTAAAAAAATCGATAAAGTAAAAATTGTAGTTAATGGTGCCGGTGCATCTGCAATTTCCTGTTGCAAACTTTACATAATGGCTGGTGCTAAAAGAGAAAATATCTGGATGTTCGATACTAAAGGTTGCGTTACCAAAGACAGAAAAGATCTTAATAAATACAAACAGGAATTTGCACAAGAACAAAGGTTTTGCTTCACTAGCTGATGCAATGAAAGGTGCAGATGTTTTTATAGGATTATCAGTTGGTGGTGTAGTAAATAAAGAAATGGTTAAATCAATGGGAAAGGATCCAATAATTTTCGCTATGGCTAATCCAGATCCGGAAATTATGTATGATGAAGCTATCTCGGTGAGAGATGATTTGATTATGGCAACTGGAAGAAGTGATTTTCCGAATCAGGTAAATAATGTACTTGGTTTTCCATTTATCTTCAGAGGTGCCTTGGATGTAAGAGCAACTGCTATCAATGATGAAATGAAAATGGCTGCTACAATGGCTCTGGCAAAACTGGCTAAAGAGAAAGTACCTGAGATGGTGTTAAGAGCCTATGGTGGTGAAGATTTTTCTTTTGGCAAGGAATATATTATTCCAAAACCATTTGATCCCAGAGTTCTTTGGTATGTTGCCCCTGCTGTAGCTAAAGCTGCAATAGAAACCGGAGTAGCTAAAATTAAGGAAATGGATTGGCAAAAGTATGAAGAGAGACTAAAGGAAAGACTTGGTTTATCTAAAGAATTGATCCGTGTAATGATACATAAAGCTCAGAAAAAACCTGTTAAGGTTGTCTATCCGGAAGGTGAGGAAGAAAAAATTATCAGAGCTGCTCATGTAGTTTATAATGATAATATGGCTTATCCGATATTATTAGGGAAATGAGAAAGATAATAAAATCAGTCATTGACAAATTGGGATTTGATCAAAAAGAATTTCAAATAGTTGATCCTGAATCAAGTGAAAAATTAGTGCAATTCACTGATGCATTTTTCAAGAAGCGTTCGAGAAAAGGTGCTACTTTAAAAGACACTAAAAGTCTTATGAAAAAACCGAATTACTTTGGCTCAATGATGGTTGATCTTGGAGAAGCTGATGCACTGATAAGCGGATTGACGACAAGTTATCCAACAACAATTCGTCCGGCTCTCCATTGTGTTGGTATGAAAGAAGGATTAAAAGTTGTTTCAGGATTGTATATTGTTTTCGCAAAACAGGATGTCTATTTCTTTGCTGATACAACTGTTAATGTTAATCCTACGGCAGAGCAGCTTGCTCAAATTGCAATTTCAGCTGCTGATACTGTAAGAGAATTTGATGTTATTCCGAAAATTGCAATGCTTTCATTCAGCAACTTTGGAAGTGCTCCTTATCCCGATTCATTAAAAGTTAAGCAGGCAACTGAATTAGTGAAGAAACTCAGACCTGATTTGATGATAGATGGTGAGATGCAAGCAGATACAGCAGTTGTTCCGGAAATAATTGCGAATGAATTTCCTTTCAGTACTTTGAAAGGTAGACCAAATATTCTGATCTTCCCGGATCTTAATTCAGGAAATATTGCTTATAAACTTATGGCAAGAATTGGGCAGGCATCTGTTGTTGGACCAATTTTGATGGGAATGAAAAAACCTATTCACGTTCTGCAGCGTGGTGCAACTGTTGATGATATAATCAATATGACTGCTATTGCTGTAGCTGAAGCCGGAGCTAAGAAAAAATAATTATTCATTGGGTGAAGGGAAGAGCTAATTGTCATCCTTTCACCCTCAAATTATCTTTTCCGCTAATTTATTTTTTATTGCAATTGACTGATTAGTCCTTTAATTTCTTGCCGTTTCCTAAAAATTATTTAATAATAACTTTCTATAATTCTTCGATATGAAAGAAATAAGAATGCTTGCTGCAATAATGTTTACCGACATGGTAGGCTATACAGCTTTGATGCAGGAAAATGAACGGCAGGCTAAAATTTTAAGAAATAAACATAGGGAAGTGTTAGAGAATTTAGTTCCTGAACATCGTGGACAGATATTACAATATTACGGTGATGGTACACTTTCAATTTTCGGAAGTGCAATTGAAGCTGCTGTTTGTGCTGCTAAAATTCAGCAAGAACTTCAAAATGAACCAAAAGTACCTTTAAGAATTGGTATCCACGCTGGTGATGTTGTTTATGATGATGAAGGCGTTTATGGAGATGGAGTTAATATTGCTTCAAGGATTGAAAATCTTGCAGTACCAGGCAGTGTACTATTTCAGAAAAAATAAACGATGAGTTAAAAAATCAAAATGAAATATTCAACAGTCTTCCTTGGAAGATACGAGCTTAAGAATGTTAAAGCACCGGTAAAAATTTATGCAGTTAGCTCAAACGGTTTGGTAGTTCCAAGCTACAAAGAGATTGAAGGCAAAACTTCAAACTCTGATAGCTCGATAGCAGTATTGCCCTTCATCAATTTAAGCGCAGAAAGAGATAATGAATATTTTAGTGATGGGATTACTGAAGAATTACTAAATGCACTTGCTAAAGTTGATGGATTGCTTGTTACATCAAGAACTTCGTCCTTTGCTTTCAAAGGAAAAAATATTGACATAAGAGAGATTGGAAGGCAGCTTGGTGTAAAAACTGTTCTTGAAGGAAGTGTTAGAAAGTATGGCAACCGGGTGAGAGTAACAGCTCAGTTAATAAATGCAGATGATGGATATCATAAATGGTCTGATACCTATGACCGAGACCTTGAAGATATATTTGCTGTTCAGGATGAACTGGCAAACTCAATTGTAGATCAGTTAAAAAATTCTATTTCACTACGTAAGCCTGCTGAGTCACTTGTGAAAATTCCAACTGAAAACATTGATGCTTACAACTTATATCTGAAGGGATTGTATAATTGGAATAAATGGGCACCTGATTTTATGTCCAAAGCAATAAAATATTTTGAGGATGCGGCAAATTTATCTCCTGACTTCTCTCTGGCATATGCGCGTCTTTCAGCTTGTTATACTTTTTTAGGTGCAGCAGGCTTTATGCCGAACAAAATTGCTTATTCAAAAGCAAAAGAATACGCCTTGAAATCGTATGAACTTGATAACTCTTTAATCGATGCGCAAATATCTTTGGGTATGGTGAAGTATTTTAATGATTGGGATTGGGAAGGTGCGGAAAAATGTTTTATTAAAGCTCTCGAAATAAATCCAAATTCGGCTGAAACACATCAGTATTATTCAATGTTATTAACCACTCTCGGATATCACAAGAAAGCATTGAAGGAAGCGGAAATTGCTCATCAGCTTGACCCGTTAAATGCACCAATTAGTTATATACTTTCATTTGCATACTTCAACAATAACCAATTTGACTTAGCTATTGACCAGCACAAAAACACTCTCGAAATCGATTCAGATTTTGGCGATACATGGAACAGTCTTGCCTGGATGTATTTAAAATCTTCAGATTACGAAAAAGCAATGGAAATATTCAATAAAAATTTAAAAAATCCTGCTTATCATACTAAAGCCATTTCCGGTTTGGGTTATGCATATGCCAAACTTGAACAGCCTGAAAAGGCGAGAGAATATATTAAACAACTTGAGGAATTGAATTCTGAAGATGTTCCGCTAGATATGGATTTAGCTATTATTTATTCAGGATTAGGTGAGTGGGATTCTGTATTCAGTTACTTAAATAGTGCAATCGATAAAAGACTTGGTGGCTTAAATTTCATAAATGGTAAATATTGGAAGGAACTACACGATCAACCAAGGTTTAAAGAAATTCTTCAAAGGATGAACTTACCTTTGGAGTAATTCTCCATCTTAATCATAAAATTATTGTTGAATAAATCAGAGTCGGTTTGAAGAGATATAAATTAATATTATTCCTGTTTCTAATAATACTGCCTTTCATTTATTCCCAACAAGATAATGATAAAAGATACATCACTATCATTCCCGGGGAGCAATATTCAGCCAGTGGATTCTATGAATTCTGGTTTGGTGAACACTGGCGTGAAGTATGGACGACACCTGTCAAAGTAGAGATTCTTAATCTTGATGAGTTTGCAGGGGGATTAACTCCAATAAAAAAAGGTGGGG
>CAVYHS010000024.1:0-5632 GCA_963768365.1 uncultured Ignavibacteriaceae bacterium | reverse complement strand
ATTCTGAAACTAGAAAATATTTTAATTAGATACGAGAAATACTTCAGGGATAATCCAAATATCAAAACTGCACATCCCATTTTTGGAAACTTAACTAAAGCAGAATGGGACATATTCCATCAAAAACATTTCACACACCATCTTTCGCAGTTTGGATTGACTAATTCTACATAACTAATTTTCCACTCATCCGGTTTCTATTCATTCCAGTTAATAATACTTTACTTCATCCAATATTAAGTTTAGTATTGAATCGTAAAAAATTATAAAAAGGCAGAGTAATGTCCGAACAGAATTCATTTCCACCGAAAGTTCCAGGCTTAACCAGAACCATTAAAGATGATTTTAAAAAAATAAAAGTTAAGGATGATATAGGACAGGAGTATAAGGAACTAAAAGATTATTATCTCTCGGAAGAACGAAAGAGAAAACTTGAAAGTATGGGTGGATGCAGAAAATTTTTTCTTATCCCCTGGTGGCTACTAAAAGCATTATTTTTCAAGCTGACTCCTTTTAGAAGAATTCTTCTCCTGATCGCTATTGTCTCAATATTAATTTCTAGTAATAATCAAGTAAATGATGAAAATATCAATATTAATATTTTGACACCGGCACTAATTGGTGGGCTAATTTTAATTTTTATTCTTGCCCTTGAATTGAAAGATAAACTTCTTGCAAAAACTGAACTGGAAGAAGGAAAAGCTATACAGCAGTCATTGATGCCGGAAAAATCTCCGAAGGTACCTGGCTGGGATATTTGGCTTTTTACACGTTCTGCAAATGATGTTGGTGGAGACCTTTTAGATTTTATTCAGATTGAAGAAAACAGGTTTGGAATTGCAGTGGGAGATGTTGCCGGTAAGGGATTGAGTGCGGCACTTCTTATGGCAAAATTGCAATCAACAATTCGGGCACTTGTTTACGATGCTTCATCACTTTCATCTTTAGGTGAAAAACTTAACTGGATTTTTCATAGAGACAGCCCATCAAAAATATTTGCTTCACTAGCATACACAGAAATTAAAAGTGAATTCAACAATCTGAAATTTATAAATGCAGGTCATTACCCTCCTGTAATTGTAAGAAATAATCAAATTGAACAACTACAAAAAAATGCACCCGCGCTAGGTTTAGTTCGAGATGCCGAATTTCGAGAACAGAACATCTCACTAAACGAAAATGATTTTGTAATAATTTATTCAGATGGATTAACTGAAGCGCAGAATGAAACTGGAGAATTTTATTGCGAGTCAAGATTAATTGAACTTCTGAATAACAGGCAGTCATTTACCTCCCAGCAGCTTGGTGAACTGATAATAGCAAAAGTAGATTACTTTGTTCAAAAGGTTCCCGCTCACGATGATTTAACTTTAGCACTATTGAAAAAAGTTTAATGTGATTTTCATCAGAATGCATTTTTTATTGTCATTTTGAGCGAAACGAAGAATGTATAAAATTAGTCAGAAGATTCTTCGATCTCTTCGTTCCCTCAGAATGGCATTCATCTCGTCACTCTGAGCAATAGCGAAGAGTCTCTGGATTTTGTTTTGAGATTCTTCGTCCCTTCGGGACTCAGAATGACGATTGCCTCCAGACTGGCATTAAAATTATTTAACCACCAACATCTTTCGGGTTAACTCGTTTTTACCCGATATAATTCGATACAAATATAATCCGCTGCTCAAATTATCAGCATTAAACATTACTTCATGAACTCCTGCCGGATATTCCCCCTCTGCGATAGTTTCAACTTCAGTTCCGATTGCATCATAAACTTTCAAACTGATGAAAGATTCTTGAGGTAATTGAAAACTTATAGTCGTTGACGGGTTAAATGGATTCGGATAATTCTGACTTAGTTCAAAATCTTTAACAGAAAATAGATTCACTTCTAATTCCTTCGAGTATTCAAATGTACCATCGTAATCTGTTTGTTTTAATCTATAGTGGTAAGTGCCATCATAATTTGGCTCATCCTCAAATGTATAAAAATTTCTTTCGGTTGAATTCCCTTTTCCTTCTTTGAAACCGATTTCAGTCCAATCACTTTTGTTCTCGGATAAATAATAGTCTCTTCGTTCAATAAAAAATCCTTGATTATTTAACTCAGATGCTGTTTCCCAGGATAAATAGACTTTGCCGTTCTCTACAATTGCGGCAAAATTATTTAGCTCAACTGGAATAGTTGTTGAATCTTCAATAATTACATTCCACACACTCAGACTTCCCTGCAGACGCATCCAGATTGGATAAATTTTTCCATTCCAGGCTGCTATATTTGTGTAATCACCAAAGAATACTCCGGATGTTGGAGTAAAAGAAGATTCACTCACTTTGAAGTTTTCAAATGTAGATCCGCCGTCAGCTGATTTTGCAACAAAAACATCTGTAGCTGCACCGGTTGTGTTTCTTCTATCGTAAAACACAAACCACAAGTGCCCGGTTGAATAATCAATAGTTGACCAAACAAAGAACTGATGTCTGGTTGTGTTGTCATCATTAACTCTTACCGGAGACGACCAGGTGGATCCACCATCCACTGATGTCGACATAAAAATATCAGTATTAGTAGCACCGTTTCTTTGATCTGACCAAACTACATAAATGTATCCGTTATATGGTGAGTTACCGATATCACACATTGTAATAGGAAGACCATTGCAGCGGGAAATTCCGGAAACATCAAAATCCCAGCCTCCCGGAATATCAGAAACAAAAATATCGGTGCCCCAGGTTTGCCCCCCGTCAGTTGATTTATCAAAGACTAATCCTACAGGTCCTGCCCACGCAACATAAACTTCACCATTCGGACCGACACAGGGTACTGCACCTTCATCCGTGTTATCGCTATCAATACAGTTTCCACTAACGTCGCTGATTGTTATTGCAGTACTCCATGTTTCACCTTCGTCAGTTGATTTTGAAAATTTTATTCTGGAACTGTCATTTGGATTTGAACTACCGTAATCATCAAATTCGGTCCAGGTCATATATATGGTTCCTCTGTAAGGAGATTGTGTATGATCGACAGCCAGCCACTCTTTGTCCTGGTTTTTTGGAGCAACAAATCCAACTCCTACACCATCATTCCATGTAAGACCATTATCGGTAGATTTCTGAACAACGATTCTGTCAATCCAATATCCTGGGGGGATAGGATTAGAAAGATGTGAGTAGTAAAGATTTCCCAAACTATCGAACAATACAACAGGATCTCCCCATACCCCGAGAAGATTAGAAACAAGATGAGTTTCTGTCCAGGATAATCCTCCGTCGGTTGAGCGATAGAAATTATCAATGTTAGCTCCTGCAGCCAGAATATCCGGGTTTAGAGGATTGATAGCAATTGTTACTTCTTCAGGGCTACCGGTACCATCAACCAAAATATTTGGATATTGTGAGTAGCTGTTCGATGAAAAGTAGATTACTAAAAGAAATACTAAAGGTAAACTAAGAAATTGTTTCATTTTTACTCCCGCTGAGATTAGGTAATACATTAATTTTTATCTATTGAAAAGAATATTATAAATAGAATTATTCTTTAACCAGTTTGTTTTTAACTCTTCCACCTTTTTTGATTGGGTCATCAGGATAGCCAAGTTCTTTCCATTTTAATAAACCTTCCCCACCTTTGCCGTGGCAGGATGTACACTTGAGTGCGTTGTCAGAACTTATTACTAAATGATTTATTGGCCAGTACATTTTTGTTTCAATGAAATCGACTGAGTCAGAAAATTCAATGTTGAGATACTTCATTCCTTTTTCTGAAGAACTTATCCAGTCAAAAGTTTTTTGATACCCACCATCACCATATAATTCTGGGATAATAAGATATTTATTTACCGGATCGTATGGCTGATTTACTTTCAATTCTTTAAATGGCGATATTTTTGAATTTGCATCTGAAATTTTTCCGGACGGTTTATTCAAATCCAAAATTTTACTTTTTTCAATTTTTTCTCCGAGCTCGTAATATTTTGTCGTACCGTTATTCCAGTAATATTCAGGTTTAATATTTTTTGCCCAGAGTAATTCACCCTTCGATTTGTAATAATTATTTTCTCCAAACTCGTTCATTAAACTTTCAATATCATGTCCAGCTTTTGACCAGTCCCACTGAACTATTGAAGGCTCACTTTTCGAATAAGTTGGAATGTGACATGTTTGACAAGCGACTGCCGAATGATGTTTATTCAACAACTCTTTTTCATGCGGAGCAGAATCATGACAATTTTCGCAAGCCACAGCACTCTGACCAGATTCAGTTTTTGGTGAGATATTATGCATTTCAGTTTCATGACAATCGCCGCAGCCAAATCCTAATCCACCTATATGAATATCATTTTCTTCCGTGGATTCAAAAAGGCTTTTATCCATTGCTCCACTTTTCATCAATGCACCACCAATTCCTCTAAAATGACACGAGCCACAATTTATATCAGTTGGTTTTCCAACACTTTGTGCTATTGCAAGTAAGTCAATTGCTGAATCACTCATGACTGATTCGAATTTTAGTTGAGCATAAGTTCCTGTCTGTTCATGGCAAACAAGACAATCAGTATTCTCGGCAACATCAAAATCAAATGTTTCATCTTTTCCACTGAAAGGTAAATGACATGTTATGCATGGAGCCGAATTTCCTGTTACTGCAATACAAAAGTTGTTTACAGGAATGTGTTTTTCTCCATTATTAAAAATTAGATTTGAATCTACAATATTGCTTGACAGCCAATTCCAGTGATTTGATTGAAGAACTTCATCACCGGCATCTTCGTGACACATCAGACATTCTTCAGTAATTTGTTGAACGTTATCGTAAGGTCCGAATAAGTTTTCTTTATGATCTTGAGCCAGCAGATGAGTTGACCAGACGAGCAGTAATAGAGAAATCAATATTTTAATATTCATTAACAGATGAGTTTTTCTATTTATGAAATTTTTATAAGATAAATTTACCAACTTTTTCGGTTAAAATTATCCTCAATCTGATTTGTGAGTGATTAAATGACAGTTATCACGCTCGTCTCAGTGGAATAAATCTTGCATTTCTAACCTGTTTGAAATAAGTTATAAGAAATAAATAATCATCATTGTGGATGTAATTCAAAAAATATTACCGTTTTTTTTACTGATATATTGTTCAGTTTTATTTGCACAAGACTCAACAAATTCAAACCAAAATTTAATTGACTACACAATCGCTTCGAGATTTCACTCCAACGATTATGTTCCGCAAAGTTTAAGCTACAAATTCTTCGATCCTCAAAAAAAAGAGCATTCTAGCAATAGCAAGCCAGCCAATTTTTGTAAACAGTGAAAGACCATTAATAGACGGAACAATATGGAGAACGAATTCTGACGTAGACTATTTAAGATTGAGTTCAATGTTAGGAGCAATAGCAATAGTGAATACTGTAGCCTATACATATCAACGAAAAGTTTGGTACACTGAAGAAACAACAGTATTCCATTCATTAGAATTTATGAATGACTGGAACAAGTATCAGCAGATGGACAAATTTGGTCACTTTACCGATGCATACTTCACAAGTGATCTTTCCGCAAAGATTTATAGATGGTCGGGATTGTCAGGTAACAGCTCAGTCTGGTTTGGGGCTTTGACCGGATGGCT
>CAVYHS010000023.1:0-144546 GCA_963768365.1 uncultured Ignavibacteriaceae bacterium | reverse complement strand
GGTACTTATTGTTGGCAATGAAAACCATTTTAGCTAAGTTTCCTACCGTCCAAATTGAAATAGTTGGGGACGGCTCTCTTTTACAAGAACTAATTGAATTAAGTAATAAACTTGGAATTAGCAATTCAGTTAAATTTTTTGGTAAATTTACAGATGTAATCCCTTTTTACAAACGAATGAACATTTTTATTCTTTCATCCATATATGAGGGATTCGGCATTGTATTGCTTGAAGCAATGGCAGCAGGTGTGCCTATAGTCGCCACTAAAGTTGAAGGAATTACAGAAGTAGTTAGAGATGGAGAAAGCGGAATTTTAATTCCTCCAAGAAATCCAGAAGCAATCGCAAGGGCTGTTATTCAATTAATTGAAAACCCTCAATTAGCTGAAAACCTAGTTATGAACGGCCTTAAAAGAGCTCAGTTATTTGATGTTAGAGAACATGTAATGAAACTTGATAGTTTATATTCAAATCTTTTAGGAGCAGAATCTTACAAATGATAAAGATTCTATATATCTTGGAGGCAACTTCTGGTGGCACCCAAAAGCACGTAATCGACATTGCCAAGAAAATAGACAAATCTGAATATGAAATAGATATAATTTATTCTACTGACAGAAATAAAAATTTTGTTCAGGAGAGCAAAGGTATATTCAATAACACTATTGGGCTTCCAATCAAGCGAAGCGCTTCCTTTACCGATATCTCAAATATTCTTAGAATGAGGAAAATTATTTTACAGAATAATTACGATATCGTTCATTGTCATAGTACAAAGGCAGGTTTTGTTGGTCGTCTTGCAACCTTTGCCAGTCGGCATCCAAATGTTATTTATTCTCCACACGGATTTATGTTTTGTGATAACAGAATATTGATGAAAAGATTTTTTTATCTTAAAATGGAGAAATATCTTGGCTACGTTACTAGAAGGTTGGTAGCAGTATCTGGCTCCGAAAGAGATCTTGCCCTTGAGCATAATATCGTTCCCAATAAAAAAATTATCACACTTTATAATTCAATTGATCCCTCGGACTTTGATGATTTCATTTATAAAAATAGAGTTCGTGAAAAATTGAAAGATGGTTCAGAAATAATCTTAGGTACCGTTGGAAGATTGTACTATCAAAAAGATCCCATCACACTGATAAAAAGTTTTAAAATTATTAACGATCAATTTCCAAACACAAAATTAATAATAGTAGGCGATGGACCGCTTGAGCAAGTGTGCATTAAGTTAATTGATAAACTTGGTCTTAAATCAAAAATCGACCTTGCTGGTTATCAAAAAAACTCGAAAGCCTTTTATAAGATGTTTGATATTTTTATGCTTTCTTCTCATTATGAAGGACTACCTTATGCTCTACTTGAAGCAATGAGTATGGGAATTCCTTCGGTTGGAACTGATGTAGTTGGAATAAAAGACCTAATTTTTAATGGCAGGACCGGTTATTTATCAAAAGAAGAAGACTATAAAGGTTTAGCCGATGCCGTTATTAATTTATTGAGTAATCCTCAATTATTGTCCGATTTTAGTGAGAATGCAAAAAAAATTACAAGAGAAAATTTCAACTTTAATAATGGCATCAAGGAATATCAGGAATTTTATAGTACAGTATGCTTGGGAACAACATAAAACATTAAATCAGTACTAAAGTTATCTGCTTTTATACCCTTTGAATTTTTTCCATTCTAATTTTATCGTCAATTTTCTACAATTTCCTAGTTGAATATTCATCAGCTAAAGGCTTTAATTGATCATAAACCTCTTCCACGGACAGTAAGTTCATACATTGTATTCCAGAGCAAATAAATTCAGCTCCACCGACAATACAAAATTTCTCATTACCTCTAGCTGAGCAACCAAGTTTCTTTTGAATATACAATTGATGCTCTCTTGAAGTGGCTGTATAACCTGGATTAGTTGCCCCGTAAATAGTTAAAGTTGGTCTGCCTAGAAAGTTTGCAATGTTTATAGGTCCGGAATCATTCCCAACAAATATAGAACACTCTCTGATATTCTCAATAAGCTCCTCAACTGAATTTGATTCAATAATATCTATTTCTTCGTTCTTTATTTCATCTTGTACATCAGTACACAGCTTTCCTGGAGGTAATACCAAACTGGTATGATAATCTTTTTTCAATTTACAGGCTAGCTTGATAAAATTATTAAGATTCCATTCTTTCTCTCTCCAGGTTGCAAAAGGATGTATCAGTATTTTCCCCTCAGGATTAGTTGATTTGGCTATTCTTTTTAATTCGTTTCTGTCTGGAATCTGAATAACAGACGAAATGATATCCAAGTAAATATCTATCAATTGCGGACTTTGCCTAACTTTTACATGATGATCATATATTGCTTTAAATTGCAATTTGCTCATTCCAATAATTTCAATAGCTCTTAGATTAAATACTAAACTTGCGGTAGACATGGACCCATTTAAATCAATAATTATTTCCGGTCTCAGCAACTTTAGTTTCTTCTTAGCTTTAAATTTTGCAAGACGATCATTGAAATAGAAATCTCGGTGTTCTAGTTTACAAAAATGAATGTCTTCAAAAACAAGTTTGTAAATAGGAACTGCTTCAGGATAACAAGCAATGATAATTTTTTTTTTAAAATGTTTTTGAACTTCTTTGATAGCTGGAATTGTAAATATCGTATCCCCTAAACGATGCAAGGATATTATTACAATTGTTCCATTTTTATAAGCAAATAGCTTACTAATTAATCGTAATGTGGAAAAAAATAAATTAAAAATAGAGTTTACAATAAAAGATATTGGTCTATTACGGTTAATAAAATCGCTGAAGGAAATTTTGGAAATTATTAACTTCATAAACTCAATTACCTATGTCCCGGTTGATTGATGTTTACATCTGAACCCTCAGATAATGGAGCCCGATAAAAATAAATTAAGCTGCTGAATACAAGCCAAAACGGAAGGTCGGTATGAATTCCACCAATATACAGCAATCCGATGCTGTTAAATATGTTCCTGAAAATAACACTTGTACCTGCTGCAAACAGAGCAATTATTAAATAATATTTTTGGGGAGAATCATTTTTATACTTGATAATGGTCTTTATTCCAATTCTAAAATAAATAACAGGCAATGCAATAATTGTAGCCAAACCGAGAATACCCATTTCAGAAAAAAAGACAAGGAAAATATTGTGGGCCAAATTCACACTTACAGATACATCGGCAAAGAAAATGAATACCTGTCCCAAGTAATCATTTAACATAAAAGGATAATAGTTTAACATTTCATAAGGATACGCCCCTGGGCCCAAGCCAAACAAAGGATAATCTTTGATAATATTTACAGCCATCACCCAAAGATAGTCTCTGAAACTTACACCTTCTTCAAGTCTAAATAATTGTGTAACAATTTCATTTAGTGGATTGACGAAAATGAAGATATAAAACAATAATCATCATCAAGAAGAGAAATTGATAAAATCTCTTTCTCTTTAATATAAAAAATACTAGTGCCGTACTAATTGCTATTCCAAGGATCGCGGAACGTGACATTGCCAGGATTAGACCAATAATTGAATAAAACAAAATGATCCATGCAGCAGTTTTACTAACTGATTTTTTCAGATACATAAGAAAACTAATTAATCAGCGGAAAGGAAATAACAAAGAAATTAGTTGCTGCCTCCACATTTCCGGTCAAAGCTGTAATTCTAATTCTTGATTTAGAAATTATTGATATTAAATCATAACCTTCATTAATGAAAGTGATAATAAAAACTGTGGTAAAAATAAATGAGACAACTATTATAGATATGAAATAATTTTTTATATCCTTTTCATCTTTAATGAAGGAATAAAAAATGTAAGCAATTAAAAAAAATGCAGCTTGCTTTGTGAATATCCCAATTCCCGCAAATGGATACTTTGACATTACCGAAGAGAGCAAGAAAGCAGTTCCATAAAGCAAAAGAAAATAAATTAACGACTTCGGAATTCGAGGGTAAGAATTAAAATTAAGTCCAAATCTTTTTAAAAAGAATATCCCCAACAATGTAAAATCAACAAGATGAATTACTGATCTGAGTGAGGCATTAAGTTCCCCGACAAGAGTAAATAGTGTTATTAAAATAATCGCTATTATAAATCGCTCACCATAAATCAAGCTCAGTAAGATTGTAATAAGAACAGGCAATGCATAAACAATGTTATTACCTAAAATGATAGCGGGTAAACTTAAAAATATTGAAGCAACCAGCAGAGGAATAATATTTCCCAGTCCGAAATCAAAATATTTTAGTGATTCAATAATTTTCAAAATTCAATCATTATTTAGAATAATATTAATTTATTATACTGTGTTAATCTTGTTATTAAAGCCCATATTCTTTATTACCTTGGCGAAAATAATCATTGCTTGATGCTTGAGTAAAATTGAGTTCACTGAATAAATACATACAAAAAATAAAATGATAATGCTTTCAATAACAATATTTTTAATATCGAGAATACTTGAAATAAACTTTACTGTTAAAAAACAAATTATACAATTTGTTAAATGCATTACAAAATACTTGACAAACAGGTATCGATTATTAATCTTTAATTTTATATTAAGTATAAAATAGGTTGAAAAAAAGAAGAACATATAGCTGATGCTGGTGCTTAATGCTAATCCGTTTTGCTCTAATTCAATGAAAAGAAAGTTAAGAACTAATTTGATCAGCAGTCCCGTAACAGTAATCCATAAAAGTAGTTTTATCTTATTTATGCTGTAAAATATTTTATTGAAAACTGCATACACGGAGTAAAAGACCAGACTGATTGAATAAAACTTAAGCACACCAAAAGTCATTGCTGTACTCTCTTCAACAAATTTTCCCCTCTCAAAAAGTATTCTGATTAAAGAATCACCATAAAAGAACAAAATGAATGCAAACGGTATAAAAATGAAAGTGTTTACTGAAATATTCTCATTATAAATTTTTTCCACCTGTTCTTGCGAAAAATCAGTAATTGCTTTGCTGATAATTGGAAAAACTGCAGTCGCAAGTGAAAGTGAAAAAATACTAACTGGCAGCACCCAAACTATAAATGCATAATTGAGCGCAGCGATTCCACCAGAAGAAATATCCGCATAAAAATACCTATCAAATAATGAGTAGAGTTGGCTTAGAGACTCTATTAAAATAATAATTATTAAGGAGGAACTAATTATTGATTTTGAAAGGATGAGCTCATTTTTGTTAGCAAATAACTTCAAAGTTAAAATTTTTTGTGATTTGATCAGTAAATACAAGAATTGCAGACTCGTACCTAAAACATATCCTATTGGAATAATATAGACTCCAAGTTGTTCTGAGAATAAAACGAGTAAAATAATTATTGAAATATTTAAGAACAGAATAGAAATAGCAGGATATTTGAACTCATAAACCGCTTGTAATAAAGCCGAGAATATTGATATTGCGGCAGAGAAAGGGATTGTTAGTAAAAAAATTCTAAATATTATTTTGGCGGTTGCCTTGCTTTCGAGTGGAGCAAGGTGCATATAAAGATTGATTATAATATCACTAGTCAGAAAAAGAATGATTGAAATGATAATTCCGACTCCAACAAAAGCAATAAATGACTGTTTATAGTATTTCTGAGAAGCTTCAGAGTCAGAGGAATTCAATTTTTGAAATCCGGGAACGAAATAATTCTGACCAATATACAAAATGATAGAATTGATAGTGATAGGTAAAACTGCACCGACAAGATAAAGGTCAAATTCAGTTCCAAGTCCAAAATTATTCGCGAAAATCATCTCACGAATAAAACCTAAACCCCGACTTAGCAATCCAATGATTGAGATAAAAATGGATGCTCCTGCAATCGTGGATGTAAACTTCGGTTTCATAAAATGTTAATGGAAATGTGAGGAACCCTTTTCTTCAGGAAGAAGTAAAAGACAATCATCATAAGAGTTCTTTGAAGTATTGAATTGTCTTCTTCAATCCGTCTTCTCTTGAAACTTTTGGAGTCCAGTGGAGTTTCTCCATGGCTTTTCTTATGTCAGGCTGCCGTACTTTAGGATCGTTAACAGGTAATTCTTCAAAAATGATTTTACTCTTGCTTTGTGTTAATGCAATTATTTCTTTTGCAATGTCGATAAGAGGAATTTCTTCAGGGTTACCAATATTGACAGGTTCATTTTCATCAGACATTAATAATTTAAATAAACCCTCTATCTCATCTGTTATGTAGCAGAAACTTCTTGTTTGAGAACCGTCACCGTAAACAGTTATTGGCTGACCGGTTAATGCCTGCATTATAAAATTAGGAATCGCTCTGCCATCTTTGGCTCTCATTCTTGGACCGAAGGTGTTAAAAATCCTGGCTATTCGAGTCTCGACATTATGATAACGGTGATAAGCCATCGTAATTGCTTCAGCAAACCGCTTTGCCTCATCATAGACACCCCTTGGTCCTATTGGATTAACGTTTCCCCAGTAATCTTCAGGTTGAGGGTGAATATCCGGATCACCATAAACTTCCGATGTAGATGCAAGTAAAAATCTTGCTTTTTTTTCTTTTGCTAATCCTAATGCTTTATGAGTCCCTATTGAACCTACCTTTAACGTTTGAATTGGAAGCTGTAAATAATCAACCGGGCTGGCTGGCGAAGCAAAGTGCAAAATGTAATCAACTTTTCCTGGAATGAAATATATAGTTAGTTATATCGTGTTTAATAAATGAAAAGTTTTCATTACCGGCAAGATGAGAAATATTATTTACGTTTCCTGTAATCAGATTATCAAGACAAATAACTTTAAATCCTTCGCTTAACAACTTATCACAAAGATGAGATCCCAGAAAACCAGCTCCACCAGCTATTACAGCTGTTTTCATATTTAAACGCTTCTTTCCTTTTTGAAAAATGAAATTTTCTTTTCCCTGAAAATTATAAATGATGAAACTATCAAAAGAACAAAAATGGAACTAACAAACGTTGAATAAATTATTCTCGGTGAAACTCGTCTTTCTGGGGGAATAGCTTCATCAAGTATATCGATAGTTGGGACATCCCTGTTTTCCTGTATTCTTTCTTTGTAATATTGCTGTTGTAACAGAAGATAAACTTCATTTTTAATTTTTACAGTTCTCAATAACT
Organism: uncultured Ignavibacteriaceae bacterium; assembly: GCA_963768365.1. Classification (GTDB taxonomy): domain Bacteria; phylum Bacteroidota; class Ignavibacteria; order Ignavibacteriales; family Ignavibacteriaceae; genus IGN2. The sequence continues at coordinate 137,406 of CAVYHS010000023.1, read as the reverse complement.
TGGATAATTTCATACCTAACTCAGGAACATCGCTAAAAGCCACCAGATAGTCATCAGAGTCTATATCAAACTTTTCATATTCCTTATTCAGTTGATTTAATTTTTTCTTCAAAGCTAATATAGTTCTGTTATCAGGTCTTGAGTTTGGTTCGAGCAAACCAATTTCAATTTCCGTGCTTACGATTTCCGCTTTTAATTTTGCAGCACTTTCTATTGCCGAAGTTAATTGATCAGGTAGTGAGACAGTCTTATTTTTTTTTTGAAACTGCATCAATTTTACTTCTGCTGAATCAAGTTCTGATTTCGTAATATTTAATTGTACTTCGATGTACTCTCTTCCACGTTTAGCGCGATAAGAAACTTTTTCGCGATTAATGCTATCAAGGGCTTCAACAAATGAGTTTGAAATAATTGCCGATAGTTCTTTAATCGAACTAATATTAGAAAAAATTAAGGGTAAATACTCTGATGATACATTGACAGAAAGTGTAATTATACCTTCTTTGGATAAATCAAGCTCTAAATCTCTTTGCAATTTTTTTACTGCTTCAAATTCCTTTTCATCATTATAAAATTCTAAAAGGTTATTTTTTCGGATGACATATTCAGCAGCTGTTCGACTTTTAAGTATTTGTATGAATAGTTGTGAATTACCAGGTGCTAATTTTCCTGTTAAGAAATCACCTACTCCTCCTCCTGAGATTAATGAACCTAAACCAGAAAGTTGATCAGTTTCTGTTGGAGGAAGTATGGTAACCGGAGCTTTGTAAGTAACCGGTGAGATCAGCAATAGATAAATAAATATTACTATTGCAGCCCCTGCAGTGTATTTAAATATAACTTTCCAATTAACTAATAAAATGTGAATAATATCATGCAATGTCATTCCATCACCTCGTTGCAACAATTACAGCTGCAGACGCAGCAACAATTGCCGCTACCTGTGCCAGTATACTTAATACATCAGTAAAGACGACCCAGAATTTTGGACCCGGTGGATCTTCCGGAACCCAAATTGTATCACCTGGCCTAAGCGCCTTAAGATCATCCGCCTCTACCCATTCGCCTGTTTTGGCTTTTATTACTCTAACATCATTTTTCAGAGCTCGCCAGCTAAAACCACCGGCCAGTTTAATATAATCATCAATGGTTAAGGTTGAGTCATAAATTATTTTTCCTGGATTTACTAGTTGTCCCAGCATTATAATGTAATCCTTCTTTTCAGGAACGAAAATCAAATCATTCTTTCTTAAAATAATGTTTTCTTTAAGATCATCTTCTTTAAAAAGATTAACAAAATCCACAACAACCGTCCCTGATTGTTGCCTTGATTTTGCCTTATAGTAGTCGTATTCATCTTCCGTCATATTTTCAGTTGGTATTATCTTCAGCCTTTCGTACTCTGGGTCATCTTCTTCAACATCCATCGTTCTGGAAACCGAAGCTTCAGTTAATGATGCTTCTGGTAAAAAACCGCCGGCTTCGTCAATTATCTCTTTAAGCGTAGTTGAATTTTTATTAATCTTATACCAGCCGGGATAGCTTACATATCCATCTATCACTACATAATTGATCGATTAAATATTCTGGGATCTGTCTTATTATGACATGATCTTTATTTTGAAGAACAATATCCATTTCAGCAAATTGATCATACGAATAATATTCACTAAACTGTGTTTTGCCCTGTTCAATAAATCTGACTAATTCAATCGTATCTTTTCTGGCTTTATATGTAAATCCACCTGCCAGTTCAATAAGGTCTCTGACAGATTCACCTGAACGATATTCATAAAGTGCAGGATAAATAATTTCTCCGCTAATCCGAACCACTTTATCTATTTTGTCAACAAGAACTGCATCACCTTCAAGTAGTAATGGATTATTTGAAAAATCACCGAATCTTAAAAATTTAAGCAAGTCATAACTTTTTATTTCATTATCTCTCGAAATAATTTTGATATTTCTAATATCAGAAGTTTCTTTTATCTCTTTCATTGTAGTAATTAAGTCCATCAATCTTGAATTAGCAGGCATAACAAAGACTGAAGGTTTAATTACGTTTCCGATAAGTGACACTTTAATCATTCGAAAATCAACTAGCGAAACAAAAATGTCAACATTTTTATAATACTGTAAAATCGTTTCAGTGATTTTAGTTTTCGCATCAGCTAATGTAGAATTTTGTAAATCTATTCCCCCAACACGTGGAATATAAAGCCATCCTTCCTGATCAATTATCAAATAACTGGATACTTCCATTACTCCGCTAATCGAAATAAATAACTTATCGCCCGGTCCCACTCTATATTCATCAGGATTTATTATTCCATCAGTTGCGATCATTGGAACTGAAATATCCTGACTTAATGAATCCTGAAAGAATCGTTCAGGGTAATTTGGTAATTGCTGAGGAAAAACTTTGTGAGAAAATAGAATTAGTAAAACAAGGATAATTGATGACTTAAAATTCATTTAGATATATAAGATGTGGAATTAAAATAATTGGTTTAAAAATAATCAACATAACCTTACAAGAAAATTATGAAATAAATATGCTTCATCAAATTTTTAATGAAACTTTTCTTAGAGTAAACAATGAAACCAGAAGAACCAAGACAGGACCTGTCAAAAATATAATGAGCAAGTATTCAAAATGATTTTACCCAAAATACTCTGAAAGAATTCGATATTTGATACATATTGGTAAAAGAACCGGATTAGTAGAAACGCTAAAACACCTGAAATTAATCCGGCAATGAGACCATTCAACAACACAGGAATTTTAATAGTCGATAATTTTGCACCGACAAGCTTCATCGTTTCAAAATCAATCATCCTGGCATTAATGATCAATCTTATTGTTGCAGTAAACCAAATAGATTGCAATCAGGGAAAACAAACCAGTTATATAAAAAGATAAATTTTAACAGCATCGATATAATTCAACATTCTATAAATAAAACCTTCTTTGAAGACAACTTCATCAACATCTTTTAAACTAGAAAGATCCTGTACTATTTTATTTATTGAATCATTAAAGGCATAGTTTTCCGATATGCTAACAACGAATGAAGCCGGCAATGGATTATAATCAAGAATCTTTTTGAAGTCTTCCCCAGTTTCACTAATAAACTGCTCTGCTGCCTCGTCTTTGCTGATGAACTTAACTTCATTTGCGTAGGTTTTACTCTTCAATTCATTCAGCAGTTTTTCCTGATCTGCTTTACTAACCGAAGAATTAAGGAAAACATTTATTTTAATATTCGATTTTAAAATTGATGAATAGTAGTTGGAAAGATTAATTGTAATAAAACTGAAGAGAATTAGAAGAACACTTATAGTTAAACCAATGGTCGTAAGGACAAAAGTTGTTTTTGCTGATTTGATGGAACGAAATGCTTCTGAAAAATAAAAAAAGATCATTTTTTTCAATTCATCAGTAACTATTAAAAATTAGATTCATCAATCCACCTGGTCATATACCACTTCTTTGTAAACGCATCCTGTTGCAACGAAACGTTAACCCGTCCGTCTATTCTTACTACATCAGTTGGATTGAATGTAATATTAAGATTAAAAGTTCTAACTATCGTTGCATTTAGTGAGTCAACTGTGCTTAGAACAATATTATTCCAAATTAAGTCAAGTCGCTGAGAATTTTGAAACAGACCGTTTGTGGTTCTCATTTCCTCATCTCTTCCCCAATTCACATCGTAACCCTGCTCATAGTCTCTATAAGTAAAAGTAAAATCAGAACTAATCAAGTTGCCATAGATAAGAGTGTCTTTAAATGAATAGGAATATTGAAAATTCTGAAATAAACCTTCAATTGTTGTTTGATCAGAAATTGGAGGACCACTTCCATCAATATTTTCATCGAGCTTTGGAGCAAACGGATTTGTGCAGGAGAAGACAAATAGTCCTAAAAATAATAAACCAGCAAATATTTCAATTTTATGGAGAGTATTCACTTTTCAAATTACTCCAGCTTTTTGAAGTTTGCGTTGCTATATCTTCCCAATAATAAATAACCCACGCAGCATTAATATCTGTAGTCATAAGAAACCTAAGATTACCCTCATAAATTACCGGATCAGAATTTTGAACAGGGACACTTATTAAATATTTAGCTGAATAAACTGCACTATCTGCCTGCAATTCATATTGTTCATCTGAAAAAGTCAAAGTTATTGGAATATCCTGTGGAACTCTGAATAACTAAATTATTGAAATATTGAAACTCCTGAGCAATAGTCCAGTCGATTGGAAAATTGTTTATAACATTACTTGATGGGACAAAATAAAAGTTACGATCAACTAATGGTGACCCAGAGGAAAAGTTTTTCTTATAATCGTTTGAATTTTTATCCTTGAAAGAATTCTTTAAATTTTCAATGACATCGGTTGGTTCAACCGGAACTCTATAACTTGATTTTGATTCATCAGGACTTTGCGGATCTCTTGACTCAAATATTTCACACGCCTGTAATACTAGTAAAGAAGAAAAAACACCATATCGATAAGGAAGTTTTCATTTCTTTGCAAAGATAATCAATCTTGGAGATGATTCTTTATTGAAATTATTTCCATAATAGTCGCCGTATTCTTTTAAGATTGTAAAACCAGCCTTTTTAATGTATGCGATCAATTCATCGTAACTATACAAACGAACTGACTCGTAAAATTCTTCAACTAATCCGTTATTATCAATAGAGATATTTTTGACAACTCTGTTCTCTTGAATAGATCTTTTCTGTGTAATCCGCAGTCCATTTTCCGAAAAAACTGAAGTCGGAATCAAATTTTTCAATAAATAATTTTTATTAAAGTAATCGATGACAAAATATCCGCCATCCATTAACAAATCATAAGCTTTTAATATCACACGAAAATTTTCTTCATCATTATCAAAATAGCCGAAACTTGTAAACAGATTTAACGCAAGATTAAATCTCTTTGTTGTCTCGAAATCTAAAATATCTGAAAGAACAAAATCTATTTTAACATCATTTTGTATAGCATTTTCCTTTGCTTCTGACATCAGCCTTTGACTTAAATCAACGGCTGTAACATCAAATCCCTTCTTAGCAAAAATAACTGCGTGCCTTCCGGAACCACACGCCATATCAAGTATTTTAGAATCAGATTTGATACTAAAAGTTTGGACAATTAACTCAACTAATTTTTCCGCTTCACTCTCATCTCGATGGCTATATACTTTAAGATAATTTTCTGAATTAAACCAGTCCTTATACCAACTCATAATGAACTTCTATTTAATATTGCACGACCAATTGTAGCATCATCTGCAAATTCCAGATCACCACCTATTGGTAAACCTCTTGCTATTCTCGTAACATTAATATTGAATGGTTTCATCAATTTGGCAAGATAGAGTGAAGTTGTTTCTCCTTCTGTATCTGGATTAAGAGCAAGAATAATTTCTTTAATATCTTCTTCTTCGAACCTTTTTAATAGTTCTTTAATATGAAGTGAATCAGGAGTAATTCCTGATAAAGGAGAGAGCACACCACCGAGAACATGATACAATCCCCTAAACTCGTGTGTTTTTTCTACTGCAATAACATCACTTGCCTCCTCAACAACACAGATAACTGACGTATCCCGTTTTTCACTTTTACAGATGTTACAGAGTTCTTCTTCAGATAGATTAAAACACCTTGAACAAAACCTTAGTTTTAGCTTTAAATCCTTGACAGCAATCAATAAGACTATCAACCTGTTGCTCATCAGATTTTAATAAAAAAATTGCAAGTCGCTGAGCAGTCTTTCTTCCGATTCCGGGAAGTTTGCTCAACTCTTCAATAGCAATTAAAAGTGGTTCAGCAATCTGCAATTTAAAGTCCTGGAATATTCATACCCGGAGGTATCATACCTTTAGTTACTTTTGCCATTTCCTCTTCAGCTAATTTCGCTGCTGATGAAATCGCTTTATTTACCGCTGCAACCACAAGGTCTTCCAAAATTTCTTTTTCTTCTTTATCTATAACCTGCGGGTCTATTTCTAATGTTATGATCTCTTTGTTTCCATTTGCAGTCGCTTTTATCATTCCGCCACCTGCTTCTTCTGATACTGTAAGATTACCAAGTTCACCTTGCACTCTTTGCATCTCCTCCTGCATTTTCTGAACTTGCTTCAACATTGCCTGCATTCCACCTTTCATTAAAATCCTCCTGAATTAAATCAATTTATGTTTATTTTTTATGATTATTTTATTCAAATATACTACAATTGATTGACTTTGTATACGTAAAATTCCTAACTTCAATTCCTAATTTATAAAGAGGAGTTCTGACTTTTTTCAAAATGATTTCACAGGATAGTAACAAATCGAATACAACCGGATCACAGCAAGATATTAGATTGGTTGAGTATCATGATTACTTTATTACTAAAAAGAAAAAAAAGGTAACTTCAAAAAATCTTGGAGAGAAAACCGCCTTACTCAACAGTTATTTTTTTGAATACTTTAAAGAATACAATATTCCTTGTGCCTTTATAAAAAAAGGAGACAAGAAAAAACTTCAATTTCTAAAATTTGATGAATTCCCTTTCCACATAAAAATAATTAACTCAGCAGATGTAAGAACCGCAAAAATTTTTTCAATTAAGGCTGGTTCTTCACTTCAGCTTCCGATCCTTGAATACCATTACGGAGATTTAAAAGATTCAGTAATAACTGAAAGTCACATCATATCTTTTGACCTTCTGTTCCTATACGATGATTTAAAGCTAATTAACCGACTATGCTCAAAGATCAATGCAATCGTAAAATCTTTTTTTGAAAGAAGAAACCTCTTACTTCTTGAACTAACCTGCATCTTTGGTAAATTTGAAGGCAAGATTTATTTAATTGATGATTTTTCTCCATTAAGTATTAAGATATCAAGTAACAAAAGCTGAAGAAAAATTACCTGATCCATATAAAATTGAAACAGCAGCTCAAATGAAAAAGTACTCTGACTTCCTCTTAAAACTGACGAACGGAGATTAGATGTTCACAAAATACGGCTACACCACAATTGGTGTTGTTGCAGTAATTACCCTCCTGCTTATAACATTAAGTTTTTTTGTTCAGAATAATCCATTGAAAGTAACGATTCTTATTATTGCTGCTATTATTCTTTTTCTAACATTGAACTTTTTTAGAGACCCGGAAAGAAAAACTCCACACAAGAGGGAATTATTGTTGCACCTGCTGACGGCAAAGTAATTATTCTCACGGGAGAACATAACTAATTCATTTGTTGGAGAAAATTGCAATCAGATTTCAATTTTTATGTCTCCCTTAAATGTTCACGTGAACAGAATTCCAATTAGCGGAAAGGTCGAACATCTTAAATACTATGAAGGAAAATTTATTGCGGCTTTTGAAGATAAAGCATCAGAAAATAATGAAAGAATGGAAATCGGAATTATTACTGACAATGGTAAAATTCTATTTACACAAATAGCAGGTTTTCTTGCAAGAAGAATAGTCAATGACTTAAAGATTGGTGATAGTGTGACTATCGGGAACAGATTCGGAATGATAAAATTTGGAAGCAGGGTTGATATTTTCGTTCCGGGGAACTGGACACCAGCAGTTCAAACTGAATGAAAATGTTTACGCCGGTGAAACCATTTTATTCGAACTGAAAAATTAATGAACCGACCACGCCTGACTCCCTCTGTGATCCCAAACCTGTTTACATCCCTTAACATGTTCTGCGGATTTCTTTCTATTCTTAGTGCATCAGAAGGAAATTATATTTATTCAGCATGGTTAATTTTTACAGCTGCTATTTTTGATGCGCTTGATGGATTGGTTGCACGTCTGACTAATTCATCTAGCGAGCTCGGTGTTGAACTCGACTCGCTTTCAGACATTGTAAGCTTTGGTGCGGCACCTTCATTTCTTCTTTATAAATCTTTTTTCTATTCGATGGATACAGTGGGGAATAATTATAAGTGCAGTGCCATTAATTGCAGGCGGATTCAGACTCGCGCGATTTAATGTTCATCTGGTTGGATTTTCAAAATCTTTTTTCCTTGGTCTTCCTATCCCCTCTTCAGCTTTAACAATCGCATCTTTTGTTCTGGCATTTTATAACGAAGGCTATCCGAAACCTATTTCAGATTTTATCAGCGCCGATGATTTTAGTTCTTTCATTTTTAATGGTAAGTAATATCAGGTATGAAACACTTCCAAAACTTTCTCTTAAAAGCATAAAAGAAAAACCTTATCATTTTATTTTTTTAATTGCATCTGCAATTCTTGTAGTGATTTATGAATAAGAAAGGATTGTTTCTCGTTTTTGTTTTCATGATACTGATTGGTATTTTGAGACACTTTACAAATTGATTACTTCACGTTCAAACAATAATTAATAGAATACTAAATATGTTCAAAGCAAAAGTTCTAATCAAAGAGAAGAAAAACAATTCTTGATCCACAGGGAAAAGCAGTTGAAATTGGTGCAAAACATCTGGGACTTAGTAATATAAAAAACACTCGGATCGATAAGTATATTGAGTTCAACGTTGATACAAAAGACAGAAAAGCTGCTGAAGATGAAGTCAATGATTATTGCAAAAAACTGCTTGCTAATCCCATAATGGAAGACTTACGAATTTACTCTCTCCGAATGGACTCCTTCGAGAAGACGTTGAAATGAAACGACCTAAATTCGGAGTAGTTGTTTTCCCCGGCTCAAACTGTGACCACGATACATATTATGTGCTTAAAAAAACTCTTGACCTAGATGTTATATTTCTCTGGCACAAACAGGCAACTTTGGAAAACTGCGACGTGATTATTCTTCCCGGAGGATTTTCTTACGGTGATTATTTACGAACAGGAGCAATTGCAAGATTTTCTCCAATAATGAATGAAGTGATTAAGTTTGCAAATGATGGAGGATATGTTTTTGGTATTTGCAATGGATTTCAGATTTTACTTGAAGCTGGTCTTCTTCCCGGAGTGATGGTAAGAAATGAATCACTCAACTTTGTTTGCAAAGATGTACATCTCAAAATTGAAAATAAAGAAACAGTATTTACAAAAGGCATCAATGAAATAAAGCTCTTTAAAAATTCCAATAGCTCATGGAGAAGGTAATTATTTTGCTGATGAAGAAACTTTAAAAGAACTTGAGGATAATAATCAGATAGTTTTCAAATATTGTTCGAGTGACGGATTGATTATAAATGAAGCAAATCCAAATGGTTCGATTATGAATATTGCAGGAATTATGAATAAACAAGGAAATGTAATGGGGATGATGCCTCATCCTGAGAGGAGCAGTGATTCAGTATTGGGAAAAACGGACGGAAGTCTTATTTTCAGAGCAATGGTTAATAACATTTTAAATTAAGAGGAAATATTATGTTTGGAAATTTAGGCGCTGGTGAGATAATTCTTATAGTGCTTGTAGTACTCTTATTATTCGGTGCAAAAAAGATTCCTGAACTTGCTCGTGGAATTGGTAAAGGTATGAGTGAGTTTAAAAAAGGTATCAAGGATGTTGAAAAAGAAATTAAGATCCACAGATACTGAAACAAAAGAGGTAGACGAGAAGAAATCTTAGTTCTCAATTAGTGAGCCTGCCTTGATGTTAGGTAGGTTCGTGGCAAAACAAGCATAACCACTTATTCACTAATTCATCATACCGTCCGATTTATTACCCATCCTTAGGAGAGGTCTTTTCATTTTCTTAAATTTGCATGTTAATTTTTCAAACGCAACTTCAAATCAGGGATAAAAATCTATGAGCATTCTCGTAAACAAACAAACACGGCTTGTTGTTCAGGGAATAACAGGCGGTGAAGGTTCTTTCCATACACAGCAAATGATTGAATACGGAACTAAAGTAGTCGCAGGTGTTACTCCAGGCAAAGGAGGAACGAAACATCTCGATGTGCCAGTATTTAATACAGTTGCTGAAGCTGTCAAAGCAAAAAAAGCTAATACATCTGTAATATTTGTACCACCTGCATTTGCTGCAGATGCAATTCTTGAGTCAGCAAATTCTGGAATAAAAGTTATTATTTGTATAACAGAAGGAATTCCTGCTGCAGATATGTTAAAAGTTTATAATTCAATTAAAGAAAAAGGTCTAGTGTTAGTTGGACCAAATTGTCCGGGAGTTATTTCACCGGGACAAGCTAAAGTCGGAATTATGCCGGGCTTCATTCATAAAAAAGGAACTATCGGAATTGTATCGCGAAGTGGAACTTTGACTTATGAAGCAGTAAAACAAATTGTTGATGTTGGTTTTGGCCAATCCACTGCAGTTGGAATCGGCGGCGACCCGATTATAGGATCAAAATTTATTGATATTATAAAATTGTTTAATGAAGATCGAGACACTGAAGGAATTGTAATGATTGGAGAAATTGGTGGAAGTGCAGAAGAAGAAGCTTCCGAATTTATAAAGAAGAATGTGAAGAAACCTGTAGTCGGATTTATTGCCGGAAGAACAGCACCTCCCGGAAGACGAATGGGACACGCCGGTGCCATCATCTCCGGTGGAAAAGGAACAGCAGCAGAAAAAATGGCTGCAATGAAAAAAGCTGGTATTCATGTCGTAGAAAACCCAGCAGAGATTGGTATCACAATGTTTAAAGCTCTTACAGAAAGAAGAAGAAAAAAGTTGCTGCAAAAAAAACTACGGTTAAGAAAAAGAAAATCAGTTAAAAAATCTACTGTCAAAAAGAAGAAAAAATAATATTGATAGATATATTTTCAATCCCACAACATCGGGTTTGAACTATATCTTGTAAAGAAGGAGAACAAATTGAGCAATAAAACTTTAGCTATAATAAAACCTGATGCAGTTCAGAAAGGCTACACCGGCGAAATTATTTCAATGATAATTAAAGCAGGCTTCAAAATTAAAGCGATGAAAATGACCCATCTGACTAAATCATCTGCTGAAGGATTTTATGCAATCCACAAAGAAAGACCATTCTTTAAAGACCTTGTTGCGTATATGACTTCCGATCCATGTATTCCAATCGCTCTGGAAAGAGAAAATGCAGTAGAAGAATACCGAAAGCTTATTGGTGCAACAGATCCTAAAAAAGCTGCTGAAGGAACTGTTAGAAAATTATTTGCGGTTGATATTCAGAATAATGCTGTTCATGGTTCTGACTCTGATGAGAATGCAGAAAAAGAAATTGGTCATTTCTTCTCAAAAGATGAACTGCTGAATAATTTTTCTAATTAAAGAAATCAAATCCCGGAATTCTAAATTAATTAAAGATAATCTTTTAGATTAGTATAATTTTATTATTAAGGAAAACAATGAAGAAACTATTAACAATCACCTTACTGACAATTTTCATTTTTGCATCTTGCCAAAATGAAAAGAATGAAAATGAGAATGAAAGGAATCATCAAAGGAAATGACTTCTTCTTTTGACAGTACAGCGTTGAAAACAACTACTATTGATACAGACGAAGACCAGACCATTTTTATTCAGGTATAAATTTGTAGCAGGCGAAACTTTTAAATACCGCTTAACTACTATCGCTACAGAGCGAGCAAACCATAGTAGCTGATACAACTATGTCTGAGAAATATGAGTCAGACAATCATTTTTATTTTGAATTTCAAAACACTTTCTCTGGATGAGGATAGTGTTGCTGAACTGGAATGTACTTTTAGTTCAGTAAATCTTAAAGCAAATGCCCAAGGAAATGACGTGACATATCAATCCGGAGCGCAAATGGATTCAACTGAAAGAGTTAAATTTGCAGAGTATGAATCACTCATAGACAATCCGTTTAACTTAAGAGTTGGTAAACTTGGGGCGATAATAGATATTTACAAAGCCGACAGAATTATGAATAAATTTCTTAGAATTACGCGGATTATCCGATTCATTGAATGCTCAGCAAAAAGTTATGGCTTCGCAGGATTTAACTAAGCCAATCAATAAAACCACTTGTTTCCCAGATTTTCCGCGAAGTGCCTGAAGGCAAAATGGGCTGTGGATTCAACATGGAACCAGAAACGTGAATCAAAACCAATTATGGTCTTCCAGGTTGATTATGAAAATCAATACAAAGTAGCAAGTCTTGAAATGCTGGGCGATGATAAGCTGGCTGTTGTAACCGGTTCTGTGAAGACGACTGTTATTGGGGATCCGAATTACACTGAAAGAGGAATTAAATATAATTTTGATAAACCCAATACAATTGCCACGGGAAAAATTTATTTTAATTTGAATAAGGGGATGGTGCAGAAAAGCAGAACTGAATCTCGTATTGAAAATGGTTACAGAATGGAGATGCCTACTCCTGAAGGAATTCAAAAAGCGAGCGCAAAAGAAATAGGTACGAACGTAAATGTTATCGAGCTGCTTTAACACCTACTAATCCTAAGAATAAATTAGAGCAGGCAGTTTGCCTGCTCGGTTTATTTTTACCTGATTAAACCTACCGAAGGAATTATTTTCTATCTCCCACTTCCCTTCTTTTATTTAACTTGAATTTTGAGTGAATTATAGCTGAATTAATTGGTTAAGTATTTGATAAGATAACAAATAAAAAAATTCAGGAGATAAAAAGTGAAGAAATTATTAATATTTATACTATTGGCTGCGGGAGCTTATTTTGCTTACGAATACCTTCTAAAAGATAAAACCGTACTCGAAATCAAAGCTGATAAATCAATCTCTACTCAACATTCAATGGATATTGATGCACCTGCAATGGCACCTTCCAAATTTGCTTCAGTTCAAGGAACAGTTAAGAATATTAGTGATAAGACTGTAAACAATATTGTTTTGAAATATAAATTGAATGCTCAGCCTGTTGAGGCACGAATTGGTCAGTTAGAACCGGGAGAAACAAAAAAATTCTCTACGCAGAGTGTAAGAATGACACACGTTGAAGTTACATTCTTTCTTGAAGAGATGAGTTATCAGTGATCATTTTTTAGTGTCTGTCATTCCGAATCCCGATATTCATCGGGATAAAACCCGCGAAGAATCTATATCCTAAATTGGAGAAGAGATTCTTCAGTCACTTCGCTCCTTCAGAATGACGAGTTAATTGTCATCCTGAGCAACGCGAAGGATCTCCGAATGAATTCAAGTGGAGATTCTTCGTCCCTTCGGGACTCAGAATGACAGATTCGAAAAGAACTGTCACTTCAACAATATTAGCTTCTTTGTCTCGATAAAATCTCCAGCTTGCAATTGATAGAAATATATTCCACTGGGGAATGATGTTGCATTCCATTTAACTTCATATTTTCCAATTGATTTTTCTGCATTAACTAATGTTGTAATCTCACTCCCCAAAACATCATAAACTTTAAGTGTAACAAAACTTAATTCCGGAATTTGATACTGAATTGTAGTTGATGGATTAAATGGATTGGGATAATTTTGATATATGGCAAATTCTTTGGGTAGTTCCGACTCATCAGCGATACCGGTTAAATAGTCAAGGTTGATCGGAATAAAAAATCGTTCCATTTCATCCGCATGGCTGGAATAAACTGTTATGCCTGATGAATAGAATCCAGGGTTGATATCCGATGGATCAATAGTAATAAGGAATTCAGCATCGGTCTCTGAGGAAGCGTAACCAAATACCGGATTTACACTTATCCAGGAAACACTCACCGTTGATACTGCTAAATATCCCAGATAACTTGATGGTACAAAATCATATGTTTGAACTATGTTAGTACTGTTAAAAGCATTAATAATAATCCTTAAAAAATCCGGATCCCCGATGTTAGCCATCTCCATTCCAACAATTATACTTTTATCGCTAAGGTTGGCGGAAAAATAATCGACTGCATCGATAAACTCCCAGTCCTGGAATGAATCGTTCCAAGTAAGCAAGTAACCGTAAAATCCTCCACCAAAATCCCCAATTGCTATCAGAAATTCGGCACCCATGCTGGGATCACCAGTAAGGGGATTATTATCTGTATCTATCACAACATTAATTCGTAAATCATTGAAATTTGATGGTTGAATATGGGTCGTCAACTTTATATAGCCAATGCCTTCGTTATCTTGCACATAAGTATCTGCCAGATCATATTCATTTGAGGGATCTTCCTGAATATCATGATGGAGTAGTAACCATAAGGAATCGATAGGGTCTAAAAATACATTTGCAACCGGAGATGAAGCTCTCAACAAATCTTTTATCGGGAACTGATCGTAAAGCATATACTTGATTCCAGGTTTAGACAGACTGCTGGTAAAATCACCACTAATGATCTGTATAAACATGTCTCCTGTTCCACTATTTGAAACGACTAACATAGTATCAGTTGCCTGGTTATTCTCCAAATTGATATTTAAAAGATCCAGGCTATACGATGCCTGTGGTTGCGATAATGTTAAAATAAGTCCGCTTGTATCGCTATTTATAGAATTGAAGTACTGAGGGCTCCATAAATAACCGTCTTTGAGAGCTTGCAAACCATAGTCTCCGGTTACTATTTCGAATTGGAAGTAACCATTAATATCGGTAGTGTCAATTCCAAAATTCAAAGCGCTTCCGGTAAACGGATCATAAGGACCAGCCCAATAAACCTCAGCATCAACAACACCACTGGAATCTCCAATATCAACGACCTGACCTTCAATTGAGTATAAATCACCTTCAATTAAATTTTTAAGAATCCAATTATTCGGATCAACCTCAAGACCAATCGGTTCTAAATCGGTTGTAAATATGAATTGTTGTGTATCCAAACTATCCCATACTGTGTAAGTGGTATCCAGTCCATTACCCAGAAGGCGTATTTGTATGGGCATTTTGTATGGTTCATTAAATGCTTGTATTAGGTTTAGCGTAGTTTGATAGGGAGGTGATGTACCAACTGTCTCCCAGTTATAAACGTAATTAGGGCGTCCGGGACGATATACCCATTGATCGAAAAACCAGTGTAAATCCTGTCCGGTAACAGTTTCGCAGAGATCCCTGAAATCTTCAGTAACCGCGGTTGCATAAGCAAAATTGGGATCTGTAGCATAACTATTCATACACTCAAAGAAGAGTAAGTCTCCCAACACTCCACGCAGCATATGCAGTGTCCAAGATCCCTTGTCATATACGGTATTACTAAACAACGCATTCACATTTGTCGAATCTTCAATGAACAGACTCCCCTGGAAAGATCCGGGATCCTGAGATTCCATATACGCTTGGTAAGCTGCCGTACCGCCAATCGATTCCTCCCACAACGCTTCGCTGTAGGACGCAAATCCCTCATTCATCCAAATGTGAGACCATCGCCGCATAGTAATACAATCACCGAACCATTGATGAGCCAGTTCATGTGCATTAATATAATCGTAGAAGTGATCTCCACGGATCAAAGGTGCACCGTATGAAGTATTTGTTTGATGCTCCATTGCACCGCCCCATGGAAATTCTGACATACCGTATTTTTCAGTAAGGAATGGATATTCGCCAAAAACGGTCACAAAAAATTCCATCATATCATCTGTAACGTTAAAATCTTCTTGCGCATTTGCAAGGTCTTCCGGATAAACATAATATTTTAATTCCATAGAATCTGTTGGTGAATAAACATACCAGTCAGAAAATTCTTCATAATTAGAAATTGCAAGTGAAACCAGATATGTACTGATTGGATAAAGAGTTTCCCAGGAATATGTAATTCTCGAACCACTTACCGAATTTGTATCAACGAGTAATCCATTTGATGAAACAACCAAATCATCTGGGACGGTAACATTCAAAAAGACTGAATCAGCTTTGTCTTTAGGATCATCCTTGCAGGGCCACCAAGCCGACGAACCAAAGGGCTGACTGAGTGTCCAGATAATAGGTTCTCCCTGATGGTAATCCCAGCCCCACGTTCCTAATCCACCGCCCTGTGGATTACCCGAATAAAATATCTCAACAGCAAACAGATCGCCTTGATTAATCATGCTCATTAACTCAATATTTATGAGATCATTATTATGCGTGTAGCTTAATAAAGTTACACCCTGTTTTATAGAATCAATAACCATATTGGAGAGAAGATCAATTTCTAAATGATCAAGACCGTTGATCAAACTTTCTCCTTCAATAACTACAGCACCATCTAACAATTCAGTAACAGGCCACACATCCAGATTAAGAGTATATGAATGTATGTCAAAATCCTCTTGGTTTTGAGTCGGTGATTTAGTTAAAATTTGAAGCTGGTTCTTGAATCTCTCTTTTTCAAATTGCTGGATCAATTTGCGGTTTTCTTTTTGTCTGAAATCTTGTTGAGCTACAAGAGAGGTAAGTCCTAGGACAGAAATTATTAAAATATTAAAAAATCGCATAATGCCTCCGAAGTTTATTTTGTAATGACAAAATTAAGGTCAAAACTTTCGTGGTTTTCCAAAACTCAGGATTGGAAGAACAAAGTTGTATTAAGTTTATCAATTTAGAGAAATGTATTATTTGACTAGTACCATCAAACATGATTCATTTACATAAATTTAACGAACAAAATACAGAATATTTTAGTTCAAAATACTTGTTTTCTGATAAGCGAATATAATATGATATATATGGTGGTAATCACTTATAAACTAAATTACAGAGAAGAAGCAGTTAGAATCCAGATATATTATCTTGCTCGTTTTAATGGATAGGCATTATAAGATAAACTCCACAAACCTGAGCGAGGCAGCAAGTCTATCACATAAAAAAGTAACGATAAATTTCATAGCTACTCCAGAATAGTTTTAAAAATTACTTCAACAATATCATTTTACCTGAATCACTGAATACAGGGATGCTCCTGTCATTGTAAACGTGAATCATATAAAGGTAAACTCCTGTGGCTATATCGCTGTATGTTTTTCCCATCGGGACTTCAAAACTGTTTGCCCTGCTTCTTTCTTCTGCATTTGGATGAAAAAATACTTCGTAATATCCTTTCTCCTGATATTGGTTTATCAGCACTCTCACTAACTCTCCTTTTACATCATAAACATACAGTTTTACATATCCTGCTTCTTTTAGTCTGTATGGTATTACTGTTGATGAATTAAATGGATTGGGGTAATTGCTAAGCAACCTGTATCCGTCATATCCTATAGGTGGATGTTCTGACATTCCTGTTACCAGCACTACAATCTCTTCACTTGGGTAACTCTGGTTTCCCTGGCTGTCGAAGGCTGTTACTACATAATAAAATCTTATCTCATTGTTTGCTGGTGGAAGATTATCATAAAACACTGTGTCTGGTGTTTCTCCTACTATCTTTGATGAATCATAAATTACTATTGTTGATGTATCCCTGTATATCCTGTAATGTGAGAAGTCTGCTTCTGTGTTTTTATTCCAGGTAAGCTTTACTATTCCTTCCTCTATTTGTGCAGTTAGGTTATGTGGAGGACGGGGAGCTAAATCCTGGTAAGTGTAAGTCCATCCGTAAGGACCGCCATAAAGACCAATGTCGCTTCTGCTTCCGTCTCTGTCAAGTATAGTTGGGTCACCTGCATCTATGAGTGGTGAATATGCCTGAAGATGAAAATCCAGTTCTCCCTGTGTGCTGTCATCATTTACTACCATCGGATCAACTGAGAGGTTTGTTGTGTCTGGTATAACTCCATCATAATTTGTAATGTTATTCCACGAATTATTGTATTGTATGATAGGGTTGTCATCCCATTTGCTTATACCACTCGTTGTGTTTGTAATCACATTGTTTTTTATGATGCTACTTGATCCTGCTTTAATTCCATAAGAGTCCGATGTTCCTTTTACATAGTTATTGTATAGAAGAAGATTTGTAATAGCGTTGTTATATATTCCTGCATATCTGGCATTAATTATTAAATTGTTTAAGATTTGTGAAGTACCGCCAGCATTAATATTTATTCCTGTACTACTTACTTTAATTATATTGTTTTTTATAATTGGGCTTGCACCTAAAGATTTGTCTATACCCGTATCAAATATATTCTCAAGATAATTTGAGTCAATAACGGGTGTATAATATGAAGAAAATCCTTCTACCCGGATACCAGTATTTCCTTCTTCATCTTGAACAATTAAATTTTTTCTTATGAGAGAATTTGAATTGTGGGCCTGAATTCCAAACCTTATGTTGAAAAAATAATTTTTATATACTGTGACATTTGCATTCCATACATTAACCCCCGTATTGGAGTTAGAAAATTTATTTTCCGTTATCAATCCTATCTGTCCTTCAGTGTAAATCCCCCTGCCATAATCAAAATTGTTACTTGTACAAACGTAGAAACCCTTTACAAGGCAGGCGTTTTGCATCGTAATAGTCCGGTTATTAGTTAATGGAAAGGTTCTACTATCCACAATACAGCTATCCATCCCTGCACCAATAAGTGACAACCCATCTATCATCACAACCTGCTCCTGGTAAACACCATTGGCTACGTAAATTGTATCACCAAAAACAGAAATGTTAATACACTCTTGAATGCTATCCGCTGCTGTTTCCCAGGTGGTGTATGGTGGTGTGCTGTTTCCGGTTTTGCTTACGAATCGAACTGTAGCGTTAAGCGGTAAGCAATAAGCTGTAAGCAGGAAAATGGTCAGTAAAACTATGTTATAAATTTTATTTTTCATTTTCATAGTTTTTTACTCTTTATTATTTAGATTCTTTCAGTCTCCCGCAAAGCGGGATCCTTCAGAATGACAGTCTGCTGTCATCCTGAGTGAAACGAAGGATATCAGAATGACGTTTCATTAAAACTATTTCTTCTCCCTTACAACAACTCTCATTCCTTCTACTTCGGTAACGACTATTGGTTTTCCGCTCTCGATGTATTCTGAATCGGCAACCACATCAACTCTTCTTCCACTAAAATCAGCAGTACCAGCAGGTCGTAAAGTCGTTAGAGCAACTCCTTCAGCACCAAGCAGCTCAGACAAGTTTGAACGAGATGTATAACCTGCATCAGCTTTTTCTTCTTCAGATAATACAAATTTTTTGAAGAAATTTGATTTTGGCAGAAATCTTGCAACAAGGAAAATAAGAATGAGCGCAGCAACTAATCCAATTGTTAGTCTTATAATCGCCATAGAAATTGCATTAAAATCCAGAAACGGATCGGCACCTAGCATTGATAAGAAGAGAGAGACAATTATCAGGCTTAATCCACTAATTCCAGCAACTCCAAATCCCGGAATAACAAAAACTTCAAGCAGTATCAGTCCAAGTCCAACAACAAACATCAATATCTCAATGATCGAAGCAAGCTGAAGTATGTATGCTGATCCAAAAAACAGTGCCAATGCAATAATGCCTGCAGTACCAGGCAAACCCCATCCGGGAGATTTTATTTCTGCCATCAATCCGAATATTCCGATCATAATTAAAATTGAAGAGATGATACCATTATTTAAAAAGCGAACGACATCTTCTGCCCAATTTGATTTTTGATAAATTATTTCTGCATCCTGCAAATTATAAAGTGCATATACATCATCCATATGTTCAAATAAAGTGTCAGCAATTCCATATTTCAAAGCCTCCTCTGAAGTCAACGTCACAAGCTGTGTTGAATCAACCAAGCCGGGAATAACAATTCTTTCATCAACCATTCCTTCAGCAATATTGACAGGTCTTCCGTTTTTCTCAGCAGTTGACCTCATCTCCGATCGCATGTATGATTGATACTTCTCCCCTACCTTTTCACCTGTCTGATCAACGACTGTTGCGGCTCCAATTGAGCTTCCGGGAACCATAATAATTTTTTTGCAGGATAAAGCGATGAGTGCACCCGCAGAAATTGCGCGGTTATTTATGAAAGCGATTGTGAGAAGATCAGTCCCTATTATTGCATCTTTAATTTGAGTCGCTGCATCTACTCTTCCTCCAAAAGTATTGATCTTAAAAATAATGGCTTCGGCATTATCTTTCTCAGCATCTGAAACAACCCTGCTAAGATACGGTGAAAGTCCCAGATCAATTTCTCCATCTATATATGCGATGTGGATTTTCTTCTGTGCATTCAAAAGAATGGTGGAGGAAATCAAAAATAATATTATTAGTTGAATCGTCTTCATTTTTTACCTGTATTCATTGTTGAGAACTAAAATGAAATTCATTACAACAAAAATAGATTGTTTATGACTAATAGTAAATGCAGATGAGAAAAGTTCTCAACGGGATCTGCAGTTTTTGTGAATTAGCATTATCCCGTTGATAAAGAATATTAAGCGTAACTAGCTATTTTAATCAGTTTACTTAGGTAGAACGGTTGTTATCGCAGAGCGATCAACTTTAATTTTTACATTATCACTAATTTGAAGCAGTGCAGTTTTCTCTTCAAGTCCGGCTATAACACCGTATATTCCACCGTTAGTAACTACCTTATCTCCTTTTTCAAGATTTGATAGCAATTTGGCTTTCTCTTTAGCGCGTTTTTGCTGTGGTCTGATAATCATAAAGTAAAAAATTAAAAATATAGCACCGAACATAATCAGTGTGCTGACTAAACTACCGCCACCTTCTCCGCCTTGCGGAGCCATTGCAAATAATAGTTCCAATTATTCCTCCATCCCGGTTTCACGGGAATTATTTTTGATTGATATTTTTTCTATTGTTTTATTTTTCCATTCTTTAAACGAGCCATCATTTATTCTTTTTCTCGATTCACTAACAAGCGAAATATAAAAATGTAGATTGTGAATACTTGCCAGTTCCAAAGCTAATAATTCTCCCGCATTAAAGAGATGCCTTAAGTAGGCTCTTGAATAATTTTTACAGGTGTAGCAATCGCAATTTTTGTCAACTTTTTCAAAATCATCTTTGAATTTAGCATTTGTTAAAGTTAAAACTCCCTCACTTGTAAATAGAACTGAGTGCCTTGCATTACGTGTCGGCATTACACAATCAAACATATCAATACCGCGTTCAATTGATTCCAAAATATTTTCAGGACGACCAACCCCCATTAAGTATCTTGGTTTATTCTCAGGCATTAAATCAGTTGTAAAATCAGTAATGTCATACATAACTTCCGCAGGTTCACCAACAGCTAATCCACCAATTGCATATCCATCAAAGTCTAACTTCTTCAGTTCTGTTGCAGATCTTTCTCTGAAATTTTTGTAAGTGCTGCCCTGAATTATTCCAAATAGAAACTGTTCGTGACCATAGAGTGCTTTAGAATTTATAAAAGCTTCTTTATTTAGAGCTGCCCAATTGCTTGTAAGCTCTGTCGACTTTTCAGCATAATCATAATCACAGGGATAAGGAGTGCATTCATCTAAAACCATCATTATATCAGAGCCAATACTCCTCTGAATATGAATAACTTTTTCAGGTGAAAAAAAATGAGATGAGCCATCAAGATGCGATCTGAACTCTACGCCATTATCTTTTAATTTTCTCAGGTTCGAAAGACTATAAACCTGGTAGCCGCCGCTGTCTGTAAGGATCGGTTTATGCCAATTCATAAACTTATGCAATCCACCGGCTTTTTCAAGAATTTCTGTTCCTGGTCTTAAATAAAGGTGATAAGTATTTGAAAGAACAATCTGCGCTTTAATATCGTGTTCAAGAAAATTCTGATTGACGGCTTTTACCGTTCCTTGTGTACCAACCGGCATAAATGCAGGTGTTTCAACAATTCCGTGATCCGTTTCAAAGGATCCTGTCCTCGCTTTGGAATCACTGTCCTTTGCAGTAATTGAAAATTTAAGCAATCAGTCTGGCTGGTAATAATTTGAAATTTAAGTAAACAAATTTAAGGTAATTGAATGAAGGGGCAAAGATAAACATACCAATTTATGTTTTAATTTGAATTAATTATAAAAACTTCTCCTTCTCTGCTTCAGTTGGAATTCTACAACTCTCCATTCTTCCAAAGAGCTTGTATCTGTTTTTAGCTATCACATCATAAACAAAGTCTCTGAACAAAGCAGGAAGAATTATAAACGGGTATAGAATTTTTATAAAACTATTTAATTCTTTACAAACCATCAGAGCTGCAGTAGACTTGATATATATTTTGTCACCAACTATCAGAAGAAATGTTTCAAGTTTTGAAATATCAATATTAAATCTGGCTGCCAATTCTTTCCCTCTTTCCGATTGCAAAGCTGTAAACCTGAACAAATCTTTTTTATCTCTTTTGATTATAAAGTTTACCCAGAAATTACAGAAATTGCACACTCCATCGAAAAGAATAATCTGTTTTGAGTTGTTTAAATTGATGGATGGAGAAGAGATAATTTTACCAATTCTATTTTCTGTGAGGCCGCTCTTTCAATCTGAATATTAAAATTATTTATTGATACACTTTCACCCTGGTTTGGAATTCTTCCGAGTTGTGTTGTAATAAAACCGGAAAGAGTTTCATAATCCCCCTCCTCAATATTCAGTTTGTATTTTTCATTTATATAATCTACTTCAACTTTACCGCTGATGATATAAGTGTCTTTTGCAATACGTCTGCAAATAGCTTCCTGAATATCAAACTCGTCCTCAATTTCCCCAAAAAGTTCCTCTAGAATATCTTCTATAGTGACAATACCAGCCGTTCCACCATGCTCATCGACTACAATTGCAATTGAGTTTCTTTTTTCTAAGAAGTCATTTAAAACATCAAAGCTTTTTTTAGTTTCCGGAATAAAACTAACTTCGCGTAAAATATCTTTTATGCTTTGTGGAGATTTAAATAAATCTTTGGCAAGAATCACTCCTTTTATGTTATCGAGATTTTCCTCATAAATGGGAAGCTTGGAAAAGCCTGAATTGATAAATACTGACAGTACATCATTTAAATTGCTGGTGATTTCAACTCCGATCAATTCTGTTCTTGGAGTCATTGCTTCATAAACTCTCTGATCACCAAGCTCAATAACTTTATTTATTAATTCGCTGTCTTTTTTATCAACAATACCTGCTATTTCACTCTCTTTGACAAGTCCTTTAATATCTTCCTTATCGAACAGATGATAGATAGTATCTGTTTTGATACTTGATGTTTGAACTACTTTATTTGAAACTGCAGTAGTAACTTTAACAAAAGGATATAACAGATATGATATAAAACGGAGGGGCAAGGCTGTTAATAATACAGCTCGATCTGCAAGCTCCCGTGCAAGATATTTCGGAATAATTTCTCCGAGGAATAGAATTACAACTGATAGAACAATAAGAATTGTAATTTCACTCCACCCAAAAAGTGAGGTTAAAAACACTGCCCCCAACGAAGCATAAGCAATATTGACGACATTATTTCCAATCAGGATTGTTGAAAAAAAATTCTGAGGATGATTAATAAAATACTTCGCACTTAACGCTGCAAGATTCTTCTTTCTTGCTCTTACTTCAATTTTGAGTTTGTTGGCAACAACAAATGCCAGCTCAGTTCCTGAAAAGAAGGCACTAAGTATAACTAAAATTATAAGGTATAAAATTTTTTCATCCATAATATCGTAAAGCCAAAAATTTTACTTTATTATTATTAATCGTTATTAAAATAATTTATAAACAATTACTACAGTAGCAAAAACGTAAAGCAACACATTAATGATCATAGGCAGGTCGGTTGCCAGTGCCCGCGTTGTGTTTTCTCCTTTACCACTCACATACTCAAGATACATAAATCTAAAAATTCCGAAAACCACAAATGGAGTAGTGTAAATTAGTCGCTCTGTCTGGAAAACAGAAATCGTTCTCGGAGCAACAGTGTATAGCGCATAGCAGACAATCACTCCTGTTGCAGCAACCGTTGCCATCTGGTCGGCAAAATTTAATGAATACTGACCTAAAACTTTTCTGCTTTGGGTTCCTGAAATTTCATTGACAAGTATCAGTTCTGATCTCCTCTTCATCACTCCAAGAAATAATGAAATAAACATAGTTGTAAGTAAAAGCCAGCTTGAGATTGGGACCATGATAGCAAAAGCACCTGCAAGAACCCTGATCGAAAATCCCGCTGCGATAGAAAATACATCCAGCAAAACCATGTTCTTCAGCCAGAATGAATACAGTACATTTAGAACAACAAATCCAACTACTAACAAAATAAATTTATAATTAAAATACATCATTAACCAAAAGACTAATACAAGGATCAATGAAGCAGTAATTATTGCAGCTTGAATTGAAATTTGACCTGAAGGCAGAGGACGATTTTTTTTAACGGGATGTGCTTTGTCAGCTTCTAGGTCAACAATATCATTTATAACATAAATGGCACTCGATGCAAGACAAAAAATCAAAAAAGCAGATAGTGCATCAAGGAAGTAATACAAATCAAATAAATGCTGAGAAAATAAAAGAGGGACAAAAACAAATACATTTTTTACCCATTGATGAACTCTTATAAGACGGAGAAATTTAAGAAGTTTCATTAAAAAACTACTATTTCCTCATAGGTTCCAAATACTTTTCTAAGTTCACCAACCATTTCTCCAAGAGTAACTTTATTGTGTGCAGCTTTAACAAATACTGGCATTAGGTTTTTTCCATTTTCTGTGGCATCTAATATCTCAGCTAAGCTCTCATCAACATCTTGTTGGCTTCGGCTTTGTTTCAATTGGGCAAGACGTTTCTTTTGCGCTATTTCAACTTCCGGCGAAATAGTTAGAATCGGAATTTCAATTTTCTCATTCTCCTCAATAAATTCATTAACACCAACAATATATTTTTCTTTCTTCTCCACTTCTTTCTGATATCGGTAAGCCGCATCTGCAATTTCTTTTTGGAAATAACCGGCTTCGATTGCAGGAATGACGCCACCAATTGCATCTATCTGATCAAAAATTTTATCTGCTTCATTTTCCATTTTATCTGTTAAGGCTTCGACATAATAACTGCCACCGAGCGGATCAACTGTGTTTATCACTCCAGTTTCAAAAGCGATAATCTGCTGAGTTCGTAATGCAATTTTCACAGCCTTTTCACTTGGAAGTGCAAGCGTTTCATCCATTGAATTTGTGTGGAGTGACTGAGTTCCTCCGAGCACTCCAGCCAAAGCCTGAAATGCAGTTCTTACAATATTATTTTCAGGCTGCTGTGCAGTCAGTGTACAACCTGCTGTTTGAGTATGAAATCTCATCCACCAGGACCGTGGATTTTTTGCTTTATATTTTTCTTTCATCCGGCGGGCAAATATTCTTCGAGCAGCACGGAACTTTGCAATCTCCTCAAAGAAATCAAGATGAGAATTAAAAAAGTATGAAATCCTTGGAGCAAATGCATCAACATCAAGTCCTCGATCTATACAATCTTCAATATACGCAAAACCATCTGCGAGAGTGTAAGCAAGTTCCTGAACTGCGGTGGAACCAGCTTCGCGTATATGATATCCGCTTACTGAAACAGGATTCCATTGAGGCACTTCATTTGTACAGTATTCAATCATATCGGTTATGATTCGCATTGATGGTTTTGGAGGATAGATATATTCCTTTTGAGCAATGTATTCTTTAAGAATATCATTTTGAAGTGTACCACGTAAATCTTTAAAATCAATATTTCGTTCACGTGCTACTGCAAGGTACATCGCGAATATCATAGCAGCTGGTGAATTGATGGTCATCGAAGTAGAAACTTTATCGAGTGGAATTTTATCAAAAAGAATATCCATATCCTGAATGGAGGAAACCGCAACACCGCAAATTCCAACTTCGCCATCACTTAAAGGTGAATCAGCATCCCAACCCATTAGCGTTGGCAGATCAAAAGCAACAGAAAGACCTGTTTGTCCTCGCTTTAATAAATAGTGATATCTTCCGTTCGTATCCTCTGGAGTACCAAAACCAGCGAATTGCCGCATCGTCCAAATTTTTCCTCTATAACCGCTCGGATGAATTCCTCGTGTGTACGGATATTCACCCGGAAATCCAATATCATTCAGGTAGTTAATATTTTCGATATCGTCGGGACCATATAAAGGATCAACCCGTTCTCCGCTGACCGAAGTGAATTTCATTCCGGTGGTCTTCATCGTTTTTACTTTTTCGTCAAACTCTGCTCTCTTCTCAAGATATTTTTTATCAAGCATAAATTTTCTTTCTTTTGATTGATATGGGATTTAATTCATAATTAAAGTTAAATTTAAGTTCTGCCGAATCTTCTGTCAAACTCATTTAAGGAAATTTTAATAACTATTGGTCGTCCGTGTGGGCAAACATACGGCATTGAGGTAGCAAAAAGCTGGTCAATCAATAAACGCATTGCCCTCTCATCTAATTTATCTCCAGCTTTGATAGCTGTTTTACACGAATAAGATTTAGCCAGGTTGTCTTTTTGCTCGAGGTGTTTTTCTCTTTCGTTTATTGAATATTCTTCAAGTAAATCAAAAAGTACTTGCTCCTCATTACCCTTTTTCACATCATCCGGAACACCTTCAATCTTGATTGTTTCTTTTGCTAAAAATTTTAATTGAAATCCAAGTCGACTAAGATAGGGTTCGAGTTCTTTGATTAAAGCTAATCTTGCTGGATCAGTTTTTACTTTTTTTGGAAATAATAATTGCTGGGAAAAAGGAATATCTGTCTCCATTCTATTCAAAGCTTTTTCATATAAAACTCTTTCGTGTGCAACGTGCTGATCAATGATCATTAATCCGGATTTTATCTGGGATAGAATGTACTTGTTGTGAAGCTGAATTATAAAAGGTGACTCTTCAGATTTTTCGATGGAGCTCAGCGTAGCTTTGTCATGCTGCATTTCCTTCTGTTCATTTCTGTTAAATGGAGGTGTTTCAGCATTTCCATTAGTTTTCAAAACAACGTCATCAGTTATGCTTCCAAAAAGTAAGTCTATTTCCTCATCAGAATATCTTTTTACTTCTGGCTGATATCTCTCTCGTATTGGTCGATCTAAAAAATCTCCTTTAGCTGATGGTTGATGCTTATTTACCATTAGTTTTTCTTCAGAGGAATCATCTTCACTGAATACCATTGAGGGAACAAGGTCATGAGAAGCCAGGCTTTTTCGGTACGACTGATAAGACAAAATTGTAAATATCTTTTTCATCATCAAACTTTGCTTCGAGTTTTGAAGGGTGAATATTCACGTCAATGCGATCTGGATCAATCTCAAGAAAAAGGATGAAGAAAGGATAATCACCTTTCTCAAGAATATTTTCATAAGCTGTAAAGACAGCGTGATTTATACTCTTTTTGATAATATATCTTGAATTAAGAAATAAGTATTGTTCACCCTTTGCTTTCCTCAGAAGACTTGGTTTACCAGCGTATCCAAAAATACTTATTAACCCGGTTCTTTCTTCAACAGGAATTAAAGCATCAGTTAGATTTTCTCCGAAGACCTGACCTACTCTATTTTTTAAAGACCCAGAAGGATAATCGAATACGTTATCGACTCCATTAAGTAACTTGAAAGCAATTAAAGGATGACTCAAAGCAATACGATTAAAAGTATCGACTATATGTTTAAATTCAGTTGTGTCTGTTTTTAGAAATTTTCTTCTCGCAGGTACATTAAAAAATATATTCTTTACCGTAATACAAGTCCCTTTGGTAAATGAGCCTTTGTCAACTTGTATTTTTCCCTCTTCATCATTCTTTATGATAGTACCTATTTCCTCTTCATGTGTTTCACTTCTTATTTCAATCTGGCTGACAGAAGAAATCGAACTTAAAGCTTCACCACGGAAACCCAAAGTTTTTATTGCTTCAAGATCTTCAAATGCCTCAATCTTGCTAGTTGCGTGTTTATGAACACAAAGAATAAGGTCTTCTTCATTCATTCCGATTCCGTCATCGCACACCTGAATAAAATTCTTGCCTGCACGTTTAATAATAACTTCAATATTTTTTGCACCGGCATCAATTGAATTTTCGATCAATTCCTTTACAACCGATTCTGGCCGTTGAACAACTTCTCCAGCAGCAATTTTACTGGCAATGTTTTCTGGTAATATTTTAATTCGTTTGGCCATCTTTTCTTAAGTATTTCTTGATTTGAAACTTTTCTGTGTCTTCAGTTGAAACCAGCTGCCAGGTTTCACTTTTAATATCAGGAAATTTTACTTCTCCTTCAGCTTCAAATTTCATAAAGGATAATATCATTTCATCAGCAACCGACATTGCCTGTTTGTAAATCTGTCCGCCACCAATGATGAATGTTTTTTCAAATTTTTGTGATTTGCAGTATTGAATTGACTCGTCTAGTGAATGATAAATTTTTATTTCTTCAAATTCTGCTTTAAAATCTTTATTCCTCGTAACGATAATATTTTCTCGTCCTTTTAATGGTTTACCCAAAGTTTCATATGTCCTTCTTCCCATAATAACAACAGAACCTAAAGTAGTCTTCTTAAAATGCTGGAATTCCTCCTTTACATGCCATGGCATTTCACCATTTTCTTTTCCAATAGTTCCGTTCTTTGCGATAGCTGCAATAATAATAATTTTCAAACAGCTACCTCGAAAGGTATTTTGTCATGATATTGATAATTCAATAACTCAAAGTCTTCGAACTTCAAATCATCTATTCGCTTATTAGCAATTTTAAGTTGAGGCAAAGGCAGCGGTTCTCTTTTAAGCTGTTCCTTTAATCCATCAAGATGATCATACTTTTCCGTTTTAGTTCCTTTTTCACCGACGTAAATATGTGCATCAACAATAGTGTGGGCAAACTGACCCAACTGTAATCCCACTTGCTTAGCAATAACCTGCGTCATTAATGAATAAGCTGCAAGGTTGAACGGTATTCCCAATGCAATATCTCCTGATCGTTGAGTGAGATGACAATTTAATTTCTCATTATTCACATTGAAAACAAATGTGTAGTGGCAAGGAGGAAGTTTACTGGTTGTTGCATTTCCAGGTTCCCAGGCAGATATAACAAGTCTTCTGCTGTTCGGATTTCTCTTTATCTCATCAATTACATATTGGATCTGATCCACTTCCTTAATAACCCAATTACCTTTCTTATCTCTCTGTGCGCTTGGAAAATGCCTCCAATAATATCCATATGCTGTTTCAAGAACACCGTTTTCATCAGCCCATGCATCCCAGATTTTAGTATACTGTCTGAGGTTACGTATGTGATTATCTCCGGATAAATACCAGAGAACTTCATGCAATAGCGATTTCCATTGCATTTTCTTAGTAGTTAGTAAAGGGAATCCATCGCTTAAATCGACTTTATAAAAAGCCCCAAAATATGAAATTGTATCTACACCCGTACGCGTTTTTTTTCTTACACCATTGTCCATGACAATTTTAATAAGATCAAGATATTGCTTCATTTTAGATAAAGATTAATTATATAATAGTGATCGATTTTAATTGAAATTTAGCAATTTTTTACGAAGTGATGAAATGTTAAAAGTTTAGTTGTTTTACTATATTCTGACAGGCTTTTTCAAGTCCCTCTCTATAATTAAGAATTGATTTATCATCAGAGCTAAAATACTTGTTTAACTCAATTGGAAGCACATATTCAGGAAGAGAAGAAACACTATCTTTACTTATTCTACCACAAACGAGGAAAATTTGTTTTACTTTAGAATCAAATAAATATATCAGAGTACCCACACCTTTTCCAAAACCAGATTGATGGTCGTATGCTCCCTCTCCGGTTATTAAATAATCAATATTGTCTGAATCTGAATATTCTTTGAATCCAAGATTATATTGAATAAACTCGGAGGAATACAGTAATGGCTTTGTATAAAATATTTGAAATGCTGCTGGGAGACCTCCTCCAGCTCCAGATAATTTCTTATGAGAAAACTGTAAACGATTGTTTTCAAATAATTTCAACAAATGATTAAAACTGTTTTCAAGAATTGAGATAGCCTTGTCTTCAGCACCCTTCTGCCTTCCAAACATTTTAACTCCGCCTCGTTCTCCCACTAGGGGATTTGTAACATCAACCACAGGGATAACCTCAAAGGAAAAGTTAAATGGTTTATATTCAATTGTCCGAACTGCAAGAAAATTCTCCGGGAGCACGCGTAATTCTGCGTTTGTGGAATCGAGCAGCTTCAAACCTAATTCTGACATCATCCCGACTCCCATATCAATTGTAGCTGTTCCACCTATTCCAATAAATACCTTGTCTACCTTAATTCTCTTTATCTGAACATCCTGCTCAATCTTTTTCAACAATTCTCCTGATCCATTTGAAGATAACTTAAGTGGATTTCTATATTGTAACGGAACAACCTTTAAACCAAGAACCTCAGCTGATTCAATGTAAATCTCCTTTCTATTTTCACAATAAAGAATTGGGCAATCAAACGTGGAATTATCATATGCTGTTGAAATCGAATACGTTCTTAACTCTCCATCAAAATGGAATTTGCAAACACTTAAAAACCCGTCTCCCCCGTCTGTAATTGGCTTAACAATAAGCTCAGTGTCCCTTAAATAAGAGAGATTGTTCTTAATTAGTTCAGCTATGGTTACAGAATCAGCACACTCCTTAAAACTGTTGGGAGATATTAATATTCGTTTTCTCATCAATGGATAAAAATCAATTTAATTATATTTGAATCGATTTATGAAAAAGCTAATCCATTTACTTACTTTAAAGATAAAGTATATAGTTATAATTTATATTGCTATTCAGTTGACGCTAATATTAACTACAGAAATAGCCTATAATAGCGATGCGTTATATTATTATCAACTTGCTCAAAAGTGTGTCGAGCAAAATGAATTTTATCCTGCCCCACAAAACTTGTACGATGATTATATAGTCGCTCCGTTGTATATAAATGTAATTTTTTTGGTTTTGAAAATTTATAATTCAACCGTAGCAATTAGTTTATTTAACCTGATTGTTATACTACTCCAGATATATCGTTCTGTATAAAATTACTTGCCATTTATTTTCAGAAAATACTGCTCGTTTAACAATTCTCCTCTACATACTTTACCTGAACACAATTGGGTTAATACTTCAAAATTATACCGAACTTTTTTTCCTGCTACTGGTTTCTTACTCGATTTATTTCTTCATATTACAAAAAAATATTTACTTATTGTTATCGGGTATCTTAGCCGGGTGTGCAATTGCTGTCAGACCAGTTGGATGGGCATTTACTATTTGCATTCCTGATGATTCATTTTCTTTCCTTTTATAAAAAGAAAAAAATCAAACTTAATTTCTTTTACATTTACTCTGGAGTTATTGTTTTCATCATTTTATTCGGCGGTTTTACAAAAATGAAATTTGGACATTTCGAATTTACTTCTACAACAGGTCCGGTAAATTTATTATTAGGAGCGAATGATGATGCGACAGGAGGTTTTAATTCAACTGTCCTAGAAAAAGGTAAAGCAGGTTATATTGAATTCACCGACTCGTTAACATATTTGCAGAAGGGTGAATTTTATCAAAGACAAGCTGTCAATTGGATAACTGAATATCCGGAGCGATGGTTGCTACTCGCACCAGCCAAGTTATTTCATACATTCGCTTGGGATGATATATCAATTTCATCATTGTTGGGAATTAGCAATGTGAACTTTGCTCGGGTAATGAAAAACATTTTTCTAGAATTTGACTTCAACAAAGCTCTACCAAACACTAATACATTTTACAAAATTTCGTATTTGTTAATTTTAATCTTACATCATTTGTTTTATTACTTTCTGTTATTTGCGGTTATTATGGGCATCTATAAACTTTTTAAAAATAAATTTTACAATGATAAAACTATTCTCATCCTAATATTTTCTGCTGTTGCGACCATGATGATAATGATTACTGTTGGTACACCCAGATACAAGTATCCGATGTTTATATTGTTGCTTCCTTTCGCGGCATATTACTTTGAAATGAAATTTAGAATTGGAAAGAAAGACGTTGAAGCAAATTAATTTAAACCCAAAAAAATATATTTTGTATTAGCTTCCATATTAATTGTCGGATTTCTTATCAGATTATATTTTCAGATCGGTCACATCTTTTCTGATGATGCATACTATTCTTATCTGAGTTATTCACTAGCAAATGGTGATTTTGCTAATGATTATTTAGGATATCCGGTATTTCCTTTGAGAATAGCATTTATCGGTTTAACATCATTTTCCATGATGATTTTCGGTAATACTGAATTTGCAACAATTGTCTTCCCTTTTTTGTTTTCACTTCTAAATATTGTTCTCACTTATAAGTTAACCCGACTAATAACTAATAATGAAAAAGTTGCACTCACTTCTGCACTGCTAATTAGCATTCTTTCCTACTGATATAATTTTTGCAACAATTGGATTTCCTGATCTGATAACTACATTCTTTATAAATCTTGGAATCTACTTTCTTCTAAAGTCATATTTTCAAAAAGGAATTTATTTAGCATATTTAGGTGGTGTTTCATTTTTCCTTTCGATGCAGTTTAAAGAGAACGCTTACTATTTTCTTTTCTTACTAATTGCTTTGCTTGTTTACTTTCTGGTAAAGAAAAAACAATTAGTTTTTCAATTGCTCATTGGAATACTTTTCATAGTTGCTAATTATCTGATTGAAGGATTCATATATCTGCTCTCGCACAATGATTTTTTATACAGATTGACTATCACCAACGTAAACTATAATTATAGCTATTATGATTTTTTCCCTTATACAGCACAAAAGTTATCCGGCTCAAAAAATTATTTTAGAAATCTTTTTGATCAGATTTTTCTGATAAATATAAAATCTATTTTCCTGAGGAGATTTTATTTATTTCTTCCAATAATTTCAGCTGTTCAAACTTTTTTCAACTTTAAAAAGAAAGAACAACCGCTTCTTACTTTCTGGTTTTTAGGAGCAGCAGTTCTAATGATTGCATTTACCACTTCATTCACTGAATATAAACCACTTGACCTGGCAAGAAGCTGGTATATTTATCCATTGCTGATGCCGATTGTAATTCTTTCAGCAATTTTTATGAATCGATTTTCAAAATTCATTAAGAGTGGATTGATTGTGATTTACATTCTTGGAAGTTTAATAATGTGTTTTGAGTACACTAACTTTTTTGATAAGAATAATCTAAATTCATTAAAAATATTTTTGAAGGATAATCCTTCGAAGACAATATATACCGATCATTTTACAAAATACAGCGTTGATTTAATTCGTGAATATAAAGCTGGTAATTCTCAAAGAATATTGGGAGACAGATTTTAACTTCGGTCAAATTGCTGAAGGTGATTGGTTGCTTTATAATGAAAAACATATTGAGGAACTGAAACTGCAGAAGTATAAGTTCCCGGATTTTGCTTTATTAAATACAATGCAATTTAAAAAAATAGCTTGCATTCAATGACTTCATTTTCTATGAAAAGTTACCCTGAATTATCTCATAATTCCATGAAACATTTTTGTAAATTTGTCCAACTGAATTAATACCTAATACTGAATTAATGGAAATAATCGAATACTCTGAAGATTGGAAAGATAAATGGGATCAGTTCGTACTAGAATCTAACAACGGCACAATGTTCCATATGCAAAAATTCTTTGATTATCACAAACCAGGTAAGTTCAGTTTCAATCATTTGATTTTTTTAGAAAAAGGAAATATTGTCGCTGTACTTCCCGGTGCAAGAATCGGGGATCTATTTGAATCTCCAATTGGTGCAAGTTATGGTTCAATAGTCACCAAAGATGTGAAGTTTTTTGAAGCTATGGAAATTGTTTCAACTCTTCTTGAATATGGAAAGAAAGTTGGAATTAAGGAATTTCTTTTAACATCTGCACCACGCGTTTATGAAAGACATCAAAATGAAAATCTTGATTTTGCAATGCTCTGGCAAGGATTCAATTACGATCTTCATTACATTTCGAGTGCGATAAAGCTTGAACCCAAATGAAGATATTATTTCCAGATTTCAACAGACAGTTAGAAGAAACGTCAGGAAGACATTAAAAGATCCTGACATCAGAGTTGAAATAAATGAACGCTACGATGAATTTTATCCAATACTTGTTGATAACAAAGCACGTCACGATGTTAAACCAACACACTCGCTTGAAGATCTTATCAAATTAACAAAACTATTACCGGACAACCTGGTTCTTTTTATGGTTTACTACAAAGATAAACCAATTGCAGGCTCATCCGTTTTTATTTGCAACGAGACTGTTACACTTTGTTTTTACAATATGCTTCTTTATGAATATGAGCATCTGAAACCCATTCATCGTGTAATGTATGAAGTAGTTAAGTGGTCAACTGAAAAAGGATATAAGTATGTTGATATCGGAGTTTCACAGGATACAAAAGCTGAGAATCCGATGACACCGAGTATGAATCTGATTGACTTCAAAGAAAAGTTTGATGCTAAAACAGTAATGCGCAATACACTGCGTAAGAAATTATAAATTCGTATTGAGCTGAATAAATGAGCTCGAATAAAAAAGTTCTCATAACATTTCTCGGCAATATTCATTACGATACCCGCTGTAATAATCTATACGATAGTTTATCGGCAAATAATTTTAACGTTGAGTTCATCGGATTTGATTGGCTGACAAAAGACTTCACTGAATCCCGCGGAGATGTTTCAATTATCAAATTGAAAAAAGGATTTCTCTCACTCTCCTTTTATCTGAAATTCATCTGGCATATAAAACTAAAACTACTTACCACAAAAGCATCCATCATTTTTGCTGAAGATATTTACACACTTCCCTTTGCTGTAATCTTTGGAAAGTTGAAACGAGCAAAAATTTATTATGATTCGCGTGAACTTTTCGGTCACCTCGCAGGATTAAAAGAGAAAAAGATCAAACAAGCATTCTGGAAGTGGACTGAAAAGTTGTTCATCAAAGGAGCTGACTATGTGATTGTCACCGGCCAAATGGATGGTGATTTTCTGAAAAAAGAATATGGACTAAAGAACATAATTCTCCTGAGAAATTTACCACGTTACAACAAACCATCTCCTAAACTTGATCTTCATTCACAACTTCGAATTGAAAAAACAGCCGAAGGCTGATGAGCCTCTGGCTCAAAAAAAAATTATTCTTTACCAGGGTGTTCTTCTCAAAGGTAGAGGAATAGAAAAAGTTTTTGCAGTTTTAAATGAATTACCTGACCACGTATTTTTAATTATCGGTGGTGGAGAATACGAAGAGTACTACCAGGATCTTGCTGCAAAAATGAATCTCACCAAACAGGTTATCTTTCTCGGAAAGCTGACTCAGGACGAATTACCGAAAATTACTGCATCAGCGGATGTTGGGGTATCACTAATAGAAAATCTTAGCACTAGCTACTACTATGCTTTGCCGAATAAATTATTCGAATACATAATGGCAGAGATTCCGGTAATTGTAAGTAATCTTCCGCAAATGAAAGAAGTTGTTGAAAAATATGATGTGGGATTTGCTGTTGACATTGAGAATAAAGCAGAATTGATAACCGCTTTGAAAAAATTATCTGAAAATACCGGTCTTTACGAAAGCAAAAAACAAAACTGCCATATTGCCTCTCAAGAATTGAATTGGGAGAAGGAAGTAACAAACCTTCTTCAAACATTAAACTGAATCTGTCATTCTGATGCAAAGCAAAGAATCTCAGGTGAACAAATAGATTCTTCGTCACTATGTTCCTCAGAATGACATACTAAATTTCCTCACTTCTTTTTATAAATGCAGATTATATGAACAGGTTTATTGATGAACAGATTGAAGAATTTATCCTTCAACTTCCATATCCAGAATGGAAAAAACTGAAGTATCACATAAGTTCTTAAAAAAAGCAGAATTTTATTTCCGAAAGTCTCATACTTAAAACTTTTCAAATCGCTTCCCTGAATATAAACTCTCAAGTTTCTTTTCATCGAAAGAATGAATGTGTGCATTAGCAGGAGTTTTTTGATTGCAGTGAATGCAGAGATAATAAATTAATTTTTCTTTGTATGGAGTTGTGATGATTAAACTTCCTCCCTTTTTCACAACTCGGAATAATTCTTTTACAAATCCTGCCGGATCAAAAACGTGCTCAATTATTTCTGATGCAATTACACAATCGAATGAGTTATCATTGAAAGGAAGATGAAATGAATCTGCTGTGATACCAAAATGTTTTTCATCTGGATAAAGTTTTTTAGCTATGGCTGGATTTGTTACAGAAATATCAAGTGAATAAACCTGTTTCCCTTTGGGAAGAAATTCCTTTGCAACCCAGCCATTTCCGCAGCCGACATCCAGAATTGAATTAACACTTTTCGGAATTTTTGAAATGATGTATTCTCTTACACGTCTTTCGTCGTGTGCAGTTGCACCTTTCCGTTCCTCGAAGTAATCAAACTCAACTGCGTCTTTTTTGTAGTGATCTATGTAATTAAAGTCTGCCAATTGCTAAATTCTATTAAAAATTATAGCCAAAGATATTAAAAAATGCAGGATGTCGCTTATCTAAATTGATTCTTAAAAAGTAATTTATTACGTTTGAAGCAACAAAACAGGGATTGGCAGCAATGAAAGCTCTAAAATATTTATCCTGTATTCTTCTCTTCTATCTCGAATTTTATCCTCCCAAATACTTCTGGCAAACAGGATCAATCAATGTTGGAATATTTGTATAACACGATGCAGTTGTATGTTTGCTTCCAAGTTTTTCAATCCAGCGGACGTTTCGATCAAGACTATACTAGACAATCACAGTATTTAGTGAGCTGATACACTAGTGATGATGACAGATAACTGACAATTATGCATGGTACAATCTATTCTTTTTAGTCAATTATCCTTATCATGGAATATCCGAAGACTGAATGGTAACACTTATATATAGATTCAATATCACTTCTGATGGTAAGCCAGGCATATGGATTTATTTCAATTTATTATTTCAACCACCGTTAAATCGACTCAAGCTCATTTTGGCATCACAGCTAGGAGATAATCGATGAAATGCACAGGGTGACTGATCTTATCGTCAGTTAACAGGCTTGATTCATGGCTTTACTGGAGCATTGAGTACTAACTTCGGTTACGCAGAATGGAGTATTAATTATTGATGAGCAAGTTTTATAAGTTGGTCAGTGTTCAAGATACGTAACTTATGCGAAATCTCGAAACTCCAATATTAGGACAGCAGATGAGGTGGTCATGGGTTCACATGTGTCAACCCAGACGGGAAAACCTGGCAATTGATTTCAGGATAGAATCTCTAAATGGTCGTACTTGATTTATACAACCTGATTGATAATTATGATTTCTTAGATACAAGTACTGGAACAGTTAACCAATTAATTCCTCCGAATGATGTTCAATGAGCAGACATTATAGTTATATCTGTTAACGTGAGCATTTGAAAATTATATTCCCAAAACTACCCCAACCCGTTTAATCCACAACATCAGTGTGCAGTTCACAGTCCGCAATAGGCAATTTATCTACATTAAAAGTTTATGATGTTTTAGGAAATGAAATTGCAACTCTCGTTAACGAAGAAAAACAACCCGGCACTTATGAAGTTGAGTTTGATGGGCGATCGCCTCCAGCGGAAATACGTCTTCATCAAAGGTTTTCCAGTCCGGAATTTATTTTTACAAGCTTCGGGCTGGTTCATTTATAGAAACTAAAAAAATGGTTCTGATAAAGTAAGTTTTGTCGGAAAAACAAAGGTCACTTCTGCCCTCTCACCTACTATAACTAATAATTGATATTGATAAAGCCACAAAATTAAGGTATAATTATTGCGTAATTAACAACTATTTATAATCAACAAGGAGATGCATATGAAATACACAATACTACTTTTAGTTATTGGAATTATGCTAATAGTAATTCCAATAAACATTTCAAGACCATCATTTAACGGAACTGATCCCGGTTGTAGTGGTGGTGGATGCCATACATTTGAGGATGGCATAGTTTCAGCATCAGCATCCGATCTACAAGTTCAAATTACTGTTAGCGGAACTTCCGAAGATGTTGCTGGTGAGCTCGTAAATGCTTTTGGAACTGTTGTTGCCGTTAATAATGGAACCAGTTCAAATCCATTTACATTAACAGCTCCTGAACCGGGCACCTACATAGTTAATGCAGGACACAAAAGTCCGCTAAAATGGGATTCTGCTTCTGTATCTATCATAGTAACTGATGTTGGCGGAGACGCTTCAAACCCAACTTTATTCCAGTTATTTGATAATTATCCAAATCCATTCAATCCATCTACAACAATTAGATACTCTATTCCTGAAGCTTCATTCACGACACTTATAGTTTATGATGCTTTAGGTAATGAAGTTTCATCTTTAGTTAACGAAACTAAATCCGCAGGTACGTTCGAAGTTATATTTGACGCTACAAATTTATCAAGTGGAATTTATTATTACACACTGCAATCCGGTTCAATTACTGAAACAAAGAAAATGATACTTACAAAATAAGCTTTCTATTTCTCAATGCGTTCGTGCAGTAATATTAAACTGCATGGACGCAACGAGAATACCTTTGCCTAAGAAACCACTCTTGCTTAAATTTCACTAAACAAAATCAATCACTTGGAGAACAGATGAAATCATCGATCATTATTATTCTTTTATCCCTCAATTTATTTGCACAGGACAGTACGATGATTGTCCGGGATCATGAAATTAAACTTGGAATGGATATGATGGATGTTTGGGATATGCTGGGTCCGGATTTTAATGTTATAGAAGATGAGGCTGGTAACTTTTTTGTTTCCGATAATAAGAATAATCCTGTTTGCGTGGTTTATTTCAAAAATGAAAAAACAGTTAAGATTATAAAAGATTGGGGAACGACATTTAAAACAAGTGCCGGACAGGTTTTCAAAACTTTGTGGATTATTCTTAAAGAACATGAAAAGGACTTAAATAACGTTAAAATTATCCCGCAGCAAACTTATTCCTCGGATGGTGATAAAAGCAGCATTCTAATTTACCTTAAAGAGAACAGGTATCTTGAAATTACAATTCGATTTAATGTAACAATCTTAGAGATTCTTGAATTAAAAGAATCTTAAAAACTGAATTGAAGTGAAAATTGGTTAGCATTGCCAAGTCCAAGAGAAAAAGGTGTGTAAGCATAATCAAATCTTAAACTGCCCCATTCAATTCCGATTCCTGCAGTGAAACCTCTTGCTTCGTAGCCTGTCTGATAGCCTACTCGTGCAGCAAATGTTTCATTATAAACTGCTTCAGCACCAGTATTAAAGTGGATGTCATCATTATCCAGATATTTTTGGAATTCTCCTGTTACTATTAGATCAAGTTTTGCTGTTGGAAGATTATAATTGTATGCTCCTCCTAAACGGAAATCCAGTGGAAGTTTTGTCCCGACAATGTTTAATGCATTCATCGAGCCGATATTTCTTATTACAGTTGATGCAGTTAGTCCTTTAACAGGAGTGAAATAATTCAACCCAAAGTCCAAACCGTAACCTACTGATTGATCGTTAAGAATTCCTTCATATATATATTTAACTGTTGCTCCAAAGTCCAGATCATTTATCACTTTAAAGCCTGAAGATAAGCTGAGGAAAAAATAGTTCGCATTAAATGATGATATTGCTTCACCGGGTCTTTCTCTAACTTCAATATCAGCCACACTTGTAACATTAAATCCAACTGCCCACGGCAGGTTGAACATGTTCCATTTAATTCCACCGACTTCACTTGTTACATCCTGTATCCATTCGCTGTGCATGAACATTGCCTGATTTTCTTCAAATGAAACCAAACGAGATGGATTGTAGTAAAGTGCAGAAAGATCATTTGAGGCTGATGAACCGGCGTCACCCATCGCAATATTTCTAGCACCATATCCGAATTTGAGAAATGCTAATCCTGTATTACCAGCAGATTGTGCAAATGATACTGAGCTGATTAGGAGTATTGTAAATAATATTTTTTTCATACAGTAAATTTAATGCTTTTTATTCCTGTCATTGCGATCCCGACAAGTGTCGGGATGAAGCAATCTAAATTACTAAAGATTCTTTCGTCGCTACGCTTCTCAGAATGACAACTAATAGTTTTTAAAAATTAAAATTAATAGCGATAATATTTCTTCCGTCATTTGAATATTGTTCAAACTGATAAGCATATTCAACACCAACTACAAAGCTGTCGAATGCTTTGAAAAAAGAAAAACCAAGTGACGGTACAACAGGCCAATCAAGATTATCAAGATTAAACTGATCAATACCACCCCGAACATAAAACTGATCGTAAATGTTGTATTCAACACCTGCACGTAAAATATTGGTTTGTGCATTACTGTTTTCAAATTCAATAGCACCGAGTATTCCTATTTTTTTATTCCTGTAACTGACTCCAATTTTTCTGAGATTTGGAAATTTATCTTCGGTCGTAATTCCATTTTGCTCATAAACAGGTGCAGTGTCCCATTGATATGCGCTATTGAGATCTGTAAATGACTAAAGAAATATTAAAATTATCATTTAATCGATATAACGCTCCGATATCAAAACCTAAAGAAGTTGAGTTGATTTCTTCGTAAAGTTTGTAGTAGTAGTATTTGATAGTTAACCATGGAGAATTTTTCAGAAATCCTTGCTGCTAGTCCCAAAAAAAATTGATTTTCTGATGTTGAAAGTTCGCCAGTGGATATTCCGTTATTATCTCTGCCATCAATATTGCTAACACCTGAATTTATAATACCAATGCTTAATCCAGCAGTAGTTCTTGGCTTTCTATTTTCAGCAATTGTATCTGTAGCTGAATAAAAATCAAATTTCCTTGTGTAATTTAAAAAGTTAAGAGCTCTGTCGAGTGATAAGAAATGAATATCCAACCTGAAAAGAATTATTTTCCTGGAAAGGAGTAATGGCCGGGTTATAATAAGAAACTAATTCTCCTTCAGTGATTGATGAAACTGCATTACCCAAACCTATTCCTCTGGCACCAAAACCAAGCCTGCTAAACGCTCCCGGACTAACAGCCATCTCACTGAATTGCGGTTGTGCGAAACTAACAACACTAAAAAGACTAAGCAATATGAAAAAATGTTTCAGCATTATTGCATATAAATAATTTTTCCGAAAAGAGGTTCATTATCATCTATTTCGACTGAATAGAAGTACACTCCGTTTGGTAAGAAGATTACCATTTTCATCTGTTCCATCCCAAAATTCGGGTGGACTTC
This sequence comes from uncultured Ignavibacteriaceae bacterium, assembly GCA_963768365.1. Lineage (GTDB taxonomy): Bacteria > Bacteroidota > Ignavibacteria > Ignavibacteriales > Ignavibacteriaceae > IGN2. The sequence goes on along the minus strand of CAVYHS010000023.1, from coordinate 96,339 downwards.
CATTTCAGTTGTTCTGTTACGTGGTGCATTTTGTATAATCGTTCGGATGTAGTCGCAAACTAAAATTAAAAATTCTGATTGTAACTGATGCTTCGACTCCGCCAGTACTGTATTTAATTTTTAATTGTTCCGTTCTTGGTGAAAAAGGATTTGGGTAACAGTAAGTTTCATTATTAGAGTTCAGTGGTTGAGAGGCAAAATAAACTTTCCAGTCACCAACCCAAAAACCTGTTTCATCAATCATTGCTAATCCATCATCCGAACCAAGCCATACATCACTTCCTTCTGAATGCGGCACTATAAAAAATATTTGTAGTTAAAGGAACTCCGTTTCACTAATCAACAATATTGATTTGGTAATATCCAGTTGAGTACCCTGATCTGAAGTTCTGAAAGCACCTTCATCTGTTGCTGCAATGGTATTGCTTCCTTTGAATCCAAAATTGTGTGATTTTTGATCAATTAAATGAATTGACCAGCTATTTCCGCCATCAGTGGATGCAGCTTACTCCATAATATTCTGATAAATCTTCTGCTTTCCAGGTAGATGCCCAGACAGTATTATTTGTTGAGTTGTATCCCAGCGCCGTGACAAAATTTCCGCTTATCGGTTCATCCTGATTTTGATGATTGAACTTCACCCAGCTTATTCCATTATCAGTCGATTTGTTTACTCCATTTGCTGTTCCGACATAGAGAGTTGTAGCGTTGGTAGAAATCACAGAGAATGCCCGGTGATTTAAATTGCCTTCACTGCAAAAACTTCCTCCAACTGGTGATAAGACAAAAATCAAGTGAATCTGCAGGTTTTAATTGAATTCAAATCGTCTGGAGGAAGATACAACCCTTTGCCAGGATTGACCCATATTTGTGCTCTTACGTAATCCACCTGCAAAAGATGTTATCCATACAGTTCCCGGAGTAAATGCGATATCATAAGTTAAATTCTGCTCAGCAACAGTAACCGGAAGAGCTTGCAGAATATTATCTCCATATCTAACGGTGTTCGAATCAGGATGGTCCACAGGTTGAGGAACTGCTGTCCAGGTTTGATCCGTTATTAGTAGTGTATTTCAAACCTGTTCCTTTTGGAACTGTTCCACCACCAACACCTTCAACGCTCGTTGCAGTTGCAGCCCAGACAACTCCATTGTCATATCCAATGAGCTGAAACATTATCAGTTCCAAAAGGAGAAGTTCCATAAAAATTTGTCCAGTTTGCGCCCCTATCAAAAGAAACGCTGACTCCTCTGCTAGTGCCGAGCCAGACTGTATCGCCGATTGCAATTATATCAAGTATACTATTGCTGACTGGTGTCGAAGTGGTAATCTTTGGAAGATAGTTGTCATCATTAGGTAGGTTATACGCTTCGGGTTTCAGCTGTGCTGAGATTTTAATTATAAAAAGAGATATGAATAGTAATGAAAAATATTTGATCATTGAATCAGCATATAATGATTAATGATATTGCTCAGTGCGCCAGAACGATCTTCTGCCTGGAATTGAAATCTCCAAGTACCAAGCTGTGTACTTATTGGAAAGGTCAGTATCACCGATATAAATTCCATCTCCAGCAGTTATATCCCCATTATTTCCATCATCAAACATAGGAAATTGATAAATACCCTGACTATTGACAACTCGATTTCCATCAGGATCATAAGCCTCATAAAAAACAAATTCAACATCATTCAATCCATTACTATCACTTACTTCCACTGTAAATCGAATCGTTTCGCCTGCTTGAAGCGTATCAGGCATATTTAAATTTGATATGAAAGGTGCAACATTATCCTGCCCATTATTAAAATAAAACGAAGTTAGTGCTACCTCATTATTATTTCCATCAAATCCCGTCACAGAAAAATTTATATGTGTAATCCCCATTTGGGTTTTCTCTTGTCAAGAATAAATTCATTTTCAAAGACATTGTTGCTAACCTTCAATCATTTCAACCGGAGAAGAATTTAAAATTGAGTATAATCCGAAGCAATTATGTGAAGTAAGCTTTATTAACTATTACTCTGAGATGTAAAGATTATTCTAGGTTAAGAAGTGAATCTCCAGGATCTTTAAATCAATTGTATCTTTAACTCCACCAATTGAGCTAACCTGGTAATTTTCTGTCGAGGTATCTATTACGTTATCGTAAGTTTGTTCGCATCCCCAAATGAAAAGCGGGATAATCAATAAATAGGTTTTTCGCATAGCAGAATAATATTTCGATACAAGCAATATCACAAGGTAAAAATTAAGATATTTCTAAAATTTATTGAGGTAATGTTAGCATAATAGGCATGGGAGAAAAAGAAATTATAAAAATAATAAATGAAATATATCCAATAAATTTTCTTCTGGGATCAAGCTCTGTAGCATCAAGGACCGGTGGATGTTTCAGCTTTATTACGAAAAACAGAATTAAAGACCAGAATAACCAACCAGACCAACCGATTCCATAATTTAGTTCAAGAAAAGTATCAGCAAAGCCTATAATTCCAAACACAAACATTACAGAAAAACAAATCACTGAAATTTTGTAATGATTCTTCTCACCAAACATTGCAAATGAAATATGTCCCCCATCAAGCTGACCAACAGGAATCATATTCATAGAGGTAATGAATAATCCAAACCAGCCAACACATAAAAATGGATAATGATAAATTTCGCTCATTGGAGGAAAAAACTGTCCCGGCTTTATAAAAATCTCCCTCAGAAATGAAAAGAGAATTGAATCACCAAACACTAACGACAATCCATCTTTTCCATATGTTGGTTCAAGATAATCCGGATGAATATTAATTAGATATTCAATTCCGTTGACATTTAAGAAACCGTAAATCAAAATTCCAATGCAAACAACAAATCCTGCAATCGGACCAGCAACACCAATATCAAACATTGCTTTCTTTGAATGGATTCGTGTTCGTGTTCTGATAACTGCACCCATCGTTCCAAAATTTATCATATACGGAATCGGAGGAAATGGAATGTAAAAAGGCAATGAAGCTTTTACCTTATGATACAATGCTGCAAAGTAATGTCCAAACTCGTGAAAAGTTATTATAAGTAATATAGAAATTGAATATGGTAAACCTGTTAACAAGTTCACTTAATTCATAAGGTCCACCAGAAGCGCTTGTCCATTGAACCCCGGCAATTGTCGTTGTGATAAATGTAATAATAAACAAACCTAAGTGCAGCAAAGGTTTTTCCTTCTTTTTATTTGAAGGCGGGCCTGAATATGTCGATTGATAATAATCACCGTATGGCTGTTCAGGCATAATCAACAATCCATACAATCTTTAAGAGTAAATCGTTTAACATAATTTGGAAAAATATTAAAGCAAAGATGAAGAAGGTTATTTAGTTAATTGAAAAAGTAACCTTGGAACTAAGAGTTTATTCAATTTCTCAGGAAGAAACTTAATGATTTTGCTTAAGAATCTTTCATAAAGGATTACCGGAAACATTAAGGATTGTTTTATCTCAACTTTCACTTTTATTCTGTAGAATCTTAAATCAAACCATGAATATTTAAAATTTGTACTTCTGATGATCTTATCCATTTCATCAATTGTATATTCCTTTAGATGTAATCCCAATGAACTGCCTCCACGCAATTCTGATGGTGTCCAGAAAACATATCTACCTCCACGTTTTAGAATCCTGTAAACTTCTTTCAAATGTACTTTGAAATCATCTTCTGAAATATGTTCAACAAGGTCTTGACTGGTTATATAATCAAATGTATTGTCTGCAAATGGCAAATTCCTTGCATCTCCAAATTTAAACCCAACGGGTAAATCAGGAGCTATTTTTTTATGAAGTTCCTGAGCCGCTTGAATTGCAATTTTTGAAACATCCAGTCCTGTAACAACATTACCTTTTTGCGCCATAGCAATTGCAAGCTTTCCATTACCACTTCCGATATCCAAAACTATGTTTCCGCTTCCGCTTAAATCGATAAAGATTTTTGAAAACCATTGCAAGTCCGTCGGGATAAAGACTTTCAGAATTTTCGTGTTCGATAAAAAAAGTGTGCATCTTGTCATAAGCTTCCTGAAAGTTCTTTTCAGATGGATCTTCCAGAAGATGATCTTTAAGCTCGTGTTCAAGTTTTCGCTGAACATCTTTTATATCATTATTTTTTTGATCAGTCATAAATTATCTCAAATAGAAATCAAATATCCAGGTTAATTCCTATAGTTACATAATCTTCACTAATATCATAGAATTCTCCGTGTACACTTTTACCTGAATAATAAGATGTAAAAATACTAAATCCTCTGGACTCAGGATGTCCAAATTTTATGCCCGCCGTAACAATATTATTTCCAAAATAATTTCTCAATTCCGATAAGTTCAAAATCATAACCAATATAAGGAGTGAATGCTGGAATGTTTAACTGAACAGCATAATAATCAAATCCAGCTCCATAAATTCCTTTTTTAATATCAGTCGGTATAATGTGAATATTATAATGTTAGAGCACCATAAAGTCTGAACACCATAAATTTTATAATATCCAATCAATTCAAAAAATTCTCTGCTGTAAACAAAAGGTTGCCTATTGTCTAACCAGGTTTGTGTTTCAGAATCATAATAACCATCAACAAGATGAGCACTGATATGACTGAATCGTAATCGTGCGCCCCATTCTTTTTTTTCTGTTTTATATTTGTATCCACCGTTAATTCCAAATAAGTAATCTATAGTTTCAACCGGAAATTTAAAATCGGATTCTGATCGTGCTCTTGTGTATGTAAAAAAATCCGCGCCAAATGAGAAAGTTTGATAATCTTGTTTCCAATGAATTATATCTTGCGATGTTCCAATATCAATCCTCACTTTTTCAATTTCAAATAAATATTGAAAACCTGTTTTAGGTTCAAGAAAATGAGCAACGAATGGCTGAATATTTAAATCTGCAGGAAACCATTCGTTTGTGGTCTGAGCAAATGAATTTATTTTGATAAAAGATATGAGAACTAAAATAATAACGGATCGCATTATTTACTTTCTGATTTTGGAGATTAGTTTCTTTTTAATTTTTTGTTTGATGAGTTTGTTGTAACTGTATTTGAACTTCGATGTCAAACTGGAAATTGCATACAAGTTTGTTGGAAAAGCAAATGATGGTTCAAAGTAACAATTTACCGTACAGCCATGACAAAAATCAAACCTGCCTTCATTCTTTATAAAATATTTTATCTTATCAGATTTTCTTATCTCATTTATTGGTTGATCAATTTTAATTTTATCATTCGCAAAATGATAGCAAGGAAGAAGAATTTCATTAGTTGGAGAAATAACAATTACTCTGGAAGCAGCTTTGCAGCTTGGATCATCAATATTATTTCCACCGTTTCTTCTAAGTTTCATAAAGGCTTTATTCAGGTATACATCCATCTTGCCATCACAATAATCATCAATAAAATCAATGGCTTCCTGTGAGAGACCTGGATTACCGAAGTAAGAAAAAACCGGATTGACAAGCAATACTAAATCGTATTTTGCAGCTAATTCGTGCATTCGTGGCAGCTTCTTGTAAGTTTCATTTGTAACGGTAAAAAGAATATCCGGAAATTCACCAAGAGATTTTGCTAATTCAATACTTTTAAAGATCGAATTATAACAATCTACTTTTCTTATTCTGTTATGTTCCTCCTCATCAGGGTGAATCAAGCGAGAAATGAAGAAGATTAATTTTTCCAGCAAGTTTCTCAGCATACTTTGGATAAAGTAAAGTGTTGGTTGTTATACTTGTTTGCATTTTCAGATTATGTGCAAACTCTGCCATCAGGTGAATATCTTTATGAAGCAGCGGTTCACCTCCTGTTAAATCAATAAACTTAACTCCGAGTTTTGCAAGTCTGCTCAACATTAGATTTAAACTCATTGAGGTCAGCATAAGGTGTATCCTTAAAATTAGTGTGATCACCAAAATGGCAAAACTCACAGAAAGCGTTGCATCTGTATGTTACATAATAATTGCAGAGAAGAAGCATCAATAAACTCTATCTTTCCATTTTACTTTTTTACTAAATAAAACTACAAAAGGTAAAAGAAGCACGTAAATGATATAATAAATTTCAAACACCAGAAAATATTTTAAATTCTTCTGAAGACCTAATCTTTGATGAACCGGCAAAAGTACAAAAAAATCAATTGAGACTTTGAAAATTAGCAAATACAACCACACAGCACTAAAGAAAAATGGCGTCAAGTAATAAAAATAAATTTGTAAGGAATGACCAGAGCATTAAACCCATACCTAAAGGTGGAGTATCAATTCCACCAACTGCCCATCGCTTCTTTTGGTTGAATAGTTCTTTTAGAGTCCGAAGCAGGTTTTGAAATAACAAGTGAATCTTTGTTTAGTGGATAAATAATTCTATACTTTTTTAATTTATTTATTGAATTGAGAAGTAAGAAATCTTCCGTAACGCTGAATGGTAAATTTTCAAATCCACCTGCTTCTTCGTAAGCTTTTTTTCTAAATGACATATTGTTTCCAATACAGCTTACCGGTTTTCCAAGATTTATTGTTCCAGAAGCAATAAAAAGTAAATAAATAAAATCAATCGCCTGCATTCCAGTAAAACGAATCTATTAACTAATTGCGAAGTAAAACCATTTACAACTCCAACATCTTCAAAATAATAAGAAGCAATAGTCTTTGCCCAAAGAGGAGTTCACTGTGCAATCCGCATCAGTAGTTAGAATAATTTCTCCATTTGAAATTTTTATTCCTTCAGCCATTGCTCTTACTTTGCCTCTCAAATTGGCTGATTCGGTTTCTTCTAATCGTAATGCTCTAAACCTATTTTTCTTGTGATGAAAATTTGAAACCAAGGTTGAAGTATTATCCGTTGAAGCGTCATCAACAATAATTATTTCAAGTTTATTTTCAGGATAAATCTAAGCTGTCTAATGATTCAAGACATAGATAAAATATTACTCTCTTCATTTCTTGCTGCAACAATGATTGAAACGTGTTGGTAATTTTTCTTCACTCAATCTTGGGAAAGATTTTTTTAGCACCAACTATTAGAACAGCAGAAATTAAAAAGTACCCCGAGACAAGAATTAAAATAATTATTTCAAGCAATCTTCAGGCTCCCCGAATTCGAATCCTTTTTTTGAGACTTGTTCAATTGTGTAGTTCAAAGCTTCTTCAATTATATCTCTGCATTTTATACTGTCGTGAAAAACAATTATTGAATTTTTACTCAAGTAATTGTCAATTGCATATTTTACCTTTTCCACACTGTTCGTCAAAATCATAAGTAAGTAAATTCCACATAACACATTTCAAATTAAGTTCGTTCAGAATTCCATTAGTTTTTAGATTAAATCTGCCGAGTGGTGGTCTGAAATATTTTACATCGTAGTTAAATTTTTCTTTCATCAAATTATTGAAAGAACTAATTTCTTCAACTGACTCTTCCCTTTTCATTTTGTAAGTAATTTGTGATTCATAGTGTGATTGGCAATCGTATGTCCATCTTCCAATATTTTTTCTGCTAACGCAGGATGGTTTTTAATATTATTTCCCACACAAAAGAAAACAGCTTTAATTTGATTAACCTTTAGAACATTTAATATCTTTTGAGTAGCTGCTTCAGTTGGTCCATCATCAAAAGTTAAAAGAATTTTATTATCAGAGGTTTCCCAAATGAAATCATTAAATAATTTCTTTACTAAATATGGTGGATGATATTTATATCTCAACCCTTAATTACTCCAACCGGTCTTATCTTAGCAACTTTTCTGGTAATGCCTTCTTTATGCATTACATCGACAACATCCGATACATCTTTGTATGCATCCGACATTTCCTCTGCCAATGTTTTGTAACCTTTCGCCTGAATTGATATTCCCTTTTTATTGAGTTCACCAACTAAATCTCTTCCTTTCGCCTTCTTCATTGCTTTTGTTCGACTAAGATTTCTTCCGGCACCGTGACAGGAACTTCCGAAAGTTTCTTCCATCGCTTTATCTGTTCCAACTAAAATATAAGAGTATCTTCCCATATCACCAGGGATTAGAACTGGTTGCCCGACTTCCTGATATTTTTGCGGAATCATTTTACTACCCGGTGGAAATGCACGTGTGGCTCCTTTACGATGGACACATACTTCTTTTTCTTCTTTACCGATCTTATGCTTTTCTATTTTTGCAATGTTATGACAAACATCATAAAGCAGTTTAAAACCTAATTCGGATTCAGTCATTGAAAAAGTTTCTTTAAAAACTTTTTTTGCAAGATGCATAATCACCTGTCGATTATTCCATGCAAAATTTGCTGCTGCCTGCATAGCAGCAAGGTAATCCTGCCCTTCCTGAGAATTGATTGGTGCACAAGCAAGCTGCTTATCAGGTAAGTTTGAAACCATACTTATTGCTTGCCTGAAGAAGAACTTTCAGATAATCGTCACAAACCTGGTAACCAAGTCCACGTGAACCTGTATGTATTTGAATAACAATTTGTCCCTGAAACAAACCAAACACTTCTGCAACTTTTGCATCATAAATTTCTTCAACAACATCCACTTCAAGAAAATGATTTCCCGAACCAAGAGTTCCCACCTGGTCAGCGCCACGTTCGAAAGCACGTTTGCTTACAAATCCTGAATCAGCATTTTTAAGTGTGCCGCTTTCTTCAGTAAAATCAATATCGGATGAGGTTCCAAGATCATTTTCAACAGCCCAAACCGAACCTATTGTTAAAACTTTTTTAAGATCGGATGGTGAAAGTTTTTTTATTGCACCACTTGCACCAACACCAGTTGGGACTGCTTGAAATAACTTTGATACAAGATCATCAATTCTGTTTTTTATTCGTTCATATTCTAAATTTGTAGTTGCAAGTCTAACTCCACAATTAATATCGTATCCAACTCCACCAGGAGAAATAACTCCTTCATCAAGATTTGTAGCTGCGACTCCGCCAATTGGAAAACCATAACCCCAATGGATATCCGGCATTGCAAGTGAATATTTTTCAATCCCCGGAAGATGAGCAACATTTACAACTTGTTTGAGTGCTTCATCATTCTTTAATCCTTTTTCAATCATATCCTGTGAAATGTAAATTCTTCCCGGTACTTTCATTTGTCCGGTTGCAGGTATCTCCCACAAATTTTCCCGAACTTTTACCAGTTCAATTCCTCCTACATTCATATTTTCTTATCTCCTTTTATACCTTTCTAAATATCAAACACAACAAGAGTTGAATAATTACCTTTCGCTTCAACAATTTCTACCTGATGATAAGTAACCGATTTTATTTCCTGCTTTAGTTGAATATCTTTTTTTAGTTCTGTTCCATTCAGCTCTACCGATAACTCGTATACTATCAGTATCATTAAAAATTTTTATTGATTGAATTGATAAGTAAAGCCACTTTTTGGTTGTGAGGAGATAATTCAATTCATTTAAAAAAGTAATTAATAATTCTTCTTTAGAAGATGCAGAGAGATCAATTTCCAGTAAGTCATCAGCTTCGAATTTTTGTTCATCAACAATTGAATTTAACAAGGCTTCAGCACCTGCTGCAAATAATTCTTCCAGGCTGCTGCCGTTTAGTTCCGCTGCAATATCTGCTGTATGATCAATAAACTTATAACTTCTGCTCATAGTTCTAAATATATTTTAATCTTTGAACATAATTTAGCAAGAAATACTAAAAATAAACCTTCATTTATACTGACTTTCATTGACTATATTTGTTGCCATCTATGCAAAATATTTCTGAACACCAAAAGGGTATTTTTTACATTTTTGTTGCTGCACTTTTATGGAGTAGCGGCGGACTTTTTATTAAGCTTATTTCTTTTTCTGCAATGCAATTGTCATTTTTCAGGTGCTCAATTGCAGCCATCACATTTGCACTCATTTTCAAAAAGCAAATACTCCTGGTAAATAAATTGAGTATTATAAACTCGGCTATCTATGCAGTAGTGCTTATTTCATTTGTAATAGCAACCAAAACTACTACAGCAGCAAATGCAATATTCTTACAAGCAACAGCGCCAATTTACGTTTTAATTTTTGAACCACTCATAAACAAAACCAGGTATGAACGAATTAATATTATTACCGTAGCTGTTTGTGTATTTGGAATGATTTTATTTTTCGTTGGAAAGCTTGAACCCGGTCATCTTGAAGGAAATTTAGTTGCACTAATTTCCGGAATTACATTTGCTGGTTTCTTTCTTGGTATGAAAAGGAATGATCAACAATATCAGCAAAGCAGTATTTTCTGGGGAAACATTCTCGTTGCTTTGATATGCATTCCTTTTCTTTCCACTCTTGAAACGATATCTTTTTCAGATTTGTGGATGGTAAGTTTTCTTGGCGTGTTTCAGATTGCTTTTGCTTACGCCTTCTTTGCATCGGGATTAAAAAGAGTTATTGCAGTTGAAGCTTCAATAATTTCAATGGTTGAACCTGTCTTGAATCCAGTTTGGGTATATATTGGTTACGGAGAAACTCCGTCAGTAACTGCAATTATTGGCGGATTGATAATTTTAGGAGCTATAATCACCAGAAGCTTAATAACAGGAGCACCAATTATAAAAAGAAAATTTAATTTTTAATTTAAGGTGCCAATCTAAAAATTTTCCACTTTCCATTAACTTTCTTATAACTGATCCGATCGTGCAACCTGTTTTCCCTTCCCTGCCAGAATTCAAAATATTCCGGGACTAAAAAGAACCCTCCCCAATTTTTGGGCATTGGGATTTTTTTTGCTTTAAACTGCTCTTTAAATTTTTGAAATCTTTTCGCAAGATAATCTCTGTCAGGAATCACAGAACTCTGCTTAGATGCCCAAGCTGCAATTCGACTCTCAATAGGTCTGGTGTCAAAATATTTTTGTGATTCAGCCTTTGATATTTTTTTAATTTTTCCTTCGATCCGTACCTGTCTTTCTAATTCTGCCCAAAAAAATAAAAGCGAAGCGGAAGAATTTTCAGAAAGATTCTTCCCTTTTCGGCTGTTGTAATTCGTAAAAAATGTAAAGCCTTTTCTACTTAGTTCCTTTAACAAAACAACCCTTGCAGAAGGTTTTGCTTTTTCATCGCTTGTTGCAAGAATCATTGCATTCGGTTCATTTAATCCAAGTTTAAGGACATCCTTAAACCATATTTCAAACTGCTTAACAGGGATTTTGTGAACGGTTTCTTCAGTTAATTTGTTTAGCTTATATTCACGCCGTAAGTTTTGTATTGACTTTCTACTTTGCATATGAGAACTAAAACTGTAATTGATTATTGTTTATCTATTTATTAATAAAATTCTTTTATAAGTTACTAAAAAGAAATAAAATATAAACGATTTAAAATGAAAAGTAAAAACCTAAATAAAAGACAGCAGGAAGAACTTGAAAAGTTTGGAGCCAATACCTGGTTCGTTGAATATTTATATAATCAGTTTTCAAGTAATCCTGAAAAGGTGCCTGAACAGTGGAGGAAATTTTTTGGAGACATTTCCACAAAAGATGGCGGGAACGGAAAAAATCAATCCGATGGATATTCATTCTTTTCAGGTAATTTATCATTGCCTCAGCCAGGGGAAAATGATACTAAGCAGATAATTGCGGGCAGTTCAGAAAAAATTTTAGAGAATATGGTAAACAGTTTATCAATTCCAGTCGCAACTTCTCAGAGAACAATCCCCGTTAAATTACTTGAAGAAAACAGAACACTGATCAACAATCATCTCAAAAGATTAAATAAAGGAAAAATCTCTTTTACTCATTTAATAAGCTGGGCAATTCTAAAAGCTGTTCAATCAATGCCGGTAATGAATAATGCATTTACAATTATTGATGGAAAACCACATGTCATAAAAAGGAAAGATATAAATCTTGGATTAGCAATTGATATTGAAAAAAAAGATGGTTCAAGATCTTTAATTGTTCCAAATATAAAAGCTGTAAATAATTTGAACTTTAAAGAATTCTGGACTGCTTACGAAGATCTTGTAGCAAGGTCAAGAAAAGGATTGATAGATCCAAATGATTTTTTAGGAACTACAATTACTTTAACAAATCCAGGTACTATCGGTACTGTCGCATCTGTGCCAAGGCTTATGGTTGGGCAAGGAGTTATAATTGCAACCGGAGCCATTCAATATAATGCGGAATATCAGGCGATGTCGCCAACAACAATATCTACTCTTGGCGTCAGCAAAGTAATGAACATTAGCAGCACTTATGATCACAGGATAATTCAAGGTGCTGAATCAGGATTATTCCTAAAGGTAATAAATGATCTTCTTCTTGGTATGGAAGATTTTTACGATGAGATTTTTGATGCGCTTTCTCTTCCATCAAAACCGCTCAGATGGCAAACTGATTATCAGCCAGGAATTTTTGAAAGTTCAGGAGGTAACACTGAAGAAATAGTAAAGCAGGCAAAAGTTTTACAACTTATAAATCTTTACAGAGTTCGAGGACATCTTATTTCTGATCTTGATCCACTTGGCTCAAAAACTCAATACCATGCGGAGCTGGATCCATCAAGTTACAATTTAACTATTTGGGACCTTGACAGGCATTTTATCACTGGTGGATTTGGTAATCTAAACACAGCAACTCTTCGTGAAATTTTAAACATACTCGAAAAAACTTACTGCGATAAAATCGGCGTGGAGTATATGCACATTCAGAATCCATCAGAGAAGGCATGGCTGCAGAACAAAATGGAACCTGTTAAAAATATTCCTTCATTTGATAAAGAGATAAAGAGAAATATTCTGGAAAAACTGATTGCTGCTGAATCTTTTGAACATTTCATCCACAGCAAGTTTGTAGGTCATAAACGATTTTCACTGGAAGGATCCGAAACACTAATTCCAGTTCTCGACATGATTCTTGCCAAAGCTGCCGAACAAAACATAAAAGAGATTATTCTGGGAATGTCTCATAGAGGCAGGTTGAATGTATTATCAAATATAATCGGGAAACCTTATGAATCTATTTTTGTAGAGTTTGAAGATATTCGTGATCCAAATTCTATTGCTGGTTCAGGTGATGTGAAGTATCATCTTGGAGCAACAGGAAATTACAAAACACTTACAGGAAAAAATATCACAGTGTCGGTGGCTGCAAACCCAAGTCATCTTGAATGGGTAAATCCTGTTGTTGAAGGAATGGTTAGAGCTAAACAAACCAGATTAGGAGATAGTAAGAGTCACTCAAAGGTTATGTCCCTGCTTCTTCACGGTGATGCAGCCTTTGCTGGCCAAGGAGTTGTTGCAGAAACATTGAACCTGTCTCAGCTAAGTGGATTTAGAACCGGTGGAACTGTTCACATAATTGTAAACAATCAAATCGGATTTACGACAACACCAGATGAAGCACGTTCTTCGCAATATGCAACCGATGTAGCAAAAATGATTCAAGCACCGATTTTTCATGTAAATGGTGATGACCCTGAAGCAGCTTTGTGGGTTGCACAAATGGCATTTGAGTACAGACAGATTTTTAAGAAAGATGTGGTAATTGATTTATTCGGATACAGAAGACACGGTCACAATGAAGGAGATGAACCAGGATTTACGCAACCAATTATGTATGCAAAAATAAAAGAGCATCAATCAGTAAGAGAAATATATCAGAATAAGTTAATGCGTGAAGGAGTTATTTCCGAAAATGAAACCGCAAAATATTCTGATAAGCTAAAAGCACAAATGAATCTTTCAATTGAAAAAATTCGAAAGGAAAGCAAAAAATTTGAAGGCGATTTGATATTAGCAGTTCCAAAGAAAGAAATCGAAACTATTCAAACTGAAAAAAATACATCAATAACTAAAGAAACATTAACAACAATAGTAAATGGATTGACAAGAATACCTAATGAGTTCAATGGTCATCCTAAGTTGTCCAAGTTTCTCGAAAATCGTAAAAAGCTTTTAGACGGTTCTGGTAAAGCTGAATGGGCTTTCGCTGAATCAATTGCATTTGGTAGTTTATTGTTAGAAGGTACACCTGTTAGATTGAGTGGTCAGGATAGTGTAAGAGGAACTTTCAGCCAAAGACATCTTGCATTTACCGATATTAAAACGGGTGCTGAATATTTTCCATTGAACCACCTCGGTGATAACCAGGCTAAAATTGAAGCTCTTGATAGCCTTCTTTCTGAGGCTGCAGTTTTGGGTTTTGAATTCGGATACAGTGTTGTTGATCCTTTAGCACTGGTTTTATGGGAAGCTCAATTCGGCGACTTTGCAAATGGAGCACAAATAATAATCGATAATTTTATAGTAGCTTCTTATGAAAAGTGGCAGATGCCCAACAACCTTGTTTTGCTCTTACCTCACGGGTTTGAAGGACAGGGACCAGAACATTCAAGTGCAAGACTTGAGAGATTTTTAATTCTCTGTGCAGAAAATAATATGCAGGTTTGTAATGTTACTACTCCAGCTCAATACTTCCACCTATTAAGAAGACAAATTAAATCAGGTGTTAAGATGCCTTTGGTAGTTATGACACCAAAAAGCTTATTGAGAACACCTGAAGCAAAATCATCAATGGAAGAATTTCTTAAAGGAAAATTTGAAAAAGTATTGGATGATAATACTGTAAAGAACTATGATAAAATTAGTAAACTGATTTTAACAAGCGGTAAAGTTTATTATGATCTCTTAAAACACAGAAATGAAATTGGGAACTCTAATACTGCAATAATACGGCTGGAACAATTCTATCCCTATCCGTCAAAGCTGCTCAAGAAAATATTTGAAAAATATTCTTCTGTGAAAAAATTGATTTGGGTTCAGGAAGAACCTAAGAATATGGGTGCCTGGAATTTCCTTAATCAGCGATTGAGAATGGATTTGCCTGATGATTGTAAATTGGTTTATGTCGGTAGATCGGAAAGTGCAAGTCCTGCAGTAGGTTCTTATAAAATTTCATCGCAGCATCAGAAGAAATTAGTAAAGGATGCATTAAGTTAGTTTGAGTCTTTACACTTTAGTTAAATTATCAATTTGAATAAAACTAATAACCTCACCCAGTCGATAGTTAATTATCCTGCAAGTGACACCATCTTCATTGTACCTCAACCAGCGACCATTAGGTTTACCATTGAGAAATGTACCTTCACATTTGATTAAACCATTTGTGTGAAACCATGTCCAATTACCCGTTGGCTCGTCATTATCGAAATCTCCAGTAGATTCTAACTGACCGTTTTCATAATAATATTTCCAATTACCATCGTTCTTGTTTTTGTTCATAAATCCTTTAACTGCAAAGTTACCATCCAGAGTAAACAGAGTATACTCACCTTGCTTCCAACCATCTACAACATTGAACACAATGATTATTTTATTATTTAGTGTGTCCTGCATCTTGCCGGTAAAAGGAATGGATTTATCCTGAGAATAAATTAAATCGTTACTAGTCCTAACAATAATTTTATTGCTCTCAGAAGAATTGAAATATGAATTATTAATTAGCACAACAAGAAGAGCTGAAATGATTGTAATCTCAATCATTATGATGTAGGAAAACAACTTAATTTTATCCATTGAAATAGCCTTAAACCCTTCAATAAAAATGACACAAATGATTGTTCTCTTACCTTAACTGTGCTGTTTTTGTGGGATAATCATTGCCCAAATGACAAAGTTAGTACTGCAAGGATTGTTCCAATAATAATCTTTTCAATTTAATTATACGAAAAGAAGTAAAATTTTCTTTGTTTTGTTCTGATACGGTAGCTGGATTATTTGCCAATTATGATACAACAATATTTTGAATTGAAAATGAATAGCGTCAAAAATACTTCTTTAGTTCTGATTATTTAATTCGGCTTGTTGGCACATTTATTGGCATTTAGCATATGAAAAAAATCCATTCGAGGGCAAATTGAAAAATTTTGAATTCAGACATCATCGTGGTTATTTAATAACATCTATAAACATGGAGAAAGCCACTTTTCAGGAAGCAATCGAGTTTAAAAGCATGATTGATGATGAAATAGAACAGGGCTTTAATAACATCATCATTTCTCTAAATGGTTGTGATTCTGTTGATTCGGCTTTTATTGGGGTATTTGTTGTAATCTGGAAAAAAGTGCGATCAAAAGGTGGTTCTTTAAAATTAGTTAAGCAAGGAAAGTTTGATCATTCTGTTCTCCATCTAACTGGAGCCATCGAGATATTTGAACAATATGACACCATTCCACTAGCCCTAGAAAGTTTCAATACACCAATCGAACAATTGAACGGTTCAGTAAACTCACATCACAAATTTTCTTAAAAGATAATTAGATATTAACTCTTTAGAGATTTGTCAAGATTTTTCCTGTATTAATAATTCGGAAATTAAAGAAATCAACATTTGATACTTGTTGAAAGATAGAAAAACGGCAGATTTAAATATTTCCCGCCACTTATTTCAATTAGAAGAATTGCACAAGATTAGGACTGTCTTGCACCGAGAAGTATGTAGACTGTTACTAGTGTAACAATTGTAAAAATAATAATTCCTGTAAGCATAGCACTCCTTATTAGACTATACGGATATTAATCCAAAAAAATTTATAAGAATATTTTCTTTTTTGTTAGGAAGCTATTTGCCCTCGCTTCCCTGAAATAGTTTGTAAAGTCAATTATACAAGGCAATAATTGTACCGCACGATGAATAATTTTCGTGGCTAATATAATGAAAAAATGATGTCCTACAAATTCAATATTTTTATTTTGATACGGTATTTAAAATCTCCTCGCAACTTGAAACACAATTAAATTATTGAGCTAGATTTATTTACCGTTTGAGATGGACTATTTAAATACTAATTTCCGGTTAGATTTATTTTTGATTTACAAGTTTAAGCGGGCGTAACTCAGTTGGTAGAGTGTCAGCTTCCCAAGCTGGATGTCGCGGGTTCGAGCCCCGTCGCCCGCTCCACCAATAAAAAAATTTGCTTTTTTAGCCTATTAGTTTGATATTTCAACTCTCAATTAAAGGGAGCTTAGCTCAGCTGGTTCAGAGCACCTGCCTTACAAGCAGGGGGTCATAGGTTCGAATCCTATAGCTCCCACACCTTTTAATATTCCAATCAAATCAAACTCTTAAAAACAAAGGAAATATCAATCCTGTTAACAATACAATTTAACGTATAGTATATTCTGCGTTGATAAGTGCTTTAGCAGTTGTTTTTAATATCCTATTTGAAACCTAATTAAACCGTAGCTCTGAGTATGGTTAGTACCTAGTGTAAGATTTTTTTCATAATTATAATTATAAATAAAACTAAAAATAAAATCTCTAATCGGTTCAATTCTTAATCCAACTTCAAAAATATTGTTGTTTATTCTTATGCCATCCAAAAATAATGCAGATTCACTTTGTGGTTGAGGTCCGTGATTGATCTCTATATCACCTCCAACATTTTTAATTAGTGTTCCGGAACTATCATAAACATTTTCACCTCTTCGAATGTATCGATAATCTAAAGACAGTCTTATCCACTCGTTTACATCATAAGAAAGCCTGCTGAATAATTCATCTGCGTTAGGACCAATTGGATGTCCTAGATTTACTCCCCACCCTGTGTAAGCATTTTTAGGATTATAGTGAGAATACACGTAAGGTCTTATTTTTGTGTACTCAACAATGAAGGATAGGTCATTCATAGTAAACGCTTCGTACCAAAAAAGACCTAATTGATAAGCTGTTTTATTTTTATAACTATCTAAATCCTGGAGATTTGAAAGTATATTCTCATCCAATAAAAAAGTAGCCTGCAATTCTAAATTGTCAATAAAGTTTGTTTGTAAATCAAAATATAAATTAGCGTTGTCCCTATCCTGAATTGAGTGTTCAATAAATTTATAAAACCCGACTGGAGTCAAATAAGAAATATCTATCCCTCTTTCAGAATATACTACACTTTCACCAATTCCAATCTCAAAAAGATTTTGCAATGATAATTTTAGTCTGTTAAAAGCCCAGAACTTTGTATACCGATCTTTCATGTTTAACGACATATTTCCTACAGTCGTTCCGTGTATTGATGTAAAATGGACTATCCCATAATCAAAATCGAATTGCAAAAAATCAAGTGAAGGGCCTAATCCTGACAACACAAGTTTATTTCCATATCCATAACCAATCGTTTTAAATTCGCGTCCAAGTTGAAATGTGAGGCCCATATCATCCACAGGTTCAGTATAATATTTTAAATATCCCTCAGTAAAATCATAGTTGCCAATATTTTCTGTATTTTCAACCCACTTAAAACTTTGCAACAACTTTGGTTGAATCAACTCAGCGATCGCTCTGTTTCCTGCTGCCCCTCCTTTCAAGACAGTGAGATTATAACCGAGGTGATTAAATACGGTTCCCCTAATTCTAAATCCTATATCAAACAAATGAGCTATTGTTAACTTCAGGTTTAAACAGCTGTCCATAGTAATAATCTCCAAGAATTTCCATAAATAGATTCGCATTTTCTTCTGAGTATGCATAGAAATACTTTATTTTATTTGTAAATAAGCCAGTGAAACTTTCGCCGAAATCCTCATTTGGATTAAAAAAATAATTGGTATTTGCAGTATCAAGCACTTCATAAAAGTCTATTTTATATCGATTAAATAGATTTCTTTCCGTGTTACTTAATTGATCATATTTCTTTTCGACTTCTTGCAGGTAACTCTTTACCTGGAACCTGGATAAGTTTGGAACATCCTCGCTTATGTATGGAATAATATTCTTTACTTTCATTTGCTTTAAGAATATATAAACTGGGTGATTCAGTGGTACGTTTTCAACTTGCGAGTAGATAGTTGCAGAAAAAATTAATAAAGCCAGAAGAAAACTTCTGCGAATTATTTTCATTATGTATTCTAACTTGTTTAAAAAGTGATGAGCTAATATAGTAATTGAAGAATTGATTGAATAATAGTGTTGGATTATTACACTACGATATTATTCATTATTCTATAAGAAGGTAAGTGAATTAAAATTATTCCTGAACTGACATTACAGTAGAAAAAATTGCCCTCACCCTAGTGTAATGTTCTTTATTCATACCTTTGTGTAAACAAGTTTTTACGTATTTCTTTTTTTGCTCATCCAGAATATTATCATCGTCATCAATAATTACGTAATCATTAACTTCCGGATGTAAGTCAAGCCAAAGTTTAATTTCAGTTCCCCGATGAGCAGGATGTATTACTGGAGTAAACCAATCGTGATAAAGATAATTGATAAGCTTATTTCTTTTTAGTTCGTGCATAAGCCTGTCAATAGCACCGTATCGCCAGGTTGAAGAGATTACTATCTTTAAGGAAAATTCTTCCACTAATGCTTTAATAAGTGATACACTCGAAGGATCAAAACGGCTAAAATCTTCTCCGGAGTTAGATCTATTTCTATAATACTCTTCCGAGTTTAGAACTCCATCAATATCAAGAAATAATATTTTCTGATTTGGAAGTGAGACTGAGGAGGATCGATTTTCAATATTGCTCATATGTCAAGGTTTAAAAATTTCTGATTAATATTCCATAACCACTTTAGGTTCAACTCTGATTTGGTTGTAAGAAAGAAGAAGGTTACGGGCCTGATGATAACATTCCTGAACCATGCCTAAATAATTACTTGTTTTAACAAATCTTCTGAATTGATGATCCAATAGGTTTTCATTATCATCAAGAATCAAATAATCTTTCACTTCGGGATGATTATCAATCCAAAGTTTAATTTCTTTTCCACGGCTTGCAGGACGAACAACTGGTGTCAGCCAATCCTCGTGCAAGTAATCCATAAAATTATTTTCATTTAGCTCTTTCTTCAACCGATTCATAGCTCCATCACGCCAGGTAGATGATATCACAACTTTGAGTGAAAATTCTTCAACTAATTTTTGAACCAAAATAACACAGTATGGATCAAATCTGCTTCCACCATCCTCAGGTTTGTAGATATACTTGTAATAAAGCTTAGAATTTAGAACTCCGTCTATGTCAAGGAAAAGCACTTTATAATTCATTATTTGGCTTATTTTAATAGTTATGTGATTTTGTAATCTATTTCCATTAAAATGCCAGATAATAAGTGGTAAGTCAGAATATTTTTGATTTTGATTAGTAATTATTTCCATTTATGAAGTAAAAAAAACTTATTTTTTGACTTAAAATGGAATAATTGAGGTAACTACTGTTAATATTGACGTTTGAAATTATTAGAAGAATGATGATAGGAGCCATTTATCTCCGATTCATTTTATTCAATCATAATGAAAACATGGAAGGCTGTAATTAATGAAAGATATATTATTCTGCGTTTATAAATTAAAAAATCCCCACTAAGGGGATTTTTTAATTATGCGGGGCCGACGAGACTCGAACTCGCGACCTCCTGCGTGACAGGCAGGCGTTCTAACCAAACTGAACTACGACCCCGAAGTTAGTTTTTACTAAAAAAGCAGCCCAAATATATAGGATGGCATTCCTAAAATCAATAATAAATTTAAAATGTTATGCTAATTAACTATCTCCAAAACTAATACCGACGGCTTTCGCTGCCATCACTGCCTGATTATTTGGTTTGACGAGTTTCTGCTTTGAAATAGCATCTGCAATATCAACCGCAACAACTTCATTTCCCTTTAGTGCAACCATTTTTCCAAATTTTTTCTTTGCATGCTAATTTAATTGCAAAAGCACCAAATTTTGTAGATAGAATTCTATCATAAGGTGTTGGACTTCCACCTCTTTGAAGATGTCCAAGAACTGTAACACGTGTTTCTCTTCCCGTATTCTCTTCTATATTGTCGGCAACTACTTTTCCAATTCCACCAAGTTGAATTGGGTCAGTTCGTTTTACATCTGTTCCTTTTGTTACCAACTGACCACCAATTGGTTTAGCACCTTCAGCAACACAAACCAAGACTGAATCTTTTTCCTTTTAATTCTCTTTTATGAATTTTATCATAAACACTTTCCCATGAAAATGGAAATTCAGGAATCAGAATTAAATCAGCTCCTCCTGCTAATCCACCATGAAGTGCTATCCAGCCAGCGTATCTTCCCATAACTTCAACTACAATTACACGATGATGTGATGAAGCAGTTGTATGCAAACGATCAAGTGCCTCTGAAACTACAAAGACAGCCGAGTCATGACCAAATGTCATATCAGTTGCATCCAGATCATTATCAATTGTTTTAGGAACTCCAATTACATTAATTCCCATTCCTGATAAGCTTGTTACAAATGTGCATTGTTCCATCACCACCAATTGCAATTACTGCATCAAGATCCAATGCATTGTAATTGCGTAACACATTCTGTGATTTATCAATAATTTCAATCTTACCATCTTTTTCAACAGGCCAGTGAAAAGGATCTCCTTTATTCGATGAACCAAGAATAGTTCCTCCACGAGAAAGAATACCGGAAACATCTTCATTTCTCAGTTCATTGTTTTACCTTCGACGAATCCTTCGAAACCATCAAGAATACCAAATACAGTCATTCCGTGGTCTTGAGCTGGTTTGGTAACACCACGAATAACAGCATTTAATCCTGGACAATCACCACCGCCTGTAAGTACTCCTATTTTTCTAACTTCATTATTTTTTGCCATCTATATTTCCTTAATTATTAAAAATTTTATTGGAAGTTTTAAAGTGAAGTTTAACTAATTTAGTTCAAATTTTCTTCCCCATATTCTTCAAGAAATTTCTTCGCAACTTTTTCAACTTCTGATGATGATCCTTTTGGTATTTTTACTTTATACTTTTTACATTTGAATATTGAACCATCTAATTACAGATTCACGGGCAAGTATTGAAGCAGCTGCCACTGCAGTAAATCTTTCGGCCTTTGTTACTTGTGTTCAAATTTATTGATCTGCCCTTTGTGCTGCAGAGCATCAAGTATTAATTTTTCATTTCCAAATTTATCACTTATTGCTTCACTTGCATCGCATTTATTAAGGAGATTTTCAATTACCCTTGCATGTGCCCAGCCCATTAACCTATTAAGATTTCCCATCTTATCGTACAGTTGATTATATTTTTCCGGAGAAATTATAACAATATCATAAATAATTTCGTTTCTTTTTTTTATAGCAGAAGCAAGCTGTTTTATTTGTTGATCACTTAATTCTTTACTATCTCTTATTCCCAGAGTCCTTAAATATTTTCCTAGTTTCCCGATTGACATAAACACCAGCAATTACGAGTGGTCCAAAATAATCACCTTTACCAGATTCATCTGTTCCAATATATGGATAATCAGGTTCTGACTCTGGTTTTTCATCGTCAAATAAGCTTCTCACCGAAAATGATTTCACTAACTTTTTTGTACAGTTCTAATTCTTTGTTTCCCTGAAGAACAATTTTATTTCCTTTTTTTCCAAAAAAAACATTTAGCGAAATTTTCTCTTTTCCTTCGCTAACTGAAACCTGATAAAAATATTCATTTTTAACAGGTTCTGAAAAATGATAATTTTGCTTTGCGAGAATTTGAATATGACGATTCAAAATTTTTAATGCTGTTTCTTCTTTTGGATTCAATTGTCAAATAATAATTATTTAGTAAAATATTTAATTATATAAAATAAGGCGTGTGAATATCTTAAAAATCGAATTCTTTTCAAATTAAATCTTAAAATTCATTGACAATATGTTTTGTAAGTTGTAGTTTACGTTTGTATCAAAAACAAGAGTATGTAAAACAAAAAGTGAAATAAATGAAAACATTAGTAATAATTTTATCGCATATTATTTTATTTTAACGTCCGTAACTGCTCAAACGAATGCAAAACCAGCATTAACTGATGATGAGATTAATGAACTAACATCTAACCTGGCAATGAAAATTTTACTTAATGATTCTCAGAAAACTGCGGTTACAAATTTACTTAAAACTATTCAGAACTGAATTCAGTAAAATTGTTTCAGGTTCAAGTGAATCCGTTCAGGAAAGTCAAAGCAAATTAATTTCATCCACTAATGCTCAGATTGTAGATCTGCTTGACTCGAAACAGCAAATGAAATTTAAGGTTATTAATTCGGATTGGTGGAAATCTGTTCAAGAAGCTCAAAACAACTAATGATATTTTTCTAATTGTTTTGACCCTTTCAAAGGGTTCTCCCCTGCCCTTTGAAGCAAAAGGGTCGGCGCCCAGTGTTACCCCAACACTGGGTTGTTTTTTTTAGAAGCTGATCAGCTTTTGCTGATAAAGAATAGTTACTTTATTGAATCTTGAGAAGAGATGCACACTTGATAATCGCAGTCTCACTACGCAACCGATTCGTAGAGAGACTAAACTGCCTTTCAGAGCTTAACAGTTTTTAATTCGCCTTCGTCAAATCCCCCTTCAGGACCAAATAAAAAGTAGGTTGTTTCATTGATGCTGACATTTCCATTAAATTCAGTTTTGACATTTTGATCAAAAAGAATTTTTGTCACCGGCAATTTTATAATCTCATTAAAACTTGAAGAAACTATTTTTGGAAGAAACGCTCTTAAAGATTGTTTCATCGCGGCAAGGGTTGTCTTTCGGAATTTTTCTGAATTGATTTTTTTTGATATGGTATGTTTTGAACTGAATAGAACAAAATTTGTTATTCCAAGTTCAACACATTTTTCGAAAGCAAATTTTAATCTATCAGGATTTTTTAACTGCGGAATACAAAACCAAATATTTTCTGCCCGATTTTCATATATCAACTTATCTTGTATAATGGCAGTAAGATTATTTTTTGTGATCTCAGCAATTTTAGTCCTGTATATTGCACCTTCACCATCAGTTATATGTAGAGAATCACCAACTGAATTTCTCATCACATTAGATGCATGATGAAATTCTTCCTCCTGAAGAGTTATTCGTTCACTCTCAACCAAATTCTGGCGAAGTATAATATAATTCTATATTAGAAAGATGCTCCAAGATCAAATATCCATTCTGTTCGTGCATTGTCATTTATTGCAAATTCAAATCTGCAGATAAAATATGGTAAAAGTAATAAAGAAATTCCCGTACCGTAACCGGAATCAAAACTTTTTATCGTCCATGGATCACCCTCATCTCGGGTTGCACCGGTATCGGCAAACAACTCTCCTATTAAGGAGAATCTATATGAAAGTAGAGAACGCGGAAGTAAAGGAATGAAATACAAATCAATTCTTGCTTCACTAACTATTGGGTAATTAAATTCGATTGAACCTAAAAACCTGTCATTTCCTTCCTGCTCATCTCCATGAAAATATCCCCTCACTCTGTCTGAAAAACCGATGAAAGAATAATCATAGTATGGGACCAGTTCACCACCTGTGTGACGTGCAGTTAGTCTCCATTTAGCAGTTAATTTATTAAATATTTTTCTATACTCTCTAAAGTCTATATCAACTACGTAATAATTAATATCATCAATACCGAATCCCTTGTATTCAAATCCAAGCAGCGAATAAATGCCTTCTGTTGCATAAAGTGTTAAATCTCTCGTGTCATAAAGATAGCCCAAACCTGCAATCAAAGTTCTGTCAATTCTGCTGTTTGAAGCATTTATTCCTTCAATGTAGAATGGTGTTTCGATGTAATCAAAACCTGTGTTCAGATAAAGCCAGTGATAATTACCAAATCGTTTACCAAATTGAATTCTTGAAACAAATGTTTCCTGTTCAAACTGACTTCCGTATAAATGCTTCAGCCTCGGTACTTTTATTTGTGACTGTGGTATAAGCAACATTGGTTTGTAAGTTCAGATTTTGATTGTATGATAGATTTGGATTGTAGTATGTAAATCCAAATGACGGATCATATCCAAATGTTACACGACCGGTTATTCTTTCATTCCTGCCCCTGAAATTCAGCCAGGATAAGGACATACCATAAGAAATCTTGCTCCAGTCTTTATCGTTAAGAACGATAATTGGAATGGGGTAGATATACCAGCTTTCTTCAACAACTATTAAAAGAATATTTTTTCCGTCAAAATAGAAAGGTCGCATATTCACCTCGTTAAAAATTCTAAGGCTGTAAACTCTTTCTCTATCGTACGATGCAATTTCCGGAGTTAGATGTATCTCCAACTCCAATAGTTAGCTCTCTGAGAATTACAAATCTTTTGTAATTTCATTGCCGGTAACTTTAATGGAATCAATTACAATGTTGTAATTTTCCTGATAAAAGAGAGTATCGCTTTGTGCAGATAAATTAATTGAAAGGAAAAAAAGAAAAGAACAATTCTTATTAAATGGAATTTTTCTTGAAATATTCAGAATGAATTTATGTTGCAGAATATTCAATCGTTTCAGTAATTATTATAATCGAATTCGAAAAGCAAGTTAATCATTAAGCTGAAACATATTAAGATAAAAATAATATTCTATTGATTTACTGTTTCCTGAATATACTCTTCAATTGGAAGACAACTGCAAACAAGGTTTCTGTCTCCATATGCATTATCCACTCTGCGAACTGAAGGCCAAAATTTACTCTCACGAGTAAATGGCAACGGATATGCTGCTTTCTCTCTGCTGTAAGAATAATTCCAGTAATCTGAAACAACCGAAGCCAGAGTATGTGGCGAATGTTTTAAAACATTTTCTTCTTTACTGAATTTTCCTTGTTCAATTTCTCTGATCTCTTCTCTTATTGAAAGAAGAGCTTCACAGTATCGGTCAATTTCTGCTTTTGATTCGCTTTCAGTTGGTTCAACCATCAATGTTCCGGGAACAGGAAAAGAAACTGTTGGTGCATGAAATCCATAATCCATCAATCTCTTTGCGATATCCTCAACTTCAATGTTGCAGGAATGCTTGAACTCACGCATATCGAAAATAAGTTCGTGTCCTACTCTTCCATTTAAACCCGAATACAGAACCTTGTAATTATCTTTCAGTTTTGCCATCATATAATTTGCATTTACAATGGCAGCTTTTGAAGCTAGAGTTAATCCCTCGCCTCCCATCATTTTTATATAAGCATAAGAGATCAAAGTGATTAGGGCACTTCCCCAGGGAGCAGCTGAAACAGCGGTGATTGATTTTTCTCGATTGATTGGAACAACAGATATGCCCAGGTAAAAATGGAACAAGATGTTTTGCAACAGCAATTGGTCCTGCACCTGGTCCACCGCCGCCATGAGGAATACAGAATGTTTTATGAAGATTGAGATGACAAACATCAGCACCAATAATTCCTGGATTTGTAAGTCCAAGTTGTGCATTTAAGTTTGCACCATCCATATAAACCTGACCACCACAATCGTGGATAATTTTACAAATTTCAGTTAACACTTTCTTCAAACACACCATGAGTTGACGGATAAGTTATCATCAAAGCAGATAAGTTTTCTTTATTTTCTTCAGCTTTGCTTTTCAAATCAGCAACATCAATGTTGCCGCGATCATCACATTTTACAACAACTACTTTCATTCCTGCCATAACTGCACTTGCAGGATTTGTTCCGTGAGCAGATGAAGGAATTAGAACAACATTTCTATTTGCTTGTCCTTTATCTTTCTGATATGCTCTGATAACCATCAATCCAGTGTATTCACCTTGAGCACCTGAATTTGGCTGTAATGAAACAGCTTCGAAGCCTGTAATTTCAGCAAGATCTTTTTCAAATTCATTAAATACTTCGTAGATAACCTTCGCCTGATCTTTTGGTGACAAACGGATGAATATGTGCGAACTCATCCCAAGTGAGTGCAATCATTTCTGTGGTTGCATTCAGTTTCATTGTGCAGGAACCAAGTGGAATCATCGAATGAGCAAGAGATAAATCTTTATTCTCTAATCGTTTCATATATCTGAGCAAGTTCGGTTTCTGTTCTGTACATTTTGAAAACAGGATGTGTAAGATATTCAGAAGTTCTTGTCAAAAATCTTTCAGACTTCTTGTCGGCTTCAGTAGAAATATTTTCTTATCAATTTATCATCAACTGATTTGCCTGCGACAGTTCCAAATATTTCAAACAGTTTTCGGATGTCTCTTTCCTCAACAGTTTCACTTAATGAAATTCCAATGTGTGTATCATCGATATATCTTAAATTTACAAATCGTATTAATTGCTTCAGCTCTGATTTTTTCAAGAGTTACTTTATCAGTTTCGATTAGTAGAGTATCAAAGTAATATTTATTCAATTGCTTGAATCCCAAATTAGCTAAAGCAAGATCAAGCATCCGCGCAAATTTATTTATTCTTTGTGCAATTGCTTTCAATCCTTCTGCACCGTGATAAACTGCATACATTCCAGCCATAACAGCCAGAAGAACCTGTGCTGTGCAGATATTGCTTGTTGCTCTTTCACGTTTAATGTGCTGCTCCCGTGTCTGCAAAGCCATTCTCAAGGCTCTGTTTCCATCAGCATCAACAGATACACCAATAATTCTTCCGGGAATACTTCGCTTGAACTCTTCTTTCGTTGCAAAGTATGCAGCATGCGGACCACCAAATCCCATCGGGATTCCAAATCTTTGTGAGCTACCAACTACAGCATCAGCACCGAATTCTCCCGGTGGTGTAAGCAATGTTAAGCTTAATAAATCAGCAGCAACAACTTTGAATATTTTCCTCTCGCTTGCCTGCTGAAATAGTGAAGTGTAATCTCTGTACTTCTCCATATCCGGCAGGATACTGAACTAAAATTCCAAAGATTTTATCCGAAAGTTCTGCATTTCTTGCACTGCCAATTCTTAATTCAATTCCAAGAGGATTTGCTCTTGTTTTGAGAACATCAAGAGTTTGAGGATAAACTTCTTCCGAAACAAAGAAAACATTTGCATTCTTTTTATCTTTTGGACGAAGAGCATAAAACATACTCATAGCTTCAGCTGCAGCAGTTCCTTCATCAAGTAATGAAGCATTTGCAATTTCCATTGCAGTCAGATCAGAAACAACCGTTTGAAAATTAAGTAATGCTTCAAGTCTGCCCTGTGCAATCTCAGCCTGGTAAGGAGTGTACTGCGTATACCAACCAGGATTTTCAAGAATGTTTCTTTGAATTACTGTCGGAAGAATTGAAGGATAATATCCCATTCCGATGTACGATTTATAAACTTTATTTTTTGAAGCAATATTTTTTAAATCTTCAAGGAAAATATGCTCATTAACTGGAGGAGTCAATGTTAAAGATCTCTTTAATCTAATATTTGAAGGTACTGTTTGATCAATTAAGTCTTCACATGGAACTAGCACCGCAGGTTTTTGCCATTTGGTTTAGCTCTTCTTCTGTTGGACCAATATGTCTGTTAACAAATTTATCGGGGTGATCGAATTCTTTCATTTTTGCTCTCTTTGAAAAATATGTGAGTATTAAGTACAGAAAAATTTAAGTGCATAAATTTAAGGAAATAAGTGAATTTATTTGAAGCAGAAAGAAGGAACTGAATGATGGATTGGAATGACTAAATTCTACTAACGCAACCTGTGCAGCATTTTGTTCAGCTTCTTTTTTACTTTTTCCCTTCCCTTCACCCTAAAACATTTTCCCAATTAAAACTTCGGCAGTAAAAGTTTTATTGTGGTGAGGACCTTCTTCGCTAATAATCTGGTAAACAGGTATTGTCAAGCTTGTTTGCCTGCGCATATTCAAGAAGCTGGCTTTTATAATTTTCATCAATCAGATGCTCGCCGTTCTTCAAAGCAGGTTCAAGAATTTTAGCTTGAATAAATTTTTTACAGGTTTCAATTCCTTTATCGAGATAGACAGCACCAATTAGTGCTTCCAATGCATCGGAAAGAATAGATTTTGAATTATGAGTAATTGACTTTGGAACATTACTGCTGATAATTAAAAGATCACCTAAGATTCAGGTTTTCTGCAACAAGGCTAAGTGCATTCCTGTTTACCATTTTTGCTCTAACTTTTGTAAGAAATCCTTCTTCTTCATTCGGAAATTTGTTGAAGAGATATTCACCAATAATAAGATTCAAAACAGAATCACCTAAAAATTCCAGCCGTTCATTTGAAAAAGTGAATTTTTCGTTTTCTTCGAGGAAGGAGCGATGAATTAATGCTTCAATATAAATATTCCTGTCATCGATTTGAGTACCGATTATTTTTTCAAGTTCTTTAAATTTTTCCTGCGGAAATGAGGATTGAATTTCCTTTGAAGTGAAATCTTTTTTTTGCGGCTTAAAAAGATCAAACAGCCGCGCAATATTTAGGGCCAAATTTAGTTCTCGAATTTTTTGAATAAGAGAGAAGCGTTATGTCCGCCAAAACCAAATGTATTACTCAGAGCATATTTTATTTCTTTTTTAGTTGGTTTATTCGGACTGTAATTCAAATCACATTCCGGATCAGGATTAGTAAAATTAATAGTTGGTGGAATTAAACTATTTTCAATTGCAAAAACGGTTGCAATAGCTTCAATACCACCTGCAGCACCTAACAGATGTCCTGTCATTGATTTTGTGGAACTTATAACAAGTTTATCTGCGTGTTCGCCAAACAGATTTCTAATAGCTTTCGATTCATTCTTATCATTAAGCTCAGTGGATGTGCCGTGAGCATTTATATAATCAATTTCTTCAGGTTTAATTCCTGCGTCTCGTATGGCCTCTCTCATTGATCTGAAAGCACCTTCACCTTCCGGAGCAGGTGCAGTTATATGATGAGCATCACCTGTAAGACCAACACCAACAATTTCACCTTGAATTCTTGCACCTCTTTTAATTGCATGCTCATATTCTTCAAGAACAAGTGTTCCTGCACCTTCACCCATAACAAAACCGTTCCTGTCTTTATCGAATGGACGTGATGCTTCTTTATAACGATCATTCCATGTTGAAATAGCTCTCATTGAATTGAATCCACCAATAGATATTTCTGTAATAGCAGCTTCAGAACCACCGCACATCATCAGATCAACACTTCCTCTCTGAATAAGGAAAAAAGCATCAGAAATTGCGTGAGAAGCAGTAGCACAGGCAGAAGTAGTTGCGTAATTTGGTCCCTTTAAACCAAATCTAATAGATATCTGTCCAGCAGCAATATCTGAAATCATCATTGGAATAAAGAATGGACTTATTTTATGTGGATCAAGTCCATTGAAAAAATTGAAATGTTGTTCCTGAAGAGTTTTCATTCCACCGATACCACTTCCATAAATAACACCGAAACGATCTTTATCCACTTTTTCAAGGTTCATACCGGAATCCTGCATTGCCATTTCTGCAGTAGCTATTGCAAAATGAGCAAAACGATCCATTCTTCTGGCAGCTTTTTTATCGAGGAATTCTTCAGCATTGAAATTCTTAACTTCAGCAGCAAATTTTGTATCGAATTTTGTAGTATCAAAATGAGTAATAAGATCAACCCCGTTTCTCCCTTCAATCAAACCTTGCCAATAATCCTGCAAACCGATTCCAATCGGGGAAACAACACCCATTCCGGTTATAACAACCCGTCTTCTATTATCCATATAAATCTCCCGGGAAATGAAAAGAGTTCATCTTAAATTTTAATTGAAATGTAAAAAACAAAAAACTGCTATATTCTAGCTGAGTCTTTCGGTCAAATACTTAATCGCATCGCCCACAGTACCTATTTTCTCAGCATCTTCATCAGGAATGGAGACTGAGAATGCACTTTCAAAACCCATAACAAGTTCAACGATATCCAAAGAATCAGCACCTAAATCATTAATGAATGAAGCTGTAGGTGTAATCTGGGATTCTTCAACACCTAATTTATCCATTATTATTTCTTTTACTTTAGCTTCTACGTCCATTTTAACTCTCCTAAATTAGTTTGTGATTAGAGTTTAGTTTTATCTATTGATTGTTAATTATTGTTCAAATTTAAGAAAAATACATTTTATATAACAAACAAATAATAGCTATTCATTACATAGTCATTCCGCCGTCAACGGCAATAACCTGCCCTGTAATGTAATCTGCTTCCGGACTACAGAGAAATCCAACAACCTTTGCGATATCTTCTGGTTTACCCATTCTGTTCATAGGAATCATATCGGTTAATTTTTTTCTTTGCTCATCAGAGAGTTTGCTAGTCATATCAGTCTCAATATAACCTGGCGCAACAGCATTTACAGTAATATTTCTTGATGCTAGTTCACGTGCCATTGATTTTGTAAATCCAATTACACCGGCTTTTGAAGCAGCATAATTTGCCTGACCAGGATTACCAATTATTCCAACAACTGATGCAATATTGACTATTCTTCCGTAACGTTGTTTTATCATATGCTTGATTACAGCTTTTGTATAATTAAAAACACTTTTAAGATTTGCATTGATAACATCATCAAAATCTTTTTCAGTCATTCTTAAGAAGAAGATTATCCCGTGTAATGCCAGCATTATTGATAAGAATATCAACTCCACCCAATTTCTCAATTGCTTCCTGAACAGTAGCTTCGGCTTGATCAAGAGAAGTTGCATCAGCTTTAAAAGCTAAAATTTTGGTTGCTGGATTATTGATTTCCTCCTGAAGTTCTTCAGCACATTCATCACAGCTGTTGTAAATAAAAGCCACATCAGAAAATAAAACACCACAGCAGCTTTTTGATGCAAGTTCTTTTACAATAGCTCTTCCTATTCCTCTTGTCCCACCGGTTACAATAGCTCTTTTATTTGGCAACATTTTCATTAACTCCCATTTTAATTTCGTTAAGATACTCTTCACGATAATTTTTTAAGTTCTTCGAATCCTTCCTCACCAAAAAAATGTCTTAATTCCTCTTCACAAGCTTCAAACATTGTTAGTTTTGTATTTGGATCTACATTGCAAGATGGCAACCTATCGATATGTTCATCATCAATTGTCAAAGCACCTTCATAAGTTGTAAGCGGAAAGAGAATACAATAAAGTGGTTTATATTTCCATTTGTACTTACCTTCCTGCATCGCAATTTTCTGAAGAGTACATAAACCGTCTCTATCAAGGAAAGTACATTTACCATTTATTACTTCTGTTCCGACAGCAATACCGGATTCAAAATCTTCATCTTCTTCTTCTGGTTCAAACCATTTGCTTACATCCTTAGATTGGGTTTCATCCATATTCTGCATTAATCTTATCCTGCATCGACAGTATGGTTTGATACTCTTTGTAATCTGTGTAAACACCATAGTAGCAACATTCACCGGGACAATTGCATATAAATTTGTAGGTGAATATCTTTGGGTCGATAAATAACCCATTTATTTTCTTAGTAAAATTTTCAGTAAAATTGTTTGAATCTTCACTCATTATAAATACCTTTCCACATCTTCAAATTTATCAATACCGATTCGTTTTACATCGGGATTTATTCTTTTTACTAATCCTTGCAACACATTACCGGGTCCAACTTCGTAAAATTCTTCAATTCCATCATCAATCATATTTTTGATTGTTTCTTCCCATCTTACAGGTGCAGTTATCTGCTCATATAACTTTGATTTGATTTCAATTATACCGACAACCGGTTTTGCATTTACGTTTGTATAAACCGGGAATTTGGAATTATAAAAATTAGTTGCATCTAATGCTGATTTTAATTTTTCTTTTGCCGATAACATTAAAGGTGAGTGAAATGCAGCACTAACCACAAGCTCTTTGACCATTTTAGCACCTGATGCTTTACATAGTTCCATTGCTTTTTGTACACCATCAACAGATCCTGAAATAACTATCTGTCCAGGTGAATTAAAATTTGCACACTGCACAACTCCCATAGCCGAAGCTTCGGCACATAAGATATCAACTTTGTCCGGTTTCAATCCGATTATAGCAGCCATTGTTCCTTTGTTATGGTCACCAGCTTCCTGCATTGCAACACCGCGTGCTCGTACCAACTTTATTGCTTCGTGGAACTGAATTGTTCCCGATGCAACATAAGCAGAATACTCACCGAGCGAATGACCAGCTGCAGCATTAGCATCAATTGTTCTGATAATGCTTGCCAGAATTACACTATGCAGAAATATTGCAGGTTGAGTAAACTGAGTTTGCTTCAATTCGTCTTCCGGACCATTAAACATAATATAAGAAAGATTAACTCCGAGAATATCGTCTGCCGTTTTAATCATCTCCTTGGCTTCGACAGATTTCTCGAACAGATCTTTAGCCATCCCAATATATTGAGAACCCTGTCCCGGAAATAAAAAAGCTTTTTTAGTCATTAGTCAATTGCCCAAACAATATAACTTGCACCCCACGTATAACCAGCACCAAATGCAGAGAGAATAATCTTATCACCTTTTTTAACCTTTCCATTTCTGTAATATTCTACAAGACACGATGGAATGGTTGCTGCCGTTGTATTACCATATCGATCAATATTAACCATTACTTTATCTTTACTTAAGCCCATTCTCTCTGCAGTAGCAGAAATGATTCTCATATTTGCCTGGTGAGGAACGAGATAAGCTATGTCTTCAGATTTTAAATTATTTTTCTGCATAAGTTCATAAGAAACATCTGCCATTCCTTTAACTGCAACCTTGAATACAGCTTTGCCGTCCTGATAGATATAGTGCATTTTATTATCAACTGTTTCGTGTGTAGGTGGATTGAGACTACCACCACCCCTCATGTGCAAAGTTTCTTCACCGCTTCCATCAACCCGCAATATTGAATCCTGCAATCCTAACGTTTTATCTTCAGTAGGTTCAATTAAAACCGCAGCACCACCATCACCAAAAAGTATACAAATATTTCTATCAGTGTAATCAACGATTGAACTCATTTTATCAGAACCAATTACCATTACCTTTTTGTACTGTCCACTTTCAACAAGTGCACAACCTGTCTGAAATGCAAAAAGGAATCCGGAACAAGCTGCTTCAAGATCGAAGCCCCAGGCATTAACTGCACCAATTCTTTTTTGCACAAGACAAGCGGTTGGAGGAAAAAACATATCTGGTGTTACAGTTGCAACGATAATACAATCAATCTCATCTGCTTTCACGTTATGCTTCTCCATCAAATCCAAGGCAGCATTAGTTGCAAGAACACTTGTTCCTCCCTTTTCCAGGATCCTTCTTTCTCTGATACCGGTTCTGGTTAGAATCCACTCTTCGTTGGTATCAACAATTGATTCAAAGTATTTATTGTCGTAAACCTTATCTGGGAAATACATTCCAACTGCTGTGATCATTGCATTATATTTTTTTTCCTGAGCCATTTTAATCCGTAATTAATTTTTAATTGAATATTCTGAGATAGCATTAGTCATTTTTTGGACTAATTGTTTTTGGTGCATTTCATTTGCCCTCAGCACCATATTTTTTATTGCACGAACACTGCTTGAGCCATGTCCGATTATACTAATTCCATTTACACCGAGTAATGGCACGCCACCATATTCCTGGTAATCGAGACTCTTTAAAGATTTTTTAAGAGCATTTTTTGAAAGTCCGATTAACAATTTATCAAAGAAACTTTTCTCGGCAGTTTTTGTTAACAAATGTTTTAATAGTTTGGGAACTGATTCACCAAATTTTAAAATAATATTACCAACATAACCATCACACACAACAACATCAACATCACCGGCAAGAATATCCCTGCCTTCAACATTACCGATAAAATTAAGTTTGGACTCCTTAAGAAGTTTCGCAGCAGCTTCTGTTACTTCATTGCCTTTGCCTTCTTCTTCGCCCATACTAAGGACACCAACCTTCGGATTAGAAATACCTCCCATTTCTTTTGCAAAGATAGTTCCCATAATCGCATATTCAAAAAGATGATTTGGTTTTGAATCTTTACTTGCACCAACATCATAAAGATAACAGATTCCATTTACGTTGGGCATTTCAGCACCAATTGTTGGTCGACCTAAACCAGAGATTCTTCCTATTATCAATGTTGATGCTGCCATCATTGCACCAGTATTACCTGCACTTACAAATGCATCTGCTTTTTTATCCCGAACAAGCTGAGCTCCAATTACAATTGAAGAGTTAGGTTTTGACTTTAAAGATGAAGCAGGGCTATCCCCCATATCAATAACTTCATCTGCATTAACGATAAAATCTTTTGAGAAGGATAAATTGCTGGAGGATAAAACTTGAATAATTTTTTTCTCTTTACCGACGAGAAAAAGATCAAAGCTTTTATTTTCATTAAAAGCCTCAACAGCTCCAAGCACTGCATTAGCCGGAGCAAAATCTCCACCCATTGCATCAACTACGATTCTGCATCGTGAAGAGTTGTTGCCGGAATCTTTCATTTAAAATTTATTGAAGTATCAGCTTTTCGGTATGAACATCGAACGACCACCGTAATACCCACACGACGGACAGGCACGATGTGTTAGTTTTATTTCTCCACAGTTTGAGCAAGCTCCCATTGAAGGTGCCGTAGCTTTGTAATGAGTTCTTCTCTTATCACGCCTGCTTTTGGAAATTTTACGTTTTGGATGTGCCATATTATATCTTACCTATATTTAATTATTCTTAGTTTTCAATTTTTGAATTACTTCCCATCTGGGATCAATAAATTCATCTGTGCAATCACACAAACCATCATTAAGATTTTTTCCACATTTAGGACAAAGCCCTTTGCAATCTTCTGAACATAATTTTTTCATCGGAACAGCTAAGATTGCATAATCTCTTATATCTTTGTCCAAATCAATTTTATCTGTATCAGGATGAAGATAAACTACTTCTTCTCTTTCACTATTCAGATTCATCAAAATTTACTCTGAACAAGTAAACCAATTTGAAATTACTTTTTATAACAGATTGGAATTCTTTAGCACAACGGTCACAAACAAGATTAGCTGTAATTCCAGTTTCTGAATCTAAAATAATTTGATTATCAAATTTGTTCAGAGAAACATTCGTCTTAAAATTACCAACATATGGCTCAGAAATCTCTAAATCACCAACTTTACCTTCAAAATCAAAATCATACCTGCCATTGGTCAGGTTGGAAACCTTAATTTTTATCATTTTTCTATTGAATTCGAGTAAAAAATGACTGCAAATATATTCATTGAATAAAAGATAAACAAGCTAATCAGGTAGACTAAAATCAGCCTGAATATAAGCTTTATAGTAATATCTTTTATTTACTAAGGTTGGATTATGTCTGTTAATCTTTTTGAGATGTCGAATTTAGAAGTGTTACAAATCTATTAAAGGGTTATTTTTTCTTTATTTGCTATTTTAAGTTAACAGTTTTCTAATATTATTTTCAAACAGAAAATGCTCATTGTAAATAACCTGGTAAAAATATTTAACTCAACCCGTGCAGTTGATAATTTATCTTTCACAGTTAAACCAGGAAAAATTTTTGGATTACTTGGACCTAACGGAGCTGGAAAAACAACCACCATCAGAACCATTCTAAATATTATTAAACCAACATCAGGCGAAATAGTTTTTAATGGCAATCCTATCACTTATGAATACTATAATATCATAGGTTATTTGCCGGAGGAAAGAGGACTTTACAAAAGAAGCAAAGTTATTGATGTTCTAATTTATTTTGCTTCTTTGAAAAATTTAAATAAAAGTGATGCATTGAGTCATTCCGATTTTTGGCTGAAGAAATTAAAAATTCTGGAATTCAGGGATAAAAAAGTCGAACAGCTTTCAAAAGGTAATCAGCAAAAAGTTCAGCTGATTGCTGCAATAATGCATAACCCGCAGCTTTTAATTCTTGATGAACCATTTACTGGTTTTGACCCGATCAACCAGCAGGAAGTGAAAGATTTGATTTTGTCTTTTCTTTCAGAAGGAAAAACTATAATTCTTTCAACTCATCAGATGGATCTCGCTGAAAAATTGTGTGAAGATATTCTTCTGATTAACCATGGTAAAACTGTTAGTTCAGGAAAACTTTCAGATATTAAAAAGAATTTTGGAGGAAACAATATAAGGTTAGCTTTTACAGGTGACAATGATTTCTTAAAACAATTTCCTGAGATAATTAAGTTTGACCATTATCATAATTTCACGGAAATTCAACTAACAGACGAGGTTATCCCTTCTGAGTTCCTAAAAAAGCTGATTGGAAAAATTGAGATAACCCATTTTTCAATTATTGAACCTACGCTCAACAAAATATTTATCGATCGAATCAAAGAAAAGTACGGGTTCGGTATGAAAAAAATTCTGACAGTGGCCAAGTGGGAATATCTTGAAAAGGTTAAGACTAAAACCTTCATTATTTCTCTGATAATAACCCCAATTATTATTATTTCATTTTCGATTTTACCTTCTATTCTTTTTAAAGAAGAACCTCCAAATGTTGAAGTAATTGGATTGATCGATACTTCTGAAGTTTATTTTAACGACCTTGAATATGAGCTGTCTCAATACAAGCTGCCAGATGGGAATAGAAATTATGTGCTGATAGATTTATCATTCAATTCCAAAAATTTTGAAGAACTAAAATCAACAGCAAATAAAAAGATCCAGAAAAATTTAATACAAGGATGTCTGGTTCTTTATAATCCAGGCAGTGATTCAGTTTATGCAGAGTATAGATCGAAAACGATCGGAAATTTTAAAATTGTTGGAAGGCTTGAGGAAGCGTTAAGTTCAATTAGATTAAAGAAGAAACTTGAACAGGAAGGAATTGACACAAAGATTTTAAATATTTTCAGAATAAAGTCTCTGTTGATCAATTGAAAGTAGAAGAAGGAGGAAATGTTTCTGATCGGGATTTTCTTACAACATTTTTTATTTCAATTATTTTCATTTTATTATTGATGATGATGGTGGTTTATTCAGGGCAGATGCTTGTAAGAAGTATGATTGAAGAGAAATCAAGCCGATTGATTGAAATGCTGATTTCCAGTAGCACACCCGATGAGCTTCTTACGGGAAAAATTATTGGGCTCAGTTTACTTGGACTCACACAAATTTTTATTTGGTTTTTAATCGGGATAAGTCTGGTTGCCGGTTCTTTTGTTCCACCATCAGCATTTAATAATATTTTACCAATGTCGTTGTACTTTATTCTTGGATTTCTCTTTTATTCCAGCTTGTTTGTAGGCATCGGTTCAACAGTTAACACTGAGCAGGAGGCTCAACAAATTACAACCTACCTAAGTTTAATTTTAATGCTTCCTGTAGTAATAGCTATGCCCACAATACAAAATCCGGATTTATTAATAACAAAAATATTTTCTTACATACCTTTGACTACTCCGACAGTTATGTTACTTAGACTAAATGTTGAATCTGTTTCGGAGCTTGAGATAATTCTGACATTATCAATTTTAGTGCTCTCAATTTTGATTGTTACAAAACTCAGTGCAAAAATTTTTAGAATTGGAATATTATCTTATGGAAGCAAACCGACTTTAAAGGAAATTCTACAATGGATAAAAGAATAGCATTTAATAGCTTTCTACAGAAGGACAATAATCTCTAAATAATGTTGTTAGAGTGTAAGGAACCATTTGTGAACAATACGAAAAATAAAAACTCCATAATAATTATTGCTGAAAGTCCAATTCTAAATCCACTTAAAATTAACGTGTATGAAAATCTATCAGTGAATTATTCTGTTTATTTAAACACTCTGCTTTTTTCAAATTGGGTTGAAATATTATCTGTAATTAGAGAAAATTTTAAGATTTTTACTTTTCTAAGTAAAAACGATGAAGAATTTCTTCCAAAGTATTTTTTACCCTTCGATATTAAAACAATATTCTATGAACAATCTCAAGCAACTGATTTGACAGAACATGTTATCAAGAATACATCAGCGATTGGTTCAATAAATATGATTCTGTTTTATAATTCGATAGGTATGACCCGAAGCAATATTTTTCGTGCATTCGATTTAATTCAATCAGATGAACGGTCAATAGCGATTGGTAAGTCCAAGCAGGATCGAATAGTTTTTACTTGCACTCCAGGAGTTGATAGGGACTTACTTGATTCAATATTTTTAACAAAAAGAAAATATAGTAAATATTTAACGTCAATTAGTAGCAAGGATTTATTCATTCATACGCTCGATAACTTTTTATCAATTGATGATTTTGAAGATATTAAAAAGCTTTATATTGAACTATCAAAAAAAGAAAGTCTCTCATATTGCAGTCAGAAAATGCACGAGAGTTTTAACGACCTATTTATTGAATATAAAGATTTACTGAATGTCTAAAGTTGGAATTTTTGGCGGAACTTTTGACCCTATACATTTAGGGCATTTGATAACTGCTCAGTCTGTACGGGAGATTAGGAATCTTGAGAAAATAATTTTTATTCCTGCATTTATCTCTCCGCACAAAAGTGATACAAAAACATCCTCGGCTGAAGACAGGTTAAATATGATTAAACTTGCCATCGATGGTATTCCTTTTTTTGATTATTCTGATATAGAGATAAAAAAAGGTGGAGTATCATTATACTATTGATACATTAAGAGAATTAAGAAATCCTTACGAAGATTTGGAGTTTATTATCGGTTACGATAATATCTTTAGCTTCCATACCTGGAAAGATCCGGATGAAATAATGAAACTGGCAAAAATAATTGTATTAAAAAGAAAATCTTCACATCCTCCTCAGTTTAAGGACAAATATTATCATCAGGCTGTTTTTGTTCAAACCAGGGGAATAGAAATCAGTGCTACTGATCTACGTGAGCGGGTAAAAAACAGGATTACCGATTAATTTTCTTGTTCCACCAAAAGTGATGGAATACATTAACAATCATAAATTATACATCGAATAATATGAAGATATTAGTGACAGGCGGAGCCGGTTTTATTGCTTCTCAGATAGCAGATGCATTCATAAATGAAGGTAATGAAGTTCATATACTAGATAATCTCTCAACCGGATTTGAAAAGAATATCAATAAAAAAGCTCATTTCATAAAATCAGATATTTCATCGACCATCAATTTTAGAAATTTTTTCAAAAGAAAAATTTGATGTTGTAAATCACCACGCTGCACAAATTGATGTGAGAAAATCTGTAAACGATCCTATTTTCGATGCAAATACAAATATTCTCGGTACAATTAATTTGCTTCAAGCCTGCATCAAAACTGGTGTTAAAAAATTTATGTTTGCATCAACTGGTGGAGCGGTTTATGGAGAACAAGAATATTTCCCCGCAGATGAAAAACATCCTACGAATCCCGTCTCCCCATATGGAATTACTAAACTTACCATTGAAAAGTATTTATTTTTTTATAAGAATGAATACGGTCTCAACCATACTAATTTTAAGATACGCAAATGTTTATGGTCCAAGACAAAATCCTTTTGGTGAAGCAGGTGTTGTGGCAATATTTGCAAACAAATTGTTGAAAAACGAAAATCCAATAATTAATGGTGAGGGAATTCAAACAAGAGATTATGTTTTTGTTGAGGATGTAGTAAAAGCAAATGTGATTACTCTTAGTTCTGATACTTCTAACATTTTTAATGTTGGGACAGAAATTGAAACCAGCGTAAATCAACTGTTTGAAAAGTTAAATAGAATTTCCGGAGATGTTGCGGTTGAGAAGCATGGTCCCGCGCCCAAAGGTGAACAATTAAGGAGTGTAATAACTTCTGATAAACTTTTTAAAGAATTCAAGTGGAAACCTTCAGTAATAATTGATGAAGGATTGAAAAAAGACTTTGATTCATTTAATAAAAAAATGTAAAAAAAATTTTGCAATACAATGATTTAATAGAAAAAGTTTTCAACAATGATAGGAGAAAAGTTGCCAGAGCAATTTCGATTGTTGAGGATTATAATTCAGAGGCGTCCGAACTATTAAAGCGAATCCACTCCCGGGTTGGCAAAGCATATCGAATCGGTATCACCGGACCTCCTGGTGCAGGCAAAAGTACCATCACAAATCAACTCACAAAATTATTTCGCAATCAAGATAAAAAAGTTGGAATAATTGCTGTAGATCCTACAAGTCCATTTACTGGCGGTGCTTTACTTGGCGATCGAATACGAATGAATGAGATTGGAAATGATGAAGACGTTTTTATACGAAGTATGGCTACACGAGGAAGTCTTGGCGGATTAAGCAGAAAAGCAATTGATGCTGCTGATATTCTTGATGCTGCAGGTTACGATTTCATAGTTCTTGAAACAGTTGGCGTAGGTCAATCTGAGCTTGACATTGTTCAAGCAGCTGACACTACTATTGTCGTCCTGGTTCCAGAATCGGGAGATTCGGTACAGGCGATGAAAGCTGGATTGATGGAAATAGCTGATTTTTTTGTTTTGAATAAAAGCGACAGACCTGGATCTGATCAGGCAGTTGCTTCACTTCAAACTACCTTGATGATGAAAGATCATAATGAAAAAACCTGGATGCCAGGAATTATTAAAACAATTGCAACTGAGAATAAAGGTATAAATGAAATTCTAAATGAAATTGAAAGACATAGAAAATTTATGCAGGATCAAAATCTATATATCTCAAAGAGAGAAAAGCAAGCAAAGAATAGAATTAAAGAAATTGTTGAGAGTAAAATACGAGAAGAATTGTGGAGCGAAAGTGGAGAAAAATCTTTAAATTTAACATTAGAAAAAGTTATTCTCGGTAATTTATCTCCATATCATATTGCGGAAGAAATTATTGAAAACTTCATTAATAATAAAAAATTTAAGTAAGTCAGCAACTTTAATCGAATTTATTAAGGGGTAATATTATGGCTACCTTAGCTGAATCTACCGATAGCAGATTCATAATCGAACTTACAGAAAACCAGGTTCTCATTCGCGATACAATCAGCGATTTTGCACAGGAAAAAATAAAACCAAATGTAATGGAGTGGGATGAAGCACAGCATTTCCCTTTAGATATATTTAAGGAGCTTGGTGAACTCGGATTTATGGGAATTATTTTCCCTGAAGAGTATGGTGGTGCTGGTTTAGGTTATGTTGAGTTTGTTATCATCATTGAAGAACTCGGAATTGTTGATCCATCAATTTCACTTTCGGTGGCAGCTCACAATGGTCTTTGCACAAACCATATTTATCGATTTGGAAATGAAGCACAAAGAAAAAAATATTTGTCGAATTTAGTATCAGGTAAATCGGTTGGGGCTTGGGGACTTACTGAATCATCATCAGGGAGTGATGCAGCGAGTCTTAAATCTGTTGCCGAGAAGAAAGGCAATAAATATATTCTGAACGGGAACAAAACTTTTACAACGCACGGTGCTTCCGGAGAAACAATTGTGGTTATGGCGATAACGAATAAAGATGCAGGCAAAAAAGGTATATCTGCATTCATTCTTGAAAAAGGAATGCCAGGTTTGATTGTTGGTAAAAAAGAAAATAAACTTGGGATGAGAGCAAGTGAAACCGTTCAACTGACATTTGAAAATTGTGAAGTGCCTGCTGAAAATATGCTCGGTGAAGATGGAATGGGATTTATTAATTCTATGCAAATTCTTGAAGGTGGTAGAATTTCTATTGCCGCAGTTAGTCTTGGACTTGCCCAGGGATGTCTGAACGAATCGCTAAAATATTCTCAGGAAAGAACTCAGTTTGGAAAACCATTATCAGCATTCCAGGCAACTCAATTTAAATTAGCGGATATGAAAACCAACATCGAAGCGGCAAAACTTCTTACAATGCGTGCAGCAAAAATGAAAGATGATGGTTTGCCTAATATTCGTGAAGCAGCGATGGCCAAGCTATTCGCCAGTGAGATTGCTGAAAAAGCCGCAAGTGAGGCAGTTCAAATTCACGGTGGTTATGGTTTCACCAAGGATTATCCAGTTGAAAAATATTTTAGAGATGTAAAACTTCTAACTATTGGTGAAGGAACATCTGAAATTCAAAGAATTGTAATTGCAAGAGAATTATTGAAATGAAACCAATCGGCAAACAAAATAAAGAAGATGAAGCGAATCTAAAACGAGCTGACTATCAGAGAGAATTAATTAGAAAACTTTTTGCAGAGAAAGAGAAAATTAAACTTGGTGGAGGGCTCAAAGCCATCGAGAAACAAAAAGAAAAAGGGAAACTTTCTGCACGAGATAGAATTAAACTTCTGATTGATGACCCCAAAGAGTTTTATGAGCTCAGTACTTTTGCAGCATATGAAATGTACAAAGAATTTGGCGGTGCACCTTGCTCAGGTACAATTTATGGAATTGGAAAAATCAGTGGTAGGCAATGTGTGATTGTGGCAAACGATGCAACTGTTAAAGCTGGTGCCTGGTTTCCCATTACTGCGAAGAAAAACCTACGTGCCCAGGAAATTGCAATGGAGAATCACCTCCCCATAATTTACCTGGTTGACAGTGCAGGTGTTTTCCTTCCTTTGCAGGATGAAATATTTCCTGACAAAGAACACTTTGGAAGAATTTTTCGAAATAACGCAGTAATGTCTTCAAAAGGAATTCCCCAGATTTCTGCGATTATGGGTCCGTGTGTTGCTGGTGGTGCCTATCTTCCAATAATGAGTGATGAAGCTTTAATTGTTGAAGGTGAAGGTTCTGTTTTTCTTGCTGGCGCACACCTCGTTCGTGCGGCAATAGGTGAAAAAATTGACAACGAAAGTCTTGGTGGTGCACGTGTTCAGTCGAATATATCAGGTGTTACCGATTATGTTATGAAAGATGACAAGGAGTGTATTACCCAAATCAGAAGTTTAGTAGATAAATTTGGTAAAAGAGATGCAGCCGGATTTGATCGTGTAAAATCAAAACCTCCAAAGTTCTCACCAAAAGAAATTTATGGAATCCTTCCTGAAGATACCATCAAACAATACGACACATACGATGTGATTGCTAGAATAGTAGACGATTCTGAAATTGATGAATATAAAGCCGGATATGGAAAAACTGTTATTACTGCATACGCAAGAATTGATGGATGGGCAGTAGGAATAGTTGCTAACCAGAGGAAGGTTGTAAAAACAGAATCTGAAAGTCTGGTGAGATGCAGGTCGGTGGTGTTATTTACTCAGACAGTTCCGATAAAGCAACGAGATTTATTATGAACTGCAATCAGAAAAAAATTCCGTTGGTCTTTTTACAGGATGTAACAGGATTTATGGTTGGCAGTCGTGCTGAACACGGCGGTATTATTAAAGATGGCGCAAAGATGGTAAATGCAGTTGCCAATTCAGTTGTTCCGAAAATTACGATTATCATTGGAAATAGTTTTGGTGCAGGTAACTATGCAATGTGCGGCAAAGCGTACGATCCAAGATTTATTTATGCTTTTCCGAATGCAAAGATCTCCGTTATGGGTGGTTCGCAGGCAAATAGCGTACTTCTTGATATAAAAATCAAACAGGCAGAAAAAAAGGGGGAAAAAGTGACTGAAGAGGTTAAGAAGAAATTACTTAACGAAATCGCAGCAGCTTACGACGAAAAGAATAATCCTTATTATGCCGCAGCAAGATTATGGATTGATGAAATTATTGATCCTGCCGAAACAAGAGGATATATTTCAATGGGAATTGAAAGTGCCAATCACAATCCTGATCTACCAAGATTTAATCCTGGAGTAATTCAAACCTAAATGAGAACTGGAACCGTTTCTCTTTATTTTTTTATTCTGATT
Source organism: uncultured Ignavibacteriaceae bacterium (assembly GCA_963768365.1). GTDB lineage: Bacteria > Bacteroidota > Ignavibacteria > Ignavibacteriales > Ignavibacteriaceae > IGN2. Next base: position 51,876 of record CAVYHS010000023.1, on the reverse strand, counting down.
CTCGTCATAGCATCATCGATTTTCCCTCAACAAAGTTCTCTCTCTAAAGGTGTCAATTATCTTTCAGAATTTATTGCTTCAGATTATTTTCTCGGATTAAAAAAAGAAAATAAAGACCTTGCTTTGGTTGATTCTATTTATTTAAGAGCAATTCAGTTTTATCAAGACGATTATGAGGAAGCTTTACTTGCTTTAACATTTACTACAATCCCCTATCGCCGAGTTCCCATAGTTGTACCATTAATCAATTCCAGATTGTATTATCCGCTAATATCTGCGAATGATTCAATCTCAAATCTAAAAAATCAAAATCTTCCCAGCAGATTATTTTACGATTCACCTGACAATGATTACGGAGACAAAGACAAACTCGCACATTTTTTCGGTAATGCTTTTATCGGTTATGCCGAGAACATATTGAATTTAGCAGATGTATTTGGTTATTTTGTAGAGGCATTTGAAGAAGATTTTAAAGCGCAGTCCGAAGTTGACTTCAGAGATGTTGATGTTAATTAGTACGGAGTACTTGTTTGGAGATTTGCTTGAGACAAATAAAAATTTATTACCATCTCAAATATTGACTATAAGATCACTAAGATATTTTCTAATTGCATTATGAATACAATACTTATTATAGACGACGAAAAAGAGATTTGCGAAAGCATAAAAATGATTCTCGAATACGAGGGCTATTCAGTGGATTATTCAACTTCGGCTTTAAAGGGATTGAAACTGGTTGAAGAGAAACAAATATCCTGCTTACTGCTTGATATTCAAATGCCTGAAATGAGCGGCTTTGAAGTTTTGAAAAAGGTAAAAGAGTCATCTCCTTCTTTATCGGTTATCATTATTTCTGCTCATGGAAGTGTTGAAAATGCAATTAAGGCAACAAGACTTGGAGCATTTGATTTTATTGAAAAACCAATTGACCGCGATAAGCTTTTAATCAGTGTTCGTAATGCAGTTGAGCAGGTAAAACTACTTACTGAAAATATCGAAATAAAAAAAACGCTCGATAGTGAAGGTGAAATTCTAGGTCAAAGCAAAGGTATAAAATCCATACTCGAGTTGATCGATAAAGTTGCACCACTTGATACCCGGGTTTTAATAACCGGTGAAAATGGTACCGGTAAAGAACTAGTGGCAAGAGCAATTCACAAAGGAAGCCAACGAAAAGACAAACCTTTTATTGAAGTCAATTGTGCTGCAATTCCTAATGAGCTAATTGAATCAGAATTATTTGGCCACGAAAAAGGTTCATTTACCGGAGCATTTACTCAACGAATTGGAAAATTTGAGCTGGCGAACAAAGGAACAATTTTTCTTGATGAAGTTGGTGATATGAGTCCACAAGCACAGGCTAAAGTTCTCAGAGCAATTGAAGATGGGAAAATTGAAAGAGTTGGTGGAGGTAAAAAAATTGATGTTGATGTTCGAATAATATCTGCAACAAACAAGGAATTACTAGAAGAAATTGGAAAGGATAAGTTCAGGGAAGATCTTTTTCACAGATTAAATGTGATCCCGATAAATATTCCACCACTTCGGGAAAGAAAAGATGATATTCCCATTCTTCTGGAAGCATTTTCAAAAGTAATTACTACCAGACATAAAAAACCTCCGGTTAAATTTAATGATGACTGCAATAAAACTTTTACAGGAAATGAACTGGAGCGGAAACGTTCGTGAATTAAAAAATATTATTGAAAGAATTATCATCATTATCGATAAACGAGAAATCGCAAGAAGTGATATTGAATTTTTACTTAAACCTGGCCAGGCAACAATGGATGATATAATTGATGATTCAAATTCTTTCCAGGAATTTAAAGAAAAAGCGGAACGAGCTTTCATACTGAAGCAATTAAATGAGAACAACTGGAACATCAGTAAAACGGCAGAGTTACTTGATATTCAGCGAAGTCATCTTTACAACAAAATGAAAAAATACGGAATAGAAAAAGGAGACTAATATGCCAACAATTTTCTCCAAAATAATTAATAAAGAAATTCCAGCTGATATTGTTTACGAATCGGAAAATGTTCTTGCGTTCAAAGATATTAAACCGCAAGCCCCTGTGCACATTCTCATAATTCCAAAAATAGAAATACCCAGAGTGACTGATATCAAGAGTACAGAACACTCCGATTTACTTGGCGAAATGTTTGATGTTGCAAACAAGCTAGCTTATGATTTGGGGATTACTAAAAACGGATTCAGATTGGTTTTGAATTGCGGTAATGATGGGGGGCAGGAAGTTTATCACATTCATATGCACCTTCTTGGTGGAAGGCATATGCACTGGCCTCCCGGTTAAAAGCCCCTTCTCTATTCTTGCCCTAATTAGGACATAATCAAGTTTTAACTCTGAATGGATTAACCATCATCAGTGATTTTTTATTATTATCTACGTTTCCAAACATCACTGCTTCATATCCAAACTTGTCTCGTATTCTTGTAACTGCACGAAGCATTTTTTTTCTTTTTATTTCTTCCCATTCAAACAGTTCCTGCTGTTCTGAAAATTTTGAAAACCTGCTTACACCAACTCCAATTAATCTTACTGCAACTCTTCGTGTGTGTGCTTTCATCAGCATATTCCAGGCAACTTCAAACACTGTTCTATCATCATCAGTTGGCTTGATTGTTCTTGAGCGAGTTAACGTGTTAAAGTCAGAATAACGAAGTTTAATATTTATTGTTGAAGCCAGCCAGTCCATATCTCTCAGTTCCTGGCAAACTTTTCCTGTCAACTTAAATAGTTTTTCTTTAGAAACTGTTTGCTTGTTACATCTGCAAAAGTTCTTTCGTGGGAAATGCTTTTTTGCTCATATTTATCTGAAGCCAGGTACTCACTCCCCTCTCCGCAGGCTTTTCTGTATAGATCAATTCCATATTTACCATAAGCTGCTGCAAAATAATCCTGAGGAAGTATTGTTATATCTCCAATCCTGTAAATTCCTTTTGAATGAAAATCCTGAAGAGTCACTTTACCAACACCAGGAATTGCTTCCACTGGCATTGGTGAGAGAAATTCTTTTTCCATTCCGGGAAGAATGTAAGTAATTCCATTTGGCTTCATACAGTCTGAGCCGATCTTTGCAATTGTTTTGTTACTGCCTATTCCAATTGAGCAAGGCAATGAAAGCTTTTGCCAAATTTCTTTTTGAAGAAAGGAAGCAAAGGCAAAGAGTGAACCATAAACATTTCTGCAGCCTGTAAAATCCATATAGAATTCATCAATTGATGCCTGCTGAATAATTGGAGCATACTGTTGCAGTATATTCTTTACAGCTTTTGAGAAAAGAGAATATTCACCGTGACTTCCGTGAATATAAATTCCATGTGGACAAAGTCTGTAAGCAGTTCTAATCGGCATAGCAGAGTGAAGACCGTAAACTCGTGCTTCATAAGAGCAGGCAGCAACCACTCCCCTTCCGAACTTTGGATCACCACCAACAATTACTGGCTTTCCTTTCAGTGAAGGATCGAGTATCCTTTCAACTGAAACAAAAAATGCATCGAGGTCTAAGTGAAATATTGTTCTCATTTTTTCATTCCATCACCCTTCTACTCCACTCAGGGTAACTGTTTATTTCCTGCAATTATTAAATAATTATTTTAATTAACTGATAATTCCTCTAATCTTGGATAAGCTTTAAGTATCGTTCCCGGCATTTCAACTTTATCTTTTTCTTCAAGCAGATGAATCAGTTCAAATGCATTTGCTACTGCATCTCCCTGCGGATGGTTGTTCATAATAACATGCACTTCTTTCACTTTTGATTGTATTGATTTTATCTTCTGCTCAATCTCAACCAACTCACCAGGAGAATAAAGATATTTATAGCGCTCACTTCGTTCTTCATATGACTGCTCTTTGCCAAAATTATTAATAGATTTTTTCCACGCCTCAACATTCCTTCCATGAAAACGGATATAAGCTCTATCGTTTGTTATAACAGGTTCAAAAGGAATTGCCTGTCCAATCTGCGGTTGATCAATAGTACAGAAAGTAAGATCAGCTTGTTTAAAAAACTCAAGTGCTTTATTGTTTTGCCAAGACGAATGTCTTACTTCCACAAAACATTTGTAGTTAGGGAAAGATATCTTTCAGTTTCTGAATGTATTGAGTAGCTGAGTTATTATAAGAGAATGAATATGGAAACTGGATGAGCAATCCTCCCAACCGTTCTGCTTTTGCTAAAAGATCCAGGTTGTATCTGACTGCCTTTACATTTTGTTCATCATATTTTCTTTTGTGAGTAAAATCCTGGTGCAGCTTAACGTGAAAAATAAACTCATCAGTATCAGTTACTTTTTTAATCCATCCTTCAACAATTTTTGGGCTAAGTAAGCATAGTAAGTTGAGTTCACCTCAACACAATTAAAGTAATGTGAGTAGAATTGAAGCCAATCAAACTTTCCCGATTGATGTTTGGGATAAAATGACGGCACCCAGTCTTTGTAAGACCAACCTGCTGTTCCTATGTAGTATTTTGGCATTTCTTTATCCCGCTTTCTTTTTTTCCATACTTCTGTAAACACCAACTACAATTCCAACTAATTTTAAATGAAGGATATTTTTTATCAATCACAATCGGTTCGTATTCCGGATTTTCTGAAATCAAGTTCTATTTCATTCTTCTTTTTATAAAATCTTTTCACCACTGCAGCATCATCAAGAACAGCAGCAACAATCTGCCCGTTTTTTGGTTCGAGATTCGGATTTACAATTACAATATCACCACTAAAAATGTATGCATCTTTCAGACTATCTCCTTTTACCCGAAGCAGGAAAGAATCTTTCGGCATTCTTGCAATTGTAGGAAGCTCAATTGTATCAATTGCATCAGGATAAATTGTAAGCGGATTACCGGCAGCTACTTCTCCAAGAACAGGTTTTGGGACAAAGAATTTATCTTCAAGAGTAAGCTCAATACCACGAGAGAGTTTTGGATTCTTTTTTATGAATCCTTTTTTTTCAATCGCACCAAGATGCTGTTGAACAGTAGCCCTGTTCCTGTAACCAAAGTGTATTGCAACTTCAGCTAATGTTGGAGGTATTCCTTTACCCTTTATCTGGTCAATTAAATAATCGAGAATGTTTTTCTGAATTTCTGGTTAAATCTTTTTTCATTTGAAAACTTCTTTTCTCATATAATAAATACCATACATTTGTATGGTAATTTAATTTATTAAAGAGAATAAGTCAATAGGTAAAAATCAGGAGGGAAAGAGAATTTATAATGGAAAAAGACTAATTAACAAAAATCTTTTTTAGAGATTCGACCAATTTCTCCCGGAAGATAGGCTTGGAAATAAAATCAGTGAAGCCGGTAGCAATAAATTTTTCTTTATCGCCTGGCAAAACATAGGCGGTAACAGCTATCACAGGAATATTCTGGACCTTGGGTATCTGGTGAATAACTTTTAGAGCATCGAGACCATTATATTCACCCTGAAGATTAATATCCATGATAATAAAGTCAAACTCATTACTCTCAAGAAGAGGCAGAGCTTCTTCAAAACTTGTGGCAAACTGAATGCTCTTTAAATCCTTCATCTGAACTTTGAAAAGGATTTGAGAATCAACCTGGTCTTCGATATAAAGACAGTTTCAAAGAAGAAAGCCCATTATTACTCTTTGGTACAGCTGGTTTTTCCTCCGAAGCCACTTTATTATTACCTACAACTAATTTTTCAGGTTCTTCTTTTATTTCCTCGACAAGTAGTCTCTTGTCCTTTAGTTTCTGAATTGGTTTTAGAATTGATTTTATTTTTTTGATGCGGTATATCCTCTTCAACAATTTCGATTTCATCTGACATGTTCAGTAGTTGAGGTTCCTCTTCTGAAATTGGTTTCTGCATTTGTATTTCAGTCTGCAAAGGAACTACTTTTTCATCTTCGTTGACGGGAGGTTCTTGGGATTGCTGAATAATATTTATAGGGAATTGGAATCCTATATCCTGTTTTTCAGTGTTCTCATTGAGATTTACAAATTGACCATTTAAAGTTTCTAACAACTTATTAATTATTTGAATGTTCAAATTTGAAAAACCAAATACTTTTGGATCATTGTTATCAACTAAAAGTGATCTTAAAGTTTCCACTAATTGTGGAGTCGATTTCCCAAAGGCATCTGAGATTGAAATATTAAAATTATCATCTTCAACATGATAAGCTGAAAAATATAATTTCTTGCTTGAGGTAATTCGTGCTATAAGACGGAATAAATTACTAAGTAAATTCAATAATTTCTTTTTATCAATATTGAATTTGAGAGAAGAAGAAATTTTTCCATACGCAAATTCCAGGTCTCTTATACCAGTAATTTCATTTAAAGTTTTCTCAAAGTTTTCAATAATCTCTGTGACACCTACTTCCGACAACTCTATTTCTGGCTTATTAAACTGAATGTCAGAGAATTCAATAATTGTGTTCATCAGGCTAAGTATAGAAACACGGTTTTGATTGATTATATCAATAGCCTCCTTTTGTTCTGGAGTAGGTGTCTCAATACTTCCCACCAATTCTTGAGTAAAGCCAAGAATAACATTCATTGGCGTTAGAATCTCATGGAATGCACCCGAAAGAAATGAACTCGTTATAACCGTATCGCTGGATTCTTTTTCAACAACGTTCTGCGTTTTGCTAATTGTTTTTCGTTGGATTCTTTCTCAATATTATTACTTGAAACTATTTGGGATAACATTAGGTTTTGCTAATAGGACAAACGATTCTAATTTATTATTTGAATCGAAAACAGGAGTCGAAACAATATCACACTCTAAAAACCTTCCTTCAGAAGTAATCAATTCAATAGTAAAAGTAACCGTTTCTTTAATATGCGAATGAAATACTGAGTCATTTATAAATACTTTATCCTCTTCACCGCAATTCAGAGTTATGTCGGTGTTAATTAAATCTGCAGATACTACTCCAAGTGTTTTACTTACCGAGTCGTTAACATAAGTTATAGTACCGTCAGGATCAGTAATAAAAATCATATCATTTGTATTATCAAATGCTGCTTTGAAAATCTGATTTTTCTTTTCAGTCTCAAATGATGAGGAAACATCTTCAAGAATATTTAAATAAGCTTCGGAATCTTCATGCGTATGATTTATTCTGCTGATTCTTACGTGAATGTAACTACCATCTTTTTTTCTTTGCTTGAATGGCTTGCTGAATTCACCATCTTTAAATATATCTTGTGAAAATTCAAGGAGGGATTGGATATCTTCAGATGTATAAAGATCCGTGACATCCATTTGTAAAAATTCATCTAATTCGTAACCATAGAGCTTAAGTGCAGCATCATTTATATCAAGAAATCTAAGACTTTCTTTTTCATAAATATAAATTGGCTGAGGATTGTTTTTAATAAATAAATCGGACATATAATACTACAAGCTCTTTTTAGATTATGACTTTCTTCAATTATTAAAACATTATAATTCTGATCTTCTCATAATTTCACAATAACTTATCCTTTAAATCAGTGCAAAATCTCTTAAATAATTTATTACTAATTCAGCAATATTTCAACAATTATGCCACTAGATTCAGTTTTTAAAATTTTTTTTCGAATATTATTCAGTGCTACGGAGTAAATAAAGTGTCTTTCACAAGCCTTTATTTGCGTCTAAATCTGAACAATATTTGCATTTCGTGAAGAGCTAACTTCCATTAGATAATCTACTCGCCTGCCGATAATCAAGTGCTTCGAACAATTGTTGAATATTGTTAAATACCTTAATCGGTATAATTAAATCTTATGCCGTAAAATTCTCCGATTTGGACAAATTTTTTACCAATTCTGTCAAAGAATGATTTTATTAAAAATTACAAAGAAAACTGAAGACTAAAAGAATGCGTCTGAAAGATGAAGTAATAAGTGAGGATTTATGCATTAGATTGAAAAACAATTAATTCTAGAATTGAATTAGAAAATTAAATTCAGTTAAGTAAACTTTGATTGAATGGCATGACGATAAATCTACTTGAATTTATTTTTGCAAGAAGTGATAGCTTCGCTAGAATTAAAAATCTTGACAATCAAAAGCCTCATCAATTTCCCCAATAAATCATAATAAGTTAAAGTAACCTGATCTCAGCTTTTTTTCTTGTCGAAAGTAGTTCCAAAAATAACATCCCAAAAAGGTGAACTTACACCGTACCCTTTGATATTCATCCTGATAATGGTGAAGCATATGATGGTTTTTAATTGCCAACCAGAACTTACTATGCATGTTAAAATGATGAATTGCATAATGAGATATGTCATAAAAAAGATAACCCAAAATAAAACCTGAAAAGAAAGGCATCATCAGGTACGGACCAAAAATTAGTCTAAAAAGGAAAAAGAACAACAGCGCAAGTGGAACGCTTACAGAAGGAGGCATTACAAGTCTTTTTGAATCGCTTGGATAGTCATGATGTACACCATGAAACATAAAGTGTATTCTTTTCCCAAATTCACTCGTTGCTTTATAATGAAAAATATACCTATGCAGTACATACTCAGCTAAAGACCATGCTGCAATTCCACCGATTAATAGAACAAAAATGTTTAGAGCAGATATGTTGTAAACAAAAATTGATAAGTACATTAGTATAAAGTATTACGGGAACATAAACATAGAGTGGAACAGTAAAGTGAACCCTGGAAAAGAATTCCAAAAAATCACTCTTGAACATTCTTACGGTTTCATCTTTATTTGAAACGTAATTTTTTGCCATTGTTTTTCCTTAATAATTAATTATTAACAATTGAAATTTATAACATATTTTGGAAATAATAAATCACTTAAAATCTGCACTTAACCTCTATATTGATATTTTTTCAACTCCAAGACCAGGAAGATCAGGAATTATTACTCTACCATTTTCTATTTTCGAACCTGAGAATAAGTCATTTGAAATTAATTCTAGCACCATCCAAATCCACCCAATCGGCCAAAGAAGAAAGATGAGATGCTGCAGTTATCGCGCACGAAGTTTCAGTCATACAGCCTAACATTATTTTCAGATTTAATTCACTTGATTTTTCCATCATCCGATGTGCTTGTCTTATTCCACCACATTTCATCAATTTAATATTTATACCGGAGTAAGCATCTTTAATAAAGTCCAGATCATTCAGGCTTTGCACAGCTTCATCCGCAATTATTGGTAAAGGACTTCTCTCATTTAACCATTTACTTTCTTTGATCTTTTCTTTGGGTAATGGCTGTTCGACTAAAATAACATTTTGCTCTGCAAGCCAATTGATCATATCAAGAGCAAAATATTCATCATTCCAACCTTGGTTAACATCTATAAAAAGTGGTTTATCAACAAGTGATCTTACGAGTTCAATAATTCTTTTATCATTTTCTGTCCCCAATTTTATCTTTAAAAATTTATACTGCTGAAGCTTCAGATATTTTTTGCTTTAATATTTTCTTCATCAGATATACCAATTGTAAACGATGTATAAATATCTTCTTTTCTATTGATGTTGAAGTATTCGTACAACGGGATGTTTTTTATCTTCCCTAACAAATCATGCAATGCAATATCAACCGCTGCTTTAGCAGCATTATCACCAACTGATAAACTATCAATGTAATCAAGAATAATATTTATATCTGAAGGATCTTTAAACGAACTAAGATTAACTCTTTTTAAAAAATCAATGACACTTTTTTGATCTTCTTGAAGATAAGGCGGCAATGAAGCCTCTCCATAACCTATAATTCCATCGTGTTCAATCTCAACCATAATGGCAGGTGTTGTTGCTCTTGAATTAACAGAAATTGTGAATTGTTCTTTGAGCTTAATCGTAAATGGATAAAATTTTAATTTCATACCTGAAAATTAATTAGGGAGACTTTTAAGATTTATTAAAAGCTTTTTCTTAATTATGTTTGAAATTAAACTCTAAAGTTCTCATATTCCAAACCAATATTTTTAGAATATTTGAATAACTAATTATCAACAATCAACCATCAGGTAAATATGAAGCAATCCAGAGAAGTTTGGGGATCAAAAGTTGGCTTTATTTTAGCAGCTGCTGGTTCAGCAATAGGTTTGGGAAACATTTGGAAGTTTCCTTACATAACAGGTGAAAATGGTGGAGCATCATTTGTTCTTGTTTATTTGATATGTATTGCTGTTATTGGACTTCCTGTTTTGATTGCAGAAATACTTATTGGCAGAACCACACAAAGAAATCCTGTTGGTGCATTCTATAAACTTAAGTAATTCAAAATTTTGGGCAGCTATTGGAGGAATGGGTGTTATCGCCGGATTTCTAATTCTATCCTTCTACGCTATAATTGCTGGTTGGTCAATAGGTTATATTGTTGAAGCAATAAATGGTAACTTTTTTAATTTTCCAGAACCTGCTGCGTCTGCAGATCATTTTCAAAGTCTTGTAACTAATTTATCCTGGATTTTTGGTTACTTCGCTTTTTTTATGATACTCACAATGATTATAGTTTTTTCAGGTGTGCAGAAAGGTATTGAGCGCGCAAGTAAAATAATGATGCCTATTCTCCTTATTCTTCTAATAATATTAATGATTAGAGGACTAACTCTCGATGGTGCTTCGGAGGGATTAGATTTTTTATGGAATCCTGATTGGAGTAAAATTAATGCTAGATACAATTTTACTAGCTTTAGGTCATGCTTTTTTTACTCATCAGTTTAGGAATGGGTGCTATGCTTACTTACGGAAGTTATATGTCTGAAAAAGATAGCATCCCGAGTTCTGCATTACAAATAGTAATACTTGACACATTAATTGCACTAATTGCAGGTACTGCAATTTTTACATCAGTTTTTGCAGTTGGATTAGATCCTGATGCTGGTCCGGGACTTATATTTCATACTCTTCCCGGTGTATTTTCTAAAATGCCAGGCGGATACTTTTTTTCGATTCTTTTTTTCATATCTCTTAACAATAGCTGCACTTACTTCATCCATATCACTTCTTGAAGTTGTTGTATCTTTTTTCGTAGACGAACTAAAGTGGAAACGACATAATGCAGCTATTGTTCTTTCGGCTTTCATTTTTGCACTTGGCATTCCAAGTGTATTATCCTTTAATCTTCTTTCTGACTTTAAAATATTTGGGTTAGACTTTTTCGGACTGGCAGATTTTATAGCATCCAATATACTACTACCTCTTGGGGGATTATTTATTGCAGTATTCGTTGCCTGGGTTTGGGGTTATGAAAAAGTGATTCCAAACCTTCGCAAGGGAGCGGAAAAGTTTTTTGATAACTATCCAGTAATGAGTAGTGCCTGGAAGATCTTTTTAAAATATTTATCGCCTGTATTAATCTTTTTTGTATTCTTATATTCAACAGGTATACTTGAAAAAATCTTTAACCTTTTCTCCTAAAATTAAACTAAGAATATAAATTAATCCCAAATAATAAAAAGGCAAAAATGAAAAGATCCACTCATAGGTATTGTATTCTTTGTTATAATCTTCCTTGTAATAATATTTGCTGGATTTTCATTTTTCGATACGGTCTGGACATTCCCCGGTAATTTTGATTTTGTAAAAAACTTACCAACCCCGGAAATTCCTCTTGGTTCAATTCCTTTTATGATAATTATTTTGGTTGGAACCGGAATTTTCGTTACTGTTTTACTCGGTTTTCCTCAACTTAGATACTTCTGGCATGGTGTAAAAGTAACAATGGGAAAATATGATGATCCAAATGACGAAGGAGACTTGAATCATTTCCGTGCACTCGCAACAGCACTTTCAGCAACAGTTGGAATAGGTAATATTGCAGGTGTTGCAACTGCAATTTATTATGGAGGACCGGGTGCAATATTTTGGATGTGGGTCACTGCTTTCTTTGGTACAACCCTAAAGTACGCCGAGTGTTCTTTAGCTGTAAAATACAGGGATATAGACGAAGATGGTCACACTGCTGGTGGTCCTATGTACACAATTGAAAAAGGATTAGGTGTTAAATGGAGATGGCTTGCTGTTGCTTTTGCGTGCTTTGCTGTGATCTGCTCTTTTGCAACAGGAAATGCAATCCAGTCTTTTACACTTTCAGATCAAATTTATTCGGAAGCAGTACAAATACTTGGACCAGGACATTTACTAACATTAAAACATAACTTGTTCAGTGGGTTTGATCTTTCACTGCAGCAAGTAATTAACGGGATAGTTATTTCTTCTATTGTTGGATTGGTAATTATAGGAGGTATCAGAAGAATTGGAAGAGTGACTGGTTACCTTTCTCCTTTTATGGCTGTTTTCTATGTTATTTCAGCATCACTGATTTTAATCTATTATTCTTCAAATATATTAGAGAGTTTTGGACTAATCTTTAGTATGGCTTTTAATCCTCCTGCACAGATTGCCGGCGCTGTTGGAGGAAGTTTTTTAGTTATGCTTGAATACTATGCTCTGGGGTGTAAAAAGAGGATTATACTCAAATGAAGCTGGTCAGGGCAGTGCAGCAATAGCTCACTCAACAGCTAAAACAAAGTATGCAATAAGAGAAGGAGCTGTTGCAATGCTCGGTCCGTTTCATAGACACAATAATGATTTGTTCATTAACAGGATTAGTAATAATTGTAACTGGTGCCTGGCATCATACAGAATTTTATGTTACAAGAATAGACCCGAACTTTTCCGGTGAGTTAATGAATAGCAGCATATTAACTTCTTATGCTTTTAAGCAGGGATTAAGCTGGCTATTTGCGTACGGTGATAAAATTATTACACTTGGTGTTCTGTTATTTGCAATATCAACTGCCATAAGCTGGTCGTATTATGGTGATAGATCAGCAAATTATTTATTCGGAAAAAAGGCAACTTTGCCCTATAAATGGATTTTCATACTTTTTGTTTTTATTGGAGCAATTGCCGAGCTTGAGGCTGTTTGGGCTTTTGGTGATGCTGCTCTCGGATTTATGACTTTTCCGAATCTTCTAGCGATTATCTTACTTTCAGGTACAATGAAGAAGCTGACTAAAACTTATTTCTCAATTGATCATATTGAGTATAAAAATCTAAAAGAGAACTAAAAAGAGAAATAATATTATCTTATTAGTCTAATCGCTATCATCCATTTTGCTTGGGATTTGCAAGAAGCTTATGTGCAATGTTGCTGTCAGTAGTGAAAAATGAAATATTTCCATCTTCAACATGTTTATACAATAGATCATTTTCAATCAGGTAATAAAATCTTTTCTTAAACTCATCAATTGAAATATGAGCAGTAGCAGCAAGTTTTGCCAACTCGTTCGGATCTTCAAAATCAGCTTTGTTTATCCTGAGCATATACCTTCTTGCAATGTAGAATGATTCCGAACTGGGATCCACCATTCTAACTTTGGTTCTCTTTGTAACAGGATCCAAGTATATCTTTAAAATAGAGGGGAACAAACCTTCCATTTTGTATGGATATCATAGCACCACTGCCACCATTCAAGATAAATTGAGAAGCAGAAAACCCAAGATCTCGAGTGTATTCCATATCAAATGGTATCGGGTCAGCACATCTTAATTCATAACCAATGTTTTTAGCAACCATGGTTGATTTTAAGACCAAATTCTTTTAGCTTTTGCTGAACTTTGGATTTTAGATATTTCTCCAAAGTTCACTTCAGCAATTCTTATATTATCGTGTGCATCTCTTTCAACATCTACTAACTGATCAAGATCTTCAATCTTTAATCTTTCAACAATACCCTCAGCGAAAATTGCAACTCCATCTGATCTTCCATAACTTAGTCTCTTGATAATCGTACCAACAAGAACATCAACTACTTGATTGAAGTTAATTACATCTCCGGGAAATTCTTCTGGAATTAAGGTTAATGTTGCTCCCGTTGCCTTTCCAATAGCCAAGTGCGAGATGTCCGGCTTTTCTTCCCATAGTAACAATAAAATACCAACGGGAAGTTGTTTGAGCATCAACCATTAGGCTTTTAACAATTTCGACACCAATATGTCTTGCAGTTTGAAAACCAAAAGTTGGTATTCCATGCGGTAGATCAAGATCATTATCAATTGTTTTGGGAACGTGAACAACTTTAATTCTTCCTGCTGCCATTTCATTTACTTTTAGTGCACTGAAATGCAGTATCATCACCACCGATAGTTATCAACTTATCAACATCCAAGACGGAGAAGTGAAGTAACAGCATTTTCAAGATGCTTATCATCTTTAGTAGGATTTGCTCTGGATATTCCGATGTATGAACCACCTCTAAAGTGAATACGGCTAACATTATGAATAGTTAATTCCCTGGTGTGAGAAGTATCACCTTCCATAATCCATTTGAATCCATCTCTAATTCCAATAACTTCAACGCCTTCAACTTCAGCTCTGATTGTTGCTGCACCAATAACACTATTTATTCCTGGTGCAGGTCCACCACCGACAAGTATTGCTAATTTCTTCGGAGCAATTGACATATATATGTTCTTTCCTTTAAAGAAAATTGTTTATAAAAACGCGACAAAGCAGATCAATGAAGTATTTTCAAACGGGCAAACTTCAGCATAAGTTGTCTAACATTATTACCTTCAAATGCTACAGTCGCTTTAAGCGAATCACCAACTCCTGTAACATCTGACCACCTTCCCTAAACCGAATTTTTCATGCATAACCCGACTACCAATTCTAACAACTTTATTTTCCTGATCGAAATCTTCATAATCAACTGAACTAAAGTATTCGTAGAAAAGTTCTTTTTTTGTCTTTCGGTTTGCTTTCCTTCCAATTCCTCCATTGATTTCCTGAATTGTTGAAGTAGTAATTTCATCAATAAACCGTGAACGGCTTTGATAAGCAACTTCACCGAATCGGTAACGGCTTCTTGCATGAGAGAGATAAACTTTTTGTTCAGCTCGTGTAAGTGCAACATAAAAAAGTCTTCTCTCCTCTTCAATCGAAGAATCCTCGCTAAACCTGTTTGCAAGAGGAAATATTTCTTCTTCTAAACCAGAGATAAATACTATCGGAAATTCCAATCCTTTAGCACTATGTACCGTTAGGAAAGTAACAACATTTTTATTGTCATCTTTCATATCAATACCAGACACTAATGAAACCTCTTCCAAAAATTGATCTAATTTGGCTCCCTTATTTTCCTTGGAATACTCAGATATTGCAGCCATCAGCCCATTAATATTTTCTAATCTAGTACGTGATTCGGGTGTATTTTCAGATTTAAACATCTTTACCAAACCCAATTCATCAATTAATGCCAACGAAAGTTCGCCAACAGACAGTGTATCTTTCAAATTAATATACTTCTCAAGAAGTACTCTGAATCCTTTAACATTTTTCTGAATTCTTTCTTTAATATCAATGACCTCAAAAACGCGGTTCATAGTTTGGAAAAGTGTTAAGTCATGCTTTCTTGCAAAGGCAATCATTCTTGTAACTGTTGTATTTCCAATACCTCTCTGCGGAAAGTTCATTATCCTGAGCAGACTCTCCTCATCATTTTGATTAGCAATGACTCTTAAATACGCAATTACATCTTTAACTTCTTTTCTTCTGTAGAATTCCACACCACCGATGATGACATACGGAATCTTCTCTTTGTAAAAAATATCTTCAAGAGCACGGCTTTGAGCATTTGTTCTGTAAAGAATAGCAAAATCTTTATACGAAAGTTTCTTCTTGCTGATTTCTTTTTTGATATACTTGGCTAACTGGAATGCTTCATCCTTCTCGTCTGCACAACGAATAAGCGTTAGTTGTTCCCCATCATTGTTTTCTGTCCACAATGTTTTACTAACCTGGTTTTTATTATTTTTTATTACAGAATCAGCAGCGGCCAGAATTGTTTTGGTAGAGCGATAATTTTGTTCAAGCTTAAATAGTTTGTGAGTCTTATATTCTTTTTTAAAATCAATCATATTCCCGATATTTGCACCTCTCCAACTGTAAATACTCTGTGCATCGTCTCCAACAACGGCTATTTTACAAGTTCTTGATACAAGAAGCTTGAGCAATTCGTACTGGGCTTTGTTTGTATCCTGAAATTCATCAACAAGTATATAAGCAAACCGATTTTTATATTTTTTAAGAACTTTTTGATTTGAATTAAAAAGCTGAATCGGTTTTAAAAGAAGATCTTCAAAATCCATTGCATTGTTTGCAATAAGTCTATTCTGATATTCCTCATATATTTCTGCAATTTTTTCTTCCTTTAAACCCTTCACAAATTTCTTTCTGTATTCAGCTGGCATAATCATATGATTTTTTAAATAACTAATTCTATGTCTTACAGAATTTACAGTTAGTCCTTCAATCTCAATATTCGAAGTTCATCATTATATTGCTGACTAATGAATAAGAATCCTCCGTATCGTAAATTGAAAAGTTACTTTTATACTCAATATGTTTTGCTTCGGCTCGTAAAATTCTAGCAAAGATTGAATGAAAAGTTCCCATCCAGATAGACTCAGCTTTTTTACCAACCAATTCAACAATTCTCTCCTTCATTTCATTGGCAGCTTTGTTGGTAAAAGTAAGTGCTAAAATCGAATCCGGCTTAAAACCATGTTTTAGCAAATAGGCAACTTTGTAGGTCAGAACTTTTGTTTTCCCGGAACCAGCTCCGGCTACGATCATTTGAGATCCACCCTTAAACTCAACAGCTTTTTTCTGGTCAGGATTTAATTTCTTTAAATCTATCATTTTACTCATTTTTTTTTGAAAAATTGGAAGCAAATATAACTAAACGAAATTCCATTGGAAAGGCAAGATGATAGTTATTAATTAGTTTTTATCGTTTTATGAAATAGGATTATTAGTCTTGATTATTACAAAACATACTCATTTGGGTAAAACTAGAACTATCCATTTGATAATTATCAAAAGTAGTATTCACTTAATTAGTACAGAATAAATTTAAAATTTGGAAGACTTGGCCGAAATAAAAAACCCCCCAACTACTGGTGAGTTGCAGGGGTTATAAGGAGAGAACATATGATGCATTTTAAGTTTGCCAACTTACGTGCCACTGAATGAGTTCATTTATGGACAAAAACACGGTAAAAATACAAGCAGAATGAATAAAGTGAATGAAAATGAGACCTAAATTAAAAAATTAAAACAGTAATTTGTCACTTAAGAATCGAATCGCCGACTTGATATTTAGCAGTAAATTTACTTTTTTTGCTATAAGAGGGTTTTATGAAATCGATATTACTTCGTACTAATAGCGACTATTAATTGACGCATTCTTTTTTTCAGGATGCAGACAAATTTTGGGAGATAATGAACCACCTGAATCAATTGTTCAGCCACCAATTGAAGCAACGAAAATAATTGTAAATGAACCGGTCTTATGGAACAATCCGTAATCCCGGTGATACTTTAAGTATAAAATGGATAGCACCAACAATTAGAAAAATAAATATTAAACTTTACAGAAAAAGTGAATATAAATTTACAATCATTGAAAATCTTACAAAATATTGGTAAGTTCGATTGGAAAATCCCATTTGAGATTCCACTATCAAATCATTACCTGGTTAAAATAAGTAATAATAATAATGAAGATATTTACGAATTCAGCGGGCAGTTTGGAATTCAATAAAATGCTAAGGTCAATTTAATGTTAGATGCTGACCTGAAAGAGTTTGAAGATTATTTGTCCGAGTTTAATTCGGTTCCCCAATTTGATGCAGAGACTTGCCGTATTTGCGGAATAAGTTTATCAGATAGCTTATCGGTTAATCGAGTTCCTCTAGTTGAACTTCAATTTGAAAGTGAGACCGTTGCTACCAAGGCCATCAACATGCTTGAAGAAAAGGGAATCAAATCAAAACAATCAGACTCGGAAAAAGAAAAAATTCTTATTCCAGAAGAAAAACTGGAAGATGCTAAATCAATTCTAAAATCATAACTTCCCTACTATTTCAAAAGAATCATCTTCTTTGTTGAAATAAATTCTCCTGCTTGCAAAGTATAAAAATATATTCCGCTCGCAATTTTATATGCATTGAATTGAACCTTATAATTCCCTGATTCCTGCTCTTCGTTAACAATAGTTTTAACTTTGTTACCGAGAATATCAAATACTTTAAGAGATACCAATCCTTTTTTCTTTATTGAATATGAAATTGTTGTTGTTGGATTAAATGGATTAGGATAATTCTGTTCTAATGAGTATTCAGTTGGTGTTCCAATCTCAATCTCAATAACATCTGAGTATTCATAATTCCCATTAAAATCAATTTGCTTTAATCTATAACTATAAAAGCCAGACAAAATATTTTCATCAATAAATGAGTATGATCGCAATTCAGTTGTCGTTCCTGAACCGGGTATAAATCCTATTTTATCCCAGCTTTCATTTGACTTTCTTTCTATCTCAAATCCAGCGTTGTTAGTTTCAGTAGCCGTTGACCAGTTCAAAGTTACATTGTTATTTGTTGCATAACCTGAAAATATGGTAATCTCAACAGGAACCGCAAAAGTGCCGGCGGAGAAGCAAACAATTTTTCCATTTTTTGTTCCAACTATTATCTCGTTGCTGAAATTCCCATCAATTGAAAGCATACTATTGACAGTATAAACCCAGTCTCCGGGAAATGAATGCATAAAAAACAAAGAATCACCCCGACCACTGATACAATAGAAATTGCCATAACGGGCACCGGCAAGAACATCTTCGACTCCATCATTGTTAATATCCGGAATTGAAGTGACTCCAAACTGATAATCCATTTGCCAGAACCACAATTGAACACCATCTGCTCCACTTAAACAATTGAGTCCATTATTTGCAAATGATGCGATAAGAATATCCGGTATTTGATCAGAGTTAATATCTTTTATTAAAGATATTTGAATTACTCCAGCAGAAGCTCCCAAAGGATATGTCCAAACAACACTTCCATTTGTTCCATTCAATCTGTGAATTCTATTAAAATATTCTGCTGCAATAATATCAGAACCTCCACCTGGTAATGGAAGAGCAAGTAATTCTTTTGGTTCATAGTCAATCATTTCACGAGTCCAAATTTCCTGACCATTGGCACCATTGAGAGCTCGTACTGCCTGATTAGTGCTTCCATTATTTCCGTAGGCGATAACCGCTTCCGGGATATTATCTCCTGTAAAATCATCAACTGAAATAATAGTTTTACCAAACGCAGGATTTGGACCGGGGTAATAGTGTTCCCAGATAATATTACCATTCGTTCCATTAAAAAGATACGCTCTCTTGTAACCTGTTCCCTCCGAATTTCCATCTGCAATAGCGAGAACATCTTCTATGTTGTCTCCATTAAAATCTCTTTTAACATCCACAGCTTCAAAATCACCAAGACTATAGTTAATATCATCACCATACTGCCAAATAATTTCACCATTTGTTCCGTCAAGTGCATAAACATGTTCATTTCCACCACCGGTTGCAATTACAACATCATTAAAACCATCGCCATTTAAATCGTTGGCAATTTGAATTGCATCCTGAACACCGTATTCAAAATTTGCACCTATTGAACCAGCATTGAAGTTTGATATGTAAGTTGTAAATATCCAAAGAGGATATGAACTCCCAGATGCTGCACCATCAAGACACATTGTCCAGTAATTTTCAGTTGAGATTATTACTTCTGGAATTCCATCGCCTGTAATATCATTTATTGGTTTTAATCCCTCAACTCTTGGGTCTGCGCTACTTGAATTTGGATGTGGTGGAACCTGGTATTGCCAGAACATATAACCATAGTTGTAATCGTTAAACACACCGGATCCTTCCATAGAAATTTTTGCAGTAGGAGTTGTCAAATCACTGTTTGTAATTTTTAAAGTATCTGAATATGTTTCAATTTGTGTTGGATAAAAGTAAGCCGTCAATTGTAAAGTATCAGTTGAGAATATCTGAAACGGAACAGCAGGAGCATTGTATGTAAACTCAGGAAGATTAAATTGTAGATCAGAAATTTGAAGTGTCTCGTTCCCCATATTAAAGACGTAAAAATTCCAAAAAGCAACTCCCTCTTCTCCGATCCATACAGTTCCGAAATTATGAGAAGTTGCTGATAGACCAATTCGTGCACCGCTTAATACTCCCTGACCGTGGAGGTTTACATCATTTATTGGCTTCACCGGATCATTACAGTAAATTTTTAGTATTCCCTGATAATTAAAATAAGTTGCAGGAGTAAAGTTAATGGTTACATCCTGAGATCCTCCCGGAGGGATGTTAAATGGAAAAGACAATGGATTAAATGAAAATATGCTCTCCGGGGACTGTTATTGAATCTATTGTTAATGGTGCAGTGCCTGTGCTATAAATTGTAAGATTATAGTTCTTAGTATTTCCAACAGTTGTGTTGGTGAAATTAATTGTAGTAATAGGAAGGGTAATTCCTGGTGTTCCACCGCCACCCAAATCATACTTGAATAATTGTCTGCCGGAACTTGCACCAACAGGTTCAGCGAGCAGCCAAAAATATGTTCCATCCCAAGCAAGTCCTCTGGGATTCTGTCTAACTCCGGGTGTTTCAGGAACGTGAAATGAAAATAAAGTGTTTTCCGTGTTAAGATCAATTGCAATTATTTTTTCATCATCTCCCTGAAATCCATCCATAACATAAAAAAGTGTATCACCCTTAACTGTTATACCCTGTGGTTGCAATCCCACCACTGGAATTGTATCAACTATTGCTCTTGCTGCTACGTTAATTTTATATAATGCAGCACTAGCATCCGGATAATAAATTGAAATCCAAAGTCCATCTCCATCCCAGGCTGTACCACCAATATAAACTCCACTACTTCCAAAAAATTCTTTTGTGGAAATAGAATCAATAATTATCCCGGTTGAAGAAACCTTTATGTAAATCACACCAGGATATCTTCCTTTCAACATACCAAAAATCCGTTCCATCAAAAGCTAAACCCTGTGATTGACGAATCCAGGAAAAATCAAAATCCAACATATCAACCTGAACTCCACCACTATTTACTGCATAAATTATTCCTTTACCTGCAGTAGAAGATGAAGAACTAATCCAGTATTTTCCATTATTATAAACCATATCCATATCCATAACTATAAAAAGTACCTGTAGGTAGATTTACAGTTTCTAAAAGTGTTTGTGAATAAGCTAAGAGAGGAAATTAAAAGGAAATAAAAAAGTAAAATCTTTTTCATCGTAGACCTCACAATATATTTTACTAAAAATTTTAAAGGGAGAAATTAATTTTTACGCGGATTATTTTGTCTCCACACTTTGATGTACTCAGCTATATTTTTTGTTGATGCACCGGGGGTAAATAATTCGCCAACACCAATGTCTTTTAATTTCTTAATATCTTCTTCAGGAATAATTCCACCGCCAGTAAGCAGAACATCATCCAATCCTTTTTCATTCATAAGATTTTTTATTTTCGGTAAAATTGTCATATGTGCACCAGAAAGAATACTTATTCCAATAACGTCAACATCTTCCTGAATTGCAGCTTCAACTATCATTTCCGGTGTCTGACGTAATCCGGTGTAAATCACTTCCATTCCAGCATCTCTTAAAGCAGCAGCAATCACTTTAGCACCACGATCGTGTCCGTCTAATCCAGCTTTTGCAACAAGCACTCTTAATTTTCCCTGATCAGATCGGGATGTTCCATTATCCATGTATATCCTTGTATTTGCTAATGAAAGAACGAATTTGTTCCCCGTACTCCTTCAATGCTCCTGTATTATAGTTTTTAACTGCTGGTCTCAAAGTAAAGTCATTATCGAAACGGGGAATAATATGAAAGTGAAAATGAAAAACAGATTGTCCTGCAGGATTTCCGTTATTCGAAATAACATTGAAACCATCAGCATTTAAACTTCTTTTAATTACACCCGAAATAAATTGTGTTGCATGAATCAGTCTATCAAGTTCATCTTTAGGAACTGGTTAAAAAATTATCGTAATGTTTTTTCGGAATTACAAGCGTGTGTCCGATAATTAACAGGTTGAATATCGAGGAACGCCAAGATGTGTTCGTCTTCAAAAATAATTTCGGCATCTGCTTTCCGGTCTTTAATATTACAAAAGATACATTCCATACTTCTAAAAATAGTGTTAATTGAATTTTAAGACAATTTTAATCGACTAGTTCATGAGAATTTAATGAAATCATTTCGTTTTCGGAAATGTTCCGAAGATTCCACCTGTATGAAGAAAAATAATCCGTTTACCACTCCTCTGACTCAAAACATGTTCATTATACGCAAAAAAGGCTTTCCCGGTATAAGCAGGATCTAGAAGAATACCTGTGCTTCTTGCAAACTCAGTTATTAATTTTATTTTTTTATCTGAAATATTTTTGTAGCCTTCTTTTGAGTAGCCATCGACTATTTCGAGATTCTTTTCATCTATTATACATTGCAATTTAAAGTCAAGAACTGCTCCTTCAGCAAGTTGAAGGATTTTTTTTCTGATTATTTCTTTTGGAAGAAGAACGTTAACTGCAAATATTTTTAATTTAACTTTATTCAAAGCAGCACCAACTAAAAGTCCGGCAGCAGTTCCACCTGAACCACACGCAGAAAATATTCCATCAATACTATTCAGATGAAATTTGCTTCTTCAATTCATTAATGAAATCGAATGTATCCCCAAATTCCTAAAGTTGACGATCCTCCTGCTGGAATCACATAAACTCTTTTTCCTTTTTTAACCAGTTTTATTCTTTCTTCAGTCATTATATCATCAACTTTTAAAAATTCTTTTTTGTTCAGATAAACAATTTCTGCACCGTACATTTTATCAAGGAAAAGATTCCCATCAGCTTTGTTATTTTCCTTCCCCCATAAAAATAATTTAGTTTTAATTCCAAGTTTTGCTGCTGCTGAAGCAGTAGCTCGTGCGTGATTTGATTGATCACCTCCGCAAGTAAAAATTATTATCGGCTTTTTCTTTTTTTGCTTCATACAAGCAAGTATTCAAGCTTTCTGATTTTATTCCCAAGAAAATCTGAACCGGTATAATCATCTCTCTTAATTAAGAATTCTTTATTACGAAATTTGATTTTTTCCAACGGTGTAGGTAGATGAGCTAAGTTTAATTTTTTTGGAATCTTCATTTTTCTTTTTCTCTTTTCTGAAGCCATTTGTAAAAAGTTCTGGCACGTTTTAAATCTTCCTGGGTATCGACACTTATGCTTTCATATTCAGTTTCAACTACCTTAATCCTAATTTCATTCTCCAGCATTCGCAATTGTTCAAGCATTTCAGTTTGCTTCAAGATCTGTTTGTTTAAGACTTGTAAATTTTAATAGTGCTTTTCTTCGGAAGACATACAATCCAATGTGCTTGTAATAGTCAGTAATTTCCAGAGCAGCAGAATCCGAAATTGCAGTTCCTGTAAAAGGAATTGGAGAACGTGAAAAGTAGAGTGCATAATTATTGTAATCAAAAACCACTTTAACTACATCTGGAGAATGTAGTTCTTTTAGTGTTTGAATATGCTTAATTAAAGTTGTTACTTCGATTGCTTTATCAAACAGCAATGGTTCAATTGCCTGGTCAATCATCTCTCCACGAATAAATGGTTCATCCCCCTGAATGTTGGCAATAATATCTGCTTCTTTATAAATTTTTGCAACGTAAGCAATCCTATCTGAACCACTTGCAATTTCTTTGGGAGTTTCAATTACATCAGCACCAAATCCTCTTGCCACAGATGCAACTTTTGCATCATCCACTGCTAATATAAGTTTTTCAATTAGTTTTGACTTCGATGCACTTTCGTAGGTGTGCTGTATCAATGGTTTATCACCAATAGTTGCTAAAGGTTTGCCCATCAATCGGGTAGAAGCAAAACGTGCTGGTATAATTCCGATGATCATTTTATAATAATTTACATTTTGTGATTGTCTATAATTATATCCCTAACTCTTTTCATCAAATCAATCTCTTCTTGTCTGCTTTTAATATCTTCTGATTGAATCGGTTTATCGAAATGAACTTTAATAGTTCCTCTTTTCAATCGGTAAGTTCCTTTAGGCATAATTTTATTCGAGCCAATAATTGTGGTTGGAATTATCGGATAACCAACTTGTGTTGCTAATCTGAAGGCACCTCTTTTAAATGGCTGAATCTCTCCAGTTTTGCTTCTCGTTCCTTCCGCAAATACTACAATTGAAATATTTTGCTTTTGCATTTTTACTTTTGCTTCATCAATACTTTTCAGTGCTTTTTCATAATTCTCTCTATCGATCATAACATAAGGACCCATTGCAAGCTGCCAACCAAAGAAAGGAATTTTTGCTAAGCTCCTTTTTAAATATTATTGCCATTCTGTTTGGAATTGTCTTTTGTAAAACTACAATATCATATTGGCTGGAGTGATTTGAAACAAAAACATAGGTATTAGCCTTATCAAGGTTTTCCAAACCGGATATTTCCAGTTTTATGCCACTTAGCCAAAGAACACCACCAGAAAAATATTTTGATAACTTGAAGTACAGCTTATGGCTTCTATCTGTCAGTGCAAAAATCATCGCAAAAATTGAGCAGATGAAAGTATGAACAGCAATTAAAAATAGTTTTATTGCTGTAATCACGTTCTACTCTCCAAACTTAACTCAGATTGAAAAGGAATATCTTTTTTCTTCGCAAATCTTTCAATTGCGTTTATCCTGTTTTTAATTGAAGGATGGCTATAAAAAAACCATTCGACAAACGGATGAGGTTCTTTATCACCAAGATTTTGTTCTGTAAGTTTTTCCAAAGTGTTTTATGAAAGCAATTGGATTTTTTGTTTCTGTTAATAGCGTATTCATCAGCTTCATATTCAAACTTTCTACTTAAAATATTTCCTAACGGTGATTGGACTATTCCAATCAACATTGACCAAAGTGCAAGTAAAGGAAGAGCGGATACTTGTGTAATTGAATCAAATCCAAACCAGCTTATTGAGTTTTGATAAAGCAGTGCAATAATAAAAAGCGTTAAAAAACTTGAAACTGTTCCAATAATAATATTTTTAATGATGTGTTTCTTTTTAAAGTGACCAAGCTCGTGTGCAATTACAGTTTCAATTTCTTCAGTCGCTATAATTATCGAGTAATGTATCACCAAGAATTATTCGTTTAGTTTTTCCTAATCCTGTAAATGCTGCATTTGCTTTTTTTGTATTCTTGCTCATATTAAATTTGTAAACATTTTCAACTTTCAGTTTTGCATTGTGTGCAAGTTTAGTAATTCTTTGCTTTAAAGTTTCATTTTCAATTGGAGTTATTTTATAAAAGATAGGAAAAATCAATATTGGGAAAATTTGTGAAAGCACAACTGATAGTAAAAAACATAATGATTGCAAATGGCAGCCACCATAATGATCACCAAATTGATTTAGTGAAAAATAAAATAACAGCAGAATTGGAATTCCAATTACCAGCGAAACAAGTAATCCTTTTAATCCTTCCCAAATCCATTTCCAGAAAAGTCTGATTGGAAAGATTGTATTTATGCTCTAAGTAAAATCCTGAATAATAACTGATAGGAAATGATAAGATTGAGCCTGACAAAACCAATTACAAATAGAAAAGCAATAAAAAGTAAGTATGATTTGAAAAGTAATTTGAAAGATAAATTTCAAGCTCCAGACTGTAACCAAGCCAGACAAAAAGTAAAATTAAAATAAACGAAACTATTCCCTCACCTATTCCAATTGCAAGCTTTAATGTTGTTATATTTTTTTGCGTCCATCATGGACAAAAATAGTTAAAGGGGTTTAGGTAAGCAATTAAGGATGGTTAGAATATAGATTTGATCTTAAATTCTTCTCAACAGTATCATTCTCAATCCAGCCAACTTTTCCATCAGCTAATCTTATCTTTACCCAATTATCAAGCTTATCTTCAAGATTTACTTTTAATCCTTCATGGATTACAAATGCATCTGTGCTTTTCAAATCAGGTGAAGTTTTAACCGTTATAGATTGTTCAATTACAACACCACTCAATTACAGTTTCCTCCCTGTTTATTTTAACAATCAGAAGAAATGTAATTACAATAAGAAATAAAGCCAGCATTCCCAATCCGGAAAAAAGAATTAATTTTTGCTGAAAGATTGTCTTTGCGAAAAAATAAATTACAACTAGAAATGATTAAAAGAATAAAAATGAAATACGCTAAATAAGTCCATCCATTAACTGTAAGTGAAGCAAGAATCGATTCCCACCATTCAAAAAGAAAAAAAGTTGGCAGTGGTTGTATTCTATCGACTGTGCTCAGATTTGCAAATGCCAAATTGTGTTTTACATCTTCATCAGATGGAGATAATCTTTAATGCACGTTCGTAGTTAAGTATTGCATTGCCAAGTTTTCCGATTCTGTAATATGAATTTGCCAAGATTGAAGTAAAGTGATGTCCCTTCGTATCCTTCACTTAGCAATTCCTCATAAATTTTTATGGCTTTATCAAATTCACCATTTCGATAAAATTCACCAGCTTGCTGCATTGATTCTTCAGGTTTATACTGAAAACCATGAGACGTGATTAATAATGACAAAAATTATTACAGAATAAAAGAACTCGGAGTAAAAATATATTTGATATTTATACATATTTTTGCTCTGAAATATTCTTTTCAAGATTTATAATTACATCAGCAATTTCATTATACATCTCCTGCATTGCTGTAGACTTTTCAGCACCAGGTGCAAACCGAACAAACTCACATTTTTCAGCACCGGTTTTAAGATCTTTAATTAGTTCGTCAGAGATATTTCGACTTCTCAATTCATCTGAAGCCTTTTCAATAGTAAATTCTGATTTAGAAATGTGCAGTTTATCTTCAAGATATCCGAACAATGCACTTGAAAGTTCAGTGTAAAAATCTTTGTGGTTCTGAGTATCCATTAATTTCTTTGCTGTCTTCAAACGGTTTTTTGCAACCTTCTGAGCTTTCTGATAACGAAGTAGAACAACATTTCCGTGAAGTTTATCGTATCTTCTTTTCCATCCAATTAAGCCAACACCGAAGATAACAGGAAGAATACTTGCAACTAAAAATCCAGTTGAGTTAATCACATAACTTTCTTTCTTCTCGATATCATCATAAGTAGTTTTTATAAACCTGATATCCGTTCCAAGTTCTTTAATATCTTCTTTTCCAACAACCTCAGTTGAAGCTTGCTTATCTCCCGGCTTAATATCAATTTTAAATGATTCTGACTTCAACGTGAAATACTTTTTCTTTGTTGGATCGAAAAATGAAAATTCTATCGGCGGGATTTCTCTTATTCCAACAACTCGTGGGACAAATAAATACTCACCGGTTTTAGTTCCGGATATTCTACCTTTTCTATTGATTTGATCGTTAATTTTCGGCTCATACTTTTCAAATCCATTTGGAAGATTTATTTCTGGCATTTCGAGCAGCCCAATATTTCCGGTTCCTGAAATACTAATTTTTAAAGTCAGTGGTTCGTTGGATTTTACAGTCGTGCTATTCAGCTTTGCATCAAAGGAATAATCACCAACTGCACCTTTGAAAAATTCAGGTTGACCTGCTGGCAGAGGTTCAACTTCAATTTTCACTACATCTGACTTGGCATTAAATTCATAAAGTCTGTGATCTGCCAAAAGGATCTCCAAAGAAATCATCCCAGATACTTTTGCCGTTTCTTTGCTTCTGTATTTCTATGGGAACAGTTAATTCGAATGGAGTGACTTCGAGAGAGCCGGTTTGCGTTGGGAATAACGCTACTTTTTTAAGAACACCAACACGGAATTGTTTTCCCTCAATAATCTCAGTTTTAAAATTAATATTGTTGGAGGTTTCCAATTCTTCTGCCCAAAACCCCTGATACTGCGGCAATTTATTTATTCCCATTTGCGATGCGATACTTAATCGTGTATAAAGTTTATAAACGACAGTTACCTGCTCACCTTTAAATGCTCTCGTCTTATCTACACTTGCCCGGATATACAAGTTTTTAGCTATCTCCGCTTCAGATATTTGATTGTCATTCTTTCTGCTGCTTCGGTTTATCAGTCCCTTTTACCACGGTGATATTTATCGGTTCTGTTTTGTATGTATTACCTTTCTGAACAATGCTTGCAGACCCGATTGTAAAACTTCCTACTCTCTTTTGGCTGGACTACATAAGTATAAGTTAAAGAAGCTGACTGTGCACCATTAATAATTTGAATGCTGGTGGACTGATTTGGACCTGATAGTATTAAAAAATTTTCGAATGAAGGTGGAGAAAACTTTGACAGATTATTTATACTCGAACCTGAAAATGTAAATGACACCTGAAATCTTTCATTATCAGCAACAGTTGTTTCATTTACTGAAGCAGTAAACTCCTGAGCAATATTTATTTGCTGAAATAAAATCACGAAACAGAATGCAACAAGAAAGTAAAAACTTACCTGACTATTTTTTACCTTGATATTTGACACCTGCTTTGCCAGCAGGCAGGTTTGATGTTTGACGTTATTCATTACCAATCTTTTTCAGTTTTAACTCTCTGTCCTTTTATTTTTCTTAACTGTTTCTGCAAATCTTTTTCATTCTCTTTTAAAGCATTTAAAATTTTTTCAGCTTCTTGTTTGGTTAGCTCTTGTTCTTTTTGCTCCTGAGATTGCTGCTGTTGTTGATTCTGTTGTTGCTTTGATCTTGTTGTTGTTGATCCTGGTTCTTGGTCTCTTGTTGATCTTTATTCTGGTCTTGCTGGTCTTTATTTTCATCCTGTTTTGATTCTGCTGCTGATCCTGGTTTGGATTTTTCAGCATATTAAGTGCATAAGAAAGATTATACTTAGCTTGCTGGTCATTGGGATTTAACTTTAATGATTCTTTGTAAGCACCAACGCTTTCTTTTATTTTTTGAGATTTAAGAAGTGAGTTACCAATGTTATAATAAAGTTTAGCTTTTTCTGAATCATTTTTTGCATCTACAAATGCTGACTGAAACGATTTCATTGCTTCATCGTATCGTTGCTGTTTGTAATATGCATCTCCAAGATTAAACTTTGCTTCGAAATTTTGAGGATTTGTTTCTGCACCTTTTTTAAAATTTACTTCTGCATCGGCAAACTTTTGTTCATTGTAAAGATCTACACCTTCGTTAACTAATTCACGTGTGGATTGTGCAAAGACTATTACTAAGGCTCAAAGCAGTAAAAAAAAGAAAGACTAGTAAAATTATATTTGTAAACTTCATTGTTCCAATCCTAATTTTTTATTGATTCTTGCATACAAAGGTGATTTCTTTTCAGAAATAAAAAATTCGAATACCAATAGAATTAATGCCGGTATCAAGAAATAAGTAAAATCGATCTTCGTAATCAGTTACTTTTTTTACTCCAAATTCAGTTTGTTCAAGTTCTGACAACTCAGTGTAAATTTTATCAAGATGATCTTCATAATTTGTTCCGCGGAAATATTTTCCGTTTCCATCAATGGCAATTCTTTTTAATAGCTTCTTCGTCAAGTTTTGTAAGAACAGTATTCCCATCCCTATCTTTTTTAAATCCAACCAATTGACTTCTATTGTTGTAAACTGGAATCGGAACTCCACCCTCTGATCCTAAACCAATAGTATAAATTTTTATATCTCTTGATACTGCATTCTCAACAGCCTTCCGAACATCACCTTCGTGGTCTTCACCATCAGTAATTGCTATGATAACTTTCTGAGTACTAAGTGTATCGAATGAAGCTGTAGCCAGATTTATAGCTGAAGCAATTGCAGTTCCCTGTGATGGAACAGAGTTCACATCAACAGCAGATAGAAAAAGATTTGCAGCTGAGTAATCTGTTGTTAGCGGAATTTGAACATAAGCTTGTCCTGCAAAAATTATTAATCCAATTCTATCTCCACGAAGTTTATTAATAAGATTTGAAATCTGATACTTTGCTTTTTCAAGTCTGTTCGGTTTAATATCTTCAGCCATCATACGAGTTTGAAACATCAAGTAAAATAAAAACATCAATACCAGTTTGCTTTACTTCCTGCATCTTTGTTCCGACTTGCGGATTTGCTGCAGCAAATACAAGACAAGTCAATGCTAGTAATATTATGCACAAATTTTATCCATCGTTTTATATTACTGTCTGTTGGAAAAAGAGTTTTATGAAGTTCTTTGTCAGCAAAATTCTGTAATAGTTTTTTCCTGTTCCTTCCTAGATACCAGAACACTGCCACCAGCAATGGAAGCAGGTAAAGTCAAATTCAAATATTCAGGATGTGCAAATCTAAACATCGACTAAGGCAACTTTCTTAATATTGTTCTTGATAATCCTAATTCAACAAGCAAGAGCAGTAGTCCTCCCCACAGCCAGCTATGATATTTCTCACTTGCATTTTTATATGATGTAATTTCAATTTTTGTTTTTTCAAGCTTATCAATTTTATCATAAATCTCCTCCAACGCACGATTGTTTGTTGCACGAAAATACTGTCCATCTGTTAATCCGGAAATTTTTGTTAACATTTCTTCATCAATTTCAACAGGAACCATCTGGTATCTTGTTCCAAATGGAGTTTTAACAGGATACGGTGCTTCACCTCTTGTTCCTACACCAATTGTATAAATTCTTATTCCAAAAGCTTTTGCAATTTCTGCTGCACTAATCGGATCGACTTCACCGCGTTATTAACTCCATCTGTAAGCAGAATAATTATTCTGCTTTTTGCATCACTTTCTTTTAATCTGTTAACTCCGTTTGCAATTGCATTACCAATTGCAGTTCCATCCTCAATCATTCCGCTTCGAATATCAAGAAGCAAATTTCTTAAAACACTGTAATCAATAGTCAACGGGCATTGTGTAAAAGCTTCTCTCGCAAAAATAACCAAACCAATTCTATCAGAAGTTCTTCCTTCAACAAAATTATCAATTACATTTTTTGCTGCATCAAGTCTGTTTGGTTTAAAATCCTCTGCAAGCATACTTCCTGAAATATCAAGAACCATTGCAATATCAATTCCTTCAGTTGTTACATTTTCACCTGAAGAAAAACTTTGTGGTCTTGCAAGTGCTACTAATCAATAATCCAATTGCTATCAATCTCACTGCAAATGGAATATGTCGTAAATATTCGCGTAATGTTGAAGGAACATCTTTAAAAATATTTAGCGAAGAGTATTTAACAGATGATTGTCTTTTCATTCCTCTGAATAAATACCAGGCAATCATTAAGGGAATGATAGACAGAAAATAAAGAACCCAGGGATATGCAAAAGTAATTCCGTTAAACATTTTGCACCTCTTCTTCAACCTGTTCTGGTTCTTTAGAAATAGTTTGATTAACAATTTCTTTTGCCTGTTTCATCATCTCTTCATTAACTGATGGAAGAGGTTGAAACTTTGCAAATTTTACAAGATCAGCATTGTTCAGGAATTCATTTGTTATGTTCAAAATAATTTCTGCTGAAGAAACATTTTTTAATTGCTGCATTTGCTCTGAAGTTGTTAGTTCAAGTGCAGGCAAATTAAATCTTTCTTCAAAATATCCTCTGACAATTCCGGTTATTTTTGAATGATAATCTTTTACCAATCCCTTTTGCCAAAGCTGTTCTTTTTCAAGATTATCAATGCACTTAATGCTTTAACATGTGCAGGAATTATTATAATCTTTTTCTTAACAGGCTGTTCAGCTTTCTTCTTTTTGTATCTTCTATATAAATAATATAGCAAACGCAAAATTATTAAAACAATAAGAGCAATTAATAAAATGAATTTCCAATCTAGCGGAATTGTTAATGGTTCTTTAACATCTTTTATATCAGCCTGTTGTTCAACTGCAACAGTATGAACAGTAAAAGTAACTGGATTTGAAAGAACAACTTTCTCTTCATCATCTCCTTTAGTTTTATAATCGAACTGCAATTGGAGAAATTGTTACTGCAGCAGAATCATAATAAGAAATGATATATCTGTAAGTGGATGATTTAATATTATCTTCTTCACTTGATGAGTGGCTCAATTTCTTTTATCATTTCAACCTTTTTAAGACTATCTCTGATAAAAGGAGTAGTTATTTCAATATTTTTATCTGCCCTTATTTCCAAAGAGTAAGTTGATATAATCACCAACCAGGTAATCACTGAATCAACAGAAGCCAAAGCCGAAACAGATTGTGCTGATAAATTAATATTGAGCAGAAGCAGAAGGATAAAATATTTTACTACAATCTTTACCATCTTTTTTCACGCATTCTGAAAAAATTAACCAGCGGTGTAATATAATTTGCACCAGCCTGTACATAAATGCTATCCAGCCTGCTGGTAATAAAAAGTGATTTCCGTTTTGCCTGAACTTCCTGTCTTCTTTTCCGTAGTGCTTCTTGTACTCGGTTGCTGCTTGTATCAATCCATCGTTCTTGGTTTGTTTCTGCATCCGTTAATTTTATCAAACCCATTTTTGGAATTTCAGATTCACGTCTGATCATCAAGCACAATTCCGATAAGATCATGCTTCTTTCCAACGATACTAAGAATTTTTTCATATCCGTCATCCATAAAATCTGAAAGAAGAAAAACTATTGATCGTTTTTTTATTGCTCCATTCATAAACTCAAGTGCTGATCGAAGATTTGTTTTATTTCCTTCCGGTTCGAATGAAAGAACTTCACTGACTATTCTAAGAACGTGAGTGTTTCCTTTTCTTGGAGGTACAAATTTTTCAATTTTATCCGTAAAAAGAATCAACCCAACTTTATCATTATTTTTAAAAGCAGAAAATGCAAGTATAGCACTAAGTTCAGCAGCAACTCTCTGTTTGGTTTTTGATAGCGAACCAAACATTTGTGAACCGCTTAAATCAACCATCAGCATTACGGTTAGTTCCCTTTCCTCTTCAAATATTTTTACAAATGGATGACCAAATCGTGCTGTAACATTCCAATCAATATTTCTTATATCATCACCAAATTGATATTCACGCACTTCGGAAAATTCCATTCCTCTTCCTTTAAAAACAGAATGGTATTCTCCTGAAAAGACCTGGTTAACAAGTCCTTTTGTTCGGATTTCAATTTGTCTTACTAGTTTAATAATTCCTTAGTTAACATATTTTTCTGATCTAAAACATTTTTATATTATAACACTTATCAGTCTGAGCTTGTCGAAGACTGTACGTCACATTTCGATGAACTCAGTGTGACAAATTAGTATTACGACATCTTTTTACGGTACTTCTACTTTATTTAAAATTTCACTTATCATTGATTCAGAAGTAATTTCTTCCGCTTCAGCTTCATAAGTAACAGCAACTCTGTGTCTCATAACATCGTAACAAATAGCTCTTACGTCTTCAGGAATTACATATCCTCTTCTCTTAATAAATGCCATCGCTTTTGCTCCCATTGCAAGATTGATTGATGCTCTTGGTGATGCTCCATAACTTATTAAATCTGCTAGATTATCTAATCCAAATTCTTTTGGATTACGTGTAGCAAACACAATATCAAGAATATATTTTTCAATTTTTTCATCAACGTATACTTCTTGAATAAGTTGTCGTCCTTTAAGAATATCAGCAGGAGTGATTACTGCATTCGCTTTACCCAGTGTATCGTTAATGTTATGCCTCATTATTTCAAGCTCTTCTTTACGATCAGGATAAGTGATTTTTATTTTTAGCATAAACCTATCAACCTGTGCTTCAGGCAGCGGGTAAGTTCCTTCCTGTTCAATTGGATTTTGTGTTGCAAGAACAAGAAATGGCTCTTCAAGTTTAAATGTTTGCTCACCAATAGTTACCTGTCTTTCCTGCATCGCTTCAAGAAGTGCACTCTGTACTTTTGCAGGTGCACGGTTAATTTCATCAGCAAGAATAAAGTTTGAAAAGATTGGACCTTTTCTAATGAAAAAATTTCCATCCTTCTGATTATAGATTTGCGTTCCTATTAAATCAGCAGGAAGAAGATCGGGTGTAAACTGGATTCGCTGAAATTTTGCTTTCATAGCCGAAGCAAGTGTTTTAATTGCAAGAGTCTTTGCAAAACCCGGAACACCTTCAAGAAGAATGTGCCCGTTACCAAAAGCCCAACAACCAATCTTTCCACCATTTCTTTTTGACCAACAATCACTTTTCCAATCTCAGAAATAAGCAAATCGACAAAAGCACTTTCCTTTTTTATTTTTTCATTTAATGTGCAATATCCAATGTTAACCTCTCACATATTGAATTAGTGTAATAATTTATGGAATTAAGCCTTCGGCTTATCAGCCTTGGCTGAAAATATGATTAGACGGGGGCAAACATATAAATGTTGCGTTTTTTAATCAAGAAACTTAATAAAGACCTATCATTAAAATTGAATATCGATTATTCCGTCAATGAATTTTATTATCATCCACAATTGTTATAATCATAATATTAATAACTGGTTTATAATCGATTATAATTAAATTTGTACTTATGAAAATAATTCTATCAATATTGTTAGTCTGCTTTCAATTTAACTTTGCACAGGAAAGCTATTTTGCAGTGATAACTGAACCTCAAATCGGTGCTGAGACCAATTCCAATAATTTAATAGAAGTTGTTGATGATATTAACAAAAGACAAGATATTTCCTACGTTGTTGTGCTTGGTAATATTACTGCAAACGGAAAGTTCGATGAATTTATCTGGGCACAGGAAATTCTTGATGGATTAATCGTTCCATATTCTGTTGTTGGTGGAGAGAAAGATTATTTACTTAGTGAAGGTAAAGGATCTGAAATTTCTCTTCTTTGGGGTAATGATAAAAATATTTTTGAGAGTCAGAATTACTCACTCGTCTGCATAAATTCTATTCTTTCCTGAATTCCCAGATAAAAAATATATTGATGCTGAAACTATAAACTGGTTCAATAATAAAATGTCGGAATTGCAGTCAGATAGGATAATTACTTTTTCTTATTACCCGATCAATCTTGCTGAAAATAATTATGATTTTTTTGAATCACTCTTAAATAAAAGAATATTTTCATTCGTAAGTAACAGAGGATAAAACCGGAAAATATAAATCCACTTTTGAAGGATTATATCTTAATAGAAAAGATGGATGGGGTTATTTGCTTGTCTCCACAAAAAAAGATATCGTGATAATAAAAAAGATTTTTAGTGATGAGATCAAGAAAAAAATAAAACCGGAAATTCTGAAAATTCTACTTTTACCAAACCATTAGTTGCTTGAATCAACCAAACCGGTTAGTTTCATTCAGCCAGGAAGTGTAGTATGGTCTGTCAGTATGAATAAAATAACCAGAGAAGCATCAGTTTACAATTCTGATAAAATTTACACTGCTTTTAAAAATGGTTTGATAAATTGTTTAAGCAGTAGCGGAACTGAAAATATGGAGTTATGAAACAAATAAAAGAATTAATTGTATCTCCACAAGTAGTTAATGATATACTAATTGTCGCTTCTGATGATGGTGAT
The DNA here is from genome assembly GCA_963768365.1 of uncultured Ignavibacteriaceae bacterium. Classification (GTDB taxonomy): domain Bacteria; phylum Bacteroidota; class Ignavibacteria; order Ignavibacteriales; family Ignavibacteriaceae; genus IGN2. Next base: position 16,476 of record CAVYHS010000023.1, on the reverse strand, counting down.
ATTATTACTCTTAATGCAAACACTGGAAATCCTCATCAAATTATTGGGATTGGAGAAAAAATAACTTCTGGAGTTTCAATTGTTGAAATTGAAGAAGGCTGGAATTAAAACCAAAGCTGTTGTGGTTGGAACTCAATATGGAAATCTTTATTGCTACGATTTGTTCTACACTTGATCCAATCTGGACACAGCAGCTATCAGGTATGAATGAAAATATTAGAATAGTTTCATCAATTGCTTACTCAAACAATAAAATTTTCTTTCAGGATAATTTGGGAACACTTTACTGTCTTAGTGCAACAAACGGAATGCTCATCTGGAATATTCCAGCTTCTAAAGGTAGATGGAAATCAGTTTTAAGATCAAAGAATAATATGATCGTCAGGAATAATAATCTTTATTTGATTGATGGTTCAGGTAATTTGTTTTGTGTTGATGCACTTTTAGGAACGTCAGAATGGAACATTAAAAATATTTATGCAACTGGTGAAATAGTAGTGAATGGTCAAAACGAATTTATTCTTCCAACCACCAAAAATAAAATTGTATTTGTATCAACAAAGCTTGGTAAAGTTACCAGAGAGATTGAACTTCCCGACAATACAAAAGATGAGTCCATTACAGATTTACTATTAATTGGAGATATAATTATAGTTGGATTCAGTGACGGTTGGGTTTATAAAATAAAACCTAAACAGAAAGTTGAAAAATTTTTCCGTGATGGTCCCGCTCCCATTATTTCTTTAACAGAAGTTAATGGAAATTGTCTTGTTACTGATTATGATGGCAAATTTACTCTTCTGAATATCTCTACCAGTAAAAAATGAGTAAACTTTTTGATGGATTTATATTCGATATTGATGGAACTCTAACCTCAACCAATCAACTGATCTTCGATTCATTTAATTTCATTGCTAAAAAATATCTTAACAGAACTTTCACCGATGAAGAGATTATTTCACTTTTCGGTCCGACGGAAGATGTGATTCTTAAAGAATGGTGCGGAGATAGATATGAAGAAGCAAGAGTAGAATACTACAAGTATTACAGCGATAACCACTCTATGGCTAAACTTTATCCCGGAATGAAAGAAATTCTGGAATATCTTAAAAATGAAAGTTATCCGCTTGGAATTTTCACCGGGAAAGGAAGAAATGCCTCTTTGATAACTTTGAAAAATTTAGATGTCGACCATTATTTTGATCTGATAGTAACCGGAGATGATGTTGAAAACCACAAACCATCTGCAGAAGGAATTTTAAAATTTGTAAATCATTTTGGTTTGAAGAAAGAAAGAGTTTTGATGATTGGCGACTCAGTGAGTGATGTGAAAGCATCCAAAGAAGCAGGAGTTAAAATTGCTTCTGTTTTGTGGGATAGTTATGGAATTGAAGAAGTTAAAATGTTACAGAGTGATTATTATTTTCATTCGGTTGAGGAATTGAATTTCTTCATTTTAAATAATGTTTAAATACTACTTCACAACTGCAAGCTTCTGAGTAACGTCCTGAGATTTGTCTCCAGCCTTCATTATAACTTTATAAATGTAAACACCATTAGCAATAGCATCTCCATCTTCATCTCTGCCATCCCAATAGATTTTGTTGAAGTCATAACTAAGTTCTGAAGATGTAAGATTTATATCTTTAATTAATCGTCCGGCTATAGTGAAGATTTTTATCGAAATACTCTCGGGAATTTGTGTAAGCTTAAATGTGAAATAAGTCTCACCGCTGGTGGGATTCGGATAATTATAAACGTAAAGCAGTTGTGCTTCACTGGAAACCTGGAAATATTTTTCCACACCGCTTGAATCGACTATATTACCATCGTAATCCTTCCACAAAACTTTAAGTGTGTACTCACCATCAGGAAACACCGGTGTGAAATCAACAGTTACCTTTGGATTGGTTTCTGAGAATGAATAGCTAATTATTGAAGTATCTGATGGTATCAAATTATCATTCAAATAAATTAATACAGAACTCGGATCTGTAATTGGAAGAAGTGATTCATCATTTAATTCAATTTGTATTACTGGATTTGGGGCAATGTAATCACCATCGAGAATATCATTGCCATCAAAAGTAAGTGTTATAGTTGGAGTTGTTGTATCAGGTTGAACATAAAAAGGAATACTGTAAAAGTTATTGTCTTCGAACAGTTCTCTTACCTCATTGTTTGAATCAATAGTTATCAGAAAAGATTTTGATCCGCTGCTGGATGAAGTATTATGTACAATATCAAAAAGTTTAAATTCATTGTAGTGAAGTGAATCAACATTCTGCGAAAAAATTGTCTGCCGTGAATTGTCTTCATTTAGAACTTCAACTTTTACATTGAAGCTGTCAGCTTTAGTTTCAACAACATTTGTAATTTTAAAAGATAGTCCGATATCCTCTCCAATTAAAACACTGTCAGCAGTTGTTGATACAACCTGGTAGTTTGTTGCGAGATCGGGGACTGGAATAAAATCAACTCCCATCGCTTTAAATACAGGAGATTCAAAATTTTCATTTACCTGAAATGTGGAGATCAATTTAATTGATGGATAGATGTTTGCATCTATATTTGTTATATCAGCAACATTATTTGAAAACTGAAGTGCATTAAGAGTGTCAACAGAGTTGTCATTCTTAATTCCGATTGGGATATAAGAAATTTCAGTCCCGGAAGGAAGTGAATCGGATTTTGTGACACTCAGCCATTTTTTTGAATTTTTAATGATCGGAAATTCAACCCATCCACTTTGATGAGTAACGATTTGAGAAACTTCGAGATTGGCTGATCCTGAAAATCTTTTACTGAATGATTCTAATACTGTTCCCTGAGGTGCACCTTTTTTCCCAATCATACACCACGAATCCCTGTAAAGTACACTGTCTACATAAAGACTGCCGAGAGTTTCGATGGCTAATCTAACAGGAGTTCCCTGACTAAAACCAAGAACTGATTGAGCACCATCAGCACAAATAGTCATCCCAAGTAATGTACCTTGCGGAAGTGAATCAATATAGTTAATCAATGAGTCTGCTGGATTAGGATCCCAGTACAGAAAATATTTGAAATCGGATGGTTCCAATGTTATTGAGTCAATAATTGCAGTAGCTATTCCCCAATAAAAAGTATTAGGCAGTTTTTCAGAGTCATTCAATTTTATTGAACCAAATTCTCCGTCATCTGAACCCGCTGAAACAATTTCGAGCAAGTTATCGGATTGAGTAAGTTTCCAGTTCTTGTCTGTAGAATCGAAAACAACATTTTCAGACTGAATATCTGATGGATTAAATGAGTGATTGAAGAACCACTTAAAATTAACACTCTCATTAAAAAAAGAATATGGTTCCGACCAGGATGATTGAGCTGAGTTTAATCTTGCTCTCCACCAATATCGTTTATCTGTCTGAAGCGATTGCAATTGATAATCAGTTAATAATGTATCCATTGAGATATCTGCTTCGAGAGAATTATTAAAGTCACTATTATCAGCAACATCAACTTTAATTGCAGAAATATTTTTATCAATTAGAAATACAGGATTAAGAAATTTAAATTCACTTCGGGCAGAATTATAAAATCTTTCAAGCTCTATCGGTCTTACAGAAGATGAATAAACAACGAAACTATAACTTGCCGAATTATCATCTTTATAAATTTCATCAAATAAATTATATGGGTCTAATTCCACTTCTAAATTATGTTCACCAACCATTCCACTAATTGGAATATTTAATAAAATTTCTTTTTTATAAAGCGGAACCTGAATCTTGAATTCAAGCGAGTAACTTTGATTACCAAGATAGTTATCCGTCACATTTATTATGAGTGAATCTTCTGATGCTTTCCCAAAATTCATTATTTTTACTTTTACCAGGACAGAATCGTCAATATCCAGAGGAAATGCATCCGCTAATGAAAATGAATTGCTCTTCACAGAAAAGTTTGGTTTTGGGGGTAGCTTGAAAGTTATAAGCGGATCGCCGAAAAATATGTTACAGTAGTTGAAAACTCTGTTAACATCACCTGTGCCGTACTGATTTAGCAATCTGACCTTTGCTAAGAAATGCGCTTCAGAAAAAACTTGCGATGAATCTATAAGTAGTTGCTCATAAAAAAGTTGAGGAAAGTTAACAGCTGTTGAAACATATCCCCAGCTTGAATTACCCAGATAAGCAATTGACTGACCATCAGTTGAAGCAGATATGAACAGCTCGCCAAATGCATCAATATCTGGCTCAGCAAATTTGCCTGTTGAGCAACCAAAATCTGAAATTAAACTCAATCGATCATTAAATGCGGGTTGTAAATCAGTCACCTCGGTAATTCCATTATCCCAGGTTTCAGTACCGCTGTGTCCAATGTAAGAAATGAATAAGCCGCTGCTGTCAATCGCATTATCGACCTGTTCACGTGTGTAGGGTCCTAAATTAGTCGGCGGATTTATTGTTTTATAAAAATGAACAGCTTGCCCGCCAATAGGTATTGGCTGAACAAAATTATTTAAAACATAACTATTAGCAGATTTTAATTGTTGGAGTTGACCTGGATCTGAAGGATCACCACCACTGAAGAAAAGATAGCGTTTATTAAAATCATCATATCCCCTGTTTAAATATGTCTGATGTTTATTAAGATAAAAATTTACTTCTTCGTTTGATGTTGCTGGAATTCGTCCAACAAACATTTGTGGAAGATTCACATTTGAACTATCCCACATCGTGAACCAAACATCACTAACAGGATTTCCATAAGATGGCACAAGGTTTTTTCTTTTAATCGTGGGCGTTGGTGTAAGTTTATTTTTATAATCGTAATTAGCATCACCAAGCAGAAGCAAATATGATGGTGCAGGTGCTAACCAATTTACATTAGCAAATTTGAGAAACTCTTTGATTGCTTCAGGCGTTGCCATAACCGATAGGCAAACTCATCATAAATGTCATTAATATAAATCAGTTCATTTCTAGTTCCATAATTATTGTTGATAAAATTCATATAATCCTCAGCAGATGTCTGGAGTAATCTGTTCGAAATTGCAATGTAATCAGCTCCACGAGAGACATCACGAAGATTAATAAAATACTTTTTCATTAGAAATGTTGGCTGCAGAGTTAAGTTTTGCTTTACAACAAAATATTCATCATTCGAAGATACGGTATCAGTAAAAGTCAAAACTGAATTCAAAATGTTAAATGAAGTTATTTTTTTAAATGACGGTTTGATTTTATAAACCAGCATACTTCCCTGAGGCTGTGAAATATTTGTAACCTTAATTACTCTTTCAGCACTAGGAGTATTATCTGGTATACGTAGTAACAAGGAATCATTGACTGCTTCATTATAACGATGATATTCAATATCTACCCAATCAATCAATGCCTGATGAAATCTTAATGAATCATTCTGCATTCCAAAAATATTGACAGTATTACTGCCTGAGACCAACTCGTTAGAATTATATTCTGCATCAAAGTTTACAGTTTCTTTGTAGCTAAATACAATTGTATCCTGTGGTGATGGTGAATTTAAACCCAATCCAAACCGATGGTTATTGGTGAAAAGTTGATCGGTTGCATTACTAATCATTCGAGCGGTTACATTTACGGAACTGTTGGGGACAAAATCGGTTGCAGAGAAATCAAATGGAATGCTGCCGCCATTTCCAAGAAAATACCAGGTCCAGACTTTATTCTCTTGCCAGTCTGGTAATTGCACTCGCGGTGAAACAGCATCGTAATACCAGAGTCTTTCATCTTCCTCAAGATGCTTAAAAGCTTTGTGACTAAATAATGTATCCGTCAATCCCGGTGTGTTTGTGTTTTGAATGGTGATTCTTTTACCATCATTTCCATCCCAGCTTAGCCAAACAATTGAAGTATCGGAATAGCGGTCAAAATAATTTAAATAATCTTCACCGAGGGAAACAATTTCTTTGTAATCCAGAGAACCATAATTTTTTTCGACCAGAATTCAATGTAGTCCCCTGGATCAAATGATAGATCATTTTCACCGAAAACATAAATTGGGATTTCATTACCCCTTAAAAATATTTTGAATGTTTTTGGATTTAACGCTTGATGGGTTAATCCCAAAATCAACTACCTGATTGTAATCAATTCGATAAATTCCATCATCCGGAATTTGAAGCTTAACATATTCACGCGAATAATCGATCCAATTACCTGTTGAATCTGCTGGATAAAAATCTGATTTGAATGAACGGAATGGAGAAGCGGATTTATAGTTAAGAATAACTTTTGAAAGTGTTTTATCAAATTCTCCGTATGAATGTTTGATTGGGACTAAATGATGTAACTCCACTAAAATCAATGATAATTGATGCAGAGGTTAGCTCTCTTATTTCTTTTTTCTTCCAGTTGTATGAGTATGTGTTTGACTTTGATAACGGCACAGTAATAATCTCTAATCCAGGTATAGTCAATTACTTCGACTTCAGCTGACTGGAAATTGGTCAGAAATAAATTTTGATAAATCTGGTTTTGAATCATTATAAACAAGAATTGAATCATTGGAAAATTTCACTTCCGGATTAAGTGCGACTTCAACATTCTTAATGAAATTATATTTTTGTTCAGCTAATTTAATTGCAATCTTACTGAGTGGCGGGATGGCAATAAAATAAGTTTTGGAAGGAAGAACTGGAGTACCTGGTATCCCTTCGTCAATGGCGTTAAAATATTCAACAAGAATGTTGCTTTCCGAAAGTTTGCTGGAATATGGTTGCTGTTCGAAGAGCAGCTTAATATCCAATCCGGTCGAACGGTTAACAACAGAAACATCTTCTCCCTGAGCAAAATGTCAGAAAAGAGAATAATGTTATCTGAAATATTAATAATAATTTCATTAAAACTTATTTTGATTCTATTTGAAATATATCTGCAGTAAGCGGGCTTTTCAAGTTCATAATTATGATATAATTAAAGGCTATTTCCAGCAAATTTTATTTTTAAGATTCTATAAATGAAAACAGGTATACCTATTAAATATCTATTCCACAGTCTTCGTGGTTCAGTGAACAATCTAAACATCCATTCAAAACCAATTTTCTGAACAAATACCGGTGCTCTTTTCTTTGTTCCGAAATAAAATTCAAAAAAATTTCCGACACAAATAATCACTTTATTACTTAAACGCTTTGATAACTTTTCCGAAAATAATTCTTGATGTGGAACTCCCGTTCCTATAAGAAAAACCTGAGTATTAAATTCCTTCAAGTCTGCTATAATTCTTTCGGTTTGAACATCATCGAAATAACCGTTGTGATAACCCACCAGATTTATTTTTTCTCTATCGCATTTCTCCTGAATATATTCTTTATCAAAGTTACCTCCCAACAATTGCTAATGGTATTTTTTTCTTAATTAACTCATTCAATATAAGTTGATTCATCGCTGTGGCATCTATTTTATTTAATTTTTTACCAAACAGATATTTTAATGCAAGAAATATGCCCTGGTCTGCCTGGTAGACGGTAAACAGTGTATCAAGTAATTTTCTGTATTCTTTGTTGCTGCAATAAATGTTAAAGCAATGCTGATTGAGGTAAGTAAGTAAAAGTAACTGCTGTCCATCGATTGAATCAGTTACTTTTTTTAGAATGTGACTTGGTTCCTTGAGAACGTTATTAAGGATCATTTAGATATGAGAAGAGAATTATAAATTTTATCAATTTCATTAAAATAATTATTGTAGTCGCAAAGTCTGGTTACCTTTTCATATAAATTTTCACCCAGCATTTTCCCTACATCAGGATTGTTTAGTAAATAAATAATCTTTTCCGCTAACTGTTCAGGATTTTCAGGATCAACAAGCAATCCATTTTTTCCATCTTCAATAAATTCAGCGATGCCTCCTGTATTGCCACCAATAAAAGGTTTTTTGAATGAACCGGCTTCGATCATCACCAATCCAAAAGGTTCAATTCTTGATGGAAGTAATACAACATCTGCTATCGAGTATAAATAATTGATATTTTTTTCTGGTGACAGATAGATTATTTTTTTATTTTTTATAAGGAAGTTAAACTTTATTTCTTTATCATTTTTTTGTGCAATCATAATAAGAACAACATTCTTGTTCTGCTCAATAAGTAGGTATAACGATTTAATTAACGTATCGTATCCTTTATCCTTATTGATCCTTCCGACAAACAATAAAACTTTTTTTTCAGTTGTAATATTATTTTCTTTCTTAAATGCTTCAGCTGAATTCAAATTTAAGTGCTGAAACTGGTCTACCGGATTATATATTGTTACTAATTTTTCTTTAGAAATTCTATAGTTGTTTATTAAGTAATCTCTAATTGAATTGCTAACGCATATGATTTTATCAGACTTGAAACTTGAGTGTTTTAATCCAGTTACATAACTATGTGCTGATGTAATTTTTTTAATTTTGAACTCTTTGGATATCTTAACTGAAATTAATTCGGGGAATCTATGATGTGTATGAATCAGATTAATATCTTTCTCGATAATATATTTTTTAAATTTTTTGTAGAAACTTTGGCTATAAAGTAAGTTTTTATATCCTGTTGCAAAATTAATCAAATCATACTTTAGATTTGGTAATTCTTTTAACCTATCCAGCGAATCTCCACCATTGGTTATGAAGTGTGTTTCATAGTTATCGGTATTGCTTAAATACTTTAAATAGTAATAAACTAATTTGCTTCTTCCACAGTTGTAATTGAAGTTTGGAGAGATGTGAAGAATTTTAATCATTTAACTAGTAAATCAAAGTAAACTTGTTCGATTTGATTGACAAAATTTTTCTCGTTGTACTTGGATTCAATTGCCATCCTTCCATTTTCTCCCATTTCCTTTCTTAGCTGTTCATCATCCATTAAATGGATGATTTTTTCTTCTGCATCTTTCAAATTTGCAGGTTGATAAATAAGTCCACATTTATTCTCTTCAAGAATTTCTTTGAATCCTCCAACATCAGGTGCAATAACAGGGACTTCATTAGCCATTGATTCCCATACAGATAAAGGCAGGCCCTCCCAATCAGAAGTAAATAATACAATTTCAAATGATTTATAATAATTCCCGATATCTTCAACATATCCAAATAAATCTATATAACTTATCAAGTCGAGGCTTTTAATATAATTTTGTAAATCAGATTTCAAGCTCCCATCACCGAATATAAACAAGTGTATGTTTTTCTTTTTTGTAATTAATATCTTCATGAGGTCAATAGCCTTGTCTATTCGTTTGTCAAATTCCAGTCTACCAATAACAGCAATAACTGATTTTTCAATTTTTATTTGCTGAATTCGTTTTAATAAATCAGTCGTAAATTCTGACGAAATCTTGGACAAATAATAGCCATTATAATAGACTTTTGGTTCAGGGAATAACCTGGTTTCCATCATTAATAATTTCTTACTTCTTTTTGATGGGACGAGAACAACATCAACTTTACCAAATTGATAAATAATAAAATGGATGACTGAATAAATGTATCTTTCAATAATATTATAATACGGATTGTTCTTAAGAAATATTCCATGATAATTTAATATAAATTTCTTTCGCGGGATAATGTTTACTAATCCTGAAATTGCATAAGGCTTGATTAGATGCGCTTGAATAATATCAATGTTATTGTTTCTTAAGAATCTATAAATATCATTAAATGCCTGAATGGAAATTTTCTTTTTCAATGAAGTAGATACGAAAAATTTAACTCCCAGTTCAGTTAATTCATTTTCGATTTTCTCACCTCCCTGAAAAATTAAATAATGCTGAAACTTTGTCTTATCAGAATTTTTAAAAATCATTTTAAGATGAGTGTAAACTCCGTCGGATTTTCCTGTGATCAGGTTTACGATGTGACAAACTCTAATCATAAAACTTTTTTATAAGCCGAAGTATATTCTGTGGCAATGTCTTGCCAGTTCAATTGCAGGTATATTTTTTTTGCATTTTGTGAAATATTATTTAAATCATATTTGCCAGCGAGAATATCACTAAGAATTATACCTATCTCTTCGGGTTTTTCTGAATTATAAATAAATCCATTTTCACCATTATTGATATAGGAGAGAATGCCGGATTCACTGGAGACTATCAATATTAATCCAAGGGCCATTGCTTCAAGTGCAAGAATTGAAAAGGGCATATAATCAAGGTTATCTATAAAAACATGTTGATTGATTAAAAAATCAAATAATAAATTATCTTGCATAGGACTATGAAATGTAACGTTATTTAAATCCATTTTGATGGGCTTACCTAACACTGATAGATGAAAATTATTTAGCCTTCCCTCGGATAATACTTTTATTAGTTTCTCTAATCCTCGCTCTCTAGAATCTACAAGTCCATTATAAAAAACAATATCAACCCCATTAGATAAGTCAAATATATTTTCTTTTGAAACACTTGGTATAGAAACTCCATTTGGAATAATGTTTACTTTTGATTCATTCAGTTTATAATAGTCCTGGGCGAGTTTAAACATCTGCGTGGATAAAAAAATAAGTGTATCTGAATTTGAAACAATCAGTTTTTCTAGAAAAAGATCTTTTATATCGGAGAGCAATTTTGGTTTTCTATAAAAAATTTTTCGTTCATATTTATAAATGCCGTGAATAGTATATACTAATTTGAATTTTAGAAAAAATTTTAAGAACACAACAATTAATTCAAATCTCTCAAATGTAACCAAATGAACAAGATCAGGTTTGTTCTTAATAATCTCGGATGCCAATTTAAAAATTCCAAAACGGCAAATGCTTGGATTCGTAGAAATAGTTTCAGAACCGAATATAAGTACTTTCGCTTTTCTCCTTTTGCCAGATTTAAAGAAATAAGTTAGAAATTTTGAATTGGGATTTAATATCGAGATTTGAGAGAATATATTCTTAGCCACTTTTTCGGGACCACTAAGTATTTCCCCTTCACCATATCTTCCGACTAATACAATTTTCATTTAATCAAGCAGATGTTGCCAATAAATCAGATGGGATGAATAATTTGTCATCATTTTTTCGCCAGCCATTTTTCTGGATTCTGTTTATCTCTGCCTTTCCAGATTTCAAAGTGTAAAACGTAACCATCAATACTTTCATCAACAAGTGCAAGGACAGTGCCGGTTTTGACTTTATCACCTTCAGATATAAAAATCTCTGAGACGTGTCCGTAAACCGTGCGATATTCATTTCTATGAGAAACAATAATTACATTTCCATATCCCGGAAGCCAATCTATAGCAGCAATTACTCCCTCCCCAACACAATATACATTTTTATCCTTGCCAGCTTTAACATCCACTCCGTAATTCAAAGTAATAGTGTTAAGTGATTTATGCCTGTTCTCACCAAACTTTCTGATTATTCTTCCTTTATGTAAGGGCCAATTCATTTTTCCTTTCAATTCAGCAAAAGAAGCAAATGATGATGTACTCAAATCATATTCATAGCTAATATTTTCATCTCTAATTTTATTTTTCTCCGTTGAGGATAGTCGAACTGTTCCCTGATTTTTGCAGCCTCTCTCTCAATAAGCTGAACTATTAATGTTTCTATTTTCTTTTGCGATTCTTTTTTTGCCGCAATCAGTTTTCTTAATTCCTTTTTATTTTTTTCAATCGATTTTAGAACAGCTTTTTTTTCATTGAGTTTTTGAATTAAGATTTTCTTCTCATCGTCTCTTGCTTTGGCAAATGCTAATTTTTCATTTCTTTCTTTTTTCAGCAAGGTTTTGGATTCATCCAGCTCATGTTTTTTATTCTTAAGCTGAGACAAGTCCTGTTCACGTTGTTTTGCAAATACCTGGAGATAGTATGTACGCATAATAGCCTGCTGCAATGATGAAGCATCGAGCAGACTTTCGAGTTCATTATACTGCCCCTTTTTATAAATTGCCTTAACATATTTTGCATAATTATCCTGAAGATTCTTAATCTCTGATTCTGTCTGCACAATATTTTTTTCAATGATTTTTATCTCTTCTTCTTTCTTCTTAATCTCTGAACGCAGTTCACCAAGAACCTTATTAATTAGGAAATTTTGTTTGTTTAGATTCTCAACAGCTTCGAATGATTTTTTCTGAGCAGCAGATTTCGCAGGCAAGTTCTTTTTCTAAATTATTTATTTCTGTTTTGATCGAGGAGAGTTCGGATTCTTTTTTGCGGATAGCCTCTGGCTGAGGAAAGGATTCAATAATTAGAGATGCAATGAGTATTAAATATATTAAATAGTTTACCATTCTATTATTTCAGCATCATCCGGTAATTCAAATTTAACTTTTAATCCCTTTGAATTCGCGTAAATATTCTTATATCTGATTTTTAATTCTTGATTCTGCACCTTGTTTGAAATTTCAATACTAAAAGGAATTGCAACATTTTCTATCAACTCAAATTTTGAATATTTGCCCTCTAAATTAATGCTCTTATCATCTGATGTTTTAGTATAATCAGTTATACCAAGCTGACGGATATCAACTTTATAAACAGATGTTAACTCATTATCTCTATCAACATACTTCAAGACATATTGCTCTCCATCAACAGAATAATTGTTTGGCTGTTTATAAAGATTGGGTGTTAAATTAACCGAACCAATAAATGCATCCAGTAATTCAGAGAAGGAAAGATTTATTTTAAAAATATTTTTCAGTATATCATCATTTACTTTACCACGATAAGCAGCATTTTGAAGTGCATCATAAAATATGTAATCGTCTTTTGTTACAAGCGCTTGAGCCAATTCAATTCCAAAAGGACCTAAGACCGAAAAATAAATACTATCTGGTTTTTGCATTACAATCTGAAAATTTGCACTGTTATTATACTGATCTGATTCTATTTCAAATACTCCGACGGCTTCAAAGTTTTTAATCTTTCTTCTGTTGGCTTCGAGTTTGTTTATTAATCTTTCCGATGGAAGTAGTTCAACCTCTTCAGTCGGTTTCGATCCGACTGGCTGATTGCCGAGGGACTCAAGCCTGGTGAGAAAGTGGTTTACGAAGGCCTGCAGAAAGTCAGGGACGGGGTCACCGTCAAGCCCACCACTATAGATCCCAAATCAACCGATAAAAAGAAAAAGTGATCGAACATGGGTGATTTTTTTGTCAGACGGCCCATTGTGGCCATGGTAATTGCCATTTTTATGATCATTATCGGCGTGGTTTCCCTCGGCGGCCTGCCCACCGAGCAGTATCCCAACATCACGCCGCCCATCGTCAATGTGCGGGCCACCTATACCGGGGCCAATGCGGTCAGTGTGGAGCAATCCGTGGCCACACCTTTAGAGCAACAGATCAACGGCGTGGACAACATGATCTACATGAAGTCGATCAACGCCAACGACGGCACCATGACCATCCAGGTCTCTTTCGACGTGGGCACCGATCCGGACATGAACACGGTCTTCACCCAGAACCGCGTGGCCGCGGCCACGGCCAAGCTGCCCGAAGAGGTCAAGCGGTTGGGGGTGACCACCGAAAAATCCATGCCCAACATCCTCATGCTGATCGCATTAACCGCCGACGATCCCCGCTTCGATCAGCAGTTTCTGGGCAACTACTCGCTGATCAACATCAAGGACATCCTGGCGCGCATCAAGGGCATCGGCCGGGTGAACGTGCTGGGTGCCAGCGACTACTCCATGCGCATCTGGATCAAGCCCGACCGCCTGGCCCATCTGGGCCTTTCCGTGCCCGAGATCGTCGACGCCATCCGCGCCCAGAGCGTGGTCGTGCCGGGCGGCAAATTCGGCGCCGAGCCGGCCCCCCCGGGCACCGAGTTCACCTATACCGTGCGCCTGCCCGACCGCCTGCGGAACGCCAAAGAATTTGGTGAAATCGTCGTGCGCACGGCCGCCAACGGTTCCCAGGTCAAGCTCAAGCACATCGCCCGGGTGGAACTGGGGGTAGAAACCTACAACGCCTTCACCCGCATGAACGACAAGCCCTGCGCCATGATTTCCCTGTATCAGGCCCCCGGTTCCAACGCTGTGGCCCTGGCCGAAACGGTCAAACAGACCATGGCCGAGCTGTCACTCGCTTTCCCCAAAAGCATGCGCTACGACATCTCTCTGGACACCACTCTGGCGATCACCGCCGGCATCGATGAAATCATCGAGACTCTGTTTATCGCCCTGGCCCTGGTGATCCTGGTGGTCTTTATTTTTATCCAGGACTGGCGGGCGACACTCATCCCCACCATCGCCATTCCGGTTTCTCTGCTGGCCACCTTCATGGCCTTCCCCTTGATCGGTTTCACCATCAATGTCCTCTCCCTGCTGGGCCTGGTGCTGGCCATCGGTATCGTCGTGGACGACGCCATCGTGGTGGTGGAGGCGGTCCAGGTCAAAATCCAAGAGGGGATGACACCTAAAGCGGCCACCCGAGCGGCCATGAAAGAGGTGACCGCGCCGGTCATCGCCACCACCCTGGTGATGGTGGCGATCTTCATTCCGGTGGCCGTCATGGGTGGCATCACCGGCCGGCTGTATCAGCAGTTTGCCATCACCGTGGCCGTTTCGGTGGTCTTTTCATCCATCAACGCCCTGACCCTGAGCCCGGCCCTGTGCGGTATCCTGCTGCGCAAGCAGCAGCCCATGCGTGGTCCCTTGGGAGCTTTCTTCAAGCTTTTCAACTCGGTGCTCGACAAATCCACCGTGGCCTACACCGGTTTTACCCGCATCGTCACCCGCCGGATCGCCATGGGGCTCGTATTTATGGCTGTTTTGACGGGGGGACTGGTCTTCTTGGGCAAACTCGTGCCGGGCGGTTTCATGCCCAGCGAAGATATGGGTTACCTGATGATCAACATCCAGTTGCCCGACGCGGCCTCGATGCAGCGCGCCGATGCGGTGACCCAGAAGGTGGAGACAATCATTGGCCAACACGAAGAGGTTGAATTCATAACGGCGGTGGCCGGTTTCAGCCTGCTCTCCAACAGCTATTCTCCCAATGCCGGATTCATCTTCGTCTCGCTAAAGGATTGGAGCCTGCGGGAAAAAACGGCCAATCAGGTGGTGGCGGCCCTCAACCGGCAATTTTATATGGGGGTCAACGAGGCCCAGGTCTTTGCCTTTGGGCCCCCGGCCATACCCGGCCTGGGCAGCGGGTCCGGGTTTACCATGCTTATCCAGGACCGCGCCGGCAATACGCCCGAATACCTGGCTGAGCAGACGGCCAATTTCATACAGGCGGCGCAGGCGCGCCCGGAAATCGGCTGCCGTCGTCACCACCTTCCGGTCCACCGTACCCCAGCGCTACATGCAGATCAATCGTGACAAGGTGCTCAAAGCCGGCGTGGCGCTTAACGACATCTACACCACGGTGGGTGCTTTTTTAGGCGGCTCCTATGTCAACGACTTCAACCGTTTCGGCCGGCTCTACAAGGCCTACATCCAAGCCGAGCCCGAATACCGCATCAGCGAAGATCGCATCAACCTTTTTTTTGTCAAGAACCGCAACGGCGACCGGGTACCCCTGAGCGCCTTCGTCAGCATCAAGGAGGTCGCCGGGCCGGACTTTACCAATCGCTTCAACCTCTACCGGTCTGTCGAACTGTCCGGCGGACCGGCCCCCGGCTACACATCCGTCCAGGCCCTGGACGCCCTCGAAGCCGTGGCCACGGAGACCCTGCCGGCGGACATGGGCTATGCCTGGAGCAACATGTCTTTTCAAGAGAAACAGGCCTCGGGTAAGGCCGCCGTTGTTTTCGCCTTCTCCCTGCTGTTCGTCTTTCTGATCCTGGCGGCCCAATACGAAAGCTGGTCGCTGCCCATGAGCATTTTATTGGGTACGCCCTTTGCCATTTTCGGCGCCTTTCTGGCCCTGTACCTGGCCCGTATGACCAGCACCAGCTATGAACTGAACATCTTCGCCCAGATCGCCCTGGTGATGCTGATCGGCATGGCCGCCAAGAATGCCATTCTGATCGTCGAGTTCGCCAATCTCGAGTTTAACAACGGCCTGTCCTTGTTCGACGCCGCCGTCAAGGCGGCCAACCTGCGTTTTCGGCCCATATTGATGACCGCCTTTTCATTCATCCTGGGCGTGCTGCCCCTGGTGGTGGCCTCCGGTGCCGGCGCCGAGGCACGCGTGGTCATGGGGGTGGCCCTGCTTGGCGGCATGGCCCTGGCCACGATGCTGGGCGTGTTCTTCTACCCCATGCTGTTCGTCTTCATCGGCAAGATCGCCGGGTATGAGAAAAAGCGAGACCTAAAAAAGGAGCAGGGGTAAAGAGACGATGACTGCATGCACAAAAACATGTCAACGATGGATACCGCTCGCCATTGGATTGGTCCTGTTCACCGGCTGCGCGGTGGGCCCGGACTTCAAGGAACCGGTGGTCGCCGCACCTGAATCCTATCGGACGCAGGTGATGCCGGCCAATGCCGCCTCTGATCTGAAGTGGTGGGCGCTGTTCGATGATCCGCTGCTCTACGACCTGGTAACCAAGGCCCTGGAGAACAACCGCGATCTG
>CAVYHS010000022.1:0-261779 GCA_963768365.1 uncultured Ignavibacteriaceae bacterium | reverse complement strand
ACAAAGTCTGTTGGACATAGTTATTCATAATTAAAAAAAAGGAATTATACCCGCGTTATTTTTTACCATTCTCAATTATATTTCTATAAAATGCTTCTGGCGACACCAAATAATGTTGCTATAACACTTATAAAAACAGTAACTTTGGACGTTTTTTATAATAATTCATCATAAAACCAAAAATCAATGGAAACAAAAGAACCTCAATCAAATAATCCTGGTAGTGGCGAGTATAAAGTAGGGCATTCCTTTATAGAGTTCCTTGTAGTTTTAGTGAAATACAGGTGGTTTCTCTTTCTATTTATTTTCATCATCTCTGCAGGTGCAACCACATACGCATTACTTGCAACCAAATGGTATAAAGCATCAGCATCTGTTCTACCTGCTGAAAAAACAGATTTCCTCGGATCCTTCGGTGGTCTTTCATCATTAGTTAAAGGTTTTTCTCCCAGCAAAGGTTTGGCTGCATTAACCGGAACAAATGAGCTTGACCGCTATATGGCAATATTAAGAAGCGGAACGATGATGGATGACGTTATAAAAACTTTTAAGCTACGGGAAGAGTATGAAATGGAAGATTCTTATTATGAAAAGGTCGTAAAAGCATTTATTGGTAACCTGGAAATGGATGTTGAAGATGAAGGTAATCTGGTTGTTAGTGTTTATGATCAGGATCCACAGAAAGCTGCTGATATAGCAAATTATATGATAGCCAGACTAAATGAAATGAACACTACTTTGAGCGTTACTAATGCAAAAGCAAATCGTGAGTTCATTGAGAAAAGATACTTTGAGAATATTACTTACATCGATACACTGGAAAATGCGATGAAAAATTTCCAGATAAAATATGGAGTGATCGCTGTGCCGGAACAGCTTGAAGCTACAGTAAAAGCAATGTCTGAAATATATGCGAGGTTAGCTCAACAAGAAGTCGAGTTAAGTGTAATGAAAAGAACATTGGGCGAGGATAGTCCGTTAACTCTTAAAGCAGAAATTTCAGTAGAAGAACTGCAAAAGAAGATCGAGATGATAAATGCAGGTCAAGGACTATCAGAAGATGGAGTTAACCTATTGATTCCGTTTAAGAAAGCACCTGGTTTGGGATACCAGTATTTCAAAATTTATAAAGACCTTGAAATTCAGTATACGATACTTGAATTTGTTCAGCCAATGTATGAGCAAGCAAAAGTTGAAGAAGTAAGAAATACTCCCTCGGTTTTAGTACTCGATTATGCCGGACCGGCCGAGCGGAAAGCAAAACCAAAAGGTTCAATATACTTAGTAATTTCATTTCTTGGTTCTTTATTCATTGGTTTAGTAATTGTATTTTCATTGGAAGGCATAAACAAAATGAAACGAATATCACCGGATAATTACGAGTATATAAGGAAATCGCTAAAGTTCAGAAGAAAAAAAACTGACCTATAAGATTTAGTTCTTTTAAAGATGCCAATCTTCTCATTAATTTGTTTTATTGTATTCTTTGTCCTCTTAATTTCAGGTTTAAGAAAGACTGCGGACTTTCTTTCACCAGCCAGAATATTCGGAATGTTATGGGCTGTAGTATTGGGAATAGTGCAGTTAAAGCAAAGTCACTTGCAGATTCTGTGGAGTCCATTCGATTGGTTCGTTGCATTGCTAGCACTAATAACTTTTTTACTTGGTATTTATATCTCCTTTATCATCAATCTGGACAGACCATTCCTCCATGTTACTAAAATCAGAAAAAGCATCAGAGATGTCGGATTAAATGAAATAAATTTATTCAGATTTATTGTTGTTTATACTTTCATATACATCTTTTGTTTTATTGCAGAATGGCAGATTGAAGGATATCTTCCAATATTCACTTCAGATCCGGACCGTGCAAGGATTTTGTTTGGAGTTTTTGGGCTGCATCTCATAGTAAGCAGTGCAAATGTAATTTTATTCCTGGTAATCCAGTACTTCATTTTCGTAAAAGCAAACTATCAGAAGAAGGGTGTGCTGATAATTGTATTCATACTTGCATTGGCAAATTATGTTTTAATTGTTCAGAGATATGGTTTCTTTGTTCTGCTTATGATGGCATTTTGTCTTTTTTATTATTCGGGTAAAAGAATAAAACCCAGGACGATAATTCTATTTGCTATGACAGTAGTTGTTTTAATAGTTGGAATTCAGTCCTTGAGAACCACAGAATTATTTACCACTTATATCTTTATTAATGCTAAAATGAAATATTCACCAAAATTTGCAGAGTTTACTCTTCCTTATATGTATATCTCGATGAATATTGAAAATTTTGTTAAATACTATTCACACATTGAAAATTATTCCTTTGGATTTTTTACATTAGATTTTTTAACTGCTCTGACTGGCATAAAACACTGGGTGGCTGAATACTATAACTTTGAAAAGTTTAGAATGTATATCGGAGGATATAATACATTCCCATTTTTTTGGCCATACTATTTGGACTTTGGTATAGCAGGCCTGGCATTTATACCATTCTTTATAGGATTTATGATTTCTGAAATTTACTATTACTTACACAGGAACCCCGGTCTGGTTGTTTTAGTACTAACTACCGTTGGTTTTGCTGTAATTATGATTTCTTTCAATTCGGATCCGCTTACAAGACTTGATATGATGTTCAATTTCATGGTAATAGTTTTAGCTCAGTTTTTATTTTTAAATAAATCTAGAAAAGCACAGCGATCTTAGAAATTTATGTCAGATTATTTCATAAAGCTTATTGAAAATAAATTTGTGACCATCTTATTGCTTTTTATAGCGCTGGCAGATTTTTATATACTACCGAATCAAACCAAAACTAAGAATTCAGAATCAAAGTTCAAGATTGTCTTTGTTGCAGATGTACGTGTCGCTGCAAATAAGGAATGGCTGAATAGAGTTGCAACTGATTGGGGAGCTACAGGAATTTGTTTGAGAATATTCTGGGGACATGTAGATGCTGATTCGAATCCGGGTGCTGATAATTGGGCTAATCTTGATAAAGCTATCAGGACTATTGCTGAGAACAAGTTTAATGATAAAAAATTGGATATCTATTTAAGGGTCTGTATGGGGCTTCAGAAACCTGATTGGGTTTCTCCTACAAATTTCAGATTTGTAAGGAACGATTTCCAAATAAAGTATGATAACTCTATTTATGATCATCAAGATTATGAAAAAGGAATACCCGAATCCGAGAGATATCCTTTGAATTTTAACTCACCTAATTCTCAAATATTTATAAAAAATTTTCTCTGGGAAATTTTGCAACATGTAGATGAAGTATTCCCGGATAGTATTAAATCACGGATAAAAGAAGTTGTCCCGACATTCAGTACAAGTGATGAAGAAGAATATCCTTTTGCAGCAATGTGTGGGTATTCCTCGTATGAAATTGAAGCTTTTAGAAATTACTTAAAGAGTAAATACTTAAATAGCTTATCAAATTTGAATGATAAATGGAATCCTGAAAATAATTCGAAAAATTTTAGTTCCTGGTCAGAAATTTCTCCAGAAAAATATACTTGGCATACTTATGATAACTCTGAATACAAGTATGTTAATGGGCGTGTGGATTGGATAAATTTTAGAACTGAACAGCTTACTTCATTTATTAATTCCCTATCAGACTTAATTGCTTCTTTTAATTTTCAAATAGGTGTTCAAATTGGTTGTATTTATGATGATCTTATAGAAAGACGGGGCTGGGTTGATCCAACCGTGTTATTTGAAAGTGTAAACTCGATTCACGTTGCAGATATATATCAATATAGTGAGAATTTTAATTTTGGAGCCGAGTATCTTAGTTCAATTTGTAAATTCTGGACAGAAACAAACAATTTGTCGGGTAAACCAGTTCGTTTTACCACTGAGACCAATTGGCCAAATTTCAATAATAAAAGCCCCGACTTCCTTTCATTTTATTGGACTGAACAGCTAATTAGTTATTATAATAAGGGCGCGGCAGAGCATTACATTGTTGGATGGGATGTTACTCCATCCGATTTAGATAAATACAAAGTATTATATAGAAATTGGAGAAAGACATTGTTCTCATATTCAAACAAAGAAATATTAAAGAAGAATAACAAGCTTGCTGTTCATCTGGGAGTAGAACAAGTGTTTTATAATCACAATGTCAAATCTATATTGTATAAAACATTTGAACTGAATAGTTTTATTTCCTCAGAATACAAATCAATTTTAACAACTGAAATAAATAGTGGCGGCAAAGATATTATCACTAATTTCATCCTGGAGAGAAATCCAAATTACTTGGACAATTTTGAATTAATTTATTTTGCTAAATCCGATGGATATATAACAGAAAAGGCATATCAGAATTTAACTAATTATCTTATTGAAAAAGATTTCATTAATTCAAATAATTATGAAATGGGCATTAGGGAAGATTTATTGGTAAAGTATAAGAATGAATATGATGAAAAGAATATGAATCTCCCAGCCACAATAAGATCTAATAATGATTGATTGTTGATGGAAGAGATAAACGGAAACCAATTAATCAGTGGTAGTAGAGTAGCTAAAAATACCATTTTCAATTTACTTGGCTATGGTATTCCCTTGATAGTTGCCCTGATTATAATCCCGCAATTAATTAAAGGGCTCGGAGATGAAAGATTTGGTATTCTGAATCTGGTCTGGATAGTAATAGGTTACTTTAGTTTTTTCGATTTTGGAATCGGCAGAACACTGACAAAAATAATTGCCGAGAAACTTGGTTCTAATAAAAATGAAGAGATACCACCAATATTCTGGACTTCATTCATTACAATGCTTCTGGTCAGCGTTGTAGTAACATTTTGTTTGATATTATTTATTCCTTTTCTGATAGAAGATGTATTTATAATCTCAAAAGAATTACAAGAGGAATCTTTATCAACATTTTTTGGTTTAGCCATCTCAATTCCAATCGTGACTACTACAGCCGGTTTAAGAGGTGTATTAGAAGCCTATCAGAAATTTGGAATTATAAATATCATAAGAGTTATACTGGGCATATTAACATTTCTTGGTCCGTTGGTCTGTTTATTTTTTGTAAATAGTTTGTTTTGGATAGTAATTGTATTGATTATTATCAGGATCGGAATTTGGATATCGTATTTATATCAATGTTTAAAAATTAATTCGGGTATTAGAAATGAAATAAAATTTAGTTCAAGTTTATTAGCTCCAATCTTAAAATTAGGTGGATGGATCACAGTTGCGAACCTTGTGGCACCTTTTATGATTTTTTCAGATAGGTTTTTTATTGGTGCTTTAGTTTCCGCAACTGCTGTAACTTATTATGCTACTCCTTATGAAGTTGTAACAAAATTACTATTAATACCAGGCGCTCTTGTAGTAGTTTTATTTCCTGTATTTTCATCCAGCTATATCATCAATCCTGAATTTTCAAAAAAAATATTTTTAACTGGTACAAAGTTTATTTTTTTGATTTTATATCCTGCTATACTTTTGATAGTAGCGTTTGCTCATGAGGCAATGTACCTATGGCTTGGGACAAAATTTGCAGATAACAGTTCGCTAATTTTACAACTTTTAGCAATAGGTGTTTTGTTTAATGGTCTGGCTGCTATTCCGTTCAACTTTTTTCAGGGAATCGGAAAACCCAACATTCCAGCTTTGGTCAATTTAATAGAGCTACCGTTTTATTTACTGATAATGTGGTTGGTTATTAAAGAATGGGGAATAAATGGTGCTGCCTTTGTTTGGCTAATCAGAATTATAATCGATGCATTAATTTTATTTTTCATTGCTCAGAAAAAAGCTAAAATATATAATGAGTTTAATTACAAGATTTTAATGATAATTATTATGCTTTTTGCATTGACCGTTCCAATATTAGTTAGCGATATTTTAATTAAGGCGGTTTTTGTCATAACGCTTCTTGGAAGTTATATCTTTATGGCTTGGAAATATCTTCTGGAAACAGATGAAAAAACTTATATGATTTCAATTTTAAAGAAGGTTAGTAATTATTCCTGAGAATTTAGAAAATAAGATTGCAGGTGTTGTTGTTTTATACAATCCTGACAAAGAATTCATTCAAAGAATTAATTCCTATCTGCATCAGGTTTCCTTTCTTTTTGTAATTGACAATTCTGAACCGCCAAACCCGATTGTTATAAATGAATTAAGCTCAAATCTCAATGTAAAGTACATAACAAATCAGACTAATTTGGGCATTGCCTATGCCTTAAATCAAGCAGCAAACCATGCTCTGAGAGATAATTTTAATTTTTTATTAACCATGGATCAGGATAGTTATGCTGATTCAAATCTTATAGAAAATTATAAATATTTTTTACTTTCAAATGACTATTCTAAGATTGGAATTGTAGCTCCCGTTCCTTCATACATTCCAGAAACATCAAAAGAAAATGTACAATCGGTAAAAGAACTAGATGTTGCTATTACTTCAGGTTGTTTATTAAATTTAAGTGTATACGAAAAGGCTGGACCATTTAAGGATGATTTATTTATTGATTATGTTGATTTTGAATATTGTTTACGACTAAAAAAGAAGAGGTTTAAAATTGTTCAAATAAGCAAAGCGAAGATCTATCATCAACTCGGGAATCTTGAAAAACGTCATTTTATATTTAAACAAATTTATGTAACTCATCATCTGCCAATAAGGTATTATTACAGAACAAGGAATAGATTATATGTGGCTAAAAAGTATATTCTCTCTTTTCCTACATTTGTGATTAAAGATTTTTTCATATTTATAAATGAAATACTAAAAATTATTTTCTTAGAAAATAATAAGTGCTTGAAAATTAAAAGGATCGTTAGTGGAATAATGGATTATATAAAAAACAAATACGGAAAATTTGAAAATATCCATAAATAGTAATTCAATCTTTTTGTTTGACTTATTGAGAAGTTATTAATAAATGATAATTCTCTCCATAATAATAGTTAACTATAATTCAAGAGATGTCCTTCATTTATGTTTAGAGTCCCTGAAAAATCAGGAGAGAAAATTTTCTTTCGAAGTTATCGTAATTGATAATGCTTCTTCTGAAAGTATTATTGAACTCGAAACATCATTCCCACAGTTCACCTTTATATTCAATGAAAAAAATATTGGTTACGCCGCTGCAAACAATATTGGTATCGGGAATGCAAAGGGAAAATATATCTTGCTGTTAAATCCTGATACAATAGTAAATGGAAACTCATTTCAACCAATGATAAAATATCTTGAAGAGAATAAAAATGTTGGTATCGTTGGGTGCAAAATTTTCAGAGATGATGGAGAGATAGAAAAATCAACACATTCCTTTCCATCACTGTTAAAAGAGTTCGTTCACGCAAATGAGTTTCTTAAAAATATTGTAGGCTATGATAGTTGGATTTCAGGTTTTCTCAAGAAAACTTTTAAGACAAAATCTTTAGAGAGTTATTGGGATCATAATAGTATTAAAGAAGTTGATCACGTAACAGGTGCTTGTATGATGGTTAAAAGAGAAGCAATTGATAAAGTCGGACTACTTGATGAAGCCTTCTTTCTTTATAACGAAGAGGTTGAATGGAGTTTGAGGTTTAAAAATGCAGGATATAAATCTGTTTTCTTACCCGATTCAAATATCATTCATTTGTTTGGTCATTCAACAAAACAGCGTGTGCAGAAGCAGACTATTAACCATCTTTTAGTAGAGCGTTACAGAGGAATGTTTTATTTCTTTCAAAAAAATTATGGTTCAGCGAAATTATTTGCTTTAAGAAACATTGTTTTACAAGGATTCACTTTAAGACTATTCTCCTCATATATAAAATCAATATTTCTATCCGGAGAGGCAAAGAATCTAAATTCTAGTGAAAGGAATTACATAAGAGAAATCTTGTCATTGGTGACAAAGAAAAACTACGATTGGCGTGGAAACGTATGATTCACTCCTTTTAATAATTCAAGGACTTTTCTTTCAGTGTTTTGGTTTTAGAAGATTTACCTTATCTTCGTCCCCTAAATGACAAAATTACGAGATCATAATCGGAGAATTAGTTAATGAATATAGCCTTCATAAATCCCCCATTTTTCCCTAAGTATTCCAGGGGATCGAGAAGTCCGGCTGTAACAAAAAGCGGTACAGTTTACTATCCTATTTGGCTGGCACTCGCAGCAGGAGTTGCAGAAAAACACGGACATAATATTGTTCTTATTGATGCTCCGGCAGAATCAATTTCACTTAAAGAAACGATGAACCGACTTTCCAATTTCAATCCTCAGATTGTAGTAATTGAGACAAGTACAGGAAGTATTAGCAATGATATAAAATTTGCAGAAGAAATAAAGAAAAATTTTGATGGTGTTTTTGTAAGTCTTGTTGGTAATCATGTTACAGCGGTCGATAAAGAAACTCTCGAAAAGTCAATATTAATTGATGCTGTTGCAAGGAATGAATACGAAGCTACTATTGTTGAGTTAGCGGAGAGACTTGAGAAAAATGAATCGTTGGAAAAAGTTCTTTCACTCACATGGAGAAATGGTAACGAGATAATAGCTAATGGTAATCGTCCAGCTGCAACTCAGGAAGAGCTTGATGCAATGCCTTTTGCTAGTGAAATATTTAAAAGATTTTGTGATTCAAGGGACTATTTTTTTGCTGCCGGTCGTTTTCCGCAAATGATGGTTTATACTGGACGTGGATGCCCTTACTTATGTACCTGGTGTGTCTATCCTCAGAATTTTTATGGGCATACTTACAGACATCGTTCAGCACAAAGCATTGCCGCAGAATTTAAATACATAGAAGAAAATTTTCCCGAGGTTGTAGAAGTTACGATAGAGGACGATACTTATACGGTTTTTAAGAAACACACAATTGAAATTTGTAAGCTTTTAATCGATCAAAATAATAAGCTTACCTGGACTTGTAATGTTCGTGCCGATTTAGATGAAGAAACTATGCGCTGGATGAAAAAAGCCGGCTGCAGATTAGTTATTGTAGGATTTGAAAGTGGTTCAAATGAAATACTAAAGTTAATGAAGAAAGGCGTACGGGTTGAGCAATTTACTGCCGCTGAAAATGCGAGGAAAGCTGGGTTGCTTTATTCATGCTTGTTATATGATGGGAAACAGAGGAGAAACTCTTGGTACATGAACGAAACTCTGACTTTAGCTAAAAGGTTGAACACCGATACAGCACAGTTTTTTCCGTTAATGCTTTATCCAGGTACCGAAGCTTATGACTGGGCAAAAAAGGAAGGATTGATTACTGCTAAAACCTGGGATGATTGGTTGACGCCAGAAGGATTGCACAATACGGTTGTTGGAACGCACGATCTCTCCGCTCAGGAGATTGTTGATTTTTGTAACTATGCAAGAAGGGAATATTATTTAAGACCTGCTTACTTCGTGATGAAGGTTAAAAACATAGTAAAACATCCATCTGAACTTAGAAGAACCTTGAAAGCGTTTTTAACTTTCTACAAACATTTGTTCAGCAATGAATCAAAGATTAATAGAAGTAAATTCAAAGCACGACTAGAGCTGCCAGTAACCAACGAAGTAATAGAAAAAGCCAAGTCAGAGCAAGGTACTGAATTTACTGAGACATCAGCAGGAAAGAAGCGAGCACAAAAAGAACCAGTTGCTTAGAAAGTAAGTAGCTAATCACTTTTTTATGATTTAGTACTGATTCAATTGGTACTCTTTTGAAATAGATTTATCAGCTTCTCCGAGTAATTATAGCTTCTAATCCCACCTGAAATATAAATTTGATTTATATATTTAGTCATACTTTTATAAATTATTTGAAATATCAGTGGAATTTATTATCACCGGAATTTTCTGGCTGACAGTCTTACTACTAATTCATGCCTACATAGTTTATCCTTTCTCACTTAGGATTTTTACTTGGTTTAAACGAAAACAAATTTTAGGTAAATCAAATTCCCTCCCTTCAATTTCAATAATAATATCAGCTCATAATGAAGAAAAAGTTATTGCCCAAAGAATTGAAAACATCCAGAACCTTGAGTATGATTTTAATCGGGTTGAATTAATTATAGGTTCGGACTGCTCATCTGATAAAACCAATGAAATACTAACTAAGAAATGTAAGGAGCTTAGTTGGATTAATGTTCAATTGTTTGAGTCTCGTAGAGGCAAGGCATCCGTATTAAATGACTTAGTAAAATTAACAAAAAATGAAATACTCGTTTTTTCAGATGCGAATACAAATTTTGAAAAAGATGCATTACTTAAATTGGTTTCTGCTTTTAATGATGAAAAAGTTGGTGGGGTTTGTGGACGATTAGTGCTTGAAGAACCGACTGATGAATTTGATAAATCAAACAGAGAAAGATTGTATTGGAAATATGAAACTCAACTTAAAAAAATGGAAGGGGATTTAGGTATACTGATTGCTGCAAATGGAGGTATATATGCCATTCGCAAACAACTTTTTACCGGTTTCCCAATGGATGAAGCGATTACAGATGATTTATATCAAACTTTAGGAGTGCTTAATCAGGGTTACAATTTTCTCTATGCATTTGATGCAGTTGCGATTGAGGAAGTGTCTAAGGAAATTATTACAGAATTTAGAAGAAAGGTAAGATTCGCTGCTACAAATTTTCAAACTTTGAAATACTTTAAAGGTCTTCTATTCCAAAAAAAAATTATTCTTTCATACGCATTATGGTCACATAAAGTAATAAGATGGTTCGTCCCCATGATCTTAATATTTATATTCGTTACTAATGGATTGTTGATAAGTTACAATGAATTTTATCGTATCCTATTTTTCATTCAGGCAGGATTTTATTTATCGGCTATCGTTGGATTCGTTCTCAATAAATTAAAAATCAGTCTCTCGATTTTTAGCATCATCTATTATTATGTGTTCACAAATCTTGCGCTGTTGATTGGTTTATTCAAGTTTTTATCAAAGAAACATTCGTACACCTGGGAATCGACTCCCAGATAGTGCATGATAAATTTGACAAATGTAATTTCTAAACCCCCCTGCTTTTTCCAACAATCATTTGCCAGATAGTTAGGAGTATTATCTGAAGATCAAGAGTAAATGACCAATTTTCAATGTACCACAAATCATTATCAATCCTTTGTTTTGTCCTCTTTCGGTTTTCCTCTTCGTCAGTCACATCCCCTCTAAGACCATGTATCTGTGCCCATCCGGTGATGCCTGGTTTTACATTCTGCCTTAACCTGATTTCATCAACAAATTTACTGTAAAGATTATTATATGAAATTGCGTGTGGTCGCGGACCTACTACCGACATATCTCCCAAAAAAACATTAATGAATTGTGGTAATTCATCGAGATTATATTTTCTCAAAATTTTGCCAACCTTCGTAATTCGTGGATCATCCTCTACCACAGGTTTAAATTCATCAGTTTGAACCCTTTCATATTTCATAGTCCGGAACTTGAAACACTTAAACTTTTTATTTCGTGTGCCAAGTCTGTCCTGAATAAATAAAACTGGTCCTCTGTCGGTTATTAATGCAATGATGAAGATCAGAGGAAATAGCAAGGATAAAATTAAAACCGACACAATCAAAGAAAAGAAAAAATCAAAAGTTCTCTTTACAATTCGCCATTGAACTTCATTCAACGGTTCTCGTCTTGCAGTAATTATTGGGAACTCACCAAATGAACTAAGTTGAAATCTTTTTGAAACAAGGTTATAGTAGTCAGGAATAATGTGAACCTTAACGGCATTTTTATCACAAACTTTAATTATAGGCTCAAGTAAATGTCTGGATTCCTCGGATAGAATAATTACAGCATCATCCACTCCGCCGGCATTTAATGTGCTTTCTAAATTCTCCAATAATGCTTCAGAGTTATTTTGATTACTTTCTGAATTTCCTGAAATAATTCTTTGAAAACTATATCCAAAATCCGGATTAATAAGTATCATCTCTTTAAAATTTTCTGATAGTTCACCTTCACCAATAATGACAAGGTTTCGGACGTTCTTACCTTTTCTCCTCAATAACTTTAAAATTTTTCTGAAGATAATTACTCTTATATTGATAAAGAAAATTAGCAGAACGGAATAATAGATTATAAAATATCTTGTGAATAGGTTTTCCTTAGCCAGGAAAATGAATGTAATTGTAATAATTAGTTGAAACAGAGATATTTTCAGAATGTTGATTAACTGTACTGGATAGTTTCTAGAGAAAAAATCATCGTAAAAATTGAGATAGTTTGAGGTAGCAATCCACAACAAATTCAAACCAATCAAAAGGAAAAACATATAATATTTTTCGAGTAGAATTTCCCATGATTGTGAGTATACAGCAGATATCAGAAACGCGCAGTTAAGCAGGAGAAGATCGCTTAATAATTTATATAAGAATATAGAACGTTGATTTACAATCATACAACTAAGTCTAAAAACTTTTAAGGATTAAAATTGCTGAGTTTGTCGTTCACGAACATTTTTATTTTTTCTTCAAAGTTTGATCTGTTAAACTTCTCAGCATGTTTTCTAATATACTGAACGTCAAAATAATCAATTCTTTTTTCGAATTCTTTGATAGCCTCTTTTATTGATTCGGGAGTCTGCTCATTAAAATGAATTCCTGTTTTACCATTTATAACCGACTCAGCAGTTCCTCCTTTATTCAAAGCAATCACTGGTGTCCCGCAAGCCATTGCTTCTACTACAACAATTCCGAAATCTTCTTCTGCAGCAAAAACGAACGCCTTTGCTTTCATAAGAAATTCCTTAAGCTGGGCTGATGGCTGGTGACCTAAAAATTCAATATTAGGATCGGCGAGTGTTTTTATTTTTTCTTTTTCCGGTCCGCTACCGATAACAATAAGTTTTTTATCAGGCATTTGATTAAATGCTTCTACTATCAAGTCTATTTTTTTGTAAGGAACCAGTCTTGAAGCAGTAACAAAGTATTCATCTCGTTTTTCGGAAACATCAAAATTATCAACATCTACCGGAGGATAAATAACTGCAGAGTCGCGTTTATAAATCCGTTTTATTTTTTCAGCGATATGATTAGAGTTAGCGATAAAGAAATTTACATTATTGGCTGACTTCAAATCCCAGTTTCTTAAATAATTCATGAACGACTTAGCAAACAATCCTTTTACTCCAGTAAGATATTGCTCGGATTGGTCCCAGGCATATCTCATTGGAGAATGACAGTAACAAATATGAAGTTGATTTTTATTAGTCTTTACTCCTTTTGATACAGCGTGTGTGCTTGAGATGATCAATTTATATTCTGCAAGGTCAAAACTTTCAATTGCAGTTGGAAAAAGAGGAAGATAGTACCTGTGTTTTTTTCTTGCGAATGGAAGATTCTGAACAAAAGTTGTGTTTGCTCTTTTCCCTTTAAGAATAGTTTTTCTTTGTTCGTCATTAAGAAAATCAACTAAAGCATAAACATCCGCATCTTTCCAAATATTAGTAAAAGATTCAACAACTCTTTCGGAGCCGGCATAATTTACAAGCCATTCGTGAGCAATGGCTGTGGTTGGCCAATCCATTTAAATGTCCTTTTCAATTTTTATTGGAAAAATTACGGTATCGAGTTGCCAATGGCAACTTAAGTCTGCTTCTAATACTATTTTTATTTAACTAAATTTCCAGTGAATGATTTCAATTATTACAATTACATATAATGATTATGATGGGCTTAAAAGAACACTTAGCTCAATTCCCGATTATGATTTTATCGAATCTGTTGTAATTAATGGTGGGTCTGACAAATCAACATTAGAGCATCTGAGTTCACATAGAGGCAAAGTTATAAATGAGAAAGATGAGGGAATTGCAGATGCATTTAATAAAGGAATTACTAATTCTTCAGGTAACTCAATAATGTTTCTGAACAGTGGTGATGAATTGATTGAACCTGGATATCTTGAAGAATCTGAAGAGGTATTGATAAAGAATAGTGAAGTTGATTTTATTCATTCGAACCTTCTCTTAATTGATTCCATAGGAACAGAACTTTATATGAAACCTCCATTATGTAACCTCGGTAGAGGCTTACCTTATCTTCACCCAACAATGGTAGTAAGGAAGTCCGTCTTCGATCAGATAGGTTTATTCAATAAAGATTTTAAAATAGCAATGGACTTTGATTTTATTGTAAGATTGGAGAAAAAAAAATATAAGGGGTTTTATGTAAATGATAAAGCCGTGGTTAAAATGGAAGGCACAGGCAGATCAATCGAAAAGGAATTTGATGCGATTAAAGAATGCTACAAATCTTTGAATCAAAACAGTTTGCTGAACATTGAAAATATTTTTGGAATTTCTTTGAGACTAACACTTTTCTCAATACGAAAATTTATGATGATAGTTGGTTTAGGAGGTTTATTGGGAATACTTAAACGGTGGAAACATTCTGCAAAAAATTGAATTGAGTTTTTTTATTGATTAGATACAAACAAATATTTTATCATTCCATAAATTCTACCGGTCAACGCAGCAAAGTTTGAAGCAATCAATCCAAACTTAAGTGTAATCAGTCCTCTGAAACTCTGAACAAATGGTACAGTTAGCATTTCAATCAATTCGTAGATGACTTTAATCTTTTTCTTCTTAAAGAGCCATTTACTGACGAGAGCACCTTTTCCAACTCCATATCTGAAAGCTTTTATAAAACCTTCATTAATCGATTCATTAAATGGAGAAACGTGGTATACAATAAGTTCCGGGAAAAACTCCATATTCTTACCTGCAAAGTAAGCTTTCCAGCAGAAATCGGTTTCCTCACTACTGCTCCATTGTGAACCGGCACCAAATTTTTCATCGAATCTTCCCAGCTCATCAAACACTTTTGTTTTTATAACAAAGTTTGAACCCATTAAATTTTTTGTGTTTCTGAAACTTTTTAAACTTCCGCCTTTTGAGTGTCGCAGTGTATAAAATTCATTATTATCTTCACGAACAATACTTCCAGCTAAAATATCGAGAGTCGGATTTTCTGAAATAATTTTTTCTAATTTCTCTGAATAATCTTCACAAGGAAATCCATCATCATCGCAGAAAAAAATCCACTCACTGTTTTCAGGAATTACTATTGTATTTCTTGCTGCAGAAACGGATTTTTTATTCGTACTGGTTTTGATTACTGAAGGATTATTTAAAATGTCTTCCGGTAAAATTAATGGTTCAATATTTTGATCAATCAAAAATATTTTTTTGGGAGGAATTTTTTGATTTATAGAAGCGCGTAAACTTCTTAAAACAAGCTCGGCTGGTCTTTTGTATGTATTTATAACTGTAATAAAATTCATTATGTATTAGAGCCGAACTTTTGATCTAATATAAATCCATTTTTAACCTGACTATTTTTCGCAGAAAACATTAGGTGTATTATTGAATTAAATATTCGAATTTAAATTTGGAAATCTATTATTAGCAAATAATTTTTTATATTTTATCTATCTATAATAAGAAAAATAAGTTTGTAATAAATTACTCTCGCCACAATAATATGATCAATATTAAATCAACTTGCTGATAAATGGATAGCTTTGATGAAACGTGTAAAATGTTTCCTGATCTGGATGGAATATCATTAATTAACGAAAGCAAGTTTGACCCTTCAAGATGTGTTTATTTTTACGATGGTAAAATCATTAAGTCCAGAAAAATTAGTAGAGATGTCAGCTCACAGTTAAGACAAAATGATCTCAAAGCAGAATCAGATATTTTAAAGTTATGTTCCGGAATTAATGGGATTCCTCATGGACTTCATTATTGTATTAATGACAAGTACGAACTTTTATTTATTGAATACAAGTCAGGGACACAGCTGATCAATTTGAAATTATCTTTCAGACTTCTGATTAAAATCATTCCAAAGCTAATCGGGATATTGATGAACCTTTCTAAAAAGGGAATTTGTCATAATGATATTGTTCCGCGTAACGTCCTGATAAATGAAAATATTTCTATTTCGTTAATTGATTTTGATCAGGCAATAATAACAACACCGGTGAAGGCATTTACCGGAAATTTTTTTGGAATAAATATTGGGACTTCAAAAGTGAATTATTCTTTGAGCACGCGTCATAAAGCATTACATAAAACAAAAATTCCCTACGCTATCAGTAAGAATTAAAAAAGTTTTGGGAAGAGATGATAATAATGAGCAAACGAAGCTTCCAAAAATTGAAAAAGATGCAAAGCCGGAATTACTGGATATGCTGAAAGCATGGAATATTGCGCAAGAATCAAATGCCAGTGCACCCGGTGTAAATATTGCTTACTATGGATTAAGTTTTATGGAATATTATTTCCCCGGTGAACGACCGTGGGCTGACCGATGGAATGTTTTAAAAGTTCTTTCAAAATACTCAGGGAAAACTATTCTTGAACTTGGCTGCAATATGGGATTACTTTCAACTTTCTTATTAAAAGAAGCTAACGCAAAAAAATGTGTAGCAGTTGATACTGATAAGAAGATATTGAGATCGGCAGAAATAATAAGTAATGTATTTCAAGTTAAACCTGAATACTTACAAATTGATTTTGACTCTCAGGATGATTGGGAAAATAGTCTATTAAAGTACAAGCCTGATATTGTGTTTGCTCTAAATGTACTCAACTGGGTAAAGGATAAGGAAAGATTTTTATCATTCCTTGCAAAAGCACCTGAAGTTATATTCGAAGGGCATGACTTACCTGAAATTGAAATAGCTCGCTTCTTAAAACTTGGATTCACAAATATTGAGGAGATTGGTTATAGCGAAAGGAAAAGGATCATTCTAAGATGCAGGAAATGATTTAATGAGTTTGGAGAATGACAACAAGGAGTTGTCTCAACAAATCAAACAAGATCTGAAGTTATCAGTACTTTCCGGACCTTTAACCACAATAATTCCAGTTCTTTCATATGCGTTTTTATATCCTATCATCCTAACTCGTACAAATATTGAAGTTTTAGGATTATGGTCGATATATGTAACAACTGCTTCGTTTTTTACTGTGGCTGATTTTGGTTTTAGCCAACATTTCATTAGGGAGGCAAGTAAGGAACAAACTGGTGAAACAATTGATAATATTAAATTTGAATTATCATCTGCTAAAAGATTCTATTTAATAATGGGATTACTTATTGCCCTAATTATTCTTGCGTTGAATGAAGTCCTTTTTATCTTAACAGAACAAATATATCCGGCTTCAGGATTATTACTTTCGGCTCTGATAATTGTTGCAGGCGCAATTATTCAGCTTATCTCTTCACTCGATTCAGCCATTCTTTCTGCAAGAGTTGATAATTATTTTGTGCGCCTGATTCGCAGTGTCTCACCAATCTTTACTTATAGTATTGCTGTTGTCGGTGCTCTTTTTAACTACCCAATTGAAGGATTTGCAATTGGGTTTTTCATCTCAAATGTTTTTCTGGTTGTTGTTTATCATCTTCGGCTCAGGTTGAAACACAGTGATTGGCATGAAATAAAAATTTCTCATTCATTAAATAAATCTTTTGAAAGTATAAAAGATCTGTGGAAAAAAACCTGGCAATTGTACAGCGTATCAATTGGAATGTTAATTCGGCAACCAACTGTACGTTATGTTATTGCAATTACTCTTGGACTATCGTCTGCAGGAATCTTCGACATAGCGATGCGAGTAACCACCACGCTAAGAGATTTAGTTGCTTCCGGCTTTAATCCATTGTACCCTTCTCTATCATATTTCTATAGAAAGAGTGATCGAGAAAAAATAATTCGTGTTATCCGAATTTCATTATTTATTTTGATACCGTTTGGTGTAATCTCAACAGTTCTTTTGATTTCATATTCGGAAGTTCTTTATAAAATCTGGTTAAAAGAAATTCCTCCCGAAACACTTTCAGCTACATTCCTTTTGATGATCTGGCAATTTATGACTTTAATAAATGTGCCTTTTTGGTATTTACTACTTGCCTCTCACAACGAAAAAATTGCTACATTATCAATCTGGGTGCACACTCTGTCTATTTTATTAATTATCCCATTAGCGATTGTAGGAATTAGCTTTACTATTTACTCGCTATTAATATACTGGACATTGACTGCAATCCTAACACAAATTTTAATCTATTACTTCGTTGAAAAAAAAATGTCCTTGTTCTGGATTGTATTTAAAAGTAAGCAGATGTTTTTAATAATAGCAATAAATATTGTGTATTTAATTTCCTTATTTATTTTTGGGAAACTATTTCAGTTAAGTTGGAATCTCAGGGAATTTAATATTGTTATTCCACATTTGGAAAGGCTTGTATTGACTCTGCTGATACTAATAATTCTGTCTCCATTTTATATTAAAATATTTAAGCAGTACAAAGGTTAAACATTTCTTGGGAATTCAATTCGAGTTCTCTATCAAAGAAAAGGATCTTTTTAATTACTGAATCTAACAATGGTTAATATGTATATTTTAACACTAAAATATTAATTTTATTCCCAATTGATCTTTACATTTGAATAAAAGAACTCAAAAAATATTAGTAATCATAACTGATCTCATCTTCATCAACCTGGCGTGGTCGGCATATTTTTATATAAGAATAGAAACCGGCTGGTTTAAGATTCTTATTATGCCGGAAGTTATTCTTCCGATGATTGTTATTTACTTTTACTGGCTGATTGTCTTTACATTCTTTGGGATGTATAGAACCTGGTTTGCTTCTTCGCGGTTCGATGAGATCTCAACTTTATTTAAAGCTACTTTCGTTGGAATTTTTGTTCTCTTTTTTGTGATCTACCTGGATGACTATTTACATGGGGTTGAGTCATCAAGTAGAATACTGATTTTTATTTATTGGCTTTTCCTTTTTCTTTTTGTTTCTATAGGTAGATTATTCGTAAGAAGTTTTCAAAGGAGACTACTAATTAAGGGGATTGGAAGAAAGGGAGCAGTCATTGTTGGTTATAATACTAAAGCTAAAGAAGTTTATGATCAAATTCTTGAACATCCCGCATTGGGATTGGATGTTGTAGCGTATGTAGGTGTGAATCCGGATAATGTTGGTAAAGTATATAAAGAAATCACTGTGCAAGGATCCCTTGATCAGCTTGTGGATGTTATTAGTAAAACTCAGGCATCAGAAGTTATTATTGCATTGGAAAAAGAGGACCACGACCTTTTAGTTGATATCATTTCAAAAGTTGAGAATAAAGGTATTGGTCTTAAAATAGTTCCTGATCTATATGAAATTTTAAGTGGTCAGGCAAGAACTTCGCAGCTTTATGGAATTCCTTTAATTGATATAATGCCGGAGCTGATGCCCGAATGGGAAAAAAAACTAAAAAGAATTTCTGATGTAATTGTCTCTTTGATTATACTTATCATAACATTTCCACTCGATATTTTAGTCGCGATATTTATCAAACTTGATAGCAAAGGTCCTGTTCTATTTAAGCAAGACAGAATCGGAATGAACAATAAAATATTTAGGATTTATAAATTCCGATCTATGTACCAGGATGCAGAAAAGAATACCGGTCCGGTGTGGTCAATTAAGGACGATCCAAGGGTAACTAGAGTTGGGAGAATAATGAGACAACTTCGCTTTGATGAGATACCACAATTTTTTAATGTGCTTAAAGGCGAAATGAGTTTAGTTGGTCCTCGTCCTGAAAGACCATATTTTGTTGATATGCTTGCAGAGCAATTGCCTTATTATAGAAGAAGACTGAAAGTTCGGCCTGGTATTACCGGCTGGGCGCAGGTCAAACATAAATACGATGAAAGTATCGAAGATGTTAAAGTAAAATTACGATATGATCTTTTTTATATTGAAAATATGTCTTTAAGAATGGATATTAAAATTCTTGCCCGCACTATTCTGGTTGTAATATTCGGTAAAGGGCATTATAGTTAATTAATGCATTACTCGCATCTCAAAATAATTAATTTTTGAAATGAAAACACTTGTAATCATACCTACATTTAACGAGCTCGAGAATATGCCAAAGCTCTTACCCGAGGTTCTTTCAAAGAATGATGAAATCAATATACTGATTGTGGATGATAATTCTCCGGATGGGACAGCTGCTTTTGTTGAAAACGAAATGAAAAATAATGATCGTATTTATCTGATTAAAAGACCTTCGAAGCGAGGGCTTGGTACTGCCTACATTGCCGGTTTTAAGTATGCACTTCAGAATAAATACGATTTGATATTTGAGATGGACGCTGACTTCTCCCACGACCCAAATGAAATTCCAAGATTTCTGGAAGAAATTAAAGATTCAGATCTCGTGCTTGGCAGCAGATATAAAAACGGAGTAAACGTAATAAATTGGCCAATGAGGAGATTGTTGTTGAGCTGGTTTGCTAATATTTATACACGTGTAATAACTGGTCTGCCAGTGCATGATGCTACAGGTGGTTTTAAATGCTTCAGAAGAAAAGTTCTGGAAGCGATTGATTTAGATCGTGTCACTTCAAATGGGTATGCATTCCAGATTGAAATGAATTTTATAGCATGGAAAAAAGGATTTAATGTTAAGGAAATTCCAATCATTTTTGTTGATCGTGTAAAGGGAAAATCTAAAATGTCGAGAAAGATAGTCCGTGAAGCAGTAACAATGGTTTGGAAACTGCGGATAAAAGGTATTTTTGGATTGCTTAAGTAGGATATTAATTGGACCTTTCGATAATCATAGTAAACTATAACGTCAAAGAATTCCTGCAGAACTTGCTCCATTCAATTGAAAAAGCCTCATCAAACATTCTAAAAGAAATTATTGTAGTTGATAATGCTTCCGACGATGGAAGCGTGGAAGTTATTAAAGAAAAATTCTCATCTGTAAAGCTAATTGAAAATAAAATCAACGTTGGATTCGGAAAAGCAAACAATCAAGGATTGAAAATAGCAACAGGGAAATATATCCTCTTCATCAATCCCGATAGTATAGTTAGTGAAGACACATTCGATAAAATGATTTCATTTTTTGAGGATCATTCTGATTGTGGACTCGCCGGCTGTAAAATATTAAACTCAGATGGAACACTCCAACTAGCCTGCAGAAGAAGTTTTCCGGGTCCTTGGACATCCTTCACAAAAGTTACCGGGCTCAGTAATATTTTTTCTAATAACAGAATTTTTGCCCGATACAATCTAACTTATTTAGATGAAAACAAAACTTATGAGGTTGATGCAGTCTCTGGTTCCTTTATGATGATCAAAAGAGAAGTTTATGAAAAAACAGGAGGATTTGATGAGCAATTTTTTATGTATGGTGAAGATCTTGATTTATGTTATCGTGTGCAGAAGAACGGTTATAAAGTTTACTATATGCACGAGACACAAATAATTCACTACAAGGGTGAAAGCACAAAAAGAAGCAACCTTGATGAAACAAAATTGTTTTACGATGCAATGAATTTGTTCGTTAAAAAACACCTTTCAAGTTTTCCTCTTGTGGAATTAATACTCAGATCAGCAATTGGATTCAGAAAACTCTTTGCATTTTTAGGTAAAAGAAAATTATCAATCTACACTGCATTTGCTGATTTTATAATTTTTAATTTATCGCTATTCGCTGCTGAAAAGTTTTACAAGAGTATAACTGAATGGGTTGGGTTTGATCCGGATGCGTACCTGATAATTTATACCGTCCCGGCACTGATCCACTT
Organism: uncultured Ignavibacteriaceae bacterium; assembly: GCA_963768365.1. Taxonomy (GTDB): domain Bacteria; phylum Bacteroidota; class Ignavibacteria; order Ignavibacteriales; family Ignavibacteriaceae; genus IGN2. The sequence continues at coordinate 240,158 of CAVYHS010000022.1, read as the reverse complement.
TTTTGTTGCAATCCTATCTGGAGTTTACCGAAAAGACGAAGTCTCAGTACTTAGAAATTTCGGGGCTATCATTATTAGCTTTCTGATTGTTACATCAGCAACATTTTTCTTTAAGCAATATGCATTCAGTAGAGCTGTCGTATTAATCGCATTTATACTTTTCCTGATTCTCACAACTTTATTTCGAATATTTCTAAAATTAATTTTCAAAGTTGGAATTAAACTTGACGGAGCATTAAACCGGCGAACTGTGATTGTTGGAACTGATGATGAAGCAGTTCAGATTGCTGAAAAAATTAAATTGCAAAAAGCTGATTTACATAGCTTCATTGGATTGATTGGCAAAACTCATTCGGAAATTGGAAATCAAATAAATGGGTTTAAAGTGGTAGGCAGTATTGGCAACATTAAAAATGTGTTTTCGGAAAACAAAATTAATGAAGTAATTTTTTCTTCAGAAGAATTATCCTATACGGATATGATGTCCATAGTGTCTGCAAGTAAAAATATCAACGTTGATTTCAAGATCGTTGGCTTGGATATGAACTTTGTAGTTGGAAAGAGTTCTGTTTCGATGCTTGATGATATTCCATTGGTTGAAGTTAATTATAACATTTCCAGTCCAACAGTTCAAACGATTAAAATAATATTCGATTATGGACTAGCTTTCTCAGTTTTGTTTTCCTTTTATCCTTTTATATATTTCATAACGAAGCTATCGGGTAAAGAAACAGATTTCAGGAAACTTGTTTTATCGGTTCCAACTGTAATTACAAGGAAAAATAGCTTTGTTGGTCCAAAAAAACCACTTAAATTCGAGAATGAAATGCTCGGGAAAACCGGACTGACCGGGTTGTGGTATATTGATGAGGGAACATTTACAGATTCTCAAAAACTTGATTTCTACTATGTGAAAAACCAGAATATTTGGTTGGATCTGGAAATACTAGGTAAAACTCTGAACAAAATGTGGAGTAAATAGAATTAATTATGGGTAAAACAATTTTAGATTTTGAAAAGCCTGTCTTTGAACTTGAGCAGAAGCTTGAGGAGATGAAAAAATCTTCAAACAGACTCGGTATTGAAAAAGAAATTTCTCGAATTGAATCCAAAGTTTCACAACTTAAAGAAGAACTTTACAAAGACCTTTCGCGCTGGCAGCGTGTTCAATTAGCCCGACATCCTGATCGGCCATATACTCTCGATTTTATAGATCTTATGACCACGAATTTTACTGAATTACATGGCGACAGGCATTACCGTGATGATAAAGCAATTGTTGGAGGATTCGCTCAGTTGGATGATTATAAAGTTATGATTATCGGTCATCAAAAAGGAAGAGATACAAAATCGAATGTTTACAGAAATTTTGGAATGGCAAATCCTGAAGGTTACAGAAAAGCCTTACGTTTGATGAAGCTTGCGGAAAAATTCGATAAGCCTGTCATTACTATGCTTGATACTCCTGGTGCTTATCCTGGACTCGAAGCTGAGGAAAGAGGGCAGGCAGAAGCAATTGCCAGAAACTTGTTTGAGATGAGCAGACTTCGTGTACCTATTATTGTTTGTATTATCGGTGAAGGTGCAAGCGGTGGCGCACTAGGGATTGGTGTTGGCGATAGAATTTTAATGTTTGAGAATTGCTGGTATTCAGTTATAAGTCCTGAATCTTGTTCAAGTATTTTGTGGAGGAGCTGGGATTATAAGGAACAAGCTGCCGAAGCACTCAAGCTTACAGCAACAGATCTCCTCGAACAGAAAATTATTGACAAGATAATTCCCGAACCATTAGGTGGCGCACATAAAAATCCCAAGAAGGCTGCAGATAATCTAAAAGTAGCATTGCTTGAGGAGTTAGCTGAATTAGTTAAAATCAAAAAAGACAAACTCGTTCAGAGTAGAATTGACAAATTTGGCAGTATGGGTCCATTCACTGAATAATTTATTCAACCCAATTGAGAATTATTATTAATATTTCAATCCCGATGTGTTCGGGATTTTTTATTTTAAGGCTAAAAATTTTGAAAGTTTCTTTTAATGCTGATACATAAAACTGCACTGAGAGTTCGTTATGCCGATACAGATCAGATGCAGTATGCCTACAACGGAAAATATTTTGAATATTTTGAAGTTGGAAGAACTGAAATGATGCGAGAACAGGGTTTAACATATCGAACGATCGAAGCCAATGGATACCAAATGCCTGTGTATGAAGCATTCCTGCAATTTAAGAATCCTGCTTTTTATGATGAATTGTTGGAGGTTGAAACACGTGTAGACAAGATGCCCCAGGCTAAAGTTCACATTGACCATACAATTCGCAGTATAGAGCGGAACATTGTAATTGCTGAAGGTTATATTGAACTTGCTTTCATAAAATCGGATACAAAGAAAATAATGCGTGCACCGGATTTTTTCACCAGCGCATTAAAAAAATATTTCGAGCAATAGTTGGAAACATACATCAAAGAAATTATTCGTAGGGCACTTGATGAGGATATTCAGTCTGGTGATGTTACTACTCAAGCTACTATTCCAAATAGTGTTTTTGGAAAAGGAAAATTCCTGATTAAAGCAAACGGTGTAATTGCCGGAATTGATATCGCTAAAAATGTTTTTGAAATAATTGACAATACAATTGAATTTAAAATTTTAATTTCGGATTCAAATCAGGTTACCATCGGAAATATTGTTGCAGAAGTTGAAGGCAAAGCATCTTCAATTCTAACTGCAGAAAGACCCGCATTAAATTTTCTGCAGCGGATGAGCGGCATTGCAACACTTACTAATACATTCGTTGAAAAAATAAAGCACACAAATGCAAAAATTCTTGACACAAGAAAAACTACTCCCGGTCTTCGACTACTTGATAAAGAGGCTGTACGATTAGGAGGTGGAACGAATCATCGTATCGGACTTTTTGATTTATTTTTAATTAAGGACAATCATATAGAAATTGCCGGATCAATTACTAGGGCTGTAGAGGCGTGTAGGAACTTTCAGAAGAAGAAAAATTCAAATCTCAAAATTGAAGTCGAAACTAAAAATCTTGAAGAAGTAAAAGAAGCTATTTCCAGCAAAGTTAATATCATCATGCTTGATAACTTCACCAGTGATTTGATGAAGAAAGCTGTTGATTTTATAGATGGAAAATGTTTGGTGGAAGCTTCAGGCAATATAAATATCGAAAATGTGAAAGAAGTTGCTGAAACAGGAGTTGATTTTATTTCTGTTGGTGCTTTAACTCATAGTGTAAAAGCTCTTGATATTTCACTCGAAGTTGAACTAATAAGATAAACAACTCTGATGTTTGATAAGCTAAAGGAACTAACAAAAGATACTGCCATATATGGTATTAGCACCATGGTGGGAAGATTTTTAAATTTCATACTCGTTCCTCTTTACACAAATATTTTCCTTCCCGCAGATTATGGAATTATTCAACTTATTTATGCATACACAGCGATTCTTAATATTGTGTTTATTTACGGACTCGACTCTGCTTACCTCAAGTTTGCATCTTTTAAAGATATCGGTGATGAGAAAGATAATTTCTCAACTCCATATATTGCTATTTTAATTGTTTCGCTTCTAATCAGCTTTCTGATAGTAATTAATGCGGAAGCAATAGGTATTTCCTTAAGAATTCCTCCAAATTACTCTTATCTGATTTACTTAGCTGCTGCAATTTTATTTTTAGATGCGAATGTGGTTATTCCTTTCCTTAAACTCAGACTGGATAGAAGAGCGAAAATATTCTCATTATTTAGAGTAATAAATATTGTTACAAACATAATTCTTAATGTTTATCTGATTTTAATTCTTCATTGGGGAATAGAAGCTATAATAATAAGCAACTTAGTTGCTTCCTCTGTTTCATTGCTGCTTGTGTCCGTCACTATCCTGAAAAATTTCAAGCTTAAGTTTCATTCAGCACTCTTCAAACGATTACTGAAATTTGGATTACCTTTCCTTCCTGCAGGATTTGCAGTAATGCTTGTTCAAGTTATAGATGTGCCGATTCTCGAAAAACTTACTAATCTGAAAACCGTAGGAATCTACAAAGCAAATTACAAGCTTGGCATTTTTATGATGTTGTTTGTGAATATGTTTCAGTTCGCATGGCAACCTTTCTTCCTTCAAAATGCAAAAGAGTCAAATGCAAAAGAAATGTTTTCCAAAATTTTAACTTATTTTACTTTGGTGGGAAGCATAATCCTGGTTGTTCTTTCTCTATTCATTACTGATATCGCACAATTGAGAATTGCAGGATTTTCTCTTCTTGGTGCTCAATATTGGGCAGGGCTTCAAATTGTGCCGATTATTTTACTTGCTTACTTAATTAACGGGATGTACTCTGTATTCTCAGCAGGAATTTACATAGAAGAAAAAAGTATTTATGTCCCTTTATTAACTGGAGCTGGTGCTTTAATTAATGTGGCTGCGAATTTTCTTTTGATCCCGGTTCTTGGTATTATCGGTGCAGCTTTAGCAACGCTTGCAAGTTATATTGTTATTGCATCAGGTTATTATTTTGTCACACAAAAATTTTATAATGTAAAATATGAGTTAAACAGAATAGGTCATATTTTTATAGCAATCATTCTTGTTGGAATTTTATACTACTATCTGCTCGCAACCGGAAACTTATTATTTCCATATAAGTTGATTTTATTAATATTATTCGTTCTATACATTTATTTTGTAGCTGTAAATCGTGATGAAATTAATTTGATAAAGAAGAAGTTTGCAGAAAGCCGAAGGAATTAGATTTAGTGGAACCACAAGTAGAAATTAAATTTAAGAGACTCAGAAATGAATTAAAAAACATCCCGCTGCCTTCTTATGCAACAAAAGGCAGTGCTGGAATGGATATTTATGCGGCACTTGAAAATCCGGTGACTATTTCTCGAGGTGCGATTGAAATGGTTCCAACTAATATCTCGGTTGAAATTCCAGATGGATATGAAATTCAAGTTAGACCAAGAAGCGGGCTTGCTGCTAAACATGGAATTGGAATTTTAAACTCCCCCGGAACAATTGATTCGGATTACAGAGGGGAAATAAAAATAATAATTGTTAACTTTGGTAAAGAAGATTTTGTAATTCAACCTGCCGAGAGAATTGCTCAACTCGTCGTGTCAAAAGTCTACAAGGCAAAATTTATTGAATCAAACGATCTAAATAATACTTCAAGAGGCGAGGGAGGCTTCGGGCATACTGGTCGTTGAACTTAATTTTCTGTTCAAATAAGTTGGATTTATTTTACTTTTGTTCAGCAAAAGCTTCTTCAATTCACTGCTGAGCAATTTCAATCATTGAATTATTAGATAATGGCAGAATTCATTCACCTTCACAATCATAGTCATTACAGCCTGCAAGATGGTGCTTGCACTGTTGATGGTCTGATTGGTGCTGCAAAAAAATTCAATATGAAATCCGTTGCACTTACTGATCACGGAGTTCTCTACGGAATAATTGAATTTTATAAAAAAGCAGTTAGAGAAGGAGTCAAACCAATACTTGGAATGGAGGCTTATGTTGTCAGTGAAGGTGATCGATTTGAAAGAAAAAGTTCCCAGTCAAATGGAACGCGTAAGAAAAGAAAAAATTACAATCATCTTATTCTGCTTGCAAAAAATAAAGAGGGTTATAAAAACCTAACTAAGCTCTCTACGCTTGGACATACAGAAGGCTTTTACTACCGGCCAAGAATTGATCTTGATCTTATACGAAAATACCATGAGGGCTTGATTTGCACTTCTGCGTGTGCTGGTGGTGTTGTTTCGACTCACATTGTTCAAGGTGAATACGATAAAGCAAAAGAAGTTGCAAAAACTTACAAAGAAATTTTCGGCGATGATTTTTATCTCGAAATTCAGAATCATAATATGGATGTCGAAAAACCGATTCTTGAATACATGCCAAAGATCGCAAAAGATTTAGGCATTAAGTTGGTAGCAACAAATGATTGTCACTACATCGGTGCTGATCATGCAATTGCTCATAACATCCTCCTGCTTCTTGGCGATAAAATGGGGGAAGACTATACCAACCTTCGATATGGAACAGATCAGGTGTATTTTAAATCAACTGAAGAAATGGTAAAGCTTTTCAAGAATTATGGTGAAGCAATAGAAAGTACACTTGAAATTGATTCCAAGATTGATTTAAAGCTTAATTTTGATGATTATCATTTTCCTAATTTTCCAATTCCAGAAAACTATTCGACAAAAACATCTGACGAATATTTTGAACTACTTGCGTGGAAAGGCCTCGAGAAAAAGAAGCTTGAGTTGACAAAAGAGGTTGAAGAGCGATTCAGATACGAAATTGAAACTATTAAAAAGATGGGATTTTCTGGTTACTTTCTTGTTGTGCAGGACTTTATCAATTCAGCAAAAGAAAAAAATATTCCCGTTGGACCAGGCAGAGGAAGTGTTGCCGGCAGCCTTGTTGCCTATGCTCTAGGTATAACAAATATCAATCCACTTGAATATAATCTTTTATTTGAAAGATTTCTTAATCCCGAAAGAAAATCAATGCCGGACATTGATGTGGATTTTGCAGATGATCAAAGAGGAGAAGTGATTGATTATGTGCGTAAAAAGTACGGCGATAATAGTGTAAGTCAGATTATAACTTTTAACCGGCTTTCTTCAAAAGCTGTCATCAGAGATGTTGCGAGGGTTTTGAAAATTCCAATACCAACAGTAAATAATATCACAAAACACATTCCATCAAAATTTGGTAAAGTTTATTCGATTGACCAGTCTCTTAAAGAAGTTTCCGAATTAAAGTGGGTAAAAGATTCTGAAGAACCTCAGATTAAGGAATTAATAAAACATGCACGTGTGCTAGAAGGAATGAATAGAAACGCTTCAAAACATGCTGCAGGTGTTGTTATTACTCCCGGTGAAGTGAGTGAATATGTTCCACTTGCAAACGCAGTTTCGCAGCAGGAAATTGTCACTCAATATAATATGAAGGACATTGAGAATGTTGGCTTGCTAAAGATGGATTTTCTTGGATTGAGAACTTTAACGATAATACGAGATACAATTACTCTTGTAAAGAAAAACTATGATGTGGAAATTAATATCGATGAGATTCCATTCGATGATCAAAAAACATATCAACTTTTTACCAAAGGACAAACAACCGGCATTTTTCAATTTGAATCTCCTCCAATGCGGGAGTACCTCAAAAAACTTCAGCCAACATGTTTGAGTGACCTTGCTGCAATGAATGCACTCTATCGTCCTGGTCCGATGGAATTTATTGATGAGTTCATAGACAGGAAATTTGGCAAAAAGAAAGTTGAATACCTGCATTCGATTCTTGAGGAAATATTAAGGGAAACCTATGGAATAATTGTTTACCAGGAACAGGTAATTCAAATTGCAAACAAAGTGGGGGGCATCAGTCTAGCTGAAGCTGATATACTTAGAAGAGCTATGGGCAAAAAGGACCTTCTGGCAATGAAGGAACAAAAAACTAAATTTATTAGAGGTGCAATTGAAAATAAAATTTCTAAGAGAATTGCTGAAGAAATTTTTAATGCCATAGATAAGTTCGCCAATTATGGATTCAATAAAAGTCACGCTGTTGCATACAGTTATATTGCTTATCAGACTGCTTATCTTAAAGCGCATTACACAGCTGAATTTCTGGCAGCCAACCTGACCAATGAATTTATCAATACTGATAAAGTCACAAAGTTGCTTGAAGATTGCCGAAGACTTAAAATCGAAATCTTGCCACCTGATGTGAACAATCCTTCAGTCAATTTTGATGTAGTGGACGGTAAAATACTTTTTGGTCTCTCAGCAATAAAGAATGTTGGTAAAAGTGCCGTCGAAGAGATTATCAGATCAAGAAATAACAATGAAAGAGATTTCACAAGCATTTATGACTTCTGCCTGAATGTTGATAACAGAATTGTAAATAAACGAGCGTTGGAGGGATTAGTAATAGCAGGTGCGTTTGATTCAACAAATAAAAACAGAGCATCACTATTTAATTCGGTTGAATTGGCACTTGATCATGCACACAAGGTTCAAAATTCAAAACTTGCTTCGGGAGATAGTCTGTTTGGTGAAACTTCTGAAATTATCGTACCTGATCCTGCTTTGATAGAAGCAGATGACTGGACTGAAAAAGAAAGATTAGCCAAAGAGCGTGAAGTAGTTGGTTTCTATATTACCGGACATCCTCTCACAAAGTTTGAATTTGAATATAAATCATTTGCTAATTTCCATATTGGCGAAGTTGAAGAGAACGAAGAGATTGAAAATGTTCGTGCCTGCGGAGTGATAACAGCTGTCAGAAAAAAAATTGATAGAGCAGGAAACGAGATGGCATTTTTCAACATTGATGATTTTACTGGTTCGTGTGAGTGCCTGATGTTCTCAAAAGTTTTTGCTGATTACGGAAAATATGTTCAAAAGGAAGAACCGGTTTTTGTTGTCGGTAATCTTGAGAGTAGTGGTGATACTGTAAAGATGCATGTAAGTAAACTTTTACCAATAGATGTTGCAAGGAATGAATTATCGGGTAGCATAAGAATTAATGTTATTAAAGAAAAAGTTCCTCCTGAAAAATTACACGAGCTTCAATCAATTTTAAAAAATAATTCCGGGAAGATCCCTGTGTTCATTCAGCTTTTTTCGAACGGCAACAGAAGCTCAGTTTACGCTTTAAAAAATAGCAGAGTTGATTTATCAATTGAGCTGTTTTCTAAACTAACAGAATTGTTCGGTGAAGATTCTTTTCAATTAATTCCTAAATAAAAACTTTTTATTTAGGTCTCTCGTTTCTTAACTTATTTGTGAGACTTTTACCTATTTTGTATTATTACATCAACTATTAATTCATTATTTCATCATCTATGGATAAAGAAGAAAATAAAAAACTCTGGGCGCTTATTTTGGGAGCCTCATCAGGTTTTGGTGGTGCAACTGCTATAAGGCTTGCTGAAGATGGATATAATATTATCGGTGTGCACCTTGATCGACAAGCTACAATGCCCAATGTTGCTAAGATTATTAACCATATTAAATCCTCTGGCAGAGATTCATTGTTTTATAATGTGAATGCTGCAGATCAATTTAAGAGAACTGAAATTATAACAGAACTTAAATCGAAGCTCAATGCTCAGCCTGTTATAAAAGTTTTATTGCATTCACTTGCATTTGGAACATTGAAGAGCTTCGTACCGAGAAAATCTGATGAGCAACCGATTACTCATGCTCAAATGGAAATGACGTTGGATGTAATGGCTCATTCGTTAGTTTATTGGGTTCAGGGAATTTGTTTGGCTGGTCTTCTGGCAAAAAAAGGAAGAATATTTGCGATGACAAGTTCAGGAAGTCACTCAGCAATTCCATATTATGGTGCAGTATCTGCAGCAAAAGCAGCACTTGAATCACACATAAGGCAATTAACAGTTGAACTTGGTCATATGGAAATTGGCACATCTGCGATTATGGCCGGAGTTACTGATACTCCTGCGTTGAGGAAAATTCCAGGCAATCAGGAAATGATTAATGTTGCAGAAATTAAAAACCCAAGAGGAAGACTAACAACGCCGAAAGATGTTGCGAATATTATTTCTCTTTTAAGCAGAGATGGAGGCGAATGGATCAGCGGTGGAATGATAAACGCTGACGGAGGTGAAGATATAGTAAGCTACACCGGAAAAAGAACATAACTCAACTCTATTATCTAAAGGATTGTAAAAATGAAAACTGTTGAAATAACAGATGATAATTTTGAAACTGAAGTAATTAAATCAGATAAACCAGTGCTGATCGATTTTTGGGCTGTGTGGTGCGGACCTTGCAAACTGATAGCTCCAATAGTGGAAGAATTATCAACTGAGTATGAAGGCAAAGTAAAAATTGGCAAACTGGATGTTGATTCCAATCAGCAAACCTCAATTAAATTTGGTGTGCGCAGTATTCCTACGCTGCTACTTTTTAAAGATGGAAAACTTAAAGACACCATAATCGGAGCTGTTCCGAAAAGTAAAATAGTTGAAAAGCTTGACGCAGCTCTTTAAGCATCAAATCATTCTGACCAAAATAATTTATTCTATATGAAGAAAATTCTGATCAGTGATTCCGTTGATGAAAAATGTACGGAAATTCTGAAGTCTGCCGGTTTTGATGTAAACTATAAAACCGATCTTTCTAAAGCAGAATTATTATCAATAATCTCTGATTACAATGCGCTGGTTGTAAGAAGCTCAACTCAGGTTGATTCTGAACTGATTGAGAAGATGGATAAGATGGAAGTAGTTGGTAGGGCCGGTGCAGGTGTTGATAATATTAATGTAAAGGCAGCAACACGCAAGGGTATTCTTGTTATGAACACTCCTGGTGGAAATACAATTTCTGCCGCGGAACATACGATGGCTCTTATGCTTGCCGCCGCAAGAAAAATTCCACAAGCAAATATTTCTCTTCATCTGAAAAAATGGGACCGCAAAAGATTTCAGGGAAGTGAATTATTCGGAAAGACACTTGGATTGATTGGACTAGGAAAGATAGGAAAAGAAGTTGCCATAAAAGCCAGTGCATTCGGAATGAAAGTAATTTCCTTCGACCCGCTTGTGTCTGCTGAAGCAGTATCTGATTTGCAAATACAACTCGTGCCTCTTGACGATATCTGGAAAAACGCAGATATTATTTCTGCTCACACTCCGTTAAATGACCGCACAAAAAATTTGATCTCATATGATGAGCTCACAAAGTGCAAGTCAGGTGTTGTTATAATTAATTGTGCTCGTGGTGGTATTGTAAATGAGAAAGATCTTCTGAAAGCGTTGAAAGAAGGAAAAGTATCTGCTGCAGGTTTGGATGTTTTTGAAACAGAGCCACCTGAATTTGGAATTGGACTAATTCAACATCCATCTGTCGTAGCCACTCCTCATCTTGGCGCTTCAACTGAAGAAGCACAGCAAAAAGTTGCAATCCAGATAGCCCAACAAATAGTTGATTATTTTAATAATGGATCTCCTTCAGGTGCCATTAATGCATCAGCTTTAAAAGAAGTTTCCAACGAAAACCTTAAATCGTTCGTAAAACTTGCAGAAGTATTAGGCAAGCTACTTTCCCAGGTCAGGAAGGATTCATTAATAAAAATTAGTATAAGCTATAGCGGGGAATTATTCCGAAGCTCTACGAAATTATTATCAACTTCTCTGCTTAAAGGATTTCTTTCGGAAGAGGTGGATACCACAGTCAACTTTATTAACTCACCTATTTTAGCTGAAGAAATAGGAATTGTTCTGGAAGAAATTAATTCAACAGATCATAGGGATTATCTCAATCTTATCGAGGCAAAAATATTTACTGATTCAGCAGAATGGAAATTTTCAGGTACTGTTTTTGGCAACAACGATTTAAGAATAGTTGAAATAAATAATTATCAAGTCGAGTTCAAACCTGAGGGCAACATTTTAATCTATAAAAATATTGACAAGCCAGGAATGCTTGCTTCAGTCAGCAGGGAATTATCTTTATCAAATATTAACATCGCAAGTCTTTCACTTGGAAGAAAATCAGATGGTGATCTTGCTTTAGCAGTTGTAAATATTGACACTCAACTTAATGAAGAAATCAGAAATTCAATTTCCTCGATAGACGGTATCAAAGATGTTTATACGGTTAGTATCTAATTTTAGCGGAAAAATGAATCCCTTGACATTATTGACAAAAAAATGTATCTCAGCAACGTAAAATATTTAATAAAGTAACGCTTGACAGAGAAAATCAGTAGTGTTATTTTATCATAGTAAATTAAATTTAACATCAGAATTATAATAATTTTTGTATAATTTTTTTATCACTAAACAACTCTATTCTTAACTAATAAAAAAGGAGTAAGTTATGGTCAAAAAAATGACTATTACATTCGCTGTTTTGGCAATGGTTGGTTCGCTATCCTTTGCTCAAAACAAAAATGTCGTCAATGAGAAATGGATAATGCCATCAGATCAAAATCAGGTGGTTCATTCAAACGGAAATTACAATTCTGCAGCGGTAGTTCCTGGTGAGGAGTTATTCACGACAGAATATGATTATATGCAAAATAATGCCATTGATAATATGGTAGATTTGTTTGATCTGGATGCCGATGGCGTTCTAGATCCGCTAATGACCGGTATGCAAAGATTTTCTACCGGGACACAAAGGACTGTAAGATTCGCGTATAAAGCTTTCGGTGCACTTGATAATTTCTCTGCCTTTGATGAAACAGTTGGAACAAGTGGAAATGATACTTATGGTTGGGGTAATATGCAAGTGTGCGTTGGTGGTGCTTTAGATGGAAACGTACCTTATGTTTAGTCATAGTAATGGCAATTCGTGGCACTCAGTAATCGATTTAACAACATTTCTACCTGTTACTCCATTCCCATCAGTATCTATTGCTGGCAACTTTCCATCATTTGTATATTTAATGGATGGAACTATTATAGCTAATAATACAAATTTTATTTTTTACGCTTCTACAGATGTTGGCGCAACATTCGACTCTCTTTTCTTCCTTGGAGATGGAGATCCTAATTTCACATTTTCATCAGCAAATACACCTGCTGAATTACCAATCGTAAAATCAGATGACGATATGACAATAGCTACCATTGGTGGTTTTGACGGCGTTTTCGGAACCGGAAATCCTGATGGACTTTACTGGTACGGTTCAACCGATGGTGGAGCAACATGGGGTGGCTTAGCTGCAGGTCTTGGATCTGGAACAAATCCTGAATATGGACAGATAACTAACAGAGATTACGCACCTTACTTTACTAATTTTGCTCAGGTTAATCATAATGTTAGCAATGACGGTGTAACACACGTTGTTTGTAATGGGTATGGTGAAGGTGTTCTTCCTGGTACGACAGATACTGTAAACACATTCCCGATTTATTACTGGAACAGCAATTTTCAGAATTGGATGGCACTTACCGATCCTTTAACTGAAGCTCCAGACGACGGATTTGGAAATTTTGTTACTGGTGGTACCACAACAAGGTTATATTCCGGAAATGGTATTGGTCAGGCATATCCTAATGTTTCTACATCTGCTGATGGACAGATAGTATTTGTTGCTTGGGATGGTTTTGAATATACTGGTGCAATTGGCAGCAGTGCTTGGAACATTTATCCTGGTGATGGTGGAACGAACTCTGGCCCAATTTATTACACTGATATATATTTTTCATGGTCTTCGGATGGTGGCGCCACATGGGAAGCTCCAGCTATCCTCAAAGGTGATGCCGATGTTATGGAACAATATCCATATTTAGCTCGCAGAATAGCATTCCAGGGCGATCAGGCAACTATGCATTATATGTATCAGGAAGATGCTGTTCCGGGTGCAGGTATTTTTGGAACTCAGGTAGCTGGTCAAAATGACTTATCTGATGATACAAGATGGTTATATGATAGCTTTACATGGACTATAGTAGGTGTTGAAGATGATATAGTTGTTAATGACTTCACATTAGAGCAGAATTATCCTAATCCATTCAATCCAAGCACAACTATAAATTATACACTTTCTGAAAGAAGTGTAGTTACATTGAAGGTTTATGATGTTCTCGGTAATGAAGTTGCTTCATTAGTAAATACTACACAGGAAGCTGGAAAGTATGATATTAAATTTGATGCTGCTAAGCTTTCTTCAGGTCTTTATATTTATACACTAAACGCAGGTAATTTTACTTCATCAAGAAAGATGATGTTACTTAAGTAATTTAATTAGTGTTATGTTTATGTCTTAAACGGGTGGGTTTTCCAATTTATTAATTGGTAAATTCACCCGTTTTTTTTACAACTTTTTTTGTTCTTTAAAAAAATTGAAACTAACTCAGAAGATTATTTCAAAACATTTCGTGGAGAAGAGATGAAAAAAATATCTACAAATCTTCTGGCATTTTTAGTATTTCTTATTAGCTCTGCTGCTATAATTGCTCAATCGGGAGTTGGCAAAATTAGTGGTAAAGTAATAGATGCAGATACTAAAGAACCATTGATTGGTGCAAATATCATTTTAATGAACACCAACTCTGGGGCTGCCACAGATCTCGATGGAAATTATTTTATATTAAATATTACTCCCGGAACCTACGAAGTTAGAGTCAGCTACGTAGGTTATGCGCCAAAAACATATGAGGATGTCAGGATTGTTGCTAACCTCACTTATGAATTGAATGGAGAGTTATCTACTGACTTTACTTTACCTGACATTGTAGTCGTCGACAAAAAATTCTTCGAAGCAAAAGCTACTAATACCGTTAAGGTAATCGATGCAGAACAAATAGCCCGATTACCGGTGAGAGGTGTGCAGAACCTTGTGTCACTGCAATCTGGTGTAGTAGTACAGGAAGGAAGCGGAGGCCAGGATGGTAACGCTTCAATAAACGTACGTGGCGGAAGAAGCAGTGAAGTTGTTTATATAGTAGATGGAGTTGTTCAGAACAACCTTTACAACGGGCAAACAGTTTCTCAGGTCAGCAATACAGCCATTGATCAGATTTCTTTTCAGGTTGGCGGTTATGAAGCTAAATATGGTCAGGCACAGTCTGGTATAGTTAACGTTACAACTAAATCGGGTCAACCTTACTACAATATTTTTGCTGATGTTTTGACATCCACATTTACCGATGATTATGGAGCCAATTTATATTCTGGATCTATCAGTGGTCCAATCATTCCAGGTATTCCAGATTATACAATATTCCTCTCCGGTGAAAGAGGTTGGTACCTCGATGCCAATCCTACGGCAGTTCCGATCCCAATCAAAACTAAGGGCGGATTGCCTGGAACACCTGAAGCTGGTGATATCCTGGAAAATCCAATTACTTTAAATACGATTCCAAATAATCAATCAAATGTTTGGAGATTTAGTGGTAAAATTAGTACCAGGTTTAATAATTGGACAGTTCAGTTATCAACTTTGATGAATAATAGAAATTACAAAAACTCTACAGATCTTACTGCTCAAAGACAGTATAAAAATTCTTCCCAATTTATTGAACAGATTGAAAACGAAAATTTTTCGTACAGTGGAAGAGTATCACAAACACTCAGTAACAGCACATTCTGGAATATAAACTTTGGCTACAGACTTTTCAAGTTTCAACGCTTTAATCCATTCTTAGAAGGAGCTAACAACCAGTTATTATATGGTGATAGCTTATGGTGGGCTAATACTTCCGGATTAGGGGTGGAATTATTAGGCGATGGACAAAGAACGGCAACAATTGATGCAAATGGTGTATACAGACCGTATGGTTGGTCCAGGGGTCTATTCCAGCAGAGGGAGGATGCATCCTGGGGTTTTGATGCTGATTTAACAACTCAATTAGATAATCATCTTCTGGAATTTGGTGTCGGAGGTGCATGGCACACAGTTAGAGGCTATGGCAACTTTGCTTTTCTTGTTGCTGCAATTGATTACCTTATCCCTACAACCCGATAACTTTAATGCTCAGGTTTGGTCAGAACCAACCGTTTGTTTATGGATATGATGTACCGGAATAGAAGAAACTAATTCAGATTATCCTGCTTCGTTAGATTGGCTTGCTGATCCGAGCATTGGTTCCGATCCATCAATGGCAGTTATGTTGCGTCCAAGGGAGCCATTTATTGGTTATGTTTATCTGCAGGACCGATTTGAATTACAGGACCTGGTGTTAAACATTGGTGTCAGAATGGATTATTTTGATATCAAATCATATGAATTAGTAGACCCATCATTACCATATTTTGGTGGAAGCAATCCTACTGCATTTGATATAGATGACTTTAAATTAAAAGACATTGAAGTTCAATTCTCACCAAGAATTGGTTTAGGATTTCCGGTAACTGAAAGCACTGTATTTCATGCGTTTTACGGCAGATTTATTCAGGTTCCTCAATTGAATGATATGTATTTTGGACCATTTGACTATAACGATTACTTAACAATGTCGCCACAAAGTGGTTTCAATGGAAGCATGCTGAGTGAGCAAACTACTCAGTATGAAGTTGGATTCAGACAATTAATAGGAAATAATGCTGCATTAAATATAACGGCATTTTATAAAAACACTAAGGCTCTAGTTAACCAGAAATAATAGTCAATATCAACGGGTGCCGGATGGCGAAGTAATAAATGCAATTGGTCCGCAGAATACAGACTTTGGTACCATTAAAGGCTTTGCGTTTTCATTTGATGTTACAAGGTTGAGCTACTTGAGCTTATCATTACAATATACTCTCTCCAATGCTGAAGGAACCGGTTCCTCAACCAATTCAAGCTTTACATCAGTATTTCGAAACCTTGATAATGAGCCCCCAAAAGTTATCGCTCCTTTATCCTTTGATGTGAGACATACATCAATTGTAATTGTTGATTTTTATGTTCCTGAAGGAGAACTTGGTGGTTGGGAATTATTGAATGCAAATGTAATCTTTTCATTCAGTAGTGGAAGACCTTATACACCGGTTGATCAATGGGATATTCTTGGTGATAATGGTTTGAATGCTGATAATACCGGATATGTTAACTCGGCTTATGGTCCCGGCAGTTTCAGAATAGATCTTAAACTCGAGAAGGGTTTCAGAATAAGCAACTTCTATATTACTCCCTATGTGTGGATACAAAACCTTTTTGATGTACAAAATGTAAATTCAGTTTATAGATCTACCGGAAGCGCGTACTCTACCGGCTGGTTAAATGATCCGGCCGCACAAGGTCAGATTAATACGGTTGGTCAGGGTTATGTTGATGATTATGAGTCTCTCGAGTTGGATCCACGGAATTTTGGATTCCCGAGACTCATTAATCTCGGACTTAAGTTAAATTTTGATAGAATTAACTTCTAACAAAAATTTGATTTTAATTACAAACAGGATAATAAAAATGAAAATAAATATTAGACACAAGTATAAACTACTGCTTCTGTTTTTAGGAGTGGCATTTATTGCATTTGGTTTTTTAGGAGATGATAAGAACGGTGTTCAGTCTCCCAAACCAATTTATAAAATTACAGATGCTCAGACATCTGGTAAGCAGGGAGATGCTTACGGAATGAATGTAAATAATATCTGGCTGCCCATTAACAGCAAAGGAATAATAGCTGATGTAAATGTTCAACCAAATGGTAGTGGTGGACAATTTGCCGGTGGAACTTTCCTTTTTTCTTCAGGATTTTTCCTTAGTGGATTTAGTGGCGGAACTCTATTTGCAAATGCTGTTGCATCAGCAAGTTTGGTCGAAGATTATCTCTCCCGGTCCGGTTGGTCAAACCAGTAATTCTAATGCTGTTATTTACGTGGTAAATTCTCAGGATGAGGCTTTCGGGCAAAGCTGGCAGGATTGGATAGATGCTGTTAGTCAAGGTGCAGATTTTTATGATGGTAATTGCGATGGAATTTATGAGCCCGTTGATTTAAATGGTAACGGAATATTTGATCCTCAATCATTTCCGGGTGCGTGTGATGGAGAAGATGCACCAGACCTCATAGGAGACGAGCTGGTTTGGTGTGTATATAATGATGCACTTCCCGTTGCTCAGAGAAGGTGGAATACAACTATACAGGTTGGAGTCGAAATCAAACAATCTGTATTTGCATTTGCTTCCGCTGGTGCAATTGGAAACTTAATATTTGTCAGATATCGATTCGAGTACAAAGGGCTTAATGCTTCCTCCCCGGATACTTTAACAAATGTATATTTTGGAGCCTGGGCAGATCCGGATCTAGGTGATTTTAACGATGACGTAGTAGGTGTTGACACAGTCAGAAATGCAGGATATACATACAACAATACACCTGATGCTGTTTATGGGAATCAGGTGCCTTGTTTTATGATAGACTTTTTCTCCGGTCCGCGTGCTTACATTGCCGGTGAAACCTATGTTGACGTTAATGGAAATAACCAGTATGATGAGGGGGTGGATACTCCTATTGATACTGCTACCTCGGTTCAGGGACAACTTAAAAGGTGTGGTTTATTATCCGGGTGCAAAAAATCTTCCTATATCTTCATTTATATTCTATGGAAATGGTCTCGCTGGCTTAAGTGATCCAAATAACAAAAGTGAAGCTCGTAACTATATGCTTGGATTGGAAAGTGCTGGTGCGACAGTTGACCCTTGTACTTTTGCCTATGGCGATATAAGAGGCGGTGTAGATTGTAGTTTAGTTGATCCAAGATTCTGGTTCTCAGGTGATCCTGTTACAGATATAGGATGGATTTGTAACCAGAATGCTGATGTGCGGCAGATGACTAATACAGGTCCATTTAATTTAATAAAAGATGAAGAAAATGAAATTGTATTAGCATATGTTGTTGGAAGGGGAGCTACCCCATTAGATGGTATCACAGTAGCGCGTGGAATTGATGATGGTGCTCAAACAATATTTGACTTAAACTTTCTTGCACCGTCACCACCACCACCAGTTAATTTTACACTTACTTCAAGTGATGCATTTATTGATATAAGTTGGGAGACCCCAAATCAGTTGAGCTATGTAAATTCTAATCCTTCCTGGAATTTGTTATTTCAAGGCTACGAGGTATGGGCTTTCAGAACAAATATTAGTGAGGACTTTGTATCTGGTCAGCCAAATTCCATTTTATTAGCATCCTTTGACAAGAGTGATTTTATTACTAATGTTTATAAGGAGGATGCACAAACCGGTGGGATCTTTACTAAAATATCCAGTTGGAACTCAACTCGACTCTGCACTTTATATCGATCCTTCAACTGGCAGAATCAGGTTAAGAGTTTCTAATGATCCATTCGTAACTAGCGCTCCTATAATTAAAGGTAGACCCTATTATTTTGCTATAATCAGTTATGCACTTAATTATGATGCATTGGTACCATTTAGTGGACAGACGTTTGGACAAACCGGAGATTATTATCTCTCTTCTACTGCATTTGCCCAGGAAGCTGAAAATATTCGAAGCATACAGAGTATTGTTGCTGGTGTGGATGAATACAATCCACCTGTGCCGGTTCAGAATACTAACCTGATAAGCGGTCCAGATGTAGGAAATGTTGGCTATGATGTTATTGACAATGCGGAATTGACAGGCAATAGTTATGAAGTTACATTCTTCCGGGATTCTTCGGAAGTTCTTTATACAACGTTTTGGCAGCTTACAAATCTATCAACCGGTGCTGTATTAGTTGACACCGGAGATTATTTTACTTATGGAGAAACCAGTGTTGCTCAACCAATAACGGAGGGTTTTATAACAAGAGTTTCTGATGAAACCCCTGATCTTGGAGCTATAGAATTTCAAACAGTAACTGCCTGGTATGATACAGGAACGACAAAGTTTTACTACCTTAATGTTGATATTGCTGGCGGAGGACCTCTTGGTGCAATGCCTGGAAATTTAAATCAATTAACAACAGATATTACTACTGCAGGAGACATTCGGACAGTAGAAATAAGATTTGGTGATACTAGTAAAGCTTACCGTTACTTGCAGGGATACGTTGGAGTAGCTCCACCTGTAAGAAATAATTCCTATGTTTATGCCGAAGGAGTAACATCGGCTAATCCGGAAGTTGTGGTTAGTACAGATGATATCGGTAAACTTGGTGAAGGTTTTGTCGATGTTCCTTTCTCTGCCTGGATGGTAGATCCGGTTTATGAGACTACAAAACAGCTTGCAGTTGGATTTTTGGAAAGAAAAACCTCACTTTCAACAGCATTTGCTAATCCAGATGGTATCTGGGACCCTGGAACAAATGTAGGTTTTTCAGGTGAATTTATATTCATATTCGATGAAGACTATGACCCAACCGGAAGTCAGCAGGTTTATAAAGGGAATTACCCGGCCAGTGTATCTGTATGGGCAAGTTTAAAGGGTTACGATATACCTTTGGATGCCTCTGCATCACAGGAAGAAAGAACGATCGCCGAGTCACCTTACTTCAACATCTTGTATGCAGTGGGTGTTCAACAAAATGTTGATTCAATAAACTTCGTATCAGGAGATATATTTACTTTACCGGTTGCGGCTTATGGTTATACAACAGAAAACGTTTACCAGTTCAGTACATTGGATGGAACGACTATTTCCTCGAGCCAGGAGCAGGATTTATGGAATAAAGTTAACGTGTACCCGAATCCGCTTTATGGGTATAATGAATTAACCAGTTATTATACGAATACTCCTGATGAACCGTTTATAACGTTCACAAATCTTCCCGAGCAGATAACGATTAAAATTTACTCTTTATCAGGCTCTTTATTAAGAACTCTTACAACAGATGATAAGGCTTCTCCAACTTCACCATTCCTGAACTGGAATCTTTTGAATGAGTCTGGTTTAAGAGTTGCATCGGGGATGTATCTGGCTATAGTAACCTCACCTATTTATGGTGATAAAACATTGAAGTTCGCAATTATAATGCCTCAGAAACAGATTCAGAGGTTCTAGAGTAAAATTAATGATTGGCAGGTTTATAATAGTTAGCCTGCCAGCTATTTTAAGTTAAAATAGTGGAGTTTAAAAAATGAAAAAAATAATACTAATAATACTACTGATTGCAACTTCAATCTATGCAGGTGATGTTGCAAGAAAAGGTACCTCAGGGGCAGAACAGGTTCTGATTCCTGTTGGTGCACGGGGAATTGCGACCGGAGGTTCGTTCCTTGCAAACCTAACAGGTCTTGAATCTTTGTACTATAATCCGGCTGGTTTGGATGTCTATCCTCAAACCGAAGCAATGTTTAGTTATGTTACATATCTTGCTGATATAAATATATCGTACTTTGCAATTGGTTCCAGCCTTGGCGATTTTGGATCGATTGCTTTTGATTTAAAGACACTTGATTTTGGTGATATCCCTGAAACAACAATTGAATTTCCTGATGGAACAGGGAATACTTATTCACCTTCATTTATAACATTTGGTTTAACTTATTCTAAAGTTCTAACAGATAGAATAGCAATCGGAACGAACATGAAGTTAATTACCGAGAATATTGGAAATGCAAGTGCATCCGGTTTTGCAGTTGATGCTGGTGTTCAGTACCGCTTTTCAAATGAATTAATGATTGGCGCAGCTGTTAAAAACATTGGAACTAATATGAGTTATTCGGGTGATGATTTATCTGCCAGGACTACAATACCCGGGACTGTACCCGGAGCTACAGGTGGTAGTTATGAAATCATTACTGAACCATTCTTAATTCCAAGCTCGTTTCAGTTAAGTTTGACTTACGGAATTGATTTCGATAAACAAAATAATCTTTTATTTGCAGGTGCTTACACTGCAAATAATGCATATGAAGATGTGGCTAATTTTGGTTTGGAATATGGTTTTATGAATAACTTCTTCCTAAGAGGCGGATATAGCTATATGGTCCAAAATCAAGATCAATCTATCTATGGTTTAACTTTTGGAGCCGGGATAGATTACAATATCGGTGGAGGAGTTGGAATTGTGTTCGATTACGCATACAGAGCAGTTCAGGAATTTGCAACTGCAAATCAGATATTTACAGTCAAACTAACATTTAAATAGACTGTTTATTTAGTTGTAAAAGCGTCTGTTGAATTTTCAATAGACGCTTTTTTATTTTTGGGTTAGAATTATTTCAAATTAATTATGTCTAAACTCTCATTCATATTGTTTGTTTTTTCCTTTCAGATATTTGTTTTTTCGCAAAAAATAAATTTCGAATTCGACTATGCACAATTTGGCTACGACTCTCTGTCAAATTATGTCGAGTTCTATTATTCATTCGGTCAGAGTAGTTTAAAATATGTTGACACAGATACAGCTGATTACGTCGGTGGAATTTTACACATTGAAATTACTGACTCCGCTACCTCCGAAACTATCATTGACAAGCACTGGATTGTAAACAGCGAAATATCAGATTCAACTCAATTAACCAGGAATCTAATAGGTATTTTGGGATTTATTATAAATCAGGGATCTTACAGGGCCACTATTACCGGATTGGATGCCAATAATCCTTCTAATATTAGAACTATATCAGAATTTTTATTCGTTGTACCATTCATAAGGACTAGTATTTCATCAAGCGATATTCAGCTAGCCTCAAATATAATCCCAGGCAGCGAAAATACTTCCTCAATTTTTTTCAAGAACACTTATGAAATAACTCCTCTGCCTGCAGCTTTGTGTGGGGAAAATCAACCCATTCTTTTCTATTATACTGAAGTTTATAATATCCAGCTCAGTCCTTATGAGAACGAGTTGAGGTTAGATGAGTTGGTAATTAATAGCCGGGGGCAATTGGTCAGCTCAAATTCAAAACGAATCAATAAATCAGTAGATTCAAGAGTTGAAGTTGGAAAGCTAAATGTATATAAGTTTCCCACCGACACATATACTCTGATATTAAATCTGATTGATAGCGTTGCAAATTACGGTGTCTCTTCATCGAAAAAGTTTTTCGTTTATAATCCTTCTGTTGTACCCACCGATACATTACAACTGACAACCTCGCCTGTTCTAAGTACCACATTCGGCTCAATGTCCGAAGAAGAATTGGATGACCTTTATACAAAATCAGAATACATTGCATCAGAGCCCGAGAAAGATAGATATGAAGCGCTTAGGACCTGTTGAGGCCAAAAGAGAATTTATGTATACATTTTGGAAAGCCCGTGATGAGAATCCATCCGATGAGAGGAATCAATATTTCCTGGATTATCTGAAAAGAATAACAGAGAGTAATGATAAGTACTCGGCTGCAAAAAAAAATGGCTGGAAAACAGACAGAGGAAGAGTATATCTGGTATATGGTCGTCCTTCCGAAATTGAGAGATATCCAAACCAAATTGAAAGTAAACCATATGAAATTTGGAGATATGAGAGTTTAGAAGGCGGAGTGGTTTTTGTTTTTGGAGATGTTAGTGGTTACAATGATTATCAACTTCTTCATTCTACAAAAAGGGGAGAGTTAAGAGATGATTCCTGGATAAGAAGAATAGCCGTTCAATAGTACAAGTGTAATTTATCTCTATTGCTTGCAGGATTTTAATTCCTTTCATCTTTGTGATAATCTTTGGCTATTTTTGCATCAAATTTTCCGCTAGCAATGAAGAACAGAATTGAATATATCGTTTTTGTTTTATTTAGCTTTAGTTTCCGTCTTCTTGGATTAAATCTTTCAAGAAGAATAGCACCGCTTTTAGCTTTCGCTTTCTTCTATTTTATCCCGATCAGAAAAAAAGCAGTCTTTGAAAACCTTAAGATCGCATTTCCCCAAAATAATATGACTACCAATAAGAAATTAGCTTTCAAAATTTATTCAAGCTTTGCTGTAACACTTGTTGAAATTATGTGTCTCCCATTCCTAAAAAAATCTGATCTAGCTAATGCAGTTAATTGTAGCAACCCTGAACTGATTGTTGGAAAATACAATGAAGGCAAAGGAGTAATTTTGCTTTCCTCGCATTTTGGTAATTGGGAATTTATTGCAATATCTGTTTCTATTCAGATTCAGCTTCCGTTTTCAGTAGTTGTGAAACCATTAAGAAACCAATTAGTTAATGAATGGATGAACAAAGCCCGTACAAAGTTTGGGAATGAAATTGTTCCTCTGGGTATTTCCATTAGAAAAACTTATCAGACGCTCAAAGAAAAAAAAATAGTTGCAATGGTAGCTGATCAGAGAGGACCAAAAGAAGGAGCAAAAGTTGATTTCTTTGGAAAAAAAGTGCCTGCTTATACGGGACCAGCAGCACTTGCACTTAAGACTGGTGCACCAATTGTTTGTGGTATCCCTATCAGGGGCAATAATTATAAATATAAAACGGTTTTAGTAGAAATCTCTCAAGATAATTTGCCGGAAAGTGAAGAAGGCAAGATTCTGGAAATTAGTCAGAGGTACACATCATATCTAGAAAAAGTAATTCGTGAGAATCCCGAGCAGTGGCTGTGGATGCATAAGAGATGGAAATACTAAATGATTTTTGAAAAAAAAATACTTGTTATTCAAACTGCTTTTCCCGGCGATGCGATTCTTACTCTGCCTTTAATACAGGAATTAAAGAAGAAAAAGCCTGATTATTCAATTGATGTATTATGCATCCCTTCGACCGCAGAAATAATTGCCGCTTCTCCTCATGTGAATCAAGTAATTTCATTAGATAAAAAAGGAAAGCAAAAGTCAGTTATAGCTTTTTTGAGATTCATAAAAAAAGTTAAATCAAATAATTATGAAATTGTTTACTCACCTCATCGATCTGTTCGCAGTGCATTGATTGCAATGAATCTATCAGCAAAAGAGTCATATGGGTTTGATAATAGTAGTTTGAAATTTGCTTTTAAAAATTTGGTCAAATATAATTACTCGGCTCATGAAGTCAGGAGAAACTTAGAATTTGTTGGTGAAAATTTCAGTGGAGATAGGTGGAGGATAATTCCTGAAATACTTATTCCCAGGGAATCTGAAATAAAAGTTAAAGAGTATTTAATTGATAATAACCTCAATAAGTTCATAACAATAGCACCTGGTTCAATATGGGAAACTAAAAAATATCCTGTTGGTTATTATAAGCGAATAGTTAGTTATTTCATTGATTTGAATTTTCAAATTGTATTGGTTGGAGGAATCACTGATAAAAGTTTGTGCGAAACTATCACAGAAGATCTTGAACAGAATGTTTTCATTGCAGCCGGAGATTTTTCATTCATTGAAACAATTGGATTATTGAAAAATTCTTCACTACTAATTAGTAATGATAGTGCGCCAACTCATCTCGGTGTTTGCGCAGATATTCCTGTATTAACAATTTACTGTTCAACAACTCCACAATTTGGATTCTATCCTTATAATGCAAAAAGCGATCATATTAGTTATGATGATATATATTGCAAACCTTGCGGGATTCATGGTTTTAGAAATTGTCCTACAGGTACTTTTGATTGCGCGAAATTACTTTCTTCAGAAATGGTAATTCAGAAAGCAGAGAAGTTGTTAGCAAATGCAGACTGATCAAAAAAAACTAATTAACATTGAGGAAAATCCGGATTCAGCTTTAATGTTAGCTGCAGAATTATTTCATTCAGGGAAAATATTTATTTATCCAACAGATACAATTTATGGAATAGGTGGCAACCCGTTTGATGAATTTGTTGTAAATCGAATTGCTGAAATCAAGGGAAGAGAAGAAAGGAAACAGTTTATTTGGCTTTTGTCTGATTTTGAAAATGTCATGAACTTTACCGAAATCATATTTGAAAATCATTTGGAATTTCTTCAGAAAATATGGCCATCTCCGGTTACGGTAATTCTTAATCTTAATGAACGAACAAAAGAAATCGCTAATCAGGAAACAGCTGCAATTAGAATTCCTCAAAATGATTTCTGTTTAAAGTTTCTAAAAGAGATTTCAAGACCGCTAATCTCGACGAGTGTTAACAGAAGTGGTAATGATCCAGTAAATCAAATTGAGCAAATTATTAGTGATTTTTCGCAGGATGTAGATGCAATAATTTTCAATTCTCAACCATCAGAAAAAATATCCTCAACAATAATAGACCTAACTTCATCACAACCAAGGCTTATTCGTGAGGGTTCAATTAAGTTTGTAGAATTGTTGCAAAAGTTCAGTTAAATTAGAGCAACTTTTTATTAATTATTATGCCGATTTTAAAATACTTTAAAAACCTGAAAAGCTTTTCTGTAATCATTATTCCGAATGATACTTCACATGAAGCCAGGTCAAAGAAGTTCAACGTAACCCGGATTTTCCTTTTTGCTTTTATCTATTCCTTATTAATAGCTGTTTTCGGTTATTACTTTTTTATTTTCACTGGAATTGGGAATAACGTTTTACCTGGTAATTATGTTCAGAGTGCTGAGAATATTGAGAAAATGGATCAGCTTAATTCAAAAATGATTTTTCTTGCAAAAGAATTGCAGCTTTTAAAATCAAATAATAAAAAATTAAAATATGCTTTAGCTCTTGGTGATTCAACATTAATCGACTCATTTAAAATTAGTCCCGATTCGATACAAAAATTTTATAAAACACCCAGAGAAGGCAATATTTTTGGCACACTGTTAGAGCATTTAAAAAATGTTTTTTCGCTTCAAGATAATCCAATTTTTTTCATTCTTCCTGTTAATGGATATATTAGTAAAAGCTTTGATCGTGAAAGAGGCCATTATGGTATTGACCTGGTAGTTAAGGATGGAACTCCTGTTTTTGCTTCAGCTGGAGGATTTGTTGTTTTTTCTGGATACACAAATAATTATGGACATATAATAATTCTCAGCCATTCAAATGGATATTTAAGTATATACAAACACTGCTCAGTCATATTAAAAAAGGAAAGAGAATTTGTAAAACAAGGTGATTTAATTGCTCAAAGCGGAAATAGCGGATTAGCAACAACTGGTCCACATTTACATTTTGAAATCTGGCATAACGGTAAACCAATTGATCCGGAAACTGTTTTAATTAAAATAAATAAGGAGAAAACAAATTGAAAACCAAATCTATGAATGGAGATTCGGAAAATATTACCATCATCAGTCATGGAGTAAAAGTTGAAGGCAAAGTATCCAGCAATGGAAGTATCAGGCTGGATGGTACGATACAGGGAGATATTGTCTGCCAAGGCAATGTTACCGTTGGTGATTCCGGCGAGGTATTTGGAAAAGTAAATGGTCAGTCTATTTCTATTGGTGGAAAAGTAGAAGGATTAATCAACGCAAAAGAAAAGCTTATTCTTGAATCCAAAGCCGACCTGAAGGGTGATGTCTTCACAAAAATTTTAGTTGTGGAAGCTGGCGCACGATTCGATGGAAAGAGCAATATGGGGGTATCAGGGGAAACAACTACAGAATCAGAAACTTCAAATCCTTAAAAGATTATGAAACTGGAACCTGATAAAATAAAAGGTACCAGTAATTTCTATAAAGATGTTGGTCCCTACATTGGGTTAGGATTACAATTAGCAGTAACCGTTACAGTAATGGTTTTTATTGGGATTTGGTTGGACGGCCAATTTGAAACTGAACCTATATTAACTATTGTCTTTGCTTTTATTGGTGTATTCGCAGGAATGTACACATTCATTAAATCTGCTCTGAAAGCTGGAAATGATAAAAAATGAGAGGCAACTGTTAATATTTAGTTTCATAGTTTCCTTCATAGTTCTGCTTGGTGTTACAATACTTTATCTAATCTCTGCACTTTCTGGTTTAATGCTCAAATCTATTTTTCTTGGAGCGATCCTCTCGATTTTGAATTTTGCTATAGGTTATTTATTATTAAAATTCAGTGTAAATAAATCAGACAAAGCATTTTTATTTGCTTTATGGGGAGGGCTTTTTTTAAGACTCATTTTAGGGCTATCGATAGTATTAATTACCCTTATTTTTTTGGAAATAAACGCTTATGGGTTTATATTTTCAATCCTCTTTTTTTACGTTTTTTACTTATTAATTGAGATTTATTATTTGAATTTAGGGAGAAAAAGCCATTTTGGCGCTAAGTAATAATAGTGACACTCTAACAGTAGTGTCTGATACTTTAAAAAATTCCGGTGGATCTGACAGCGGCTGGATTTTGCATCACATTTTAGATGGTAAAGAGATTGAACTTCCTTTTCTAGGGTATGTTCATATTCCTCAAATCCCTCATGTTTTTGGAATTGATTTTACACCAACAAAACATGTTGTTTTTATGTGGATTGCAGCATTATTAGTTTTTATAACTTTTTATATAATAGCAAAAAGATATAAAAAGTCCTTAGTTCCGAAAGGGCTGGCTAATTTTTTTGAGGTATTCATCATTTTTGTCCGTGATGAAATTGCAGAACCAACAATTGGAAAAGCTTACAAAACTTTCCTTCCATTTCTTTTAACTATTTTCTTTTTTATTCTCTTTGGAAACTTTCTTGGATTGATTCCATTTTCAGCAACATTTACAAGCAACATAGCTGCAACTGCTACTCTTGCAATAATATCATTTTTAATGATCCAGTTAGGAGGAATCAGATATAACGGATTTTTCGGATACTTTAAAGGCTTGGTTCCGCAGGGTATTCCAATGTGGCTGCTTCCGTTAATGATACCAGTTGAGATACTTGGACTATTTACAAAACCATTTGCTCTTGCAATTCGACTTTTTGCAAATATGATTGCAGGTCATACAGTAATTCTTGCCCTCATTGGTTTAATATTTTTTATGGGTACAATATTCATTGCACCCGTTTCAGTTGCTTTTGCAGTTTTTATTTACCTTTTAGAAATCTTAGTGGCACTTATACAGGCTTATATTTTTACAATGCTTAGTTCCTTGTTTATAGGAATGGCAGTTCATCAGGAACATTAATCTATTAACAAATATTAAAAAGGAGTACTTAAATGGATTTAGCATGGTTAGCAGCAGGTATTGGCGCTGGATTAGTTGTAATCGGCGGAGGACTTGGAATCGGTAAACTTGCAAGCTCTGCAATGGATGCAAGCGGAAGACAGCCCGAAGCTGCAGGCGCAATCAGAACATCGATGATTATTGCTGCAGCACTTATTGAGGGAATGTCATTCTTCGGATTAGTTATTTGCATCCTTCTTGCTCTTAAAGCATAAATTAATAATTATTTGAGATAATAAATGCTAACTCAAATTACATTAGCAGTCATTGCTTCTGAGGGAAGCAACGGCGGGCTTCTAGACGTTAATCCAGGTCTGATGATCTGGACGGTTATAACTTTTATTGTTCTTCTTTTGATTTTGAAAAAAGTTGCGTGGAAACCTATTCTGACAGCTCTTGACAAGCGAGAAAATGATATTAGGGAATCTTTGGTACAAGCCGAAAAAGCAAAAGATGAAGCAAAACAGATACTGGAAGAAAATCAGGCAAATCTGGCTAAAGCTGAGGAAGAATCAAGAAAAATAATTGAACAGAGTAGAACTTATGCTGAATCTCTTAAAGAACAATTAATGAAAGAAAGTAAAGCACAAGCTAAAAAGATAGTTGATGATGCCTCATCAGAAATTCAGAGAAACAAAGATGCAGCCTTTGAAGAATTGAAAGGACAAATAGCAGATATTGCTGTCAATGCTGCTGAGAAAATTATCAGGGAATCTCTTGACGCTCAAAAGAGTAAACAGATTGTTGACAAATATTTGAATGATGTGACAAAGAATTAGTGATGGCTGATTTTAGAATTTTACATAGATATGCCACTTCTCTTTTGGAAACTGCTATCGAGAAAAATAATCTTGATGTGGTAGCATCTGATATCAAGCTTTTAGTTGAAACACTTGATCAAAACAGGAAGTTGCAGTTGATGCTTGATAGTCCGATAGTAAGACCTGAAACAAAGCTTGACGTAATGAAAGAAATATTCAGTAAAACAATATCTATAGAGTCAATGGATTTCGTTGAATTTGTAATATCAAAAAAACGAGAAAGCTTGCTTAATTCTATTGGCAAAAGATTTTTAGAGTTACGCGACGATCATCTAGGTATTGCAAATGTTTTTGTTACAACGCCAACTGAATTCACTAACGAACAAAAAAATGTTTTGCAAAGCAAGCTTGAAAAGATTCTAGATAAAAAAGTTCGCTTGAATTTTAAAACTGATGTGAAACTAGTTGGTGGATTTATTGCGAAGGTTAACGATACACTTTATGATGCTTCTATCAAACATCAACTAGAATTATTGAAGAAACAATTTTTAACGGGTGATATATCACTCAATTAAATAATGAAGTTTAAAAGGAAATAAATTATGGCTGAAGTTAGACCTGATGAAATATCAGCGATATTAAGAAAGCAACTTTCCGGATTTGAAAGTGAAGTAGATATCTATGATGTTGGAACTGTTCTGCAAATTGGTGATGGTATTGCACGGGTTTATGGTTTGAGCAAAGTGATGGCAACTGAACTTGTTGAATTCCCGAACGATGTAATTGGTATGGTTCTTAATCTTGACGAAGACAGCGTCGGCTGTGTTCTTTTTGGCGAAAGTTCATTGGTGAAAGAAGGCGACACAGTAAAAAGAACTAAAAGAGTTGCCTCGATTCCCGTTGGAAAAGAATTACTCGGACGAGTTGTTAATCCTTTGGGAAAACCAATTGATGGTAAAGGTGCGATTAATACTGACAAGTTTCTTCCTATTGAAAGAAAAGCACTCGGTGTAATTCAGCGACAGCCTGTAAAAGAACCTTTGCAGACTGGTATCGCAGCTGTTGATGCAATGATTCCAATTGGAAGAGGACAGAGAGAGTTAATCATCGGTGACAGACAAACTGGTAAAACTGCGGTCGCTATTGATGCAATTATTAACCAAAAACATACACATACAGAAGAAGCGAAATCTCTTGGGGTAAAACCAGTTTACTGTGTTTACGTTGCTATAGGTCAAAAGAGTTCAACAGTTGCACAGGTTGTTGCAAAGCTGCAGGAAAATGGTGCAATGGAATACACAACAGTTGTGGTAGCTTCGGCCTGGGAACCGGCTCCGCTCCAGTATATCGCCCCATATTCCGGAGCAACACTTGGTGAATATTTCCGCGATAATGAAATGCATTCGCTTGTAGTTTATGATGATTTATCAAAACAAGCAGCTGCTTACCGTGAACTTTCTTTATTGTTAAGAAGACCTCCCGGAAGAGAAGCTTATCCAGGAGATGTATTTTATCTTCATTCAAGATTACTTGAAAGAGCTTCAAAACTTAGTGATGATCTTGGTGGAGGAAGCTTAACTGCTTTGCCAATTATTGAAACCCAGCAGGGAGATGTTTCAGCTTACATTCCAACGAATGTAATTTCTATTACTGATGGACAAATCTATCTTGAATCCAGCTTATTCAACTCTGGTGTACGTCCTGCTATTAACGTAGGAATTTCTGTATCACGTGTTGGTGGTAACGCACAAATTAAAGCGATGAAAAAAGTAGCAGGTTCACTCAAACTTGATTTGGCACAGTACAGAGAGCTTGAAGCCTTCGCTAAATTCGGCTCTGATCTGGATCAATCAACACTTAGAACATTAAACAAAGGTGCACGTCTTGTTGAACTATTAAAACAAGGTCAGTATGCTCCTATACCTATTGAAAGGCAGATTGTAAGTACTTTCTTGGGAACACGCGGATACATGGAATCAATTCCTGTTTCTGATGTGAAGAGATTTGAAAAAGAAGCTCTCGAATTCTTTGAAGTTAAACATAAAGATATCTTTGATACTCTTAAGAAAGAAAAAGATATTTCTAAAGAACTTGACGATAAAATTAGCAATGCAGCGAATGAATTTCTAAAAGTTTTTAAGAAGACCGCATAAGTATTTTTAGATGGCAACATTAAGAGACATAAAGAACAGAATTGTTGGCGTTAAGAGCACGCAGAAAATAACTAAAGCAATGAAAATGATTGCAACGGCTAAGCTGCGTGGTGCTCAGCAGCGAATAGTTGGTGCTCGTCCTTATGCAAATAAAATTGGTGAAATGCTCTCACGGCTTGCTGCTGATGATTCATTCCAGAGTAATCCTTTCTTTGCAGCCAGACCAATTAAAAAAGTATGTGTAGTTGTTATTACTGCTGACAGAGGTTTATGCGGTGCTTTTAACACTAATATTATCAGGGAAGCTACTAACTACATCAAAGAAGAACTTAAGGATGAAACTACGGTTTCGGTTTTTACATTAGGCAAAAAGGCCACAGAATACTTCTCTAAAAGAGATTATAATATTGAGGGAAAAATAGTTGGCCTCTTCAGTTCGCTGGAATATCAATCAACACTTCAATTATATACTGATTTAGTGCCTAAATATCTGAGCGGTGAAATAGATAAGATTGTGTTAGTCTATAATGAATTTGTTTCAATGATACAGCAGAAAATTGTGAAAGTACAATTACTGCCTATTCCTTTTATTGAAGCAAGTGAAAAAGAAAATGATCATTCATCAAATTATATTTTTGAACCAGACCAGCTTTCAATATTTCAATCCCTCATCCCGAAGCATTTAAAAGTTCAGTTATGGCGGGCACTATTGGAATCTAATGCAGCAGAGCTCAGTGCAAGGATGACAGCGATGGATAATGCTACGACTAACGCTCAGGAATTGATAAGATCATTAAATCTCACTTATAATAAAGAAAGACAAGCGGCAATAACAAAAGAGATTCTGGAAATCGTTTCTGGTGCAAACGCACTTAAAGCTAGTTAATAATTACTTTCTTTACCTCGCCATGATTATCAGTAAAGATTAATATGTTTGAAGATTTATCATTAAAAATAGAAAACGCATTAAAGAAGGTCAGAGGACAGGGCCGCTTAAACGAAAAAAATATCTCGGATACTTTAAGAGAAATTCGCCGCATTCTACTTGATGCTGATGTAAACTTTAAAGTAGCAAAAGAATTAATTGAAAAAATTTCTAAAAAAGCACTAGGCAAAGAAGTTGTTGCTTCGATAACTCCTGGTCAGTTAATAACAAAAATTATTTTTGATGAACTTGTAAATCTTCTTGGTTCTTCTCAGACGGAAATAAAACTTAATCCTTCTGGCGTTACTGCAATTATGGTTGTTGGATTGCAGGGATCAGGTAAAACAACTTTTTGTGCTAAGCTTGCGAAAAGATTAAAGGACCACAAAAGAAAAGTTTTACTTGCTGCTGCAGACGTATACAGACCTGCAGCGATTGAACAATTAAAACAACTTGGCGAGAAGATTGAAACCCGGGTCTTTTCTGTGAATGAACCTGATGCAAAAAAAACAGCTGCAGATTCAATAAAGTTTGCTAAAGAAAATAATTTTGATACGGTTATAATAGACACTGCAGGCCGTTTGCATGTTGATGAGCAGATGATGAATGAGATTGCTGATATCAAGAAACTAGTAAATCCATCAGAAACTCTATTTGTTGTTGATTCGATGACTGGGCAGGATGCTGTGAACTCGGCAAAGGCTTTCAATGAAACTGTAGATTTTGATGGAATAGTTCTGACAAAACTTGATGGAGATGCCCGCGGCGGGGCGGCATTGTCAATCAGGTCAGTGGTTGGAAAACCAATCAAATTCATAAGTAATGGTGAGAAAACAGACTCTTTGGAGGTGTTTTACCCGGACCGTCTTGCTTCCAGAATTCTTGGAAAAGGTGATGTAATCTCAC
This sequence comes from uncultured Ignavibacteriaceae bacterium, assembly GCA_963768365.1. Taxonomy (GTDB): domain Bacteria; phylum Bacteroidota; class Ignavibacteria; order Ignavibacteriales; family Ignavibacteriaceae; genus IGN2. Next base: position 207,021 of record CAVYHS010000022.1, on the reverse strand, counting down.
TGGTCGAAAAGGCTCAACAGAGCATTGACGATAACGAAGCCGAGCTTCTGGAAGAAAAGCTGAAAAAAAATCAATTTGATTTTGATGATTTTCTTAAGCAAATTAAAGTCATTAAGAAAATGGGTTCTTTGTCATCTTTGATGGGAATGATTCCCGGGCTAAATGCACAGATAAAAAATGCTCAGATTGATGATAAGGCATTAGTTAAAGTTGAAGCAATTATCAACTCAATGACTTATCCTGAAAGAGGGAATCCGAAAATTTTAAATGGAAGCAGAAGAAAAAGAATTGCCCGTGGCAGTGGGACATCAATACAGGATGTAAATAAGTTGCTAAAGCAATTTGATGAAATGAAAAAGATGATGAAGAGATTCTCTGGAAAGTCTTCATTTTCAAATCTGTCTATGGGCAGGTAAATTTTAAATTCACACGATTAAATAACGTATTAATAGCGGAGGATAAAATAAATTGGCTGTTAAGTTAAGATTGAGAAGAATGGGTAAAAAGAAACAACCCATTTATAAAATGGTTGCGGCAGATTCAAGATCACCCAGGGATGGAAAATTTCTGGAAGCTGTTGGTTTCTATAATCCTTTAACCAATCCTCATACTCTTGATCTAAAAGAGGATAGAATAATGTATTGGTTAAACGTTGGCGCACAACCAACACACACTGTAAAAAGTCTTTTAAGACAAAAAGGTATTACTCTTAAAAAAGAATTATTATCTAAAGGTCTTGATGAAGAGAAAGTAAAGTCTGAACTTGAGAACTGGCAGAAGATGAAAGAAGCCGGTTCAAAGAAAAAGACTGATAGAAAATTATCCAAGAAGGCGAAAGCCAAACAGGAAGCTCAAGCTACAGCTGAGCCTGTTGACAGTCCGGCAAAGGTAGAAGAAGTAAAACAGGAAGCTCAGACTAAAACGGAACCTGTTGAAAGTCCGACAAAAGTAGAAGAGTCTAAAAAGGAAACTCAGGCTACCGCTGATGCTGGTGATAATCAAGCACAACCAGAAGAAACTAAATCGGAAGATAAAACCGAAAAAAGCTAAGCGGAGGTTAAAAAGCGTTGCCTCTGCATTCATCATTAATGGATTTAACCCAATAGGTGAATTGGATTAAATACAATTCTGCTCTCAGCGCTGGCAGATGGAGGCTGTCACAATGAAGGAGTTCATTGAATACATTGCAAAGTATCTTGTGGATGAACCCGAATCCGTAATTGTTGAAGAAACAATTGACGAGGAGAATAAAATTAATTTGACATTACGGGTCAAGCAACAAGATGTAGGAAAAGTTATTGGAAAAAAAGGAAAAACTGCCATCGCAATGAGAACTCTTCTTACTGCAATTGCTGCAAAAGAAGGTAAGCGTGCGATGCTCGAAATTCTTGATTAGTTTTTTTTGTCAAGGCTTTGGAATACTTTTTAATCGCAAAAGTAGAGCAGGTTTACGGGAAAGATGGATATGTTAGGTTACGATCATTTTCAGATTTTCCTGAACGATTTTTAAGCTTAACAAAAGTTTACATAGATTTTTGGGGAGCAAAGATAACATTTTACATTGAAGACGTAAAAGATATCAATGGGAAAATTATAATTAAGTTTAAGCGTTTTGATAGTACAAGAGATTCTCAGGTTTTAATTGACCGAGACATATATGTAGAGGAGAACCAAGCAGTAAGTTTACCTGATAATCATTTTTTTGTGCACGATTTGATAGGCAGTGAAGTAACCGTTGAAAAGAAAACTATTGGTTTTGTTACAGATGTAATAAAAGGAAAAGCTAATGATGTACTTGTTATTTCAACTAATGATAATGAAGAGAAATTGATTCCATTTGTTCTTAATTTTATTGAAAAATTTGATGCTGCAAAAAAGAAATTAATCCTCAATATCTCCAAAGATTTTCTGGAAGAAGATGAGGATTGATATTTTAACAGCTGTTCCGGATTTGCTAGTAAGCCCTTTAAAGACCAGCATTATCAAGAGAGCCCAGGATAAAGGAAAACTTTCTTTGTTTATTCATAATCTGCGTGATTATACATACGATAAGCACAAGCAGATTGATGATAAGCCTTTTGGTGGCGGCCCTGGAATGGTGCTTAAACCTGAACCGTTCTTTGAGTGTATTGAGAATTTACAGAAAGAACGCAGTTACGATCGGATTATCTTTACTACTCCAAAAGGAAAGATATTAAACCAAAAAATTGCAAATGATCTTTCGCTTGCAAAAAATATGATTGTAATTGCCGGGCATTATAAAGAGATTGATGATCGTGTACGGCAAAGATTTGCAACAGATGAAATATCAATTGGAAACTTTGTACTTACCGGCGGCGAACTGCCTGCATTGATTATTATTGATTCGATTGTAAGGTTAATTCCGGGAGTTCTTAATGACAGCGAAGCAGCACTTGACGATTCATTCCAGGATGGTGAAATAGTTGAAGCGCCCTATTTTACGAGACCTGCAGAATATAAGGGAATGAAAGTTCCTGAAGTTCTTCTTTCCGGAAATAAAAAAGAGATTAAGAAGTGGAAAGCGGAGCAATCAAAAATTTTAACAGAAAAATGGCGTGACATTAATTCAGATAAAGACTAATTTGTCTAAAGATTTAAGAAAGGAGTAAATGATGGATAAAGTAACAAGTATATTGAAAGAAAAATCCCGTACTGATCTACCTGATTTCAAAACAGGGGATCACGTAAAAGTTTATGTGAGCATTATAGAAGGTGACAAGGAAAGAATCCAGCCTTTTGAAGGTGATGTGATCAGCGTTCGCGGCAACGGACTCAACAAATCTTTTACCGTTAGGAAAATTTCCAGCGGAGTTGGCGTTGAAAGAATATTTCGATTTAACTCACCAAAAATTTCTAAAGTTGAAATATTGAAGAAAGGTAATGTAAGAAGAGCAAAACTTTATTACCTGCGTAACCTTTCCGGTAAAGCTGCTCGTATTAAGGATAAAAAGATCTAGTAATTTAATATGCCGCCTTAAAGCGGCTATTTTATGAAAACAAAATTTTATCTCCCGCAGAATATTTTCTCTCAAATTCTATTAGCTGAGATTGAAGATAAATCCGGTTTTGATTTTGAATTTGTTCCTTCTCCACTTGTTGTGAAGAATATTTCAAATAATGAAGATTCCTTAGGTCTTATACCGACCATGGATCTTATTTCCAACAATGAATTGTTTATATCCTCTGAATTAGGAATCTCGTTTGATGCTCTGCTGTCAAATGCATACATCCACTTTAATGAGGGGCAGGAATCAATTGAGGAATTATTTTTGAAAGGTGATGTAACCTCAAATGAAGTATTACTCAGTAAAATATTATTTAAAGAGTTTTACGAAGTTGAAATAAAAACAACTTTATTAAGCAGGGAAATACCTAATTTCAAGGATAATATTTTAATTATAGGAGATGAAAATTATGAGAAGGAATTGTTTCTTAAGGGATTAAGTTTTTCAGAAGAAATTATTGAGCTCATAAATGCGCCTTACGTAAATTTTGTGATGGCAGGAACTTCTGATGAAGTATTGAAGAACTTTGCGCATAACAATAAGGAAAATTTTAAGAAACCTCATTCAGAAGATTGTAATAAAATGTTTCCAACTTTTCCACAGTCATCGCTTGATTTTCTTTCGGTTAATATTCAGCATCTTGTGTTTGATCTTGAAGAACAGGACAGAGAAGGCATTAACCTTTTGTTACAAATGCCTTATTATCACGGGATGATCAAAGAAATCACTGATGTGAAATTTGTCTAGTTCTTACCAGCAAACCCCTACAGCCTTTCTCAAATATGTGGCATCTTCCAGTTGATTCAACATAAAGTCCGCAGTATCTGCTCTTGAAATTCTGACTGACCAAAGAAAATTCCCAATCTTCTCTCCATGTTTATACTTTCCTTTCCTTTTTCCATTATTCAAAATGCCCGGACGAACTATTGTCCATTCAAGTGAACTATTAAGTATAACTTTTTCCTGTCTTCCTTTATCCCAATAGTAAAATGGCAGAATGAATGGAATAGTGAATAACGTATAGTATAATCCTAACCTACCAAAACTGCTTCCTACTCCAAGTGACGTTTCGCAGATAATCCTGCGAACATTATTTTTTCTCATTGCTACAAGAATATTCTTTGTTCCTTGAGAGAGAATTTTGTTTGGGTAAAACCATCTTTTATGTCCAAGAGCACATAAAACAGCATCTTGTCCATTTACAGCCACTTCGAGTGAATCAGGATTAATTACATCTCCCTTAAAGATTTTCAATCTATCATGTTTATTTTTCAATCTGCTGGGATTTCTTACAAAAGCAGTTACATCTAGATTTTTTGCTAATGCCTGCTTTACTAATTCTTTTCCTGTTCCACCCGTTGCACCAATAATTAAAATTTTCATTTTAGCCTTATTTTTATAGAGTGAAATTACTTAAGTAATAATTTACTTACAAAAATGATATGGCGAATTGTAGGCAATTCGGTGTGAGTGGTTGCCCTGATTTATAAAATAACACAGTTTTAATTTGTTTAGCTAATTCTTTTAGGATTCTATTAAAAGGCTGTTAAAGTTAGACCATGACAGTCGAATACCAATTCTAAATCTCGACATGACTTACACTGATTACATTCTTGTTTTCGCTCATCTTTTTTAGCATATCTGCGGTGGCTGCATTCTTTAATTTCATTGTGCAGCTCGCAGCAACTCCGCCATCAAATATTACGTTCTCGATTTCTTCAACATTTATATCACCTTCTCTAAGCAAATCAAGAACACCTGCAAGAACTCCCGGTTTATCGTAATGCTTAACAACAAGCTGATAATGAGCATCTGTAATTTTTGCTCTATTTACCCAGTGATCAATTACTCCACTGTGAATGTAGTGATTAATGATATTTATAGTTTCTTGTGCAACAGCATCCTGCGCCTGTTCGGTTGAAGCCCCGATATGATGAGTGACATAAATATTCTGATTGTTCTGCAATTTGGAAGTAACTTCACCAGATTTAGCCTCAGGTTCACCTTTAAATACATCACAGGCATAACGAATATTTTTTTCTTTAATAGCTTCCAGAAGATCATCTTCAATTACAATATCCTGACGTGATGTGTTAATGAGATAAGCACCATTTTTCATATAGCCGAACATTTGCTTGTTGAATAAACCTTTCGTTTGAGGTGTTGCAGGAAGATGAATGCTCACAACATCGCACAATGGAAGCAACTGGTCCATCTCGCTAAAATCCTTTATCTGCACGCCTTCAATTCTTGCGATGTCCTTTCCGTAAACATTCATTTGAAATGCTAGTGCTCTTTTTGCGACTTCTTTTCCGATATTTCCAACTCCAATTAGTCCAAGAGTTTTTCCTTTCAGTCCTTTTCCTTTTGAATATTTGTCTTTGCTCCAAACATTTTTATTAAAGTCGCTAACGTTATCTGGAATAAATCTGTCAAGAGAAATCATTAATCCAATTGCAAGTTCTGCAACAGCTACTGCATTCATCCCGGGGCAATTAGCAACGTAAATACCTTTCTTATTTGCTGCTTGAATGTTGATGTTGTTAACTCCCGAACCTGCGCGAATAATTAGGTTGAGTGATTTGGAAGTGTTGATTGTCTCTTCGTTCACAATTGTCGAACGAACAACAAGGATATCAACATCATTTGCTGCTTCCGGAAGATCTTTTTCTCCAAGTTTTGGCTGGTAATTAACATCAAGATCAAGATCTTTCATCTGCTGAATGTATTTATCAGGAAATTTATCTGCGACTAACACTTTTAATTTCATCTTAACTCCTCTATTGATTTTTAATGTCATGCTGAATTTGTTTCAGCATCTCAGATATTATATTTATAGGTTCCGAAACGAGTTCGAAATGACAATTTATTTTCTATGGTATTCCCGGAAATGATTCCACAAATCTTATTTTAATATCTGCGAAAGATTCAACAATTTTTACTTTAACATTAGGAAAAGAATCAACAATCTGCCATTCACCGCAATCGTCAGGAAATGATTCGACTATTTTAACTTTCAAATCCGGAAAAGATTCAACAACCTGAACAGTCAGGTCAGGGAAAGAATCTACAAATTGGATTTTCCCAAAGAGCTGATTGCTGTTGAAGGTGCATTCATCTTCGTTAATTTCTTCTTCTGATTGAGCAAATGAGTGCTGGTAAAGAACTAAAAGGCTTAGTAAAATGACATATAATATTTTTGCAGTTTGCTTTGTCACCTCGGTCCTCGCAATGACACTTTTAATGTCCTAACATTGGAATTTTAACATTCCACTTTTTTGCATTTTCAATTGCCTGTTCATAACCGGCATCAGCATGACGAACAATGCCCATTCCAGGATCATAAGTCAAAACACGTTCCAATCTTTCTTCAGCTTCTTTGGTTCCATCAGCAACCACAACCATTCCTGCGTGAATCGACTTACCGATTCCAACTCCACCGCCGTGATGAACAGAAACCCAGCTTGCACCACCAATTGCATTTAACAAAGCATTCAGAATTGGCCAGTCAGCAATTGCATCACTTCCGTCAATCATTCCTTCGGTTTCTCTGTTAGGTGATGCAACGGAGCCACAGTCAAGATGGTCTCTGCCAATTACAATTGGAGCTTTGACTTTTTTATCTGCAACAAGCTTGTTAAATATCTTTCCCATCTTTGCCCGCTCGCCATAGCCGAGCCAACAAATTCTTGCTGGTAAACCCTGAAAGTGAACTTTTTTCTGTGCCATATCAATCCAGTTGATGAGGGCTTTGTTTTCAGGAAATGTTTCTTTTATCGCTGTATCGGTCTCATAAATATCATTCGGATCGCCTGAAAGTGCAGCCCAACGGAATGGACCCTTGCCTTCACAGAAAAGCGGACGAATAAATTCCGGAACAAAACCGGGAATATCGAATGCATTGTTTACACCATTTTCTTTTGCTTCGCCACGAATATTATTTCCATAATCAAAAGTAATCGCTCCCCGTTTTTGAAATTCAAGCATTGCTTCAACGTGCTTTACTATTGTTTGACGAGAAAGTTTTATGTATTTGTCCGGAGCAGATTTTCTTAAATCAAGTGCTTCTTCAAAACTCATCCCCATTGGTACGTAACCATTCAAAACATCGTGTGCTGATGTTTGATCGGTTAATATATCCGGAATAATATTTCTTTTTAATATTTCGGGTAAAACTTCACCCGCATTTCCGACTAATCCAACTGACAAAGTTTCTCCTTTTTCTTTTGTATTGAGAACTTTTTTTAGAGCCTCATCGAGATCATCAGTTAAGAAATCAAGGTAGCCTGTATCAATTCTTTTTTGTGCGCGGGTCCGATCAACTTCAACCCCTAGGAATGCAGCGCCATTAAAAGTTGCAGAAAGCGGTTGAGCTCCTCCCATTCCACCCAATCCTGCCGTAAGTATGAATTTTCCCTTCAGCGTTCCATTAAAATATTTTTTTGCACACTCTGCAAAAGTTTCATAGGTGCCTTGAAGGATTCCCTGAGTGCCGATATAAATCCAACTTCCAGCTGTCATCTGTCCGTACATTGTTAAGCCAAGCTGTTCAAGTCTGCGGAATTCATCCCACTTTGCCCAATCAGGAACAAGCATTGAATTGGAAATGATAACTCGGGGTGCATTTGTATGTGTTCTGAAAATTCCAACCGGTTTACCAGATTGAACCAAAAGTGTTTCATCATTTTCAAGATTTTTCAACGAATTAATTATTGCTTCAAATGCATCCCAGTTACGGGCAGCTTTTCCACTCCCGCCGTAAACGATCAACTCTTCAGGTCTTTCGGCTACTTCAGGATCGAGGTTATTCATCAGCATTCGCATAGCGGCTTCCTGAATCCAGCCTCTGCAGCTAATTTTATTGCCGATAGGTGCTTTAATAATTTTTACATCATTGGTAATCATCATTCATCCCTTAAAGTGGTTTTCATAAATATCTACGTACTGGTTATAAAGTGATTTCATCAACCACTTTTTAAAAAACCAGCTTTTATCCATCTGCTTTTTCAGGTAATCAACATTTTGTTTTATGTTGTTTGTCAGCCTGATCTTCTCGTCCTTTGTAAGCTTTACAGAATCTGTGTTTTCATTTAATTTTTCTAAAATTGAATTGAATGCTTTTGATTCGCCAAAATACTGGTTATCGTTTCCCATTTGTTTCAGTGCCTGCTTGCAAAATGAGGAGAGCAGTTTCTTTTCGTTTTTATTAAATTCAAAATTATAGTTTGTAAAAAGTTTTTTCATTTGCCTTTTTGTTTGTTGATTAACTGGTCTCGGACCTTTTGATATCCCGGTTTTATAACGTCATAAATGTATCGAAGTCTTTCTTTGTAGGGAATAAAGGCAGATTTCATAGAGTTAATTGTAATTTTTTCTATCTCATCAAAAGTTAGGTTAAAATATTCAGCAGCAGTTAAAAATTCCTGAGTCATATTTGTAGCACTCATCAACCGGTCATCGGTATTTATTGTAACCCTGAATTTTTCTTTGAACAGAATTCCGAATGGATGATTTTCCATTTTATCAACTGCTCCAGTGTGAAGATTACTCAAAAGACAAATCTCCAGCGGAATTCGTTTATCAAGAACATATTGAGCAAGATCGCCAAAACTAACAACTTCACCATCATTATCAAGACTATATCTTCAAGTAATCTGGTTGCATGTCCAATTCTGTGCGCACCACACCATTGAATAGCCTGCCAGATAGATTCTTTTCCAAATGCTTCGCCCGCGTGAATAGTAATATTAAAATTTGCACGTTGAATAAAGTGAAATGCATCAACATGTTTCTTTGGGGGATAGCCTCCTTCTTCACCTGCAAGATCAAATCCAACAACACCATCGTTCTCTGAAGTTTACAGCGAGCTCAGCAATTTCAAGAGTGTCTGTCATATTTCGCATTCCGCAAAGAATTAAACCGTAGCCAACACCAAAATCATTTTTGCCTTTTTCCAATCCGTTTAGAACTGCAGTTACAGCATCTTCAAGGTACATATCTTTCATTTGTATGATATACAGGTGCAAACCTGGTTTCAACGTAAACAACTCCATCTGTTTTCATATCTTCCATCATTTCGTAAGCAACTCTTTCCAGCCCTTCTTTAGTCTGCATTACTGCTGTCGTATGTTCAAAGCCCTTAAGAAATTCAACAAGGTTTCCTTTATTAGCACCAACATGAAACCAATTAGCAAGTTCATCTTTATCATGTGTTGGTAATTTTTTGTAATTCAGGTCATCAGCAAGATCAATTATTGTTTGCGGTCTGATACCCCCATCAAGATGATCGTGAAGTAGAACTTTCGGAACAGAAATTATAATTTCTTTAGTTAACAAAATTTCCTCGTTTTTCAAATCAAAATTAGCTTTTTAAGCTTCCAAAATCAATTTCAAACAGGGTTCCGAAAATATTATATATCTGTCTTTTATGAAGAATAATTGTATTTTTGGAGCACAAAAATCATCTTAAAATTACAAATCAATAACTTTAATTATCTATAAGAATGGAGTTAGTATGAAAAATTCCAAACTGTTTATTTTGGGAATGTTATTTATTGGGATAATGTTTCTCGGATTTCAGTGTGCCTCAACTGAACTAACCAGCGCAAAACTTTATATCCAGCAAAAAAATTGGGATAAAGCATTAGAAACTCTTCAGACAGAAGTTGCGAAAAATCCTAAAAGCGATGAAGGATATTATTTGTTGGGAACTGTTTATAGCGAATTAGAAAAGACCGATGAAATGATAGCTGCATTTGATGAATCTTTGGCTATCAGTAACAAGTACGAAAAGAGTATTAAAGAGTACCGAACATTTCAGTGGGCAAATAATTTTAACAGGGGTGTAAGTCTTTTCCAGAGAGGAAGTAAAGCTACAGACAAGGATAGTACAACTATGTATTACAACTTGGCAATTGGAGCTTACCAGAAAGCTATTATACTTGAACCGGATTCAGCTGAAACTTACCGAAATCTGGCATTTGCTTATTTGACTAGCGGAAAAGCTGAAGAATCAGTTGAGCCTCTGAAAAAACTCATTGATTTGGAACAGGCTGAAGAAGGATACCAATATCTAGGTGAAGTATATTATACACTAGGTGCTAATATGATGAGCGATTATCAAAACACTAAAAATGTCGCAGACAGTGTAAAAGCTATGGGGTATTTAGAAAGTTCAATTACAACTCTTAATGAAGGGTTGCAGAAATTCCCTGAAAATTCTGAAATGCAGGTTGCTATAACAAGTTCATACATTGCAGCAAATAAAATTGATGTTGCAATCAGTTCTGCCGAAAAACTTGTAGAGAAAGATCCCCTTAATAAAGTTTACCGCTACAATTATGGAGTTCTTCTTCTTAATGTTGAAAAATATGCTGAAGCAGAAACACAGCTCAAGAAAGCAATAGAAATTGATCCTGATTATGAAAATGCAATATATAACATTGGAGTCACATATGTTAAATGGGGAACTGCAATAAATAAGGAAGCTGAAAAACAGGGCCTTATTAGTGAAGATTATAAAAAAAAATATGAAATGGCTGTACCGCATTTAGAAAAAGTTGTTGAAAAAGATCCAACCAATGTGGCAATCTGGGAGCTACTTGGTAAAGTTTATTCAGTTCTTGGAATGACAGACGATGCAACTAATGCATTTAATAAAGCAGATGAATTAAGGTAAAGTGAAAAAAATGAATCAAAACAAACCTCCTCAGGGACAACAAATAAATATAGAGCTTGGCGAAAAAGAAGCGGAAGGAATTTATTCCAATCTTGCTATTATAACACACTCGCCGGCTGAGTTTATAATTGATTTTACACGAATTGTGCCCGGTGTACCAAAAGCAAAAGTGCTATCACGGATTATCACCACACCGCAGCACGCAAAGATGCTTATGAAAGCTTTGAAAGAAAACGTAGATAAGTTTGAAGCAAGATTCGGTGAAATTAAAATGGAAATGCCGCAAAACCAGCACTTTGGATTTGTTCCTCCAAAGGGACCAGAGAAGGTGAATTAAGATCGCCCCTTTATCCCTCTCTGTGATCCTTTGCGAAGCATACCTGCCGGTCAGGTAAGTCAAAGGAAGGAGAGTGAAATTGGAAATGCCATCTCATATTTGGCGTGGCATTTTTATTAACTTGGTTTAATTCTTAAGTTCAAAAGTGACTGATACATTTGCTTTAATTGATATTTTACCGAGTGCGATTGTTTCTGAAATTTCACCTGTCCCGCTTTCAATGTTCTGCATTACGTTTTGGCTCATATAATTAGATCTGCTGCCATACCCCCAGCTATTCCAGCTTGAATAGTACCACCAGTTAGATCCACCGTAACCTTCGTTAATCTGGATAGGATCACCAATAAGCTGACCAAGGGCACCGGCCATTTTCTCAGCTTTTTCCTTTGCAGCATTCAGTGCCAGCTGTCTAGCCTGTTCGCGGTACTTTTTAAATTCTGTTGTCTGAAAATTAATATTATGGATATAGTTTACACCGGATTGCAGAACCCCGGTTACTAAATCCTCTACTTTGTCGGGTTCAGTTAAAGTCACAACAAAAGTATTTCGCACAAAGTAGCCTATAAAATTCTTTTTCTCATAATTATCATCATACCTGGGTTCTATGGAGAGATAGTCTGTCTGGATATCTTTATCCTGGATCCCGGCTTCTTTCATTACTACTACAGCCTTTTTCATAATTTCGTTGTTCTCTTGCTTGGCAACCATAATATTTTTATCCCACGTTTCTATACCAAAAGTAATTATAATCTGATCCGGCTGTACCTTAACAACCGCCTCACCATTTACCGTAACCTTTGGACGATCATCAAACAATTGTGTTTGTTGTGCAAGAATTGAACACATTGTAATTATTATTATAAAAGCAGTTATTAATATTGTTTTCATTATTCCTCCATTAGATTGATTTTTACACCTATTTCAAAAACTTAAAATCCCGCCAGAAAATATACAATTAGTGCGGATGGGCAAATATCAGAGAGTCTATTTAATACTTCATCTTTGGCAGAGTGATGAAGGTACCAACAACAAAAATTATATTAGCAAACCACGCGGTAAGCACTGGGTCAAGAGCACCATTTTTACCAAATGCCTGGCTGATTTTCATAAAGACTAAATAGATAAATGCAATAAGAATATTAATGCCAACCTGCACAGCCAAACCGCTTTTTCTTTTGTTGGCGGAAATAGGAAGTCCAAACAGAACTATAATTACACTAGTCATTGCAAAAGCAAATCGTGAGTGATACTCAATCTGTGCAACAATCGGATTTGTGCCTGCCCTTTTCTGTGAATCAATTAAATCGGATAGCTCACCGAGATCCATTTCCGCAGGTTTTTGCTGTTTCTTTGTAAGATCAATCGGTTTAAAATTCAGGTAAGCTAATTTAAGACTATCGAAATATTCAGCTGATTCGGTTTTATCAGTAAAACTTCGTTTGACTCCATTCCTTGCAATCCACACTCCACTCAGTGAATCATATTCAAGTTTTTGCGCATCGATTCTGCCTGTCATTTCTGTAAGATTGGCTTCATTAAAATCCTGGATGCTTACCCGATTTGCCCAATTTAAATTGCTGTCGAAGTAAGAAATGCTTACAATTCTTGATTTGTTGTCCTGGAAATAAATATTGTTGCCAGTAAAACTTAAGCCCTTTTTCAGATATGTCTGCTCAATATAAATTTTTGTTTTATTTGCCATTGGAACAACATATCCACCGAAATAGAGAGAAACAAAGCTGATAACTAAAGCAGTGACGACAAAAGGTACCATAAAACGGTAAAGACTTACTCCGCTTGCCCGCATTGCTGTCAATTCACTCAGTGTTGATGCTTTTCCGGCTGTAAATAAAGCCCCGAAAAGAACGGCAACAGGAACTATAAGTTTTATTATTTCCGGAGTAAATACAACATAATATTGCAGAATATTAATCCAGGGAACATTCTGATCAATAAAATCATCGAGGTTTTCCATTGCATCAATTACAAGAAAAATAAGGATGAAAGCAAGCAGACTAAAAAATACAGTTTGCAGAAATTGACGTATAAGATATTTGTCAATAATTTTCATCGGTTGCCTGCTGTGATCTAAATCTCTTTGGAATAAGCTTCTTAAAGAAATTAAATGTGATTGTAACTGTTTCCCTATTGGTTTTGATAGTTAACAAAATTCCAAGAAACCCAAGCAAAAAATTAGCGGCCCACATTCCTATGAAAGGGGAAAAAAATCCACGCTCAGCAAGTTTTTCTCCACCAATTAAAAACGCCCAGTAAATAAGGAAGAAAAATAAACTTATGCTTGCAGCAACTCCAAAACCACCTTTTCTGACCATAACTCCCAAAGGAGCGCCGATCAAAATAAAAACGATACAGGCAGCAGGAATCGCATATTTCTTATAAATCTCAACTTCATATTTCTCCGATTCCCTCTCTGTGTATTCAACATTTCTTGCTTTTGAAGTTATAATATTTTTTGCAGTTCTGATCTTATCCAATACTCTTGCAAAAACTAACCTGTCACTTACAACTGGTACTGGATTTGTATAAGCATCATTAGATGATGAATCGTTAAAGAAAAATTTATTTGTTTCTGATTTTAGATAATTTATTTGTCTCTCTCTCTCCGCCTTATAGTTAACGACAATTACTTTCATAGTATCAATATCCAGCTCTCTTTCACCTCGTATTCCTCCCTGAGTCTGATGTAAGGAGAACTGAGAACCGTCCATAACAATTCTATGTTTGTCGAAAATTAATTTTCTATAAAGGCCTGAGCGCTTAATATCAGACTCGTGGATTTCACCACGCCATAAATCCATTACAAGATTTTTCTGATCGGCAGTAAAATAAATTTTTCCCTTCTCTGCAGTTACAACATTAATTTTGGATGCAATGGAGTAATCGTAAATCGTAACTCCCGTAAGCACATTTGAGTTTGGATAAATTTCCCTAACCAAAATTGCATAATTAGAAACTTCCTGGGAGAAGAAACCAGGCTCAAGGGAGAGAGTCGGTTTTTGCTGCGAAATATCTGACATCAGCGTTCTTGCCTGGTGATTTGCATCTGGCAGAACTTTATCATTAAACAAAAAGAGTAGAAATGCTAATACAATGCTTGCAAGAAAAGGTCCTTTCATCATTCTGTAAAGACTTACACCAGATGATTTTAGAATTGTAACTTCATTATTCTGAGAAAAATTTCCATAAGCCATTAATGTAGCAATAAGGGTTGCCATTGGTACTACTAAAACAAGCATCCACGAGAGGTTAAAAACAACCAGCTTAATCAATAACCAGGTGTCAAGTCCTTTTCCAATAAGCCGGTCAGCAAACTTCATCATAAACTGGAGCAAAAATATCCCCATCAGTGTTAGTGTGGAGAAGACAAAGGGAATTAAATGTGCCCGAAGTATATATCTTTGTGCAATCATTAAAAGAAAAATAATTAAGCCTGATTAGTTTAACAACATCAGTATGATGTGTAATATTTCTGTTTGTTTCATATATTGAACAGTAAGTTATGATACTTTCATTGTTAGTAATATTGAATTTAGCTCTAATGCTGATTATTTCTTCATCGGTTACAGTCTTTCCATCAGACCGTGATTCGACCCGAGTAAAGATCTATACTGCAGAAAATTACCCGAGATGGCTAAAGAATGATGATTATCAGACTTCACAAACCTCGGGGATAACTTTTTTAAGTAAATCAGATGACAGTACATTGCAATTTTTGCTGACTGATGATATCGGTAAGATTCACAGATTCTTCATTAACGATGATACAGTATTCAGCTTTTCCGAAATAAAATTTAGTTCTGGGCTAATGGAGTATTTTGCAGATTTCCCTAAGCTTGATTTTGAAGAAATATTTTTCGATAAATTTTCCGGCGACACCTATTTGACGATTGAAGGTAACGGGAAAGATCATATGTTATATCACGGTATTTATAGGCTAAAGTTTAAGGATAATGATATTTATCAGGATTCAGTTATTAGTATTGAGAAACTGGATTTTGAACCACAGGAGGTATTTTATGAAAATCTCAAATCAAATATTGGATACGAAGGATTCACTGCTGATGAAAATTACTTTTATTTCGGATTAGAAAATGTGCAGACTTCGGAAGGAAAATTCAGCAGACACACTGTTATAAGAATTGCAGACAAGAAATCACTTTCAATAATTAAAGAAATCTCTACTGAGAATATTGGCATAACTACCATTTGCGGACTTTACTCTAACGAGAATTTTTCTCTCTGTGGAATTGATCGTAATAATAAAAAAGTTTTTAAATTGAAATTTGATAAATATTTTAACATAACGGAAATTAATTTTTTTGAAATAAAAACTGTTATACCGCAGCATAATAATTTTGAATATGTTGGCTCGCTTGAGTCAATTACAATTGCTTCTGATAAATTTCTATTTATGGTTGATGATCCATGGCACACATACTATATTCCACCTGATGAAATTTTAAATCAGATCGACAAAACAACAAAGGATAACTTCAGAAAGTTTATACCTATTATTAATAAGTTTGAAATTGAATAAACAAAAGGAGTGAACAAAATGAAAAATGTTGTTGAATATATAAACTCAAACAGAGATAAATATGTTGAGGAATTAAAAGACTTTTTGAAAATCCCGAGCATAAGTACATCATCTGCAAATAAAGGTGATATGATTACCGCTGCTAATTTTGTTTCAACGAAGCTTACCCAAGCAGGTATGGAAAATGTAAAAATTATCGAGACCAAAGGTCATCCGTTGGTTTATGCGGACTGGTTGCACGCTCCAGGAAAACCAACATTACTTATTTATGGTCATTACGATGTTCAGCCGGTTGATCCGGTTAAACTCTGGGATTCACCTCCTTTTGAACCAACAATTAAAGATGGAAACATTTTTGCACGTGGTGCAACTGATGATAAAGGACAGATGTATATGCATATTAAGAGTGTTGAAGCCTACTTTAAGACTTTGGGCAAACTTCCACTAAATGTAAAGTTTATCATTGAAGGAGAAGAAGAAATCGGGAGTGGAAACCTTGAAGAGTTTGTAAATAAAAATCAGGATATCCTTAAATGTGATGCTGTTATGATTTCTGACACTTCGCTTTATGGACCCGGCATACCCACATTAACTTATGGATTGAGAGGTCTTTGCTATATGGAAGTTGTAGTCACGGGACCGAATCGTGATTTGCACTCTGGAACTTTTGGGGGTGGAGTGGATAATCCAATTAATGTATTGGCTGAAATGATAACAAAGCTAAAGGATAGCAACGGAAAAATAAAAATCCCTGGCTTCTACGAGTCAGTTGTTAACCTAACTAAGAAGGAAAGAGAAAATTTTAAAACTCTACCTTTTTCAGAAAAGCAATATGCGAAGGCGCTCGGTGTAAAAGAATTAAAAGGTGAAAAAGGATATTCAACACTTGAAAGAGTTTGGGCAAGACCAACTCTCGATTGCAATGGAATATTCGGCGGCTTTATCGGTGAAGGAGCAAAAACTGTTCTTCCATCTAAAGCAACTGCAAAGATTAGTATGAGATTAGTCCCAAATCAGGATCCTATAAAAATTGGCAAACTCTTCAAATCTTATATAAATAAAATTGCCCCTAAAACTGTAATAGTACAAATAACAGATTTGCATGGAGCATATCCGATAGCAACTTCATTGGATGATAAAGCAACACTTGCAGCAGCAAATGCATTAGCAAAAGTTTTTGGAAAGAAGACTGTGTTTATGAGAGAAGGTGGTTCTATTCCAATTGTTGTTACATTTGCAAAAAAGTTGAAAGCTGCACCTGTCTTGATGGGAATGGGACTTAATACTGAAAATCTTCATTCGCCAAATGAACATTTTAATCTCAATCATTTTCATCTCGGTATATTAAGTTCAGCTTATTTCTTTGAGGAATTTTCAAAATAGAATTTTGCCATTTTAATTTATGGAGCAAATTTGATTTCCGTTGTTGATTAATTCGGAAACAATTTCTATAAAATTGCCATCAAAAAAAGCGGTGATATCAAGTCATTGGCAAATTAAATTTTCCATTGTTTTTTGATGGTTAGGTAAAAATGACCTATTCATTACTATTACCACTCCTAAGTATAAATAATAAAAAATTTAACCGTATTTGAACTTTTTATTGAGTTTTAGTATTGTATATTTGTAGCACAAATTTTGAAAGATATTTAATTTTTATTGAAACATTTCTACTATAAATAACTCATGTTTGTTACCGACGAAAAAAATTTACAGCTAATAGAATATTTGGAATCCTTAGGATTTTCTTCTTTTCCTATTGATGGCTATAAAGTGATAAACAGATATTCAGGTTTAGAGAATGAAATAAACTCGATATACAACGGTGTGGTATTAAGAAATATTTCACATAAGGGAATAATTGAGCTTAAGGGAAATGATGCTTTAGATTTGGTGAACAGAATCGGAACCAATAATGTTAAAGACTTACCAAAGGAAGGTGTTAAGCAGACAATCTTCACTTCTGAAAAAGGTAGATTCATTGGGTTATGTAATATTATGAATTTTGATAACTATCAACTTCTTGTTTGCGACAGGCCAAGTAAATTGAAAGTAATGAGCTGGATACGAAAATATGTAATTAGCGACGATGTTGAAGTTAATGATGCAAATACAAAATATAATTTACTCGAACTTTGCGGTCCTCAATCAGAGTCATTTGCTACTTTGGTTTGTGGTAATGTTGCAAATGACATGGAACCCAATACATTTAAAATAATGCACACTGAAAATATTCTCTTCTTCCTTATAAAACTTCCCTGTAATAGAGGTAAAAATAAATTTTGGTTTCTCGCTGATTTTGAAAACTCCAAACGATTAATTGTTTATATGAAAGAGTACAAAAGTGTTTTTAATTATAATATGATTGGAGAAGAGGCATATGATACTTACAGAATTGAACAGGGAATTCCAATTGCACCCAATGAAATTAATGATGATTACAATCCACTTGAAGCAGGACTCAATAATTTAATCGATTTTAATAAAGGTTGTTATATCGGTCAGGAAGTAATTGCAAGATTGGACACATACGATAAAGTTCAGAGGAAACTTGTTGGAGTAAAATTCAGTGATCAATTGGATTTAAATAATGGGCATTTTGTTCTAGAGGATAATGGAGTTGAGGTTGGGAAAGTCACTTCGTTTACTGTCTCCCCTAAACTCAATTCTTCAATCGGATTAGCATACATTCGTTCCACGCATTCGACACCGAACACACATCTTACTTTGAAACTTTCCGACAATAAAACAATTAAAGCAGAAGTTCATCCCCTTCCACTTGTAAAATGAAAATTTATACTAAAACCGGTGACAAAGGTGAAACCGGATTATTTGGCGGCGAGCGTGTCAGCAAAGATTCGATTCGTATTTCTGCTTATGGAACAATTGATGAACTAAATTCATTCATTGGGTATACTATCACAGAGACTAAAGACAAAAGTGTAAAAGATATTCTACTCAAAATTCAGAATTATCTTTTTACAATTGGTTCTGATTTAGCGACACCTGAAACTGAAAATAATACTAAGTTAAATATTCAGAGAACGCCAGAATTATTTTATAAAGAAATTGAAAAAATGATTGATCACTATGATGCACAACTTGAAGAACTTAAAAATTTTATTCTTCCCGGAGGTTCTAAATGCGCTTCGTTACTTCATATTTGCAGAACTATCTGCAGAAGAGCCGAAAGGGAAGTTGTGGCACTGAAAAATTTAGTGAAAATCGGTAATAATATTATTATCTTTCTAAACAGATTATCAGATCTGTTCTTTGTTCTTTCACGTTTTGAGAATAAAGTCTCAAACCATCGTGACACTATTTGGAATCCAAATTCCTGATTTTGGATTTTGTGATTTGACATTTCACCTTGGGGGTGAAATTTTGGTTTCGACGGGATTAAAGAGGCTTCGAACTGCGTACCGTGTTCCCCGAAGACACGTTAAAAAATTGGGAACAAAAATATAACTGGCGAATATAACTACGCCTTAGCTGCGTAAATAAAACGTAGCCGTTCTCCTTTCTCCCTTTTACCGGGGTTGGGAAGAACGCCGTTTAGGTAAAATAGCCGAATCTTACGCCTGCGAAGATGAAGCGAATTTAAATGTAGGCAGACTTTAAGTGATCTTTGTCTGTTTGGTAGCTTAAAGTCCAAATGAAACAGACTATGTATGTAGATGTTCTTAGGATCTTAATTTCGGACGCGGGTTCGATCCCCGCCACCTCCACTCTTTCTTAATTTACATTAATTTTACTTAGCTCAACTCTACGGACTCTATTCCTATGTCAGGTAGCAATGCTTGATATTGGAAAAAAATAACTTATGATTGGTACACGTTTCGAGGGGCAGGTGAATATTTGTTAGTTTGTTTAGTTATTAAAAATATTATTACATCCTACCTTTTGTCATCTTTATGACAGACTATAAACTTATCTATCTCTATATTTGATTTAGATTTATCATGTATTCTTATTATTTAATAATTACTTTGTAAAAAACTATTGGAGAAAAAATGAAAATCGGACTATCGGTCTTAGCAAAATGGATTCTTTTGCAAAGTCGAGACTACAAAACTTGTTATCATTTGTTGGCATAATTGTACATAAATATTTATGTGATCACATTAAGTATCTAAAGGAGGTAAGTTGAAGAATAAAATTTTTATTGCTGATTATAATAAACTGGAAGAAAATAATCCGACCTACGCAGTAGCAAATAATACAGATCTTGTAATCATAAAATATGATGGGAATGTTTCAGTGCTTTACGGCAGATGCCTTCACCGCGGGGCGCTATTGTCAGATGGTTTTATAGAGGGGAAAAATCTTATTTGCGGCGTTCACAACTGGGATTACAGAATTGATACCGGCATTAGTGAATATAACAACGAAGAAAAACTTCATAAATTCACTGCAGTTGTGGAAGATGGAAAAGTTTATGTTGATGAAGATGAGATAAAAAAGTTTGAAAAGGAATATCCCCCTGCAATTAATCGTGATGAATATTTGGAACTATACGTCTCTACACATCCCGCTCCCGAAGAAGACAGGATGAATGAAATTCACCAACTTGCGAAAGACGGACTTTCAAAAGTTGGGCATCACGGTCCGGTCGCCGCAATGGGAATTGGCAGAAATGTTTTACCAAAATGGGATTATATACAAATCCTTCCAGCACAGCTTGCAAAACTTCCACATATAGAAGACGTTGAAGTCGGAACCAATGTAGTTATTGGTAAATCTTCAAAAAAACCACTTGAGTTAAAAATTCCTTTATTTGTTTCTGATATGAGTTTCGGTGCACTTTCGGAAGAAGCAAAAATATCACTAGCAAGAGGGGCTGAACTTGCAGGAACCGGAATCTGTTCCGGTGAAGGAGGAATGCTTCCGGAAGAGCAAGCTGAGAACAGTCGTTATTTTTATGAACTCGCCTCCGCAAAGTTTGGTTTTAAAATGGAGCTACTAAGTGAAGTACAGGCCTTTCACTTTAAAGGGGGGCAGGGAGCTAAAACCGGAACAGGCGGACATCTGCCCGGAATTAAAAATAAGGGAAAAATTAGTGAAGTTCGTGGTTTGCAAGAAGGTACATCAGCCATCTCTCCCCCAAGATTTACTGATTTAATATCAATAGGTGATTTTAAAAACTTTGCTAATGAAGTTAGAGATTATACGGGTGGAATCCCTATTGGGTTTAAACTCTCTGCAAATCATATTGAAGAAGACATAGATGCAGCTTTGGAAATTGGCGTTGATTATATTATCCTTGATGGCAGAGGAGGCGCAACCGGAGCTGCACCTTTACTTTTCCGTGATAATATTTCTGTACCTACAATTCCCGCACTTGCAAGAGCACGTAATCATCTTGATAAAAGCAAAGTGAATAGTGTAACGCTTATCATTACCGGTGGTTTACGTACAGCTCCTGACTTTATTAAAGCGCTTGCGCTTGGTGCAGATGCAATTGCTGTTTCTAACTCTGCTTTGCAGGCAATCGGCTGTCAGGCAATGCGTGCATGTCATACTAACAATTGCCCTGTGGGAATTGCAACACAAAAAGAAAGTTTAAGAAGTAGATTAAACATTGATCTTTCAGCTAAGCGATTACAAAACTTTTTTAATGCTACTGTTGAGTTAATGCAAGTGATGGCTCGTGCCTGCGGTCATGATCATATTAACCAGTTTAACAGAGATGACATCACGACATTTGATAGAGATATGGCTTATCTGACTGGGATAAAGTTTGGCGGAGCGTTTCCTTTATAAAATTTTGAAAATAGATTCCTGATTTCGCAGGTCTGACAATTCTTTAGTCAATCCACACTTGATACGGAATCTGTTAGAACTGTTTGTGAAACTCCGGCTTTAAAAGCAAAGGAGAATAAATCCTTAAAAATTTGGAGAATGAATTGACAAATAAATTAACATGGTATAAAGTATTAAGTAAAAATGAACTTCCTGAAGGAAGAGTTAAAACTGTTACCGCAGGAAATAAATCATATGCAGTAACACACTTTGAAGGAAAGTATACGGCGCTTGATAACCGGTGTCCACATCAGGGAGGACCTTTGGGTGAAGGACAAATTGAAAACGGCTGGCTCCGCTGTCCCTGGCATGGTTATGATTATCACCCTTGTACAGGCAAACCACCTGCAGGATTTGATGATGCTGTTATGACTTTTCCACTTGAGGAAAGGGAAAATGCGATTTACATCGGGATCGAGCAAGAAGTTGAACATGTAAAAACAGTTTCCGATGTGATGGTTGAAACGATGATAAACTGGGGAGTAACTCATGTGTTCGGAATGGTGGGACATTCTAATTTAGGACTGGCAGATGCATTCCGAAGAAAAGTAAAAGAAAGCAAACTAAGTTATATTGGGATAAGACACGAAGGTGCTGCATCGTTCGCAGCTTCTGCATATGCAAAACTAACAGGAAAACCCGCTGCTTGTTTTGCGATTGCAGGACCCGGTGCAACAAATCTTTTAACAGGTTTGTGGGATGCAAAGGTTGATCGTGCACCCATACTTGCATTAACAGGACAGGTTGATGCCCAGGTTCTCGGACCCGGTGCATTCCAGGAAGTCGATCTCAAGAGTGCATTTGAAGCTGTGGCAGAATGGCAGCAGACTATTCTTCCGTCAAGTAAGCACGCAGAGCTAATGACACTTGCACTGAAAAATGCATTCATTAAAAGAGATGTTTCTCATCTTATATTTCCAAATGAAGTACAGGAAATCCATGCTGAAAAAGAAGAAGCTTCTTCACCGGAAGGGAGGCTAACAGAAAGAGAAGTTACTCCACCAAGAGATTCGATTAAAAAATCAGTTAAACAATTAAATTCTTCAAAAAGACCCGTTATAATTGTTGGGCACGGTGCAAGATTTAATATGGAAAAGATAACCAAACTTGCAGAAAAACTTAATGCGCACCGGTTATTACAACATTTAAGGGAAAGGGAGTAATACCTGATAATCATCCACTTGCCTGCGGAGTTTTGGGAAGAAGCGGAACTCCCATTGCCAGTTGGTTTATGAATGAAGCCGATCTGCTTTTAGTGTTCGGTGCTTCTTTTTCAAATCATACAGGAATTGCATCTTATATTCCAACCATTCAGGTTGATTTTGATCCGATGGCTTTGGGTAAGTTTCATTCAGTTACTGTCCCCGTTTGGGGTGAGATTGGAGTAACAGCAGAAATTTTTCTAAACGAAATAGAAAATCAAAAAAGAGATTACGATATTAAAAATGAAATTGCAGAGAAGTGGAAAATCTGGAGAGCAGAAAAAACGAGCAGAGAAAAAGATGATACGGGAAATGGGATAAATTCAGCTTCAGTATTTGCATCGATGAACAGCATAGTTCCTGATAATGCAGTAATTACTGTTGATGTGGGCAATAACGCTTACTCGTTTGGAAGATATTTTGAATGTAAAAAACAATCCGTTTTGATGAGTGGTTATCTTGGCTCTATAGGATTTGGCTATCCTGCAGCGATGGGTGCATGGGCTGCGGCACCCGATAGACCAATAGTTGCTGTAACCGGCGATGGAGGCTTTGCACAGTATATGGCAGAACTAAACACAGCAGTTAAATACGGTATGAATATAAAACACATACTTCTAAACAATAATGAATTGGGTAAGATTTCTAAAGAACAAAGAGCAGATCAACTTGAAGTTTGGGAAACCGATCTCACCAATCCTGATTTTTCAAAGTATGCACAGCTGTGCGGTGCAATGGGAATAAGAGTTACAAAAAAAGAAAATCTCAATGATGCAATGAAAAAAGCTTTTGCGCATAAAGGACCCGCAATGGTTGAAATTATAACGGATCCTTTGCTGACATAAAAGAAGAATAATGATATGATTGGCTTTTCTGTTCTGCTTCGTTCCACACAAAATTTATTAAGAATGAATGATTTAAATTGTGCTAATAAAATTATTTTGTTCCACTTTTACTTTCGAAAAGAGACTTCTCACCGGTCAATTCCTACCTTCTATCAACCTTTAATTGCTAAAAATAAGCTGATTGTCTAAGTTTATAAGAGAAATAAATTATCTTTGAAAAGTGATCTCCCTACACCATAATATTATAGAAGAAAATAAAATTGTAAAGCTTTTCAATAGTAAGCTAAAGAAACTTTGGTCATTAATCGGATTTGAGGCTTTTATTTGGATACTTGGTTTATTTTGTCTGATTTTTATTCATCATCCCGCAGAAGCACATTTTACAATTTGTCCTTTTGCAAATCTTGGAATTGAATTTTGTCCTGGTTGTGGTTTGGGAAATTCAATATCATACATATTTACTGGCAATATTGTTGAATCATTTCAATCACACCCATTAGGAATTTTTGCATTGATAATTATCATATTTAGAATAGTCACAATCATAAATAATAACCGGAGGAGATATGCCTAATGTATTCCAGTTAATGCCGAGTCTCGAGGGAGACGAAATGACTTTCGTACAAGAATTGATTAAAGATATGAACGACAGTCAGGCGATGCAGTTTGCAACAGCTTATATGGCAAGAAGAAAAGACCCAAATAACATATTAATATTTGCTGTTATAGGTTTTCTTGGGGTAGCGGGAATTCAGAGATTTGTTCTTAATCAGGCAGGAATAGGAATTCTATATTTTCTTACTGGTGGTTTATGTTTGATCGGTACCATTATAGATGTGGTTAACCACAAAAAACTTGCCTTCGAGTATAACACTAAACAAGCGCAACAAGTTGCGGGAATGATGCGTAGTTTCTCTTCTTAGAAAACTATTCATGGGAGGCTTTTTAAATAATAGCTTCCCATTACATTTATTTTCTTATCTCCGATATCAAAATTTGATCTTTGCTTGCTATCTACTCTTCAATTAAATTTAACTGAGAAAATGCAAAATATTATATTTACAAAAATGAGTGGTGCAGGTAACGATTTTGTCTTGTTAGACAAAAAGCAGAATGAAAATCTTAATGTAACAAAAGAATTTATTAGAATGATTTGCGATAGACGAAATGGAATTGGTGCTGATGGTCTTATTACTATAGAAGATTCAAGTGACTATAATTTTATAATGAATTATTTTAATGCGGACGGTTCAACTGGCAGCTTATGTGCAAATGGTGCCAGATGTGCAATTTTATTTGCTTCACAAACTGGTAGATTAAAAGATAAAGAAGCTGAATTCATCTCTAACGATGTTGTGTATAAAGGTGAAGTAATCTCAGATTCCGAAATTAAATTTTTTCTGATCTCACCGAAGAAAATCAAATATAATTTCAAAATCAAAGTTGGTGGAAAACTTTTAAATGCTCACTTTGCTGATACAGGTTCACCGCATGTGATTATAGACATTCAGGAGAGTGAAGGATTCCTTTTTTCACTTGATGAAATACCTGTCGAAGAATTAGGAAGAGAAATTAGACATTTGAGTGAATTTGCACCTGGTGGAACTAATGTTAACTTTATTGTTGTTAAAGATGAGATAATTTATATAAGAACTTTTGAAAGAGGAGTGGAAGCAGAAACTTTAGCTTGCGGTACAGGCTCGGTTGCAGCAGCATTAATTGGTTACGCTATTAAAAAATTATCTACTCCGGTACAAATTATTCCTAAATCCAATGAAAAATTATTTGTAAATTTTGATGTGGAAAATTCAAAAGTAAAAAACTTATCACTCACTGGTCCGGCAAAGCTTGTATTTACCGGCAAAATGAAAATCTAAAATCTGGAGAATAAATGTCTAAAGTTCTATTTACAATAAACTATGAAATTCAAGCTGATAAAAAAGAAGAATATATAAAAACAATAAGAGAATTAAAGAATTTAATTAAGGCGGAAGGTCTTGAAAGTTATTTAGTCTATGAAGCAAAGGGTAAGTCAAATCGCTTTGCGGAACAATACATATTCAGTTCAAACGAAGCTTTTGAAAATTTTGAAGACGATACTGATGAAAGAATTAATATTCTTGTAACTAAAATCAGCGGAATGACCGTAGAACATACGACAAAATATATGACATTAACCGAACTTGAATTATAGAAATTTCTTAAAACGCAGTTTAGATCTAGTGTTTCCTAAAAAAGATTCTTCACTCTCTTTCAATATCATTCATTGAACTTGTAATAACATTTCGAACTTAGCCAATAATTGTTAGTTTTTTTTACTCCAAAATCTCCACATTTACTGATAATACCTCGTTTTTTACAAGTTTTAATAACTTTTAATCAGGAATAATAATTGTTACAGTAAGTCGTTATTTGCCTGTTGGCCGATAATGGTTGTTTGAGTTATCAATAATTATTCAATGGAGGAAAAATGAACTTTTCTAAGTTAATGTTGGCCACCCTTCTTATTATGGTGGTCGCAATCGCTTATCCACAAGATATTAAAAAAACAGGTGGATTGGCAAGATTGGCTGGAATGGGAGCTAATCCCTATGTGATTGACCCCTTTTTCAACTCTGTTAACCCTGCATGGAACGCTGTATACGATAATTTCGTATTAGGAGATTTAGGTTCTGTGTCAGGAGCACCTTTTTCTGCAGGTGGTTTTGGACAGTACCTTTCAACAAGTTTCCGCGTTAGTAAAAATTGGACTGTAGGAGGAATACTGGCAAGAAATGATTTCAATGGCATGTCAATTGCATTACTTGATCCAGGTACCAATAATAGTCTTGGATTACCATACCCGGGTGTAGTATCTACAGTTAATTCTATTGCAGGATTCGGAAGTGTGGTACCATTGGACAATAATGTTGAATTAATGGGTACCTATTCTTTTCAAAATACAGTTGTTGGATTAGGAATTGCATATGCATCAACAACTAATGATATTACTCCACCAACTGGTGGGTCAACGGAAGGATCAGCCAGTCAGATTGGTTTTAATCTCGGCGTTATAGCAGATCCATCACGTTCATTAAAGCTCGATATTGCCGGATCTCTCGTTATGCCGAGTGCCAGTTTTAAAGTTGACAGTTTAAATGAAACTAAAGCAAGCCAGACAATAATCTTAGTTAATGCAAGAGCATTCTGGAAACTTAATAATGATCTGAAACTGGTTCCTTTAGTATTATTTTCAACAGCAAGTGGTACAATAGATTCTGGTGGAACTTCAACTGGGTCAATAGATATGCCATCCGCGACCTGGTTTGCTTTCGGTGTTGGTTTAAATTATCAGGTAGGTGATTTCTTATTAGCTGGTGGTGCAATATTTTCCACTGTAAATTCAACTGTAGCTGCTGTCAGTGGAGTTTCTCCTGAACTAAGTTACGGCGCCACTACCTTTCCTGTTTGGAATATAGGTGCTGAATGGAATATGATTGACTGGTTTGTTGCAAGATTAGGTTATGTTGCTTACACTGGCAATGCTTCCACAGAATTTCCAAACACCCCGACTTCTATAACAGAGACTATCACAACCTTTTTTGCACCATCTCAAAGAGGTGCAACTGTTGGTGTAGGATTCCGTTTTGGTGGATTTTCATTGGACGCTACTGTTAACGAAGATGTTCTTCGTCAGGGATTTAACACTATAGGCGGTGGAGGACCTACCTTCTCGTATCTGACCGCAAGTTACTCGCTACCGTAAGCTATTATGGTAATAAAGGGCACTCATTATGAGTGCCTTTTTTATATTCATACTCAATTTCTTCATTTCACTTAAACAGGAATCTTATTTAATTTCTGACTAACAAAATCTAAAATCTTTATGAATGAATACATTGGTGTCGCACATGTTCACTCTCTGTTTTCAGATGGTACTGGTGAGATACCTGAAATAGCAAAATATGCTAATGAATCAGATCTCGATTTTTTATTGATAACTGACCATAATACGCTCAGGGGTTTGCAGGAGGGATTTGAGAAATGGTATGGCAAAACTTTGTGCCTGGTTGGTTGTGAAATTAATGATAGAGAGAACAGGAACCATTATCTTGCTTTTGGAATTGATGAAGCATATTCGACTCGATTTTCTGCCAAAGAATATGTTAAAAAAGTAAAAGAAGCAGGTGGGATTGGATTTCTTGCTCATCCTCACGAAAAAAGAAACCATATGAAAGAACATCCTCCGTATCCCTGGGTTGATTGGAGTATCGAAGATTTTAATGGTATTGAAATCTGGAATCATATGTCGGAATGGATGGAGAATCTTACAGAACAAAATAAATATAACTCCTTTTTACACCCCTTACGTTCAATAGTTGCTCCTCCGCCTGAAACTCTTAAACTTTGGGATGAGCTCAACTTAAAACGCAAAGTTGTCGGAATGGGCGGTGTTGATGCGCATGCTCACAAGCAAAATCTTTTTGGATTTTTTGAAGTAGAAATTTTTCCTTATAAAGTCTTATTTAAATCGATTCACAACCACGTTCTTTTACCAGAACCGTTAATAAAAGGCAGAGGTAAACAGAAACTGGCTAACGCAAAAACAGCTATTTATGAAGCACTTGCTTATGGCAGAAGTTTTATCGCTAATGATTATCATGCCAACTCAAAAGGATTTCAGTTTTTTGCCAAATCAGGAAAAAAGAAATACCAAATGGGAGACTCAATTGATTTTTCTGATAAAATAACTCTGTTTGTTAATTTGCCTATACAAAATGCTGAAATCAGACTAATCCACAATGGACAAGAAATTGCTGATTTTCAATCAGATAAAGCAGAATTTGAAGTAAAAAAATCTGGTGTCTACCGTGTTGAAGTTTACTTTTTCAACAAAGCCTGGATTTATTCAAATCATATACGGATTGGAATCTAGAAATTCCAAGTTTAAATTATTTTGGATCAATACTTGGTGAATAATCACGACATTTTTTTCGTCTTGCCAATCAAATAATAATTTTTTCTTAGAGCCTCTTGATTCTAAATTATTAATATTTAATATTGAATTCGTCAAGAGGGCAAATCTTGAATATCCACTTTTTTGAGTCTTAAAAGGATTCCATTTTAGTAATTTAATTTTTTAGTGATAAGAATTCCCAGTTCTAATTACTATAACAAGTGTCATATTTATGTAGCTAATGGAGGGCAAATGAAATTAGCGATGATCTTGTGCCTGGTGTTTCTTGAAACAACATACGTTGGTTCAGGAATAGGAACGTGTTTAATTATCTTTGCTTTGACTTAAGGATATAATTTAATCCGCTTTAATAATTTTCAAATTACAAGGATAAAGCTCAAAGTTTGTTCTGTATCAATTATATTTTGGAAAAAAATGAAATTAGGTCTAATATTTAATCTGGAATCTTGTTTCACCAATTACTTTCTGATTGTATAAAATTAAAACCTCTTCGAACAAAATTGAATGAGATTTCGTTTTATATTATAATATTTATCCATCTATCCCCCTTATCAAAGTCCAATGAAAAAATTATTTTTCATTCTGAAAGAATAATTCATTCAATTAATTCACCAATTTTTCATTTGGATTTTTAACCAACATCAGAAAGGATTGACATAGAATAAGACTTTGAAAGTAAATGTGAGCAATCATTTTAAGGGTTTCAGAATAATTAAAGACTTCATAATATTTATTAGACTTAAGCAAGTGAACAGTAAATTGCTGACTGCCCTTTAAAGTCGAGATCGATTGACTAAATTTGGATGAGGGAAGAAAACTTCATTTTTAAGATTTTATAAAACATTTCCTTCATGCGCCCATAGTTCAAATGGATAGAACGTTGGATTCCGGTTCCAAAGGTTGGAGGTTCAAATCCTCTTGGGCGTACTAATTTGAATGGCAGATTGTTTATAAATATATTATTTTTGCAAGGTTTTTTAATTAAATAGTTCTTAACCAAAGGATGTAATAATGCTGCAGAAAAAGAAAAAGCTTTCTAAGAAAGAGATTAAAGAAGACAAATTAATAAATTTTTATAAGTCCACTGTAAATTTCTTTGAAAAATACAAAAACAAAGTTTTCACCTATGCAGGTGTATTGGTTGTTGTTGTTGCTATGGTCTACTTTTATTTAAATCAAAAATCCGAAAATGACCAAAAAGCTGGACTTGAACTTTCGCGTATAATGTCCCTCTACGATCAAGGCTTATATCTCGAAGCAATTGAGGGAAGACAGGGCACAAATATCATCGGTCTAAAAAAACTTGTTGAAGAATACAACGGAACTGAGAACGGCGAAACTGCAAAGATATATCTGGCAAACAGCTATGCTTCCCTCAGTAATTATGATGAAGCATTTAAGTATTATGAAGATTATAGCGGCAGTATAGATTATTTTGAAGCCGCATCACTAGCCGGGCAAGCTGGTTATTATGCGATGAAAGAGGATTACGAGAAAGCTGCGAACCTATATCTCAATGCATCGAAGCAATCGAAAGTAAATTCTCAAAATCCTGATTATATGCTTAACGCTGGTATTTATTTCCTGAAAGTAGGCCAAATGGACGAATCTAAGATTCTATTTAAAAAAATTAAGGAAGAATATGCTACATCTTTAGCATATAGAGAAGTAGATAAATATCTTTCTTTGATTAATTGATAAAATATCAGCATTAATCTTTTTCTTTAATTAACTTGACTGTATCATATTTCTTATTTCATTATAACCATTATTTTAAACAACCTGATTTAACACAACTCTATTAATATGGCAGATACTTCAGATTTCAGAAACGGGCTAATAATAAAATTTAAAAATGACTTGTACAGTATAGTTGAATTCCAGCACGTGAAACCAGGTAAAGGTGGCGCATTTGTACCGATCAACTCTCAAAAACTTAAGGACAGGTAGAGTTCTTGAAAACACATTCAGATCCGGTGAAAAAATTGAAATAGTTCGTGTAGAAAGAAGAAAATATCAATACCTTTACTCTGATGGTGATTCTCTTGTTTGTATGGATAGTGAAACTTATGAGCAGATAAATATTTTAAAAGAATTTTTCAGTGATAATGTAAAGTTTCTTAAAGAGAGCGAAGAAGTTGAAATCCTTTTTAATGGTTCGGAAATAATCTCTGTTGAGATTCCGATATTCATAAATCTTAAAGTTGTTGAAACTGAACCAGGCTTTAAAGGTGATACCGCTACCGGTGCAGCTAAACCTGCCAAACTGGAAACTGGCGCTCAAATAAACGTTCCCCTATTCATAAATGAGGGGGATGTTCTTAAAGTTGATACCCGAACAGGGGAATATTCAGAAAGAGTTAAATCTTAATTTAGAGGCAACATATGGATCTTGATCTTATAAAAAAACTTGTAAAAATTATAGATTCGAGCGGTGTCACTGATCTTGAACTTGAGGAGAATGGTTTAAAGATAAAGATAGCGAAGAAGGTCAGAAACGCACAAGTAATTTCACAATCGCAAATTCCAATCGCATCTGCTCAACCTATAATTCAACCGATTACTGCAACAACAGAAGAAACCACAAAACAAAAACCGGTAGCTGAAGCTGTAGCAAACAATTTTCACGAAATAAGGTCACCGATTGTAGGGACATTTTACAGAGCTCCGGCACCTGATGCTGATTCATATGTTCAGGTTGGTTCAGACGTTTCAACGGGTTCGGTTTTGTGTATTGTTGAAGCAATGAAATTAATGAACGAGATAGAATCCGATGTAAATGGGAAAGTAGTAAAGATACTTGTTGAAAGCGGAAAACCTGTTGAATATAATCAGCCACTTTTTTTAATTGAGCTGGCCTAATCATTACTAAATCCTGGATATAGATTTTGTTTAACAAAATATTAATCGCCAATCGTGGCGAAATTGCACTTCGAATTATCCGCACCTGCAAAGAGCTGGGTATTTACACTGTTGCAGTTTATTCGGAGGCTGATAGAGATTCCCTTCATGTTACGTTTGCTGATGAGGCAGTTTGTATTGGTCCCCCCTTTGGAAAAGATAGTTATTTGAAAATTCCTGCTATAATTTCTGCTGCTCAGGTAACAGGTGCTGATGCAATCCATCCGGGTTATGGATTTCTTGCTGAAAATGCTAGCTTCTCTGAAATATGTGAGGAATCAAACATAAAGTTTATTGGTCCATCTCCGGATATGATAAAAGCAATGGGTGATAAAGCTTTTGCAAAAGACACAATGAAAAAAAATGAGGTACCTGTAATTCCTGGTAGTGATGGTATAATTGAGAACTTGGATGAAGCCAGAATACTTGCAATGGAAATTGGTTATCCTGTAATCATAAAGGCCTCTGCAGGCGGTGGTGGAAAAGGAATGAGAATAGTTTGGGAAGAGAGCGAATTTCAAAAAGCTTTTCAAACTGCAAGAACTGAAGCAGAAGCAGCTTTTGCAAACGGTGATGTTTATATTGAAAAATTTATTGAGAATCCGCGCCATATAGAAATTCAAATTATGGGTGACCAGCACGGTAATGTTTATCATTTTGGAGAAAGGGATTGTTCTATACAACGCAGACACCAGAAACTTATTGAGGAATCTCCTTCGCCTGCTGTTGACGAAGTTTTAAGAAACCAAATGGGTGAAGTAGCGGTAAAAGGTGCTAAATCAGTTAAATATGAAGGTGCGGGCACAATTGAATTTTTACTCGATAAGCATAAGAATTTTTATTTCATGGAAATGAATACGAGAATCCAGGTTGAACATCCTGTAACTGAACTTGTGTACGATATTGATCTTGTAAGACAGCAGATTCTTGTAGCTGCTGGAAAAAAAATAGAAGCTAAGCCTAAAAAGCCACATGGTCACGCAATCGAATTCAGAATA
Source organism: uncultured Ignavibacteriaceae bacterium (assembly GCA_963768365.1). Classification (GTDB taxonomy): domain Bacteria; phylum Bacteroidota; class Ignavibacteria; order Ignavibacteriales; family Ignavibacteriaceae; genus IGN2. The sequence goes on along the minus strand of CAVYHS010000022.1, from coordinate 174,717 downwards.
AATGCTGAGGATCCGGATAATAATTTTAGACCCTCGCCCGGAAAGATTACCTCTCTTCATTTTCCAGGTGGTTTCGGTGTCAGGAATGATTCGCATATTTATCAATCTTATTCTATTCCTCCTTATTACGATTCTCTGATTGCAAAGCTGATTGTCTGGGGGAAGAACAGAGAACATGCCATTATGCGTGGTAAAAGAGCACTTGGCGAATTTACTATTGAAGGAATCAAAACCACTATACCATTCCATCTGAAAGTTCTGGAAGACAGCAGATTTAAGAGTGGTAATTTTGATACAAGCTTTCTCGAGAATTTTTAATACTCATATTATTCAAATAAAATTCAGATAAGAGGTAAAAATGAAAATACCTGATAATATTAAATACACTAATGACCATGAGTGGGTTCGCGTTGATGGAAATATCGGTACGATTGGGGTAACAGATTATGCACAAGGTGAACTCGGTGATGTTGTATTCGTTGACATTGATTTAGATTTAAAAGAAATATCAAAAGGAAATACGTTCGGAACAATTGAAGCAGTAAAAACGGTAGGTGATCTTTTTGCACCTTTCAGCGGAAAAATTGTAGAAATTAATAAAAAACTTTCCGACTCTCCTGAGACTGTTAATACAGATCCTTATGGTGATGGCTGGATGATCAAAGCCGAGATAAACAATATTGCCGACCTTAATGAATTACTCGATGCTAATTCTTATAAAGCATTGATCGGTCAGTAAACCTGCTGAGTGTTTCGGATAAAGTAGTTTTTTAATTTAAACCCGTGTTTAGCGGGTTTTTATTTTTAATTAAATATTTATTTTTATGAAAGATGAAACAGCGGGATTTAATACTTATAATTGATTTCGGATCTCAATACACGCAATTGATTGCACGCCGTGTAAGAGAAGTTAAAGTTTATTCAGAAATTCATCCACACACAATTACTTTTGATGAGGTAAAAAATCTTCAACCGAAAGGAATAATTCTATCCGGTGGACCAATGAGTGTTTATGATGAGTCTGCACCTGCAATTGATCCACAGATATTCAACCTTAAAATTCCGTTTTTAGGAGTGTGTTATGGTCTTCAGTTAATCTGTAAAAATTTTGGAGGAACTGTTGAGCCTGCAACAAGTCGCGAATATGGCAAATCAATTTTAAGAATTAGAGACAACACAGATATACTTCGCGGAGTTGAAGATGCTTCAATTGTTTGGATGAGTCACGGTGACTATTTGACCGAATTACCAAAGGGATTTAAAGTTGTTGGTGAGTCAGATCATTCTCCAATCTGTGCTATTTCAAATCCATTAAAAAGATTTTATGGTTTACAATTTCATCCGGAAGTTATTCATACCGAAGATGGTGAAAAAATTATCAATAATTTCCTTTTTGATATTTGCAAATGTATGGGAGACTGGACCCCACAAAATTTTATTGAAGAAAAGCTTGAAAAAATTAAATCAACTATTGGAAATTCAAAAGCAATTTGTGCCCTTAGCGGTGGTGTTGATTCAACAGTTACGGCTGTTCTGGTTAGAAAAGCTATTGGTGAGAACCTCATTTGCATTCACATTGATAATGGACTAATGCGCTTGAACGAGAGTGAAAAAATTGGAAGCTTATTCGATGAGAAGCTAAAGTTAAATCATATTCACGTTGACGCTTCCGAGAAATTTCTTAATAATCTGAAAGGCGTTAACGATCCTGAAAAGAAAAGAAAAATTATTGGCAACACCTTCATCGAAGTTTTTGAAGAAGAGGCGAAAAAAATAAAGAAAGCCGAATTTCTGGTTCAGGGAACGCTTTACCCTGACGTAATTGAATCAGTTTCTGTTAAAGGAGCTTCTGCAACCATAAAAACTCATCATAATGTAGGCGGCCTTCCTGAAAAAATGCACTTAAAATTGGTTGAACCATTCCGAGAGTTGTTTAAAGATGAAGTAAGGCGAGTTGGTAAAAGTTTAAATATTCCAACCGAATTTATCATTCGACATCCATTTCCGGGACCAGGTCTTGCTGTGCGTGTGCTTGGTGAAATAACCAGGGAAAAACTTGATATTTTACGTGAAGCCGATGATATTTTTATAACTTCAATAAAAGAAGAAGGATTATACAATAGTATCTGGCAGGCATTCACGGTTTTACTTCCTGTAAGCAGCGTTGGAGTTATGGGAGATGCAAGAACGTATGAATTTGTTCTCGCACTTAGGGCAGTTACATCAGTTGATGGGATGACTGCAGATTGGTACACATTCGAACATGATTTTCTTTCAGAGGTATCAAATAAAATAATAAATAAAGTCAGAGGTGTTAACAGAGTAGTTTACGACATCAGCTCAAAACCACCAGCGACTATCGAATGGGAATAACAAATTGTTTAAATTTATTTTGAAATAAGAAAAAATATTTATGTGAGTAATGAAAGACCTCTCTATAAATACTAGTTTAATTTTACTCTTTATAATTCAAATACTCTTCAGTTTGAATTTGAGCTTTTCACAGGTAGTTTCTGAGAAAGAAATTAATGCTCGTTTCAATAATTCGCTGGCTTTGTTCGATTCTGGTAAATATGAAGAATCTTTGGACAGCCTTTCTAAATTTCTTACTGATTATAAATATAACTCGAAGACTACTGCTGCGGAATTTTTCAAAGCTAAAATTCACCTTGAACTAAAGCAGCTAAACCAATTTAAATTTACAGCCGACCAGTTTTTAGAACTTTATCCCGGCAGCAATTATGTTGATGAGATCAGATTGCTAATGACTAAATATTATCTTGAAATTGCTAATTACTATAATGCTTTTAAAGAAATTTTATTTATCATCGAAAAAACGAGTTCGTATTTATATGAACAAAAAGCTAAGAAAATTGGCGAAGGTATAGCTGCTAAATATATTAATGAAACTCAGCTTGAAAAGCTCTACACGTCTTTTACCAGCCTAAGGGTAAAGCCTTATATCCTTCTTCAACAAGGTAAATATTTGATACGAAATGGTGATTCCTATAATGCACAAAATACATTCGAAGAATTAATTAGAAGTTATCCAGAATCAGATGAATATAATGAAGCTGTAAAATTGTTAGACTATTCTTACACTCCGGTATCAGCAAATACAATTATTGGAGTTATGCTGCCTCTTGAAAGAAATTCTCTTGGACAATATACTTCTCAATCTGCAATAGAAATTCTCGAAGGAATTAAATATGCAGTTGATGAATTTAATAAATCTCGCAGCGATAAAGTCGGTTTAATAATTCGTGATACAAAAAAAGATCTTAACGAAATAAAAAATATCAGAGATGAGTTTGTTTCACTGAATTCAATAGTTGCTATATTAGGACCTATTTTCAGTAATGAAGTACGGGTTACACTTCAGGAATTTGATGAATATGATATTCCAATTATATCTCCAACTGCCACTGATGATGATCTGACGAGTATTAGCCATAACTTTTTTCAGGCGAATCCTTCTTTTTCTGTTAGAGGAAGACTAATGGCTCAATATCTATTTTATTCAGAAAACAGAAGAGTTATGTCAGTGATGAACTCTATTGATGCATACTCCCCAATTCTGGCTGCATCATTTATTAGTGAGTTTGAAGACTTGGGAGGTAGAGTGTTAAAAAGGGAATCATATAAAAATAATTATACTGATTTCAGCAGTCCCGTTTCACAAATTTATAGTGATTCACTCGTGATAGAAGGTATTTATATTCCATTGTCTGATAATTCTGTTACACCATTCATTTTATCAGAGCTAATTAAATATGCAATAAAAATACCTATATACGGAAATCAGGATTGGTTTACTGCAAAAGGATTTGAAACTGCATCCGGGGTGAGTGATAATCTAACCTTTACTTCTGATAATTTTATTGATTTCAATAGCGAAGTTTTTAAGAATTTCAGCGATAGGTTTGGATCTCTCACAGGAACGGATGTAAATCGAAATGTTCTTTATGGCTATGATACTGCGAAATATCTTTTAACGGCCTTAAGAAACAGTGAGCCAGGCAGAAAAAACCTCTTAGACAAAATGACTTCAGGTATGATAAGTAGTGGATTACATAACAATATTTCATTTGATACTAGAAGGGTAAATAGATTCTTAAATATAGTTCGCTACAAAGCTGGAGTGTTTGAGCTTGTAGATAAATTCAGGCTTGGTCAATAGTAATTATGAAAGTAAATAAAAAGTTAACAGTAAAAGAACTTCCACTAGATGACCGACCTCGTGAAAAACTTTTATTAAGAGGATCTCAGAATCTTTCAGATGCAGAATTGGTTGCTATTCTTTTAAGAACTGGGAAAAAAGGAAAGTCAGTCTTGGAAATTGCCAGAGAATTGATAAGTATTGAGGGAAACCTGGCGATGCTTGCAACAAAAACCGTTGACTCACTTCAAAAAGTTAGTGGAATAGGAAAAGATAAAGCAGCAACTCTTGCAGCCGCGTTTGAGTTGAGCAGAAGGATATTGTCTCAGGCAAAATGGTTTTCAAATCAAAAGGTAACATCACCACAAGAAATCGCCGACATCTTCATTCCTCTTTTAAGAGATGATACTAAAGAAAGATTTATTGTTATATGTCTGAATTCATCAAATAAGATAATTAAGCATGAAACCATTTCAATCGGAAATCTTAATTCAAGTGTTGTTCATCCCAGAGAGATATTTAAGGTTGCTATTGATTCTTCTTCTGCCAGCATAATATTGATTCACAATCACCCAAGCGGCAACCCTGAGCCCAGTAGTGAAGATATTAGAATAACCCAAAAAATAGTGGAATCTGGTAAAATTCTGGATATTCCTGTATTCGACCATCTGATAATAGCGGGGGACACTTACACCAGTTTTGTTGAAAAAAAGCTAATTTAAGCAAAAAAAATAATCGGAAGATTGAAAATATTAACTCAATTAATTATATATTTGTACTATATTATTTTATACTACTTTATAGTAATAAGTAGTTTGAAAATTAATCGTAATTCTAACTTTAATTACAATAAACAATCATTAATAATCGGAGGTTACATATGAACCTTTTAAAAAGATTCAAAACTCCCGTAGTTGCCGCAATATTTTTTGTTAGTATTGCCTTTCTTGCGGGATGCGGTTTAAGTGACGCTCAGATAGCTGAACTTAATAATCTGCGTGCAGAAGTGAAATCGCTTGAAGCAGATGCTAATTCAATGAAAGACACTAAGGCACAGCTAGAATCTGAAATTCAGACAATAAACAGAAAATTGGCTGAATGTAATAAACAAAAGGAAGAAACTAAGGCAAATCTTCAAAAACTGCCTAAGTAATTATTAACAGGAATTTTAAAAAAATCAAATGGAGAAAAAAATGAAACTTACAAAATTTTTAGTTTATTTTCTTTCCCTTCTTTTCCTGTTATCTCTTTCTTCCTTTGCACAGGATGAAGAGATGACTGAAGACGAATGGGAAGCTGAAATGACCAGACTCACTGGTAAGAAGCAATCTTTAGAGTCTGAAATTCAAACCTTAACTGCAGACATCGAAAACCTGACTACAGTTAGAAATGGTCTTCAGGATCCTGAAGAATGTATTGATGAGCTTTATGCTTTAGTTGGTGCAACCAGAAAAGATGTTGACAACTTCAGAAATGCTGTCAATGAACTTGATGGAAAAATCAAAAGAAAAGAAAGCCCTAAGGCTGACAGACAAGCTGATCTTAATGCATTAAAGATGAACAAGCTAAGTGCACTTCCTGAGTTTTTCGATAAAGTGCATAATAAAATGCAGCAAGCTCTTGATGCATGGATTGATGCTCCGCCGGTGATATCTTATAAGGTTGTTAGAGGCGATCACCTTTGGGGGATTGCAAAAAAGAAAGAACACTATGGAAACGCATTTGCTTGGCCTGTTATTTACAAAGCAAATAGAGATAAAATTAAGAATCCAGATTTAATTTATCCTGCCCAGGTATTCTCTATTCCACCACTTACTCAGGATGAAAAAAATAAATACGAAAAGCTAAGAGCTAATTACAAACCAGCTCCGGTTCAATAAGATTAGTCTAGCTTGTATAACTTAATTTACTTCGAAAAAACCCTTGTCCTTTTACAGGATAAGGGTTTTTTCTTTTAAAGATTTCAATGACAGCAGTTGAAAAGAAAATAGTAATTGAAAATGTGAATATGCTTGACCTTCTCGGATTTAATGATTCAAATCTGAGAATTATTGAGGATCGATTTAATTCTTCCATAACCGTTAGGGGGGATAATGTAATTTTCAAAGGTGTATTTGAAGAAGTTGAATTAATTGAAAAGATACTCAAAGAGATGGCTTATGTTTTAAATACGAGCGGAAGATTAACAACAAATGATGTCAACACAATCCTTGATCTAACAATTGAAGGTAAGGAAATAGTTGATGAAGAAGAGCTTGACACGATCGTTCTCTATACAAAGAAAGATGTAATTAAAGCCAGAACACCCGGACAAATAAATTATATAAATCTTGCCCGGAAAAATGATATTTGTTTTGCTATCGGACCTGCCGGTACAGGTAAAACTTATCTTGCAGTTGCAATTGCGGTCTCGGCTCTTAAAAGAGGTCTGGTTAAAAAATTGATTTTAGCAAGGCCAGCTGTTGAAGCAGGTGAAAGTCTAGGATTTCTTCCCGGAGATTTTCGTGAAAAAATTGATCCGTATCTTCGTCCTCTCTATGATGCCCTTGATGATATGATACCTTCCGAGAAATTAAAGAGCTACATTGAGAAGCGAATAATAGAAATAGTCCCTCTGGCATATATGCGCGGTAGAACTTTGAATAATGCTTACGTTATTCTCGATGAAGCCCAAAATTCCACTACGATGCAGATGAAAATGTTCTTAACTAGACTTGGTGGTAATTCAAAATCAATAGTAACTGGCGATATAACGCAAATTGATCTTCCCGCTAAGCAGGTCAGTGGATTAGTACAAGTGAAGGAAATATTATCTAAAGTAGAAGGAGTTGCTTTCGTTTATTTTGATAAAGGAGATGTTGTAAGGCATAAGCTTGTAAAAGATATAATTGATGCTTATGAAAAGTTTGGCAACAATAAAAATGGCGATTCCTAAATAATTTTTTTACTTTCCTCCCAATAAAAATCCATCTCATTAAGATTTGAGTCTGATAACTTTTTCCCCAGTGATCTTATTTTTTCTTCAACGTAGACGAATCTGGTTATAAATTTTGAGTTAGTTCTTCGCAATGCATTTTCAGGATTTACGTCCAAAAATCTTGCATAATTTACCATGGCGAAAAATACATCTCCCACTTCACTCTCTAAGATTTCATATAAATTCTCATAATCACTTGTGCCTTTTAAGTTTTGTCTTTTGATTTCTACTTCGTGCATTTCCTCAATTTCTTCTATTACTTTTTTCCAAACGTCTTCTTTATTTTCCCAATCGAAGCCTACTTTTGCTGCTTTCTCCTGAAGCCGATGAGATCTTTGTAATGATGGAAGCATTTCCGGAACACCTTCCAGAACAGAATTTCTTCCTTCTTCAAGTTTTATTTCTTCCCAATTCTTTTTTACTTCCTCAGAACCTGAAACCTTTACTTCTCCGAATACGTGCGGATGTCTTCTGATTAATTTTTCTCTGATTGAATCAATCACATCATCAATTGTAAATTCGTTAGACTCCGAAGCTATTATGGTGTGGAAAACAACGTGAAGTAGCAAATCGCCAAGTTCGTTCCTCAGTTCCTCATAATTCTTCTTCTCAATTGATTCAACTACTTCGTATGCTTCTTCAATTGTTGCTGCTTTTATTGAATCGATTAGTTTGTTCACGATCCCAGGGCATTCTTTTCGTAATCTTTTAACTATCTCTACGAATTCATTAAATTTGTTACCGGTCATAAGATAAATCCTTTTCCTATATTACAATTGAATTAAATTTAGAGTCGATTCAAATTTTAATAAAAATAAGGGTTATTTTTGAATATCAAAAACAGAGGAAATAATGATAGAAGAAAAAACTTAAACATTGGGAATAAAAATTCCAGAAGCTCCTAAACCGCTAGCATCTTATATTCCGGCAACTACAGATTGGAAATTTAGTTTTTACTGCCGGTCAAATTCCAATGGCTAATGGAGAACTAAAATTTAAGGGAAAAGTAGGAAAAGATATTTCACTTGAAGAGGAAGCATAAAAGCAGCCCAACTTTGTACAGTTAATTGTCTTAGTGTAATTAAATCAGTAGTAATCGGTAATCTTGGATAAAATTAAAAGAATTAGTAAAAGTTACTGTTTTTGTGAATAGTGCTGATGGCTTTACCGATCAGCCGAAAGTTGCAAATGGAGCATCTGACCTTTTGGTTAAAGTATTTGGGGATAACGGTAAACATGTTAGAAGTGCGGTAGGTGTAAATGAACTACCAATTGATTCTGCTGTTGAAATTGAAATGATTGTGGAAATTCAGAGCTAGCTAAGTTAAAGCTTTAACCAGTTCTTTATTATTTGATTTCCAAATGAAGTAAGAATAGATTCCGGATGGAACTGTATTCCTTCGAGTGAATAGATTTTGTGACGTACACCCATAATCTCTCCGGCTGAAGTTTTAGCAGAAATTTCTATTTCATTTGGGATTGTATTTTCTCGTACCACTAAGGAATGGTAACGCATAGCGTCAAAGTCCTGTGGGATGTTTTGGAAGATTGTTTTGTTATCATGATTAATACTGGAAGTTTTGCCATGGTATATACTGTTTGCATTAATTATTTCCGAACCAAATAAATAACAAATCGCTTGCATACCAAGACATACTCCAAGTATAGGAACTGAATTTCCAAACTCCCTTATTACTTCGAGAGTTAATCCAGAATTTTCTGGTCTCCCCGGACCGGGTGAAATTAAAATCTTATCCGGCTGATAATTTCTAATAGAAGAAATACTCTCATCATTCCTCAAAATCTGTAGCTTATTTCGGTATTTACCTAATAATTGAACAAGATTGTAAGTAAATGAGTCAAAATTATCAATTACGAGTATTTTCAAATCAAACTCTAATAAATTAAAGCAAATTAAGTTTTTTAATTACATTCTTGACCAAATTGTTCCTTGAAACTAAGATTTAGCAATAGGTATATTTGATTGTACAAAATTAAAGGAAAAAGTTTTAATGCAAAGAGAAATGTTGAAGTCTAAAATACACCGGGTCACGGTTACTCAGGCTGAGCTGTATTATGAAGGCAGTATTACAGTTGATAAAGATTTACTTGAAGCAGCAGATATTTTACCATATGAAAAGGTTCAGGTCTTGAATTTTAATAACGGCTCAAGATTGGACACCTATGCAATAGAAGGGGAAGCCGGGAGCGGAACAATTTGCCTTAATGGTCCGGCTGCACGATTTAGTTCAGTTGGTGATGAAATTATCATTGTAAGTTATTTTCAACTTTCGGATGAGAATGCAAAAAAATATAAACCAAAAGTAGTGTTGGTTGATAAAAAAAATAAAATAACCAGGCTTTTATAGTATATTGTCAAAAGATTCTTTGTTGCTTTTTGTAAATTATTTATATAAAATTGAATTAAAATTTTGGTGATGATGTGAAAAAATTATTATTGATAGTCGTATTAATTTCTATTACGGGAATCTATGCCCAGTTTAAAGATACAGGAATTGAACCCACCAGTGTCAAGGATGGAATCATAACAGAAAATTCAAATGCTTTATTCGGATTTCTTAACGCTGATGATTTCATAATGCGTCATTCCTTTAGTCTTAATTATACATCTTTTGCAGGACAGGGTGTTTCATTAACAAGTTACACGAACAGTATGTTTTACCGATTGATGAATAATTTAAATTTGCAGTTGGACGTTTCGGTAATGTATTCACCATACAGTACTCTTGGAGATCAGTTTCAGAAAGATATTTCCGGAATTTATATCAGCAACGCAGCAATCAACTATCATCCCTGGGATAATTTCTCAGTTCACTTACAGTATAGAGCTATGCCTTATGGGTATGGGTTTTATAATCCTTATTATGGTTATGGAAACCCTTTTAATTTTAGTTCGGGGATTTATAATACTAGTTCCGAATCACCATTTGATAAAAAGTAATTATGGTTTTAAATTTTAATCATTGAGGGAAAAGAAAATTTCAACTGACAAAAAAGTAGACATTTCGAAAAACCTCATCCTCAACATCTCGATTTTAATCCTGATATTAATTATTACTGTTTTAGCCTATACAACTTTTCAAGCTGCTTCGTTGAAATTTGGAGATTCTGAAGACGATCTTCTCATAGACAGTACAAAAGCAAGAATACAAGTTGAAGTTCTAAATGGATGCGGAGTAAGTGGTGTGGCTGATAAACTTACTGACTACCTGAGAGAAAATTATATTGATGTTGTAAACCTCGGAAATTATCGTTCCTTTGAAATTGAAAACAGTATCATCATCAGCAGAAATGATGAACTTATTAATGCAGAAAAACTAGCTGCACTTGTAGGTTTAGATGAGAACAGCATTATTCAGCAAATAAATTCTGACTACTTGTTAGATGTTACATTTATTCTAGGAAAAGATTACGGAAATTTAATACCATTATTAAAGAGGCAAAATTGAATTCAACAGAATTAGCTCACCAAATCTCAGATATTATTTTTACTAAAAAAGGATTTAACGTTTTAGCTATTGATTTAAGGAAACTCGTTACGTTTACCGACTATTTTGTGATATGTTCAGCTGATTCTGATACACAGGTAAAAGCAATAGCCGATAAGGTTGATAAAGCACTTTCTGATGAAGGAATTAAATGCTGGCACAGAGAGGGCCTCAAAGCGTTAAGCTGGGTTTTACTGGATTATGTTGATGTGGTTGTGCATATTTTTAAGAAGGATGCAAGAGAGTTTTATAATCTTGAAAAACTTTGGGGCGATGCGCCTTTTGAAAAAATGAGCGATCCTGAAAAGAAGAAAGTAGCAACAACAAAGCAATGAATATCTTTTAATCAGTATAGTTTTTTCCAGTCTTCTTCTTTAATAAGTTTGCATATCAGATTTCTATCATATTTATCCCTACAATTTGAAAAAATATTTACAAAAACTATTTAAAGAAGCTTCACAGCAATTACCATATCTTAACGATGTAGAGCTAACATTCGATACTCCTAAAATTGAAACACACGGCGATCTTTCATCAAACGCTGCGATGATCCTTTCAAAAAAAATAAAAAGAAATCCGCGAGAAATCGCCACCGAGATTCTTTCAAATCTTCATATTAATGATAGCGTCATCAGCAAAACAGAAATTGCCGGACCGGGCTTCATTAACTTTTATTTTACTCCTTCATTTTTAGCAGAAATTGTTAAAGATATAAATGAAAGAGTTGGTGATTTTGGTATATCAAAAAAATATTCTGGTAAAAGAGCAAATGTTGAATTTGTTTCAGCTAATCCAACCGGACCATTGACAGTTGGACATGGAAGAAATGCCGTTGTTGGCGATACAGTTGCAAATCTTCTTGAATGGATTGGATATGAAGTTGACCGCGAATTTTATTTCAACGATGCAGGCAGACAAATGCGTGTTCTTGGAGATTCGGTCAGAATTCGATACTTGAATCTTCTCGGTGGTAATACTGAATTTCCGGAAGATTATTATCAGGGGGAATACATTATCGATATCGCAAAGAAGATCAAAGAAGAATTCGGAGATAGATTACTCAATGAACCTGCCGAAGGAAAGTTTAAAGAAATAGCTGAAGCAGAAATATTTTATGATATAAAGAAAAGTTTAGACATGCTGGGAATTCATCATAAAATCTTTTTCAATGAAAAATCGCTCTATGAAGAAGGAAAGATAGAAAAACTTCTGAACGATTTTAAAAAATCAGGATTAACTTACGAAAAAGAAGGAGCTACCTGGTTGAAACTTTCCAAACTTACTGGGGGAGTGGATAAAGTTATTGTTAAGTCCACTGGTGAGCCAACATATCGTCTTCCTGATATTGCGTATCATATTATAAAATATGATCGTGGATATGAATTACTGGTTGATCTTTTCGGCTCAGACCACAATGCAACTTACCCTGATGTTCTTGCAGGAATTAAAGCTTTAGGCTATGATGTGAATAAAGTGAAAGTGTTGATTCATCAGTTTGTTACGATTTTAAAAGATGGTGAAGTTGTAAAGATGTCAACACGCAAAGCTAATTACATAACTTTAGATGAGTTGATTGATGAGGTTGGTTCTGATGTTGTCAGATACTTCTTTAATATGCGCTCAATTTCTTCACATATGAATTTTGATATTGACCTTGCGAAAAAACAGAGTGATGAGAATCCGGTTTTTTATTTGCAGTATGCACACGCAAGAATTTGTTCGATTGTCAGAACTGTTGAATCAGAAAATCTGAAACCGGAAACAGATAATCTTAATTTATTGATTGAAGAAGAAGAACAGGCGTTACTTAAAAAACTCCACAAGTTTGAGGAAGAAGTTTTGTACAGTGCAGAAAATTTTGAACCGCAAAAAATATGTGGTTATCTGGAAGACCTAGCTGCTGCATTCCATAAGTTTTATACTTTCAGAAGAATACTTGGCAGTGAGAAAAATATTGCCGAGGCACGATTAGCTCTAGCAGTTGCAACAAAGACTGTGATTAAAAATGGGTTATCGATTATTGGTGTTTCTGCACCTGAAAAGATGTAATCTTTGATTATTCTGCAATGGCAACCGAACAAGCGTAAACTGAATTAGCACCTGCACCGATCAACACATTTGCACACTCAAGTATAGTAGCTCCTGTAGTACACACATCATCAACAATAAGAATATTTTTTCCACTTACTTTTTTTGTATGTCTGCCTTTGAATGCATTAGAAACATTCAAAGCTCTTTCTTTCAGTTTAAGTTTTGTTTGAGATTCAGTGTATTTGATACGTTTAATTGAATTTCCGGAATAGGGTATATTGAGTCCTTTACTCAATCCTTTAGCAAGATAATCAGATTGGTTGTATCCTCTTTCAGCTTTTTTAAGATGATGAATAGGAACAGGAATGATCAAATCTATTTGCCAGTCTCTCATTTTTATTCCCTCGGCAAGCAGCTCACCTAGAAAAACTCCCAGTTTAAATTGTTTGTTATATTTTAATGCGTGGATGATTTGCTGCAGTGTTTTATCAGTTTCAAAAACATATTTTGAGTAAAAATCCGTAACAACTTTATTACTGCCGAAATCCTTGTTGTACTCACTGCTAATTCTTTCCTCATCGGCAATTAAGATGCTGCCGAGACAATCGACACACACAGGTTCTTCTTCGACGGATAATTTTTTATTGCAGCCAGGACAAAGTCTCGGAAGGAAAAAATCAAATATGTAGCCTGCTGTAAATATCATTTAACAAAGTGCTAATTTTTCAGTATCTAAAATTTATTACTGTGAAGTGATATGTCTTAAACATAAATCCAAGCAATCATACATTCATCAAGTCGGATATTTTTCAAGTGTTACTACAACATTCCATTTCTTTTACGAATAAACCATTCCATAGAAAATAAAAATATCGCTATCAACAACATCCAGGTGTTGGACCACAAACTAATTTCTGAAGTAACAATTCTATCTTTTGATGAATTTATTTTCAATTCTTTCAGTTTTTCCAGTAATGAGTTATAATTATTAGGGGAATAATATTCTCCACCTGTATCGTTTGCTAATAAATTCAACAACGAATAATTCATAACAGGATTAATCATTTCGATATCTATCTCTCCGATATTAAAGCTTCCGTTATCTTTTCCCAGAATCCGGCCATTAGTTCCTGCTTGCGCTGAAAATTTGAAATCTCCGGTTTCATTTATCACTAATGAGCCTTCATACAATCCCGAACCAACATTTTGCATATCAGCTTCAAATATATTTGTGCCGGAAGAAATATTGATTTTGATCTCTGCGTTAGAAACAGGATTTAATGATTCATCCAAAACCTCTCCAGAAAATTCAATTCTTTCACCCTGCGAAAAAATTTTCTTTGATGTCTTTATCTTTACTAATTTTTGTTCTTCACTTGCTCTTAACCATCTTAATGAATTAACGATAAAACTATCGAATACGTCAAGGCCTTTTGGTGCCACCTGAAGCTTCCATTTCCAAATGTCTTTTGCAAGTACTGCGATTGATCTTTTTCCGCTAAAATTGCTTGAAAGAATCAAAGGAGATTTAACGATACTGTTATTAACGATTAACTGTGCTAGCATTTTACTTTCTATCCGGGCATTAAAAATTGAACTCGGCTGTAAAACAGGTGGCAGATTGTTCCAGATATCAAAAGGATTTTTGTCAGAATATTGAAGTATCGGATTAGAAATTTGCTCTGGAAGTATGAATGGCTGAACTTCTCTGAACCCTGCTAATCCCGGAGAAAAAGTAAAAGGAAGATCATTACCAAGCCCAGATAATCTGCGTAAACTTATACCAGCTGATAGAGTAACAAAATAAGGTGTTTTACTATCTTTAATTTTTGAAATGACTCTGCGTAAAAGTTCTTCGGGTGTTTGATCCGATGGAAAACCGATTAGAAAAAAAACATCTGCGCTGTCGAGCTTTTGATAGTTAAGCTTATCTAAAAATTTGTCTTCTAATATCTGTACAATTGAATAAACTTCAATATTCTCGTCTCTTACGAGCGCGTTTTTTACAAATGTTAAATCAGAAGATGGAGATGATGCAAGTAAAAAAACTTTTATTTTATTTGAAAAAACATTTACATAAAATACCTGCTTGTTATTTGCTGTTGTAAACTCATCCTGCAAACTTGATAATTCAATACTTAACTTATTTTCGCCCTGGCTTTGAGCTTTATAATCAAAAGATATGTTTTGGATTCCAGTATTACTGAGGATCAAATTCTGTTGCGAGATAAATTTATTATTTTCGTATAAAGTTGCTGTAACTGATTTACCCGCATTTCCTTTGTTGAAAATTGTTGCGATTATATTCGTAGGGGTTTCAGCATAAATAAAATCATTATGCAAAACTTTTTTTAACTCAACATCTTTTCTTTGTGTTGTATCTCCAATCCCGATTGTAAAAACTGGAATACCAATGTTAGTCGCATCATAATAAGGATTACCACCAGAAGTAATTACTCCGTCAGTTATTAAAGTAATAGAAGCTATATTTTTATCAGAATTTTTAACATAATTAAATATTTCCTGAATGTCTGTAGCCCCATCTGAATAATTTATATTATTCAAACTATCAACACTGACTGCTCTTACTGAATTCCCAAATTCATAAAAAGATAAATTGTCTTCTGAAGCACTAGCTGAAATATCATTCAATATTTGTTTAATCTGTGATGAGCCTTCAGTTCCATTATCTATCCTTATTGATCTGGAATTATCAATAAATACTAAGTTATTTGGTTCGAGTATAAATTTGCGGCTGAGATTTAAAATTGGTTCAAACAGAATTAAACATAATACTATTAAAGCCAGAACTCTGAGTGATGTTAATAAGAATTTTTTATACTTACTAATTTGAGGGATTGTGTAACGGTAAACGTAGTAGGAGTAAGCGGAAATTAACAGCAGAACTAATAATAAATAAACTTCGGGATAAGCCAGTGATAAATTAATATCTTCGTATCCAAACATCACTTATCTATTTGATTAAAAATTTTTTCTATATCCCAGCTCTTCATTTTTTCAAAAGTTTCATAATCTGTAAGATCAAAATGAATTGGAGTAACTGAGACAAATTTATTTTTTATAGCTAATTGATCGCTTTGTTTTTCATTTTCAACTTCAACTAATTTTCCGGTTAGCCAGTAATAATCTTTGCCAAATGGATCAGTTCGTTTTTCATAAATATCATCCCATTTTGCTTTACTTTGCTCAGTTACAAGAATGCCCGCAATCTCTTCCTCAGGAAAGTTGGGAACGTTTACATTAAGAAGTGTTCCATTTGGAATCTCGTGTTCTGTAACTTTTAGTGCTAACATCTTGGCAATCTTTCCAGCGTATCTGAAATCTTTTGCATCGTGACTTGTTATAGAAATAGCAATAGCGGGAACATCCATAATTGAAGCCTCTCTTGCAGCAGAAACAGTTCCGGAATAAATGATATTAATTGCGGTGTTTGAGCCGTGGTTAATTCCTGAAATAACGAGGTCCGGAGATTCACCCATAATATTTCTGATTCCCATTTTAACACAATCTGCCGGTGTCCCTTCAACTGCGTATCCGAAGAAATTTCCATTATTATAGTATTTAGTGACACGAAGAGGATATTTCATAGTTATTCCGTGTCCAACTGCGCTCTGCTCCTCACTTGGAGCGACAACTATTACTTCTGCAATCTCTTTTAAAGCGTCAACTAATGCTGATATGCCAGACGAGTAGATACCATCATCATTAGTTACTAAGATTTTCAATATATTTGTCCTAATTGATGTTTTAAATATAACTGTGCTAATATACCATTAAAGCGGTATACTCTCAATTTAACTTTTATTGCATTCACTAATTTATGCTCATTATCAAACCATTTATTTTCAAACAGTTTCCGGAAATAGTTTGTGGTTTTAGTACAAGGAGTGGCCCGAATGCAAATCCACCATACTATTTTAATCTTTCTTATAGCGTTGGTGATGGAAAAGAAGTTGTAAATGCCAACAGAAAATTATTTTTTGAAAAACTAGGCTTGAATGAAAATACGATAAGCTATCAAAAACAGGTTCATGCAGATTCTATAAAAAAGGTGAATACTTTCGGAAATTGTGGTGAAAGTGATGCACTTATTACAGCTTCCCAAAATTTAGGATTAGCAATAAGCAGTGCCGACTGTCCTGCAATATTTATTTATGATCCAGTAAAGAAAATAATAGCTGCTGTTCATTCTGGTTGGAGAGGTACTGAGAAAAAGATTCTTCAGAAAACAATCATTAAATTAAAAGATGAATTACATTCAAACCCACAAGATTTAATTTGTTACATTGGACCTTCAATTTCACAAAAAAATTATGAAGTCGCAGAGGAAGTTGCACATAAATTTCATAATGAATTCATTCTGAAGAACATGGACAAATTTTATCTTGATCTTGCTGGAGCTAATAATAAAATGATGACTGATGAGGGAGTTAAAAGAGTAAATATTCAAGTATCGGGGTTATGTTCATTTGAATATGATAATTTTCTGCATTCATACAGACGTGATGGTCAAAAGTCAGGAAGAGCAATTGGGGTAATTGCAATGAATAACAAATTATGAGCAAGCTGGCTGTTAAAATATTTCTTGCATATTTAGTGCTTTGTTTAATCTGGGGTTCAACGTGGATTGCAATTCGCTTCGGGCTTGAATCTCTAACACCAATGTTTTCTGCAGGGGTAAGATTTTCATTAGCTTCAGTTATCATATTTGCTTTGATGAGAATAAAAAATATTCCACTTCAAACAGATAAAGTATCAGTAAGATTATACTTGCTAATGGGATTCTTTTCATTTGTAATTCCATTTGGATTAGTTTACTGGGCACAGCAGTTTGTTCCTTCGGGAATGGCAGCAGTACTTTTTGCGGTTTATCCATTCTGGGTAGTTATCTTTTCGTACTTAAGAATGCCATCAGAGTTTATCGGTTTTTATAAAATTTTTGGAACGATTCTCGGATTCTCTGGAATAGTAATAATTTTTTCTGATTCGTTTGTTGGCGATATAACAAATTATTTAATAGGAATGTTTGCCGTAGTATTGAGCGGAACAATGCAGGCATGGATTGCCGTTTCAATTAAAAAGTTTGGAAATCATTTGAATTCTCTTTCAATGAATTTCATTCCTATGGTAATTGCAGGTATATCTATGATTGTGATTGCTTTTCTCGTAGAAGATCTTACTACAATTCGCATAGATGAAAATGCTGTTCTTTCAATCCTCTATCTTGCGTTTTTCGGAAGTGTTATTACTTTCACAACATTTTACTGGTTAATTAAACGTATCAATCTTGTTATACTTTCTTTGATAGCTTTTATTACTCCTATTGTTGCTCTTATTCTTGGTTATTTTATTTACAGTGAAGTGCTTTCTACAAGGCATTTTGTCGGCGCTGCAATGGTGCTGACCGGGGTATTCTGGGCAAATCTTGGTAATCTTCTTAAACTAAGAAAAGGATCCATTATAAAAGCAGAAATCGAACAATAGCTGAATTGAGAATTAGCAAAATTTATTTGGGAACATTTATTTAATTTTAATCTTGATAAAATTCCATTTAGGAAAATGATTAATATAATTAGAATAAAAAACGCAACATTCTACGGCTACCACGGTGTCAGCAATGAGGAGCAGAATGTCGGAGGCAAGTTTGAAGCTGATATTGATATTCATACAGATTTTTCTGAAGCTGCATCAGGTGATGATTTAACTAAGACAGTCGATTACTATCAGGTTTACTCTTTCCTCAATCAGTTCACAGTTAAACGGAAGTATTATTTAATTGAAGCGTTAGCAATAGAAATTGCAACTGAATTGTTAAAAAAATTTGACAGGATAATAAAAGTTTCAGTAAGAGTTCGGAAAAATAATCCTCCACTAGGTGGTGTAGTCGATTGTGTAGAAGCAGAGGTTATAAAAGAGAGAAAAGAACTGAAAACTTAAACAAGGATATAAAATTAAAAATATTGCTTACATAGGAATTGGATCAAACGTTGGCGTACAGATCAATAACATTGATAATGCAGTTGAATTAATCGATCAAAATACTTACTGCGAAGTTGAAGCGGCATCTTCTATTTATGAATCATCTCCATATGGTGAAATAAAACAGGGCGAGTTTTTCAATGCTGTCATTAAAATAAAAACCTATCTGGAACCGAAAGATCTCTTTCATTTTTTGAAGTCAGTTGAAATGAAAGTTGGAAGAAAATTTACTTCAAAATGGGGTCCAAGAGAAATTGACCTCGATATTCTATTTTTTAACGATCTGGTTTATTCCGATGATGAAATTACAATTCCTCACAGAGATTTAGCTAATAGGGATTTTGTGATAGTGCCTTTAATTGAAATTGAGCCGGAATTAATCCATCCGGAACTGAAAAAAAAGATATATGAAATTAGTATTTTTAAACATGAGTCTGAGCATTCTTATACTCAAAAGAAACAATCTAATATTATCAGGAAAATTCCTCATAGAGTTCTGATAAAATGAATGAAAAACCGGAAGTAAAAAACGAATTACACTACATTGCAATTGAAGGTGTAATTGGTGCGGGTAAATCCAGCCTTGCAAAACGGATTGGTGAACGCCTGAATGCTAAGCTGATCATGGAACAGTTCGATGATAATTCATTCCTTGAAAAATTTTATGTTGACAGGAAACGAATGGCGTTCCAAACGCAGATGTTCTTCCTAATTAATAGATTCAAGCAGCAGCAGGAACTTAAACAGGAAGATCTTTTTTCAGAGCATCTTGTTTGCGATTATATATTTGAGAAGGATAGAATCTTTGCATATATGAATCTCAGTAAAGACGAGCTAAATCTTTACGAAAGTATTTATCCATTGCTTGCCCGTTCACTACGGAAACCTGACCTCGTCATCTTTCTTCAATCCAGCACTGACAGGTTAATGTTTAATATTAAAAAGAGAAGCAGGAAAATTGAAAGAGCAATCACAAAAAGCTATCTTGAAGAATTAAGTGAAGCTTACAATCATTATTTCTTTAGATATAATTCTACTCCTCTTTTAATTGTTAATTCTTCCGAAATTGATTTTGTCAGTAGTGATAAAGATTTTGATGAACTATTCAAACAGATTTTTAGAGAAGATAGAGGTTTTACAGAATATTTTAATCCCGAAATTAGGAGAATAATTTGATAAGACTAATTCTTTACGCAGCAATTGCAATACTTGTATTTTTTGCATACAGATTTTTTAAATTACTAATTAGCTATAAATCCGGTTCACGTCCAAACGTTAATGACTTAAAGGATAGAGCAGAACAACTGAAGAATAAATATAAAAATGTTGAAGAAGCTGACTTTCGTGACATTAAATCTTCAAATGATGAAAGTGAATCATCCAGTAAATAATGGCAAAGAATAATATATTATCAAAAATTGTTTATTCATTTTTTAAAATATTTTTTTCTATTCAGGAAAACCATTCAAGGGAAATAGGCAAACCAAAAAAAATTTTGATTGTTAGACAACACAACCAGCTTGGCGATCTTCTTGCAGGTGTCTCTTTATTCAGGGCACTAAAAGAAACTTATCCAGATAGCTATTTATCTCTTGTTGTAAGTCCGTTTAATTATCCAGGAATGGTTAAAAATAAATTTCTTGACAAAATTTACATTTTCGATAAAAAGAAATTATTTAACCCCGTGTATCTGTTTCACACAATCAAGTTATTCAGGGAAGAGTATGATCTGACAATTGTTCCTGTTGTTGTTTCAATCTCTTTTACAAGCAATCTGCTGGCAAGATTATCCAATTCCAAAATTCGTATAGGTGCAAACTCATTAAATGGTAAACCAAACCTTAGCTCGTTTTTCTTTGATAGAAGGATAAATCTTGACTGGCGTAATCATCCGGATTCAAACGTATCGGAACGAAGTTTGGATATTGTAAGACCTTTTGGAATAAATACTAGCAATTATAGATCTGAGATTACGTTTCAAGATGATGATACAGCCTCTGCTAAAAAATTTGTTGAAGGATTCAAAGATAAAAATAAGAAGTTATTGGTAGGACTTCATGTTGGTGCAGGTAAGCCAATTAACCGATGGTCACTCGATAAATATTCTGTGCTAGTAAAAAAAATAAATAGCATTTATCCTACAAATTTTTATCTTACCGGCGGTTGGGCTGAAAAAGAGGAGTTGAATTATCTTATAAAAAATGTTGATATTAGCTTTGGTAAATTTATTAATAAACCTATTCCACAAGTTGCTGCTTTAATATCTATGTCAGATCTTTTTATTTCGAATGATACAGGAATTATGCACGTTGCCGGCACAACTGATACTCCACAAATTAGTATTTTTGGTCCAACAAATCCGTTTAATTGGGCACCAATTGGAATGAACAAATATTTTATCCGTAAATCTGAACTCATTGATGATGTTTCTGTGGATGACGTTTATCGTCTTTGTGAATTAATCCTGAATAATAAGGAGATTAAAAAATGAACAAGTGCATCGCCGCAGTAGATATGGGCACAAACTCCTTTCACTTGATAATCGTCCAGGTAAAGAGCGATAGTTCATTTAAAATTATTGACCGTGAAAGGGAAGTAATCCGTTTAGGTTCTCACAAGGGAAAAGAATTTACATGGATATCTGAAGGGGAAATGGAAAAAGCTATTGATGTGCTGAAAGATTTTGCAAAGATAGCCCAGTTCTATAAAGCAGATGTTAGGGCAATCGCTACAAGCGCAATAAGGGAGGCAAAAAATAAAAGTGAGTTCATTGACCGAGTATTTGAAGAAACAGGCATAACAGTAGAAGCTGTTGACGGGAAAACAGAAGCAGAATTAATATACCTTGGTGTGCAGAATGCTCTTGATGTATTTGACAAGCGAATTCTTTGTGTAGACATTGGCGGCGGCAGTACTGAATTTCTCCTCGGTGAAAATGGAGATTCAGAATTTGCTGAGAGTATTAAAATTGGTGCAGTCAGGCTAAGTAAAATGTTCTTCCCTGATTTTCACCTTTCCGAATCAGGGATAGATATGTGCCGGCAATACATAAAAGATAAACTTGATAATAAAACTGATCTCCACCCGAATCACAGCTTTGAAATGGCGATTGGAAGCTCGGGAACAATTGTAGCAGCTGCTTCGATCATTAGTTTCCGGCGTACCGGTAAGTTTAAAAAGACGATGAATGGTTTTAACTTCACAGCAAATGAAATTTTTGAACTGACTGCTGATGTTCTCAAATGCGATTCTCCGGTTGACAGACTTTTTATTGAAGGAATGGAAATTAAAAGAGCGGATATTATACCTGCAGGACTGTTAATTCTTAGTGAAGTCTTCAGCACCTTTAAACTCAATGAGATGACCGTTTCAGAAAATGCATTAAGAGAAGGAATTATTATTGATACGATAATGAAAACAAAAGAATTCCAATCGTTTTTGGTTTAACGATTATTGACTATCATCCAATTCATTTACCTTTAATAAGACCGCACCCCTATATATATTTGCACCTAGTTTAATTTATACCAATGGAACAGATTAGAAATTTCTGCATAATTGCACATATAGACCATGGTAAATCCACAATTGCCGACAGGCTATTGGAGAAAACCGGTACTGTTACTGAACGTGAAGCAAAGGCTCAGGTTCTGGATAATATGGATCTTGAAAGAGAGCGGGGAATTACCATAAAATCTCACGCTATCCAGATGCATTATAAAGCAAAGGATGGGGAAAAATATATCCTTAATCTGATTGATACACCTGGTCACGTTGATTTTAGCTACGAAGTTTCCCGATCACTTGCTGCCTGTGAAGGAGCTTTGCTCGTTGTGGATGCAGCGCAAGGTGTTGAAGCTCAGACAATAAGTAATTTGTATCTTGCTATCGATGCCGGACTGGAAATAATTCCTGTTCTGAATAAAATAGATTTACCAAGTGCTGAAGTTGATAGAATTTCTCACCAGATTATTGATTTGATTGGCTGTAAAGAAGAAGACATTCTGAAAGTTAGTGCAAAAGCTAATATCGGCATTGACGAGCTCCTTGAAGAAATAGTTAAAAGAATTCCCCCACCAAAAGGAGATCCAAATGCACCGCTTCAGGCATTAATTTTTGATTCGATATTTGATTCCTATCGTGGTGCGGTTGCTTATATAAGAGTATTTAATGGAACACTTCGCACAAATGATAAAATAAAATTCTTTGTTACAGATAAAATTATGGACGCTGAAGAAATAGGTATACTAGGATTAAATAAGGTAAAGGTTGACGAACTTTCAGCAGGAAATGTTGGTTATTTGATTTCAGGAATTAAAGATGTCAGGTACACTAAAGTTGGCGATACGGTAACTCAGGCAAAGAACGGCGCTCAGAAACCTCTTCCGGGCTACAAAGAAGTAAAGCCGATGGTCTATAGCGGTTTATATCCTACCGATTCGGATGATTATGAAGGTCTTCGCGATGCACTTGAAAAATTCAGACTGAATGATTCAGCACTTGTTTATCAACCAGAAACTTCTGCTGCTCTTGGATTTGGTTTTAGATGCGGATTTCTCGGACTTCTGCATATGGAAATAGTTCAGGAAAGGCTGCACAGGGAATACGATCAAACTATCATCACAACTTTACCAAACGTTGAGTATTTTGTTTATAACAAAAAAGGAGAGAGGATTGTTGTTGATAATCCCGCGGAAATGCCTCCTATCGGTGAGATTGATAGAATAGAGGAACCGTATATAAAAGCACAAATAGTTACACCAAGTGAGTATGTTGGAAATATTATGAAACTCTCGATGGATAAAAGAGGTTCATATAAAAACACAACTTATCTGGATCCAACAAGAGCCGACCTTCAATTTGAATTTCCACTTTCAGAAATAATTTTCGATTTTTACGATAAGCTAAAATCAACTACTCGTGGCTATGCGTCGTTTGATTATGAATATATTGGTTATTTGGAGGCAAATCTTGTGAAGCTGGATATATTATTGAATAGTGAACCAGTGGATGCTCTTTCAATGATTGTTCATCGTGATAAAGCATACGATTGGGGAAGAAAAGTCTGCACTAAGCTAAAAGATTTAATCCCTCGTCAAATGTTTGAAGTTTCGATTCAGGCAGCAATTGGTACAAAAGTAATTTCTAAGTCGGTTGTAAAGGCGTTGAGGAAAAATGTTACAGCAAAATGCTACGGGGGCGATATAACAAGAAAAAGAAAATTACTCGAAAAACAAAAAGAAGGCAAAAAAAGAATGAAGCAAGTTGGTAATGTGGAAATACCGCAGGAAGCCTTTTTAGCAGTATTGCAAATAGAGGAATAAACTTATGAGCAAAATTTTCGATAAGTTTTACAAACTTTTAAAGATACTTTTATGGGTAGCTTTAATAGCACTATTAATTAAAGCATTCGCAATTGACGCTTTCAGGATCCCGAGCACATCGATGGAAAATACTCTTCAACCAGGAGATTTTATTTTAGCAAATAAGTTTGCATACAATATCGCAACCCCACGGGAGATTCCATTAATCAATCTGCCAATTCCACAGCATAAATTTTTTAAAGTTGGCAAGCCCGAAATAAATGATATAATAATTTTTGAATTTCCCAAAGACTTTGAGAATGATCCGCTCAGAGGAGGTTCCAAATATGTTAAAAGGTTAATTGCTGGTCCTCGCGATACTCTTAAAATAACTGACGGTGTAATTTTTGTTAACGGGAAACCCATCAAACTGCCATCAACTTTCAAAAAACCTAAATTTTTAGAAAAGCAAGAAGAATTAGCACTGAAAGAAACTATCTATCCGCCTGGTGCTCAATGGAATAGAATTAGTTACGGACCGATAATTATTCCAGCCAAAGGCGATACGATCAAAATAAATCCAAAGAATTTTGAGAAATGGCAGTCCGTTATAGTAATGGATTATGGTGAAAGATCATTGTTGCCTGAAGGGAGTTTGGTAACATTAAATGGCAGAGCAATCTTTCAATATGTTCTTACCCAAAACCACTATTTTGTTATAGGAGATAATTTTGAATTAAGCATGGATAGCCGCCATTTCGGTTTTATTACAGATAATATGATTATCGGAAAAGCTATGTTCATTTATTGGTCCTACAATACAGAAAAAGTTGCTCCCGGTCCGCTTGGATTTCTTTCTGCTATCAGAGCGAATAGAATTTTCAAGGGATTAAACTAGTATTATAACAAACTAAATTTCTAATGAAGAAATTTATATTCTTGCTTTTATTTGGAATTACTTCCACAGGTATTTCCCAGTCAAAGTATTTTATATACTTTATTGATAAAGGTATGGAATCTTTAGAAACTCTCGAAAAGAATAGCCGTAATTATAATTCAGCATTATCCCTCCTTTCTGAAAAAAGTATCGAAAGAAGAATTAAAAATATGGGGAAAGAAAACATTATTACCTTCGATGATTTACCACTTCATTCAGATTATATTTTGAAGATCGAACAGCTGGGAATTAAAATCGAGAATAAACTTCGTTGGTTTAATGCCGCTACTGCTTACTTAAATGAGGAAGAAAAAAATAAGCTGGCAAACCTTTCCATTGTAAATAGAATTGAGCCAGTCAGAAAGTTTGTGTTTAAATCTCCTGAGTTGGAAACTCCCTCATCATATTTTAAACAATCATCTGTTTTATTTGCTTACGATTATGGTCAATCATTTGGTCAGCTTCAGCTTTCCGATATTCCTGCAGTCCATTCAAAAGGAATAACCGGAGAAGGAGTACTGCTTGGACTATTGGATACCGGCTTTAATTGGAAAAATCACGAGTCACTAAAAGATGCAACTGTTGTAACTGAATATGATTTTGTTTTCAAGGATTTCTTAACCGCAAATGATTCACTTGATAATCCAAACCAGCACAATCATGGAACATTGGTTTTCTCAATTGTTGGAGGATTCAAAGAAGGCTCATTGATCGGTTCTGCTTTCGGTTCACAATTCATTCTTGCAAAAACAGAGGACATAAGAAGTGAAAAACATATTGAGGAAGATAACTACGCGGCAGCACTTGAGTGGATGGAAAGTTATGGAGTTGATATAACAAGCAGCTCGCTGGGTTACAGCATTTTTGATTCACCTGAATTTTCTTACAATTATTCAGATATGGATGGGGAAACAACTATAGTTACAAAAGCTTCTGAACTTGCTTTCAGAAGAGGAGTAATTACAATTACTTCAGCAGGCAATGAAGGAGCAACTTTTTGGAGATACATATTAGCACCTGCAGATGGGAAAAATATTCTGGCAATCGGAGCAGTAAACAATGATAATCAAGTTGCAGCTTTCAGTAGTCGGGGACCATCATATGATGGCAGAATAAAACCTGATGTTGTTACTCAAGGGGTAAGTGTGTATTGTGCAAATGCTAATGATTACTCAGGCTACATTACCGCGAGTGGAACTTCTGTGTCGGCTCCAATCGCAAGTGGTATTGCTTCATTACTTTTATCAGCATATCCTCATTTAAAAAATACACAGGTGAGAAGTATTTTCTTTGAATCCGCGGATAATAACTTGTCACCTGATAATGAAAGAGGATATGGTTTAGTCTCCACTGTAAAAGCAATTGAGTTCCCAAATCTTAAAGCTTCCGACGGCACTTACATCCTCAATAAAATGTTTATTACAAAAGAAAACATTTTCCCTCAAACGGTTTTTATTCACTACTCCACTAATGGTGTTGACTACGAAGAAAAACAAATGGAATTTGATGATAATTTAAAATACTCAGTCAGGCTGCCTTATTTTTTTAATGATGAGTTGATAAATTTTTATTTCACTTATGATGATAGTACGGGAGCTTTGTACAGAGAACCTGTTAGTAGTAATTATAAGTTTTATTATGGTTCACTTGATATCAGTCTGAATCTGAGTACAAAAAAAACATTTTCGGACTTCATAGTTAGTGATCCTTATCCCTAATCCGTTTTATCCAGATTTAAATACATTCACTTCTATTCTAATAAGATCATCTGGCAACGAAAATCTTACAATCAGAATTATTGATCCTTTAGGTCAGCAGGTTGGTTACTACAGCAAAGTTACAAATGATAATGAAAACAGGTTTGATTGGTATGGAAAAAACACTAACGGCATTTCGATTTCCAGCGGTGTTTATTATTTTATTATTGATTTGAATGGAAAACGCATCAGTAGAAATTTGGTTTTACTGAGATAATTTATTTCTCAAAAGACTTAAAGCCTTCATCTTTCTGCAAATATAATTAATGCTTTTTAGCAGTTAATTGAACAGTATTAGTGGTTTTAAACGGATTTTCCTTAACTTTCTAAAGACTCCTTCACTTTTAATTTAAAGATATGAATAAAATTATATTATCAAATCAGCTTGAATACCTGTCTTCTTTCCGAAAAAAATCTGATACTCTAATAGATGAAATGGAAGCATATGCAAAAGAACATAATGTTCCTATTCTTTCCTGGCAATCAGCAGAATTCTTAGAGCAGTTAGTTCTTGTAAAAAATCCAAGAAGAGTTCTTGAACTGGGAACAGCCATTGCGTATTCTTCTATAAAAATTGCTCGTAATCTGCAGGGTAAATCAGTGATTCATACAATTGAGAAGAGCGCAGATAATATTTCAGTAGCAAAGGATTTTATTGTTAAGTCAGGACTTACAGCTAAAATAAAACTACTTGAGGGAGATGCTATAAATGTTATGCCTCAGCTAAAAAAGAAATATGACCTGATTTTTATTGATGCAGATAAGGAAGATTATAAAAGGCTTTTTGATTACTCGCTGGTGCTTCTGCGAAAAAAAGGGCTTTTAGTTGTCGATAATTTACTGTGGCATGGTTATGCTGCTTCAACACGTGTGCCTTTGCAGTATAAAGAATCAACAAATCATATACGTGAATTTAATTCTTTATTTATGAATCAGCCGAACCTTAAGTCATCAATAATTCCAGTCGGCGATGGCATTGGATTAGGTGTTAAAATTTAGTCATAATGTATTTATCTGATAAAAATTTTTTAGATAAAGTTGAAGATTATACTTCTAAACCTCTTCAAAGAAAAGTTGATATTACAAAAATAATTGATTTAGTCAGGAGTAATGGAAAAGAAGATAGAATTTGAAGAATTAACCTTTACTGCTAAATACATTTGTGGAATGATGAGGATTTTGAAGAACGCACCAGGAATACCTGAAGTAAGCAGCACAGATCATGTTAAAAATGATCTGAACGAAAATTTGAAGAAGGGAATAGAACAATTAAAAGAAATAATATCTGTTGGGGATGTAAACCTTCGGGAATACTTTGAAACAACTTATTTTACCCTCTCACCACAAAATTTTACTAATCTTTCACTAGCTCTTTTCTGATTTAGAATCTGTGAAAAAATATATCAACCACTTGAAACGTCAATCCTGAAACTGATTCTAGGATTTCTTCAACCAATTTTCAAGAGCCTCTAACAAATGCTGCATAGCTATAATCAGAGGTTCATGCTGTGAAGTATGAATATCCTGTAAAATTTCATTATGAATCTGTACATATGCTTTGTTGAGCTGGTTAACAAGTTGTCTGCCTCTCCTCGAGAGCATAACTCTCATATTTCTTCTATCCTCAGGATCAATTTCCCTGTTTATATATTCCTTCTCTACTAAACCATCAATAATTCTTGTCAATCGACTTGGGCTAAGATTCATTCGTTCAGCAATTTTTTTATTGTTCACGCTTTCATCAGTTCCAAACAATCTCAGGCATCTGAATTCTGCCTGTGTCAGATTATGAATTGTAGCTAAGCGGACTTCTTTCTCCTGGCAATTTGCCAGTAGGCTGAAAGTTAAATTGGCAAGGCGTTCTGCTGTTTTGTGAGTTCCCATTGCGTCCCCGGATTTTGTGAAATTGTAAATATTGTCTCACGCAAATATCAGTAATAACGATATTTGAATCAAGTAATATCAACAGTTTTTTTGAACAATAATTCGTAATGTAAGAGAGATTTCATTTATAAACAGTTTCATTATGAATTGTAATAGTAATTTTATTCTTACCCAAGGTCTGATATTTTCTTCGAAATTAACTCTATTTCACTTGATTTTCAGAAGACAGGTCAGTTTTATGGAATCATCGTATTCAGAATCTTCAACAATTGACTTGTGATTTGACAGAATTCTGTGGATAAAACCAATCTGGTCATATATTGCTGATATTGTAGCTTTTTGGAATAAGTTGTTTTGTGGAGATTTTTGAATTATTTATTACCTGGTAAGCAGACTGATAATATGCTTTTCCGAGTGGTCCTACTCCGAGCTTTATTCCTCCAAATATTCTTGAGACAATAATAAGCTGATTACTCAGATTAAAATGTTCAATTGCGTTTTGTATTCGTATTCCTGCAGTTCCATTCGGTTCACCTGCATCTGAATAACGAACTGTGCCATCGGCTAATTTGAAGGAGTAACAATGATGTGATGCATCATAGTATTTCTTTTTAGCTTTTATGAGATATTCTTTTGCTTCACTTTCAGAAAATACCGGGTAAACCTGTGCAATAAAGCTGGATTTATTTATAACGGTAGTTACTTCATTTATCTCATCTATCGTTCTTATTTCATCAGGTAAATTCATCACAGAAAAGTAGTAAAGTGCAAAGCGTTTTAAATTGATTATCAAACCATCAATGGCTAATATAGCTATTTAGAATTTTAATTACCTTTCCTTGGAAAAAGAATTTATAACAATCAAAGGCGCACGCGAGCACAATCTCAAAAATATTGATCTTGAGATTCCGCGTGATACTTTTACCGTGATTACAGGACTTTCGGGTTCCGGTAAATCTTCTCTAGCATTCGATACAATTTATGCTGAAGGTCAGCGAAGATATATCGAATCACTATCTGCTTATGCCCGCCAGTTTCTGGATATGCTCGAAAAACCAGATGTTGATCTAATAGAAGGGCTGAGTCCTGCAATTTCAATTGAACAGAAATCGACAACTGGTAATCCACGCTCAACAGTTGGAACTGTTACAGAAATTTATGATTATCTCCGACTTTTATTTGCAAGAGTCGGAATCCCTCATTGCTACAATTGTGGTAAGCCCGTAAAAAAACAATCATCTTCGCAGATTATTGATTCAATAATTTCAACTTTTAAGAGTAAAAAGATCTCTGTTCTTTCTCCATTGATTAGAGGCAGAAAAGGACACTACAAAGAGTTATTTGAAGAAGTTCTTTCAGACGGATTTTTACGTGTAAGAGTTGACGGAGAAGTTGTTGAAATTACAAAAGGATTTCAGGTTGACCGTTATAAAATTCATAACATTGAAATAGTAGTTGATCGGTTTACAGTAAACGAATCAGCTCGATCAAGAATTACAGAATCCGTAGAACGTTGCTCTGAATTATGGTGAAGGAAGTATAATCGTTAACGATGGAAAAGAAGACCATATCTTCAGCAGGCAGCTTGCTTGTCTGGATTGCGGAATCAGTTATAGTGAACTTGCACCGAATTCATTTTCTTTTAATTCTCCTTATGGTTCCTGCAAGGATTGTGAAGGGCTTGGTGAAAAGAAAGAGCTTGGATATTAATCTTATAATTCCTGATTGGAATAAATCAATTAACGATGAAGGACTAGCACCAGTTGGCAAGCCTAGAAAAATCTGGTTCTTTACTCAACTTGAAGCTGTAGCTAAGATTTACAAATTTGATTTTGACACACCATTAAAAAAATTAACTGAAGTACAAAAAGACAGTAATCATTAACGGAAGTAAAGAAAGAATTCCATTTCACTTATACTTACGGAGGCGGAAAACCTGTTACAGTATATGCACCGATTTTCCGGTATTATTAAATATCTGAAACACTATTACGATACTACATCATCCAACAGCATCAGAGAATGGGTCGAGTCATATATGAACACGATTAATTGCTCAACCTGCAATGGAGGAAGATTACGAAAAGAATCTCTCGCTGTAAAGTTCAACAGAAAAAATATTAGTGAAATAACATCCCTTTCAATTTTACGAACTATGAAATTCTTTAAGAGTGTTAAGCTTAAAGGAAATGAAGCATTAATTTCCAAACCAATTCTAAAAGAAGTTAATGAACGATTAGAATTTCTTCACAATGTTGGACTGGACTATTTAACTCTTGGTCGTTCAGCCAGAACTTTATCCGGCGGTGAATCTCAAAGAATTCGTTTAGCAACTCAAATTGGAACGCAACTAGCCGGTGTTTTATATGTTCTTGATGAACCTTCAATCGGACTTCATCAAAGTGATAATATTAAGCTCATCAATTCACTAAAAAATCTTCGGGATCTTGGTAATACTATAATTGTGGTTGAGCACGACAGGGAAACAATTGAAAGCTCCGACTATATGGTTGATCTCGGTCCCGGTGCTGGTGAGCACGGTGGCAAAGTTATTCTCGACGGCGAAACAAAAAAACTTTTGAACTCTGATAATGGATATGATTCACTCACGCTTTCATATTTAAGAAGCAGACAAAAGATTAAAATACCTGAAGTGAGAAGGAAAGGGAGTGGAAAATTTTTATCGCTGAAAGGTGCAAAAGGTAATAACCTTCAGAATGTTAATCTGAATATTCCTCTTGGAACCTTGACATTAATTACCGGCGTCAGTGGCTCAGGTAAATCATCGGTGCTGAATGAAACACTTGTAAAGATTTTAATGAATAAACTTTACAGATCTAAATCTGTTCCTCTTCCTTATGCTAAAATTGAAGGCCTGGAAAACATTGATAAAATAATTGAAATTGATCAATCACCAATTGGTAGAACGCCTCGTTCAAATCCTGCTACTTATACCGGACTTTTTACTTTTATTCGTGACTTATTTGCTGAACTTCCGGAAGCAAAAATGAGAGGATATAAAACCGGAAGATTCAGCTTTAATGTTGCCGGCGGAAGATGTGAAGAATGTAATGGCGATGGTTTGAAAAAAATTGAAATGAATTTTCTACCTGATGTTTATGTGCACTGCGATTCCTGCAAAGGGAAAAGATACAACAGGGAAACCCTTGAAGTTCTTTTCAAAACAAAATCTATTGCTGATGTTTTGGGAATGCGTGTTTCCGAAGCTTTAGATTTTTTTGAAGACTTGCCAAGAATAAAAAGAAAAATAAAAGCGCTTAATGATGTTGGTTTGGGTTACATTACACTCGGTCAACAGGCAACAACACTTTCCGGTGGTGAAGCACAAAGAGTAAAACTTGCAACTGAATTAAGCAAAGTCTCGACTGGAAAAACTTTGTACGTTCTAGATGAGCCAACAACCGGACTTCATTTTGAAGATGTAAGAATTCTTCTCGATGTTCTTAACAAGCTTGTTGAAAAAGGCAATACTGTTGTTGTTGTTGAACACAATATGGACGTAATAAAAATGGCTGACTGGATAATTGATCTTGGTCCCGGAGGTGGTGAATTTGGTGGAAAAGTAGTTGCTGAAGGAATACCGGAAAGCATTGTAATAAATAAAAGAAGTGTTACAGGAAAGTTTCTCAAGACTGAATTCAATTAATTTATATTGATAGAGAGTGATCTCAAGTCTATTTTTGTAACCAGCGAAGATATTAATCAAGAGGACTTCAAATGAAAAATTTCAAATTACTTTTTAGCGCACTACTTATACTTTTAACAGATTTCAGCTTCACACAAACCTTTTATTCAGAAAATCCACTAGTCGCAACTTATTCAATCGTTGCCCGCGATCCGGATACTGGAGAAATGGGAGTTGCGGTTCAATCGCATTGGTTTTCTGTTGGATCGATTGTTTCGTGGGGAGAAGCCGGAGTCGGAGTTGTGGCAACTCAGTCTTTTGTTAATCCTGCTTTCGGTCCTGATGGACTTGAACTATTAAAATCCGGAATGACTGCTCCTGAAGCTATGGATAAATTAATCTCAGAAGATGAGGGGAGAGACGTCCGCCAGCTTGCAATAATTGATGTAAATGGAAATGTAAAGAGTTACACTGGAAAGAACTGCATTCCCGGCGCTGGAAATATTGTTGGAGAAAATTATTCCGTTCAGGCTAACCTTATGTTGAATGATTTAGTTCCGGCTGCTATGTCAAAAGCGTTTGAGGAATCAAAAGGTCCTTTGGCTGAAAGATTAATGACTGCACTTTTTGCTGCACAGGATGTTGGCGGAGATATTCGTGGAAAACAATCAGCAGCAATTTTAGTTGTAAAGGGAGAATCAACCGGAAAAGTTTGGGAAGACAGACTGATTGATTTAAGAGTAGAAGATAGTCCGGAACCACTTAAAGAACTGAATAGATTGTTAAAAGTTCATCGTGCTTATAATCATATGAATGCCGGTGATCTTGCAGTGGAACATGGAGATATGGAACTAGCAATGAAAGAATATGCAATGGCTGAAACAATGTTTCCGGAAAATGAAGAAATGATATACTGGCACGCAGTAACACTTGCAACAAACGGTGATGTGGAAAGCTCTCTTCCATTATTCAAAGATGTATTCCAGAAAAATGAGAACTGGAAAATACTTACACCGAGATTAGTCCCAATCGGACTGCTTAATGTAAGTGATGTTGACCTTCAAAAAATATTATCGGTCGGTGAGTGAGATATGAAATCTAGTTTAATTATTGTAACCTTAACTGTAATAATTATTTTCGGCAGTTGTAAATCTGAAGAAAAAAAGATTGAACCAAAACAAATGCAAAAGCAGCAATATGTTCTTCCTCCTAAAACAGAAAAACCTCAGCAGACAATTCAAAAGCAGGAAAATATTGACCCCAAAGTTTCTGCTGAGATTATTGCCGTAATAAGAGAAAATATTGCCGCTACACAAGCAAAAGACAAAGAACGTGTTCTTAAGACAATTCATAAAGATTGTCCACAATTACGTTCAACAATCCAGGGGATGGATTATGTTTTTGCACAATTCGATATGGTTTTCGAACTTGAAAAAATAGAAGTCTTAGAAGTAAATGGTGATAATGCTAAAGTATTTTATGTTCAAACTACACAGGCAATTCGAGGTGAGGGTTTTGCACCAACTCGTGCTAGCGGCATTCATGAGATGAAAAAAGAAAATGGTAAATGGAAAATCTTTAAAACTGAATATCTGACTAATGAACCAATGTAGAAGCGGGACCTAAAATTTTTATATTTAACTCAACTTTTTAATAAATACAATTTGTAGGCATTCAATGAAATATACTCTCATTTCGGTTTTTTTGTTTTCACTTTTATTATCTCTGATTTTATTTAGTTCCAATTTCTTTTCAGACGGAGTTGATAATATTTCTCAATGGAAAAGTAAAACTGAATCAAAATTATATCCATACGAATGGTCATATCTGAAAAAAACCTGGCCGTATCTTGATGCAAACCCTCGTGCATATCTTGATGCATTGGAACAAGCACATCAACTTCAGAAAGAAACTACTGAACAAAGACTGCACAAAGGATTGAGCTCGGTCTCATGGCAATTCATCGGACCGGTAAATGTCGGAGGAAGAGTTGTTGATATTGAATTTAATCCTTTAAATCCTAGTATTGTTTATGCAGGATTTGCGACAGGTGGTGTTTTCAAATCAACGGATATGGGTAATAGCTGGTTTCCGGTATTTGACTCGCTTGCGGTATTAACTATCGGAGATATAGCTATTGATCCTCAAAATCCAGATGTAGTTTATGTTGGAACAGGAGAGCCAAACGGTGGACATAATAATTTTCCTGGTGGCGGTGTATTTAAATCGACAAACGCCGGACTTACCTGGCAATTTCTTGGACTTGAGCAAACAACATCTATTGGAAGAGTTCTTGTTCACCCCACAAATTCCAATATCGTTTACCTTGCTGCGATTGGTTCTTACTTTTCTCCAAATCCTGAAAGAGGAGTTTACAAATCTACAGATGCAGGATTTACATGGGATAAATCTTTCTTCATTTCTGATTCAACCGGTGCAATTGATATAATAATGGATCCAACAAATCCTGACAGATTGATGGTAGCAATGTGGGAACGAGTTCGGAGACCAACCTCCTCTCATCTTTACGGTCCTTCAAGTGGGATTTATAAAACAACTGATGGCGGTACTGACTGGGATCTAATTCCTGCTTCTTCAGGGTTACCAGATCCATCTTTACAGAATGTTGGAAGAATTGGTTTAGCACTTAGTTTAGTTAATACGGATATTATTTATGCTCTTTACACTGATGGTTATAATATCATAAGCTTATTTAAATCCACCGATTTTGGAAATAGTTGGATTGATGTTGATCTGGATGATGAATTGAGCAGTAGTGGGTTTAGCTGGTATTTTGGACAGGTGAGAGTTCATCCTACAAATCCTAACCAGGTTTATGTCCTTGATGTTCAGTTTATGGTTTCAACTAATTCCGGTACTAATTGGACTGAAAGAAACATTTCACACGTTGATCACCATGCACTTGCTTTCAATCCAACTGACGCAAATTATGCAATATCCGGTAACGATGGTGGACTAAACATTTCAACAAATGGCGGGCTTAATTGGGGTCCACCGTTACAAATTCCTGCAACACAGTTTTATGAAATCGGACTAGATGCGAACAACAGCTTAGCCTACTATGGTGGCACTCAAGATAATGGGACGAACAGAACTCTTGATGGAGGATTAAACAATTGGGATCATATTTTGGGAGCTGATGGGTTTTATGTAATTGTTGATTTTACTAATCCAAATATTATTTACGCTGAATATCAATTTGGAACCCTTTTTAAGTCGGAAGATGGTGGGAATGATTTCAATCCTGCAACCAATGGAATAAATAGCAACGAACCTACTAACTGGAGTACACCAGTTGTTATGGATCCTAATAATAGTAGTATACTTTACTACGGAACAAATTATTTATACAGAACTACAAACGGTGCAAGCAACTGGACCAAGATTAGTCCGCAACTTACCGATTATTCAGGTGGTAGATTAGGAACAATAACAACAATCGCAGTGGCTCCAACAAACTCAAATGTTATTTATGTTGGAAGCGATGATTCACACGTCTGGGTTTCTTCGGATAATGGGACTACATGGAATGAAATATCTGATGGGCTTCCGATTAGATGGGTTACGCGTGTTGTTGTTGACCCTACTGATGAAAATATTGTTTATGCAACTTTCAATGGATTGAAATGGAGAGACCCTCAACCTCACGTTTTCAGAAGTACGGATAAAGGCACCAATTGGACTGACATCAGCAGCAATTTACCCGATGCACCAGTTAATGCTTTTGCTGTTGATCCTATCGAACCTTCTCGATTATATCTTGGAAGTGATGTTGGTATGTATGTCAGTTTTAATTCAGGACAGAGCTGGTGGGTACTGGGTGAAAGTTTGCCAATTCTGCCAATTGGTGATATTGAAATTCATCCAATAACACGAGAACTTGTTGCAGGAACTTATGGCAGGTCGATGTATAAAATAGATCTTAACTCAGTTCCAACAAATATTGAATCATCGGAACCTATAGTTTCCGGATTTTATCTCGAACAGAATTATCCAAACCCATTCAATCCTTCTACCGTAATCAAGTATAATATCCCAAATGGCATTGCGAGTGGAACGAAGCAATCTCAGCTTGTTACTCTTAGAGTGTACGATGTTTTAGGAACTGAGGCTGCAACTCTCGTAAACGAAGAAAAACCAGCAGGAACGTATGAAGTTGATTTCGATGCTTCAGGATTATCAACCGGTGTATATTTTTATAAATTGCAAGCAGGCTCATTCACGGAAACAAAAAAGATGATTTTGCTTAGATAATATTTTTATCAATAAATATTTATAGGAACTCAATGAATCAGGAAAATTCAACTAATAATTGTCTCAGCTGTAACAGATCTGAAAATGAAATTCCATTAGTTACATTAACCTATTCTTCAAAACCGGCATATATCTGTTCACATTGTCTGCCTTTGCTTATTCACCATCCCGAACAGTTAATAGGAAGATTGAAAGGTGCAGAAAATATTCCCCCAGCGGAACACAACGACTGATTACACTGAGTTTGATGTATGCAGTTTATATCAAACAGAAAATTATTAAAATATATTTCAGCTTATCTGATATTATTGTTTTTTGCAGTTGCCTGCGATCACGGAATAGAGCCTCGCCCCGTTTTACCTGAACCTCCCGGTTTCAGCGGAACAGTTAGTTTTATTAACACTTGGCCA
Organism: uncultured Ignavibacteriaceae bacterium; assembly: GCA_963768365.1. Lineage (GTDB taxonomy): Bacteria > Bacteroidota > Ignavibacteria > Ignavibacteriales > Ignavibacteriaceae > IGN2. Next base: position 137,829 of record CAVYHS010000022.1, on the reverse strand, counting down.
GATAGTATTAAAAGAGCTTTTATTGTAGTATTTGAAAATCCACTCCTCACTCCGGCAGATTTCACGATTCAAAACCTGAAATATTTAAGCAGGGAAATTTCTCTTGGCTCACAAATTTATGAATTCAGTTCGCTTGATTCAGCTTTTATTCCTGCCGTGCCGGGACCATTTCCACCTGGCACTTATGCGTATGTTGCAGTCGTTCAGCAGTCAACTGAAGACCTTTCTCTTGCAAGAAACGATTGGTTTGTTTCAGGTGTTTATTATGCAAACAATGATACAACGAAGCCAGGAAAGATGGTAATTCCTGAGAGTTCATTTGTAAGAAATATTAATATCACAGTTGAGTTCGATAATCCACCACCGCAACCGCCAGGTTACAATTGAAAAAATTCCCGGTAAAATATTTTTCATGTCTGAGGTCGATTGTAATTCTGCTTTATCTGCTAATAATTTTTTCAAAAAGCATATCTGCTCAAACTTTCAGTATACAAGGACGCATAGTTGATTCACAATCCATTCCTTTACCGGGCGTTAATGTAGTTTTAATCAACACAGGTTATGGTGCGGCAACTGATGAGGACGGAAAATATATAATATCAAATCTTTCTGCCGGAGTTTACATTATTGAGTTTTCAGCAATAGGTTATGAAAAAAACAGGAAAGAGAATATTGTTATTAAGGACCAGTCTATCAATCTGGATATTGTTTTAGTTGAAGCAGCGATAGAGACAGAAGAAGTAATAGTAACAGCTGGAAAGTATGAACAGAGAAAATCGGACTTAACTGTGAGCTCAGAAGTTCTTCACAGCGAAGAATTTGAAAACAGAAACTTCAGCAACCTTGAAGATGCAATCAGGTTTGTGCCCGGTGTAACCATGACTGATGACCAGGTTAGTATTCGTGGTTCAGGTGGATACAGCAGAGGTACAGGTGCAAGGGCTTTAATGGCAATTGATGGTTTGCCATTTTATACCGGTGATACAGGAGAGATTGTCTGGGAAATGATTCCTGTTACGGAACTTGCAAGAGTTGAAATAATTAAAGGTGCTGCAAGCTCATTGTACGGTTCAGGAGCAATTGGGGGAGTATTAAATTGCATAACGAGAAATGTTTCAGACAAACCACTAACGATCATTAATGGCTTCTATGGTATGTATGATCGACCTTATTACCAGGAATGGGATTGGTCCGGAGAGCGAAGACCATTTAACGGCCTCACATTATCGCATTCTCAGCAAATTGAAAAATTCGGATTTAATATTTCATTTACAAGGCTTGAAGATGCAAGCTACAGAGAAGATGATGATTTCAAAAAGTACATTGGATTTCTAAAAGCAGTTTACAATTTCACACCGGTTTCTTCATTAACTTTAATTGCAAATACTCTTAACAAAAGAGCAGGTAATTTTATTTACTGGAAAAATTCCAGAAATGCTCTCATTCCACCGGATCGCAATGAAGGAGACCGGATAGAAACAAATCGTTATTTGTTTGGTTTGATTTACAGCAGTCTGTTAAATGATAAACTACTTTTAAATCTCCGTACAAGCTACTATCGTAATTATTTTATTGATAGCGAGATTACTTCAAATGAATCAACTTCAAACCTCTACAGAGGTGAAATTCAGCTTCACTCAAGTTTAAATGAATTTATTTCGTTTACCGGTGGATTGGAAGGTATTGCCGCAATCGTAAGATCAAGTTTATTTGGCGATCCTCACTCATTTCAAACAGGTGTATACCTGGTTTCGGATATTAACTTCAGCTTTCCATTGATTGCAAGCATTGGAGTCAGGTATGATTATAGCAAGCTTGATACGTTGGGTGGAACCGGTGCAGTCTCACCAAAGTTCGGAGTAAATTATAAGCTACTGGATAATCTGGTTTTAAGATCAGCGTTTGGAGTTGGTTTCAGAGCACCAACAATAGCGGAAGCATTCACATCAACATCAACCGCAGGTATAACCGTAAAGCCAAATCCTTTCATACAGCCCGAGCATAACTATACTTTTGAAATTGGTCTTAACTACAATCTCTATTCGTTACTGAACCTGGATTTAGCTGTGTTCTTCAGTAAATATAAAAACTTAATTGAACCTGTGATCGATCCTTTAGATGGATTAGTCTTTTTTAATAATGTTCTTGAAGCACAAATTAATGGACTCGAAGCAGGCCTAACATTTTTCATTTTGCCAGAAGTCCTTGATCTGACATTTAATTACACATATTTAATAGCTGAAGATGTTGTTACAGGTAAAAGCCTGCGGTATCGTCCCCGGAATATTTTGTATGCTGGCCTTACGTTTACTAAGTGGAATTTTCAGTTTGGAATAAATTTCCGTTATATCAGTAAAGTGGAGGAAGTTGATGAAGAGCTGGTTGATCTCGGAATTGTAGTTGATGGCGATTTGCGAGTGCCGACATATACTACCGACCTGAATTTTGGTTACAATTTTATTTCACTGGATTTACCGTTGAGTCTTTACCTCAATATTAAAAACATTTTCAATTATAACTATGTTGAGTTAATCGGAAATATTAGACAAATCAGGAATTACTCTTTTGGCTTTAATTTGGCATTTTAATTTTTCTTCGTTCTATTCGCTTGCATTTTTCAATTTATATTTGAAAGTTAAGACGTGTAAATTCATTACGAGTTTTTTAACAAATTATAATTTATAGAGGTGGGTTATGAAAAAAATAGTTACAATATTGTGTCTAATCTTTTTTTTAGGTATATCAAATGCACAGCAGGCAAGTGACTATTTTCCTTCTCAAACAGGTTTTGAATGGAAGTTCAAGGTAACTCCGCTTGATTCCCTTAATGATCCAGTTACTTCCGAAGCGTTGTACAGAATAGATTCTTTTGCATCGGTTGCTAATTATAATGGTAAACTTGCTAACATCGTTCCGACTAAGATAGGTCCATTGCAGACTATTCTGTTTCAACCATTTTCAGATTCTCTATTTTTCAGTACTGAAGGAACAAATGGTTTTGAGTATTTCAACATCAGCAGGATTGAAGAATTCCTTCTTGAAGTTAGACACATTGGGTTTAGATCCGAATTTTAGTTTTGTTGAATTCTTTGCTTCACTTCAAGACTGGTATTCTGTTTACCGTTTTGCTTCGGTAGTTGGTACACCCTACACTCTTATTTCAAAAGATACAACCGTTGGTGTTTATCCTCTTCTATTTGAATACATCGGAAATAGATTGCAGGATGAATCAATACAAACGGTTCTTGGTAGCTTTGATTGCAAAAAGTTTCTTACTCAATGGAAGGTTTCTTACAGACTACTTCCACCACCTTTCCCACCTGTTGAATTAATTACTACAAATGATACTATCTGGGTTGCGCCTGATAATTGGATAGTTCAGGATATAATTCCATCGAATCCAATTGATTTATCATTGTTAGGAATCGATCCTTTCTTTATACCTGGACTTGAGACAAAACTAACTGATGAAATTGTTTCTGTTGAGAATGACAGGATTACACCCAATAATTTTACTTTAGAACAAAATTATCCTAATCCGTTTAACCCGTCAACAAAAATTCGTTACACAATTCCATCTGTCACCCGAGTGGGGCAAAGGGTCTCTTGTAACATTAAGAGTCTACGATGTTCTCGGAAATGAAGTAGCAACACTTGTTAATGAAGAAAAACCGGCTGGATTATATGAGGTAAAGTTTTCCGCCAAAGGCGGATCCTCCTCCGGCGGAGATGCTGTTGAATTGACCAGTGGCATTTATTTCTATAAATTGCAGGTAGGTTCTTTCGTTGAAACAAAAAAGATGGTGTTGATGAAATAACAACATCATAAATAATAATAACAAATTATGGAGGAGCGGTTATGCCTAGACAGATTTCACCTTATCATTCTAAAACAGGAGAATCATATCATATATATGGAGAATGTACGGCAGGAAAGGCTATTAAAAGAGGAAGAAAAGTAAAGGGAAAGAGTAATAAAAAATTATGCGGAGCCTGTAAAGATATAAGGGCTGGAAAAAGAACTCGTTAAGAACTGACTGTAAAAGATAATTTCTTTTTCATTTATCAAACCCTGCTTAGTAATTTAGGCAGGGTTTTTTTTGCCAATCACTATTATTAGCCAATCACCAACAGTAGCCAATCATCAAGTTAGTTGCTTCTAACAAATAATTTTTGCAATTTAAAATTAAAAGTTCTGCCCCTTAGGAGAAACGTGTAGAATACTGTTCTCTTATCTTCCGTCCGGAATGTTGTGCTTCCCCCAAGGCGTAGTAGTGTTTTGAATACAAGTCTTCAATTACACTCACTAAATAGGAGGTCGCTATGTTGAGTTCTACAAAATTCCGCTTTGCACGGAAAAACTTTTCTTTACTTCTCATTTCATTTTTAATCTACTCGTTCACAATTTTTGCTCAATGGCATCCACAACAGCCACTTACAAATTTGAAATTGAATGGTGCTTGTTATTCAAGTGGACAGAAAATTTTTGTTGTCGGAGAATTTGATTCCATATATTCTTCAACTAATAATGGGAGCACCTGGCAATCTAATTATATTCCGAACACATCTACATTAAATTCACTTTGTTTTATTGATGATACTATTGGTTATGTAGTTGGAGATAATGGGAAAATATTTAGAATTAATTTTAGCACAATGCTGTCGGAAGATATTTCAATTGCGAATTTCTTTCATTTATTAGATGTGACTTTTTTAGACTATTATAATGGGATTGTAGTTGGAACAAAACAAGTCCGTATAGACGGCAGGATATATTTTTTGCCATCAATACATATCACTACAGATGCCGGATTAAACTGGGTCGAGGAATGCTTTGATGTTAGAGGTAAATTAAACTCAGTTTCTTTCTACGGAGAGGAAAATTTTATTGCCGTAGGGGATAACGGCAAAGCTTTAATTCTAAGAGGTATTGGGAATAACTGGGAGCCTTTAGAATTAAACATTAATACAAATTTATATGATGTCAAGTTATGCCAAAATGGTACAGTAATAATTGTTGGCGGACAAGGGACAATTGTAATATCTGAAGATGGATGGCATAGTTGGAATAATATCATTGTCCCAGAATACTATCACATTAAAAGTATATGTACTAAGGATTCTTATCAATTTGTGGCAGCTGGATATATGCGGGTGCGAATAGACGGAAGAGATTTTAATGTTGCAACTATTTTTAATTCAGATGATGGTGGAGTACACTGGAATGAATGTTTTATTTCAGAAAGAGGCACTTTTAATTGCGTTTCATTCTGCGATCCTGACTTAGGAATTGCTATAGGCGATAGTGGCCTAGTGGCAGTGTATGAAGCCTCAACTTCTTTTATTGAAGATAGCGATATTGGCCTAACTGATTTTATAGTAGAACAGAACTTTCCAAATCCATTTAACCCGGCAACAACTATTAAATACCAGATACCACAGAGAACTAATGTATCACTTAAGATATATGATACAATTGGAAATGAAATAGCAGAGTTGGTAAATGAAGAACAGGAAGTGGGATATTATAATTTTGAGTTTAATGCAGCCAAGCTTTCAAGTGGAATTTATTTCTACAGACTTCAAGCAGGTTCTTTTATTGAAACTAAGAAGATGGTGTTAATTAAGTAAGGAAAAAAACTCATTTTGGTTGTTGCTTATTTTTACTGTTTATTTAGATTGATTTGAAATAATATCGGGGATTTTGATATGCTTAAGAAAATAGGAACTTTTATGCTAGTATTTTTCAATTGCTATTCAATCGTTTACTGCCAAAATGCTGATTCCTTAATACAAATAATAATGGACCAAACAAATCTAGATTCTCTCCTAAGTAATTCTGAAATTTTATCCGGTGAAAAAGATTGGATAATAAATGATACATCATTTACAATAATCTCTCGTCACGCAAATCATGAATGTAATGAGGTTGCTGCTGATTTTATAATGCATAAATTGGAATCTTTGGAATTAGATACTTATGAGCAGAGATACAGTTCAAGTGGAAGAAATATTTATGCGATACAAGAAGGCTATTTATACCCCGAGCAATATTACATAATCTGTGCACACTATGATGATATGCCCGAAGGACCAATTGCACCTGGAGCAGATGATAATGCTAGCGGAGTTGCTAACGTTCTTGAAGCTGCGAGAATACTTAGTAAATTTAATCCGGCTTACTCAATTATTTATGCTTTATGGGACGAAGAAGAGGTAGCACACAATGGAAGTCTATATTTTGCTGAACAGGCCTTGCTCAGTGAATTGGATATTCAGGGTGTAATTAATATGGATATGATTGGTTGGGATTTTAATAATGATTATGAATTTGAAATACATATAGATCTAAATGGTAATTCATCTCAGATAGCAGAAACGATTGTAGGCGTTAATACCATTTACAACATAAATCTGTTTCCAATTATCTATTCCTCGGGATTAGAGGGTAGTGATCACCATTCTTTTTGGTTATATGGATATAAAGCAATTCTAATTAGTGAAAGATTGTTTGGTAATGATTTCAATTGGTATTGGCACACTGTCGACGATAAAATTGAACACTTCAATTTCCCTTATTTTCATAGCCTTTCAAAATTATCAATCGGAGCACTATCTTGTTTAGCGTTTGATGTGGGAATATCTAACGTTGATTCAAAAAATGATATGATTGAATATACACTTGAGCAAAACTATCCAAATCCATTCAACCCAACAACAACAATTAAATATTCATTACCAGAATTAAGTTTTGTAACACTAAAAATCTATGATGTTTTGGGAAGTGAAATTACAACACTTGTTAATGAAGAAATACCGACGGGTGATTATAAGGTTGAGTTTAATGCTGCTAACCTACCAAGCAAAGTTTATTTTTACATGTTGCAGGCAGCTTCATTTGTTGAAACTAAAAAAATGGTGTTGATGAAATAACAAATATTTTCTGGGTATCCATAAAATCCAGAGAAATTAATAATAATTAATTTATAGGAGGATGCTATGAAACAATTAATGTTAGTATTTTTAGTCATTGGTGCAACCTTGATCTTTTTTGGTTGCTCAGAAAACAATCCTTCGGCTTCCGAGTTAAGCCAAGGTGATCAGGGGGCAAACTCTTTGACAAAAAAACCCCTCACGGGAATAGTCTACTTAGATTTTACTACTAATAATCCTCCCTATTTTTGGGTAGGTACAGTAACTTTTGGTACGGAAACATACGATCTGAGATACAAGAGCGTCGGGAACCCCCCACCGCCTCCTCCACGTGCATTTGTTTTCGACGAAAGATTTGAAATCTATGAAGATGGATTTCTAGGCAACCCGGATTATCTTGTCTTAGAAGGGCCAGATGCTGGTGTTGTGCCCTGTGGAAATAACAAGTTTGTGGCTAACGGTAAAGTGGAGTTTGCAAATGAAGATTTTGAAATGTGGCTGGGTCGCAATGTACACATAGAGGGCATTATAACCTGGATAATTCCCTGTGTATTGCCCGAAGGTGCTACTGGTACATTTCGAATAAACTGATAGTAATACCAGGATATTGGAAGGTCACTGGATAATATTTTTTAAATGTTAATTCACTGACCGAAGAAAATGTTATTGCTGAAATAAATTAACCGTAGGGACAGGTCGCGACCTGTCCCTACACATCAAATATTTAATCATCCACAACTAGGAGGTTTTATGTTAAGTTCTACGAAATCCCGCTTCGCGGGGAAAAACTTATTTTGTTTATCTCTCATCATTATTATAATATTATTTATCACACCATTAAATGCTCAGGTTCAACTAGGTCTGCAGGCAGGAGCTAATCTTGGTGATGTTTCACTAGACCCCACACCTGAGGGTTTTTCAACAAGTATGAAAGCAGGAATTATCTTTGGCGGTGTAATGTTTTACAGTTTTTCACCTATGGTGGGTTTACAAGTCGAGCCAGCGTATGTTCAGAAGGGTTCAAAGGTTGAAGCGTCCATTACAGAAGAAGGTATGACTATCAAAGAAGAAGCGACTCTTTCCGGGGACTATTTTGATTTTCCGGTACTATTGAAAGCATCATTCGGAGATGGTTCGGTAAAACCATACTTGTTAGCAGGTGTTTCTGTAGCATTTTTACTTGGTGATGTTAAATTAGAGTTAGATAAAGCTACAATAGATGGAGAGGATGTTACAAACTTGATTCCCAGTGATGAAAGGGAACAAAAGTTAGAAACTAAAAGTACTGATTTTATACTAAACTTTGGCGGCGGAGTAACTATACCCGTAAGCCAGGTAAATATTTTTATAGAAGGGCAGTATAATTTAGGACTTTCAGATTTGAATGATGAGCCGAATGATGATATGACAATTAAATCTACAGGCATTCAGATTAAGGCAGGTGTATTGTTTCCTCTAAACAATTAATTTACATAGCTGGTTTTTAACATTAAATTTTATAGAACAAATTTTTGTTATAATGCCATAGCTATTTAACAATAATCATTAAGCAAACCCCTGACGAAATTACGCAGGGGTTTTTATGACCAAAAATTCTAACTAAAATTGATCCCATAGGAGACCAAAAAAAGGGCGTGGGGTTGTTGGTGGGGGAGGGGTTACAAAAAGTAAATATTAAATTTTATTGTGCGCATTATGAAAAACAGTTGAAAATGTATGGATTTGTAAAATGGATTCAATTACCGGAACCAGATATGCTTTGTTTTTAACCGACTGTCAAAAATTGATTGAAATTTATTCTTTAATAGATTTTATTGAAGCAATGATTATTTCAAATATTCTTATTAATGAATTGCATAACTCATTGAACTAATGACTAATTAATAAGGAGATAAAATGAAAAACGTAAAGTACATAGTACTGATCGTTGCCTGTGCACTTTTTATTAGTTGCAATGAAGACCCCCCGGTAGCAACTTCGGATGAACCGCTTGGTTATACAAGTGTTGGTCCACCGGCCCAATCCTTAACAGAGTTTGAGAATATCCTGGAAAGGATAAGAACTGATTTAAAAATTCCCGGATTTTCTGCAGCAATAACTAAAAACAGAACAATAGTCTGGGCTAAAGGATTTGGACGTTCAAACAAAGAAAGAGGAATTAGTGCAACACCCGAAACTGTCTATCATTTGGCTTCTCTTACCAAACCATTTGCTGCAACTATTATCATGCAGCTTATCGAAGAAAACAAACTAACTCTTGAAACTCCAATATCTGATTACGGAATAGATTTAGGTACACAGGGAATTATACGGGTGAAACATTTATTGTCACATACATCCGAAGGAGTTCCCGGTTCACATTATAATTATAGCGGAAACAGGTACGCTTATCTCGATGCAGTAATTTCTGGAGCTTCGGGTAAAACTTTTTGCCAGTTACTAAACGAAAAAATAATATTACCTCTCAATTTGAACCTGACAGCACCTTATCCTTTCTCCCCCGATGATTGTTTACAAAATAATCAGGTTCTTGAACAGCTGGCTAGAGGATATTCTCCAAATGGTCAGTACATAATGTTCTATCCTACATATTTTGGTTCATCTGCCGGATTGGTTTCAAATGTCTTAGATATGTCTGAATTTTCAATTGCGCTCGATAATGATTTACTATTAACTGCAGAATCAAAAGAATTAATGTTCACTCCAACTATTTCGAATAGCGGAAGTGAATTTCCTTATGGTCTGGGATGGTTCGTGGATAATAACGAAGCAGTAAAAATAATATGGCATTATGGGTACTGGGACGCAATCTCTACACTTATTATGAAAATTCCGGAAAGAGAACTATCCTTTGTCATTTTAGCTAACACCGATAGATTAAGTTCAGCCTCTCAAGGTATTGGTACTGATGAAGATATTAATCGTTCGGTTGTTGCACAAGAATTTTTAAATGCATTTGTCTATGGAAACGTTCAATTACCGGATTCACTTATTTACTAAGTAAGATGATCCTTCTCCGCTAAACCTGCCTGCCGTCAGGCAGGGATGCGGAGGATAAATGTTGATGATGTAAGCTTGATGTCTGATTTTTTGAATCCCACTCAACTTTTATTGAGTGGGATTTTTTTGCTTGCCAATTGCCACAAGTAGCCAATCATTAACAAATGCTTGTTTGTTATCCGAAGTATTTGCAAGTTTGAAATGGTTCTTCTGCCCCTTAGGAGAAACGTGTAGAATGCCGTTACTCTTAAATTCCTTCCGGAATATTGTGCTTCCCCCAAGGTGTGGAATAAAGCTAAACCTGTGTGATTGTTTAGCTGTTCTGCTTTTTAATATTAATAATATTTAAGGAGGTTTTATGAAGGCTAAAGTAATTTCATTTCTAGCGCTTTCAATGGCACTAATTCTCGTAAGCTGCGAGTATGAAAGTCCGCCAACTCAAAATACACCAGGTGTAGAAACGCAAATATTGGACAAAAAACCCCACGATGGTGATTTGATAATCTTTAAGGAGGGAGACTTGGCGGGTAACGATACAGTCATGGGCTGTTGTCCGAATGCAGGTCCAAGTCCGGAATATACAATGACTTTGTCCGGACCATTTCCGGCCGGAATATCCGGAAGAGCACTTGATGGCAATATATTTATGAACTTTACAGGCAGGCAGAGTCCTGGGGATTATATTGTTCAATTTTGGTGGAGTGAAAATGTTATAGACACAACATTTATTGAAATAAGAGGCGGTGTGGCTCATAAGGACAAAAGAACCAAAATTCTTACTGTAACCTTTGAAGATGCCCAATGCGAGATCTGGATCAATCATGTATATATAGAAACAGTATGGGTTGGTTTTACCCTTATAAGAGATCCTCTAAGATATAATCACTAATGATTATTCAATATAAGTGCAGGTTAGTTTTACGCTTACAAGACAGAAGCTAAGAAATTAGGCGAACTCAGAAGCTAGTGGGATTTATATAAATTTCTCTCGCTTATTAGGATAATAATTTTTACTACTCCTTTGGAGAAACGTATAGAATACTGTTCTCTTATCTTCCGTCCGGAATGTTGTGCTTCCCCCAAGGCGATAGATATTGAAATTTATATGATTTGATAATAATATTTGGAGGGATATATGAATGGATTAACCACACTAATAATATTCTTTTTCCTCTTAAACTCATCACTCAATGCTCAGGAGAGTGGTTTTTGGGATGTTGATACATCTGAGCAAGTAAGAATTTACTCAATCAGTTTTACTAGCTCTGAAAATGGATGGGCTGAATCTTTCTTTGGTGATATTCTGAAAACTACAGATGCTGGGAAAACCTGGCAAGCTATAAACAACGAAAACCAACTGGCAAAATACAGGACAGTGAATCAAACAAATATTAAAGAAGGATGGAGCGCCGATATATTTTGTGCGGTAATGAAAAGTTCAGACGGCGGAGAGAGTTGGAATCCATATCCCAAAAAACTAGAAGAGCATTTTTGCCAGGTCTATTTTAAGGATGAAAACACTGGTTGGAAGGTGGCAGAAGAATTTTTAGGAAAAGTAATAGCTACTATTACAACTTCAATGCAGGAAGGTGATTGTGAATCGAAGAGTGGCATCATCCATAATTGTAGAGAATATTATACCGATATAGATGAAGGCTGGACTTTAGGTTGGTGCTTTAAAAACTTGGTTAGTAAATAGAGAACATAAAACCAAAATCAGTTTTATCAGATGCTAGAATTAAACAAAAGCAATGTTATTTCTCAAAAGATATTCTAAGAGAAATAATAGAATATTACCCATTGCCAACTATTAGGTCTGGTGGTCTTTAGTACGGCAGGGTAGTGTACAAAAAAAACTATATAAAGGAGTAATAAAGATGTCAATTGAAAATACCTTTAATGGTGCCAAGACAGCTCTTACCCTAATGCAGGCGTACTTCATCGCTGTTGCCCAGGAAATAGGCATGGAGCGAGCCGTCGCCCTGGATACCAAGGTGTGTGGGGAAATGGGCGGCGCACAGGGTAAGATGATGAAAGAGCAGGCTGGTAGGAATGAAATCGACGCCAAAGCAGCGGCCTCAATGGCGTTAGATTCTATTAGAGAAGGTTTCGGTATTACCTCAGAGGTGATAGAGGAAAGCCCTAAAAGAGTTGTGGTTCGGTGTCGTAGGTGCCCTGTTTATGAGGCAAGCCAAATGGTGGGGCTGGATACAGAGGTCATACAGGCTCAGTGCCGTGCTAGCTCTATGGAGTATATGGACGCTATGGTTAAGCAACTTAATCCTAATCTCGGTTATAATCTGAGGAAATTTCGGACAGGGCCCAATGACTTCTGCGAAGAAGAGATTTTGCTAAGCTAACTCTGTGTTCCATTTCTGAGTAAAGTTTGTCCACAAAATCTGAGCGAAAGGCTGTCGGAATTTATGAGGTTGAGTTTATTGGAGCGGGATTAACAAGTGGAGTTTATTTCTACAGACTACAAGCAGGTTCTCCTTCGACAAGCTCAGGACAGAGTTTTGTTGAAACTAAGAAAATGATTTTGCTGAATTAAATAATAAAAGAAAAATTAAATGAGAGACAAATAAGACCAATTACTTATATATATTAATCAGAAGGATAGTTTAATGTTATGAGTGAAATAAAAAATGCACAGCTACTTGGAAATCTGATATTTGAGATATTACCTATATGCCAAAGAAAGGAAACCGAGTTAGCTGATGATCACGGACTATTACCGGCAGAATTCAAATGCCTTCGTCTTATGGGTTCTGAAGGAAGTTTGAATAACAAGGATATTGCAAAAAGAATGAATCTCTCTGCGAGCAGAATTACTAGAATAATGGATGGACTTGTAAAAAAAGGATATATGCAGAGGGAGATAGATAAGGGTGACAGACGAAATATGAAAATCAGTTTATCAAGGAGAGGGAAAAATCTTACTAATAAATTAAATGATGCATATATTGAAATTCATTCAGAGATTTTGCAGGATATTGACATTTCCCGGCACGAGTCATTAATTACAAATATGGAACATCTTCATTCAGCCGTAGAAATGTGGCTACAGAAACCGAGATAGATATCTGTATTAAAATGGAAGCATTGGAATAGATATGAAGATGGTCCTTCTTCGCTAAACTTGACTGCTGTCATGCAGGGCTGCGGAGGATAAATGTTTATGAAATAATAAATATTTTCTGGGCAACTATAAAACCCAGAGAAATTACTAATCATTAAATTATAGGAGGTTACTATGAAACGCTTATATCTTGCGTTTTTGTTTACGGGGATAGCCCTGTTATACTTTGGTTGTTCAGATAATGGTCTGTCAAATCCAGATGATCAACTTACTACCTCATTGGAAAAAAAGGTTTACTCATACTTTAGTGGGACATCTGTAAACATTGGAGTAGTTGATCCAGGTAAGACTAAGACCTTACCTAATGGCACTATTCATATCAGAGGACTTATTGTCCAAACCGATGATGATATGAACGATCCACGTGTTGATGGTATCGTTACTTGGGTCGTCAATATGAATATTTATCCAGATGGTAGTGATAATCGATGGGGAACTGGCGAATTACCAATTCCAAATGTTGGTAGATGGGATATGCATTATGTTGGATGGTTTGTTCCAGAAGAAGGGCTGACTTATGAGGTTGATGGTCACGGAAAAGGAGAACTTAAAGGTTTGAAAGCTCATTGGACTTATTTCTTATTAAATCCTCCAGGTGCTTTTGATGTTCAAGGATATATAGAAGAGAAGTAAAATATTTTATTAAAAATTGTTCTCTTATATTTAATACCAGTTTTTACCCCTATCAATGAAAACTGCCTACAGGCAGGTTGGTGGGGGATTTTTTCAGATTGCCAATTACAAACTAATTCTACCGCTGGTCAAATAAATTATTATTATAAAAACTCATTATTTAATTTCAGCTTATCATAATAAATAATTATCCGGAGGTTCAATTGAAACATCAAGTACATTTCCTTATTGGGGGTCTTTTTCTTTTCATACTATTTGCAGTTAATCTTTCAGCACAGCAGAATTTAACACTTCCTGATGCAAGCCAGCATGCAACTGTTATGCAGCAAGTTGGTTTGACAGATATTGAAATTGATTATCACCGTCCCGGTGTTAAAGGAAGAAAGATCTGGGGTGTTCTAGTTCCATATAACCAGGTGTGGAGAGCAGGTGCAAATCAAAACACAACAATTTCATTCTCGAGAGAAGTAATCATTGCGGGTCAAAAAGTTCCGGCTGGTACTTATGGTTTGCATATGATTCCAACTGAAACCGATTGGACTATAATTCTCAGCAGAGATTACAGAGCCTGGGGCAGTTTCTTTTACATAGAAGTCAATGATGAGATGAGATTCAACGTTAAACCTCAATCTAATGATTTCCAGGAATGGCTGATGTATTCCTTTGATGAAGTAACACCAAATTCTACAACCGCTTCACTCAATTGGGATAAATTAAAAGTGCCGTTCAAGATTGAAATTGACCTTCATAATCAAATTCTTGATGACATGGCTGTCCAGCTGACAGGTCTTCCGGGGTTTTTCTGGCAGGGCTGGAACCAGGCTGCAATGTATTGTTATGCTAACACTATCGATCTTGAACAAGGATTAAACTGGGCCGATCGTTCAATAAGCATTAATAAAAACATAGCAAATACTTATACAAAAGCTTTAATATTAGCAGACCTTAACAATGAATCTGAATCTGCTGAATTAAAGAAAGAAGCTTTTACAAATGCATCAGAAGTTGACGTTAATAACCTTGGTTATCAATTACTGTTCGGTGGTAAAATTGATGATGCTATCGAAGTCTTTAAAATGAACACTGAACTTTATCCTGATAGCTGGAACGTCTGGGATAGTCTTGCTGAAGGTTATATGAACAATGGAGACACGCAACTTGCAATTGAAAATTATAAGAAAGCATTAGCTATGGCTCCTGAAAATCAGCTCGATAGGATAAAAGGAACGATTAAACAGTTAGAGGCTAAATAATTTCCCGGATGAATTTAAAAGCTGTCAGACCTTACTTGCCGGCTGGATTCAATGGTATTGACAGCTTTTTTTCTAATTTGTGAAAAACAGACCAACGTTAATAACACGCAGCGGAGATTATATTCTTGCCTGCACCACCACTTTCATAATATCCTTTTACTCCAAAGTTGTTTGTAAACTTGTAAGCAAGCTCAGCATTGTAAGCTATATACTGCTGGTTATTTGAGTAAACTCCGAAACCACCTTTTACATTTGGATCACCATTTTTCATTGAAAGCTGTCCGTGAAATCTTAGAATCAGGCTAAGGTTTTTGATAATTGTATAACCTGCTTCAATGCCGTAATTGAATGCATCAGAAAGTCCTTGTGTGTGGTTAGTATAAGCTACACCGGCATTAAGGTAAGCAGGGATTGGCCAGAGAGAGTAACCATACTCTAAACCTAATGTTTGATGATAATCTCCACTACCTGTCCACAAACCACCATCTGGAGTTGATTCTCCTGTTGGCAGGTTAAGTAAAATTTTCCACTAATAACTGACTGACCAAATTTTGCAAGTTTGTATTTTGCGCCGACGAAAATATCACCAAATCCTTTAACTTCTGTGTCAGAACCAAATGCTGTTGCTGTTGTATCCAGTTGAACGTTATTAAATACAGCAGCATTAACCATCAAAGTTAGATCATCCGTAATTCCATAAGATCCAAAAACTCCGACCGTCATATCTTTAAAATCTGGAATTGCAACTTTATCTCCATTGGAATCATAAATTTTATTTCCACCTAATGTATCTGAAATCTGCTTTATAATATCCGCTTCCTTTTTTTTGTGTCCACGCACCTGCCAATATTTCATTTACCGGTTGAATCAAAATCAAAAGAATGATCATAGAAAAAACTGATAAGTTGTTTACTTTAAATCTTCATTGCTAAAGTGTTCCTTTATTTTAAGATTATATTTGTAAATTTTGAACTAAATTTAATAATTCTTTAACTGGAATTTCATCACAAAGTTATAACTATTTAAAAATGTGAGCAATAATTCATCAAAAATTGATCTGCAAAAATTTCTGATACCACTATCTTTCCCGTTGATTTTATGGATCATCTATTTGATTTCCTTTGTTTTTAATATTGATCTAACGAGGATGGGTCTGCTTCCAAGAAATTTAATTGGACTTCTCGGAATAGTTACTTCTCCACTTATTCACGCAGATTTTTCTCATCTCATCTCAAACACAATACCGCTCACTATTCTTGGGGGATAATTTTTTCCTTTTATCCGAAAGTATCTTACATTCTTTTTATTTTTATTTATATCCTTACCGGATTACTTGTTTGGATATTTGCCCGTCAAGTCTATCACATCGGTGCAAGTGGTGTGGTATATGGATTTGTAAGTTTTTTATTTTTCAGTGGAATTTTTCGAAGAGATAACAAATCAATTGCACTCGCCCTGGTAATTACTTTTCTTTACGGAGGATTGGTTTGGGGAATGATTCCCGGCTTGAAAGGAATATCGTGGGAATCGCATCTCTTCGGTGCAATAACCGGGCTTTTAGCTGCATATATGTTCAGAAAGATTGATCCGCCTTCAAAGAAATATGATTGGGAAGATGAACCAGATGACTTTGATGTAAATGAACTTGAAGTTTCATACGATCCTGAAAAAAATAAATTTAATAATTTATAACCATAGGAATTAAATGAAGAAAAACATTCCCGAAACCCGGAAGTACAGGCTTGAGATGAACGATAAAATCCTCAATTCGGGCTTTAGAGATTTCAATAAGTTCTTTGCACTGGATAACAAAGCTTATATTGAAGGTGCTTTACCTGTAAAGATGAAAGAACTTATGGGTCTTGTAGGATCGATGGTTTTGCGGTGCAACGATTGTATCTTTTATCATATCGATCGCTCAATATCAGAAGGTGCTACAAAAGAAGAACTTCACGAAGCGTTCAACATTGCTTTAATTGTTGGAGGCTCGATAGTCATTCCTCATCTTCGATATGCTTTTGAAGTAATGGAAGAAATCTATGGAGAGACAGAGTAAGAGTAGTAGTATGATTAAGAGTAAGAAGGAAGGGAATATTCTTTTAATACCAAAAAAGATTGTTTCTGCTGATGCACAGAATAGAATCTTAAAAAATTACGCTGTTGAGATAACGGATGGAATAATAACTGGATTCATTCCAATTGATAAAATTCAAAAAGAGAATTACGATGAAGTTTATGATGCCGGTGATCTTACTCTTATTCCCGGATTTATTCAGACTCATGTTCATCTAAGCCAAACACTTTTCAGAGGATTAGCTGAAGATTTACCATTGCTTGACTGGCTTCGATTAAAAATCTTCCCGTTTGAAAATGCACACAATAAAAAGTCTCTTCTCAAGTTACCGCTCAGCTTAGCATTAATGAACTTGTTACTTGGTGGAACGACAACAATGCTTGATATGGGAACTTTGAGATATGGTGAAGTTGTTCTTTCCGAAATGATCTCTTCGGGAATACGTGGATTTTCAGGAAAGTGTTTGATTGATATGAACGATCTTTATCCAGATTTTAAGTCATCTACAAAAGATGAAGTGAAGGATATGTTAAATCTTGCACAAAGTTTTCACAATTCAGCTGATGGTAGAGTTAAGTATTCATTTTCACCAAGGTTCGTTCTTTCCTGCAGCGAAGAACTTCTTACAGAAACAAAAGAAATAATGAAAGATTTTCCGGGAAGTATTTATCATACTCATTCATCAGAAAGTATTGATGAAATTAATGAAGTGCAGAAAGCGATTTCACAAAGAAAATATTGAATATTTTAATTCCATCGGTGTTCTTGATGATCACACTGTTCTTGCACATTGTGTCCATACATCGATAGAGCGAAAGAAAAATGTTAAAAGAAAGAAATACAAGAATTGCTCACTGTCCTTCAGCAAATCTGAAGCTTGGTTCCGGTATTGCACCGATACCACAATACTTAAAAGAAGGAATTTCAGTCACGCTTGGTGCTGATGGAGCTCCGTGTAATAACAATCTCAGCATCTTTAATGAAATGAGATTAGCATCTTTAATTCAGAAGCCAATTCATGGTACAGAAGTTATGGATGCTAAAACAATTTTTAGAATGGCAACGATTGAAGGAGCAAAGGCTCTCCATCTGCAGAATGAAATTGGCAGCATTGAAGTCGGTAAAAAAGCAGACCTTGTTTTGATTGATCTTGATTCTTACTCGAACTCGTATTCTGATTCCGATGAAATTATTTATTCAGATATCGTTTTTTCGTCAACAAGTGAAAATATTCAAAGTGTAATGATCGATGGGAAATGGTTAGTAAAGAACAGAGAATCACTCGTTTATGATCAACATGAATTAGTCGCAAACGGCAAAGAACAATTAAAGGAGTTGTTGAAAAGGGTTTAATGAAGAAGATAATATTCGCATCAAAGAATGAGGGCAAAGTAAAAGAAGTCCGTCATATTCTTAAAGGAATCAATGCTGAAATTATTTCTCTGAACGATGTCGGGTTTACTCATGAAATTCATGAGATTGCAGATACTTTCGAAGGTAACGCAAAAATAAAAGCTGAAATAATTTACAATAAATTCAAGCTTCCAACTATCGCGGATGATTCGGGAATAGTTGCATTGCAATTGGGTAATGAGCCGGGAGTTTATTCAGCAAGATACGCTGGTGAAAATGCAACAGATGAAGAAAATAATAACAAACTTCTGGAAAAATTAAAATCATTTCCTGAACCAAACGGAGCTAAATTCGTTTGTGCAGCGGTCTATTATTTTGGTGACTGATTTTAATATTGCAATTGGAGAAATTGCGGGTAGTATAATTAAAGAACCTCGCGGCACAAACGGTTTTGGATACGATCCTCTTTTTTTGCCCGATGGTTATGATAAAACTATGGCTGAACTTCCGCCTGAAATCAAAAATAAAATCAGCCACAGGTTCAGAGCGTTTGATCAATTAAAGAAGTATTTAATGGAAGTATAATTTGGAAAGAATAATTTTGAGAACATTGGTTTTTGTTTTACTCTCGCTTACAGTTTTCATTAGCTGTAAATCGAATACACCTGTTGATGCTCCGGAACAAAATTATCCTGATTATTATCCAGATGGCATTGGTTCGACATTCAAATATTCTGTAACTGAAACAGATTCACTTGGCAATATAATTCAGGAAGGAACAAGAAATATTATTTATTCCGGAACAACTATGTATAACGGAATAAATTATACAACGCAGGATGATTCACTTGATTTTGGTACTCAAAGCTCGCTGAGTACATATCTTGTCCGTAAATCTGAAACTGGTGTTTTTTATGCGGTAGATACAAGTCAGATTTCACTTTTGATTCCTGATTCATTGAAACAATACGTTACATTACGAAATGAGATGCAGTTGCTCTTTTATCCTTTAACTACAGGCAGTTCCTGGAGTTTGTATCGTGTTACAGCAGAAGTTCAACCTGGGATAGAAATAAAAATTTTGGATATTGCTGCTAGTTTTGATGGTATTGAATACGTTGCATTGAATTTAGACTCACTATCTGTCGTTGTTCCTTCTCGGAAAGTAAAGTATACTCTTGCGCTTTATACGGAAATAGGTTCTGCGCCAGAGACGTATACAGCGTATATGTGGTATGCAGCTAGTATTGGGTTGATAAAATATCAGGGTAATCAGTTTATCGTGAGCATAGGCGGCGGCGGAATTACTTTCGAACCTTTGCCAAATGTCCTTACTCAGGAATTAATTCAATACGATATTAAGTAGCTATTTTTCTGCAATTACTACCTGAACAATTCCAAATGTTAGTTTGTATTTCTTTGCAGATTTAAATCCAACCTCTTTCATTAAATCAACCAGCAATATTTTTTCATCAAATTCTTCAACTGAATCAGGTAAGTATTGATATGCACTTTTATTTTTGGAAACGATGCCGCCAATAAAGGGAAGTATTTTCTTGAAGTAAAATTTATAGAGACTTTTAAAAACTTTATTCTCCGGCATCTGGAATTCAATTATTGTTGCTTTGCCACTATTTTTTAGAACACGATGAAATGATTTGAATCCTTCTCTGATATCATAAAAATTCCGAACGCCAAAGGCGACTGTTATATTTGTGAAAGAATTATCTTGGAAAGGCATTTGCTCAGCAGTTGATTGGACAACTTTGCCATTAATCCATTCTTCTTTTTTCTTAAAGAGTCCTAGCATATTGTGAGAAAAGTCTGCCCCAATAACATTTCTTACTCCCTGTTTGTAAGCCTCAATAGCAACGTCCCCGGTACCACAAGCAACATCTAGTAAAATGGAATCGATATTAACTCTGGATAGCTGCAGTGCTTTTTTTCTCCAATATTTATCAACCCCAAAACTTAAAAGGTGATTTAGAAAATCGTACCTTCCGGCAATCGAATCGAAAATATTTTTTACTTTATATTTCTTATCAATCATTTAATCATCTCCACGAAGCGGGGTCTCGAAAAAAGCGGGTAATCAAACATTCCTTCAACTATACTTTGTGTTAGTATTTTCCGTACTCAAATTCTGGCTTACCAATTTTCCTTCTCCACCAGTTAAATATGTATTTACCGGTCCAGACAGCAAATATCATAAACAATAATCCGCCTATAAGATCAATTACATAATGATACCATAGGTAAACGGTAGAAAAGATCAGAAGAGTTCCGATCGGAATAAAGAAAAATCTCGATCTGCTTTTCAAGCGGAACGATAGATACATCACAATAAGAGTTATCATTGTGTGGCCGCTTGGAAAAATATCGCGTTGAACAATTTCAGCAGGGTTTGGTGTACCCCGCGGTATTGATTCACCTGAGTTAACAAGGTCTCGCAGAAAGTTTGTTAGGAAAAGTCCCGGTAAATCCTGATTTATTGTTTCGAAATTATGAAGAGTAAATCGTGGACCGATTCCCGGCCAGATAAAATAACCCAGGTATGATAGATAAAAGCCATATATAACTATGAATACCGAAAAATCCATAGCAACATATCTTTTCTTTTTAAGAAGAAATAAACCTAGAAGAATCGGCAGCAGATAAAACATTCCGTAAACAATTTGTAGAATTTCAGTTAAAACGGGATTTGAAATCTGCTGAAGAAAATGTGTTGGATCAGTTCCGAACAACCATCTGTCAATTGCAATAAACATTGCATCGTGGTCATAAATCCTGATTGGCTTTATCATAAAGTAAAGCTCTTTAAATGTGATCAGCACAACCGGAACAATGTACCAATAGTGAACTGCGTTCCAGAATTCATTGTCGTATTTAGTTTCAAGGTATGCGAGTAAGAAGCTGAAAATAATAATTATGATATTTACAGTTATCCACATCATCCAGGATTCAATTCTATCATAGTAGATTATATGAATGACCGACAGGATGATGTAGAATAATATTACAACAAGGTCGAAAGCTTTAAGGTGTTTTACAAACTGCTTGAACTTATCCATTAAGATTTTTTGTGAATTATTCTTGGGTGAATCCTGAAAAAACCTTCATTGTGTATCTGGTAAGTATGATGAAATCATCAACACTTAGATTCTCTGCACGGAGCGATAGGTCTATACCCGAATTCGAAAAATCAATTTCGTGAAATATACTATTACTGAAGGAATTTTTTAGGGTCTTTCTTCTGTTTCCGAAAGCCGCCTTCACAATTGCTATGAACATTTTCTGCTCTTCGTCAGAATGATTCGTATCTTTGAAATGAATATGAACTAAAGCCGAATATACTTTTGGTTTTGGGAAGAAAACATTCGGAGAAATTTTGAAACATAATTCTGCTTCAGTAAAATATTTGAGCACGACTGCAAAAATACCGTAATCCTTAGTACCTCTGTTTGCAGTCATTCTTTTCGCAACCTCAAGCTGAACCATAAATACTGCATCATTGACCAGCTTGTTGTTTTCAATCAGCTTGAAGAGAATAGGGGAGGTAATGTTGTATGGAATGTTGCCAACGATTCGCAGTTTCTTTCCATTTGAGACAAGCTTGGATAGATCAGTCTCCAAAAAATCTTCATTGATGATATGGAGATGTGGAAATTTCACTTTCAAATTATCCGCAAGTTCATTATCAATTTCTATTGCGATTAGATTTTGTGTAGCCGAAACTAATTTTTGCGTTAGTGCACCGTAGCCAGGACCAATTTCAATTATTAAATCATCTGGATTAGGATTTATTTCCTTTACAATTTTATTCAGGATATTCTCATCCCGAAGAAAATTCTGTCCAAATCGTTTTTTAGGTTTATTTTGGAATTTCATTGGTCAAAAATAAGAAATTCTATCCAGCTGACACGGACGATTCCGTGACATCGCTACCATAAGTCAAGGAACGAGCGCGACTACCTACCTTGTGTCATTCCGAACTCGTTTCGGAATCTGAGTATCTATTATGAAATTGAAATGAGAACCATAAACAATTCAGGTTGACATCAACTAATATTGTCCTTTTGATAAAAACCCAAAACTGTTTAGTTTTTCAAAAACAAAAAAGGATTGTTCCCAGATGCACAGAGATTCAGTGATAAGTATAGATATGGGCGGGACGAAAGTCCTCGGTTGCGTGGTAAATTCTAAAGAAGGAATAATTGCCCGCGTAAAAAAGTCCACTAATCCCACAGCAACAAGAAAAAAATATGTTCACCAGCTTGCGGAAGTGGTAAATGAGCTTATTGAAGAAGTTCATATCAACAAAAAGAAAATAAAAGCTATTTGTCTCGGTGTTCCCGGAACTGTTAATCCGCTTACCGGAGTAATTGGAATAGCACCGAATCTCGGTTTAAAAAATTTTAACATTAAAAAAATGCTTGAAGCTGAAATTCTTTTCCCGGTTCTGATTGAAAACGATGTAAATCTTGGTGCTTTGGGAATTAAAAACTTTGGTGTCGGAAAGAAAGCAATCAATTTGTTCGCTGTATTTGTTGGGACAGGAATTGGCGGGGGATTGATAATTGAAGGTAAGCTGTACCGTGGGTCAAAATTCGGAGCCGGAGAAATAGGGCATATGCTGGTAGAGAAGAACGGACCGAAGTGTGGCTGCGGAAAGAAAGGATGTTTTGAAGCAGTTGCAAGCAGAACAGCTATCGTGAATAAAATTATAAAAGATATTAAATCGGGTAAACCAAGTAAGCTTTCAAAATATATAAAGTCGCGCGAGCGGATAAGAAGTAAATCTCTTTTATCAGCTGTAAAGTCAGGAGACAAAGTGGTTATCAAAAGAATCAAAGATGGGTGTGATGTGACTGGTGGAGTACTTGCGAGCATTTCCAATCTTCTTAATCTAGATATGATCGTTCTCGGCGGTGGAATGATTGAAGCGCTGGATTTTTATATGCTTCCTTTGATTAAAAAATCTTTATCTGAACACGTACTGAACGATTCTGCCAAAGGATTGAAGATAGTTGCTTCTAAGCTTGGAGATGATGCTGCTATATTTGGAGGTATTGTTCTTGCGGAAGAGTTTTTGGGTGTGAAGGTTTAATGAAACTCCTTCTCAACCTCTTCCAAACTCAAGCTTACTTCTTCCCATTCTTTCGTTACTACATCAAGCTTTAATTTTAGTTCTTTATGTTTCTCATTCAACTCTTTTATCTGATTTGGATTAGAGTATAAATCTGGTTTAATAAGAGCTTCGTTTATTTTTTCAAGCTCCCTCTCAAGACTGTGGATTTCCTTTTCAAGCTTGGCAAGTCTTTCCTTCAAATCTTTTGTTGAATTGTACCTCTGCTGTCTTTTTTCAGCTTCAAACCGCTTTTGTTCTTTCCGGGAAGAAGTCTCGCTTTGCTGTTCAATTTTATTAAATTGAAACCTGCTCGGTTTCTGCGTTTCGCTTGTAAAAATAATATTCAATATCGCCTTCGTAAATTTTTAATTTGCCTGCGCGGATATCAACAACTCTATTTGCAATTGGTTTTAGAAATTCAACATCGTGAGAAACGAGTATCAACGAACCAGCAAAATTAACCAACGCTTGCTGTAAAACTTTTTTGGATGAGTAATCGAGGTGGTTTGTCGGTTCATCGAGAATTATGAAGTTGGAAGGGGAGAGTAAAATCTTTGCAAGTGCCAGCCTGCTTTTTTCTCCACCGGAAAGAACTCCGACTTTCTTAAAGACATCATCACCCGAAAAAAGAAATGCACCGAGCAAAGTTCTTAACTGTCCGATAGTCTTTTCAGAGCCAATCGAATCAAGTGTTTCGATTAAATCAAGCTCGGGATTTAACGAATCAGCAACATCCTGTGAATAATAGGAAATGATATTGTTATGTCCGGATAGTCTTTCACCGTTATTAATATCAATTTTGCCTGCGATAATTTTAGCAAGAGTAGTTTTGCCTGCACCGTTCGGTCCAACGAATGCAATCTTATCACCTCGGTTCACCCTAAAGTCAATTCCGTCAAACAACTTCATCTCACCGAAAGATTTGTGGATTACGTTTAACTCAATATTGAATACACCACTTGGCGGTGGTTTGGGAAAGTTTATATTTACTTTTTGTTCATCATCAGGTAGTTCAACCAGTTCAATTTTTTCAAGCTGTTTTATTCTGCTTTGAACCTGTCTAGCTTTGGTTGATTTGTAACGAAATCTTTCTATGAATCTTTGAGTGTCCTTCATTTTTTTCTGCTGATTTTCTCTTTGATTAATCAGCAGTTGATTTCGTTCTTCTTTGTATTTCAGGTAATCATTCAGTTTGCCGTTGTATGGATTGATCTTTCGAAGAAAGATTTCCCAAGTGCGGTTTGTTGTGAGATTAACAAAATTTTTATCGTGAGAAACAATTATCATCGAACCTTTGAAACTTTGGATGTAACCAATCAACCATTGGAGTGAGTCAAGATCAAGATGGTTCGTAGGTTCGTCAAACAACAGCAGATCATTTTGGGCAATGAGAAGCTTTGCCATCGCAATGCGCATTTGCCAACCACCGGAAAACTCATCTGTAAGTCTTCTGAAATCTTTATCGGCAAATCCAAGACCGGTTAGGATTTTTTCAATCTTATATTCAGCATTGTATGATTCAAGTTCTTCCAAACGTTGATGAACTTCACCAAGCTGATTTACGAGATCTTCTTTTTCTTCATCATTTAATGTAGATGATTCAAGCTGAAGTATGATTTCTTTTTCCTTTTGATGAAGATATTTGATATCAGAGAGGGCAGTGAAAACTTCATCGATTAAGGTCTTGCCTCTATGCACAACCTGATCCTGCGGTAGATAGCCTATAGAGATATTTTTTTGCTTATGGATTGTGCCGCTTTCTAGTTCAAGCTCTCCGGTTAACATCTTGAGTAATGATGATTTTCCGGTACCGTTCGAACCGACAAGACAGATCTTATCACCTGAATTAATTTTTAGATTAACATTCTGGAAGAGATATTCCCCAGTGAATTGAAGAGAAATGTTGGAAAGATCAATCATAAAAAATTAGATTACTGGCGTAGTACGGCGACTTTACCTGTAACAACGTCGTTGCTCTCTGATTGGTAAGCTACGATTATATAAACTCCGGTACTAACTAAATCTCCATTATCATCTTTTCCATCCCAGTAAGCTGTTCTTCCACCCGGCGAAGAAAATTCAGCAATGAGAGTTCCGCTTATCGAAAGAATTTTGATGTTCGAGTTCTGTACTAATCCATCGATAGTTAAAAGATTGTTCCCGCTGTTTACATAGAAAGGATTTGGATAAATAAATAGTTCTTCGTAGCTCTCAACAGGTTTTATGTAAGGTGTCTCAAACGAAGTTAGTCCTTCATCGGTTCCGACAAAAACAATTCCCTTGTCTGCATCAATAGCAATACTTCTTATCTGATCAGAAAGGAGGGCACTGTTTTGAGCCGTGAAAGTTGCGAGAAGTCTTGAACCATCGGAATTTACCAACAATAACCCTTCATTTGTACCAATCCATTTTTGATTCAGAGGATCAACCGCAATTGAATTAACAGACTGCTGACGTAGAACAAACACGTTTCTGATATTCAATCCAGAACTACCGAATGATGGTATTCCGCTTGTATTTGTGATAACATTCGCTCCAAGGCTTGTAGCAACCCACACATCGCCTCTTTTGTCAACAACAACGTCACGTATATCATTTGTGTTCAAACCATCTGAAGTAGTCAGGTAATCTGATCTGTCATCAGATGGATCAGAATAAGTTTTATTTTCATTGAAATAGAACACACCCAATCTTGAAGGATCTGCACAGCTAAGCCACTTGGTATCATAAGGATCAATTGCAAGATTTTCGTTGCCTAATAAATTTCTACCTTGTGCGGCAGGAATTATGAAATGATACCAAGTGCTATCTGGCGTTTGCATTGATAAAGTTTTATTGTCAACTGCCCAATAATTTAGCACCCATAAATTGCTTCGGGAATCTTTACCAAAGCCTGTAATTACTAGGAAATCAGGGTTCTGCGGAACTCCCTGCATTCCGGTATTTGCCCGGTTGAAAAGTTTTTTATTATTACCATTCACTTCAAGAAAACCGTAACCCCAGCCACCGAGGTACGCGGTGGTGCCCGAAGTGTAAGCATAATAGACTGCATTAGTAGGTAATTCAGAAGTATTTGCTGTGTTGTAATAATTCCAGGTATCTTCTTTGTAGGTATAAAACCCAACACCGGTAACATCTTTTCCGCTTGCCGACCAGAATGTTCCGCTTACATCAACGCTCATACTCGGAAATTGATTTACTGGAGGAGCATTTGGAGATAGGAAGTCTCCAGCAAGCTGAGTATTTAAAAAGAGTGAACCATTATCACTTGCACAAACAATTCCATAATTTTCCTGGAACTCAATTTTTGAGAGAGGCACTGAAGAACTGTATAATACGTTAAGGATGTTATTGAAGTAAAGATAAATATTGTTTTCGGATAGAATCAGAATTGAGTCACCACTGACCTGAAAATCACTAATATTTTTGTCGACAAGTTCTATTATAAAATTGTTCCAGGTATTACTAACAAATTGTGAAAATCCATTATCTGTGCCTACGATAAGATTATTTTGATAGATTCCAGCCTTTAAAGTTTTGTTTGATGGAAGGCCTTGAAGAGTTGAATAAACATTCCATGATTCGGGGGCGGAGAGGTTAACAGCACCGGGTTTTTGAATCGCAATACCCGCATCAGTGCAAACATAAAATAAATCAGTCTTAAGCGTACTGTTTATTCTTGTATTGGAAGGGAATGAACCAAATTTGAAGAATGTATCATAAAACAAAAAATTGTTAACATTTATTAGTGATACACCAAAATCTGACGAAACAATTATAGTGTCGCCGAAAGAGGAAAGATCATTAATTTTTTTATTGATTTGATTTGAATTGTAGATATCGAGAATTATATCAAAGCTATTATCATCAATATTATAAATATCGATTATACCTTCAATACTGCCAAACCAGGTTCTTCCATATTTATCTTCAATTACTGAAGTAAGAGAGTTGCCTTCTAAACCTTCAGATTTGTGAAGTGTATAAAATTGATTTGTTGTATTTGAGTATTGAAAAGCACCCCCGCTAGCAGCACTCCAAAAACCGTCGTTGATAATTGTAATATCCGAAACATTTTTTAAAGCTGTATAATTTTGCCAGTTAGTGAATTGCTGTGCAGATGTTGTTGAGATTATGGCCGGTACGATTAACAAAAAAAATAAAATTCTCATTTTCCTTCTCTCAAATTGTAAGTTAAGCGTAAAAATATGCTTATCGTACCTCTTCAAATATAAGTTTTGTGGTAAGCGAAAGTTAAAAAAAAAATGGGGTTTGAAAGTCTAAAAAATAGCTCCGGATTTAGTCAATATTTCCTACGAGCCTTGTTCGCATCGTATCAACAACCTTGGAAGAAGTATAGTATTTACCAAGATTTTCATCATCTTCTCTTTTGCCACCATGAAAATCAGAGCCTCCTGATTCCAGCAGAAAATATTCGTTTACTATTCCTCTGTAAAACCTTACCTGTTGGGATGAATGGGAGGGATGAATAACTTCTATTCCATCAACTCCGGCATCAATAAGTTCTTTGATAAGAATTTCCGGCATGTTTCCTGGATGGGCAATAAATGATAATCCGCCTGCATCGTTGATAATTTTGAATGCACTTTGAGGGGAGAGGTGCACTTTGCGTTCATAAGCAGGTGCATGGTTTCCAATAAATTTATAAAAAGCTTCGAAGAAAGATTTAACCTGTCCTTTAGCGAGTAACGCCTGCGCAATATGTGGTCTCCCAATTGCAGAGTTTTTCGCAAAAACAAGAACATCATCTATTGTTATATTTAAACCCAAATTGTTGAGTTTCTTCACTATTCTTATTGCACGCTTAAATCTTTCCTCTCGGAAAAAATTCAGATAATGCTCAAGATCTTCGTTCTTTGGATCAACAAAATATCCCAGAATGTGAACTTCAGTGTCACGAATATCTGAACTGATTTCAACTCCGGGTATAATTTCCATATCGAATTTTTTTGCGTATTCAGCAGCCTCAAAAATACCGTTTACATTATCGTGATCTGTGAGACTTAATATTTTTATGCCTCGATTCTTTGCTTTTTCGACTAGCTTTTCAGGCGAGTTAAAACCATCTGAGAAGTAGGAATGCATATGTAAATCAGTTTTATTTGTCATCTTAAGTAATTTTTGTTACAAGCTGAATAATTCTTTGAATTTTTCATACTCCAATATTCTTAACTTTGAACCTTCTAATTCAATAAGACCTTTTTTTGCAAATGCATGCAAAGTGCGTGATATAGTTTCTCTTGAAGTCCCAGCCATATTTGCCAATTCATGCTGGAAGGGTAATTTCTCAATTTCAACTATACCGTGTTTAATCTTTCCAATATCGTCTGCCAATTGAAGAAGTACAGTTGCAACTTTTCCTTCAGCATCTTTAAGGGAGAGGGCCTTTATTTTCATTCCCGCAGCTCTAAGCCTTTGAGTTAGTTCCTGTAATAACGCAATTGAAACTTCAGGATGGTCATTCAAAAGTTGAAGAAAATCAATTCTCTGGATGATTAATATTTTTGAATCTTCCATTGCAGTTGCAGTTGCCGATCTTTCCAAACCATCAAGCAGAGACATTTCACCAAAAAAATCAGAAGGATTCAGAATTGCAAGTATAACTTCTTTGTCATTATCTTCTGTACTTATCCTTGAGATTTTAACCTTTCCCGAAATAATTATGAACAAAGCAGAACCCGCTTCTTTCTCAGAGAGGATTATAGAATCTTTTGAAAAACTCTGAACTGATCCTGTTCTGGATAATTGAGAAAGGGTTTCATCCTTTAGTTCCGAAAAAATCGGGACACTCTTTAAAAATTCAACTTTTTCCAAGCTTTTTAACAATTTATCTTTAATTGATATTATGAAAAATAGGTTTCAGTAGTCTGAAAATCAAATAACACGAGCGAATTAAATACAACTTCATTTCTTGCGAATAAGACCTTTAGTGACAATTGATACTCTTAAAATTTACAGTAATTTTAATTGATTTTTAGCCAGTCTGTCTCTATGTTTGTATCCTTATTTTTGAATTAAAAATGGAGATTTTTACGATATGGCAATGATGGCCAAAATGAGAAGTTTAGCCCCTGCCTTTATAATTACAGTTGGTGCTTTATTCGTACTTTTTATGGTTATTTCTGACTCTAATGTACTTGAGGCACTTGGTGGCAAGACTAATTACGTTGGTTCAATTAATGGCGTAGAAGTTTCGTATCAGGAATTTCAGGGAGCTGTTGAAAGACAGAGGGAAACACAAAAGCAGCAGACGGGTAATGACATTCCGGAAGAACAATTTGATCAATTCAGAGATCAGGTTTGGGAAAGTATTGTTACAGAAAAATTAATTGAAGAGGAAGTTCAGAGACTAGGAATTACAGTTAGTGATCAGGAAGTAAAGGATATTATTTTAGGTGAAGATCCTCCGGCATTTCTTAAGCAAAACTTCATTGATTCTCTTGGCAGATTTAACCGCGAGATGTACGAAGAAGCAATTTTCAATCCGCAGAATGAACAGATACTTTTGCAGACAGAGGAATTTGTAAGACAGAGTAGATACAGAGAAAAACTTCAAAGTTTATTAGAAGCAGGTATTACATTAGGCGAAGATGAAATTCAAAGAAAATTCATTCAGCAAAACACTTATATGGATGCTCAGTACGCTCTTTTTGCAAATGCACTTTTTCCTGATTCTGTTTAAAAATTACCGATGATGATTTACGAAGATTTTATGATGATAATCCAGATAAATTTAAAGTGAATGCACAAAGAAAACTGAGGTACGTATTTTTCAAGAATGAACCTTCTCGTGCAGATAGTATGCTGGTTCTTAAGAATTTGGAAAACGTAAAGCGGATGGCAGAAAGTGATACGTCCGACTTTGAGTATTTTGTTGAAATTTATTCCGAAGCTCCTTATTCAATTGATACATTTGCGGTAAATCAACTTTCAAATGATGCAATTAAAGCATTTAGAGTTGACAATAAAGGTGCAATAGTCGGCCCATTTCCTTCAATAACAGGCGGCTTTGATTTATACCACCTGTTAAATGTCATTCAATCAAATGAAAAATTTGTAAGGGCATCACATATCTTAATATCTCAAATGGGAGATGACGAAGCAAATCTTGCAGAAGCGAATAGAATTTATCAGGAACTAAATAATGGTGCCGATTTTTCTAAAATGGCTATAGAATTCTCAAAGGATCCCGGCTCTGCAAAGAATGGTGGTGATCTTGGATGGTTTGGCAAAGGAATGATGGTAAAAGAATTTGAGAATGCTAGTTTTACGGGCAAAGTTGGTGAAATTCAAAAACCAGTCAAAACATCTTTTGGTTACCATATCATTCTTGTAACTGATGCATCAACAAGTAAATATATTGTTGAAAGAATACTTAATGCGGTACAGGAATCAGCCACAACACGTGACGCAAAAATGACTTCCGCCAACGACTTTTCATATCTCGCTCAAAAAAATAGTTTTGAAAAAGAAGCAGAGCTGATGGGTTATCCGATTCAGGAGAGTGGAAATTTTACTTTGAAGAGTGCATCAATTCCTGGTCTGGGAGCAAATAAAAGATTAATAAACTTTGCTTTTGACAACAGTCTTAATTCTATTAGTGATGTTTATAGAATGCCAACTGGTTATGTTGTTGCCCAAGTTTCGGAAGTTATTTCTGATGGTCTGGAAAAATTTGAAGATGTTAAACCAAAAGTTAGGCAGTTGCTTGTAATTGAAAGACAATATGAAAAGGCTAAACAGTTGGCGTTGGAAGATATGAAAAAGGTTAACAATGATTTGAACAAATTAACACAATTTGATTCAAGAATACAGGTTGGTAATACGGGAAGATTTAATTCAGCGTCATCTATTCCTGCGATAGGTAAAGATAATGCTTTTATTTTTACAGCACTTAAAATGAAAGTCGGAGAAACATCCGAACCTGTTAAAGGATTACGAGGTTATTATATAATTCATCTTATAGAGAAAACTCCTTTTGACTCAACCGCTTTCCAGGCTCAAATTTCTACACTTAGAAATAGCTTATACCAGGAAAAAAAATCTACCGCATTGGCCACCTGGATTGCTGAAATCAAAGAGAAAGCAAATATTGAAGATAACAGATATATGTTCTACGGTTATTAGAAAAAATTCTGTTTTTCAACCCCCTTTTCATAATCTTTAAGGTATGAAACGGGGGTTTTCTTTTTTAAAGAATTTTGTTCAAGTTCAATTGTAGAATTTATCTTCTGAAATAATGACTAAATCATTTTTATTAATAATTATTTTCTTCATATCATCCAGCGGATCGTTTGCACAATACACCGCGGGGAGGATTGGTATTGCTGTGAATGCCGTTTACACAACATCTGCAGAGATATTTCTAAATCCCAACTCTTCCGATTTAGAAGCAAGAAACAGTTCATTCCTTCTAGAAGATATTTGGAGTCCCGCTATCGATATCAGATACAGGTTTTCTGATGAATTTATACTTGGACTTAATGTTGAGTATATCGAGAAGACAACTAGCCAGCCTAACCTTACTGCATTTATTGGAAACCAGGTTTATGTTTTTGAAGTCGAAGATGGATTCAGAACAATACCCATAGAATTAACAGCCTATTACTTCTTTCCATTTTCTACTGATCATTTCAAGTTCTTGATGGGCGGTGGTTTAGGTTATTATTATGGTCAATTCATAAGAAAGTTCGGCGATGTTGATCTTGAGGTAACTCAAAGAAAAATTTCTTTTGGTCTTCTTGTTGCAACCTCATTAGACTACATGATTTTTGATAATCTTTCAGTAAGATTCGAGATGAAATTCAGAAATCCTCAGTATAATGTTTCAAGCAAATAC
This sequence comes from uncultured Ignavibacteriaceae bacterium, assembly GCA_963768365.1. Taxonomy (GTDB): domain Bacteria; phylum Bacteroidota; class Ignavibacteria; order Ignavibacteriales; family Ignavibacteriaceae; genus IGN2. The sequence continues at coordinate 105,456 of CAVYHS010000022.1, read as the reverse complement.
ACGAAAACCGAAATCGAATACCTGGGAAATACAGTCCAGCTTTCTGAAAATCCTTTTGAAACAAAAGTAGATATTAACGGTTTAACTTTATTGCTCGGCGTAGTGGTTCACATCTGATATTATATTATCACATCTGTTTTCTTTAATATTCAATTAATAAAACATATTTTTGAACTGAAAAGTTATGAAGAAAAAAATCTATTATCTGACAGGATTTATGGCAGCTGGTAAGAGCACTATTGGTCCTATTCTGGCAAATACACTTGGCTGGGATTTTTTCGATCTCGATAAAGAAGTTGAAAAGCACGAAGTGATGAAAATAGTTGAATTATTTGAGAGAAAAGGAGAGAATTATTTTCGAGGGATTGAAACCATGCTCCTTAAAAAACTTTCAGAGGATGACGAATCAATTATTTCTCTAGGAGGTGGTGCAATAGCTTCTGATATAAACTTCGGTTTTATAAAATCAATCGGAAAAATTATTTATCTTAAATCCTCACCTGAAATGGCTTATAAGAGATTGAGGTTTAAAAAAGATCGCCCGGCATTTGTATTTGAAGGTGTGGAAGTACCAACTAAAGAACAATTCCTGGAACGGATAAATCAGCTTCTCGACTCAAGAAAAAAATATTATGAGCAGTGCGATTTTATTGTAGATACTGATAATCAAACAGTAGGGAAAACCGTGGATATTATTGCAAGATATATTAACAAAGATTTTTTGAAAGTTTAGTGGATTATTTTGAAGTCAGTATTAATAAATACAATGACAAAAAATTACCCAGTTTACATTGGCACTAATGTTTTCAAGTTATTACCGGAATTCATTTCAAACAATAATTTACCAAAACGTGTATTTGTAATTATTGATAAAAATGTTGAACAGATTTATGGCTCTTCAATTAAAAAGGTGTTAAAGAAATTTGCAGTTAAACAGTTCTATTTAACTCTAGCCTCGTCCGAAAAAATTAAATCATTCAATTCTGCAAATCAGATATTTAGCAAGCTATATGAAGAGAGATTTGGAAGAGATACTCTACTGATTGGAATTGGAGGAGGAACCATTGGCGACCTTGCCGGTTTTATAGCTTCCACATATATGAGAGGTGTTCCATTAATACATATCCCAACAACGCTACTATCCGCAGTTGACAGCTCAATTGGTGGAAAGACAGGGATCAATTTTAAGGATGCAAAAAATCTTATCGGTACTTTTTATCAACCGGACATCGTTTTAACCGACACAATCTTTTTAAAGTCACTTCCGGAAGAAGAACTAATTTCCGGATTTGGGGAAGTAATCAAATATTCTTTTCTGACAGATAAGAAATTCTACTCAACCCTACTTTTCGATTATAATTTATTGATGAAAAAAGATTTTGACTTCTTAAAAAAGATTATTTATGAGAGTATTAAAATTAAATCTGCGGTAGTATCTAAGGATGAAAAGGAAGTAACAGGATTGAGAAAAATTTTGAACTTTGGTCATACATTTGCTCATGCGTATGAAGGCATATCTTCCTACAAACTTTCCCACGGAAGAGCCGTAATGGCTGGGATTGTGAGTGCTCTAATTCTATCAGTCGAGAGAAAAATAATTGACGAATCTCAGTTTAACTATATGCTTCAGCTTCCAATGAAGTTTCAATCAACAGTTAATATTAAAGGGATGAATTCTGAAGCTATCTATGATTTGATGGCTCACGATAAGAAGAACAAGGATGGTAAAATCCAATTTGTATTGATCAAAAATTTTGGTGAACTTTTAGTTGATGTGTCCTTAGATAAAAAATCTGTTCTTAAGTCACTAAGAAAAACAGAAAAGATTTGGTTTAAAAGGGCAACTGCCGGATTGTGAGGGCAAAACCCGGCAGCTTTGTGTGTCATATTTGGAGGGATGCTATGCTTAAACTATTTCGTTATAAACTTCACAACATCGGTGCCACTGGTTTCTGTATTGCATTTATGCGAGTATTAAGCTAATTATCGATGGAATAAAAAAGCAGGAAATATTTACCTGTAAAATAGTCGCAGCAATTCCTTTAAATCCTTTTTAGTAGTAAATACAATGAATGATATAGAAATAACGACAGATTTGACAGAGAAAATTCTTAAAAAGAAGGCAGAGTTAGGTGCAATTATATTAGCTCATTATTACCAGGAATCTGAAATTCAGGATATAGCAGATTTTGTTGGCGATAGCCTTGAACTTGCAAGAAAAGCCAAGGAAACAAATGCCGAAGTTATAGTATTTGCTGGAGTTCATTTTATGGCTGAAACAGCAAAGATTCTAAACCCTAATAAACTAGTACTCTTACCAGATCTTGAAGCTGGTTGTTCGCTTGCCGAGGGATGTCCTGCTGATAAATTTGAGGAATTCCGTAAAAAGCATCTCGATCATCTTGCAATAACTTATATAAACTGTTCTGCAGAAGTAAAAGCTTTGAGTGATGTTATTTGTACATCAAGCAGTGCCGAAAAAATTATTAACCAGACACCAAAAGAAAAACCAATTCTTTTCTCTCCTGATAAAAATCTTGGCAAGTACCTGATTAAAAAAACTGGAAGAGATATGCTTCTGTGGGAAGGTTCATGCATTGTTCACGAGACATTCAGTGAACGAAGGATAATTGAATTAAAGATGCGATATCCTGAGGCAAAATTAATCGCTCATCCCGAATGTGAGGAAACATTATTGAGTATGGCTGATTTCATTGGCTCAACAAGCAAATTACTGAAGTTTATTTCTGAGGATATTTCAAAGTCATTTATTGTAGCAACGGAAGTCGGAATTATTCACCAGATGCAAAAAGCAGAACCGGAAAAGAATTTTATCGCTGCACCTCCAGAAGAGGAAAGCTGTTCTTGCAACGAATGCCCTTATATGAAGCTTAACACGATGGAAAAATTATATATATGTATGGAAAATAAATTTCCTGAGATTGTTCTTGATCCTATAATTGCACAAAGAGCTTTGATCCCAATCAATAGAATGCTGGAAATGAGCTAACTACTTTTCAGAATTATTTTGAAAGTAGTACCTTCACTTGGCTTTGAACTTTTAACAAAAATCTTACCTCTGTGGTATCCTTCAATGATTCTTTTGGATAAACTTAGTCCCAATCCCCAGCCTCTTTTCTTTGTGCTGTAACCTGGTCGAAATACATCTTTTCTTCTCTTCATTTCAATACCTTTTCCGCTATCAGTAACTTCAACTTCAACGCGGTTCCTTGTTTTTTCTACAAATATTTCAATTTTGCCAGCAGTACCTTCAATAGCGTCTAGTGCGTTCTTAATTAAGTTTTCAATTACCCATCCAAAAAGTTCAGAATTGATATCTGCATAAGCCTGGTCATTGCCTGAAATTTTCAATTCTACTGATTTTCCGGTCTGAGGTAATCGTCTTTCAAAATAAGCTGTAACTTGTTTTATGTCATCCATAACATTTGTCTTTGTCAGCTCAGGTTTGGCACCGATTTTTGAAAATCTATAGGTGATTTTATTAAGCTTCTCAACATCATCACTTATTTCTTCAGTAATATCAATAACTTTATCTTGTTGTTGATAATTCATCTTTAACATTTCAAGCCAACCCATTAAACTGGAAATTGGAGTCCCAAATTGGTGTGCAGTTTCTTTTGCCATCCCAACCCAGATATTACTTTGCTCGCTTCGCTTTATGCTACTGAAACCAATGTAACCCAGCACAATGAACATCGCGGCAATTAATAATTGAATGTATGGATAATACCGAAGCTGCTTGATTTCTTCAGAATCACCATAGTGAATTTTATTGATGATCATTCCTTCATACGTTACTTCAATCGGTGGATGTGCTGCATCCATTTCGGAAATATATTTTGAAATGAAATCTCTTAAACTGCTCAGCTGTGAGGTTTGAATCAATTTCAACATTTCTGATATCAGTTCTACTGTAAACATTGTTATCAGCGTCCGACTGAATTAATGGAAAGTCTATTGGTTTAATAATGTTATCAAACAAAAAAGTAATATCCACATCTGGGTTAGTTGTGTTAGCTAAATATTCTATTCCTTTTGCATAAAGTTCAACAATCTGTCTTTCTTTCTCTTGCAGTTTTGTGACGAGAGTATGTGTGTAGTAAAGAGTGCCAATCGCAATTAGCACAGCTATTATCAGAAGAATAATTTTAATATTTACAGATGCGGGTCCGCCGGACATTTTCATATAACACCTTAAGAAATGAAGTTTTAACTGAAGCTAAAATTAGAGAAAAGGATTGTAAAATTCAGCAAGATAAATGTTGAGGTGAAAAATAAAAATATACGTATTGACAAATCGCTCTACCTCTGGCGAATTGTCCCTACAAAGAAAACGTTAGAATAATTACTAGTATATTAGATTATCGTTCTACATAAAATGTCTGCCTGCGTTTGGGTCCTACTGAAACAATATCAATCTTAATTCCGGAATGTTTTGCAATGAAATTGAGATAGTCTTTTGTTTTAATAGGAAGCTGGTCGTAAGATTGGCAATTGCTAATATCTTCATTCCAACCATCAAGTTCTTCATATATTGGTTTTACTACAGATAACTGTTCAACTGAAGTTGGAAAGTATTTTATTCGCTTGCCATTAAGTTCATAACCAATGCAAACTTTTATTTTCTCAAAACTGCTAAGTACATCAAGCTTAGTAATTGCAACAGAAGTAATTCCATTTACCATTTGCGAATAAGCAACGAGAAAAGCATCATACCAACCGCACCTTCTTGGTCTGCCTGTAGTTGCACCAAACTCATCTCCGATTTTTCTGAGTTTCTCACCCTCATCGTCCAGTAATTCGGTAGGAAATGGACCGTTGCCAACCCGGGTAGTATAAGCCTTTACTATTCCTATTACTGAGTCAATTTTAGTTGGTGGAATTCCCGTTCCTGTGCAAGCACCACCAGAAGTCGGGCTGCTTGAAGTAACAAAAGGATACGTTCCATGATCAACATCTAGTAACGCTCCTTGTGCGCCTTCAAGTAAAACAGACTTTCCCTCTGCTATTGCGTTATTAAGAAAAGAAGGAACATCTTTAATGTATTTATCAATGGTCAGGTCGAACTCAATGTATTCTTTTACAATAGCATCAACATCAAGTCCTTCGTGCTCATAAACTTTTTTCAGAAGCTCGTTCTTTTCTTTAAGATTTATCCTTATTTTCTTTTCAAGTTCAACTCTGTCGAGTAAATCAACAATTCTTATTCCTTTTCGGGCAAACTTATCAATATAACAAGGTCCTATACCTCTTCCGGTTGTCCCAATCTTGGAATCGCCACTTTCGTTTATTGAGTCTAATAATTTATGATAAGGCATAATCAGGTGAGCATTATGACTGATATATAATCTGCCTTCCACTTTGATTCCATTTTTTTCAAGGACATCAATTTCCTCTAAAAGTGCAGTAGGATCAATTACAACACCATTACCTATAACACAAATAACGTCATCTCGCAATATTCCGGACGGAATCAAGTGAAGAATATATTTTTTATCGCCGATTATAACTGTGTGACCTGCATTTGCACCACCCTGGTAACGTGCAACTATTTTATAGTTTTCACTAAGTATGTCAACAATTTTCCCTTTGCCTTCATCGCCCCACTGGCTTCCAACAAGAACAGTAACATTCATATATTGATTATTTCTTTAGGTTTGATTTTAGTTTATGCAAACAAAAACTCCGGATTTTTCAATCCGGAGTTTTAGTTCAAAAATAATTTGGTTAAATTTATTTTGGTAACGATTCGACAGCTAGCTCAACAGAATCGTAATGCTCAAAGATCGTTATAAGTTTTGTAATAATCAGTAAGCTTTCAATTTTATCTGTTACATTAGCAAGTTTGTAATAACCGTTTGCTTTTTTCATTGTTGTTAAACCGCCAATTAACATACCCAGCCCGGAACTGTTCATAAATTTGACATCGCTTAAATCAATAATTACTCTTATTTTTTCCTCATTGATCAATTTGTGCAGTAAATCGTTGAATTCTTTAGTGTCATCACCGCCCATCACATTTCCCTTTAATTCAACTATTACGGCACCATATTTTTCGGTGGTTTTGATTTTCATTAATGACTCCTTTAAATTTTCATCGAAAAATAATCAGATAAGCATACTTTTGCAAACAAATTATTGAATTTAAGAATATAGTTTTCTGATTAGATACAAAATTAATAAATGGAACAACCCTGTAAATATTGCGTCTAAAAAAATGATTTCAAAAGATAAAGATAAGGACTTGCAGCAGCCTCAAATACTATCAATTGATGATGATGATTCAATAATAAGGCAATTTATTGATGGCGATAAGTCATCCTTTCAAGTGCTTGTTAAAAGACATAAAGAAAAAGTAAGAAATATAATTTATATAACAATGAACAACAGTGCTTTTGTTGATGATATTGCTCAGGAGGTTTTTATAACTGTATATAAAAATCTTAAGCACTTCCGCTTTGAATCCCAATTCACTACCTGGCTTTACAGGATTACAGTTAACAGATGCAAGGATTATTTAAGAAGAATTAATGTAAGGAAAATATTTTCACCAATTGAAGATGGATATGAAGTTTCCGAATATCCAACTCCTATAGAGAATAATGATATTTCAAAAATTGTAATGGATGCCATCTCAAAGCTACCGACGAAACTAAGAATGCCATTAATTCTTAAAGACATAGAAGGACTTACTTACCAGGAAATATCAGAAACTTTAAAGTGTGAAATGGGCACAGTCAAATCAAGAATTTTCAGAGGAAGGGAAAAACTGAAGGAAATATTGAAGCCTTTGGAGAAGGAGCTTATGTAATGAATAAAGATTTACGAGATATTGAGTTACTCTCTGCTTATCTTGACGATGAATTATCTTCTTTAGAAAAAGCCGAAGTTGAAAAGCTTCTGGCTACCTCTCTTGAATTGAGGAAGAAACTTGAAGACCTTAAAAAAGTTAAACAGCTAGCTAATAATATTAAAAGAATTCCCGAATCTCCTTTCTTTGAAACACGTCTGATGGCATCAATTGAAGGACAAAAAAATAAACCTTCCAGAACAAAAAGATGGATGCCTGCAACTGCGCTGGCAATTGTTACAATTGTTGTGATGATTGTTGTAAAATTCAACCCGGGATTATTAAATCAGATGTGGGAAAATCAGAAAGTAACGATTGCTGGTTTCTATAAAGAAAATCTTCAACCTGTCCTGGTTGCTGCAAACCTCTCCAATGAAGATGTTTTCAATTTCGCATTTAACAATGAACTTCCTCTTGATGATACGCGAAAGCAATATCTGCTTTTAGGATATGATGATTCAGGAAAAGAATTCTTCGAGATTCGATCGAGTGATCAAAAAGTAGATAGAGACAGCTATAATGAATTTGTATCTGCGATGAATTTAGATGATCGGCAAAAGCAAACCGTTGATTCAATTATTGGCAGCTATAGTAAAGCTCTGGAAGCTCAGGTACTTGTCAATGAAAAAAATACGATTGCAATAAATCCAAACTTGTGGAATTTAAGAAAAGCGATCTTTGCTGATTTACTTGTAGCAGCTGAGAAATTGAACAAATCAAAATTTGACAGAATCGTTCCTGAAGGTATTAGTGAGGTTGAAAAAGTGGTTGTAGTCAACACTGTAGCAAAATTAAAAAATGCTTCAGGCGATCAATATATCTTTGTAACTCCAGATTCAGTTTTTGAAGATTTCTATAAATTTAACCCTGTCCTTGTTAATGAGCAACATAAATGGACAGAAAAGAATATTAAATACAGTGAAGAAAAGATTACAAAGTTTACGCTTAATATCAGATATGATTCGACATTTAAATACTATACTGATCCTAAGAATGCACGTCCTTTTAAGATTGCAGTTGACTCAAATATCTGCAGGATTGATATACCCGAATTCACAATTCCTGAAATTTTAATCCCGGAAATTACTGCCCTCAATCCACTGATTGAGCAGGCAACGAATAATATTCACTTTTACGCTTATAAAATTCCTAAGATAGAAAAATCAAAAAACGAAATCAAAATTGAGTATTATAATGACGATTCAATTTATAGTTATGTAGTCACATCTAACATGCTGAATATCGATTCAATTGTTCAGGCAAACTCCGGAACAGATCTTTATAACCTTGAAAGATTAAAAGAGGTGAGACCTTCAGACGATACGATGCTAATAAAGTACCAATTTGATCGGGATTATTATAACAGATATTATTCAGATGATGAGTTCAAAAAGCAAATGGAAGAATTGCAAAAAGAACTTCAGCAGTTAAGTAAAGATATGAAAAACCAGAAAATCAGAGTTCACTCAGAGGTTACAAAGAGCCCTAAGAAATAATATCTTTTCTATTAAATCAGAGCTTATTCTTCAGTTTACTGCATCAGTGGATTTTTAATGTAGCCGGCAATTTTTTCGACCATCCTAAAAAACGTCCGTTTATAACTGAAATCTTTAATTATTAAGTGGATTAGCTTAAGTTTAAGCAACACTATTTTAGGTAGTAGCTTTGAACTTAGTACCGCTGTATAGTCTTGAATGAGTAAATTTTCAAAAAATATTGTAAGCAAACAGATGCAGCTTTTTTTTATTGTTGCATTTCTGATATTAATATTCAAAGTTTTTTATGGAAGCCCTGATACATTTTATCTAAGATTACTGTTTGACTTATTAATTGGGATTTCAATTTTCTTTCTCCTTCTCGCGTTGATTAGATTTGAAAACAGTCGTTCGTCTTCACCGCTTTCTTTGGTATTAAATGTTGGAATATTGCTGGCGATAATGTTCTTCATAATTATGTTTTCGGACTTTTTACTCACAAGCATTTTTGAAAACATCAACCTCAAGCTTAACAACCCCGGACTGGTATATAATATAGTTTCTGTGATCTATGTCTTAGTATTAGTAGCTATCATATCCTTCTTTTTAGTAACACTCAGACATTTTTTCTATTTGAATCAGGCAAGGAACACCAGAATATATTTTAATACAATGGTTGTCTTTTTTATTCTCGCAAGCATATCACTTAATTTTTTCAGGGATGAGAGTCTTTCATTTATAATAACTACTTTTTTTGTTGTCTCTGTCCTGCTGATGGTTTTTAATTCAATTAGAATCTCCTGGATTGCTTTCCTCACAAAAAAAGAAAAAGTCTATCTATTGCTGCTTTCTTTTGTCATAACGACTTTATTTATTGTAAATATTGTAAATAGTTCCGGGGAAAGCATATACAGCCAGATAGTTGATGGGTTTTCACCATCACTTAAGCAGTTTAATCAGATAATAATGATTTACGGATCGATTTATTTTGTAATACTTTTTTTTACAACACTTTTTCATCTGCCAACTGCAGAAGCTTATGACAGGAAAGCACAAGAAGTAACATCTCTGCAATATTTCAGTAAGCTGATTACAGAGGTTCTTGATTTTAATGATCTTGCTGAAACAGTTACTGATATAACCCAGAAACTAAGTGGTTCAAAAGCCTCCTGGATAATATGGAGAAATGGTACAAAGCATAATTCAGTGGCTGCAAAAAATATTGGATTTATTGAATCGGATAGAATTTCAAATCAAATACTTGAGAAAATTAATTTTGAAAATTTGACATCTACAAAAACATTCAACCTCAAGGATAAAATAACAAAAGGTAATGCGGAGAATTTATTCTCAGTTGTTTCTGTATCTCCTATAAAAACCCGGGGGGAAACCCAGGGAATTCTTGTTGCGGCAAAAGGAACAGGACAGATATTTACAAGTGATGATCTTAACGCTATAGAAACTTTTTCTGATTACGCCTCAGTTGCTATAGAAAATTCCAGACTGCTGGAAGAATCAATTGAAAAAGAAAGACTTGAGAAGGAACTTGATGTTGCCAGGGAAATTCAGAGAAAAATTCTTCCGTTAAAAGCTCCTGATTTTCCAAACCTGCAGATTGCTTCAGTATTTATTCCGGCATTTGAAGTGGGTGGTGACTATTATGACTTCTTTATGATAAGTGAATCAAAACTCGGCTTTGTAATTGCAGATGTTTCTGGTAAAGGAATTTCAGCCGCATTTATCATGGCTGAAATTAAAGGAATATTTGAATCGCTTTCAAAAACAATTGAGAGACCCAAAGATATTTTAATGAAAGCAAATGAAATCCTTTGGCATGCTTTAGATGATAAATCATTTGTAAGTGCAGCATATGGTTATTTTGATTTGAAAGAAAAGAGACTCACTTTTGCGCGAGCCGGACACTGCCCACTACTATTATTAAGAAATAATGATTCAAAAGAAATAAAGCCGTCTGGTTTAGGATTAGGTTTAAGTGATGTCGAATATTTTAATAACACGCTCGAAGAATATTCGATAGACTTAAAAGAAAATGATACTATTGTGCTTTATACAGATGGAGTAACAGAGGCAAAAAATGAGCTATTGGAAGATTTTGGAGATAAACATTTTCTAAAGGTGCTTCAGACAAATGTCTATCTAAGTGCCGAAGAACTTTCGAATAAAATAATTCAGGAAATTTCAGTCTTTTCCAGCAGTCACGAGCAGTATGATGATATTACTTTAGTTATTTTTAAGTGGCAACAATAATTAAAATTTGATGGAGATTAAGGATGGCAGAATTCAGTACGTCAATTGAAGAAAGAGGGGATATAAGTGTTATTAATCTTAAGGGCTATCTGGATGCGCACACTGCTCCAACTCTCGAGAATAATTTTACTGAGCTGATAAACGAGTAGCAAGTTTAAAATCATAGTTAACTTCGAAGAACTCGCATACATAAGCAGTGCTGGTTTAGGAGTTTTTATGGCTTATATCGAGAAGATCAGAGATAATAAAGGAGATATTAAACTTTCCAATATGAATGATAAGGTATTTAATATTTTCGATTTGCTTGGCTTTCCGCTTCTTTACGAAATTTATAAAAATGAAGAAGAAGCAATAAAGAAGTTTAGTGGGAGTTAAAATTGTCTGTCCGTGAATAAAAATAAAACTGACGAGCTGAGAGTTAAAAGCAAAACAGAAAACCTTTCTGAGATAAGGGATTTTGTAAGTGCAAATGCTCTTGAAAGCAGGAATACAAACTGTACAATTGATAATATTATTCTTGCTGTTGACGAGGCCTGTACAAACATAATTAAACATGCATACAAATTGTCTCCGCAAGGGGAAATTATTATAAGGATAGACTATGATGAAGAAAAATTTACTATTACGATAATTGATTACGGAAAATCATTTGAGCCTGACACAGTCCCTCGTCCGGATCTTCAAAAATATTACCGTGAGCACAAAGTCGGCGGTCTCGGAATGTATTTGATGAAATCTTTAATGGATGATGTAGAGTATACTACAATCCCCGGTAAATATAATCAGGTGCTCCTCTCAAAAAACATCAGGAGCGATTGAGAAAATGCTTGAGGCTAAAAATTTAAAAGTAAAACGAAACCTTACAGCTCTTGTTGATTTTAGCAGGATAATTAATTCCAGTATTGATCTTGAATTTATTCTTAACAATGTTCTGTCTAACCTGCCTCGGAAAATTCTTAGCAATACGCGGCCTCATCGCATTAAAAGAAAACAATAAAATCGTTCTCAAAAGTTCCAAAGGTCTAGCTAATGATTTAATTCATGAATTCCCTGATCTCGATGTTGCACCTACCTGCATTGCTAATCCAAAGCTAAATTCCTTTATGCAAGATAGCTAATCTTAAGGTTGCTGAAAAAATCAGTGCTTCTGAAGATTGTATTGGTATTGTATGTCTTGGTGAAAAATTAAACAAATCAGATTATACAGAAGATGATGTTGAATTCCTAGGTACCATTTTAAATATATCCGCAACTGCTGTTCAGAATTCAATGGTTATAAATGAACTACAAAAAGTAAACCGTCAGCTCGATTCAAGAGTTCAACGTTTGAGCTCATTGTTTGAAATAAGTAAGGAATTTGGTTCGTTTGCTGAGTCGTTCAGAGTTGTGAAGCTGCTTGTGTTCTCAATTCTTGGTCAATTTCTTATACAGAAGTATGCTGTGATTCTTTTGGAAAATGATGAAGCAGATATTCTTGATTCAAAATTTGATAATGAGAAATTACTCTCGTTGATAAAGAAATATAAACTTCAGATAATAAATGATTCAATAAAGAAAGATGTTTTGAAAGAAAAACATTATGATTTATATGAACTTGGAATTGAGCTTATTGTACCGATGCAGCTTCAGAGCAAAACCCGCGGATTGATTCTGCTTGGCAGCCGGGCAGGTAGTAAAGATTTTCGAAACAGTGATATCGAATACATCTATTCAGTCGGTAACCTTGCTATTATATCATTGGAGAATAACAGACTCTTCCTCGAAGCACTTGAAAAACAAAAAATGGAAGAAGACCTTTTGATTGCAAGAGATATTCAGAGAAATCTTCTTCCTTCAACCTTACCCGAATATGATAAGTACGATATTGCTGCAATGAATGTTTCTTCAAAACAGGTTGGTGGAGATTATTATGACATTATACCAATTGATGATGAAAAATTTTATATAGCTATCGCAGATGTGTCAGGCAAAGGTGTCCCGGCATCACTGATGATGGCGAATATTCAGGCTTTCCTTCAGGTTATTTGCAGACAGGATTTGAAAATTGATAAAGCTACAGCTATGATAAATGATCTTGTAACAGCTAACTCATCTGAAGGAAGGTTCATTACTTTCTTTTGGGGATATATTAACACGAAAAAGAATACTCTTACTTATGTTAATGCAGGTCATAATCCACCTTACATTATCAGAGGCGATAAAATTATTAAGTTAAGTCAGGGCGGGATAATTTTTGGGGTGATGAAAACACCGGTTCCATATATTTTTGAAGAAGTTGAACTAATGAAGGATGATGTGCTTATACTTTACACTGATGGTGTTTCAGAAGCCATGAATCTTGAGTTTGAAGAATACTCTGAAGAGAGGCTGGAGAAAGTTGCAAAAAGTTTGAAAAGTAAATCAGCAAACGAAATTTTAAATGGAATTAAAGAAGATGTGCAGATATTTACTCAGGGAAATCTTCAGTCTGATGATATAACTATGATAGTAATTAAGGTAAGGTAAATATATGAGACCATTAAAATCATTATTGCTAAAATATCGCACAAATATTATTATAATCATTTCGATACTTCTTATCGGTGTATCGGTGTTGAATATTTATTATTCAGTCGAAGTTAGAGTAACCAGTAATGACGAATGTTACTGGATACCTAAAAAAGTAAGTAAGGATAGCTCTGCTATATTCTTCGATGTTGTAAAAGTTGATGGAGTTACGTGGAATGCAGGAATAAGAGACGGAGATCAACTTCTTGAAATTGATGGTAAAGTTCTTTATGGAACTTTTCAGGCACAGCAGATATTAAACAGATTTTCAAGCGGTGATTATGCGGATTACAAAGTTATGCGGGAGGGTAAAATCATTAATACTAAAGTTTATGTAAAGAAGCTTATTCAATTTGACAATCTTGCTCATTCATTAAGTGCTCTTTTCTGGATACTAATTGGATTTATAGTTTTGACTGCTAAACCTGATGGAAGGATTCATAAACTTTTCTACTTTGTCGGTGTACTTACAGTATTGCCGCTATGCATACTCTTTTGGACTTTTATAAGTTCTTCAGCGATTTTGGATTCCTTGCCATACTAATCGGCTGTTCATCACTTATTGGAATTAGTTTTCTTCCATTTATAATAAATTATTTTTTCTGGAACTTTCCAACTCAATTTAAATTTGCTGAGAAGAAATGGGTAAAAAAAATAATAATCATATTACCAGCTTTCATATCAGTTTTGGCTATTTTATTTGCCATATTAGCTTTTAACGGCATAATCGGGCAGATGATTTTTATTTATGGACTTGAGTCACTTGGGTATTTTGCATTATTTGCAAATGTTACCGCGTTGATCGCACTTATATTTCAGTACCGAAGGATTAAATCTAAAGAAAAAAGGAAACCGGTTTTGTTAATGTTGATTGCAGTCACTTTTGGTCTTGCTGTTGGATTATATGCTGCTCAAATAGCACCTGCAATTGCAGATACATTGTTTAATTCTCCTGAATATTACACACCTATTATATTGTAGCAATTGTCCCACTTATTTTTGCTTATGCCATTTTTAAATACCAGCTGATGGATGTAAGTGTTGTGGTTAAGAACACAATTATTTACGGTACGGCTACGGTGTCTGTTGCAGCCATTTACTTTTTTGTTATTTACGTTGCCGGTACAAAGCATCAGTTCATTCCTCGGAGTTGAAAACCAAGGAATCGTAGCCGGAGTATTTTTTATTGTTTTTGCACTTGTCTTTCAATCAACAAAAAACAGGTTTCAGGATTTTCTAACAAAAAGGTTTTATCCTGAACAATTTGCTTCTCAAAAAGTATTAATTGATTTGAGTAATGAACTTTCAACCGTTGTTGGGCTGGATAATATTCTTCAGCTGATGAAAAAAACTTTTATTGATGCATTAAAAATTAAAACTTTTGGAATTTTATTAAGAGATCAAAGCGGTAATTTATCACTTGTTGATAGTGTTGGAATGAGCAATGAACAATGTATGATAACCGAATCAAGGATTGTTCATTTTTTAAAGGATAAATTTCTTATTACAAAATACCCTTCAATTGAGCAAGTCGATTTCAAAGTGGTCTTCCGTGACGAAAAAGCTGAAAGATTAATCTCTGAAGGTATTTACACAATAATTCCGATGATGGCAAAATCAAAAATAGTTGGATTGCTTCTTTTCGGTCTTAAGCATTCGGGATCTCATTTCGCAGGGAAGGACCTTGAACTTTTATGGGCTGCTGCAAATCAGGCGGCAATTTCAATTGAGAATGCACGGCTTTACAAATCAGAAGTTGAAAAACAAAAGATTGAAAGAGACCTTGACCTTGCAAGAAAAATTCAGCAAGGATTGCTTCCACAGTGCCTTCCGAATATAGGTGGATTAGATATATGCGGTGAAATGATCCCGGCAATGCAGGTTGGCGGTGATTATTATGACTTAATACAAATTTCGGATTCAAAACTATTTGTCGTTGTCGGAGATGTATCCGGTAAAGGGTTGTCTGCATCTCTTTATATGACCAAGCTGCAGACGATGATTAAGTTACATTGTTCAGACGACAAATCACCAAAAGAAATTCTGATTGATATCAACAAAAGAATTTATACGGAGATGGACAAGAGCTGGTTTGTTACTATTACTCTTGCTCTGTTCGATCTAGAAAAAGGAACTCTTACGTTTTGCCGTGCAGGACATATGCCGGTGCTTCAGGCTACAAATGGGACAATTCAATCTTTTAGAACCCAAGGTTTAGGTGTTGGTTTAGAAAGAGGAATTGTTTTTGAAAAATCACTGATTGAAGAAGAAATAAAACTTTCTCCGGGACAAATCTATGCATTCTTCACAGATGGAGTTACTGAAGCAATGAATGAAAAGAATGAATTATTCGGTGATGAAAATCTGAACTCAATTCTTAAAAATAAAACCAGAGCCCGCTCAGCAGAAATTGTAAATGAAATCTGGTCTTCCGTAAATTCGTTCCGGGGCAAGGCAGAAGTGAACGATGATATGACAATGGTTGTAGTTAAGGTTAAGTGATTTTTAGTCACACGTAAGACAATATTAAGTTAGATCCAAATTCTGTTTAATAGTCTATATGATTATTATTTGACATAATCAGTATATATTCTTATAATTTATTCATGTCTTATTCTTTATTTATAAACAGCTTTTAAATGAAAATCTTCTCATGCAAAAAAGAACTCCACTCAAAAGTTCGTTTGTAGTAAAAGATAACTATTTAAGCGTTACTGTCTCGGGACATTTTTCTCTTTCCGATGCAAAGATAATGTATACTGATGCACTGGAAACACTTGTGGATAATAAACTCTCAAAATTGTTTTTTAATGTTTATAAAGTTAAGGGAAAAGTTACAACTTTGGATAGATATTATTTCGGTGAGTTTGCTGCCCTTGAATCACTGAAATATACTGGGAAAGGATTAATAAAGATTGCTGTTTCTTTTTATGGAATAGTACCAATAATTGATCCTGAAAGATTTGGAGAATTAGTTGCTAGAAATCTTGGACTTAAAATAAAAGTTACTACCGATAAGAATGAATCTTTCCAATTTTTGGGAGTTGAATAGAGCTTCCGATTTAAGCAAATCAATTGTTCGGTGATGATAAGTTCAACTCAATTTTAGAGAATAATTCAAAAACTCGATTTTATGAAATAAAAGCCTCGTTTTAAAAACATTAAATTATTGTTTCAAAATAAACTATTTTCTCATTTTTGAATGTTTTTCCTTCAAAAAAATGTAATTTTGAACTATCTCGGAATGGCATTATTGTAGACTTCATTAAGAGTCTTTTAATGGATTTTAATAATCAATAAAGAGAATAATATGGAAAACTTCTCTCTAAAAATCGTAGATCACATTGCTATAATAAAAGTTGAACTCATTTCAGCAACCCTGAGGGACTCACAAGCGCTTTGGGATTTGATGGATATAAATTCAATATTCGAAAAGCAAAAAATTATTATTGACCTATCCACTTGTATTTCTATTGATTCAACATTCATAGGAATGATTGTAAAAATTTTCAGACGAGTTGATGAGAATAAAAGCAGCTTGAAGTTAGTATTTCCTCAGATAAATGAGCTGGATTCATTTCGTGTAATCGGCATAACAAAAATATTAGACTGCTTTGATACAGTTCAAAACGCTGTTGAGAGCTACGATCCTGATTCTTCTGTATCTAAAATAGAATTCGACAAAAAGGATCTCTTCCACTAAATTTCCATTTGAGAAAATTGATATGTTCATTCAGGTGTTGCAGTTTTAATAAATACAAATTTACCCTCCTGATAGCGTAAATCATTTTTTATCTTCGATCTAATCCTTTATCATCTTCAAAAAAACTTACTATTATATTTTTTATCTATTTGGATAATAGAGATGAAAATTATTTTTTCTAAATTAGAATTCTAAATTTCATCATTTATGGGGTACTTATGAAAAACACAAAATTTCTGTTTTTAATTATTACTTTTTTACTATCATTTCCACTTTTTTCTCAGGAAGATCAACATTCTTCAGAAATTGATAGCTCAGTCCCGGAACTATCTCGACTTCCACGAAGTTATCTATCCAATCTGGCACACTGCTTATCCTGAAAAAAATTATGCAATGCTGAAAGAAATGGTACCGGAAGTTAATTCAGGAGCAGAAAATATTTACTCAGCAAAGTTACCCGGGATTCTCCGGGATAAGCAAGAAGAGTGGAATAAAGGTGTTGCAAAGTTTCGCACTTCAGTTGAACAATACAATATGGCAATGAAGGGAACAGATGAAACAGCAAAGTTAAAAGCAGCAGAAGAACTTCATTCAGATTTCGAAATGCTTGTTCGCATAATCAGACCTGTTACAAAGGAAGTGGATGAATTCCATAAGGTGCTTTATATGATCTATCATAATTATTGGCCGAATAAAGATATGATAGAGTTCGGTGAAGCAGTGAATAACCTTGAGATACTTGCCGAAGAATTAAATAAATGCGTATTACCAAAGTGGGCTGCGGACAAATCAGAAGCATTTATGGAACGATCTCAGAAATTGTATGAATCGACAATTAATTTAAAGACTTTGAAAGATTCTGATGCCGATGATACTAAGCTGGGTAAGGCTGTTGAAGATGTACATAACAATTATGTTGCCTTGGAAGCTCTATTTGATAATTAATCCTTAAATCTCCGATCTGATCCTTAAAAATTACAAGCCAATCGCAAAGTCCCTGTGTCCAAAGTCAGGGACTTTTTTTATTTAAATTGAAACCATTTTATGCTTAAAGCATCTGATTTTGTGAATAAAAATTCCGATTACTTAAATATGAGGATTATGAAATTAGTTGAAAATCTTGATGCTAAATCATTCGAGAAAAAAGTAGCAGATGATAAAGATGCATGTACTTTTGGATGTTCGCACTCCTAGGGAACACCAAATGGAAAGGATACCTAATTCAATTCTAATTGATATTTACAATCCAATGTTTATGCAGGAAGTTGAAAAGCTTAATAAGAATAAAAGTTACTATGTTTATTGCCGAAGCGGGAATAGAAGCTTTCACGCTGGAAATTATATGCTTACAGTTGGATTTGATAAAGTATACAATCTTCAGCCGGGGATTATTGGCTGGCACGGTGAAAAGGAATTTAATATTTAATCGTAAGTAAAAAGGATAATTAAATGTTTTTTGAACGCATATATGAAGAAGGACTTGCACAGGCTAGCTACCTGATAGGATGTCAGGCAACTAAGGAAGCGATAGTAATTGATCCAAAGAGGGATATCGATACATACATTCAAATTGCCGAAAGAGAAAATCTTGAAATAACTCACATCGCAGAGACCCATATTCATGCTGACTTTTTAAGTGGTTCACTTGAGCTGGCAAATGCCACCGGTGCAAAAATTTATTTATCAGATGAAGGCGGAAGTGATTGGCAATATCAGTTTGACCATATTGGCTTAAGAGATGGTGATGTTATAAAAATTGGTAACTTAATCATTAAAGTGCTCCACACACCAGGTCATACTCCTGAGCATATTTCCTTTATGTTAATTGATAAGCCCGCAAGTGTGGAACCAGTAATGATATTCACCGGTGATTTTGTTTTTGTTGGTGATGTTGGACGACCTGATTTGCTGGAGAAAGCGGCAGGCATTGAAGGAACGATGATAGAAGGTGCAAAACAAATGTTCAGGTCATTGAAGAAATTTAGATCTTTACCAGATCATATTCAGGTTTGGCCTGCACACGGAGCCGGTTCTGCTTGCGGTAAAGCACTTGGTGCAGTTCCAAGTTCAACTGTTGGATACGAAAAGCTATCTAATTGGGCATTAAAAATTGAAGATGAAGAAACATTCATAAAAACTTTACTTGATGGTCAGCCTGAACCGCCAAAATATTTTGCAATGATGAAGAAACTGAATAAAACCGGGCCAAAAATTCTGGGGTCTTTACAGAATCCGACAAAATTAAGTGCAACTGAATTTAATTCAGCGCTTAAAAATGGTTACCAAATTATAGACACACGTGATAAATTAAGTTTTGCTGGTGGTCATATTCGGGGAAGCATTAACATTATGGATAATAATGCTTTTAGTACCTGGGCTGGTTGGATGCTTGATTATGAGAAGCCAATAATTCTAATCACTCCTGAACATCGAGCCGATATTTTGAACAGAGCTTTACTAAGAATAGGTGTTGATAATTTACAAGGATACTTTTCTGAATTAGACAAGCTGGAATCATCGGGTCTGCAAATGGAAATCCTTAATCAGATAAGTGTAGATGAATTAAGAGAAGATTTTTCAGCATACAGGATTATTGATGTAAGAAACTATACTGAATTTAATCTGGCACATATTCCCACAGCAGAAAACATTCATACAGGTTATCTTGAAAAAAATCTTAACAGCATTTCTCTTGATGAAAAGATTGTTGTTTATTGTACAAGCGGGGACAGATCAGCAATTGCAGCAAGTTATCTTTTACAGAATGGATATAAAGATGTATTTAATCTCAGTGGTGGAATTAACAGCTGGATTCAGTCTGGATGGAAGATTGAAACAACTGTAAAAGAGGAATTAGCAAGCACTTCAAGTTAATTACAAATATTAGTTGAAGGAGAGAACAAATCCCTGCATCAGTATCAATCTCTTGCAGGGATTTATTGTTTTAAAATCTTATTATTGTGAACTTTTTTTTGAAACAGGAAAGCTGATAAGTTTTAATTAGTCTCAGCTGGTTTTAGCGGCAGCAACAACCAATTTTCTTCCATTAATTTCTGACCCATTCAGTGCTTTGATTGCGTTGTTGGCATCAGAATCATTTTCCATTTCAACAAAACCGAATCCTTTTGATTTCCCGGTTTCTCTATCGGTTACAACTTTTGCTGAAATTACGTTACCATGTTTTTTAAAAGTGTCCGATAGTTCATCGCTGTTAAATGTCCATGGGAGATTCCCAACATATAATTTCGTGCTCACCATTCTCCTTTTTTTGTTAATTGAGATTGTTATTTATCTTGTTATAAAAATAGTATTAATTGAACTATTAGCAAATGAAACAATTTTGGGAATAAGATGATGGATTAGTAAATATTAAGTGGTAGTTATGTGATTGTTATTTTACTGGAGGAAAAAGCCGGAGAAAGAACTCCGGCCCTAATTAAAATTAGAATTCAACTTTTTTATGATATTTTGTAGCATATTCGTATACAAGAGTACTAGCAACGAATATCGAAGAATATGTACCGATGATAATTCCAAACAATAGAGTAAATGCGAAAACTCTAAGAACTTCACCACCAAAAATTAATAATACCGAAACAGTTAGTAGAGTTGTACCTCCTGTTAGAATTGTTCTGCTCATAGTCTGGCTAATACTCGTATTAATTATATCATAGAGCGGTCTTGTTTTATGAATTTTCAAATTCTCTCTAATTCTATCAAAAACAATAACCGTGTCATTGATAGAATAACCTATTAGAGTCAGGAAGGCAGCCACAACTGTTAAATCGATATCCAGGTTCAAACCAGGTAGCAAACCATAAAGTGCAGCAAAGAGACCCAAAGTGATCAAAACGTCGTGAAAAAGTGCAGCAACGGCACCAAAAGCAAAAACGAATTTGAATCTGAATCCCAGGTAAATTAGAATTGCAATCAAAGCAAAAAAGATTGCCAGAACAGCATCGCGTTTAAGTTCATCTCCGATTTTTGGACCAACTCTGTCTTCCTTGAGTACGGTAAAAGGATTATCAGTAATCTTTTCTCTAAGGTTTTCTTTAATCCAATCGGCTATTCCAACACTAACCAGCATTTGAACATTATCCGGTTCTTCAGAAACACGGCCAGATTGGAAGCCGACGGCAAACAAAGCATCTATAATCTGGTTGGCAGTATCCGGATTTTCAAAGGCATAAGTAACAGAACTTGCTGAAGAATCTATAAGTCTCCTTGGAACTCCGGGCATCAGTTTTTCTATTTCTTTTTCAATACCTGAAATAACTTCTGGATATACTTCAATTGGAATCACCTGCATTTCGGTTCGGATCATAACGCCGGTTTCGCCGCCAAACGTTTTTACTTCTAGGTTTCCAAGCCCGATATTTTCAACATCAGCTCTTACTAAGGAAATGCTAATTGGTTTTTCAAACTGAAGAACAATTTCGCTTCCGCCTTTGAAGTCTATACCAAAATGAAATCCTCTGGTTAATACTGCAATAACTCCAATCAGGAATAATGTTCCCGAAATTAAGTATGCAATTTTTCTTTTTCCGAGGAAGTCATAATTAAAATTTTCAAAAAATCTCATAACGAAAAAAAACTCCTTAAGCCTTTGTTGTTAACCTACTGTTACTGTAATGTTTTTATAAATCATTATATCCATAATTACCCTTGTAATAACAAGTGCACTGAATAAGCTCGCTGCAATACCTATCATAAGAGTTAAAGCAAAACCCTGTATCGGTCCGGTACCAAATTGGTAGAGAATGATTCCTGTAAAGAAAGTTGTAATATTTGAGTCTATGATAGCAGAATAAGCACGAGAGAATCCACTGTCTATAGACGCTTTAATTGTTTTGCCTGTACTCATTTCTTCCCTTATTCTTTCGAAGATAAGTACGTTGGCATCAACAGCCATACCTATGGTTAATATGATACCTGCAATACCGGGTAGTGTTAGAGTGGCATTAAATCCGGCAAGTACACCAAGAATAAATAATATTGTAAAAGTCAAAGAAGCTGCAGCAATTGTACCTACTCTTCGGTAATAAAATATCATAAATACACCCACCAGTGCATAACCTAATATTACAGATAGCAAACCTTTGTTGATTGAGTCTTCACCAAGAGATGGACCGACTGTTCTTTCTTCGATGATATCAACTGGAGCGGGAAGAGCGCCCGCTTTAAGCACTATCTCAAGAAGATTAGCTTCGTTTAGATCGCCCATTCCCTCTATTTGAGATCGTCCACCTGGTATTTTACCTTTTACAACAGGTGCAGAGAAAATAGCACCATCAAGCATGATAGCAATTCTTTTATTGATGTTGGCGCCTGTAATTCTTGCCCACTCAGTTGCGCCTTCAGAATTCATCGTCATAGTTACCATTGGAGATGAAGTATTTGGATCTATATTAGCACTAGCATCAGTAATTACTCCACCAGTGAGCTCGGGTTCCTTATTTACCATATACATTACATAAAATTCACCACCCGAACCATCTTGCTGTGGTTTAGCATGAAATTTAAATTCAACATTATTCGGAATTACTTTCTGAACATCAGGTCTGTTAAGCAAAAGTTCTAATTTATTTCTGTCTTCAGCCCTAACGTATGCATCCGCATTTCTGCCCTGAGGATCTAAAATTGCAATCGAGAAGAAAGGATGCTCTTTCCTAAATTCTTCTTCAGATAGTTCGCCTTGTTCAGATGAAGTATCGGTTGATGCAACAGAAGTATCGGATGGTGCTTTCTGAGTATCATTTTTTACTGAATCGACTTTTACTGAGTCCAGCATTTTACCTGCTAACACATCATCAATTTTTTGCATAATTGGAAATGTGAAATCTGGTTCGCGTACTATTCTAAATTCTAAAAGAGCAGTACCCTGTAAAAGTTTTTTTGCTTCTTCTTCGCGGGCAACGCCAGGTAATTCAACAATTATTCTCCTGCTGCCTTGTCTCTGTATTGAAGGTTCACTTACTCCATATTGGTCAACTCGATTACGGATAATTTCCTGAGCTCGGCTAACTGCATCTTCTGCACTTTCGTTAAGACTAGATATTATCTGACCATCATCATCCCGGATAGTTCCAAAATATCTGCTTAACCTTATTCCTTTTTCACTTAGTTTTCTTGCAACAATATCAACAACTGATTCATCAGTTCTTTCTGATTCCTGCTGAGCTTCAGCTAAGATATTCTTGAATGTTTCATCGGGGTTTTTTGCAAGTTTTTCTAAAAGCTTGCTGGTATTTACTTCAAGAACGACACGCATACCGCCTTGAAGATCCAATCCAAGCTTAACACGCTTTTCTTTGTCTTTTACAAAATCGGGGTTTGCAGCCAGGATGCTGTCTTCTTTGGCTCTTAAAATTTTATCGATCTGTGTTTTTGACAGATCCGGATTTTCTTGTTTTAGTTGTTTGCTAATTGTTGCAAGAGTTTGCTTTATATCGCTGCTGTTCTGATAATCCAGATAAGTAGGATATAACAGCCAGATTGATAATGCTATCGCAGCAATAATGATAATTAGTCTTAATCTAAATTCTTTCATACCTGATTAGTAAAGTGATTTGAAAATATAAAAATGAACTGCCAAAATTAGGGGTTGCCTCTTACAAAGTCAATTAAAATAACGGTAATTAATCGGTTGCACTACATCCGGGAAATAGCGGTTTTCAATAAAAAGGCAAATTTTTCTTCAGAATTTTTTGCTGTTTTAGTAACCTCAGCGTGTGAGAGCTTTTGCGGTAAAATTCCAGATGCCATATTTGTAATACAAGATATTATGGCTACTTCCATATTTATTGATGATGCAAAGACAGCTTCATGAACAGTTGACATTCCAGCCGCATCTCCACCAAATCTTCTTATCATCTCAATTTCAGCAGGAGTTTCATAGTTTGGTCCCTTTGTATACCAGTAAGTTCCGGTATGTAATATAATTCCAGTTTCCTCAGCTGCCTTTCTGAAAGTGTCATTCAATCTAGAAGAAGGACAATTGGAAAAATTATTTTTCGCTTCGATAGATGAAATGCCGATAAGTTCTGTTAGTTCCTTCTTAATATTTACGGCATTGAATGAATCAGACAGCATAAGATCGCCTGGCATCAAATTTTTATTAATTCCTCCTGCAGCATTCGTTAAAACAATTTTTTCACATCCAAGTTTTTTTGCGATTAAGACTGGAAGAACACAATCACTTAAATGATTTCCCTCATAGAAGTGAAGTCTTCCCTGAAAAATTATTAATTTTTTGTCCCCGATTTTTGAGAAGTGAATTAATCCTTTATGTCCCTCAACTGCGGCGGATGGATATTTTGGGATTTCTGAAGTTGGAATAGTTTTAATTTTTTTTGTTGAGTCGGCGAAGTTCCCAAGCCCGCTTCCGAGTACAATTGCAACATCAGGGACAAAAGGAGATTCCTTTTTAAGATATGCAACTGTATCCTGATATTTAAAATTTAGATTAAGCATTTTAGTTGAATAGTAATCCTGCAAGAGTTGCGGTCATTAGTGTTGCTAACACACCTCCAGTAACAGCCTTAATACCTAAAGCAGCAATGTCAGATTTTCTGTCAGGAGCCAAAGGTCCTATTCCTCCAATCTGAATTGCAATTGAACTAAAGTTGGCAAATCCGCACAATGCATATGTTAACATTAGAATTGTTTTTTCATTCAATATTTTTCCAATTTCAACAAGCGTTCCCATTTCTGTGTATGCTACAAATTCGTTAAGAACGACTTTTACACCGAGCAAACTTCCAAAACTTAATGCATCTTCCCAGGGAACACCGATACCAAATGCAACAAATTGTAATACTAATCCAATTAAAAGCTGAAAGCTTAGCGGCTGACCAAAATTCGCTATTAATATTTCATTAATATTAATAATATCACCAATACCATTCAGTATATAATTTACTAATGCAATTAAAGCAATAAAGGCTAATAACATTGCACCCACATTTATGGCAAGTTTCCAACCATCTGCCGCACCATTTGCGGCGGCTTCAATTACATTTGATGCATTCTTTTCAACATCAATTTTTACAGTTCCCTTTGTTACCGGTTCACTCGTCTCGGGGAAAAGGATTTTAGAAATAACAATTCCAGCAGGTGCAGCCATTACACTTGCACCGAGAAGATGGGTTGCAAAAAGCTGTTGTGCTTCTATAAGTGGAATTCCATTTTTAAGTGCATAGGCAGTTCCAAGTATTTGAATATATGCAGCCATTACTCCGCCGGCAATCGTTGCCATACCTCCAATCATCACCGTAAGTATTTCACTTTTCGTCATTTTATTCAGGAATGGTTTTATCATCAGCGGAGCTTCTGTTTGCCCAACAAAAATATTTGCTGAACAGGAAAGAGATTCAGCACCACTTGTTCCGAGGGTTTTTGCCATTATCCATGCCATACCTTTAACTATCATCTGCATAATACCAAGGTAATAGAGCAGTGACATCAGGCTCGCAAAAAAAATAATTGTCGGTAATACCTGGAATGCAAAGAATGAACCGAGGCTTCCTTCGGAGCCAGGAGGTCTTGCAAGATCTCCAAAAACAAATCTTGCACCTTCAGAAGTGAAATTCAAAACGAGTACGAAGAAATAGCTAATCCAGTTAAAAAAGTCTTTTGGCCAGCCAAGTGGAGAAAAAAATGAACGAAGGTCTTCACCTTTTAAAATAAGAACAGCAAACACAAATTGAAGCGTAAGTCCACCAGCAACAAGTCGCCAGTTAATTTTTGATTTATTATTTGAAAGAACAAATGAAATTCCTACCAGAAGTAAAATGCCGAACAGTCCTCTAAGAATAGAAGTAAAATCCATAGCCATTCTTTAATTATCTTTTGGAATGTAGTGACATTTACGGCAGCGGGCTTCATAAATGTCTGCTGCGCCAACAATAACTCTTTCTGATTCACTTGTTTTTCTTTGTGTTTTATCAGCAGGATTTCCACAGAGAACACAGATAGCATGGTGCTTGGTGATATATTCGGCAATTGCAAGCAATTGAGGCATCGGTTCAAACGGCTTACCTGTGTAATCCTGATCCAATCCGGCAACAATTACTCGTTTACCACTCGAAGCAAGTAAATTACAAATATGAACAATTCCTTCATTAAAAAATTGTGCTTCATCAATACCGATTACCTGTGCATCATTTGCTTGTTCAACGACTTCATTTATATCTTCAATCAAAATGGATGGAAGTGATTGCTCATTGTGTGATACTATTAAATTCTTAGAATACCGTGAATCAATTTTTGGTTTGAAGATTTTCACTTTCTGTTTTGCGATCTGAGCTCTTCGCAAACGACGGATAAGTTCTTCTGTTTTTCCACTGAACATACAGCCCGTTATTACTTCTATCCAGCCGGTATCTTTTGGAAGTTGATGTGGAGGAATATCGGTCATGAGTAAAATCAGAAAATAAAGATTAATGGATTATTGATTTGTTCATTCAAGGTCCTTATCCCCAAAAGCGAATGGAAGCAGTTCCGAAGTTTTTTTTACAATGTAATCTCCGTTTGAGTTAACAAGTATAACATCGATCTCTCCGCACAAATCACTTATCACTTGCCGGCACGCACCGCACGGAGAAATATAATCTTCCGTATCTCCGGCAACCGCAATTGCTTTGAACTCTCTTTCTCCTTCAGACACGGCTTTAAATATTGCGCTACGTTCTGCACAAATAGTTAAGCTGTAAGAACTTGATTCAATATTACAGCCAGTGTAAACTTTGTCTTTGGTTGTTATTACTGCAGCGCCAACAAAAAAGTTGGAGTAGGTTGGAAGAGCATTTTGCTTGGCTTTGATTGCCGATTCAGCTAAGTGTTGGTAATCCATTGCTATAAAAATTTAATTGTTTAAAGATAATTTTTTAGTCATCTAATATCAAAAGATTTATTTCTTTTTTAGGAGGAAGTAAAATGTGGGTGTAAAAAAAATATTAACGATCCCGATTTCATCGTTAGCAATTCTTCTAATTATTTTTGCCAGACCAGTATCGAATAAATATTTTACTAAACGTAAATGAAATTTACTCCAGACCAAACCTTTACCACCGTTCAGTAGATAATCGACAGAAAACTCTGTATAAATATTTACTGAAAAATTTTTACTAAATAAATTAATTATTTGTTTCAAAGATAGAAGCTCTGCGATATCATCTCTGTTGTAATCGTTCTTTCTGAAATATTTTAAAAAATACTTTTTTATCTGTTTTCTTGTGAATAAGCACAAAAGCGGCATTCCCCAATGAGGATCTGAAATCATATTTATAAATGACAGCCGGTTGGGAGTACTTAAATAAATTATCCCATTCTTATTCAGAAGATTGCCAAAGTCGCTAATAAGTTTTTCAGTGATGTTCAAATGTTCAATGACATCCTGCAAAATGATGATGTCGAAAATAGAAGATTTGAAAGGAAATCCTGAACTGTCAGCCACTATCGGCAGCAGAGAATTTGTCGTCGGATTTTTTTTTATTCTTTCAGACTTTGGCTCAAGACTTATCACAAGATTTTTTTTTGATAGAATTTTTGAAGTGCTTCCTTCCCCGGCACCAATATCAAGAATCTTCAAGCCCTCGCGAATCATTTCACTTGATAACACACTTTCCACAAACTTCGCACGATCATCAGAAAGATTCCGTGCCTTCTCCCAGCGCTCATAATTGGGATGTGTAGGATCATATTCTCTCTGAATTTTATTTTCTACTTCCATTTTATATCAGCGAAACGTGCATTCAGAAAATGAATTATTAAAAATAATTCGTAAAAAATTTGTAAATAAATAATTTCAACTGTTGAAAAATCATAACTGAATTTCTCATGATTTAACTTAACAACCGAAACATCAGTTAATAATTTTACCGGCAGCAAAATTCCAAACAGAGGATTAATCATCATTAATAAAAGAGAAAACAAAAAAGCAATATTCAATAAATGCCATATGCCAAGAATCAACTGATGTATGATTAAATAGTGAAATGAAGTTTGTGTGTGTCTGGCTCTCTGCTGAAAATACTCTGAAAAAGTATTTTTTGCTTCAGAATAGACCAAGGATCCTGGTTCGGTTACCACTCCGATTTTAATTTTATTCTTAACCGATTCTCTTAATAGAAGATCATCGTCACCACTTTTTGTGTCTTTTGTTTTAGAAAATCCCTGCAGTGAATTAAAAGTACTTTTACTAAATCCGAAATTTCTTGCTGCCGCGGTATAAGGAAGACCAATTAAAGACATCGAGAATGACAGAGCAGAGCTTCTTAAATTTTCAAAACAGGATACTTTGTTGACTAATGTTTTTTGTTGATATAAAGGTGCAATTCCGAAAAGCATTTCGTAGCCCTGTACGAATTTTTTAGAATAAGATTTTAACCAATTTTTTTCCGGTCGACAATCTGCATCAGTAATTAATATATAAGGATATTTTGCATTACTAATTCCAAGTGACAACGCTTCTCTTTTACCGCTAGCACCTAATGTTTTTGTACTAAGGACTGTAAAATTTTTAAAGGACTCTGCTTGCTTTCTCATTTTACTCAATGTATCATCGGTTGAACTATCGTCAACGAGAATTAATTCAAACATTTCAGGAGGGTAGTCCAATTTTCGTAAATGATGTACTAACGAATTAATATTGTCTTCTTCATTCCTTGCAGCAATGACTATGGAAATATATACATCATCGCTTTCGTGTTTACCGTCTCGATTTAATCTTTTTAGGGAAAATATCAGTAAAAGATT
This sequence comes from uncultured Ignavibacteriaceae bacterium, assembly GCA_963768365.1. GTDB lineage: Bacteria > Bacteroidota > Ignavibacteria > Ignavibacteriales > Ignavibacteriaceae > IGN2. The sequence goes on along the minus strand of CAVYHS010000022.1, from coordinate 76,835 downwards.
TATCAGAATTAGTATGGTAATTGGTGATAAAATTAGAACTATCATTTGAGCATCGGGGAAAAATAAAAACACTTTTTTGTAAACGACTTCTTGAAAAATACTTAAATAATCTATCAAATTAATTTTCTACAATTCCAACAACTAATATTGAACATCTCAAAACAGGAACACGAATTTGTGAAGCTTGCTCTATAAAAGTTGTAAGAGGTAGAAGTAGCCACGTTCGTAATTGCTTTTCAAAAATGATACAGATAGGATGCAGGCTTAAATGCAAGTGGTTCTCAAGTGGAGTTTATTTCTATAAAATTGAAGCATCTAATTTTTCTGCTTCAATAAGCTATTATTGATAATATAATTATAATGATATCTGCGACAAGATTTTCGGTTGCCCCGATAATATTGGCCTAATATTTATTTTAATGGTGATCATAGAATATATTACTATTACTTACTGTTGGCGTAATTATCAGCTAAGGAAAAATTTTTAAATAAATTAGCATTTTATTAGAATAAATTCTTAACTTTGGCCCAATTCGATTTTGAAATCTACAGACTGAATTTCTCTTCCTAACTAGGGGAGTAAAAATATTAATTAACATCTTTATAAATATTAAAAGAAAGGTACGTGTAATGGCGCAAAAGAAATCTACTATTCTAGAACTGAGTAGAAAAAGTAGAAATGGTATGAAGCTAATAATTTCAAGCATTTTTATATTTTTCCTATTGTTCCTGACTAGCACAATTTTCGCACAGACAGACAAAGTGCAACAGATTCCTGCTATCAAAGAGGGAATACGTGAAAATTATTCTCAAAGCGATTATGAAAACTTTTTGCTAAGAGAAAAGCGTGGTGAAATTCCCTTCCAAGGTGGCCTTGTTGATCAACAGGCTGCTCCAGATGCTTTGGTGAATAACAATACGGGTAGTACCGGAACAGCAAATTTCACTCAAAGTGAAACATCCATCATTGCTTTTGGTAGTAATATATTAATTGGATTTAACGATTCAGGCTCTTTCACAGGTGGTGCAAACAAATTCACCGGTTATTCTTATTCAACAGATGGCGGAGCAACTTTTATGGATGGCGGAACTTTACCAACAAGCTCGGTCGGTGATGCTGGTGATCCAGTTATAGCACGTAATGAAGCTACCGGTAGAATTTATTTTTCCACACTAGGTTTTAGCGGTTCAGGTACCATTCAGGTGTTTCGTTCAGATGATAACGGCGTTACCTATATGGCACCGGTTAATGGTACACCTGGCGGATCTTCTGAAGATAAGCAATGGATTGCTGTTGACAACTTTGCAGGTCCAGGCAATGGGAACGTTTATCTAATGTCACGCCGATTCGGCGGTAGCCCGGGTATTTACATGTTTCGTTCAACCGATAACGGAGCTACATTCGGTCCCAGTGGTGGTACTTCTCATCGTTGGAGGAAATCAAGGTGCTTTTGTTGCAGTAGGACCGGATCACTCTGTATATGCATTTTGGTTTGCAGGCTCGACTTTGCAAGTGCGCAAGTCTACTGATCAAGCCGTTACATTTGGTACAGCAGTAACAGTAGTTAGCGGGTTGACCGGTGGAACCAACGGTGACCTTGGCCTGACAGGTATCAGGCAAGGAACAGCGACTGCTTCAAGCTTCCGTAGTAATGAATTTCCACATGTAGCAGTTAATCCAGTTAGTGGACACATTTATGTTACTTTCAATGATAATCCTGCCGGCACCGATAAAGCCGATATCTATATGGTTATGTCCACCGATGGCGGGGCCACCTGGAGTGCCCGCACGCAAGTGAATGACGATCTTACAACAACTGACCAATGGCAGCCCACAATTGCGGTGACTCCAGATGGGTTAAATATTGGAATTTTTTACTATAGTCGTCAGGAAGATGCTGCTAACAATCTATTTAAATACTATGGACGTACAGGTTCAATTTCTGGCTCAACCGTTACATTTACTCCCAGTTTCCCGATTAGTGATGTAGCTTCTCTACCTGAATTTGGTCGTGATGCGGTAGTTAATTCTGTATATATGGGAGATTATAATCATGCATCGGCCACAACCAACGAGTTTCATGTTGTTTGGTCTGATAACAGAGACGATCTTCCGGGCGGTGCACCTCGAAAAGATCCCAATGTATACTATGAGAAAATAGTACTTGGCCCCCCTTGTCCGGTTGGTCAGGCTACTAATCCTAGCCCTCCAAACGGTGCTGTAAATATTCCGATTACTGGCAATACCGCAACATGGACAAACGATGCTTTAGCTACTTCAATTGAAGTATTTTTCAATGGTGCAAGTGTATATTCCGGTGCACCAATAACATCATTATCCTTAGCCGGTGTTGAACCTTTTGATTATTCCACAACCTACAATTGGAGAGTAGATGGATCTGATGGGAATTGTACTACATTTGGTACAACCTGGACATTTACCACATTGGATGATCCAAATATAGTGGAACTTTTCTGCGATGATTTTACAGCCGGAATAGGAAACTGGACAGTTACTAATGATGGTGGTACTTGTGTATGGTTAGTATTTAATCCACCATACCCGAACGCTTACACTCTTCCGGCAACTTCTTCAGGTGGTGTATTGTCGGCAGATTCCGACGAGTGTGGTAGCGGATCAACACTATTATCTACTGCAACATTAACCAGTGCGATTGATGCTACTTTGTATCAGAGTGTTTGGCTGGAATTTGACAATGACTGGAATGCGATTGATGCTCAAGATTTTTGTTACGTTGATGTGAGCATTGATGGTGGAACCACGTGGCAGAATGTTCTTACATTTGATGGAACAGATGTTAGAAATACTCACGAAGTATGGGATTTAACAGCATTGGTTGCAGAAAATACTTTTAATATCAGATTTGTTTCAGTTCAGCCCGGATGGGATTGGTGGTGGGCTGTTGATAATATTTGTATTTATGGTTCTGATCCAGTTCCAGTTGAACTAACCTCATTTACTGCAACATCCAATGGTGCAGATGTAGAACTTAAATGGACTACAGCAACCGAAACTAACAACCAGGGATTTCAGGTTGAGAAAATAAGCGCCGGTGGAACATTTGAACAGATAGGATATGTAGCAGGATTCGGAACTACAACTGAGCCAAAAACATATTCTTTCATTGATTCAAAGCTTGAAAGTGGAGATTACACATACAGAATTAAGCAAATTGACTTTGATGGAACATTTGCGTATTCAGATGAAGTAAATGTAGCTGTAGAACTTCCACTCGAGTATGCATTAGAGCAGAACTATCCGAATCCATTCAACCCGAGTACTACAATAAAATACTCGATACCGGAAGATGGATTTGTGAAGCTTGCAGTATACAATATGCTTGGAGAAGAAGTAGCGGCAATAGTGAGCACGACACAGAAAGCAGGCAGGTATGAAGTTAACTTTAACGCAAGCCAACTGTCAAGTGGAGTATATGTATATAGAATAGAAGCATCGAATTATGTTGCATCAAAGAAACTTATGTTATTAAAATAAAATAGACCCCATTTCTATTTATAAAGGCTGCTTATATAAGCAGCCTTTTTTTACAAACCCCGCTTGTGTTTTTAATTTTTTTGCTCTACTTCCACTATATTATATACCTGAAAATATTTTTTATAAAACCTTAACTCGATAAGTAACTGCTGTATAGAATTATCTGAACTAAATTTATATTTTTTATTTATATTTTTAAAAAGTGATTCAGCAGAAACTTAAAAGCTAATATGCATAATGTAATTCTAATATTTTATTTTGTAGCAATTCTTAATTTTACAGCATTCCCACAAAATTTCTGGGAGAAGATCAATAGCCCCACTTCTAAATTCTTAAATTCAGTTGTATTTATGGATAGTCTAAACGGTTGGGTTGCGGGTGACTCCGGGTTAATTATTCATACTTCAAACGGTGGAGAGGATTGGGAGATACAATTCACAAACGATTCTCTGAATGTGGTAAACATTTTCTTTCTGAATGATCAGATTGGGTGGGGCTCAGCCTGGAGTAGTTACTATGAGCCATATGGAACTTATGTTTTAACAACTTCAAATGGTGGGATAAACTGGAATTCTAAGTATCTGAGCTTAGGAGAAGTTTTTGTAAATTCATTTTACTTTTTGGATACTCTTAATGGCTTCGCACTTGGATCTCCTGGAATTTTCCATAGAACTACCGATGGCGGCTCAAGCTGGAGGGCAGTAAATCTAGATAGTTCGGTTGCATCAGGATTTCCACCTTACACAATTAAATTTTATACACCTCAATATGGATATGCCTGTGGAGGATTACGAGATATTATTGGAATAGTCTGGAGAACCACCGATGGCGGCGAAAACTGGACCACGGTAGTGGATACACTTATTTCTGAACCTCTTTATGATCTGCACATTTTTGATTCTCTTCATGTAATTGTAATGGGCGGCGATCCCGAATATGGAGCAAGTCAGGTAGTAACTACTGATGGAGGTGATACCTGGGAATATACCAACCTTGGAATTTTAGGGTATACTTCTGAAATAGGTTTTAGAACAGCTACTGAAGGCTGGGCACCACTGGTTACTCAAGAAAAATTTTTATACACATCTAATTCCGGAGTAAGCTGGAATATTTTTGACACACCTGATTTAACAAGTATTACTAATTTATGTTTTCCCGATTCTCTTCATGGTTATGGTGTGGGAAACAATGGTAGTATTATTAAATACATTTACCAAAAGCCCTCTGATATTCAGACTGAACCAGACAGAATTTCATCATTCTATCTTACTCAAAACTATCCGAATCCATTCAACCCGAGTACTACGATAAAATACTCGATACCTGAAGATGGATTTGTGAAGCTGGCAGTATATAATATTCAAGGAGAAGAAGTAGCGAGAATAGTAAACACTACACAGAAAGCAGGCAGGTATGAAGTAAACTTTAACGCAAGCCAACTATCAAGTGGAGTATATGTTTATAGAATAGAAGCAGCAAACTTCACTGCGTCAAAGAAATTGATGTTGATGAAATAATTGAATTCAATTATATGATTTGTAAACAGCCCCTCAAAATCGGGGCTTTTTTAGGAAATTACAAACAAAAACTACCTTTCATATAGAAACATCAAATAAAATAATAATCAATTGAGTTATTTGTTATGAGAATAACTATATTTTGATTGAGTTATTTTTCAGGGTAAATCAAATCACTTCTATAAAAAAATATTTGTCCTTTACTTTTACATATTTCACTTAATTAATGAGTTTTTTTACTAATTATTAATATGCCTAACACTCAAATCAGAATATAATGAAGCTAATTATTTCCAAGTTATTAATTAACATAACATTCATTTAAAATGGTGAAATGATGAAGAATATAACAACATTGTTTTTTACTCTACTGATGTTGACAAGTACAGGAAGCTTGTTCGCTCAGGGAGCTTCATGGGACGACAATATTTGGTCTATTGTGAAAATAGATGCTACAACTCCAACAAAAGTTGAGTCACCCAATTGGGTACCTGCCCCACAAATTGTAAAGTATTATAATTTTGGAGAGGGAATTACTGTGTTTCCTAATTTCCGACCCCATCCAACTACCAACTCTACGCAATCTGAAATGAGTGTAGATGTTCATCCATCTAATAATAGTATAGTATTTGGGTCGGCAAATGCCTCTAATTGGCCGGTTAGCACTATTTATGGAACCGGTGTCTATTGGTCATTAGATGGGTCAACTAACTGGACTGGATTTGACCAACCTCCTTTTGGCTCAAACGCTGGTGATCCTGTTTCGGTAATTGGTTCTGATGGAAGACTTTACGAAAATTATATTTCAAATTCTTATGGCCAGGGAGTTGCAGTTTCAACTAATAATGGTGTAAACTGGAACACATACACTATCGCACCAAATCCCGGACAGCTTGCAGATAAAAATCATTTTATGGTTGACAAGACACCAAGCAGTCCATATGTTAACAGCTCATATTGTGTCTGGACAGATTTCGGTGGTGCTAACAACTATGATGCTGTTGTAAGATATTCAACAAACTTTGGTCAGAATTGGTCTTCATCAATTAATTTAAGTAATGCATTAGCTTCATATTTAAATCAGGGAGCAAATATTCAGACAGGGCCAAACGGAGAAGTTTATGCAACCTGGACAGTATACATTGGTTCGAATGTTAACGATGGTGAAGACGGAGTTGGATTTGCAAAATCTACAGATGGGGGCATTACCTGGTCAGCACCAATATATGTTTATCAGCAGACTAATTTTGGAATAAGAACAGGTTCCTTGTCGGGGGGTAAAGGTATAAGATGTAATTCATTTCCATCAATGGCAGTTGATAGATCTGGTGGACCTAACAACGGAACTATTTATATTATCTGGACTCAGAGAGGTATTGCCCCAGCTGGAAGCGATCCGGATATCGTATTTGTTAAGTCGACTGATGGAGGAACTACGTGGTCATCACCTGCTCGTGTAAATGATGATGCATTAAATAATGGTAAGGATCAAATACTTCCTTGGGTGACCGTAGATCAGGCTACTGGTCAATTAATTTGTGTGTTTTATGATAGCCGTAATGTTCCGAATACCCAGGCAGAAGTATTTATGGCAACTTCCGTTAATGGTGGAACCACTTTCACCAACTTTGCTGTTAGTGATCAGGCTTTTGTATTAGATCCTATTTCAGGATTTTCAGGTAACTACGCCGGTGATTATATCGGAGTTGCTGCTCATGATGATATTGCATACGCATATTGGATGAGTGAACAAACCGGCAATGCTCAAGGATGGATGGCTAAAGTTGAATTTGGTCCACCATGTCCAATCGATCCCCCATCAAATCCAAGTCCAGCAAATGGTGCAACAGATCTGCCACTTACTGGAAATACAGCAAACTGGACAAATGGTGTAGGCGCAACACAAATCGAGATTTGGTTTGGTGAGGGCAGCAACCTTAGTTTGGTTTACGATGGTCCACCAATTACATCGTTATCTTTGGCTCCATTTGAACCTTTGACATATAACACAACCTATGGCTGGCAAGTAAAAGGTAAGAATGATACTTGTACTGTACCTGGACCTATTTGGTCATTCACGACAATGCAAGATCCAAATTTATTCCAGTATTGTGAGCCATTTAACGACTTAAGTAGCTGGACGATTGTTGGCCCATTAGGAACGACGAATTGGTCAGCAAATAGTTCATCAAATGCTGGAGGTACTCCACCGGAATTAAGAATGACCTGGACTCCATCATTTGTTGGTGAATCAAAGATTCGCTCTTCAGTTATACCTTTGCCGGACAATCAGTCAGTTGGATACACATTCAATTTCTATCTGGATTGGTATGCGGATCCAAGTGGGGTAGTAACAGTTGCAATTACATATGATGGCGGAACCACATCAGTTCCGTTATATACATTAACAGACCCAACTGGCAATGTTGGTCCAGTGGTAGAATCAGGTAGTTTCACAACACCAGCGACAGGTGCAGCAAACACACAGATAGAAATAACATATAATGGTAACTCATTCAACATAGATAATATCTATTGGGATGACATGTGTCTTGAATATGTAGTACCTGTTGAGCTTACATCATTTACTGCAACATCCAACGGTGCAGATGTAGAACTTAAATGGGCAACAGCAACCGAAACTAACAACCAGGGATTTCAGGTTGAGAAAATAAGTGCCGGTGGAACATTTGAACAGGTAGGATATGTAGCAGGTTTCGGAACAACAACAGAACCAAAAGCATATTCTTACATTGATTCAAAGCTTGAAACTGGAAATTACACATATAGAATAAAACAAATTGACTTTGATGGAACATTCGAGTATTCAGAAGAAGTGAATGTAGCTGTAGAACTTCCACTAGAGTATGCATTAGAGCAGAACTATCCGAATCCATTCAACCCAAGTACTTCAATAAAATACTCGATACCGGAAGATGGATTTGTGAAGCTTGCAGTATACAATATGCTAGGAGAAGAAGTAGCGGCAATAGTAAACACAACACAGAAAGCAGGCAGGTATGAAGTGAACTTCAACGCAAGCAATCTGGCGAGTGGAGTGTATGTTTACAGAATAGAAGCTCAAACTTTACCGCTTCAAAAAAATTGATTCTGATGAAATAATTTTTTAGAGATTGTCTCAAGATTTCCCTCGGTAAAAATGCCCTGTTCGATTATTGGACAGGGCTTTTTTTATTAAAAACAAATCTTTTCATTGTTATAACTAAAGTTGCCAACATCACTTTCCCCGTTTGCTAAATAGCAAGTGTGGGTACTACTTATTATTATTTACTTGCTTCTTAACTTTTCATTTAGCAAATTATTGCTGAACGTAATTAATAAGTGGAGGGCAGTTTAAATGATGAACATAAATAGTTCATTCTTTCTCTGATTAATAAACAGGGAAAATTCCATGAAACAAAAATTTGTTTCAGTCCAAACGTTTCAATTAACACTCTTACCTGATATTCATATCTGCAACGCACAGTATTATAATTTTTTTCAAAATAAATTTTCTTCAGGGGAATTAAGCAAACTTTTACAAACAATTTTATAGGAGGTTAAAATGGCTGTATACTAATTAAAATAGAGTTATTCAATGAATGTTATCATGCACTTGATGTTATTGTGAAAGCAGGAGACGACCCTTAAAATAGAAAATCTAGTAAATGGAATGGATTTTTTGATAGTTGTGATTGATAATAAAGACCAATTTATTTCAAGTGAAAGTCAATATTAGTGAAGCAATACATTTGGTCGAACGAAGACGATTGGTACGGTGAATACAGGTCCAAACTTCATAAGAGAATATGGTATTTACTCAACAGTGCTCGACTGCTCAATTCCAGGTGTTGATGCACCTCCAAGAATAATTCGTGTATCATAGTATTTTCTTATTAATTTGTTTTTTGCTTTAACTTCTAATAAGTCACCATTAGTTGAATGCAAGGATTTGTTGATTAAAAACTATGCGTATTAAAGTAATATTATACTTTAGTTTTCTCATGTGTGCATCATTTGTTTTCGCACAAAAGAGAGATATCCAATTCGAGCCACTAACATCGCAGGATGGACTGGCATCGAATTCTGTTTTCGTATTGTCCAGGATAACAAAGGTTTCTTATGGTTTGGTACTTACGATGGTCTTAATAAGTACGATGGATATAAATTTATCGTTTACAAAACTATCTGAGGGCGATAGCACAAGTATAAGCGATAATCAGATAAGATCTTTATGTGAAGATAGCAATGGTGATATCTGGATTGGGACATGGGAAGGCGGACTTAATCGGTTTAATCGGGCAACTGAAAAGTTTGCACGGTATCAACATAATCCCAATGATCCTGCAAGTATTTCTCCCAGTGGAATATTTGCTTTAAGTTTTGATAAATCAGGCAATCTCTGGGTTGGTACTGAGAAAAGCGGAGTGGATTATTTCGAATTGAAGACGGGAATATTCCATCATTTCAAACATAATCCTGATGATCCATATAGTCTGAGTGCAGATGACATTTATGATGTTCATGTAGATAGAAATGATGATCTGTGGGTCGGTACGGGAACAAATGGATTAAATAAGTACATAAAAGAAAAACAACAATTTGTTAGAATCCAGGAATCTGATGATTGTGGAGAAGGTCTTAGCGGCAAAAAAATAGCTTCAATCTATGAAGATCCATTCGGCAATTTGTGGATAGGTACACGTGATGGAGGATTAAACAAATTCGATCCATCTTCGAACAAATTTAAATGTTATAAACACGATCCTAATAATCCAAACAGCCTGAGTGAAAACGATGCCTGGATAGTTTATGGCGACTCTAAATCTTTCTTATGGATTGGATTTCTAAACGGGGGATTAAATTTATTCGATAGTGCTAATGAAACATTTACTCTTTTTCGTAAAGATTATAATAATTCAAACAGTTTAAGTGACGATGAAATATTTACTATTTATGAGGATCGTTCAGGTATTATTTGGTTTGGAACCTGGAACAGTGGCTTGAATAAATATGACCGAATGAAGAAGAAGTTCGTGACTTACTCTCACAATCCGAAAGATAATAACAGCCTTAGCCCTAGCTCAGTTTATACCATTTTTAAAGATAGATTTGGTGAACTCTGGGTAGGAACTGCAGGTGGAGGCTTAAACAGGATTGACGAAAGGAATAATAAGTTTACTCATTATTTTCATAATCAGAATGATTTAGGTAGTATAAGTAGCAACGATATTTATTCCATTTGTGAAGATAAAGAAGGCTATCTGTGGATTGCCACTGACAATGCAGGCATAAACAGATTTGACAGAAAGAGGAATAAATTTATTCGCTTTCAGCACGATCCTGATAATCCAAAAAGTATCAGCACAAATGCAGTTTCACAAATATTCTGTGACAGTTACGGTGATCTATGGGTTGGAGTTTCGGGCAATGGATTGGATAAATTTAATCAAAAGCAAAATAGTTTTATTCATTACAAGCATGATCCTGAAGATCCAAAAAGTATAAAGCCAGATTTAGTTTTTTCTTTTTATGAAGATAAGTCTCTCAACCTGTGGATAGGAACTTACGGAGGTGGATTAATGAAGTACAACCGCCAAACAGATGACTTTATATTTTTTGAACATGATCCAAATAAACTTAACAGTCTCAGCAGCAATCTTATTTCTGCCATTTGCGAAGATGAAAATGGAGTACTCTGGATCGGTACTAATGGTACAGGATTAAATAAGTTTGACACAGAAAAAAATCAAATTAATCGTTATAGTGAAAAAAATGGATTACCTAATAATATAATTTGTGGAATATTATCAGATAATTCCGGAAACCTATGGATAAGTACTGGCAAAGGAATTTCTAAATTCAACATTGAGAATGAGTCATTCAGTAATTATGATAAAAGGGACGGACTTCAGGATAATGAATTTAATAACTGGGCATATTGTAAAAGCTCAAGTGGTGAAATGTATTTTGGCGGACCTAAAGGCATTAATTGCTTCCTTCCTGGTGAATTATCAAAAAACACTAATATTCCACAAATAGCAATTACAGACTTTCAGATTCTTCATAAACCTGTTGCTGTCGGATACGATACAATACTTGGACGTACCGTTTTGAAGAAGTCAATTACTGTAACAGATACCATCGAGCTAGCCTACGACGAAAACATTTTATCCTTCGAAATCGTAGCACTGGATTTTCATTCTCCCCCAAAAAACCAATATGAATACTTCATGGAAGGAATTGATAAAAACTGGATTCAAACAGATGCCACGGATAGAGCTATGACTTATACTAATCTTAACCCTGGTGAATATACTTTGAGAATTAAAGGCTCAAACAATGATGGCGTTTGGAATGAGGCAGGCATATCTCTTAAAGTAATAATACATCCACCCTGGTGGGCAACGTGGTGGTCATATATGCTCTATGGCTTTGTATTTATTCTGGTATTTGTAACTTCAACAAGAATATATCTTCATCGTCATCGACTAAGAACTCAGCTGGCACTGGAACATGAACATGCAATAAAACTTGAGGAAGTTGATAAATTGAAATCCAACTTTTACGCAAATATTTCTCACGAATTCCGTACTCCTCTTATGCTGATTCTTGGTCCGGTTGAAAAACTTGCATCTAAAATGTCCGATGAAGAAAGTAAAAAGCAGACCGGGCTGATAAAAGGGAATGCGAAAAAGCTGCTCAATCTTATAAATCAACTTCTTGATCTATCGCGTCTTGAAGCCAAAAAACTAAAACTTAATGCTTCAATGGGTAATATTGCTCAGTATGTTAAAGGTCTTGCAAAAGAGTTTGAACAAATTGCCGAGCAGAGAGATATTTCATTAAATATACTTATTGAAAAAGAAAATATCGATGCGTACTTCGACAAAGAAAAGATGGAAAGGATAATTACGAATGTGATGTCAAATGCCATCAAATTTACTCCACATGGCGGAAGGATTACTGTTAAGCTGACTGAAACATCACACCGAGAAGTTGAAATTACTGTGAGAGACTCAGGCTTGGGAATACCCAAAAACGAACTGGCAAAAATATTTGATAGGTTTTACCAGGTTGATGGTTCACACACAAGAGAACATGAGGGAACGGGAATTGGTTTAGCTTTAACCAAAGAACTTGTTGAGCTTCACAAAGGACAAATATTAATTGACAGTGTAGAAGGACATTGGACTGAAGTTAAACTTTATTTTCCACTTGGTAGAGATCATTTGACTGATGATGAAATTAGTGAGCCTTCTGAATTTGAATTACATAAATTTGAAGCTGCAGAAGATTTCGGAATTAATGGATCATTATGTGAAGAGACTGAGGATGAAAATCTTATTGATAAAACCATTGTTCTTATTGTTGAAGATAACCCTGATGTTAGGGATTATGTTAAAGATGACCTAAAGGAGATCTATCACGTCGAGGAAGCAGCAAACGGTGAACAGGGATTAAGGAAAGCCGAAAAGTGCATCCCTGATTTGATTGTTAGTGATGTTATGATGCCGAAAATGGATGGTTATGAAATGACAAGAATGTTGAGACAGAATGAAAAAACAAGTCATATTCCTATTATACTATTAACTGCAAAATCTGATAGAGACAGCAAGCTTGAAGGATTAGGTTTGGGTGCCGATGATTATCTTACAAAACCATTTGATACTCAGGAGCTTTTAGCCCGAATTAAAAATCTGATAGAAACAAGAAGGATTCTGCAAGAGAAATTTGGATCTGGCACTGTAGTATTACATAAACCTGAAAAAGAAAAACTAAGCTGCCTCGATCAGCAATTCCTTGATAGAGTTATGAGTGTTATTGATCAGCATATTACTGAAGAAGAGTTCAGTATTGAGGAATTTGGAAAAGATGTTGGTATGAGCAGATCGCAGATGCACAGGAAATTAAAAGCGCTGACTGGCAAATCAACAAGCTTATACTTAAGAACTGTTCGGCTTGCAAAAGCCAAACATATGATTGAAGAACAGAAAGGTACAATTTCAGAAATTTCTTACCAGGTAGGATTCTCGAGTCCTGCATATTTTAGTCGCTGTTTCAGGGAGGAATTCGGCTGCACACCAAGCGAAACTTCGACGTTATAATTTTCTCAAGTTTTGAATTGGATCTATCCAATGCTGTCAGTTTAATCATTTACCAATTATCAAGTGTAAGTCTTCTTCAGCCTGCTTTTTACCCCCTTAAATCAGCTAAAAACCTAAAATATGCAACATAGTTGCAAGCTTTTGCAACATAGTTAATAACCACCCCCTGCCTCAATTTTGTTTATTTGAAGAGCGAATTTAGAAATATTCTCAACGCTTTTGTCTAGGAGGTAGGAATGTCCGAAGATTATAGATCCCCATCAAAAAAGATGAGTGGTTGTAAGGGGAGAAATATTTTTTTCCCAATGATATTTACTCTTACTACCATCATACCTGTCGCTGCTCAGAGTAATGATTATTGGCTTAATGCTCCCTTAGGCACCACTAAAATTTTTACCATTTCATTTGCTGATGTTCAAAATGGAGAAGCATTAACCGAAGAAGGTGATGTTTTGATAACAACAGATGGTGGCATAAGCTGGGCTGTTGAAAGTAATATCACTCTAACAAATGTAAAATCTTCCTCCAAAATTTTATGGCAAGCTGATATTTACTGCGCTATTATGAAATCAACGGATGGCGGTAATAACTGGCTGCCCTACAACGAAGATAAACAGCAGCACTTTTGTGGCGTTTACTTGAAAGATGATAATACCGGATACAAAGTTGCAAGCGATTTTCTGAACAAGGTGATAACCGAAATAAGAATTTATTCCGAAGAAGATAAACTTGAATCTTTATTAAATCATCCCCAACAATGCACCGAGTATTACCGAAATGCTGATGAAGGATGGGCCGTGGGTTGGTGCATCAGGAACTTTAATAAAAGTGAATATTAAATAGAATATCTGATCTCATACTAAATAAATACAGAATTCAAAATAGGAGAATGTTGAAGTGAATGTAATTGCAGCGACACCGTAAAAAAAATATTATTCCGTCAGGTTTTTATCTTGAACAGAATTATCCGAATCCTTTTAAGAAATTAACAACGATCAAAATCAATTTACCTTATGAAACTAAGGTCACTGTTGTTATTACTAACTCGTATGGAAGAGTTGTGGATAAATTAATTTCCAGTGTACACAATGCAGGATCTTTTGAACTTGAATTTATTAGCCGATCGGTTGCCAGGTGGAACCTATTTCTGTCATGTTGTAGCTGATAATTTTTCCGATTCGAGAGAAATGGAATTAACAAAATGAATTATTTACCTACCTCCTGTAAAGGATGAATGAATAAGAGGGCGGAAGATGTTATGAAAAAAATAACGCACCTTGTAACAGAATTTAGCCCTCTTTTATATTCTGAGAATATGCAGTAAGGTAGTGTTGTTAAATCATCAATGAAAAAATTAATTAAATATATGAGCTTCCCCACAGCACAGTAATAAAGAGGGTGGAAATTGTTTATTAAAAATTACGCACCCGATAACACAGTTTCGCCCTCTTTTTTTATCGCAAGGAAGCTCGGTTAAGAAATAATATTGCAAATGTTGATTAACTCTTAGAAGCGGAAATTGATCGATTATTGAAAAAAATACTGATGAATTTATTGGAATACAGGATCAACGAAAACATTTCAGGTTTAGCTAATGCAAAACTTATGTTTGGCGTTTTAAGGGTTTAGTACAAAATTCTGTTAGAGTAATTCTTTACCAGATGTTGCCAGAAAGTTTTTTTTGAAAAAAGATAGGGAGGCCAACTCGAATCGCCTGTGGCGATCCTGGGTGGGTGGACAGCTCGGGCGAGATGATGTCTCGCCCGGATTTAAGAATAGTATTTTTTCAACAAATGAAATAATGAAAGCAATTGTAGAATTCATCGTAAAGCAGCTTGTTGATAAACCTGAAAGGGTTAGAGTTGAAGAAAACTCACCGAATGAAAACACAATAGAGCTTGTTGTCGAAGTTGATAAAGATGACATTGGAAAAGTTATAGGTAAGAAGGGAAGAAATATTAATTCTATACGAACTCTTGTAATTGCCATAGGCGCGAAGGGAAAACACCGGGTAACATTACAAGTGATTGAATAAAATGCATTTACTATTTAACTAATAATCAACATCCATAACTAGGAGGTTATTATGAAACGGTGATCATTTCTCATTCTTAGCACAACGAAAAAAATGCTGTTAATTAAATAAGAAATTTTGTGGGGCAAAACCTCTTTGTTGCCACGAAAATAAAAACAGTTAGAGTGCTCAATCATTATACAAATTTCACCGACTGAACACCCTAATAATTCAATAACAATTTATTAGGAGGTTCTTATGAAAAAATTGTTTGTTCTTTTCGCCTTTCTTATAACAGTGTTATTCTCTTACACTGTTATGGCACAGGAATTAGGCTCATTACAAAGAGGCAATGAGCTAACCATTCCTGAAAAAGTTGTAAACCTTACTCCCGCACCACTTCACGCTGGTACATATACAATTGGATATGGCGGCTATTTCCCAACCATACAATCTGCCTTTGATAAACTCAGCAGTGATGGAATTGATGGAGAGGTTACATTGGAATTAATTAGTAATAGATATATTTCATTAAGTGGTGATTACGGATTTTTCTTAAACGGACCAATCCCTGGTGCTGACTTAAGCAGCAGAGTTATAATAAGACCGGCAGCAAATAAAAATGTTACTATTATAAGTAATCGTGCAATAGTTCTACTCTTTGTAAATACCAGTTATATAACATTAGATGGTGTTGATATAGAAGGGCCTACTACTCTTACAATTCGCGCTATAGAAAACTCACAATTCCCTTACAACGATTGTGTTGATTTTTGGAATAATTCGGACCACAACGTGGTTCAGAATATAACCTTTATAAGTGAAGATTACACAAGAAGTGGTACTGGAATTATGGTCTGGAATCGAACAAATTCTTTATCCCCACCAAACGGGAATCTTATTCAAAATAACTTTATAAAACAAGCGGGACTTGGAATATTTGTTTTGGGTTTTGGAATTGCCAACACAAGACCAGATGGTAATATCATAAGAGGAAATCTCATAGGCTCAGAAACGGATAGTTTAATAGCGTGGGGAATTCAATCAGAAGTCACTTTGAACACAATAATTGAAAAGAATGTTGTCCAGAATGTCAGATACTACAATGATTACTTAAATGTTGGCATAAATGCTCATGGCGGATATGGTAATATTATACGGAACAACGTCGTCCATAATATTTATGCTAGTGGCGGTCTATATGGTACTGTCGGGATAGTATTATCAGGATGGGCTGGTGAACAAGGAAGTAATAATGTAGTCTATAATAATATGGTATACGATATACGAAGTTCAGCAACACAAACCGAAGCCACCGTTGCTGGCATACAATTGATGGGACAGTATTATCCAAGAGTTTATTATAATTCCGTTTATCTTGACGGTTTTGGAAATGGAGCAAATCCTGATGGTTCCGGGGCGTTATATATTTACGGTGACTGCTCAAATGTAGTTGTAAAGAATAACATTCTGGTCAATACCAGGGATGAATCACCCTATTGTGCTTCATCAATTTATTTCAATGGAAATTCCTCAATGATCACTTCAGATAATAATGATCTTTACTATATACAAAATCCGAATAACTGCCTTGTAAGATCAACCGGAGGTGATTATTTCAACCTGGCTGAATGGCAGGTTACCGGGCAGGATGCAAATAGCATCTCCGAAATGCCTCCGTTTACATTACCGGATTTACACATCGATTGGGAAGTTTACAGTTTACTTGATGGTCATGCTACTCCAATATGGGGAATTACAAAAGACATTGATGATGAACCTCGGAATACAGGTACACCAGATATTGGAGCGGATGAATTTGTGTTTGTTCCTGTTGAGCTAACATCTTTTACAGCAATGGTCAATGGTAAAGAAATTCTACTTAGCTGGTCAACAGCAAGTGAATTGAATAATCTCGGTTTTGAAATTCAACGAAGCACAGAAAAAGTAGAATTTTACACTGTTGGATTTGTAAATGGTCACGGAACAACAACTGAGCAACAGAACTACAGTTTCAAAGATAAAAATTTAGACAACGGAAAGTACTACTACAGATTAAAACAGGTTGACTTCAACGGTAGTTATGAGTACTCAGATGTTGTAGAAGTAGAGTGGAGGGCATTTAATTCATACCTGCTCGAACAGAACTATCCCAATCCCTTTAACCCGACAACAACAATCGGGTTTGGAATACAAGATAAATCAAATGTGAAGATCACAATTCTTAATGCAATCGGAGAAGAAGTAGCAGTAGTATTGAATGAAGAAAGAGAACCGGGGTATCATACTGTGGAATTTATTGCTTCTAGTCTGCCAAGTGGAGTGTATTTTTACAGGCTTCAAGCAGGAGAATTTGTAAGCACAAAGAAAATGTTATTAATCAAATAATAATAACGGTAGGGACAGGTCGCGACCTGTCCCTACAAATATAATTTGAACGAAGATCCCAAAATAAATTCGGGATGACAATTAAAAGTAGGGGCGAGACAATGTATCGCCAGAAATAAAACATATATCGAGTGCTCAATCGCACTGTAAATACTCACGACTGAACACCCTGATAATTTAATCACAATTTATTAGGAGGTTCTTATGAAATCGTTACTTACACTTTCAGTTTTTCTGTTAACAGTGTTTTTTTCTTACACTGTTGTTGCTCAGGAATTGGGTTCGTTGAGAGGAGGCTATGAGATTACAATTCCTCAAAAAATTCACAAGCTTGTTCTCGATCCACTCCCTGCTGGCACTTATTCAGTCGGCACCGGTGGTTATTTTACCACAATCGATTCTGCATTTAACAAGCTAAGTATTGACGGAATTGCCGGAGAAGTTATTCTCGAGTTGATTGATGATTTATACACTGCACCAGCAAATTCTTTTGGCTTCTTTATAAATGGACCTATCCCCGGTGCTGAGCTAAACAACAGAGTTACAATAAAACCTGCAGTAAATAAAAACGTTACTGTTGTAGGAACGGGTCGATTTGCGTTTTCTTTTTGGAACACAAGCTTTGTAACAATTGATGGAGTTGGTATCACAGGTTCAACCACACTAACTATCCATGCTTTACAAAACACCCTATTTCCATGGAATGAAGGAATTGATTTTCTTGATAATTCAGATCATAATATAATTCAGAATACCACATTTATTGACGAGGATTATACGAGGGCTGGTGGAGGAATAGGGATTTTTAGTATAACAGATACTCAATCTGCTCCGGATAGTAATCAGATTCTAAATAATTTTATTAAGAAATCTGGAATCGGTATTTATGTCTCAGCATATATTACCGGAGCTTTTACTAGTGCAACAGGTAATGTTATTAGAGGAAACATCATCGGTTCAGAATCTGATACTCTTATCAGCTGGGGAATTCAGGTGGAAAAAAATTATCAATGTATTATTGAAGATAACTTAGTTCAAGGAATCAGAGGCTATAGCACTGAACTGGACGGTGCAATTGGTATTAATTCATACTGGGGTTTAAGTTGTATAATAAGGAATAACGTAGTAAAGAATGTCCTTTCATACGAGAGTAGCGGCAGCACTGGAATATTATTATCAGGGTCGGCAGGTCAAGCCGGTTGGAGTAATCAGGTATATAATAATATGATATTTGACATTCAGTGCCTTGCAAATCAAACTAATAGCCGGGTGGCAGGTATTCAAATGTGGAGACAAAGCAATCCTAAAATTTATTATAACTCAGTTTATTTGACAGGTACTGGCTCAAATTATTTTGGATCAGCCTCTCTTAGTATTGAAGGAACAACTGGAGATGTAGATGTAAAAAACAACATTTTTGTTAATATGCGGGATGACTCACCTTATTGCGCTTCTTCAATACTTAGCTATTTCTCTTCAAATTTTACTTCAGATTATAATGTAATGTTTTATGATGATAACAATCCCGATAACTGTCTTCTTAGGATTGGAAGTGTAGATTACCATACGCTTGCGGAATGGCAAAATGAAGGTAAAGATTTGTATAGTTTTACAGAGATGCCACATTTTGTAGATCCGTATCTTCATATTGATGAAACTATTCCAACATATCTTGAATCACGCGCAACACCGATAGCAGAAATCGATACAGACTTTGATGGAGATACACGTAATAGAACAACACCGGATATTGGTGCGGATGAGTTTGCTGGAATTGTTGGAGTTGAAGATGAAATAACTCTACCAACAGAATTTGTGCTTTCACAAAACTATCCAAACCCGTTTAACCCAAGCACAACTTTCAGATACTCAATACCAACACAATCAAAAGTTGTTATAAAGGTTTACGACATTTTAGGTAATGAAATTGCAATTTTAATGGATGAAGAAAAATCTGTTGGCACTTACGAACTAACGTGGAATGCAGCCGATCTTCCAAGCGGGGTGTATTTCTATCAACTTAAGGCTGGTGAATTTATAAGTACGAAAAAGATGTTATTAATCAAATGATAATAACGGTAGGGACGGGTCGCGACCTGTCCCTACAAATATAATTTGAACGAAGATCCCAAAATAAATTCGGGATAACAATTAAAATTAAGGGCGAGACAATGTATCGCCTGAAATAAAAATTATTTAATCATCCATAACTAGGAGGTAATTATGTTGGGTCTTGCGAAATCCCGGCAATCGGGAAAATGTGTATCAGTTTCTGGGTTTTGTTTTTTGTAATTGGTTTTTATTTTACTGCACTTGCTCAGTTTGAGTTACCGAGCTTAAAGAAAGTATATTTAAATCAGGAAGATGGCTTGTTAGCAAATCCATGGCATATCGTCTTATTTCCTGAAGATACACTTCAATTCGTAGTGGACAGTGGTGATTTTGCTATCTTTATTGAAGATGCAGTGAGTTTTCTTAAGATAAAAGAGGCTGATCTTAAAATTCATATAAATAGCAGCACCGCAGATTCTGTAAGCATTAAATATGTGGTTAGAGCAATTGACACCGATGTCAAAACAACATACTCAATTTATAGTATATCCAATGATAGTTGGCCACTTGCTCCACCCAGAATAATTATTGAGGTTAACTAAATTTTTTCTTCTCACTAAATGTAAGTTGAACATTAAATGGGGCGATGTAAAGTCTCGCCCTATTTTTTTCTTTTTATTGCTTCATTTATTTGAAAACATCTCTTCGTTCGTTTCATTCACATCTATATTAATTTTTCTTTGAAAACAGACCGTATTCAACATTTGCAACATAAGTGAAAGCCTGTGCAACTTAGTTGCAATTGAAATATTCAATAGTGCAAGCCTTCGCAACATAGCTGATAACTACTCCCTCCTTAATTTATTTTATTTGCAGTGGAACTATTAATAAACTTTTTTCATATAATATTTAAGGAGTACACCAATGAAAAATCTAATTGTAATTATCGTTTTTTTTATGCTTGCTTTAATAATTGGATGCCAGGGGAGCATGCTGAACGAACCTGCCGATGTCTTGATGAAAACCGGAGATAATCATCCTACCTCAAGTGTTGTCGGTACGTCTAATACTTTGAAGCTCAACTATAATCTGCGCGACCATGAAGGTGGTACTTGTATGCTTACAGGCAGAGTGACATACGTACATCAGGTTATTAATCGAGGAATGGATCCGCTTAGTTCAAAAGTGATAGCTCTTCATCTCAACATTGATGCGAGCCTCTGTGATTTAGCTGGAATAGCCCATCTTGAGTGGCGTATTCGAGGGAAAAGTGATGATTTAGTTTCTGTAAGTGAAGAAGGAATTTTACTGCTAGAGAAGAGTTACAGCATAACCAACAGGCACGATGTAGTTCTACTTGTAAAATATCTTGTAACAACTGATGGTGTAGGAATAGCCAGCGTAAACCTGGTTCCTATAGAAAGAAAATATTAATAACTAATAATTGAAGGAGTAATAAAATGAAAAACCTAATTATTTCTCTTGTCGCTGTCTTAGTTCTTTTTGTCATTGGATGTCAGGAGAATGTAATAACTGATCCGATAGTAAACGAACAAGCAGACAAAGTTCAAGCCGGAATTCCTGAAGATAATTTCCGAGGAGTTATTCCTCTTAATAAAGTTCTGAATGATCCATATCCGATTGGTAATTCATTTTACCGTATCAGTGGACAGATTGAATACAATTTTAGAAAGATCTTTATAGATCCTAAACAGCCGGCAGCACAGCGGCACATTTCACTGCACTTAGAAACTAGTTCAGACTTGCAATATTTCTGTACCGTATGTCCGCCAACTGCAGAAGATGAATTATCAGGATACATTTCTGAAATCTCGGATTCATTTGTGCCAGTTGGAGGCAATACTGTCTCAATGCTTGAAAAATCCTTCATTATCAAAGGTCGTGTGGATAAAATGGTATTGAAAGTAAGATTTTCTATTTCAAATGACAGAGTCCAAGTAACAGCAATGTGGCTTGCGTTACCAAAATTGAATACTGAAGCCACAGAATTAAATACACATTAATAATAAACTTTAATAAAAAGGAGTACTAAAATGAAAACTCTATTTGTCTCACTCGCTGCTATAACGTTTGCATTCTTTATTGGATGCGAGAGCTCAATCACTGATCCAACAGTTCCATTAATTGGTGGAGATTCAAAATTTAAGGGTGCTATTGAGGAGTCTAACCATACATACAACAAGGATAAAGCCAGATGCTTTCAGGATATTATCAAAGTTAAAGCAACCATTATTGATGAAAAGTCAGCTGGTAATGTAAACTTTGATGTTGCTGGAACCGTCCTTTATAATATTTCATCAACCGATGCTAATGAGGGTACATCCAAAGAACTGGTTAAGGTTAAGCTAACTCTAAATGCTGATATAACAAGCAGTAACCCAGGCCAAGTTCCTTGGAAAGTTAAAAGCACCGCTACCGAAGTAGTTTTTGTTCCAAGTAACCAGTATGCATTTACAATTCTGGAATTACCATATGAAATAGTAAATGTTCAGGGAACAAAAATTGAACTTAAGTTCAAATACAGAATTTATCATACTACGCTTGCTTTAGAGGTAGTAGATATAACAAAACTCAGTAATGAAATGCCGTACACTAAAGTATTCTAAATAACGGAAGACAAAATGCAAACAGCTAGTTAGCCCTGCCTTTTGATAGAGGCAGGGTTTTTTAATTAATTGATATCGAATATTCTTTCAAATTTTTAATCATAATCCCGCCTGGAAAAACATTCAAAATTAGAGTGTATTCAAAGTTCGCAACATAGATTCATGCCTGTGCAACATTGTTTCAATTGATTGATATGATAGTGCAAGGCTTTGCAACATAGCTGATAACTATCTGCCCACATAATTTATTTTATTTGTGATGTCATTTTAATCAACTTTTTAACAACAATTTTTAGGAGCGTATCATGAAAACATTATTTGTATTCCTCGCTGCAATCTTCTTTGCATTCTTTATTGGATGTCAGGAAAATTCTATTACTGATCCTGTAGATTCAGGAACAACAGAGCAAGAAAATATTTTTTCAAAAGATCTTTTTACCTTCACCTATCCAAATGTTATTAAACTTGACGACATGGCATATGATCCAAGCCACAGGTTGAACAGCTATGCAGAAATTTCAGGTGTTGTCAGATATGGAATTCAGAACATTAAAAAAGGTAATATATTTTCTAATTATGGAACTCCACCTGATAAAAAGTATAAAGTAAGCATCTATGTTAATGCTGAACTGAAAGGAGGTTGCAATCCTGATAGTCAAATCTGGACTGTAAAGAAGTCTTTCTCATACATAGTTAGTGTCAACTCAGCAGATCAGTCGTTTATTTCTTTTGAAAAAACTTTCAGAGTAACGAACACTTGTTGCGCTCCATTGAATCTTGTATTACAATTTCAGCTTGTTGATCAAGAATTAATACTTACTTCAACTATGTTGAAGCTAGCTAATGGCTTGTTTCCGAATAGAGATCAATAACAATAATTAATGGAAGAGAAAATGCAAGTTGCTATTTAGCCCTGCCTTTTAATAGAGGCAGGGTTTCTTAATTATTTGACTTCAAATATTCTTTTGAATTTTTAATCCAATTCTTTCCATAAAAAACCTTCAAAAATGAGCTAAATCTAATCCTGCAACATAAGTGCAAAGCGATGCAACATAGTTAAAAGGGAATTATTAGATAGTTAAAGCCTTTGCAACATAGTTAATAACTACCCCTGGTCCCAATTTATTTTATTTGTAGTGAAACTTTTCTGAAACTATTTCAAACAATTTATAAGGAGGTCACCAATGAAAAACTTATTTGTAATCTTTGCAGTTTTTTCACTTGCAATATTGATAGGATGCAAAGAGAACCTAATCAACGGTCCGGAAACATCACAATTACTTAAGGATAAATTACCGGAAGTAAATAGAATTAAAATCTGTTGCGAAGTCCAGGATCCTAATTTCGGCATTTGCAATCTTGATGGCTATGTCAACTATACCCATTCTATTACAAATAAAATGGGTCCGCGGGGAATAACTGAAATATCATTGAACATATATATGAATTCTACGCTTTGCGATAAACTCGGTATGGTTCATCTTGATTGGCGGATTGAGGGGAGAAGCGATGATTTAGTTTATGTAAGTGAAGAAGGAATTCTGCTTCTTGAAAAGAGTTACTGGATAACAAACAGGACTGACGTAGTGTTACTTGTTCGATATTTGGTTACTACCAATGGTATGGGGATAGCTGATGTCAGTTTGGTACCCCTGGAAAAGAAAATTTTATCGACGACGAACAATAATAAGGAGTACTAAAATGAAAAACTTATTTATTTCTCTATTTGCTGCTTCTGTTCTTTTTGTTATAGGATGTCAGGAGAATTCCATAACAGATCCAATTGCAGGTGAACCTATCAGAAAAGGTTCAGCCAGGAACTCCCGATACATATGTTCACGGAGTTCTTCCACTTGCTGAGGTATTAAATGATCCATATCCGATCGGAAATTCATTTTACAGGATTATTGGTCAAATAGAATACGATATTAGAATGATCTATATTGATCCAATACTTCCAACGGCAAGGCGATATCTTTCGATTAATTTAGAAACAAATGCAGACTTACAATATTTCTGCACAGTATGTCCGCCTACACCAGAGGATGAATTATCAGGATTTATTTCAGAAGTATCAGAAGCCTATGTACTTCATGGCAGAAAATACAGTATCACTACTTGAAAAGACTTTTGCCATCCAGGGACGTGAGGATAGAATGGTTTTGAAGGCAAGGTTTTTACTTTCAAATGACAGAATTGAACTAAACACAATGTGGCTTGAGTTGCCAAACGATAATGCAGTTGCCACAAGATACAAAAATCAATCATTAATAAAAGGAGAAAAAATGAAAGCTTTCCTGGTTTCTATCGCTGCTCTTTTCTTTGCATTCTTTTTAGGATGCCAGAGCTCTATCACTGATCCTGTGGTGCCGGAATCGAATATGCTTGGCACTTCAGAGCAACAAAATATTTTTTCTAAAGATCTTTTTACTTTCATCTATCCTAATGTTATCACGATTGAGGGATTGCTATATGACCCAAGCCATAAACTGAACAGGAATACAGTAATTTCAGGAGTTCTCAGATATGGAATTCAGAAAATTAAGGGTAATGTATTTTCTCATTATGGAACCCCACCTGATAAAAATTATAAAGTAAGCATTTACGTTGACGCTGAGCTGAAAGGTGGCTGCGAGAATAGTAAAAATCCCTGGATCGTAAAAGGTACTGCTGAGTATATAGTTCAGGCCAACTCAACAGAGCAAGCTGTTTACTCTTTCGTAAAATCTTTCAGAGTTGCGAATACCTGCTGCAAGCCAATTAATCTTGTTTTTGAACTGCAGTTTGGTAATCAGCAATTAGTTCTGGCTTCAACTTCATTAAAGTTAGCCAATGGTCTATATCCCAATAGAGATCAATAATAATTAAATAACGGAAGAGAAGAAAATGCAGATTGCTATCTAGCCCTGCCTTTGCTCAAGGCAGGGTTTTTTATTCCGGGAATTAATAAAGCAATCAATTTTATCTGTTTATAGTACAGAGAGTTTTTAGCAACGAATAATGAATGACCGGGTTTATTTTATTTGCTCGGCATTAACAATAGCCGAACAGCAAGAATAGTTGCATCTATCAAATAATAATGTTATATTTTTACCAAAATTGACTGCTCCTTGAGAGAAATGTGTTGAATACCGTTACTCTTAAATTCCTTTCAGAATTTTGTGCTTCCCCCAAGGTGTAGAGTGGATTGATTAAATTTTTATTTCAGTTTCACTCAATGAGGAGGTTGCTATGAAAATAATCTGCTGTGTGGTATTCATAATACTAAGTGGGTATTGCAAACCATTTCCGCCAGATTTAATCTATCTTCCAAAACATTTAATAAAAATTACTGAAAGTAAACCTACTAATGACCTTTTGATTAATAACATTTTGGAAATATGTAGAGACATCTGGTTTGAATACAAGTCTTTGTTGGATGCAAATTTTAATGAGTCAGAATATTTGATTCCAAAGAAAAATCCTAATTCGCCACCCAGAATTATTAGATGTCCTAAAAATTAATGTTGAGAGTGTTGTTTCTAAA
Source organism: uncultured Ignavibacteriaceae bacterium (assembly GCA_963768365.1). Taxonomy (GTDB): domain Bacteria; phylum Bacteroidota; class Ignavibacteria; order Ignavibacteriales; family Ignavibacteriaceae; genus IGN2. Next base: position 51,086 of record CAVYHS010000022.1, on the reverse strand, counting down.
GAAATAGATGATTATAAATCTAAGAAGATAGCATCAATCAAATGATTAATACCATCTTCAAGGCACAGTTTTTTAATCAGAAATAACAACGACACTTCTTATGGTTCTTAATTCTTTCTTTCCTAAGAATTAAATAATTTACAACTAAACAATTATCTGCTTTTTTAGGAGGACAATATGCGCTCATTTCTCATTAACCTTTCATTAATATTTTCATTAGTCTTATTAATTAGCTGTGGTCCCGGCAACACAGTAGAAGTTGAATCATTCAGTCCAACCGGTGAGGTTCAGAATTTAACAAACTTTACAATTGAATTTTCAGAAGATCTTGCACCTGTAGACATTCAGGATAAATGGCTTGATGACGAGTTTGTAACATTCACTCCATCCATTCAAGGAAAATATAAATGGACATCACCCAGCACTCTTGTTTTTTCTCCGGATGCACCGCTAGATCCGATGCAATCGTATAAAGCGGCAATTAAATAAAAATGTACTTTTCAAAACAACCTTTTCTCCGGATTTTGATGAATATGATTTTCATTCCCCCTACTTTGATGTAACAAAAGTTGATTTCTTCTGGACTAACATTCCTTACCAGAATTACAAACTGAGCGTTCAGGCTAATATTTATTTCAACTATCCGGTAGATCCGAATTCATTAAAAAACTTTTTGGAAATAAGGAGAGCTGGCGCAGATGTAACTGATTTCCAGATTGTTACTACTCAAAGTGCAGATGTTATCGCAATAAATTTTGGAGAAGTTGAACAGACAGATAAAGAACAGTTATTTACAGTTAAGGTAAAAGAAAGTCTTATTTCAGCTTTAGGAAAAGATGGATTAAAAGAATCCAGGACATTTGAAATTAAACTCCCGCCAATTACTGAATTGGCAATTACAAACGTCACTGCGGGGTTTGATGGTTCTGACGGATGGATTGAAGTTGCAACTACCCAGACAGTTGATGATAAAAAACTAAAAGATTTTATAAGTATTGATCCATCAAAGAAATTAAATTTTTCTGTTAGTGGAAATATTTTAAGAATTGAAACTGATCTCGATAATGTGCAGACAGTTGAGCTAAAGATTAAAAAAGGATTACCTGGCTTGTATGGTGGAATACTAGAATATGATTACGAGCAGGAAGTCTCAATGGTTAATGTTGAACCATCCATCAATTTCGCAGATAAAAAAGGAAAGTATCTGATGCTTGGTGGTGAGGAAAATCTTAAAGTTAATGCCGTTAACATAAATGAAGTGCAGATTGAAGTATCACAGGTTTATAAGAATAATATTTTGCATTTTCTTAATCAGTACAGTTACTACTATTACTACGATGATTATAATTATGGTTACAACCCCGATTACTATGTTGGAGATTTTGGAAAATCTCTATATGAAGAAAAGCTGAAACTAACCGAAGGAAAAAACTGGCTTAAAAGTTTTACTGTAAATCTAAAAAAAGCGCTTGGTCAGAAATACAAAGGTATTTTCACAGTTTCAGTCCGGTCTGAAGAAGAGAGATGGCGAAGCGATTCAAAAGTTGTTGCAATTTCAGATCTTGGTATAATATCTAAAATAGCCGAAAATGAGATTTATGTTTTTGTAAACTCAATAGGTACTACAGAACCTGTTTCAGGAGCTGAGGTGAGCGTCATTTCAACAAATAATCAGACTTTGCTTACTGCAAAAACTGGTGAAGATGGTGTTGCAGTTTTTAAAGATGTGAAAAAAAATACAGAAGAATTTTATCCAAGACTTGTTGTAGTTGAAAAGGATGAAGATTTCAATTACATAGATTTGAGAGAGACTAATGTAGAAACTTCAAGGTTTGATGTTGGAGGATTAACTCAATATGCTGCTGATTTTAATGTGTTTATTTATTCACCAAGAAATATTTATCGACCCGGTGAAGATGTAAATCTTTCAGCCATTGTGAGGAATGATAAAATACAGGTTGTGAAGGATGTTCCTCTTATTACAAAAATCATTACTCCAACCGGGAAAGTTTTTGAAGAATTTAGAAAAGAATTTGAACGAGCAGGGTTCTTTTGAGTTATCGTTTGCTCTACCACAGTTTGCACAAACAGGAGGTTACTCGGCTGATGTTTATACCGGTGACAAACAATTAATTGGATCTTACAAGTTCAGTGTTGAAGAATTTGTTCCGGATAAAATTCGTGTGAACGTAAAAGCAGATAAAGAAAAAACAAAACCAGGTGATAGAGTTCAATTTGATGTTGCTGCAGAATTTCTATTCGGGGCACCTGCTGCGGAGATGAGGTACGAAACGGATATTCAATTGAATCATAAGTCATTTTCAAGTAAAAATTTCCCCGGCTTCATTTTTTCGCATTCATCAATAAAAAATTCCAAAATTGATAATACCTTTCTTGAGGGTCAGTTAGATAATAAAGGTAAAACAAAAATCAATTATCAAATCCCATCAGGAATTCAGAGTAATGGGGTGATAGTCGGAACGGCTTATGTAAGTATCTTCGATCTTACAGGAAGAACAGTTACACGCTCTGCAAGTTTTGATGTATATCCAAAGGATTATTTCATCGGAATCAAATCCACCGATTACTACTATGGGGTAAATCAAAATATTAATTTCAATCTTATTACTGTTGATAAAGATGATAAGCAAATGAATAACTTCTCTGCAACAGCAAAGCTGGTAAGGTATGAATGGCAGACTGTTCTAAAAAAAGATTACAATAACAGGTATTACTATACATCAGAACAAAAAGAAATTAATGAATGGGAAAAAGATGTTATGATTAACGGACTTACAAATTTCAATTTTATGGTTTCCAAATCAGGAAAATATGAACTGCGAATTTCAAAGAAAGGAAGCAGAGAATACGAGAAAAATATTTTTTATGCTTATGGTTGGGGCTCATCTACTGCCGGATCTTTTGAGGTTGACAAAGAGGGAAGAGTGGAAATAGTTTTTGATAAAGAGAAGTATGAACCCGGAGAGAAAGCGAAAGTTCTTTTTACTTGTCCATTCTCTGGAAAACTTCTTGTAACACTTGAACGAGGCAGTGTTTATTCCTATCAGCATATTGAAGTAAACACTCGATCAGCAGAGTTAGAACTTTTCCTTAATGATGAGCTTATGCCGAATGTGTATGTAACCGCTACGCTTTTCAAAAAGCACAGCAAAGATGACACTGCACCTTTTCTGGTTGGTCATGGTTTTGCTTCCATGAAAGTAGTAAAGAATAAAAACAAGTTGCCGGTTTCAATTTCTGCTCCACAAAAAATTAAACCTAAAACAACTCAGCAGATCACAATAAAAACTGAAGCACAAAAAAATATTTATGTTACAGTTGCTGCAGTTGATGAAGGTATTCTTCAGATAACAAATTTTGCAACTCCTGATCCATTTGGATTTATGTATGCAAAACGTCCGCTGATGGTTAAGAGTTATGATCTATACAAACTTCTTTTGCCCGAGATTGTAAAAATTAGTTCATCCACCGGCGGCGGTGATATGGAAAAGCAGCTTCAGAAAAGAACCAATCCAATTTCAGTAAAAAGATTTAAGCTTCTTTCATACTGGAGTGGAATTAAAAAGACAAATAGTGATGGAGTAGTAAGCGTATTTCTGAATATTCCTCAGTTTAATGGTGAAGTCCGTTTGATGGCAGTTGCTTACACCGATTCCCGTTTTGGCTCAGCAGAACAACGGATGAAAGTTGCAGATGATCTTATCATTGAACCGCAGGTACCTAGATTTCTCGCAGTAAATGATTCACTAGTTACGCCTGTTTCTATAGTCAATACAACTGATAAAACAGCAGATGTTGAAGTCAGTATTAAAAGTTGAAGGTCCACTGAAGATTACTTCATCAGCAAAGAAATCAATTACGATTGAACCGAACTCAACAAAGAGTGTTACATTTGGAATTCTTGCTCAGTCGCAGGTTGGCGCAGGGAAAATAATTTTTGAAACAACGGGTTTGGCAAACATTAAAGAAGAAATTGATATTGCAGTCAGACCAACCTCTCCTCTGATAGTTGAAACGGGATCAGGAACAATTGAAGCCGGTAAAGAAATTAAAATTAATATTCCCAAAAATTTTCTGAAAGGAACTCAATCCGACTTCAGTAACAATCAGCAAATTTCCTGCGGTCAAATTTGCAAAGCAATTGAAATATCTTGTTGGATATCCTCATGGTTGTGTTGAGCAAACTGTATCGAAATTATTTCCTCAACTTTACTTTGAAGATCTGGCCAAGCTTATTGCACCTGAACTGTATCGTTCAAATAATCCGGTTTATTATGTAAAGGAAGGAATACGCAAGATTGAATCAATGCAATTGTATGATGGTTCAATTGCTTACTGGCAAGGAGGAACCGAAACAAACTGGTGGGGTTCTGTTTATGCTGCACATTTTTTAGTTGAATCAAAGAAAGCCGGATATAATGTCTCAGATGCTGTTCTTAAAAAGTTAATGAAGTATCTATCCAAGAGAGCAAAAGAGCAAAGCACATTCGATTATGTTACATATCTTCCAACAGGTAGAACAATTAAAAAGATTGCGAGCAAAGAAATTCTCTATTCACTTTATGTACTTGCAATGGCTGGCGAAGGCGATATTGCAACGATGAATTATTATAAAGCACGACCTCATCTTGTTTCAGAAGATATGCGTTATATGCTTGCTGGTTCTTATGCATTGATGGGCAGGTGGAATTCATATTACGAAATTGTTCCGAATGCATTCAAACCTGAAAGAACTGATAGATTAACAGGAGGAAGTTTTGATTCTGATATTCGTGCAAATGCAATCATGCTTAATGTTCTTCTGGAAGTTGAACCTGCCAAAAAGCAGATTCCTTTCATAATAAAATATCTAACTCAGAATTCTGATAGAATGTATTCAACGCAGGATAGATCATTTTCATTTCTTGCGTTAGGTAAAGCAGCAAGCTTAAATGCAGATGCTGATGTTAAAGTTGATATTATGGTTAATGGAAAATCAATTAACAAATTTACTGGTAAAGACATTACCGTTACAGATGAAAAACTTAACGGTGCGAATATAACTTTAAATGCCAGCGGTAAAGGTGAAGTCTATTATTTCTGGAATGCAGAAGGTGTGAAGGTAAATGAAAAAGTAAAAGAAGAAGATTCTTATATGCAGATCAGAAGATCTTTCTATAGTTATAAAACTGGAAGATCAATTAATGATAGAAGATTTTATCAAGGAGAATTGATTGTCTGTAAGATTGAGTTAACCGGATTTGATAGAAATGCTGAGAATATCGTGATCACAGATTTAATCCCTGCAGGATTTGAAATAGAAAATCCAAGACTTAATCCAGCAACAGAATTAAAATGGATTCCGAGAAATCCGCTGAACGTGCAGTATATGGATATAAGAGATGATCGATTATTGTTATTTACAAACTTAGTTAGAAATAGAAAGAATGAATTTTATTACCTGCTTCGCGTCGTCAATCAGGGAACTTATCAGCTCCCTGTAATTGGTGCTGAGGCTATGTACGATCAGGAATATCATTCATATCACGGGGCTGGAGTTGTTAAAGTATTACCAAGGTTGGGAGAATAATCTAAACTTGTCATTGCGAGTAGAGCGAAGCAATCTTATTAATTGGCGGCTTGCTTCGTCGCACTGCTCCTCGCAATGACAATTGTAAGGAAACAGTATGCATTTTGAAATAATAAAAAAATATTCGAAATCAGTCAGGGTTGTTTTTACAATAATGTTGCTTTTTGTCGTACTGGATTTACTGTTTCCTCTTCCAATGAAAAAAGAATTCTCAAAAGAAATTCGTGCAAAAGACGGAACACTGCTTACTGCATATTTGACCAGTGATGATAAATGGAGATTACGAACTGAGCTAGAAGAGATCTCCCCTGATCTAATTAAAGCTATAATTAAAAAAGAAGATAGCTGGTTCTATTGGCACTTTGGGATAAATCCGGTTTCAATTTTTCGTTCGCTTTACAGAAATATGGCAACTGGTGAAGTTGAATCAGGTGCATCTACAATTACCATGCAGGTTGCAAGAATACTAGAGCCAAAAGAGCGAACCTATATTAATAAGCTAGCAGAAATGTTCCGTGCATTTCAGCTTGAGATAAAATATTCCAAAAAAGAAATTCTCGAACTTTATTTAAGTCTTCTTCCATTCGGTGGAAACATTGAAGGAGTTAAATCAGCTTCATATATTTACTTTAACAGACCACCAAAACAACTTAGTCTTGCGCAATCAATTATGCTGGCGGTTATTCCAAACGATCCGAATGCCTTGAGATTGGATAGAAGTAATAAAGAAATTGTTAAAGAAAGAAATTACTGGATCAGTAAATTAAAAAACGAGAATGTTTTTTCATCAATGGATTTGAAGGATGCACTTAGCGAACCTATTGAAGTGAATCGTTATGCAGTACCTAATTTAGCACCACACTTCAGCTATTCCGTTAAAGATAATTTTATTGGCGATGTATTTAACACAACTCTTGATCTTCCAGTTCAGCAAACAGTGGAAAATTTTCTTCTGCGGAATGTGAGAAAAGTTTTTTATAAGGGAATTACTAACGGTGCCGTACTGGTGATTGACAACAAAAATTCGTCGGTAATTGCCTATTGTGGTTCCGCGGATTTTTTTGATGAAGGATCATTTGGGCAGGTTAATGGTGTAAGAGCAATTCGTTCTCCGGGCTCAACTTTAAAAGCTGCACTTTACGCTTATGCTTTTGATTATGGTATTCTGACTCCGCAAATGAAGTTCACGGACATTCCAACTGACTTTCATGGTTATCAGCCTGAAAATTACGATTTAAAATTTTATGGAAATGTATCGACGGAGTTTGCATTGGTTAATTCACTTAATATTCCGGCAGTAAAGCTTCTTGAACAAGTAGGATTAAATAATTTTACTACTTTCCTTGAGAACATTGGATTTAATCTAATAGGAAAACAAAAAAGCAGACTTGGGCTATCAATGATACTTGGCGGCTGTGGAACTAATCTTCAGGAATTAACCAGACTCTTTTCTGCATTTGCAAGAAAAGGAGAACTTTATCCACTTCAATTTAAATTGAGTGATGAACATCAAAAAGGAGAACAAATATTTTCTGAATCATCATCATATTTAGTGGCAAATATTCTTTCTGGAATTAACAGGACTGATATTGCAGATCTAAGAAATTACTCAAAGCTTCCAAAGTTTGCCTGGAAGACGGGAACATCTTATGGCAAGAGAGATGCATGGGCAATTGGTTTCAATCCTAATTACACAATCGGTGTATGGATGGGAAACTTCAACGGAGTTGGTTCTCCAAACTTGTCTGGTGCTGAAGTTGCTGTTCCACTTTTATTTGATCTCTTTAATGCAATAGACTATAACTCAGATATTAAATGGTTTGAAATTCCTGATGAATTATATACTAGAGAAGTCTGCAGCGAAAGCGGTTTAATCCCAACTCAATATTGTGACAAACATGACTCGTGATTTTGCGATAAGAGATCAATCGCATAATGAAGTGTGCATTATCCACAAACCTGTTTATGTTAATCTGAATGAATCTGTTCAATACTGCACTGGTTGTTTGCCTTCATCAGACTATAAAAAAGCCGTTTACGCTGTTTATGAACCTGAGCTATCTGTCTGGCTTTCACAAAATAAATACGATTATCAAAAGCCACCGAGACATAATCCAAATTGCACTGCAAAATTTGCAGAGGACGGTCCGAAAATTTTATCTCCTTCAGAGGATTATGAATATTTTCTTGAAAAAAACTCGAGGCAGGAAATCCTTCTGCTTGCTGCTTCTGACAGTAGAGTAAAAACTCATTATTGGTATGTGAATGAAAAATTCATTAAGAAAAGTAAACCTGGTGAAAAGGTATTCTTCACTCCAGATGAAAAAGAATTAAAAATAACCTGTCTCGATGATAAAGGAAGAGATGGAAGAGTAAAGGTGAACATTAAGTATTATTGATCATTTCAAAACCTATTTTTATATAATAATAGATTGGATTTAATTTCTTGCCAATCTAACTTTAGGTTGTAACTCAAATTTAAACTTTTAGACAATGCAAAAGGGAAAAGAACTTTCTGCCGAAGAAAAATATCAGCTATTAAGAGAAATTTCGTTTAAGATAAAAGACACTTTGGATCTTAATGTTATTCTAAATCATCTGCTCGATTCACTTGAAATCAGTTATTAATTATGATGCGGCTGGTATATTTGTTTTAAATGAAGCTATTGAGCATCCAGATTATCATTTCCCAGGACAAAAAATTGGTGGAGTTGCAAAGCGTGGTTATGAAGAGCATCCAGTTGAATCTGATGAGATGTTAAGAGAAGGAAAAGGCATAATTGGTTACGTTATCAATTCGAAACAAAGTGTAATTATTGATGATGTGAGAAAAGATAAACGCTATGTAAGTGGCAGGGAACAGACACTTTCTGAAATAGCAGTGCCAATTATTAAAAACGACAAAGCAATTGGTGCACTGGATGTAGAAAGTGATCGACTTTCCACTTTCAATCGTCACCATCTTGAGATACTTCAGTTCTTTGCAGATGCCACTGCTATCTCTCTGGAAAAAGCAATTCTTCATCACCAAATTCTTGAAAAGAAAAAATTAGAAGAGCAGATGCAGATGGCAAAGGATATTCAATCGACTCTTTTACCCTCACAACCTCCTGAAATAGAAGGATATGATATTGCAGGAATTTGTATTCCGACTTTTGAAATTGGAGGTGATTACTATGATTATATTTTTTTGGATAAAAATAATATTGCAATTCTAATTGCCGATGTATCAGGTGATGGAATTCCTGCCGCATTGATTATGTCTGCATTTAGAGCATTAATCCACAGTCAGATAAAAGCTGATAATAATCCTTCCGAAATAATGAGTGTGTTAAATCAGCAGATTCCAATTGTAAGCAGAAAGCGAGACTTTATTTCAGTGTTCTATGCAAAATTGAATTTCAAAGAACACACATGTATTTATACTAATTGTGGTCATAATCCACCAATGCTATTGCGGTCAAATGGCAAAATGGAACTACTTGAACAAGGAAGCGCGGCACTAAATATTCTAACTGATGCAAAGTTTATTTCTGAGTTCCGTAAAACTTGAACAAGGGGACCAAATTATTTTTTATACAGATGGTGTCACGGAAGTTTTCAATACGGATAATGTAGAATATGGTTTTGAAAGACTTAAGAAGATAGTATTTGATTCAAAGGATCAATCATGCAAGTGAGATAATAACTAATATTGTAAATTCAACAAAAGCTTTTTCAGGCACAAAATTATTTAGAGATGATTTTACTATTATAGTTTTAAAAAGAAAGATGGAGATAAAATGAATTCGAATAAAAAATTATTTGTGGTTACGTTTTTTATCATTATGATGTTTTCAACAGCCCAAATTTTTTCGCAGGATACATTTTCAATTGTTGCAGTTGATACTGTTACTGGTGAAATCGGAAGTGCTGGCGCATCTTGTGTAGGACCGATTGGTGGAGTTGGTGCATTCATATTAAGTGATGTGATTGAAGGAATTGGCGCAATACATACACAAGCATATTGGAATGCAACAAATCAGCAGAACGCACACAACAGAATGTTGGAAGGTTTGTCTCCACAGCAGATTATAGATTGGCTGGTTGCTAATGATGTACAAAATGATCCTAGCATTCGGCAATATGGTATAGTAGATTTAACTCGTAATGGTGAGAGTGCTGCCTACACAGGGATAAACTGTGATGATTATAAAAATCATGTCACTGGTCCGGGTTACGCAGTTCAGGGAAATATTTTATTGGGTCAAATTATCATAGATACAATGCAAACAACATTCCTTAATACCGAAGGACCGTTGGCCGACAGACTAATGGCAACTTTACAAGCAGCAAAGATTATTGGTGCTGATACACGTTGTGCTTCAAGAGGAACTTCATCTCAATCAGGTTTTGTGAAGGTTGTAAAAATTGGAGATGGAAACTCTCCCTATCTTCAGATTGTAGTTCCGGATACACCAATTGGTAAAGATCCGATCGATTCACTTCAAACTTTGTTTAATAATTGGAAAGAGTCTTTGTATACAGTTGTTGATCCATTTCTTTCCGAAATTACAGTTGAACCAGATACTCTTCCAGCCAATGGAACATCACAAGCAACGATTACAATTTCTCCTAAAAATAATTCAGATACACTTCTTGCAAGCGGTTTGCAGGTTATTCTTTCCAACACAGGTGCTGGTTCGTTAAGCAGTGTAACTGATCTTGGGTGATGGTACATATCAGGCAACTATTACTGCACCTATTGCAATTGGAACTGATACAATTTCTGCTGTCGTAATTTCAGGAACTGATACTGTTTCCATTTTCTGGAATGCAGTAGTTACTTATGTTAATCCGACCTCCGTAAACGAAAATCCAATTTCTCCGGACGAATTTTTTCTTTATCAGAACTCTCCAAATCCCTTTAATCCATCAACAATAATTAAATTCACAATTCCATCTGTCATTGAGAGTGGGATGAAGCAATCTCAATTTATAACTTTGAAAGTCTACGATGTACTTGGTAATGAAGTTGTAACTCTAGTTAATGAAGATAAAGCAGCAGGGACATATGAAGTTGAATTTTCCGCCTCAGGCGGAAACGGCTTCAATCTATCAAGTGGAATTTATTTCTACAAGCTGCAAGCTGGCGATTTTGCTGAAACTAAGAAGATGATATTGATGAAATAAAATAGAAGTTATTCCACTCACGTAAAAACGTGAGTAAATTAATTTTTTTTTGCATACCATTTTAGTTTAGACAGTTTTGTCGCTTAAACAAAATAAGCGACGAACATGGAGAATTATTTACTTCTTCTACAATATTTACCACTTTTTTTCTTCTAAGCTCTTAAATCTTCGTCAGGAATGTCGCTTGTAAGTCAAGAGAATTTAATTAATTTAAAATTTTTAATGTGTAATAAAATATGAGTTCTTAAGGGAAACGGTATGCTAATTGGATATGTGTTGACAAAAGTTGTCAAATATGTTTTCCCTTTTAATATCAGGAGTTTTTAAATGAATACAGGACAGATGTTATTATCGATCGGTGGATTCTTGTTACTCGGTAATTTGATAATAAATGTTAACAGAGCAAACTACAGAAAGAATGGTGGCCTCATACTCAAACGAAGCAATAATTAATGCATCCGGACTGGCACAATCAGTAATTGATGAAATTCAAATGAAAGCTTTCGATGAAAAAACTGTTATAGCTTCTGTATCAAATGCCGATTCACTAACTAATGCAAATTCTTTAGGACCCGAAACAGGAGAAATAAACAATACGGATTTCGACGACGTGGATGATTATAAAAATTATAATACAGTAGTAACTCTTGATAGAATGGGTGACTTCAATATGAGCGTATCAGTTTCTTATGTAAATACTTTAAATCCGAGTATCAAAAGCAGCATACCAACATTTTCAAAACATATTGAAATAAAATTAACAAACTACAATATTCTGGATACACTAACATTCGATCAAATAATAGCATATTAAAGGAAATTTACTATGTCAATGTGGATAGACTTCATTGGTTCTTATATAATAGGCGGAATTATTTTATTAATTCTGTTTAACCTGAATAGTACAATAAGCACCGCTGCCTCTGAAAATCTTCATTCAGGAATTATGCAGAGGAATGTAACTTCAACAGCAGTTTTAATTGAGCATGATATTTACAAAATAGGTTATAGGGTTACTGGGGATGAATTTGCAATTGCGGATTCAAATGAAATTAAATTTTCTGCTGATATAGATGACAATGGAACGGCAGAAGTTATCCACTATTATTGTGGTGACACGACGGGATTATATGGAACTTATAATCCGAATGATTATCTGTTAATAAGAGAAATCAATGCCGTGAATCCGGGTGCAAAAACCGCCGTTGTAGATTTTAATGTTACCTACTTTGATTCACTTAGTCAGCAAATTAATTATGCCTTATTAAATACCCAGGCTGGAATGAATCAAATCAGATCATTACGCATAAAGTTAAAATGTGAAACTGGGGAGAAAATAGATGACCAATACGAAGCTGCTGAATGGGAAAAAACAATGATACCAAAAAACTTATAAAGGAATTTTAAAATGTCTAAATTTGTATTAATACTAATTCTAGGAAGTCTGATTACATTTGGTGTTATAAGTTTTAATCAAAATAAAAATATAAGCCAGGCTACTGAAAATTCCGTTGATAATTACGCACAAACAAAAGCAAGGAATGCTGCAAACAGCACGATATTGATGTTAATGTCCACAGTGGCTGACGATTATGATTATCGAGTAGAATCACCGACTACAATTCAAGTTCTTGATGGTGATGTAACCTATTTAGTTATCGATGAGACATTTGAGGGAGAGGATCAAATTAAATTTTCGGTTACAGCTAATGTTTACGGTGTAACAAAAAGCGTTGTTGCATACACGGATAAATTTCCTTTTTTCCCTCCGTCTTTTAGAGGTGCCATCACTGCAAATAATTCTGTATTAAGTAATGGAAATTTGACAATTGATGGAAGAAACCACACAGCGTTAGGAACTGTAATACCTGAAACAGGCTCCTATGCAATATGGACAACAGGGACATTTACACAAATGGGTACTTCGGACTTAGGTGGCACAGACCTGAAAATAGATTATGTACCTTCAAATCCAGCAAATCCAAATGTTATAAAAGAAAACCAGATTTGGTCAGGTGGATTTCCAGATTCACCAGATCAGGTTTTGGGAGGTCCCGCTACAGGTTTTCCTGAAGGCACTCTTAAATCTATTGCACAAAGTGGTATAAATGGAAGTCAGTATGTAACTAATCCATCTAGTTTAAGTGGCAATCCACTCTCAGGAGTTACTTATCTTGAATTGCCAACTAACTTTCCGCATAATCAATGGAAGGATATGGATATTACAGGCTCTGGGGTATTGGTATTGCATAACAGTGCAAAAAATGCAATTATGAAAAATCTTTTATCCGGCACATTCAAAGGAATTATTATTGTTGATGATTTGATACATGTTCAAGAACTGGCAACCGTAATAGGTACGATTATAATACTAACACCTGCACCATCTGGTGGAAATTGTGTGGGTAATAGTGATGGAAAAGTTTTATACTCTACTGAAGCTGTCTTCGATGCACTCACAGGAATGAATTTAGAAAGGAGAATGTTCAATTATGGTTTTGGTAATAGCAGACTATATGTTACGAACTGGTTAGAATAATCTTTAAGTTTAGTTCAAATTATTGAAAAGCTGGTATAATCTTACCAGCTTTTTTATTATACAGTAATTTTAAACTAATAGAGGTTTAAGGCAAAATAATTTTGGGCTCTTTTTAAAACTCATCCTCTACTAACCACCCCTGTGCTTTATCTGTAGAAATTTCCGAAATAAATCTTGATGGTTTAGAAAGTGTTATTCCATCAATTCGGTTATACATATGCATCGGATATGTAACAAATAAGATTTTGCTTTGCTCGTGTCGATGCAACATACATCAACCTTCTTTCTTCCTCTAAAGATTCAAGACTCTCAGCAGCTCTTACAGAAGGGAAGTAACCTTCAACAGCGTGAATAACAAAAACAGAATGCCACTCCAATCCTTTTGCTGAGTGAATTGTGGAAAGCGTTAAGAATTCATCCTCCTTATCTGTTTCTCCGATGTCTGTTACACTATCTATTATTGGTTCAATTGCCATATCTGCAAGAAAGGAATCAAGAGATCGATAATTCTCGGAAATATTATGGAGTGTTTCCAGGTCTTTACTTCTTTTATTGAAATCATCATACTTTATTTTGAAGAAAGGATAATAATAATCGAAAACCATTCCAACCAACTCAGCTGGAGGAGCTTGTGTTGTATGAAGTTTGTAGAGAATTACAAAAAGTTCTTTAAGTTTTTCGTAAGCAAACTCTTTTTTAGAACCTGGATGCTGTTCAATTGTTAATCTTGCAGTTGCTAATTCGTCCAGAATTCTTTGTGCAGTTTTTGGACCCACACCTTCGTGCAATAATAATACTCGATACCAACTAACGATGTCTCTTGGATTTGCTGCAATCCTCAAAAATGCAAGAACATCTTTTACATGTGCTGCTTCAATAAATTTTATTCCGCCAAATTTCTGAAATGGAATTCCTGCTTTGCTAATTCAATTTCAAGATCAAATGAAAAGAAAGAAGAACGAAATAAAACGGAAATGTCTTTAAGATTTACACCTTCTTCTATAAGCTCAAGAATTTTTTCAACGATGAATTTGGATTGCATATTTTCATTTGCAGCTGCAACAATAAAAGGAAGTTCACCGCCGTGCCTTCTTGTATAGAGAACTTTTGTGTATTTTTCTATTGCACCGTCATAAACATGGTTTGCGAAATCAAGTATAGTCTGAACGCTGCGGTAATTTTCTTCAATCTTTATTAATTCTGAATCAGGAAATAGCTTCGGGAATTCCATAATATTTTTGAAATTAGCCCCGCGGAAAGAATAAATTGATTGTGCATCATCCCCAACAACCATAACATTTCCGTTGTGCTGGGCCAGGCCTTTAACAATATCTGACTGAAGCTTGTTTGTGTCCTGGTATTCGTCAACCATTAAAAAATTTATGGTTGATAGAAGATTTTTTGAAGCTGCATTACCGCTCTGAAGGAAATCTCTCAAGGTAAATTAATAAGTCATCGTAATCGAGCAAGTTATTTCGTTTTTTATACTCACTGAAGATTCTCTGGACTTTTAAGAATCTCATCAAGTTCCAGGAGAAAGTGAGGATACTCTTCTTCAATTATTTGCTCAATAGGTGTTTCGGTGTTTGCTGAAAAACTGAAAATCTTATTAAGGGTTTCTTTCTTTGGAAACCTTCTTTCTTTGCTTATCAATCCTTCCTGGGAACGGATTAGATTAATAATATCCTGACTATCTCCCTGATCAAGAATTGTAAAGTTCGAATCGAGTCCTGCTGCTTTAGAATATTTTCTCAAGCGTTACATTTGCAAAAGAATGAAATGTGCCACCACGAATTTTTGAACAGCGGTCATCCAGCAGTACTGATGCACGTTTCATCATTTCGTTTGCAGCTTTGCGGGTAAATGTTAGAAGTAAAATTGAACTTGGGTCGTAACCGAGTTCAATCAATCTTGCAACACGAAACACAAGTGTTCTTGTTTTACCAGTTCCCGCACCTGCAATTATTAAGTAAGCACCATTAACTGCAGAGACAGCTTCATATTGCGATGGATTTAATTCCTGCTGGTAATTTATAGCAAAACGGGCTTCATCTAATTTTTTCTCGAAGCCCGCTTTACCAACTCTTGTAAGTTTATATTTTTTTTGATTCATCTACGAAGTGCTTTTGGCTTTCCCAAAATTTCTGAAAAAATAATATATTCTTTTAATGTTGATGGATTATTCATTTTCGATTTCACAGCCAAAGCAATGCTGCTGATAAGCTGTTTCCTTCTTATCCAGTGAAGCCTCGAACAAGGCAGCCTTTTTTTCTATACCTGAATCCACACTCGAAATTATTTTTTTTACTTCTGACTTTTTGCGTTCCCATTCATCTACATAATGCTCTGATTCTGTTCTTGCATGCCAGGGATCTGTACGAATGTGTTCTTCCATATCGGGAATCTTCGGCTGCTCTGGTGGGACAGGAACTGGAATTTGTTGTTTGGTAGGTTCATCACCTACCTTAAAGAAATCCTCAAGCTCTTTTAGAACGTCATATTCCTCTTTTGGTTGTGTTTGAGGAACTGCAACTTCAGCCTGATTATATTCATCAGATTGAGATTGTTGAACAGGTGGTTTCTGTTGCTGCTGTTTCTTTCTTTCTTTTTGAAAATGCTGCTCAGAAAGCTGATAATAATTATCACATAGATAAGTATTTCGAATACGTTATCCATTAGCTCTGTTTCTTTTTATCATCTGGTTTTGCAATTGAATCTCTCATATCGGTATCAGCCTGAATATTTTTAAGCTGGTAATAATCCATTACTCCCAGTCTGCCAGATCTGAATGCTTCGGCCATTGCTCTCGGAACTTCCGCTTCAGCTTCAACCACACGAGCTCTTTGTTTTGCAACTTCAGCAATGTTTTCCTGCTCAGTCGCGACTGCAGCTGCTCTTCTTTCTTCAGCTTTTGCTCGTGCAACTTTTAAATCGGCTTCTGCTTGATCAGTCTGCAGCATTGCGCCGATGTTCTGTCCGATATCAACATCTGCAATATCGATTGAAAGAATTTCAAAAGCAGTTCCTGAATCTAATCCTTTGGACAGAACACCCTTAGAAATTTTATCAGGATTTTCAAGCACCTCTTTATGCGAATTACTTGAACCGATAGTTGAAACTATACCTTCACCAACTCTTGCAAGAACAGTTGCTTCACCAGCACCACCAACTAACCTGTCGATGTTTGCTCTTACGGTTACTCTTGCAATTGCTTTCAATTGAATTCCATCTTTTGCAACTGCAGCAACGAGGGGTGTTTCAATCACTTTTGGAATGACAGACATTTTTACTGCTTCAAGAACGTCTCTGCCAGCAAGATCAATTGCGGCAGCTCGTTCAAATGGTAATTGTATATTTGCTTTGTCTGCTGAAATTAATGCCGCAATAACTTTTTTAACATTACCACCGGCAAGGTAATGTGCTTCAAGCATTCCCATCTGCATAGTTAATCCAGCTTTTGTTGCATTGATCATACTGTCAACAATTATACTGGGCGGGACTCTTCTTAATCTCATTCCAATCAAATCTCGAAAGATTTTGATCTTTACCCCTGATGATATCGCTGCGATGTACAATCTTACGGGAACAAAGTACAGAACCAAGATCAGGAAGAGAAATATTGCAATAATTATTACTAAGGATAAACCTGTTACAGCTTCCATTTTAACTCCAAATTTTTATTCTTTAATGTTGGCAATATAGTTCTTTCAAAAACAAAATTCTTGATGGATTGAGTTTAACAATTCCGACTGTTTGTCCTACTAATCAGATGATGTGATACTTAATCCGACTTTGTGTCTCAATATCGGCAGTAATATCAAATCACCCTGAAATATCGGAAGTAAAATTGCCTCCCTATCAACTCTAATTTCACTATTTGCCTAAATCCTGATGGCATCTATTTTGTCCTCTAAGTTCATTTGGCGGGAATTATACATTGCAATTATTTATATTCTGGAATATTATTGCGTGCGGCTTAATAATCGGGTTGAAATTATCTTAAATATTATGTTTATATTAGTTGAACTTCTAGAGGGAAAAAGTAGTTATAATACTATAAATCAGAGAGGAAAACGATAAAATGGATGGAAATTTCTCAGATAGATTGCAGGATGTGATTAGATTAAGCCGTGAGGAAGCTCTTCGGCTGGGGCACGATTATATTGGAACTGAACATCTTTTGCTTGGAATTATCAGGGAAGGGCAGGGTGTTGCAGTTAAAATATTACGTAACCTTGACTGTGATTTGTTGAAATTAAAAAAAGCCATTGAAGATACGGTAAGAACTTCAGGTGGAACGTTGACAATCGGAAATATCCCACTGACAAAGCAAGCTGAAAAAGTTTTAAAGATAACTCAAATTGAATCAAAAATTTATAAAGCAGAAGTTATCGGTACAGAACATCTTGCTTCTTTCACTTTTGAGAGATGAAGATAACATAGCAACACAGATACTTCATCAATTTAATGTAACTTATGACTCAGCTCGTTCAGAACTTAACTCATTGTTGAGTAATAAAGGTAGCCGAGATGCTGGGCAAGGCAAAGCGGTTCCTCCGGATAGAAAATCTGAAAAAACAAAAACTCCTGTGCTAGATAATTTTGGTAGAGATTTAACAAAGCTTGCTATCGATGATAAACTTGATCCGGTTGTCGGAAGAGAAAAGGAAATAGAAAGAGTTGCGCAGATTCTTAGCAGAAGAAAGAAAAACAATCCTGTTCTTATTGGTGAACCTGGTGTTGGTAAGACTGCTATTGCTGAAGGCCTTGCTCTGAGAATTGTTCAAAAGAAAGTTCCAAGAATTCTCCAGGATAAAAGAGTTGTTACTCTTGATTTAGCAGGTCTCGTAGCAGGTACAAAATACCGCGGTCAGTTTGAAGAAAGAATGAAAGCTTTGATGAACGAACTCGAAAAGGCAAAAGATGTTATTTTGTTCATTGATGAACTACACACGATAGTTGGTGCAGGAGGAGCATCAGGTTCACTTGATGCTTCTAATATGTTTAAGCCCGCACTTTCACGTGGAGATATTCAATGTATCGGTGCTACAACTCTCGATGAATATCGCAAGCATATTGAAACTGATGGTGCATTAGATAGACGATTCCAGAAAGTTATGGTTGATCCTCCATCTTATGATGAGACAAGACAGATTCTTGAGAAAATTAAATTCAAATATGAAGAACACCATCACGTAAAATATTCTGATGCAGCAATTGATTCTGCAGTCAAACTAAGTAACAGGTACATTACTGATCGTCATTTGCCGGATAAAGCAATTGATGTTTTAGATGAAGCTGGGTCAAGAGTTCATATGGGCAATTTCGAAGTCCCGGAAGAAATTCTTGATCTTGAAGAAGAAATAGAACAGGTTCGCAGAGAAAAGGCTGCTGTAGTAAAAAGACAGGATTATGAAGAAGCCGCTCGCTTAAGAGATAAAGAACGAAATCTTCAGGCTGATCTTGAATCAACTAAAAGAGAATGGGACGCTAAGACAAAAGATATCGTTCATGATGTTAACGATGAAGATATTGCTACAGTTGTTGCTATGATGACAGGTATTCCTGTAAATCGAATTGCACAGACTGAATCAGAAAAGCTTCTTAAAATGAACGAAGCCCTTAAGCAGTTTATTGTAGGTCAGGATGAAGCGATCAGCAAGCTTACAAAAGCAATCAGAAGAACTAGAGCTGGATTAAAAAATCCGAATCGACCGATCGGAAGTTTTATCTTCTTAGGTCCAACAGGAGTTGGAAAAACAGAATTGTGCAAAGCCCTTGCAAGATATCTTTTTGATTCTGAAGATTCACTTGTAAGAATTGATATGAGCGAGTATATGGAGAAATTTTCAGTTTCACGTCTTGTTGGTGCACCTCCAGGATACGTTGGTTACGAAGAAGGCGGACAGCTTACTGAAAAAGTAAGAAGAAAACCATACTCGGTTGTTTTATTTGATGAAATTGAAAAAGCTCATCCGGATATTTTCAGCATTCTTGCTTCAAGTTCTTGATGATGGAATTTTAACCGATAGTCTTGGAAGAAAAGTAGACTTCAGAAATACAATTATTATTATGACTTCCAATGTAGGAACAAGGGATATAAAAGATATCAGTTCATTTGGATTTGGCTGACTGCTAAGACCAAAAGATCATTATGATAAGATGAAGGATATAGTTGAAGAGGCAATGAAAAAATTATTTAATCCAGAATTCCTCAACAGGATTGACGATACAATCGTATTTAGAAATCTTGATAAAGAAGATATTATGCAGATCATCGGCATTGAGATAAAAGATCTTTATAAGAATCTTGAAGAGAATAAAATGGATTTAATTCTTGATCAGTCTGCAAAAGAATTTTTGGTTATCAAAGGATATGATGAAAAATATGGTGCAAGACCATTGAGAAGAGCAATACAAAAATATATTGAAGATCCACTCGCAGAGGAAATTCTCCGAGGTTCATTTAAAGAGGGCACAAAGATAGTTGCCAAGCATGTGGAAGGTGCAGATGATCTTGTTTTTTATGATGAGGCTTTGGATGTGGAAAAACCCGGCGAAGAATCTAAAACCCCCGGACAGATAGAAAACTAAAACAATTATTATCTAAAATCATTTTCAAAAAGCGTATTTTTCGAATACGCTTTTTTATTATCAAGAAATAAATGTGGAGGAACTATGTCATTACTATCTCAAGATGAAATATTAAAAAATCTTTCTTCCGTATCTGGCTGGATGCAAGAGGAAAAACAAATTGCAAAACAATTTCAGTTAAAAGATTTTGCCGATGCTCTTACTTTCGTAAATAAAGTGGGTGTCGAAGCCGAGAAGTTGGATCATCATCCTGATATATTAATTCACTCCTGGAATAAAGTTAAAATCACAATCTCAACTCACAGTGAAGGTGGAATTACCAAAAAAGATTTTCAGCTTGCAGAAAAAATTGAAGGACTTAAATAATTATGACGGAATCAGAAATACTGAACATCTTCAAAAAAACCGGTGCATTGCTTACAGGACATTTTCTTTTAACTTCCGGAAGACACAGTGACAGGTATTTCCAATGTGCAAAAGTTCTACAGTATCCTGAATACACAGAGATGCTCTGTAAAATGATTGCAGATAATTTCAGAAATGCTGAAATTGATACTGTAATTGCACCTGCAATTGGCGGACTCGTTGTTGGTCAGGAAGTTGCACGTCAGTTAAACAAAAGATTCATATTTGCTGAAAGGGAAGACAAGAAACTTTCCTCTGCGAAGAGGATTTACTTTCGATGAAAATGAAAAAGTTCTTGTATGTGAAGATGTTGTCACTACAGGCGGTTCAGTCTTTGAAGTGATCGATATTGTAAAAAGCAATAATGCAAAAGTTGTTGGAGTTGGTTTTATTGTGGACAGAAGCAATGGTAAAGTGAACTTTGGCTTTCCGCAATTCAGCACACTAAAAATGGAGGTAGTTTCATATCAAGCTGATGAATGTCCATTATGCCGAGAAGATATTGAGCTTGTGAAACCGGGCTCACGGAAAGATAAATAGTGTCAACCTGAACTCGTTTCAGGTTCTTAATTATTTTTCAGGTAAAGATCGAGATTCTGAAACAGGTTCGGAATGACTTTGTAAATACTTTAACTCTGTTACACAAAAATCCTATCTTTGTATTGTAAATTTTTTTCAACTGATAACTAAGGAAGGTTAATGAAAATAATTTTTCTAATTCTGCTATCCGTTACGGTTACTTACTCTCAGATAAATTTTGATGATTACTTTGAGAACAAGACTCTTCGACTTGATTATTTTCACACAGGTGATAAGGAAAATAATTATTATTCATTTGATGAGTTAATTGAAGAACCTTATTGGGGCGGATCCAGAGTAAATCTCATAGATAAATTCAATTATGGTAGATACAAATTTGAGGTTTATGATCTAGCAAGCAACAAACTAATTTATTCCAGAGGTTACTCAACAATATTTAATGAATGGCAGACAACTGAAGAAGCAAAGCAAACAATAAAAACTTTTAGTGAAACGGTTGTTTTTCCTTTTCCGAAAAAACCTGTCCTTGCAATATTTTACGCATCCAACAGGAAAAATGAATGGATAAAAAAGTTTGAGTATGAAGTCAATCCCGAAAATTATTTTATTAAAACAGAAAGAGTTGATGAGTACTAAAAACTTTGAAGTTTTGAAATCAGGTGATCCTTCATTAAAAGTTGATATCGTCATCATTCCTGAAGGCTACACAGAAGATGAAATGGATTTATTTAAAGAAGACTGTGAAAAATTTTCCGGTTATCTTTTCAATAGTTCACCATTTAAAGAGAATAAAGAGAAATTTAACATTTGGGGAATAGAAGCTCCCTCATTAGAATCAGGGATCAGATATACCTAAGGAAGATATCTGGAAAAAGACTTTAGTTAATTCATCTTTTTACACTTTCGATCTCGAGAGATATGTCATGACTTACGATAATAAAACTTTAAGGAATGTTGCATCGAATGCGCCTTACGATCAGATTTACGTTCTTGTTAATTCTGATAAATACGGTGGTGGTTCCATTTACAACCATTACTCAATGTGTGTAACTAAGAATAAATACTTTGAATTTGTAGCAACACACGAATTCGGACACGGTTTTGCTTCCCTTGCCGATGAATATTATACATCAGATGTTGCTTACCAGGATTTTTATCCGCTCGATGTTGAACCAACTGATCCTAACTTAACTACTCTTGTTGATTTTGATTCTAAATGGAAAGATCTTGTTGAAGATGGAACACCTATCCCAACACCTGATACAGATGAATATAAAAACAAAGTGGGTGCATTTGAAGGTGGAGGTTATATGGAAAAAGGAATTTACAGACCAGCACACGATTGTACAATGAAATCAATTAAAGTAGATAACTTCTGTCCGGTTTGTAAAATGGCTATTCAGCAAATGATAGATTTTTATTCGGAATAAAATTATGGCAATAGATCAAAAAAAATTACACAAGCTTGTTGAGTCAATAGCTTCAGGTAAATTTAAAAATGAAGAGGAAATGTTAATTACTACAGTAAATGAAATTGTAGATAATGAAAATATTGATATAACTGGCGGCAGAATATGGAAATTGAATGAGCAGACAGAAACATACACGCTTCTGTATCAAACAGGTAAAATCGAAAAGATTGATGCAAAGTTTCAAATTGATATCCATAGATATCATATACTTGATTTGATAGCTAAGCAGAGAACCATACTTGGTAAAGAGACAATTAGTACCTTCGTAAAAAAGGAATATTTAAATACTCAGCATCAGGTGTTGGCGGCAGAAAAAAAATAAAAGAAAAATATTATTATGAATACTTGCTTGCAATGAATAGTGAAAAGATTGATGAAGAGTTCAGAATAAATCTGAATATAATTGCAACCGCCTTAACATCTCAAATAAAACAAAGAAGATCGTCAGCAAGCGTTAATTATCTTAAAGCTGATATTGATAAAGCACGACAACTGCAGAAAAGCATACTTCCGGAACATGAATTTAATTTTCACGATTATGAATTATATGGGGTAACCAATCCGGCCGAAATAATCGGAGGTGACTTTTTTGATTATCTTGAACATGGAGATGAAAAAGACAGACTTGGTGTAACTATTGGAGATGCTGCAAGTAAAGGAGTTGGAGCTGCTGCAGAAGCTATGTACATAGCTGGTGCACTGCGAATGGCAAGCGGTTTCGAAATAAAAATTGTTGCCTTAATGCGAAGATTAAATCAGCTTGTAAACAAAATTTTTGAGGATGATAAATTTGCATCTCTTTTTTACGGAGAATTGTCAACTCATCGTACTGGGTTATTTCTATATTCTAATGCTGGACACAATCCTCCGATCTTATTAAAATCAAAATCAAACGAAGTAGAATTCCTGCAACCAACAGGTCCTGTCCTGGGTCCGGCACCCGATGCAAAATACTATGTTGACAGTATTAATTTTGCAGAAGGAGATGTGCTCCTTTTGTATTCCGATGGTATTACTGAAAGCGCAAATGGAGAATTTGAGCCTTATGGGGATGAGAAACTTTTATCTAAACTTAAATCCTTATCTAAGATGACTGCAAAGGAAATAGTCCTTGGAATTTTAGAAGATGTAATAAACTTTTCAAAGAACGGGCAATACTCCGATGATATGACATTAGTGGTCATCAAAAAAATGAAATGAAGATTAATTAAATAGTTGAGGGATTAGTATGCTTCAATCAGTCAATCCAGCCAATCTGCAAACAATAAAAACATATTCGCAAATGCAATCTTCCGAAGTGAATAAGATTTTAAATTTAACAAATCGTGCATTTGAAGAGTGGAAAGACACCTCGTTTGACCACAGATCAAAATTAATGATGAAAGCTGCCGATGTTCTGAGAAAAAATAATGAAGAATATTCAAAACTGATGACTCTCGAAATGGGAAAACCAATTTCTCAATCAAGAGCCGAAGTAGAAAAATGTGCCTGGGTATGTGAGTATTATGCAGAAAATGCGGAAAAATTTTTGGCAGATGAAATAATTGAAACTGATGCTTCAAAAAGTTTTGTAACATTTCAACCATTAGGAATTGTGCTTGCAGTAATGCCATGGAATTTTCCTTTCTGGCAGGTCTTCAGATTTGCTGCACCTGGATTGATGGCAGGTAATGCGGGAATTTTAAAGCACGCTTCAAATGTTTCAGGATGCGCACTTGCAATTGAAGAAGTATTTAGAAAAGCTGGTTTTCCTGAAAATCTTTTCAGAACAATTTTAGTTCCTTCCTTACAAATGGAAGAAGTGATTAAAAATGAAAAAATTAAAGCAGTAACTTTAACAGGAAGCGTTCCTGCTGGCAAAGCTGTTGCAAAAACAGCAGGGTCAGTATTGAAAAAAACGGTTATGGAACTAGGTGGCAGTGATCCTTATGTTATTCTCGAAGATGCTGATTTGGAAATGGCTGCAGAAACTTGCGTTACTGCAAGACTTATTAATGGAGGACAAAGCTGCATTGCAGCAAAAAGATTTATTGTTGTTGAAAAAATTTATGATTCATTTGAAAAACTTTTTGTTACAAAAATGAAATCAAAAAAAATGGGTGATCCTTTTGATGAATCTAATCATCTCGGTCCACAGGCAAGTGTTTCTTTAAGAGATGAGCTGCATGCCCAGGTTGAAAAAAGTATTGAACTTGGTGCTAAACTTCTGCTTGGTGGAAAAATTCCTGTAACAGATGGAGCATGGTATCCACCGACTATTCTTTCCAATGTAAAGAAGGGAATGCCTGCTTTTGATGAAGAATTGTTTGGACCGGTTGCAGCATTAATTAAGGCAAAGGATGAGGCAGAGGCAATTCAATTAGCTAATGATTCGATATTTGGATTAGGTGCTGCTTTATTCACTCGTGATGTTCAGAGGGGGGAGAAAATTGCTAAAGAAAAATTACAAGTTGGCTGCTGTTTTGTAAATGCTTTTGTAAAATCTGATCCAAGGTTACCATTTGGTGGAATTAAGGAATCTGGTTATGGGAGGGAACTCTCATCATTTGGAATAAGAGAATTTGTAAATATAAAAACTGTTTACATTAGATAATCAAGCGTCCTAATTTGAGGTAATTTCACTTAATAGTTTAATTAATTTTGTTCTTGAAAATGGCTTAGACAGATAATGTGTACACCCTGCCTGTATGAATTCTTCCCTGTCTCCACGCATAGCGAAACCGGTTATAGCCACAATTGGAACATTTTTGTAACTATTGATCTTTTTGATTTCTTTTGTTGTCTCAACTCCACTCATTCCTTTACCAAGATTAATATCCATAAGTATGATATCGAACTTTTTATCATTGACTAACCTAAAGGCTTTTTCTCCGCTGTCTGCAAATTCCATTTCACAGAAATCCTTTAAGAATAACTTTATTATATCCCGACTAGATTCATCATTATCAACAACCAGCAAATTCGGCTTATTCCCAGGTATTATAATTTTTTTACTAAAGTTTCCGTAATCAGTTGGAGTTTCCTGTTTAACTTCGACTTGCTCAAAGACTTCAATCAACGGAAACATAACTGTAAAAGTTGAACCCGAGCCAATGGTACTTTTTACTTTGATTTGTCCATTCATCATTTCAACAAAATTTTTCGTGATCGTTAGACCTAATCCAGTTCCTTCAAAATGACGATTGAAACCTTCACTAACCTGTCTGAATTCCTGAAAAATTAAACCAAGGCTTTCTTCCGGTATTCCTATTCCTGAATCTTTTACACTAATCCTGATGAATGGATGCGAGTCTTCAGTTATTGAGTCAATTGAAACAACAACACCCCCGGTATATGTATACTTCAAAGCATTGTTAACCATATTATTTATTATCTGTCTGAAGATCTGCTCATCAACGTTTGCAAATAACATTATGATCAGCAATCTGCGTTTCCAGGAACAGATTTTTTCTTTCAGCAACCGCTTCAAACAATTGAATTTGTGATTCGACCAGTTCCGGAATTCGGTTTGGCTTTAAATTAATGTCAATTTTCTTTGCTTCTATTCTGGAAAGATCAAGTACTAAATTGAGTGTATCCATTAATCTGTTAGCACTTGTAAGAATTCTGTCTGCCATTTCATGAAGTTGGTTTTTCTTTTAGCTTTTCTTTGAGAAGTTCAGCAAATCCAAGTATTCCAACCAGAGGAGTTCGAAGTTCGTGACTCATATTTGCAAGGAAATTGGATTTTATCATATTCATTTCCTCAGCTTTTTCTTTTGCTTCTCTCAACTCAATCTCTGCAAACTTTCGTTCTGTAATATCTCTTAATGTAACAAGGATACTCTTTTTGTTTGCAAAAGTTATACTGGTGCCTAAACTTTCTACCCAACGATCTTCGCCTTTAATAGTTTTTATTTTGTACTCATCCACATATGGGTTCAGGATGAGTTTTTAACACTGACAATTGCCTGTAATACTCGCTTCGTATCATCAGGATGCAGGAAGTCAAAAACTTTTTCCTCTATAGCTTGTTCAGGAGTATTCAAACCGACAAGTCGTGCAGCACTGTTGTTCGCAAATATTATTTCACCATTCCAGTCGATTATCAGTGCTGCTTCAATCATATTATCAATTAACGAACGAAATCTTTCTTCACTCTCTTTTAATGCTTCTTCAGCCTTTTTACGCTCAGTGATGTCTTCATAAGATCCCAAAATGCCAACAACTTCGCCTTGTGCATCGTGCAGAGGGACTTTGTTGGTTTCAAGCCAAGCAATTGTTCCATCCAAGATGTGTTTGAGGTTCTATTATATGATAGATTGGTTTTTCATTTTTCATTACTTCTGCGTCAATTAACCTATAATAATCTGCTTCTGCTGATTTCCATGGCATATCGTAATCATTAGTACCAACAATATCATCCGGACTCGATAGACCGGCATCATATGCAAAGTTTTTATTGCATCCGAGATAAATAGAATTACAATCCTTCCAAAAAATTCTTTGAGGTATGTTGTCAAGTATAAGTTGAAGCATTTGTCTTGATTGACGTAATTCATTTTCAGATCTTTTTCCTGTCTGTTATATCTGATGCTACGTTAATTAAAGCAATCGGATTTCCACCATCATTTCGGATGACTGATGTTGATATGAAAGTTAAAAACTCCGATTCCATCTTTTCTTCTACTCCTTAACTCACCGTTCCATCCTCCGCTTAAAGTTGCAGGCAGAATCTGATTCAGAACATTTTCTGGATTTTCATCGGATATGAAGCATGGATATTGGCTGACCTAATATCTCTTCGTAAGTATAGCTAAATGAATTGCAAAATGAATTGTTGACGAAAATAATTTTACCATTCATATCAGTGATGCAAACAGATTCCGAAATGCTTTTTACGGCATGAGCTAACATAGAAATCTGTTCTTCGCTATTTTTGCGCTCGGTTGTATCTCTGACAATAGCCTGGAGCAAAGTTTTTTCACCAAGTACAATTCTGTTTAAGCTAACTTCTGCATCGAATAGCTCACCGCTGAGCTTTTTATGTTTCCACTCAAATCTTTGAGGTTTACCATTTAAAGCCAGGTTGATTTTTTCAAGAGCTTTCTCTTTGGAAGTTCTGTTGTCCGGTTGCATTTCTGGGTGAGAATACATATGGAGGTTTACCAACGATTTCTTCTTTTTTGCAACCGAATAGATCTAGTGTTTTCTGATTGCAATCAATAAAAATTTCCTCATCCATCAGAAATATTGAATCATTTGCAAAATCAAATAACGATTTAAACTTTAATTCACTTTTTTCAAGCTCATCGTAAACTTTCTTTTTTCAGTAATATCAGAGAAGAATGCTGTAATTTTTCCTGGTTCTATTTGAATTGCTGAAACATCAAAGAATCCTCTGATAAGATTATCGTTATAATTTACAATTTCATTTTCAAACCGATTACCATTCCTTGCAATGGACTTATAAATTAACGGTATCTCAGTATTGATAAGCTGCGGAAAGGCTTCTTCAATTTTTTTATTTAATAAATGAGAATGGTTAATCCCCAAAATTCTATCGGCAGAGGCGTTGTATCCAGAGAAAATTAGTTCATCATTCCAGTTTAATTTGTAAACATGAACCCCGTATGGTGAAGCATCAACCATTTCCCTGATTTTTTTATTTGTTTTTTGAAGTTCTTCATTATCCGGATGTTTTATTTGAGAAGTGAGATTATTTCGTTTTAATTTTGATTGATTTTCAGCAAATGTACACTCAATTAATTTTTCTTTGCCGGAATTAAAGATCTTCGCTTCAAGTGAAAATGTATTTTCAACCTTCGATTTTTGTTTGATTTTGATCGATTCTATTTTAATTTGTTTTAACTTAGATGACTTTTGTAGTTTCTCAAATTCTGTAATAATTTTTTTGGAAAGAAATAGATCGGTGATATAAATCCTTTTTGGAGCTAGTTGCGATGTGGTAAAAAGTTTTCGGGCAGGTTTACTAAAACCGATTACCTCCAGATTTTTTGGCTTAACGATAAGCTTAATTTTATTTGAAGCGATAATTGATTTGGTCTTTGTTGATGGCATCTATTAGTATAATCGATTCTAAATTTTCGAATAAAATATTGGCAATATGAGTGCCATCTTTTCGGAAATTGATTAGTGAATTTCAATCAATTTTGATTCAATATTTTGCAGAAATTAAGTTGCCATGTAAAAATGTAAATTAGCAACTGAAATAATGATAAAATTGCTAAGTTTGTATTAAATGTTCAACTATAAAATAACAATTCAATATGATGGAAAAAGATATGCGGGTTGGCAAATTCAAGAGAATGCACTCACCATTCAGGAAGTAATTAGTAATTC
Organism: uncultured Ignavibacteriaceae bacterium; assembly: GCA_963768365.1. Lineage (GTDB taxonomy): Bacteria > Bacteroidota > Ignavibacteria > Ignavibacteriales > Ignavibacteriaceae > IGN2. The sequence continues at coordinate 22,432 of CAVYHS010000022.1, read as the reverse complement.
AATCAAACAAATATTACAAGAGGAAATTAATCTTATCGGAGCCGGCAGAACAGATGCTGGAGTTCATGCATTGGGTCAGGTTGCAAACTTTGAACTTAGTAGAGAATTAGATTTATTTAAATTCAAATATTCTTTGAACTCAGTCTTGCCCGCTGATATCTCTATAACGAATATGGAATCTGTAGAAGAAAAATTCCACGCACGATTCAGTGCGAAAAAAAGATCATATATTTATTTAATCTCAAATCAGAAATCTCCTTTCTTTGAACGTTATTCGTATACTTTATTTTCAGATTTCAATCAGGATAAGCTGAATGAGTTATCAACTGCATTAATTGGGATCCATGATTTTATTTCTTTCAGTAAAACGAATACCGAAATTCAAAACAAAATTTGTGAAGTTTACGAAGCGAGGTGGCGAAAACAAAAAAGCTTTTTTATTTTTTATATTGAAGCTAACAGATTTTTATACGGAATGGTAAGAGCAATTGTTGGCTCCTTACTAAAAGCACACGCTTCTGAAGAAGGGATGAATTATTTACAGAAAATTTTCAATCAAAAAGATAGAAGTGCTGCTGCCGATGCAGTCCCTGCTAAAGGTTTATTTTTATACAAAGTGAAATACTAAAAAATGATAACTCTTGAAAATAAAAATGTATTAGTAACAGGCGGTTCACGCGGAATTGGTAAATCCTGTGTCGAACTTTTTCTAAAATCAGATGCAAATGTCGCGTTCACATTTCAAAGAGCAAAAGTAAAAGCTGAAAAAGTTATATCTGAATATGTTGGCTCGTCAAAACTAAAATATTACAAAATTGATCTGTCTGATGCTGATGATATAGAAAAAGTTATTGGAAATGTATTGAATGACTTCAACCATATCGATGTTCTTGTAAACAATGCAGGTATCTGGAAAGAAGCAGCAATTGATGAGATGACTCTTGAACAATGGAATGAAATGATGAATATCAATCTTACCAGCACTTACCTGATAACAAAATTAGTTGTGCCCGATATGAAAAAAAATAATTTCGGTAGAATCATTAATATTGCCTCAACAGCAGGGCAGAGGGGCGAAGCGTTTCATTCTCATTACGCAGCTTCCAAGGGAGGAATGATATCATTAACAAAATCACTGGCTTCTGAATTAGGTGAGTTCAACATAACTGTTAATTGTGTTGCCCCTGGCTGGGTGATAACTGATATGACTACCGATTCTTTAGCGAATTCTGAAACGAATAAAAAAGTGATCGTCGATATTCCTTTAAAAAAAATTGCTCAAGCCCGAAGAGATAGCAGGACCTATTCTATTTCTTGCTTCACATCTTGCATCTCATATTACCGGGGAAATTCTAAACGTCAATGGTGGTTCTGTTTTATGTGGTTAAGAATTATAATCGAGAGGAAAAAATAATTGGATTCAAATTTTCTCGCTGACATTCATCCTAAAGTCGTTCACTTTCCAGTGGCATTGCTTACCACATATTCAATACTTGAAATAATTGGAATTGTTTTTAAAAAGGAGTTTATTACAAAATCGGCTTTGCTTGTCTTGTGTCTTGGTGTTGTAACTTCCTTACTGGCTGTATTAACTGGCCATCAAGCAGCAGCAAATTTTTTTTACTGGACGGATGATAGTCTTGCATTACTAAATAATCATCAAAGCAATGCAACTTATTTATTGTGGTTTTCTGCAATCGTTTGCTGTTTAAGGATTTTTGTGGTGATCAAGAAAAAATTTGTTGGAATGAATTAAATACGTTTTCCTGATTCTTGCAGTCGTGATTCTATTTCTTGTATTTCAAACAGGAACTTTTGGTGGTGATCTTGTGAAAAAGTATGGAATTGGGACTGACATCTATCAAAATGAAGAATTGGAATAATTATCTACAAGTATGCTTGAAAAATTGTTTAATTTTGTAATACAATGATCAGAAAATTGAGCAAATATATTTTTTTGTTGATTATTAATTTTTCAACAAGCAGCATTTGCAGAAGATCCTCCTGTAAGCAAAGCTGTTGGTGTTTTTCTTGCTGCTGGCGTTGGACCTCGTTTCCCTGTGGGTCAGTTTGCTAATTCAACTGACGTGGGTTACGGTTTAATAGTTGACATTTCATACACAGATAGTGACAATCTTCCATTTTTTATCTTCGCCCGATTAGGATATGAACAATTTCCCGGTTCGCAGGATTTCTATCAGGAATCAGATTACACCAATTACTCAACTACGATAGTACCTGCATCACTTGGTTTCAGATATTATTTCGGTCCGCTTGTAGAGAGTGCTATTTTACTAATTCCTGTTGTTGAAGGATCCGCGTCATATACTTATTTTCAAGTGCTGAATGAGTTTAAAGCTGATGCTAATAAAATAAATTATAAAGAAGATCTTTGGAAATTTGGCGGAAACTTGGGAGTAGGATTATCGATGTTCATACTGGAAATTATGGCTAACTACACTTATTATGAATCAAATCAATATTTTTCGATCAATTTAAATGTAAGACTTCCATTATTTGTAAACCTGTGAGGTGATATAATGAACTATCAAAATATTCTATTTGAAATTAAGAATTATACAGGAGTAGTTACAATAAATCGACCCGACAAACTAAACGCATTAAACGGTCAAACTATTTCTGAACTGAAAGATGTTTTTCATTCGATAAAAAACAATCCTGAAATATTTACTGTTATTATAACAGGCAACGGTGATAAAGCTTTTGTTGCCGGCGCTGATATAAGTGAAATAAATAAGCTTGATGTTATTTCAGCAAAAGAGTTTTCTGAAAAAGGCAACAGAGTATACAGGCAAATTGAAACACTTGATAAACCAGTAATAGCTGCAGTAAACGGTTTTGCACTTGGTGGTGGATGTGAGTTAGCATTGGCTTGTCATATTAGAATTGCAAGTGATAATGCAAAGTTTGGACAACCGGAAGTTAATCTCGGAATAATTCCAGGCTATGGTGGAACACAAAGACTTCCCCGTGTTATTAATTCTGCAAGAGCATTAGAAATGATTTTAACCGGTGATATGGTTTCAGCCGAAGAAGCTTTAAGAATAGGTCTTGTCAATAAAGTTTATCCTCAAGCTGACTTAGTTACTAAAACTTTTGAATTAGCTAATAAGATTTCTTCCAAAGGACAGCAGGCAATTCGTTTTGCTTTAAAAGCTGTAAAAGCGACTGATAATATTTCTTTGACTGAAGGATTAGCTTATGAAGCGAGCCTATTTGCTCTTACTTGTGGAACTGAAGATTTCAAAGAAGGTACTGCTGCATTTCTTGAAAAACGAAAACCCGATTTCAAGCATCGTTGATTTCTAGATTTTAATGATGCCTTCCTTTAAATTCAAGAAGAATTTACTTGTGGTAATGATTACTGTAGCAGTCATTTTGCTTGCAGCTAATATTCTCTTACAAAGCAATCATTCTGGTTCCAGAAATGAAGCAGTCACTGTTGACGAAAAAAAATTAAGCCAAAGATTCAGAAATATTCTTACTGAATTTGGCATTGAAAATAAACTTATCAAAGAAACAAAATCAGTTAACAAACGTTCCAAGCACCAAATTTCAAACTTCAAAATCCAGGTTCCAAAAGATCTTTCCATTCCTGAAATTTTACAGGAAATTTATCAGTCATTTAGAAAAGATAGTCTTGCACTAATTTCTATTGAAAAAATTAAGAGGTGGTAAAGTCAACTCTGACTTTAAAGCTTGGTGCTGCAACTATCCTTCAAGCAGAATTTGATTATGCGAAAAATTATTCAAGAGAAAAGGGATTTCTTGCTTTTATTTTATATGATGCTGATCTCGGAAATCAATCAACAACTTTGCTAATTGAATCACCCACAAAATTGAATTTGCTTATTCGACCAGATACAAAACACATTCAATATCTTGAATTCATAACTAAAGAACTCGCAACAATTTTCAGTTTTAATTGACGATGAAATAAGCGAACAAAAATATCAGCTGGGTTCTTCCTTTTCAGAACAAAGAATAGTAAATGTTGTAAAATCTCTTGTTACTGATTACCAAAAAGCAGTCTGCTTTATTGTGGATGAAAAATCTGATTTTTTCAAATCATCAAACTATGAAATATTAAAAAGAGAATTCGCGAAAAGAAATATTAAACTATTTAGTACTTCCGACTTTGAAAGTCTGAATTTTGATGAAACTATTTTGACCCACATTTGATGAGAAGATAGAATCTCTTGCGACTGGAGAATCAATCATTTTTTTGTTGAGTGAGGAAAGTTATCTGGCTTTGAATCCGGAAATTAATAGATATAAAAAGAAAGGTTACAGAGTTACTACAAGCAGTCTGATTCTTTAACTAATATAGAAATAGTCATCTACTATTTAGGGAACACATCTTCAAATTCGAGAACTCTTATCTCGCCAAATTCTTTTTTTCTTAACTGGCTAAAAATTGCTTTTGAATCCCCAACTAAAACCGTAATTAGTTCGTCAGGATAAATAGATTTGTTTGCAATGTTGTTCACATCATCTAAGCTCAGCGACATTTATTTTGTTGATGTAAGTTTCAAAGTAATTATCGGGAAGGTTATGTATGACTTTGGTGCTGATATTAGCTGCAATCTGCCTGTAAGTTTCAAAATTTGAGGGATATTTTTTTGTCAGTGAAGACTGTGCGAAAAGTCAATTCATCATTTGTAATACCATTTCTGATTTTTTCAATTTCCTGATAGATTTCAATTAAAGCATTGGCAGTGTTATCTCAAATCGACTGAAGTTGAGACTGCAAAATAGCCAGCTTCCTTGAAGTAACTGAATCGGGAATGAACACCGTAAGTATATCCATTCTTCTCTCTGAGATTCAAATTTAGCCTGCTCGAAAATTGCCCTCCGAGAATCATATTAATTATTTGCTTTTGGAAGAAATCTTTCTCATTTCTTTTAGAAGATAAGTGTCCGGTTCTGATTTCGGTCTGAACTGCACCAGGTTTATTTATAATGAATACTTTTCTTGAAGTTCTATTAAGATTAGGTATTGAACCATTTATTGTCGGTTTGTGATTCCATTTACCAAAAACCAATTCAAGTTCTTTTTGAAGTATAGTCTTTATTCAATATTTCCAACAACAACCATTGCTGAGTTTAGATGGAGCAAAATTATTTTTATAAAGCATTTCTAATAAAATCAGGCTGAATATTTTGAACAGTTCGCTCAATACCCATCACCGGAAATGCGTAGGGAGAGTCATTACCAAAAAGAAAATATTCAAATGAAACATCAGCGATATAGTCTGGTTCAGCTTTAGACTGGTTTAATCTTACAAGCACTTTATTTTTTTGGAGCTCAAAATCATCATCCTTAAAATGAGGTTGAGTGATTACATTACTTAATAGTTTTAAATGCCGGGATAAAATTTTCACTCAAAACCTGTAACGAGACTATACTAACATCAGTATCACAGGAAACCGAAAATTGAGCACCAAGTAGCTCAAATTCATCTGCAAGTTGAAGTGCATTATATTCTCCGGCACCTTCATCAATACACATTGTTAAAAGATTACACAGTCCTTTTTTATCATAAGGATCAAACCTGCTTCCGTTATTTACTAGAAAATTAATTCTAACTATTGGAAGATCTTTTTTTTCGCTGAAGAAAATTTTTAAGCCATTTTCTAGATCTAAAATTTTCAATACCTGGTGTATGTAAATTTAATTTCTCAGAACTTGTTGGAAGTTTGCTTCGGTCAATTTGCATTTCGTTTCTCCGGTACAATTCTTAATTCTACATAATTCTTCTGTAAATATTTCTTTGCTACTTGTTGAATCTTAGCTTCGTCAACATTCATTATATCTGTTTAAGTCAAAATTGAATGAATTAGGTTCACCCAAATAAAAGTTGTAAAGATTTAGCAGATCCGCAACTGTATCAATATTTTGTAAAGAATAGATGAAATTTGATTTGATAACATTTTTTGACCTTCGCAGCTCCATTTGATAAATATTTTTATTAATGAGCAATGAAATCTCGTCAAAAATAATTTTCTTAATCTCATCGAGAGATTTTCCTGGTTTGGCAGTTGCGACAATCATAAAGTGTCCACCATATTTTCCTGAAAATTGCATTGAATTTATATCCTGAGCAATTTGCAATTCATAAACCAATTTTCTCGTTAGTCTTGCATTTTTAGATCCAGAAAAAATATCCGATAATATATCAAGCGCTGCATCATCCTCATCGAATGCACTTTGTGTATGCCAGGCAAGATATATTCTTTCAAGATTTACTTTATCTTCAAACGTAATCGAATTTTGTTTCACTGAGCCCAGCCGGATTTGACTTTAATGCTGTTGGTTTTTCACCGTTCTTTAATTCACCAAAATACTTTTCAATGAGTGATTTTACTTTATCAACTTCAAAATTTCCTGCTACTACAATTGTTGAATTTGAGGGAGAATAATACTGTTGGAAAAAATTCCGCACATCCTCGAGAGTATAGCTTTCGATGTCTTTATAATAACCAATAGTTGGCCAACTGTAAGGATGATCTTGTGCGTAAAGGTTTGAAAGTAATTTTTCCCAGGCTAAACCATATGGCTGGTTATCATATCGTTCCAATCTTTCATTAAGAACAACACTTTTCTGGTTATCCAATTTGACCTGGTCAAGAGCATCGAGTAAATAATCCCATGCGGTCTGATTCAAGCCAGAGCCCAAGTTCGAATTCATTTGAAGGAAGTTTTTCGAAGTAATTTGTTCTGTCGAAGCTTGTCGATGCATTGAGGGAACCGCCTGCCTCCTGTATGTATCTAAAATGCATTTCTTTAGGTACATTTTTAGAACCTTGAAACATCATATGTTCAAACAAGTGTGCAAGACCCGTTTTCCCTTTTACTTCATTTGCCGAGCCAACCCTATACCAAATATTAATTGTTACAGAAGGAAGATTCTTATTTTGAAAAAGAATTATCTCAATTCCATTTGCAAGTTTGTATTTATCGTAAGGAATATTTAAAAGATTCATAATTTTTTTTAGATCAGTTTTCCTTAAATAAACAAGAAAATATTACCGTTAAGTTTAAATTGAGAAAACTGTTAAATGCTTCAAAAAAGTCAATAAAAAAACAATATTTAATAGCTGTTAAAAACCAAATAATAAAAAAAAATTAATTTTTAATAAAAAACTTGAATTCAATACGAATATAACAAATATTTGATGTAGTAATTTCAAACTTTTTTATCCGCGGTGGGAGGAATTCTTTGAGGGCATTATTGAATTTCTATAAAACTAAAACTACAACTCACAAAATCATCATTCATTCACAATAATCGGAGAGGATCTATGAGTAAATTCATTACTTTCGTTGTTCTGCTTGTTCTCTCACTTGCTGTTACAGCATTCTCTCAACCTTACAAGCTGACTGGTAATGTAACGGACGAATATACAGGTGAAGCTTTAATAGGTACGAATATTTATATCAAAGCTTTAAATTTAGGTGCTGTATCAGATATGAACGGTAAGTACGAGATTACAAACATTCCTAAAGGAACTTATGAAATAACCATAAGTTTTGTTGGTTACCTTCCACAATCAACAAACATAAACTTCAATGCTGATATCGTTCAAAATTTCAGTTTAAAAACGAGCCCGGTATTATTGCAGGAAGCCGTTGTGCAAAGCACCCGTGCAACTTTAAGAGAGACACCGGTTGCGTTCACTGAAATTAAAGGTAAAGAAATTGAGTTCAAACTTGCATCAAGAGACCTTCCGCGAGTTCTAAACGTCACACCCAGTCTCTATTCTTCAGCTCAGGGTGGTGGTGCTGGAGATGCAAATCTGGTGATCAGAGGCTTTAACCAGAGAAACATAGCCATAATGATTAATGGTGTTCCAGTAAATGATATGGAAAATGGTTGGGTCTATTGGTCTAACTGGGCTGGTTTAGGTGCTGTAACTAACAATATCCAGATTCAAAGAGGACTTGGAGCTTCGCCGTATTCTGTCAGTGCAATTGGCGGAGTTGTTAATATTCAAACATTTGGTGCTGCCGGACGCGAGGAGTTTTCAAAATTAACTCAGGAAATTGGATCAGATGGATTAACCAGAACTGCTTTTTCATTCTCTTCAATGTTAACTGAAAAAATAGGTCTTACGGCTCTCGTAGCCAGAAGACTTTGGGATGGATATGCTGAAGGACTATGGCTTGATGAATACACATATTTCATTTCAGTAGGTGGTGTATTTGGAAATCACTCCCTTGAATTGACAGGTGTTGGTTCACCTCAGGAACACGGTCAGAGAACTTCCCAGCAAACTATTGACAGATGGAATTCCTATGGATTAACTCACAACTTTAATTATGGCTATTTATTTGATGAACCATTAAATGAGAGAGTAAATAAATATAATAAACCTCAGTGGAACTTTAACTGGAACTGGCAAGTGAATCCCAGATCGGTTTTATCAACAATTGCATATATTTCATGGGGTAATGGATACGGTTCTGGTCCTTTAGGTTCGCGTTTCGCTACTACTGCATCTGGTTATGTTGATTTTGATGCTGCTTGGGAAGGTAATCAAACTATTGATAGTACTTATTCAACCTCAATGACTAGATCATATCGAATCTTAAGAAATTCAGTTAATAATCATTTCTGGACTGGTCTTTTATCTACATATAATACCAATTTATCTGAAACATGGAAATTAACTTTTGGTATTGATGCAAGATATTATCTTGGTGAGCACTATAGAGAAGTCAGGAATTTGTTGGGTGGAGGTTATTTCCTTGATGATAATAATGTAAATAATCCTAATACCATTGCCAAGACGGGTAATAAAGTAGATTACAATAATGATGGTAAAGTAATTTTATACGGAGGTTTCGCACAAGCTGAGTATAAAAAAGAAAAGTTAAGTGTATTCCTAAATGCATCGGCCTCAAATACAGGTTATCAAAGAATTGATTACTTTAATTTCCTGGATACTGATCCGGATCAAACCACCGCTTGGGAATATTTCTTTGGCTATACTTTGAAGGGCGGAGCAAATTATAATATTGATAAGCATAATAACATATTTGCAAATGTTGGATACTTTTCAAAAGCTCCGATCTTTGATAATGTATTTGACTTCGCAAATAATACTTTTGAGAATATTGAAAATGAGACTATTCTTGGAATAGAACTTGGTTATGGCTTTGCTACTCCGGTAGTTGCTTTCAATCTTAATGGATTCTATACAAACTGGAGTAATAGGGCAATTAGTCAAACAATTACTCTTGGAGGAATCTACGATGTTCAGGCTAATATTACAGGTGCCGAACAGCAACACATTGGTGGTGAATTTGAAGGAAAATGGACGCCATTGAGAAATCTCGAATTTGGTGGGATGTTTTCCTGGTCCGAAAATAAATTCCAGAATGATGTTAATACCAGACTATATCCTGAAGAAGATCCATCTCAGGATACAGACGATCGTATCCTATGTAAACGGTCTTTATGTTGGCGACTTTCCAATGACCACAGTATCTCTTTATATGAACTATGAGTACGAGTTGAGCTCGGGTTCCACTTTAATATTTAATCCGGTTTATAAACTATTTAGTAGATACTATGCTGTTTTCAATCCCGATACCCGGACAAACCCTGATGATGTTGCTCAATCCTGGAAAATGCCTTACTATTATATCATTGACGTTCATACTGCTTATCAGATACTATTAACAAATTTCTTTATTAAACAATTCACATTTGGTTTCAATGTGTTTAATATATTAAATACAAAGAATTATATAACAGATGCAACAGATGGTTCTGATCATAATGGTATACTGCCAGAGTATGGTACGGAAGAGACAGATGGTATAACGCTAGTTTTACTTTTAATTTCTAAAAAATAAGCAGTGGAGTTAAAAGGCTGTCAGTTACTGGCAGCCTTTTTTATTTTAGTGCAGTAACAATAAAATTCTATCAGTTCTTACTGAACTAATAAGCTTGAAGAATTGTGAGAAAGGAATATCTCTATCCCAGGAAAATAAAATAATAAAGGCTTCACCAACAACCATATCTCTTGATACGAGTCCCCAAAATCTGCTGTCCAGACTATCATCCCTGTTATCACCCATCATAAAGTAATAATCTTTTTTGAATGTATAAGATGAAACAGGAACATCTTTAATCATTACAACATCATTTTTTAGTTCAACAACTCTTTCACCATATTCACGATCAATAATTGTTCGCCATTGTTCAACATTATATTTATTTAAAGGAATTGTTGAACCTTTTCTTGGAATTACGAGTGGACCATAATTATCTTCATTCCATGGCATTCCTTTGGGAAATATTCGTGGCTCAGCAACACCCTTTGGAATTGGTTTTAAGATAACTACCATATCTTCCTTTATAATATTTAATGAATGTAGGCCGCCAGAATTCTTTGCCATTAACAAAAACTACTTTATCTTTAATCTCAATTGTGTCACCAGGTGTACCAATACATCTTTTAACGTAATTAACTCCTCTCTCAGAAGCAAACATTTGATCTCGATCACCGGGATATTCAAAAACAACAATGTCTTTCGGCTTCGGATCTTTGAATGCAGGCAAACGGAAAAATGGAATTTCAATTTCAGTGAAAGGTATATACTTCGGTGATGATGAACCGTAAATGAATTTATTTACTAGAACGAAATCACCAACGAGTATTGTATCTTCCATAGAACCTGTGGGAATTCGAGTATTCTGTATTATAAAAGTTATAATAAAAAATGCAGCAATTGCTGCCCAGAAAAGTTGCCGGAAAAACTCTATTATTTTTTCAGCCAAAGTTTCAGGTTTTTTTCTTTCCTTCTTTTTCCAGAATAAAAATTTATTTGATTTTACTTTTGAATCTTTCTTAATGGTGCTGTCATTCATAATAGAGCTAGGTTAGGAATTTAATAAGTAATTGAAAAGTTTAATCGCTTGTGTTTAATAAATAATAAATAAAACGATATGAAATATAAACTGTTTGACCAAAATATGAAGCTTATATTTCATTGATTACCTGAATTCTGATTGCAGAAAAATGATAAATGACTAATACAAACAATTACACTGGTTTTTCAGAAGTAACTAATTGAACTCTATCCAGTTCAAATGATCAGACTATCCCGCAAAATATCGTATGATGCCTTAAGTTCTTGCTTGACAGGGTGGGAGGGTGGCAGTTCAACTTTTAGTGGATCAACAGCATTTCCATTTATAAAAAATCTGTAATCCAGATGAGGACCAGTGGCTAATCCCGTACTTCCAACATAACCAATAACCTGACCTTGACCCACTCTTACACCTTTTTTTATCCCTTTAGCATATTTCGAAAGATGAAGATACATTGTCGTATAAACTGAGTTATGTCTTATTTTAATAAATTTGCCTGCACCACTGTTGTAACCAACATTAGTTACAATTCCATCCCCGGTAGATCTTACCGGCGTTCCAACGGGCGCAGCATAATCAACTCCAAGATGAGGTCTTCGTGGTTTTAAGAACAGGATGAAGTCTGCTTTTGCTATATCTAGAACTTATTCTTCTGAATTCCAGAGGGGCTTTTAAAAATGCTTTTCGAAGGCTATTACCATTTTCATCGAAATATTGAAACACACTATCCTGCATAAAAGGAATTGCATAAAACTCTTTTCCGTTATGGTAGAAGTAAGCAGCTTTAATTTGACCAATTGCAAATAAATTACTATCAACAAATAGTTCTTCATAAATTACTTTGAAGTTGTCTCCCTTTTGAAGATGATAGAAATCAATCTGCCATGCGAATATTTGAGAAAGTTTAATTGCCAGTTCCGGAGAGGCATCCGATTCCATCAAGGAAACATAAAGTGATTGGTCTAATAGTAGCTGATTTCTGGTTCTCTTTTACTAAGACTTCCTTCTCGCTTTCATAAACATTTATCGAATCTCTTAAATCGAAAACAACGAACCTTTTAGGGCTTTTCTCGTAAACAAAATAAACAAGTGTATTTACAGAATCACTATTTGTGAAGGAGTGATAAATATTTCCGGCTACAATTTTTCTTACATCCAAAATTTTTCTTGCCTCATCGATAATATTTACCATACCATTAACTGGGACACCAAGATTCAGAAGTATATCAGAAAGAGTTTCGTTTTTTTCAACAGAGTATGTTTGATGATCCAAAGAATCAGAGTAAAAGCCAAAACTATTGAGTTGAATTTCCGGTGTTTGTTCAGGTGGAATTTTTGAACTGGAGTCAGAACATTTTATCAAACCCCAAAAAAGGAGGGATATTAATATTATGCTTATTACTAAATAAGATAATCTAAAAAATATAGTAGTATTTTTTCCTGTCTTCACTCTAGTAGCAATTATTGAGAAAATTTTCGACAAACTTAGGCTTATTTTTAAAATAATACAATCTAATTCATTAAATGATCAAAATTTTTAATTCAAGAGAGTTCGTTCTTTTTACATTAATTTATAATTTGAAGTGAGATTATTTAATCCATTATGCAAGCAAATAAGAAGTTCGGATTTTTATTCGCAGCATCTAGCATTTTGTATTTTATTATTCATCGGCAATCTAGTAACTACAAAGCCGCAATTAAATACAATGGCTGCAATTGCCGTACTAATGGCGATACTTTGGATTACAGAAGCAATTCCTCTGGCAGTCACTTCATTAATCCCTCTAATATTTTTCCCGATTACCGGAATACTTTCCACTGAAGAAATAGCATCGTCGTATATGAATTCAATAATTTTATTATTTCTTGGTGGATTTCTTATTGCCATTGCAATGGAAGAGTGGGCGCTACATAAGAGAATAGCCTTGAAAATTATTACATTAATTGGTGGAACTCTCAACTCAATTATCCTTGGTTTTATGGTTTCGGGAGCATTTCTTTCAATGTGGATTTCGAACACTGCAACTGCTTTAATGCTTCTTCCGATTGGACTTTCTGTAATTCAAAAGCTTGAAAATGAATTTGGCAATGAAAAAACTCATCACTTTACATGTAATCTTATTATTGTCCATTGCATATTCCTGTACGCTTGGAGGTATGGCAACTCTGATAGGCACTCCACCCAACCTGGTAATGGTTAAAATGCTGAATGTTCTTTTTCCAAATGCCCCTGCTATTACATTTGGTAACTGGATGATTTTAACTTTACCGGTTTCTATCCTAATGCTGAGTGCGGTTGCATTTTTGCTTACAAAAATATTATTCAAAGTTGACAAAGAAATAAAACTCGATAAAAATTTTATTGGGGAAGAGTACAAACGGCTTGGAAAATTTTCATTTGAAGAAAAAACTGTAAGTATTGTATTTATTATTACCGCACTGCTTTGGATTTTCAGGAGCGATATACAATTTGGATTTATGACAATTCCCGGATGGTCAAACCTTTTGCCAACAGCCAAGTTTATTGATGATGGTACTGTGGCAATCACGTATGGCATTTATACTTTTCTTAATTCCCTCCAAATCAGGTAAAAGAGCCTTGCTAGATCATACAGCTTTCAATAAAATTCCCTGGGGAATTATTCTTCTTTTCGGAGGCGGTTTTGCACTTGCAAAAGGTTTTTCATCAACCGGTCTTTCAATTTACATTGGTGAACAGCTTAAAGGATTACAAAATATTTCGCCAATATTTATTATTATTCTTTCAGCTTTCACTATAAGTTTTTTAACCGAACTTACCTCTAATACAGCGGTTACACAGATGATTCTTCCAGTAGTTGCTTCCGTTTCAGTTGCAATTGGTTTGAATCCGATTCTGCTTATGATAACAGTTACTTTATCAGCCTCAATGGCGTTTATGCTGCCGGTAGCAACACCACCTAATACAATAATTTTTGCGGCGGAAGAATTAAAACAATTGAAATGGCAAAAACTGGTATTGCTCTTAACATTATCGGAGTAATAATTGTAAGTCTTCTTGTATATTTTTTAGGAAGTTTATTTTTGGTCTGGATACATTTCCAGCCTGGGCTAATCCATAAAAAATTAAGTGTGTTGTTGAAATGATAATTTACAGTGTGACAGTAATAATACAAAAAAGATGTAGAATTCGAATGGTTGGATTGGATGAAAAAAGTTCACATTCCAGATGTGATGAATACTGGTTACTTTTTCGATTGGCAGATGCAAAAGTTACTTTTGCACGAGGACCCTCTTGACGAAATAACTTATGTTATTAATTATTTTGCAAATTCATTTGACCATTATCAACATTATACGTGAAAAGGAGCACCACGTCTGCAAAATGAATATAACGAGAAATTTAAAGACAAATACAAAGCATCCCGAGCCATCTATTCATTGATTTCAAAATAAAAACCTGAAGCCGGGATTGCTATTTTCTTCCTAATTTTTTAATATAAGTCAAAGATTAATTCTTCTAGCACTTATTAAAGATGCAGACTTATTTAAAAAAAATTATTCTTGTTATTGCTTGTTTTACTTTTCTCATTTTCCTGCAGAGAAGAGATTATTGCTCCTGATAATTTTGTTGAGACAGTAAATGATCCGGTCCAGTTAAGAGAACGTAATTCTTATACTCTTTTATTAAATGCAAATAACTTCACAATGGATTTAACCGTTCCCGCTAGTTTTACTTCAATAAGAACTCGCTTTAATGTTACACTGGTTGATTATGAGTCTGGATATACAAGTGTTAGTGTTCAAGATTACAACTCAGTCGAAAGGTTCAGATATTTTATCGCTGATGATGTATCTTATCATAGCGAACTTCTAGATGGATTTGTTCCAATTAATATTAAAATTCACACTGAAAATTTCAGTGGTAAAATTAAAATAGAGTTCAGAAAGACACTTTAGCCAATTCTAATTAAGAATTAATATTTCTAAATTCCTTATCTTTTAAAGCCATTTCCCTGGCAGTTTGTAATTAACTTAACAACCTCAATAGAAACCTAATTTTATAGTTATGTACGATAAAAAATTTGAGCAAGTAGAAGTTGCCAGCCAGAACATTCCTGAGAGAACTGAAATAAATGATGAATATAAATGGAATCTTACTGACATTTTCCGAAATGATGAGGAATGGGAGAATGTGTTTAAATCATTATCTGAAAAAATTTCTGGTTATAAAAAGTTTGAAGGTACGCTTGCCGACAATGCTGATAATTTACTTGCGTGTTTCAGGTTTGATGAAGAAATAAATATAACTCTCGATCAGCTTCATCTTTATGCAATGCTTTCAAAAGATAGTGATATGAGAATTGGGAAATATCACTCTATGGATGATCGCATAAAATCACTTTATTCTCAGGTTGGTGCAGCAAGTTCTTTCATTCGCCCGGAATTATTAAAAATTCCTGATGAAAAATTGCTTGGAATGATTGAATCAAATGATGCTTTGAAAACTTATAAACACAGCATAGATGATCTTCTTCGTTCCAAGAAACATACATTGTCTAACTCCGAAGAAAAAATTCTTGCCATGACATCTGAGCTTTCTCAAACTCCTTATAATACTTTCTCCATCTTTACTAATGCAGATATGAAACTGCCGTTTGTTGAGGATGAAAATGGCGGTATGTCAGAACTTTCGCATGGAAGATATTATTCTGCAATGTATTCAAAAGATAGAGATTATAGAGCAAGAGTCTTTAAAGCATATCTCGGTTCTTACAAAAGTTATATTAATACTTTCAATGTGTTATTTAATGGAAATCTGAAGACAAATATTTTTAATGCACGTGCAAGAAATTTCAATTCTGCACTGGAATCAGCATTGCATAAAAATAATATCCCTCTTTCTGTCTATCATAACCTGATAGATTCTGCAAGCAAGAATCTTAAACCAATGCATCGGTGGGCTAGTTTGAAAAAAAGACTTTTAGGAGTTGAGAAACTTTGTCCTTATGATGTTTATGTTACAGTTTTCAATTCTCACAATGAAAGAAAATATACATACGAAGAAGGTGTTGAGATTGTTTTAAACTCTCTAAAAGTTATGGGCGATGATTATCTAAATTCTCTCCAAAAAGCATTTGACAACAGATGGATTGATGTTTTTGAAACAAAAGCAAAAAGAAGTGGTGCCTACTCATCAGGCACAACTTTCGGTGTTCATCCTTATGTTCTTCTAAACTGGACTGATCTTCTTAATGATGTTTTTACACTCACCCATGAAATGGGACACAATATGCACTCATACTACACAGGTCAACACCAGCCTTATCCTTATGCAAACTACTCCATCTTTCTCGCAGAAGTTGCATCAACTTTTAATGAATCACTATTGCTTGATTATTTATTGGAAATTTCGAAAAGTAAAGAGGAGAAACTTTTTCTACTTGAGAGGTACCTGAACAATCTTACAGCAACATTTTACCGACAGGTTATGTTTGCTGAGTTTGAGATGATTGTTTATGATAGAACTGAGAAAGGAGAATCACTCACTGCTGATGTGCTGAATGATTTATACAAAAAGATTTATCAGAAATATTGGGGACCTGAAATGTTTATTCCTGAAGAGGAGCAATATACCTGGGCAAGAATCCCTCATTTCTATTACAACTTTTATGTTTACCAGTATGCAACAGGATTCGCTGCTTCAGAAGTGCTAGCAAAGAAAGTAAAAACTGAAGGAGATAATGCAGTTGATAGATATTTGAATTTTCTGAAAGCAGGAAGTTCCGATTATCCAATCAATATTCTAAAATCTGCTGGTGTTGATATGAATTCACCTGAACCTGTTCAGGCAGTAAGTAAAAGGATGAATGAAGTTCTAAATGAAATGGAAAATTTATTATGAAAGTTTATGACAAACACTCATTGAACGAATATCATCAATCACTTACGTATGATGATATAAGTCTGATCCCAACTGGAGTATCAAGAATTAAGTCACGAAAAGAAGTCGATACTGCATCAAAAATTTTAGGACTTAATCTTTCCCTTCCAATTATTTCCAGCCCGATGGAATCTGTAACCGGAATTGAGATGGCAATTGAATTGCATTCGACTTGGATGCATTGGAATAGTAAATCGATTTGATTCATCATTGAATGAAATACTTACCAATAATAATGGTAAAAAGAAAATCAACGCAATATCGATTGCATTAAATACTCCTTTAGATACAATTAAAAAACTTGCCGAAGGAAGAAAAATCATTTGCATTGATACTGCAAATGCAAATAATCGGGTTGTTTTAAAAAAAACTGAGCAAATAAAAACCAATCTTAAATATTAAAGTAATTGTTGGAAACATTGCACATGGTGCTTCACTCAGACAGCTTGTAGATGCTGGTGCTGATGGAGTAAGAGTTGGAATTGGAAGTGGTAGTGTCTGTTCAACAAGTATTCAAACGGGAATTGGAATTGGTCAGGTTTCTTCAATTCTCGATGTTTATTTTGCAAGAGAAAAAGCAAAATTGAAAATTGCTATTATTGCTGATGGTGGAATAAAAGGTGCAGGTGATGTTGCAAAAGCAATTGCACTGGGAGCTGATGCAGTTATGCTTGGTAGACTTCTGGCAGGTACACGGGAAACTCCCGGTGAAGTGATTCGATATAAAGATCAACTCTGGAAAAAGTATCGCGGTTCAGCATCATTTGGTGTTAAAATGAAAAATGAATTTATTGAAGGTGAAGAAACTATGGTAGCATATAAAGGTGTGGTTAAAAATGTGGTCAATGCTATTTCGGATGGCTTAAAAAGTTCGATGAGCTATATGAACTGTAAATCAATTGAAGAATTAAGAAAAACAGATTCATTCGCCATTCTAAGTAATTATTCATATTTAGAACGACTTCCGAAGACTTAATATTATTTTGTAAATTTTAATAACAATTATTAAAAGATTAGGAGATTTATAATGGGTAAAAAGAATTTCAAAAAAAGTATTGAACTACTAAATAAAGCCGTTGCAGATGAACTACTTGCAATTCATCAGTATATGTATTTTCATTTTCATTGCGATGATCAGGGTTATGATCTACTTGCGAGTCTATTCAAAAAAAACGCCAATCATGGAAATGGGACACGTTGAAATTTTATCAGAGAGAATTTTATTCCTCAAAGGTGATGTTGAAATGAAAATACTTGGAGAGGTCAAGAAAATTCGGGATCCAAAAGAAATGCTTAAATGTGCTGCCGATATGGAAGATGAAAGCGCAAAAGAATATAACATCTGGGCAAATGAATGTTCGGCTAATGCTGATTCGGCCTCAAAGAAAATATTTGAAGATCTGGTTCTTGATGAAGAAACTCACTTTGATCAGTTTGATACTGAAATGGGAAACATGGAAAGATTTGGAGAAAACTATTTTGCCCTTCAGGCGATAGAGAGAAGCAAAGTTGTCTCAACAACAATCAAGCAGAATTAATTCAGGTAGATTCAAGATAAAATTAAGCAAATAAAATGTTTCATTTAATTTTAATAACGGTTTGGGATTAGTAATGAAAAAAATAATGTTATTTGTTCTAGCGTTATTATTTATCTTTTATATAGGTTGTACCAGCAGCATTTCACAAATTGATTTAGCAGGCAACTGGGGTGGGGAACACATTAGCTTAACTGTTTTGGATAGTACCTGCAAACCTGGAATTTGATTGTGCGCACGGTACAATTGATGAACCTATCTCTGTTGATACTGAGGGTAACTTCGAAGTAACTGGCATATACGTAATTGAGCATGGAGGACCGATCAGAATTGACGAAACATCTAGAAAAATATCCTTCTTTATATAAGGGACATATTGAAGGGGAAAAAATGACACTGATATTAATATTAAAGAATACCGAAACTGAAATCGATACTTTTTGGTTAAGCTCGTGGGGCTGAACCAATAATTAGCTGTATACCCGCAGCAAATTTTACGATTAAGATACAATTTATAATTCGTTACAGTTCATATAAGAATAATTAGCCTTCATAATTTACGATGTAAGAAATTACTTTTATAAAAAAAATTACAGCGGGAAATGAAGTTTGTTTTCTAAGGTCGGGTTTTCCGACCTTTTTTCTGTATTTATTATAATTAGGTTTGTTCGAAAATTTTATGCAAGGATTGAACATTATGAATTTTGAAATATTAAATAAATTTTTATTCGTTTTCATTTTATTATTTATTATCTGCAGTTGTAATGAAGAAGAACCGACAGCACCAACAGAAGAAAATCTCTTACTTAATACTTCCTTTGAAAAAAATGGACAAGCTTCATCTGATGGCTGGACCCTTCCAAACGGAAGTAATTCTTCTACAGATGTTCCTCCTGATGGCGGTAGCTTACTCACTAGAACTTAAGGCAAATGCACCACCTGGATATTTGCATTTATAAAAGTGCCAGCTAAAACACAGTACACTATTAATAAATTGACCTTCTGGGCTAAATCCACAGGAGTCACCAGTAATATTTATGGAGAAGCCATTTTATCTTTAGTTCGAAATGGTTCTGAAATAAAATCTCGAAGCATTTTGGTAGATGAAATTGTCTGGAGAAGTTTTAATATTCAGGATACTTTTAATGTTGCAGAAGGGGATTCATTTTTGGTTCAACTCAGTGGTGGAATATCCCAATTACTTTCTGCTAAAGCATACTTTGATCTATGTCAACTGCAGGGAATCAAATGAATTTAAAGGATTAAATTTTCTTTCTCTTCAGTCTTAATGAATTAGTAACAACAGAAACAGAACTGAAAGACATTGCAAGTGCAGCAATCATTGGATTCAGTAAACCGAAAGCTGCAAGCGGAACACCAATTACATTATAAACAAAAGCCCAAAAGAGATTTTGCTTGATTGTTGCCAATGTCAGTCTTGAAAGTTTTATAGCTTTGGGTACACCAGTTAAATCGCCACTCATTAAAATAATATCACCCGATTCAATCGCAACATCTGTTCCTGTTCCCATTGCAATACCAACATTACTTTGAACTAAAGCAGGTGCATCGTTAATTCCATCACCAACCATAGCAACGATTTTACCTTTGTTTTGAAATTCTGAAACTATGTTCAGTTTATCTTCGGGTAATACTTCAGCTTTGTAATCATCAAAGCCGACTTTTTGAGAAATGCCTTTTGCAACTTCGTTGTTATCGCCGGTTAATAAAACAGTATTCAATTTCATTTTTTTAAGCTTGGATATCACTTCAGTTGAGTTATTTTTTATTTCATCTTCAAGGATGAACAATCCTTTTAATTCATTGTTGATTGCAACAAATACTAAAGTCTTTCCAAGATCTGAAGACTTCATTAATCACTGATTCAAAAACTTTTATACTTATTGAATAATTTTCCATCAGGTTCTTATTACCAATTAGCATTTTTTCCCCTGTAACTTGTCCTTTCAATCCTGATCCTGTAAGGCTTTCAAAGTTGCTGATACTTTCAAATTGAATTCCTTTATCCTTTCCATAGCTTACTATTGCCTGGGCTATCGGGTGTTCGGAATTTTGTTCCAATGACGCGGTCAAAGTCAACAATTCATTTTCATCAATTGAGTAAGTATGAATTGATGTTACTTTTGGTTTGCTGGTTGTTATCGTTCCGGTTTTATCAAAAATTATTGTGTCGATTTTGTGTGCAAGTTCCAGGCTTTCAGCATTCCTTATTAATATTCCGTTCTGAGCACCTTTTCCTGTTCCAACAATTATAGCAGTTGGTGTTGCAAGTCCAAGTGCACAGGGACAGGCTATTATTAATACAGCAACAAAATTCAATAAAGCAATACTAAATCCAGCCGAACTAAATAATAACCAACCAAAAAAAGTTATTGCAGCAATGAGAATAATTACCGGAACAAAAACAGCAGCAATTTTATCAGCTAATTTTTGAATAGGAGCTTTGGAGCCTTGAGCTTCCTCAACCAATTTAATAATCTGACCAAGAATTGAATTGTCTCCTATGGCTGTAACTTCAAATTCAAATGATCCGGTTTTGTTTATTGTTCCACCAATTACTTTTGAGTTGATACTTTTTTCAACTGGCATTGATTCACCTGTTATCATTGATTCATCAACAGATGAAAAGCCACTGATTATCTCTCCGTCCGCTGGAATTTTTCCTCCTGGTTTAATAATTACGACATCACCGATTGATAATTCATCTAATGAAATTTCCTGTTCAACATTGTTTCGTTTAATCAGTACAGTTTGAGGTTTTAATTCTATAAGCTTTTTGATTGCAAGACTTGTTTTAGATTTTGCTCTGCTTTCAAGAAGTCTCCCCATCAAAATTAAGGTTATAATGACGGCTGTGGTTTCAAAATATGTATGCGAATAAACTGAAGTATGGTGAAAAATATCAGGGAACAACGTTAAGATAGTGCTATAAATAAAAGCTGAGCCCGTACCGATTGCTACGAGTGAGTTCATATCAGCTGTTCGGTGCTTGAGATTATTGATAAAAATTTTGTAAAACCTTCTGCCCGAAATAAAAACTACCGGAATTGTAAGGATGAGGAGAATTTTATTTATTACTTCATTTGATACAGCAAAAACTGAGTGTAAAATTTTCCCACATCATTCCCATACTTATCAGGAAAATTGGAAGTGTGAAGATTACAGCAATTAAAAAATCTTTTCTTAATTCTTTATAATATTCATCAATGGTTTCACTTTGACGTTTCACTCCAGTTTTGTTTTCATCTTTCCTGAGCGAGGAAAAATCAATTTTATAACCAGCATCTTCAACGACTTTTTCAATTTGTGATAACGAAGCAACGAGTCTCGTCAATTTCAAATGTTGCTTTTTCTGTTGCGAGGTTGACAGATACTTGCTTAACTCCTTCAATTTTACCAATTGATTTTTCAACTCTAGCCACACAACTTGCACAAGTCATTCCACTGACTGGTGCGCTTATTTTTTGCAATTTGATTTTGGGATATCCAACTTCATTCATCTTATTAAAACTTCCTTCCTCATTTTACAACTTGGTAACCAGCTTCTTCAATAGATTTCGATAATTTCTTTTTCATTCACTTTGCTTTCATCAAACTCAACCTCAACTGATCCAATTTCAACTTTAACTTTCTTCAGGTTTAATTTGGAAAGATTTTTTTCAACACTCATTACGCAGTGATTGCAGCTCATTCCATCTATCTTTATGGTTTTCTTCATTGAAATTCCTTGTGATGTTTTTCAAAAATTATATTACAGGTCTAAATTAGATGAGATAGGAGAGGCTTGCGTTACAAAATTCGGGATAATTGTTACAGATTATTTATAGTTAATCTAGTCGATCAAGAGGTTTTCTTTGGTGTTCTTTAAGCTTTTTGAAATAAGAGGGATTCAGTCCTGTTATCTGTCTGAATTGATTAGAAAGATGTTGCACACTACTGTAACCAAGCTTAAAAGCAATTTCACTTAAAGTTAATTCATCATAAGTCAACAATTCTTTAACTTTTTCAATTTTTTGCTTTATGATAAATTTTTCAATTGTAATACC
>CAVYHS010000021.1:0-13710 GCA_963768365.1 uncultured Ignavibacteriaceae bacterium | reverse complement strand
TAATAGACGGAACAATATGGAGAACGAATTCTGATGTTGACTATTTAAGATTGAGTTCAATGTTAGGAGCGATAGCTATCGTCAATACTGTAGCTTATACATACCAACGAAAAGTTTGGTACACAGAGGAAACAACAGTATTCCATTCATTAGAATTTATGAATGACTGGAATAAGTATCAGCAGATGGACAAGTTTGGTCACTTTACTGATGCATACTTTACAAGTGACCTTTCAGCGAAAGATATACAGATGGTCAGGATTGTCAGGTAACAGCTCAGTCTGGTTTGGAGCTTTGACCGGATGGCTATGGATGCTAGAAATTGAAATCTCTGACGCATTTATGTCTGAATGGGGATTTAGTTGGGGTGATATGGCTGCAAATACAGCAGGTTCAGCATTTTTTATTTTACAGCAATTTAATTATGATGCACTCGGAGGAATTCAACCAAAAGTCAGCTGGCACAAATCCGAAGCATGGAAAGAGAATCGATATCATAAAGATCCACAAGCTCTGATTGAAGATTATGAAGGAATGACTTTCTGGATCACAGTAAATCCGCATCATTATTTCCCGGAAAGCTGGAAAAAAGGTTACTCTGAGTGGCTTGCTCCTTTAGGTTTAGCTATTGGTGTCAGCGCAAAAGATATTGGCGCATACCCCTGGGGTGGATATAAAGAATATTTTATTGGACTTGATGTAGATCTAAGAAAATTACCCATCTGGGGAGATTCCAACTTAATGAAATTTATTGTGAGCGAAGTGAACATTCTTCGTTTGCCATTACCTACCATTCGTTTTACCCCCAGTGGAACCTGGTTTGGATTTTATTTTTAATCCAATTCATCCATTACCACTTCCAAAACTCAATTTCTTCATCTTGCAAAGCTTAGTATTAATTCTCTGAATTATTCGTGATATTTACTTTCGTAATAAAATATTATTTGGAGAAAAATTAAAATGGCTACACTAAAGAAGAGTCGAATTAAGTTTAATAAAAAAGCTGTTCGGGATTATCTTTTCATTACCATTGGTGCAGCAATAATGGCAATTGGCATCGGTGTTTTCCTTGTTGATGCAAGAGTTGTTCCCGGAGGTGTAAGTGGTCTATCAATGGCTGTTTATTATTTAACCGGTGGAGCATTTCCCATCGGTGTAACTATTTGGCTTCTCAATATTCCATTATTTATTTGGGGAGTTAAAGCACTTGGTCCACAATTCGGTGCAAGAACTTTTTATGGATTTACTCTTAACTCTTTTTTTATTGACTTATTCAGAGGTGAATTCCCCGGTTTAGATTTCATTCAACTTCAGAATACAGAAACGATTGTTCAGCTTCAGCAGAATGACTTTTTATTTTCGATATTAATCGGTGCTGCTTTACTCGGAATTGGGCTTGGCATAGTTTTTAAGTTCAGAGGTTCAACCGCGAGGGAGTGATATTGTAGCTGCTATAATGCAGAAACGTTTTGGCATTAAACCCGGTATGGCAATAATGATAATTGACTTCTTTGTTATCTGCATTGCCGGAATTGTAATTGAACTCAAAGATCTCGGCGGTGAAAGAAGTGCAATGACTTTAACTTTATATGCTCTTGTTTCTACTTTTTGTTTCCGGAAGACTTGTCGATGCAATTATTGATGGCTTCGATTATGCCCGCGCTGCCTATATAATTTCAGATAAAAATGATGAAATCGCAGAAGTAATTATGAACACTTTCAGTCGTGGAGCAACTGCAATTAAAGCAAGAGGACTTTACAGAAATGTTGATAGAGAAATCATTTTTACAGTTGTTGCATTGAGAGAACTCGGGAAGCTTACAAATACTATAAAACAAATCGATCCGCAAGCATTCGTTACTGTTAATAATGTACACGAAGTTTTAGGCGAAGGATTCAGAAAAAGAATATAATTATCTCTTCACATAATTTAATCCTGATACACGATATTAAAACATCACACTAAACTTATTGTATCATCGAAATCATTAGAGAGAGTTCTTCAATTAATTGATCTTCTGAGCCCGAATATCCGACACTCATAAACCTTATGTTATTATCTTTATCGATAATAAACTTTGTTGGAATTCCGCTTACTTTATATTTTTCTATGACTTCATTCTTATCATCAAGAAGAACTTGAAATGGGTAATTGTTTTTTGCAATGAAATCAACAGCGTTCTGCTTAATATTTTCTACTCTTTCCCATGTATTAATAAACAGGAAATGAACATTCGGATCATCTTTATATTTTTCAACAGCTTTCTGCATTGCAGGGAAACTGGCAAGACACGGTCCGCACCAGGTTGCCCAGAAATCAACCACAACTGTTTTACCCTTCAATTCGATAAGCGAAACTTGTTTACCATCCAAATCGAGTAAATTAAAATCAGGTGCTGGTTCATTGATCATCTCACGTTTCAGCTTGTTAACGAGTTTCTGATTTGCAGCACTTTCGAATTGGGAAATAAATACTTCAAAGCCTTCCTCGCTGCCTTTTTCACCTACATTAAGCTTCGAGTAAGTAATCTTTCATTGCTGCGGTTGCATAACCCGATTTAATAAATTCACCTATTGTCTCCATTACTTTTTTAGTTTCTCCATTTTCAACCAAAACCTTCGCGTAAAGTTCGTTAACGTCTCCCTCTTTATTTCTTGTGAGCTGTACTGCATCCTCAATAATTGGGACACATTCTTCTTTTCTATTTAATCTGTATAGTGCATCAGCTTCAACAAAGAGAGTGAGTCCAAGCATATATTCTCTATCCTTTAACCATTCGCTTTCAGAATAATATTCTGGTTGGTCGTCACTAGGTGATTTTACTTCCTGCCTATTCCTGGTTTCCCCAAGTTTTGCAATCTGTAATGCTATCTTCATATCTGCATCTTCAGTTAACATTCTATTAGCCACAGAATAAAATCTGAATGTGCTCACCTGGTTTTGATAATTAGTTAAAAACTCAAATGCTTTTTTATACTCTTTTTGATCTCTGTATGAATTTGCAATGAGGTCATACATTGATACTATGTATTCACTTCCTGGATAATTCTTTTCGTATTCCTGCAAAAATATAATTTTATCATTTACATCATCGATCTCTCTGAATTCTATGTACTTCTGCCGCTGAACAAATTCACTTTTAGGATATTTTTCCTTGATAAAATTTTCATACTCATCCGCCTTTTCAATATTATCTAACTCTGAGTACCATTTAGTTAAGACAACGTAATCATCTTCTGTTTTATCAGTTCTATTTTCAATTTCAACTAATTCATCACCAATTATTTTATCACGGTCATCAGTTTTTACTGCATAAATGACTTCAAAATATGGTTGATAAAAATTCTTTTTCTGGTCAGGATTTTCTCGGAACTCTGCTTCAAAAAGTATAAGAGCTTTCTCTTTATCTCTCTCCATGTCAAGATAATAAGCTCCCCATCTGTTTATCGCTACTGCAATGCCTGCCATACTTCCGGGTATTTTCTTACCATTTTCGTCAGATAAAAAGAATCATATAACCAATTTTTTCGTTATTATCTATCAAGTCATCGAATTTAAATTTTAATAACAATCCAAGCGTGCTGTCATTTGTTTTTATTTTACCAGTAAAATATTTTTTATCAGAACTCAGCGGTACATCCACCGTCTTAATAAGATTATTATTAAAAAGATATGCGACACATTGAATATTTTTACTACTAGCCAGATCGGTGCTGTCCGGATTATAAAAAACTGTTACTTCATCACCGGGTGCAACAAAATCTGGTGACCATCCGAATTTACCTGAAAGATCAGGTGCTTCAGAACAACTGATTAAAATAAGTGAGATGACGACTAGAAGTGAGCATATTCTGAGCATTGTTTCTCCATTTGTATAAATTCTAATCGAAAAAATAACCAAAGCGTTCATTAGTTGCACATCAGAACAAATGAATGGTTTTTAATATTATATATATTGTAATGTTTACTGGTCAATATTTAATTTTAGGGAACCAATCGCCATTAAAGACGTCTTTATTGAATAGAATCTAATATTTTTTTACTCAAAAACCCGGAGGAACAAAATGAAACTTAAATTCACACTTTTTATACTATCTCTTTTTTATTTATTAACGCTTGGTCGATTCAACAAAAGCACAAAATGATTTGGAAGATCAAATAAATAAAATTGATGGAACTGTTGATAAAATAATTATTTCATCAGATGGGAATGAATACATATTTGAAGGCAAGGATGCAGAAAAATTATTTAAGAAAATGAAGAGCACTAAAAGTAAGAGTTTCGTCTGGAATACATCTGATGACAAAAAGAAGAAGAAGGTTATAATTATAGATGCTGATGGTGATGAAGATCTAGTTGAAGTATTAGAAAGTGGTGATGATGATGTTTTCATAGTTAAAACAGATGAAGATTTTGAATGGAATTCCGATGGTACACAGAAGAAAGTTAAAGTTGAAATTGAAAATGGCAAAAAGAAAGTTACAGTGACCACAAAAGAAAATGGTGAAGAAACAACCAAATTGTACGAAGGCGATGAGGCTGATGAATATTTAGAGAAAATGAAATCAGAAAACGATGATTTGGATATTATTATAGAAAAAGACAATGGTAAAAAAGTAAATAAGATTATTATAGAAACCGAGAATGAAGAAGAAGAGAATTAGATCTATGCTTTTCGATAATTCAGGGCATTGTAAATTATTTGCAATGCCTTTTTTAATAAGTAAAATGTTTAATTGGCTCTCCCTTATCACCTATTTCAGTCATAGCTTCAATTCCAAGTTCAAGATGCACATCTGAAAATTTCTCTGTTACTTTTTTATCCGATTCTTCAGTTTTTACACCTTCGGGAAGCATTGGAATATCAGATACCAACAATAACGCACCTCGTGGAATCTCGTTGACTAAACCTACAATAAAAAGAGTTGCCGTTTCCATATCTATTGCAATTGTAGAGAGCTTACGAAGATAATTCTTAAATTCATCATCCCATTCCCAAAGACGTCTGTTTGTTGTATATACAACACCTGTTCTGTATTCAAACCCTCTCTGGACAATTTTATCCGAAACAAATTTGTGAAGCTTAAAAGACGGTAGTGCAGGAACTTCAGGCGGTTTGTAATCGTTGCTTGTTCCCTCGCCTCTTATTGCAGCAGTAGGAAGAATAAAATGACCGAGCTCGGTTGATTTTTTTAGTCCGCCGCATTTTCCGAGGAACAACACTCCTTTTGGTGAACGAGCAGAAAGCAAATCCATAATCGTTGCTGCATTTGCTGAGCCGATTCCAAAATTAATAATTGATAATCCATCTGAGTTTGTAGCCGTCTGCATTGGTTTGCCGATACCTTTTATATCGGTTTTGAATTTAGCTGCAAACTTCTCAACATATTCCTGAAAGTTTGTAAGCAGCATATAATCACCGAACTCATCTATCTTTGTTCCTGTGTAACGAGGAAGCCAGTTTTTTGCTATGTCAAGTTTTGTTTTCATATAAGCGAAAAATAAATAAATATTCATAAGTATGGATTTCAAATAATTTTATAGCTCAGAATTTTTTACAAATTTTTCAGCAAGTTTATATTTTTTATCTCTCCTGCAACAATTAAAGTCTCATCTTCCTTAAAAACATGATTGGGGTTCGGTATCGCTTTTACTTTCGAGTCACTCCTCTTACCGGTTTTAATTGAAAGAACATCAACTCCGTAATTTTTTCTTATATCAAGTTCACGGATTGATTTGCCTATAAAAGATTTCGGAGGAGAAATTTCAACAATAGTGTAACCTTCCATAAAATGAAACTCTTTCTCATCTTCTTTCATAACGATACTGCTTGCGATGTTTGATGCAATTTCCATCCGCTCAATTTCTTTCTGGTAGGCATCCTGTATATCCTTACGCCAGATGTAGCCTATCAACTTGTTCCCGGTCTCTGAATTAACAACAGGTAATCCCTCAAGATCATAACGGCTCATTTTATCCAGAGCCATCTCGCAATTTGATTCAGGAATTACTACTTCAAAATTTGTGTTTGCGATATCTGCAGCAATAAGAAGATTTTTCAAGTTCATCTTTTTCAAATAAATGATCTTTGATATCATTGATTGCAATAATTCCTTTAAGATTATTTTGTTTTTCAACAACCGGATATTCAGATGATTTTCCTTTTAAAACCTTATTGACGACGTGATTAAAATTATCCGAATCCTCTATCGATTCTACATCAGTCTTAAAAATATCTTTTACATACAATGATTCCATAACATTCACTTCCATACCTTCCTTTATACCTATGTTCCGCAGCAATAGTTTTAGCGTATAAATTGATTCCCTGGTTAATTTAGTAGATATAATCACACTAATAATACAGGTAATCATCAATGGAAGAATGATGTTGTAATCATTTGTTAGTTCAAAGACAATTATAATTGCAGTAATAGGTGCACGAGTAGTTCCCGCGACTAATCCGCCCATAGCAACCAAAGCATAAGCACCGGGAGTAGCAGTAACTTCAGGGAATATTGAATGAACTACGTAGCCAAAAAAGAAGCCCAGCATTGCGCCCATAAAAAGTGACGGGGCGAAAATACCACCTGATCCACCTGAGCCTAAAGTAATAGATGTTGCAATAATTTTAATAAAGATAAGTGCAAGTGCAATATACCAAACCATATTTCCGTAAAGTGCATTATTAATTGTATCATATCCAACACCCATTATTTGCGGAAAAAGAAGAGCAATTGCTCCAATAAGTAAACCACCTATCGCTGGCTTAATATAATCGGGCAATTTAATTTTATTATCGAAAAGATCTTCGCACCAGTAGAGCAGCTTAATAAAAAGAAATGATACAATGTCCAGCCAGAGCCACCAAGTATAAAATAGAAACCAATTTCCTGAGGAGAAACAAGTTGATATCTCGGAACAACAAAGGCTGCAAACTTTCCTTCAAATGTATGGGAAACTACTGTGGCTATTACTGATGAAATTACTATTGGAGAAAATTGTGCAATTGCAAAATCCATTAGGATGATTTCAACAGCGAAAAGCGCTCCTGCAATTGGGGCATTAAATGCTGCAGCTATTCCTGCTGCAGCACCGCATCCTACCAGTGTCTTCATTCTTTTGCTTGGAACACGAAGAAACTGTCCAACCATTGAACCAAGACTTGAACCTATTTGAATTATTGGTCCTTCCCTACCAACCGAACCACCTGTTCCTATCGTAATTGAAGAAGCAATTGCTTTAATGAACGCAACCCGAGGTCTGATGTTTCCTCCTTTTAACAGTATTGCCTGCATAACTTCAGGAACACCATGACCTTTTGCTTCCGGAGCTAGGTAATAAATTATTGGACCAACAATCAATCCGCCAATTGCCGGTATGATAAGTATCCAGTACCAGGAAGTATTGAGTATATTTTCGAGTAAATTTCCTTCACCCTGAAATGAAAGGAAAGAAATTTCTTTTATAAGAAATCTTATTCCTATTGCTGCAAAACCGGCTAAGTAAGCCGATTATGATTGCAACAATAATCATAAAAGTATGTTCGGTTAGTTTCAGCCGCTCGAAGTAAGCGACTGTACGGAGGGAAACTTTCGTTAAAAGATTTGTTAAATAATTTTTATCCACTATTTATAAGTTATTCAATCCTTATATTAAATCTAAGAATAAATAAAAAATCATTGTTGAAATTATTCGCCGTACTGTTCAATTACATTAATAATATGTGCTTCACAAATAGTGCAGAACGGTTTACTTGCCTTTTGAAAACATAATACAATCCAGCATTGATCGATACATTCCGTTTGCAACATAGCCAGCACCTTCAAATGCACCAACTTTTCCATAATACTTAGATTTTTCTTAAGATAAGTGTCCACGACCTGAGAATGTTCTCTATCCTTTTTTGCATACTCATTTTCAGCAGCTTGTATTTCCGATAAATCGGCTTTATTTCTTTTCAGTTCAGCAATTTTATTGTTTAATGCCCGTCTTTCTGCCTGCCATTTATAATCCATCGAATCGTATTTAGCTTTTTCCCAGGGAGTTGGAATTTCAATTCCAGGTGTCAGAAATTCTTTCCATTTAACACTTGGCGGATTGAGCAATGCAGTCACGTTTGGTTCAAGTGGTTCTAAGACCTAAAGGATAAAAATCTGTGTACTGAACATCAGAAGTATAATATTCATCAGCAAGTCCGGAAAACGAATGACCAAACTCGTGAAGAAATAAATAATCTTTAAATTGATTATCAGTCGTGAAAGTGCAGAAGAAATTATAAATACCACCACCGCCATATCGTGCGTGGTTCACCATAATGTAGATTGCATCATAGGGAACGTAGGCTGCTAAATCTCTTACAGCTTTATTATCCTCTGTTAAAATATATCTTTCGGAACCCATCGAACTGAAAGTGCAGCTTAGAACAGAGTTTTGGAAAAGGTTTGCAGGAGGTTCGTCAATACCGCTGTCCTCGGAAGGTTTGTAAACTCCATAAAGATTAAACTTACTTGCATTCGATTTATATGGTTCCATTCCTAAAAAAACATCGGTGAAATATTTTAAATCTTTTTCGAATTTACTTTTTTCATCCTGCGTGTATCCTTCTCCAAGAATAACAACATCAACTCTGTTATGTGGATCACCGTTTGAATCGGCATTATAAACTTTAACTAGTTTGTTCTTCACTTCATCCCTGATTATCATAATATTTTCAGGATCAATTTCTGTTCTGTAAAATTCAAACAGATTTTGTTTTTCATCTCTTCTTTCCATCGCAAAGATAATTTTATTTTTTGGGTAAGGAATGATTGCTGATTCCTGGAAAGTTTTCTGAATTCCTTCTATCCCCTCAGTACTGGTTTTATATTCGCCAAAATAACTATCAAATCCTTTTGAATAGATTATCTCACCGGAATCAGCATCATAAATTTTCACACAATATCTTCCAAGATTCATTTCATCAATAAGATGAACTCTGCTTCCTGCCCAGATTCCATACTTGTAAATTTGATCCAGTGTAATAAACTCATCTGATGCATCACCGATGTGATAGTAGTCTATCCGCATAGTTTCATCAATAAAAAATTTATTGAAAGTTGCTAATTCCTGTCCAAGTTATAGTATATGAAGAAGTAAAATAAAAACGGAATTATACTTAACTTTTTCATTTCAACTCCTAAAGGTTTGACTAAATTCAAATTTAATATTGTAAAGATATTGAATTTAAGTGAGACTGCTTGCCGGATTCTTGATTCTTGACTCTGGATGCAGATATCCAAATTTCTTATACCGCGTATTTTTTAAAAGTTAAAAATTCAAATAATGATTTAGTTTTTGGATGTTGCTTCTAATTAATTTAATTACAATTCATTAAATACTAATAAAAATGATCGATTTTCTCTCCAAAAAGCCTTAAATTTGGCAATGATTTTATAGAATTTATTACAACCAAAAACCAAAGGAGATTTTCTCATGGCTCGCAAGAATGTGCTGATTATGGGTGCGGCTGGTCGCGACTTTCATAATTTTAATGTGTTTTTCAGGAACAACAGATCGTACAATGTAGTTGCTTTTACTGCAACACAAATTCCTAATATTGATGGTAGAACTTATCCAAAACAACTCTCAGGAAAGTTGTATCCGAAGGGAATAAAAATCTACGAAGAAAAAGATCTTGAAAAATTAATCAAGCAATTAAAAGTAGATGAAGTTGTTTTTTCATATTCTGATGTTCCGTTTGATTATGTAATGGAAAAAGCATCGATAGTGAATGCAGCGGGAGTATCATTCAGACTTCTGGGTGCAGCAGAGACACAAGTGAAAAGTAAAAAACCTGTTGTATCTGTTCTTGCTGTAAGAACAGGTGCGGGAAAATCTCAAACCTCCAGAAAAGTAGTTAAAGTTTTAACTAAAGCTGGAAAGAAAGTTGTAGCTATCCGGCATCCAATGCCTTACGGTGATTTGGTAAAGCAAAAAGTCCAGAGATTTGCTACATACGCTGATTTGAAAAAACACAATTGCACTATTGAAGAGATTGAAGAATACGAACCACACGTAGCTCGTGGTGGAGTTATTTATGCAGGAGTTGATTATGAAGCAATCCTTCGAGAAGCTGAAAAAGAAGCAGACGTAATTTTATGGGATGGCGGAAATAATGATTTTTCTTTCTACAAAGCTGATGTAACCTTCACAGTTGTTGATCCGCACAGACCGGGACACGAACTTTATTATTATCCCGGAAACACTTCGTTAAGAATGGCTGATGCTGCTATTATCAACAAGATTGATTCAGCAGATAATGATGACATTCTTGAAGTAATTGCAAACACAAAAATACTTAAATCCGAATGCAACAATTATTGAAGCTGCTTCACCAATTACAGTAGATAAACCTAGCAGTAATCAGTGGAAAGAGAGTGCTTGTCGTTGAAGATGGTCCAACACTAACTCACGGTGAAATGCAATATGGTGCAGGAACAATTGCAGCACAAAAACTCGGTGCAAAAGAAATTGTTGATCCGCGGCCTTATACGGTTAAAACAATTTCAGATACATTTAAAAAATATCCAAACATAGGCATTCTTCTTCCTGCAATGGGTTATGGCAAAGCACAGATGAAAGACCTTGAGAATACAATAAATAAAACTGATTGTGATTCTGTTGTGATTGGAACGCCGATTGACCTAAGCAGATACATAAAGATCAACAAACCTTACACTCGCGTTAAGTATGATCTTCAGGAAATCGGTCAAAATACAATTGAAACTGTTTTGAGAGAAAAGAAAATAATTAAGTAACCCATTTATTTCTATTATCATTCCAGACGAATCTAATGTTTAGTTGGATTCGATCCGGAATCTTATAATCTAAAGTAATTTTTATTTTATTTTTATTTTAAAGATATATTAAGCTTAAATCTCATATTATTATTTTCTATTTTAATTCCTCTGAATTCAAAAATCCCTTTTAATTATGCAGGATATTAACTGGAATCAAAAACAAGCAGCTTCTTCTTTACAAAGACTACTTCCGCTATTAAATGAAAGGTATGCAGATAAAGTTGAGGAAGGTGAATGGCAGGGCTATATTGAAAGACTTGCGCACAACTTTCCACGCCTATTTGGATTACTTCATCAGCTTTATGGAAAAGAGTATGATTTCTTTTATCATCTTGCTGATATCCTGGATACCGCAACTAAAGCATGGATTGAAAGACCATCAGAATTAAAAGCGCTTGATGCAATTCGTGAAAATGATCCAAAATGGTATCAATCGAACCGAATGTTAGGTGCAGTTTGTTATGTTGATCTTTTCGCAGATGATTTAAAAGGATTGAAGGAGAAAATTCCATATTTAAAAGAACTTGGGGCAACATACCTTCATTTAATGCCAATCTTTAAATCGCCAGAAGGAGATAATGACGGTGGGTATGCAGTT
The DNA here is from genome assembly GCA_963768365.1 of uncultured Ignavibacteriaceae bacterium. Classification (GTDB taxonomy): domain Bacteria; phylum Bacteroidota; class Ignavibacteria; order Ignavibacteriales; family Ignavibacteriaceae; genus IGN2. Next base: position 2,269 of record CAVYHS010000021.1, on the reverse strand, counting down.
AGCAGTTATCGTGAAGTTAATCCTGAACTAGGAACGATGGATGATCTGAAAAAACTTGCAGATGAAATGCGCAATCACGGAATAAGCCTGGTTCTAGATTTTATTTTTAACCATACTGCCGATGACCACGAATGGGCAAAACGAGCGAATGCAGGCGATGAAGAGTTTCAGAATTATTACAGAATGTTTCCTGATAGAAAAATTCCTGATGAATATGAAAAAACAATCCGACCCGTATTTCAGGATGATCATCCTGGTTGTTTTACTTACAGAAGCAGAATAAAGAAATGGGTTTGGACAACCTTCCATAATTATCAATGGGATTTGAACTATGAAAACCCGGTTGTGTTTAATAAAATGGCTGACGAAATGTTATTTCTTGCAAACCAGGGAGTTGAAATTTTAAGACTTGACGCTGTTGCCTTTATCTGGAAAAAATTAGGTACCAATTGTGAAAATCTTCCCGAAGCACATTTAATAATTCAGGCATTTAATGCAGTAATGAAAATTGCTGCACCGTCTTTCTTATTTAAATCTGAAGCAATCGTTCATCCCGATGAAGTAAATAAATATATCAGTGAAGATGAATGTCAGCTTTCATATAATCCTCAAATGATGGCACTTTTGTGGGAATCGCTTGCAACAAAAAAAATCAATCTTCTTCAATCTGCACTTGACAAAAGATTTACTATCCCTACTAATTGTATGTGGGTAAACTATATCCGCAGCCACGATGATATTGGCTGGACATTTTCAAATGATGATGCTGAAGAGCTCAATATTAATCCGTCTGCACACAGAGTCTTTCTTTCAAAATTTTACACAGGAAGATATCCGGGTAGCTTTGCAAAAGGTTTACCATTCCAGGAAGATCCAAACACTAAAGAAGGCAGGGTTTCCGGCACAACAGCCTCGCTGGCGGGATTAGAACAAGCTCTGGAAGAAAAAGATAAGAAGAAAATTGAATTGGCAATCAGGAGAATCCATTTATTACACGGAATAATTTTAACAATTGGAGGAATTCCGCTAATTTATATTGGTGATGGAGTTGGGATACTCAACGATTACGATTATGAAAAATCACCTGAAAAAATTGGCGATACAAGATGGATCCATCGCACAAAATTTGATTGGGATAAAATTAAAGAAAGATCCGATCCTGATTCAGTTACAGGAAGGTTATTCAACGGGTTATTAAAGCTTCTACAGTTAAGAGAAAGAACACAGGCACTCTCCGGCTCGGATACTGAGTTTGCAGATATAGGAAACGATCACATCCTGGCTTACTTCAGACATTACGAAGATAACAGTGTTTTTATACTTGCAAACTTTAGCGATGGAGAACAAAGCATAGCAGGTAACAGGCTGCGACAATTAGGCTTAAGCAAAACCATTACGGATGTTGTGGGAGGAAAGACTATTACCGCTACACAAAATCTTACTCTTGAACCTTACCAGTTTATGATGCTGATTGGTGTGCGATAATTAATTCTTGATTTATTCTAAATTAATTACCACTTTATAGGCAATTAAAATAAATCATTATCAATACTCCGGAGGCAACATGATAAAGATAATTACAACTCTTCAACTTTTTGTTCTTTCCACAATTTTTATTTTTCAGGGCTGCAGCACATCAAATGAGCAGCATTTAACTGCCAACAAAGAGCTCGTAAAACAATTCACTGAACTAATTAACAACAAACAATTCGACCAGCTAAAAACTATTATGAAAGAGGATTTTATACGCCATAGTCAGGCAACTGCAGAAATGCCAGAGTTAAACAGTCTTGATAAATTTATTAATCTGCAAAAAGGATTTTTATCATCTTTTTCCGATCAGAAAGTTACCATAGAAACGTTGGTTGCTGAAGGAATTTACGTTGCAGCATATGCGACATATTCAGGAACCAATGATGGACCTTCACCACCATTCCCAGCAACAAACAAATTTGCTGAATTGAAATTCCTCAGCCTTTTCAGAATAGAAGAAAATAAAATTGCTGAGCTGTGGGTTGAATGGGATAATCTAAATTTTCTAGCACAGCTTGGTTTATTTCCACCTCCGGAACAGCCGAATAATTAATTTGATACTAAATTAAAATGTTTATATGGATTCAATTGAAGAAAAAATAGTAACAAAGTATTTTGATAAAGTTGATAAGTCAATTACGGAATGGATGGGTAAGTACGGATTACTCATCCTCCGGATTTCTCTTGGTGTAATTTTTTTATGGTTTGGCGTTCTTAAATTCTTTAAAGGATTAAG
>CAVYHS010000020.1:0-106162 GCA_963768365.1 uncultured Ignavibacteriaceae bacterium | reverse complement strand
TTGTCATCAAAATTCATTTTAGCATCAAGAGCTATAACTTTATCATCATTGGTAATTACTAACGGATTTACTTCAAGCATTGATGCATCTGTTTGCTCGTACGCTTTGTATAGAGATTTGATAAAAGGTATAAAATATTTAAATGCTGTTCCTTCAAGTCCTAATGCAAATGCAAGTCTGCGAGACTGGTATGCCTGCAAACCAACAGCGGGATCAACCCATTCTTTAATAATTTTTTCAGGAGTTTCGGCTGCAACTTTTTCAATCTCAACCCCTCCTTCAGTAGAAACCATGATAACATTTTTAGACTCAGCACGGTCAAGCAGAATTCCGAGATACAATTCCTTTTTATAATCAAGTCCTTCAGTTATAAATAATGTTTTAACAATCTTCCCCTCAGGTCCAGTTTGATGAGTAACCAAAAGATTACCAAGTATTTTCCGAGCATATTCTTTAGCTTTATCAGCTGAGGTTGTAAACTTAACTCCACCTTCAAGAATCAGTTCGTTTCGTTTTGAAGGATTGTACAATTTTCCTTTCCCTCTTCCTCCGGCGTGGATTTGTGATTTAACTACATACTGATTAATACCTCTTTGCTGAAGTGTATTTATAGCACCATCAAATTCATTGATATTTTTAATTGCTATTCCATCCTGAACGGGAACGTTAAATTTTTTTAATGTTTCTTTTGCCTGATACTCGTGAATTTTCATTTAAAGCCTTTTAATATTAGATGATAGTTTTTTTTCATACTTAATCCTTTCAACTGCGATACAATCATTATTAAAATAAAGTCATCCTTCGACTGGCTCAGGACGACATAAATTCCACCTTATTTCTCACTCATGAACGGATAATGCCAATCCTTTGGAGGATCGAAAGTTTCTTTTATCGTTCTTGCAGTCATCCATCTCATTAAATTCATTGCACTACCGGCTTTATCATTAGTACCCGAAGCTCTCCCACCTCCAAACGGCTGTTGACCAACAACTGCTGCTGTACATTTGTCGTTTATATAAAAATTGCCTGCTGCATTTCTTAACCTGTCTGACATTTTAATAATCGCTTTCCTATCCTGACCCCAAACAGCACCCGTTAATGCGTAAGGAGAAGTTTCATCACACAAAGTTAAAGCTTCATCAAACTTGTTATCATCATACACATATATTGTAAGAACAGGACCGAATATTTCTTCTTCCATTGTTTTGAATTTCGGATTTGTTGTTACAATTGTGGTAGGCTCGATAAAATATCCTTTGGAATCATCAAAATTTCCGCCGGTTATAATCTCAGCATCTTTAGAACTTTTTGCATATTTGACGTATTCAGTTATTGTGTCGAATGCACCTTTATCAATTACGGCAGACATAAAGTTTGTGAAGTCTTCTACATCACCCATTTTTATTTTTCCGATTTCAGCTACATATTTTTCTTTAAACTCTTTCCATAAAGATTTCGGAATATACATTCTTGAAGCAGCAGAACATTTTTGTCCCTGGTATTCAAATGCACCACGTAATGCCGCAACTACCAGAGCTTCAACATCTGCAGAATTATGAGCAAAAATAAAATCCTTACCTCCTGTTTCGCCGACAATTCGAGGATAGTATTTCATATTTTTAAGATTGTCGGAAATAACCTTCCACATATTCTGAAAAACTTCAGTTGATCCAGTGAAATGAACACCTGCAAGATTTGGATTTGTCATTGCAGGAGTTCCAACCTGTCCGCCGGAACCGGGGACAAAATTAATTACTCCTTTTGGCAAACCGGCTTCCATGAATAATTTCATTAGATAATGAGCTGAATAGACTGCACTCGATGCGGGTTTCCATAAACTTACATTGCCGACAATCGCAGGTGCGGTTGGAAGATTACCTGCAATAGATGTGAAGTTAAAAGGAGTAACTGAAAAAATATAACCTTCAAGCGGGCGATATTCTGATCGGTTCCACATTCCATAGGGAGAATAAGGCTGTTCTTTCATCAACTCTGCCATGAAATAACAATTATATCTATAGAAGTCAACAAGCTCTGCTGCGGCATCAATTTCTGCCTGGTAAACAGTTTTGGATTGTCCAAGCATCGTAGCAGCATTAATTGTTGCTCTCCACGGATCCGCTAATAAATCTGCTATCTTTAAGAAAACAGCAACCCTATGTTCCCACGGCATTTCTGCCCATTCCTTTCTGGCTTCTAGTGCTGCTTCTACAGCCATATCAACTTCTTTTTTACCTGCTTTATGATATACTCCCAAAACGTGACTGTGATTATGCGGAATTCTCATCTCTGCGGTATTGCCTGTTTTTACTTCTTTTCCGCCAATAATAATCGGGACTTCAATCTGTTTAGATTTTAACTCTGTTAATTTCTTCTTTAACTCTTCTCTTTCCGGACTGCCCGGTTTATATGTTTTTACAGGCTCATTTATTGGTTGTGGAACTTTGAAATATGCGTTTGACATTTGATATCCTTATAATTTAAAATTTAGTTATGAAAATTACCAGTTTTGGTTCTGATTTACAATTTAAAGTGAGGTTTATAAAACAACCAAGACTTAATTTTAATAAATGTTTTCCTTTGCATTTAATCTATATGGCATTATTTTAAAAGTAGTCAAATGAAATGTAAGCGCAGAGAGAGGGTTTGCTTACAGATCATTCCTTACTAATAAGATTAAGCATTTCAGGAATAATTTCGGAGTAAATACAATGGGATCATTGAAAGCATTTTACACAATTCCGGAACTTTACAAATATTTAACTGAAGATTTTGGCCCGAAAAAAGGCGGGTATGCAATTCAACGAAAAGTTGAAAATGTTTATAAAGGAATCTCATACAAAGAACTAAAAGAGGAAACGGATAAGTTTGCTTTTGGACTTGCTGCACTCGGACTAAAGAAAGATGATTCTGTTTCACTGATTTCAGAAAACCGACCGGAATGGGTGTATGCAGATTTTGCAATGCAGTTACTTGGAATAGTTAATGTGCCACTTTATCCTTCCCTGACTTCAGATTCTATCGAATATATTTTAAATGACTCCGAATCGAAAGCAATTATAGTTTCGACTGGTTTCCAGTTGAACAAAGTGCAGAAGATTATGATGAACTGTAAGCATCTTAAGCACATAATTATACTTAATGATCATGATGATGTAGAAACCACTGATAATTTATATACTTTTAAACAGATCCAGGAAAAAGGGAAAGATATCCAGAAAAGTAATCCTGATCTCCTTAAAAAATTTTCAGCCGGAATAAAGGAGGATGATGTTTGCACGATCATTTATACTTCTGGAACTACAGGTGAACCCAAAGGAGTTATACTCACTCATCAAAATATCATTTCGAACGTCAATGGAGTGCTGGATGTTTTTCCAATAACTAAAGATGATGTTTTTCTTTCATTCCTTCCTCTCTGCCATATATTTGAGAGGATGGGAGGTTATTATACAGCTTTTGCCGCAGGCTGTACAGTCTATTATGCTGAAAGTATAGAAAAGGTTGCTACCAATCTTCAGGAAGCAAAACCAACGTTGATGACATCAGTACCTAGGCTTTTTGAAAGAATCCAGTCGCGAATTATAAAAAATGTTGAAAGTCAATCAGTTACAAAACAAAAAATTTTCTATTGGGCTTTGGATGTGGGCAGAAAATTTGTTGATGCAAAAAAGAAAGGTTCAGTTCCAGTTGCTTTATCAGTTAAGCATAAAGTTGCTGATAAACTTGTTTTTCATAAATTAAGAGAACGCACCGGCGGAAGATTAAGATTTTTTATATCCGGTGGTGCTGCACTATCCAAGGAACTTGGCGAATTTTTTGAATCTGTTGGAATTACAATTGTCGAAGGATATGGATTGACAGAATCCTCCCCGGTCATAACTGCAAACAGATTTGATGATTATAAATTTGGAACCGTTGGCAAACCTCTTCCCGGTGTTGAAGTTAAAATCGCTTCTGATGGTGAAATACTTGCGCGTGGTCCGAACATTATGAAGGGTTATTATAAGAAGAAAAAGGAAACTGAAGAGACAGTCATTGACGGTTGGCTTCATACAGGTGATATCGGCACATTTGACTCTGAAGGATTTTTAAAGATAACAGACAGAAAAAAACATCTATTTAAAACCAGTGCCGGAAAATATATTGCCCCAACACAGATTGAAAATATTTTTATGGCAAGCAAATACATCGATCAGTTCGTTCTCATCGGCGATAAAAGGATGTTTCTCAGTGCTTTAATCGTTCCTGATTATGAAGCGCTTAAGGAGTATGCCGATGCACATAGAATTCCTTATTCCGACGATTCTGAGCTTACGGGCAATGAACAGATATACAAATTGATTGAAGAAGATATGGGAAAACTCCAGAAGAAACTTGCTAACTATGAACGTGTAAGAAAGTTTGCTTTACTTGACAAACCATTTACCATTGAGACTGGTGAAATAACTCCAAGCCTGAAAATTAAAAGAAAGGTTGTTGAAGAAAAGTATAACTACTTGATTGAACAGATGTATTTTGGAGGAGTGAGAAAAAACTAAATACTTTTCATCACATCAATCATTTTTTGATGAATGAAACTGTTCGTCGCAAGAATTCGTTTTGTATAAATATCAATTTTGTTTCCATCAAAGTCTGTAACAAGTCCACCAGCTTCTTCAACTATTAGTTTGCCAGCACATAAATCCCACGGATGAAGTGATACTTCCCAGAAGCCATCGAACACACCATTGGCAACATAACAAAAATCAATTGCTGCTGAGCCAAGCCTTCGAATAGCACGTGCTTGTTTCAGAAAGGCAATGAATCTTTCAAAAGCCTTATCAGGGTTTTCTTTTATATCATAAGGAAATCCTGTAACAAGCATACCGTGACCAAGATTTGAGTTCTTGTTTACTTTTATTCTTTTTCCATTTTCAAAACTGCCGTTATTTTTTTCTGCTGAAAAAACTATGTCTCGCATTACATCATAAACAACGCCAGCAATTGTTTCACCATTTTTTTGCAACCCGATTGAGACTGAAAAAATTGGAAGTCCGTGTGCGAAATTTGTTGTTCCATCCAATGGATCAATTACCCAGAGATACTCGGCTGATTTGTTTGCTTCACTCCCCTCTTCTGCTAAGATTCCGTGTGATGGATATTTTTTTCTGATGAAATCTGTTATCAGTTTTTCTGAAGCTTTGTCGGTTTCAGTTACAAGATTAAGTTCGTTTGTTTTGAACTCAATTGAATGCGTTTTTCCGAAAGCGTATCCAATTAACTCGCCAGCTTGTTTAGAGATTTGGATAATGTCGTCAATCATAAAGTCAATTTTTTTTATTTCAAATATAAAACTATGTATTGTAACCTTCGAGATTGGTCCCTGTAATTCGCATCTTTAACCTCGAAGATTGTATTGGCAATTGCACCATTAGTTCCTTGATAGCAGGATGCGAAATTGATATATTTCGACCCGAATATATGTTTAAAAAAGGAGAAATTTTTTGGAAAATTTGAAGGGAGTGGATATTAATCCATCTGAAGTTAATTCAATTATAGATAGTATACCTGAAGAACTGCCAATTTTGCCACTGAGAGATATTGTAATTTTTCCTTATATGATATTTCCAGTGCTTGTGGGAAGAGAACAGTCAATCCGGGCAGCAAATTATGCAGCGGAGAACACAAAGTATATATTCTTATCAACTCAAAAAAAATCTGCAGTTGAGGATCCGTCTGAAAAAGATTTATATACCGAAGGCACTATCGCCAAAATAGTTCAGATATTAAAGCTTCCAAACGGACTTATGAAAATCCTTGTTGATGGTTTGTTTCAGGCAAAGATTGTGGAATTTACTACCAACAAAAACTTTTTTGAAGCTAAAGTAGAAATCGTAATTCCTGAACTCGATAATGACCACGAGATGAATGCAATGATCAGGCAGATGACTCAGCTGTTTAAGGACTACGTTAAGATTAGCAAGAATGTACCTAAAGATACGATTACAGCTTTTGATAATATTGAAGAGTCGGATAGAAAACTATTTTACGCAGCGGCGAACATTAACCAATCAATAGAAGTTAAACAGGCAATACTTCAGAAGTTCACAATTAAAGAGCAATATCTTGAAGTTATTAAAGTACTCAACTCGGAGATAGATATCCTGAAGATTGAAAAAGAGATCGATAATAAAGTTCAGGAAAACATTGCAAAGACACAGCGTAAGTTCATTATTCAGGAACAGATTAAAATATTACAGGATGAATTAGGTGAAGATGAAGATGCATCACCTGAATTTGTGAAGATACGAAACCAGATAAAGAAAGCTAAAATGCCGAAAGAAGTTGAGGAAAAAGCTCTTGAGGAATTTAATAAGCTTAGAAAAACTCCTTCAATGTCTCCTGAATCTACTGTGATACGAAACTACCTCGATTGGCTGGTTGGAGTTCCATGGAGTAAAAAGTCAAAAGATAATTTAGATATTAAGCACGTTCAAAAAATTCTCGATGAAGATCATTTCGGTTTGGAGAAACCTAAGGAAAGAATAATTGAGCACATTGCAGTTCTGAATCTGGTGAAGCAAATGAAGGGACAGATCTTATGTTTTGTAGGACCACCGGGAGTTGGTAAAACCTCGCTCGGTAAATCAATTGCGCGTGCCCTTGAAAGAAATTTTGTCCGAATAAGTCTCGGTGGCGTTCGAGATGAAGCAGAAATAAGAGGACATAGAAGAACTTATATTGGTTCAATGCCGGGGAAAATAATTCAGTCAATGAAAAGAGCCGGCACAATAAATCCTGTTATTCTACTTGATGAAATTGATAAGATGAGTATGGATTTTAGAGGTGATCCTTCTTCAGCAATGCTTGAAGTTCTCGATCCGGAACAAAATAATACTTTTAATGACCATTATCTCGAAGTTGATTACAACTTACAGCAGGTAATGTTTATTACAACAGCAAACATCCGATATAACATTCCTCTGCCCCTTCAGGATAGAATGGAAATAATTGAACTTCCAGGTTACCTTGAATTTGATAAACTGGAAATCGCTAAGAAACATCTCATACCAAAGCAATTAAAAGCTCATGGACTTGAGATAAAACATGTAGAGTTCAATGAGAATGCTATTAAAAAGATTATAAGTGATTATACACGTGAAGCAGGTGTAAGGAATCTTGAAAGAGAGACAGCATCAATCTTAAGAAAATTGGCTAAAGAGATTGTTGTAAAAGAATCCTCAAATGGTAAAAGAAAAAAGAAATCCAAGCACATCATCACTGAACAGATGGTTGAGAATTACTTGAAAACACCGAGATTCAGATATCAACGACATAACAAGGGCAACAAAGTGGGCAGTGTTACAGGTTTAGCGTGGACTAGTACAGGCGGTGAACTTCTTTCCGTAGATGTTACAATTATGCATGGTGCTGGAAAGTTAAACTTAACTGGTCAGCTTGGGAATGTTATGAAAGAGTCAGCACAAGCTGCATTAAGCTATTTGAGAGCTTCTGCAAAAAGACTTGGACTCAATCCCGACTTCTTTAAAGGAAGAGAAATTCACATTCATCTTCCTGAAGGTGCTATTCCTAAAGACGGTCCATCGGCTGGAGTTGCAATGGCAATGGCTATGCTCTCAGCAGTTAGTGGAAAACCTGCATCAAACAATGTTGCAATGACAGGTGAAATAACTCTTACGGGTTCAATTCTTGCTATCGGCGGACTGACGGAAAAACTTCTTGCGGCTAAAAGGAACAACATTAAAACCGTTCTTATTCCGAAGGAAAATGAAATTGATCTGAAAGAAATATCTGATAAAGTCAAAAGTGGATTGAATATTGTAACCATTGAAAAAACTGAGCAGGCGATTCCCTACATTTTTGAAGGAGTCAAAATGAAAAAGTCCACTGAGAAAAAAAAGAAAAAGTGATCTATGACTGAAGAGATTAACATTGACAAACAGCTTGCTGAAGAAGAAAGATACAGATTGCTCAGCTCTCAAATGAGAGCTTTATTGGTTAAAGAAGATAACTTAATTTCAAACCTATCAAATTTTACTGCTGCAATTAAAGACACATTTGAAAAAGTCAGTTGGGTTGGTTTTTATCTTTTTGATGGAAAAAAGCTTTACCTCGGACCATTCCAGGGAAAAGTTGCCTGCACATGTATCAAAATTGGGGAAGGAGTTTGTGGTACTTCTGCAGCGAAGAGAGAAACTATGATAGTGCCTGACGTGAATAAATTTCCTGGTCACATTGTTTGCGACAGTAATTCAAAGTCGGAAATCGTTGTTCCGCTTATTCAGAATAATCAATTGTTAGGTGTACTGGATCTGGATAGCCACGAGTATAATTCATTCGGAAAAACCGATAAAGAATATTTAGAAGAAATTTGTAAATTTCTGTGTGAGGAAATCTTTCCATCAGATTATCAATTAAAAAAAGTATAGATGAGTAATTTTGTAGTAACAGCAAGAAAATGGAGACCGCAGCGTTTTGAAGATGTTGTCGGTCAGGAACACATTACAAGCACATTAAAGAATGCAATCAAAGAAAAAAGGATTGCTCACGCTTATCTTTTTACAGGTCCAAGAGGTGTAGGTAAAACAACTACTGCCAGAATTCTTGCTAAAACTTTAAACTGCGAAAACAGAAAAAACTCTGAGCCCTGCAATGAATGTGAAATGTGTAAGTCTATTCAGAACTCACAATTGATTGATATTATAGAAATTGATGCTGCATCAAACAGGGGCATTGATGAAATTAGAACATTGAGAGATTCTGTTAAGTATGCACCGACTCGCGGAAAGTATAAAGTCTACATAATCGATGAAGTTCATATGCTCACTAAAGAGTCTTTTAACGCATTTCTAAAAACACTTGAAGAACCACCGGAACACATAATATTTATTTTTGCTACTACTGATGTTCACAAGTTACCATTGACGATTATTTCGAGATGTCAAAGATATGATTTCAGAAGAATTCAGCTTGATAAGATTAAAGAAACTTTAAAGATGATTGCTGATGAGGAAAAGATAAAGATCGATGATAAAACTCTGACTATCATCGCTAAGAAAGCAGATGGAGCATTGCGTGATGCTGAAAGTTATTTTGACCAGGTAGTAGCTTTTTCAAAAGGAAAGATTGATCGCAGACCTGGTTACCCAAATGCTTAATCTAATTGATGAAGAACTTTATTTTAATATTTCTGATGCAATTATTAAAAAAGACTTCAAAGTTGTTTTTCACACCTCACAAAAAATTTACGAGAATGGCTGGGACTTTAGTGATTTTTTAGAGGGCTTAATAGAACACTTTAGAAATATTCTTTCAACTGTTTTAACAAATTCTACAAATTCAATCGAAACTGCTGATATTTATAAAGCAAGATATGTTGACTACAAAGGAAAATTCTCAGAGAGTGACATACTGCGTATTCTTAATTTTCTAAATAAATCACAGCAGGAGCTTCGTTTCTCGCAAAATCAAAAATTAAAGATAGAATTAATTCTTAGCCATCTAATTGCACTTGAAAGTACAAAAACTATTTCAGAATTAATTTCAGAAGTAAATTCAGATAATCCTGAACTCACCAAATCCGCTGAGTCCTCTACTGCATATTATAAGCCTCCTGAAACTGTTAAAAAAAAAGTAGATAAGTCTTCAACTATTAAGAAAAATAATAAACCTGCGAAAACTAAGTCCTCATCTTATATTACAAGTCCGTCACAACAACCAAATTTTAGTTTCGATGATGTGGTAGGTAAATGGGGAAATTTTATTCACTCAATCAATTCAGAAAAAGGCTTGACACTTGGTCCGGCATTAAAAGGCTTCAATCTTCTTTCACTGAAGGATAATAATTTATTCCTCTCAACCGAAAAAAATGAAGACTTGAATACTTTCAGATTAAATGAAAAATATATTGCAAAAAAATCTGAAGAGTTCTTTGGACGAAGATTTAATTTTATTGTGAACAATCAATTAAACTCGATTCCTGAAAAGAACAAAGTTGATGACGCTCAAGAATCTAAACAGACTAAATCAACCGATCTGTACGAGGAAATCATCATCAATGAACTTGGTGGTGAGAAAATAGCGTAAATTCAAACTTTTTTAGCCTCAACCTCAATCCAATTCCTCTTTGACACCATCAAAATTCCTTTGATATTGGAATAAAAATCAATAATTTTGGAGACTATGTCAAAAGGACTTATCATCGCAATTGATGGTCCTGCCGGTTCCGGAAAAAGCACATCGGCTAAGTTTATCGCAAAAAAACTGGGTTATCTGTATATAGATACCGGTGCAATGTATCGGGCGATAACATTCCACGCTTTAGAAAACGGAGCGATTGGTAATAAATCCCGAATTGTTGAACTGGCAAGGAAATGTAAAATAGAGCTCAGTTATGATGAAGGTGAGGTCGTGGTTATACTTAATAACAGGAACATCTCGAAAGAGATAAGATCCGCTGAAGTAAACTCAAACGTGAGTAATGTGAGTAAGATTAGCGAAGTCAGAAAGCTGATGGTTGAGAAGCAAAGAGAAATGGCAGCAAAAAAAGGAAGCGGGATTGTTATGGAAGGCAGAGATATCGGAACCGTAGTTTTTCCTGATGCTGATGTTAAAATTTTTCTGACTGCTGCACTTGATACTCGAGCCAACAGACGAGCTAATGAGTACTTTGAAAAAGGTTCCAAAGTTTTGGTGGATGATATTAAAAGCAATCTTTCAAACAGAGATAAGATTGATTCAAGCAGAAATGATAGCCCTTTGATAAAAGCATCCGGAGCAGTAGAAGTTGATACTACGAACATAACAATTGATGAACAGGTAAATCATATCCTGGAAGCAGTAAAAAAAGTTGCAGATAAAAAAAATATTCAATTAAAAATAATTAAATAAAAGCCGGTTAATTAAATATGTTAAATAAAACAAAAAATATCTCACTGTTTTTTCCGGTTTTGAGCAGAAAGATATCTAATTAATTTCAGGAGGATAAATGACCACTGATGTGAAAGAAAAGCCATCCAATGTATTAGAAGATTTCGAAAAGGCAAAAAATAAATTCAATACTTACGATTACACACAGGAAGAATTTGAAGAACTTGCGAATCTGTACACCGAATCATTCAGAGATGTAAAGCAAGGTGAACTTGTAAAAGGAAAACTTGTAAGAATTCAGGATGATAATGTTATTATTGATGTCGGATTCAAGTCTGAAGGTACTATTCCAAGAAGTGAGTTCAGCGAAGATGCAAATTTGGAAGTCGGACAGGAAGTCGAAGTTGTCCTTGAAAGTGTTGAAGACCTGGAAGGAAATCTGGTTCTTAGTAAATCAAGAGCTGATTTCTTAAGAATATGGGAAAAAGTTTTACGCGCTCATGAGACAGGTGAAATCATAGATGGAAAAATTATTAAGAGAATCAAAGGTGGAATGGTTGTCGATTTAATTGGAATGGAAGCATTTCTTCCAGGCTCACAAATTGATATCAGACCAATCAGAGATTTTGATGCCCTGGTTGGACAAACGATGGACTTTAAGGTTGTTAAGGTTAATATACCAACAGAAAATGTTGTAGTATCCCACAAAGTTCTTATCGAAGAAGAAATTTCTGATCAAAGAACTGCAATTCTTGAAAGCCTTGAAAGAGGACAAATTCTTGAGGGCGTTGTTAAAGCCGTTACAGATTTCGGTGTCTTTGTTGATCTTGGCGGAGTTGATGGATTAATTCATATTACAGACCTGAGCTGGGGAAGAATCAATCACCCGAGTGAAGTTGTTAAGCTTGATGAAACATTAAAAATCGTAGTTACCGATTACGATGAAGCTAAGAAAAGAATTTCTTTGAGTCTTAAAAAACTTCTTCCTCATCCGTGGGAAAATATTGACGAGAAATATAAGATCGGTGATAAGGTTACAGGAAGAGTCGTATCTCTTACAGAGTACGGTGCTTTCATAGAAATTGAAAAAGGCATTGAAGGATTGATTCATAATTCAGAGATGAGCTGGACCCAGCATATAAAACATCCTTCACAGGTAGTTGCAATGGGACAGATGATAGAGGCAGTTATTCTCAGTCTTGATAAAGATGATAAAAAAATCTCGCTTGGTATTAAGCAGCTTGAGCCAGATCCATGGCAGACTTTGATGATAAAATATCCGGTCGGTTCAAGACATTCCGGTGTTGCAAGAAATCTTACCAACTTTGGAGTATTCGTTGAACTTGAACCCGGTGTAGATGGACTTGTTCATATTTCTGATCTCTCGTGGACAAAGAAAATCCGACACCCCGGGGAAGTTGTGAAGAAAGGTGAATCGCTTGAAGTAATTGTACTCGGTGTTGATGTTGATTCAAGAAAAATATCTCTTGGACATAAGCAAATAATGGATAACCCGTGGGATACATTCGAACAGAAATTTTCTATCGGCACAATCTCCGAAGGAAAAGTAGTTCGTATTATTGAGAAAGGTCTTATCGCTGAGTTACCTGAAGGTGTGGATGGATTTGTCCCTGCCAATCAGTTATCAACTTCAAAACTGAAAAATCTGGCGAATCATTTTCCTGTTGATGACATTATTCCAATCAAAGTAATTGAATTCGATAAGAGCAATAAGAAAATTGTTCTTAGTACGATAGCAGCTTTGAAAGATAAACCGGATACTGAAATTGTGGAATATCTGAATAAGCATAAACTTGATAAAGTATCTTTGGAAAGCATAAAAAATGCTGACACAGGTGCTATTGATTCTTCTGAATTTCCAATTTTCGAGGTTCAAGATAGTCCAGAGGTTAAGAAGACAGAAAACCCTCAATAAATTAAGATCATTTATTTTGAAAAGCGGGAATAATGCCCGCTTTTCTTTTAAATAACAATTATGCAAAAAAAAGTTGCGTTACATACACTCGGCTGTAAGCTGAATTATTCAGAAACTTCTTTTGTTGGCAAGCAGTTCCTAGATAGAGATTTTGAAATTGTTGATTTCCAGGACAAAGCCGATGTCTATGTTCTCAATACTTGCTCAGTCACTGAATCAGCTGAGAGAGAATGCCGGCAAACAATAAGAAGAGCACTTCGTCAAAATCCTGAAGCATTTATAGTTGTAACAGGTTGCTACGCTCAACTTCGTCCGGAAGAAATCGCAAAGATTGATGGAGTCGATGCAGTTTTAGGAAGCGATGAAAAATTCAAACTCTTTTCAATTATTGAAAATTTTAATAAACGGGAGTTTACATGTATTTCAGTTACCGCAACTGAAAACTTAACTCAGTTTGGTGTTGCACATTCAACCGATGCAGACAGCCGGACGCGTGCTTTTCTTAAAATTCAGGATGGGTGCGATTATACCTGCTCATTCTGCACAATTCCTTTGGCGCGTGGTGCAAGCCGAAGTCTTGCAATGAATGAGGTCATCAAAGAGTTCAGGAAACTGCTTTTTAAAGGATATAAAGAAATTATTCTCACCGGAGTTAATGTTGGAGATTATGGAAAGAATATTGATACGAGTCTCTTTCACCTGCTTAATGAATTGATCAAAATTGAGGATGAATTCAGAATTCGCATTAGCTCCATTGAACCAAATCTGCTGACTGATGAAATAATTGATCTTGTTGCCGGTTCAGAAAAACTTTGTAATCATTTTCATATCCCACTTCAGAGCGGGAGTCCACGAATATTAAAAGTTATGCAAAGAAGATACTCCTTGAATGATTACGAAAATCTGATTTACAAAGTGAAAAAACATTTACCCGATTCAGCTATTGGTGTTGATGTTATTGTTGGATTTCCGGGAGAAACCGAAGAAGATTTTATTCACACACATAATTTCCTTCGAGAGCTTCCTATATCCTATCTTCACGTATTTACATACTCTGAAAGACCGAATACAAAAGCAATTTCCCTTCCGGGAACAATTGATGTGCAGGAAAGAAAAAGAAGAAATAATATTCTGAGAATTTTAAGTGAGAAAAAAAGGGCAAAATTTTATTCAGATATGATCGGATCAAAGCAGGAGGTTCTTTTTGAAAATGCTAATAATAAAGGCATAATACGGGGCTTTACATCAAATTATATAAAATTTCAGACTGATTTTAATGAAGATCTGGCTGGCCAAATTTGCCCGGTAAATGTGCAGGGGTCAACCGCAGAGTATTGTATGGGAGCGGTAGTATCCATAAAAAAATCAATTGATTTAGTCACTACTTAAGACTAAAATTAAAATAAAAAATTATGAAATTATTCTTTCTCATAATGATTCTTTCATCAACCCACCTGTTAGCACAGACGGATGATTATAAATCAATTCAGGGATTAAAAAACTCTATTAAATTATCAGATGAAAACTTTCAGAATGCTAATGCGAATTTTATTTACGATGATAACAGTGAAAAGAAAAGTGTTGGATTAGGAATAGTTTATTCATTACTTCTTCCCGGCATGGGAGAACTTTATGCTGATTCTTACAACATCGGTAAATACTTTACAATCGCTGATGGAGTTTTATGGGGAACATTCATAGGTATGAATGTTTATACAAACTGGCAGGAAAATAATTATCAAACTTATGCTACTGCAAATGCTGGTGTAGATAATAGCAATAAAGATGCTGAATATTATTCTACTATTGGAAATTATACGAGTGTTTTTTCTTATAACGATGAGAAAGCCCTGGAAAGAAATTATGACCAGATGCTTGATCCGGAAGTAGATTTCTGGAAATGGAATTCCACTAACGAGCGGCAAACTTACCGGGATATGTGGACATCAAGCGAACAAACTAGTAACGACATCCGATTTGTGGTTGGAGGATTAATTCTTAACAGAATTGCCAGTGCAATAAATGCTGCTAGGTTGGTTACGGCCTATAATAATAAATTAAAAGAGGAAGTGAGCTGGAATTTTTCTGTGGGATTTAGAAATCAGCAGAACTTGCCGACAAGCCTTACATTTATTTTTCAGAAATCACTTTAAGAGAACCATCTTCTTAGTCTGAATCAATTCGCCAGTTTCTAACCTGTAAAAGTAAATTCCGCTGGGCAAATGATAGGCACTAAACTCAACTTCATATTCTCCTGCGGATTTTTCTTCTTCAACTAATTTCACAACTTCATTCCCCAGTAAATCGAAGACTTTTAAACTTACATTTGACATATCACTTTCAATGTTTGACGGAATCGTATATTTTATTTTAGTTGATGGATTAAACGGATTAGGATAATTCTGGTAAAGCACAAATTCATTCGGATTATTTATAGGTTCACCAACATCAGTAACTGATAAAATTTTTACAGGAAACTTCGGACCGAAATTCCACCGGTCGTGAAAATCAGGAATTGTATCCCACATCAAACTCAACCCGCAAGAATAAATTGTATCCCACTCAAGAGTAGATTCCAAAGCTTTATATCCGAATTCCCAGTAAATAGTATCCTGTGTTGTCAGGAAAGGTAGAGAAAATGCCTGCGTAAGTTCATTCATTGATAGCGGATGCTGAAAGGAAAATGTATCAACCAAAATCATTTCACCAAACCTCCCAGCTACGTTGTAACCACCTGCTTCTGCCGGACCACCCGCCATAAACATTTTGTAAAGTCCGGTTTGTCCTACATATAAAGATTCCGGTCCTTCTACCCAGACCTGCACTAAAGTATCTCTCTCAACTGTGTGGCAAACGCAACCGTAACCATTTAGCTCAGTGCAGCCAATGAGGGTAGTTTCATCAACATTTGCAATTATAACTATTGATACAAATGCTAAGAATAAAAAGGCTAATAAATAATTTATTTTCATCCCTAATGATATTTATTTGTTGACAAAGATATAAAAAAAATGGAATTAAATGCGACTCTATTTTTGTTAATAAACTGGATTATATACTACCCAACCATTATTTGGGGGTAGAACAAAGTTAATATTGTTTGAATGGCCTGCATATAACTTTAATGTTCCATTTACTATTGCATGATAGCTGAACCATTTATTTGGCGTACCAACTGCTACATTCCAGGTTTTTGTCGGATGTCTATTGACATAAACAATTATTCCGTTATCATAAGTCACTTTAACTTTGCCCAGAAAATCCTCGCTATTTATGTCAGCAAAATTTTGATGACCTTTTATGTAGTCAGATGCAGTTTGTAAACTGTCCCCATACAGAACACTCAATGGTGTTGCATCTACTATATACTTCTGTAGTGCATATACATGATTGTATTCAGTTTGTGCGTGTTTAACAAAATCAACTGTACTATTTTTAGTGTCCCATTCATCTGGCAAATATCCACCATGACCGTAAGCGATTTCCGTTGCAATATAGGATAATACCTCATCCCAATTTGGTTTAATTGGCTTTTCCAAATCTACACTTAACCAAAGTGGATACCAGCCAACACCGTGAACCATGGTTTTAGTACGTAATTTATTCATATTAAAATCCACCAGTAACGGTATATTATAACCAGGATTAATTGTTTTTGGTGTTATTAATCTTGCCTCAATATCATCAACATACCCCTGATATAAAAATTGAGCACCACCTTCACCCTGAACTGGTCCTTTATGATTCTGTCTCAGTACAGAGTATAATGCCCGATATCTTTTAACTGTTTCACGAAACATTCCTGCATTTTCAACTGAAGCATCACAATCCACGTATGGAGCCATAGATGCAGAATGAACGTCTAAGTAACAAGCATTAATGTTATATGAACTTTGTATTTGTTGACTCCAATAATTTAAATACTCTAACGATTTAGATGGTTTTAATACTTTTGATTGAATACCGGTACAAGGATTTTTAAAAGCATCCATTAAGCTGCCATCAGAATTTCGAGCAACATCAGCTTCATTATATCCATAATCGTAATCGCAACCAATCGAAGCATTAGGGTAATAATCAACATAGTTCTGATGAAATCCAGTTCGGTATCCGAAATTCTGTGCTACTAAAATAACAGAATCAAGTACTGAGAAACCACCGTATTCAGATTCCAGTTCATAAATTTCGTTTGCTGGCAGAACACAAGGTAATCCATCATCATAACCTAATTCCCATTTACCCCAACAGGGATTTCCATGATATTTCTGCCAATCGTGAATCTGCAACCAAATATTATTTACACCGCCATCTTTTAATCTTTGTAAAAAATTCCAAGGCTGCCTGACAAGACGTGCAAAAGGTTCACGATAATCCCAGACTATTCTATTTGCAGATTCTTCTTTATAAGGTGAAATTGGATTTGGAATATTTGGTAATACATCATTTAAATCGGGTGATGTTGTTAAGTAAAGAGTTTCGAATAACCGATTTCTCTGTTTATTAGTTTTAAGCGAATATTGATTATCATGAGCATATCGTATGGAAGTACTTGAATAGTTTGAGCCACTGTGAGGTATTATTCGAGTGCAATTTGTAACTTCCCAATCAGTAAAAAATGATGTGAAATTACCATTTGAAAGTAATATGTAAAACATTGGCAGATAAGGGATAGCAATTGCTTTTGGTTTAGTGGCATTCTCACACCTATCTAAACTAAAGAGCGTGGCTTTATTTTCACCGGAATTCTGAGTATCAAATTCAACTTTAATTATTAAAGTTCGTCCAACTATTTTCATCTTGTATGTAAAATAACAATAATCATTATTTGCCATCATCTTCCAATACGAATAGACCGTATCACCTGTCAATATCTGATGTCTAATTCTGGTAAAAGTAACTCCCGGTTCCCATGGACCGGTTTCAATTCCACCTAATATTGCTGTTATCCCGCCAAAATTACTTGGGATAAACCAGGTACCATTATCAGCATATGCTTTTAATGTATTGAACGAACCACCATTTGTTGTAGTCCCAGGTAAAACTAAATACTCATATAATAAATTTCTGTTGAGATAAAATTTGTACTTGTTTGTCGATGTCTCAAATTTTACTGAGTTTGTGCCTGCAACCGGTGTTGGTTGCGTTGTTGTTTGTGAATAAAGTGAGGTTATAAACAGCAATGGTGTAGCAATCATATTAATAAAAACAAATCGGTACTTTTTCATATCTTTTTCATTAAAGTGATTAAAAAATAATTATTTGGTATGCTATTTCATCAAAATCATCTTTTTTGTTTCAATAAAAGAGCCGACCTTTAGTTGGTAAAAATAAATCCCACTTGGTAATTCAGATCCATTGAAATCAACTTCATAACTCCCCCCAACCTTTTCTTTCTTAATAAGAGATGCAATTTCGATTCCTAAAACATCATAAACTTTTAATGTAACAAATCTTCTTTCCGGAATTTCATATTTAATTCTTGTTGAAGGATTGAAGGGATTAGGGTAGTTTTGAAATAAATAAAAGGTTTTAGTCCATTCTTCTAAATCATTAATTATGGCTGATAAGGTATCAAATCGTAAAAAATCAACAATCCACATAGATCCCTTGTGAAGTTGATTATCAATAAGCGAACTATCAATTGTAAATTCAATTACTGCTATATCAGGCGTATCGCTTGTAGTATATTTAATGTCTACTACAAATTCTGTAAAATCAATTACCTGCTGTTCCGATTTAAGAGATCCCACCCCAATTAGAACACTATCTGCATACAACTCAACGCAGGCAGAAAATATATCCTCACCAATTGGAAAATATTTGTAGTATCCGAGGAGTACCTCTGGTTTTGTATTTAAATTAATATCAAACGAAGTCAAAATTGGAGGATACAAAACTGAAAGTTCAATACAACTATCAATAATACCCATTGCACATATATCCCCATTATAAGCCTGAAAATCAGGTAGGATTAGTAAACATTCAATTGGTGGATAATATTGATTATTTGTATACCACAAAACGGGACCACCACCAATAACCCAATCTTCAAAATCACCGTTTGGGATAGTCTGAGCACGAGTAAAAGTGACTAATTGTAATAATAAAAGTGCAATAAAAAATGTATATGAGTTTTTCAAAGCTTATTCCGCATTCTTTTTAAATCAATTGTGCCTCTCCTTCCGAGGGACTGTACTTAGATACTTTTTATTTAATTAAAATCATTTTTTTAGTAGAGAAAAAGTTGCCTAAAGAAAGTGAATAAAAATAAATTCCACTTGATAATTCTTTAGCATTAAATTCTACATTATAATTACCTGCAGAATTTTCTTCATTAACAAGGGTTGCAATTACGTTTCCCAAAACATCATAAACTTTTAATGTGACAAAACTTCTTTCAGGAATTTCATATTTGATTATTGTTGAAGGATTAAAGGGATTGGGGAAGTTTTGGGATAGAATAGCAGATTTGGGTATAAAACGTTCATCATTAATATTGGTTGTAGTATCGTAGACTGCAACGAAATATCCACTATCAGGAGCAAAGCTATTGTGCGGTTTTAATCCCTTGTCTATTGCTTCAATTTTATAATTAAAATCAAAATTGTCTTTTAATAAATTCAAATCCAAGGTTGTATTTATGATCCATTTTTCTGAATTTGGAATGTTTTCAGCAATTAGGGGAGAGTTAATAATTATTGAATCATCTTTTGAGTAAAAGCTTTGCAAATAAACTGAATCAATAAAGTTAAGACCGGAATAAGAATAACCTGGATTTGGAATTAACATGTTATATATATGGTGAACATCTAATTCTAAACTAAAATTTGAATCTGATAGAGTTGTTATCGGGATTAAAAAAATCTCGGGATTAACGTCAGAGCTGTAATTAATTATACCTATGTTGGCCTGAATTAGATTACTATATATCTGTAACCTGAACAAATTAGTACCATCACTCCAGTCAAAATAGTAATCGACAAGACCATAATTATTCACGAATTTATTCCTCTCGTAAAAATCCCCAATTAAAAACCATTCATAACCTTTATACTGAAACATTGAGTCAAAAAGGGAATAATTCCCCTCGATAACGGTTGCACCAACTTCTCCCTGTACTGGTATGTAACTGATAAAAAATGAATCAGCTGGTAACGTAAAATCCATTACTAATCTATCATTATCATCCCACCAGAGATATATCTTTTGATCGGAATTATTATAACGATACCATACATCTGGCTCTAGAGAACGTTTGTAATAAATGTAATTATTTATTGTAGTATCCATTAAAATTTTATCGTTTACTAATTCAACTTGAAAGCTTGTGGTATCATTAGGAGAATGTAAATCATAGGAGTATTCAATTTGAATATATTGCCACTCGTTACCGACATCTAATGGAAACCAATTTTGGGCAATTAAAAAATTTGGTGAGAAATATAGAAAAAGAAATATCAATAGAAGTAATATTTTCGTATTCATTTTATTCCCCGAAATAAATTAAAAATCCTTAGCCAATAAACTGCGGATAATCTTAAACATTGCTCAATAAAATAGTGAGCCGAATCTCCCTTAATTTTGATTTACAATTCGAAAACAGACTATTTCGTTAGCATCAGTTTCTTTGTCAATGTCAATTCTCCAGATGTAAACCGATAATAATAAATTCCGCTGGAAAGATTTGAACCATCAAATGTGACATCAAATGTTCCGGCTTGCTTAAATTCGTTTACAATTGAGCTTACTTCGTTACCGAGAACATCGTAAACTTTCAGCGATACATTACCATCAGCAGGAACTGAATATTTAATAACTGTTGATGGATTAAATGGGTTTGGATAATTCTGCTCCAATGAAAATTCTACTAGCGCTTCTACTTCAATTTCAATAGCATCCGAATATTTAAACGAACCATTAAAATCTATTTGCTTTAGTCTGTATTTATAAAATCCTGCGTGAACATTTTTATCAACAAAAGAATAACTCATTGGTTCTGTTGTTGTTCCGTTACCATTCACAAATCCAATCTGTTCCCATTCCATTTGACCTTTGACCTTTGACATTTGACTTCGTTCTACTTCAAAGCCTGAATTATTAGTTTCCGTCGCAGTTTGCCATTCAAGAAAGATGCTATTTCCATTTAATTCAGATGTAAAAAATATTAATTCGACAGGAATAAAATCCGGAATAAGCTCCACATCCAATATCGTCGTTTGAAAATTATTAACCAGAACGTTTGTAATTGTTTGTGGGTAAAAGCCATCAGCAGAAAATTGAAATGAATAAGTACCTGAAGCTAACATTCGATGGTAATTACCATTTACAGAATCAGTCCTAATTTCTGAATGTAGAGTATCGTAATTTAGAATTTTAACAAGTGCATTCAGAGGATATCCCGCAGTATCTATAACAATTCCTCTAACTCCATAAAAAATACTCTCAATGTAATTTAGAAATGATCTCTTGTTGTATTCCCAGTGTGCAGGAAGCTGTGATGCAGGAATTAGCTTTGTATCTGAAATTTCAATAGTCACTTCTCTGCTGTTCATAAACCAATTCATATAATCCTGTCTTCCGCCATGAATCACGTACCAAGCACCACCGTTTGTAATTCCATCATCATATCCATTCATATAATTTGAAGGACTGTAGGCTTGGCAAGTATCAGCATAAAGGTGTGAAATAAATTCATACCATTCTTCATCAGCGTGAGAGACGTAATCAGGAAAACCATTTGTCCATGTATCCCAGGGGTAATTTACTACTTCTGTCCCACCGTGAAAATTTGCACAAAGAACAAAATTATTTTGTTCCGCAAGTGCTCTGAATACTGCTGTCTCCTGCTGCTGATTCGGATGGACTCCATTCACCGGATCGGGAAAGTTTCTGTTCAAATCATAGCCGTTAGCGTTATATCTTGTTGCTCCGTAAACAGTACCGTTTCCTCCGTGATAAGTCCCATCTGGATTAGCATTTGGATTTATCCATATCTCGGCATTGTTAACTATATTAGTTATTCGTGGATTAGTACCATAGGATGTTAGAAGAGAATCAATCAGTCTTAGCATCAGCACATACCCTGTGGTTTCATCTCCGTGCATAGTTGAAGTATATAAAAACTGCGGCTCAGCTTCGCGAACGTTTACATTATCTGATATTTTTATCAATAGAATTTTTCTTCCCTGAACTGTATTGCCAGCATCAATCAACTTACAAATAGAAGGATAATTCGCTGCGAATTGCATCATCATATTTACGTAGCCATCGTAAGTTGGATAGACATTCCAGTCATTTATTTTATCCATTGATCACTCATTTCAGGAATAATTAACTTACCGGGTTTTGGTAAAACTGTATGCGTAATATTGAATCTTAGAAAGTTTGCATATTCATCCTCATTGGCATAAGCATAAACTATGTTCCCATCAATGTTATCGATTGAGATAATATTCGTTAGCTCTCGAATCATTTCTTTTGATGATGTTTCAAAAGAGAAATAAACTTCAATATTATTTTCAAAATAATCCTGTGAAAGTTGCTGTGGATAGAAATTACTTGAGTAAAAGATTAGTAACAAAAATACAGAATTGTGAAAGAGATTCTCATAACGTTCCCCGAAGAATTGATTAAAAAATCTTCAGTTTAAAAATAAAGATTATTAATTAAGTTTCTCCCATAAAAAAGGGAGCCGAAGCTCCCTTAATTCCAATCAAACTATTGGAAAACAAACTATTTCGTAAGCATAAGTTTCTTTGTGGTTGTCATTTCACCGGCTGTAAGTCTATAATAATAAACACCGCTGGAAAGATTTGAACCATTGAATGAAACATCAAATGTTCCGGCTTGCTTGAATTCGTCTACAAGTGTAGCTTACTTCGTTTCCAAGAACATCATAAACTTTCAGTGATACATTACCATCTGCAGGAACTGAATATTTAATAACGGTTGATGGATTAAACGGATTTGGATAATTCTGACCAAGATAGAATACATCTGGTTGCTGAATATCAATTTCAACTTCATCAGAATAAGCAAATGAACCATCGAAATCCATCTGCTTCAATCTATAAGTATAAGTACCGGAAAGAAGATTTTTATCTCTGAAAAGATAATTCTGTATTTCAGTTGTTGTTCCGTTTCCTTCAACAAATGCAATACTTTCGTACTCACCGGTTGTTTTTCTCTGAACTTCAAATCCTCTGTTATTAGTTTCCGTAGCTGTAAACCAGGTAAGAATAACATCATTCTTATCTGTGCTAGCTGAAAATGAAACTAAGCTCAACTGGAACAATCACATCGAGTGAAATTGTTCTTCGATGCACAGGTGGTGCATCGCTTGGTCCGTTACCCTGAACGGTAATTGTATAACTTCCAGAGGTAACATTACCAGTTGTTTGAATTCTTAATTGAACACTTCCGGGAAAAGTATTTACAACATTTCCGCCTGGAAAATCAACATCAATTGTTCCGTTTGCCGGTGTGGGAGTTACAGTTGCAGAAAATACTGCATCGATTAGTATATAATTTTACATCAGGAACATTCAACTGTAACAAATTCAGACCACCGCTGTTTGGAATTATTACTGAATTGGCTGAAAGCGTCATTGCAAAATCAGGGAAATAACCAACATAACTGCCAAAGTTTCCAGCTCTGAAATCAGTCCACATTGCTAATGCCTGATTATTGTATGAAATGATTGCATCATAATCGCCCTGATATCGTGGATGTTCCGCCACCGCCACAAGTCGTGCAATTAATTCTCATTTTCTGATTGGACATTCTCTGGTTTGTAGCCCATGTAGTACCACCATCATCAGAATAGCTTGCATAAATATATGCGCTGTCACTTGTTGGTGTATCTCGAGTGTCCATCCATTTTACAAATAACCTTCCTGTTTGAACATCACACCAGATAGAAGGATGCCATTGATTATGTTGCTGTCGTATTTGTATCGTCATTAATTTTGACACGCAGATGACCATGTAGTTCCCTGATCGGTTGAATACCTGCAAAAAATATCAGGTTTGTTTCCATTTCCCGGAGGATCATTAGAAGCATAAACTAAATACAATCTGCCTCTGTATGTGCCAGAGCTTTGATCTGCCGTGATAAATGGATAAGGTCTTGTTCGCATATTCTGAACAGTATTTCTACCATTTACATTTGAACCAACATATCCTGAAAAGTTCTGAGAAGATTTCAAATGTGAAATTAACTCCACCATTTGTCGAAGCATAAAAAGTATATGTAGAAGCAAAAGCGCTGCCTGAGTTTGTAACAACATAAACAACTCCACCATCAGTAGCACCATCAGGACCAACACAAATCATTATACCCGGTAAGGATTGTGTTCCAAAAGTATTAGTTGTAGTCCAGGTAGCACCATTATTTGTTGTTCGTGCAAAGTTACCTGGGGTCATTGCTGTATAAACATAATCCAGAATAAGGTCCAGTAGTTTGATCCGCAACCATCCAGTTTTTATCAAAACCTGAGACTGCTACAACTCCCGTTGTCCAGGTATGCACCATTATTTGTTGAGCGAATTACTCTGCATCCTGTAATACTACCATACATGGTTTCATAATATAAATTTCCAGCACCATCATAAGTGGTGATAGGATCACCTCTAGGGGTAGATCCAAAATGGTGGAGAGGACTCAGCCAATTATGGCCATCATTATGTACCGCCAGGCACCGTTAATATTATAGGCACCAAAATATTGCAGTGGATTGAGAGGATTTTGAGAAACATGCGGTTCCGCAAAATCGACTCCAAGATTAAAGTCATCATAACCGTTAATAGTTATAACATCTTCCTCAGAATCTGAATGATAATTACGTTTGGTATCCACTCGCTTGGAACTGCATCCACAAGTGGATTATCACCCTGCGCAAATAAACTTCCTGAAATAATCAAAAAAGAATAAAGCATTATCAAGGGTAATGAAAGAACTGGTTTTAGTAGTTTATTTTCCACTAAACCTCCTGAATTAATTGATGAATGAATGTGAGTTGAGTTAAAATTATATTTTTTCGGTAATTCAAAAGAATGGATATTTTTTCAGATAATTTTTTCTTATCTCCAGAAGACAGGAAAATGAAAGATGCTATAATTTGTCAATAATTGTTTTCAAATTTTCAATAAAATTAAGCCATTTATTTTATAAATCAAAAAAAAATTGTCTTTTATGGACAATGATTGACAATTATTTAACTCCGAAGAGCTTTTTAAACTCATCGGGATCATTTATTTCTTCAAGTCTAATCTTCTCTTCGTCTGTAAATCCGGAAGATAAAAGCTGTTTTGAAAATTCTTCGCTTTTAATTACCTGGCAGCTGCACACACGACCAAAATCGGCGACGTTTCTGTCCGAAGTAACCAAAACAATATTTTTTGGATTCTTACTTTTTCCAATCTCATTTTTAATATTCTCATCTGCTGTCACGTGTCCTGAATAAATAATTTTAATTCCAGTGACTTTAACTACATCTGTTCGAACTCCATCAAAGTGCAAACTGACAGTAGCTTTCTTAAAATTAAAATGTCGTCCTATCATAAACGCAAGTTTCTCTCCACTCTGCTTCTTATTCTTCTTGTAAATCTGATTTAGTGTTTTGATTTTCCCAATCAGGTTATTTCCATCAATTATGTAATGCTTCACTTAGTGTTGTCTCATTAGTTTAGTTTCTTAATCATAATTTTGAATTTTATTAGATTATCTAGTATCAAAAAATTGATCTTGCTTGGTAAGCTTTAAGATCCTGAAGCTGAGGAGCTTTAACTCTTATTTCAAACTGGAAACCAGTATAAGTACCGATGGGATTCCAGGTAAAGTTCATAATCCAGCAATGAAGATCACGGGAAATTTTTACCTGGGGTGCAGCAAATTCTTTATTTATAAAATCATAACTTCCAGCTAAATCAAGTTTCCAATTTCTGGTTAGACTAACACTCAAGTTACCACTGATATTTGAAAAATATTTTGGATTACCTGGATTCGTACGATTTATACTATAATTATAACTTAATGATATTTGCCACGGAATAGTAAAATCCGGATCCCGTTCCGAATAAATTCCCTGATAAACGCTGTTCCTTTGTTCTTCAATCTGTCCGAATTCATCTTCATCAATATTAGTTTCCGAAATATCTTCCTTTTTATCGGAAGCAAATTTTTCACCGGAAAGACTGGTGGATACGGAGAAATTTAGAAATGTCAGTCTTAGTAAACCTTTCCCTTCGTTAATTAAGAACTTATTAATTTTTGAAGTTGTTGATGAATAATCATACGGTGTAAAAGTGGAAGCACCCTGGAAATCAAAAAAATCACCTACCTGTGTTCTGTAAGTCAGACCAAGATCAGCAAAGTTCAATGAATCTGCCGCAAAATTATATCCTGTTGCAAGCGTAAGATTAAGCAATTGAATTTTTTGTTCTTTTGAAGTTGTATCTGTTGGATCTGCAAGTGTCTTCATTTCAAAATTATTTCCGAGTGAAAAATTAATATTTTGTTTTTCCCCAAGAGGTGCACCACCATAAACTTCGTTCTGGTATCTGTTGTATTTGACTGCTGCACCATTTGAAGTATAATATTCACCATAATATCCCCAAAACGGTTCCGAGAAATCCGGCTGGTAGCTGTAAGTTATGTTTGGTGAAACAGTATGCCTGATTGCATTAATTCCCATGGAATTAATATTGAACATACCATAAAATTTTGTTGTGGCACTTAATCCGAAGTCGAAAGTATTTACCATACTAATTTTATCTATAGTATTTGTTACCAATGAATCTGTAGCCATTAGAAGATTCAACCACATATTGTTCTATCTGTTTATTATACCATCTAGAATTTATTACGAGTCGTGGTGCTACAGTAAAGAATCCAATTTTGGGTGACATGTCTGTACTAATTGTGTGGAGAAATCCGGCATTTGTCTTCAAATCTCCCTGAGTTTTATTGCGTTTATTCTGAAATTGACCGGTATATGAATAACCGAATAATTCATACCAGGCCTTGTTAATATCGCTAGTAGATGTTCTGAAAGGATAGCTTTGAGCTTTTCTGAAAAGCAGGCTTGGAAGTACTTCATAAATATCGTTTGTCTGAAGAACCTGTCTTCTGTTATAATTTATTGTAGCACTGTTACCTGATTCATCCCACGTTTTGGTTAAAGTGGCATTTGAAATTATTTCGTTTCTTAACAAATCATTGAAATTAACAGTCCCTGTTTGAAGGAAATCCTGTGAGGCAAATTCAAGATTTGCATCTAGTTTTAAGGTTGGTGTGAAAGATTGATTGTGAAATACTTTTAACCGCCAATTAATTTGCTCACTATATCCAGGATCACCGGGTTCACCATTAAAAAAATTCCGGTATTCACCTTCTACACTTCCTCTGTAATTATATCTCTCTGCATACCTGAAACGTGAATTTAAACCATAACTTCCGTTAGTGTAATAATCAAAAGTAGCATTCACATCGGTGTAATCATTTATAACATAAAAGTAGCCCAAACGCTGAATGTATGTCCCATAAGTCTGACTAAATCCAAATACCGGTGTTATCAAGCCTGACCTTCGCCCTGACTGCAAAGGTATTACTATAAAGGGCAATGGTATCGGAAACGGAACATCACCAAAATTCAACCAGATCCATTCTGCAGCAATCTGTTCTTGCTGAATAACCTTCATCTTCGGTGAATAGAAATAGTAGTGAGGATCCGGATCATCGCACGTAGTATAAATACCATCTTCAATAAAATAAGTATCCTTGGTTACCTTTTTTATTTTTTCACCGTAATAGAATCCTCCATCCATTTCCGTATCGAAAGCGCTAAGATTTCCCTGCCCTGTTTTAAAGTTATACTTCATCCGTTTGCCTTGATAAACTTCTCCGGCATCTGTAAGCACAGGTGTTCCTATTAATTCTCCTGATGCAGAATCTTTTGGTGCTCCAATTGCTTCGATGTTATAATTTTCAAAATCGACGATAATGTTTGCGCTTTTTATCTCTGATTTTTTGTAGTTAATCTTTGCTTCACCATAGATTGACATTTTCTTCTCTTTAACAAAAAATATTAATGAATCAGATCCGCTTGCATAAACAACGGTATCAAGGTCCGATTTTTTTTTCTGTACTTTAGCTGAGTCTATCACAGAAGTAAGAAGTGAATCCGGCGTGAGAGTCTGAAGTGAATCAATATTGATTGTTTGAAGTAAATCATCCTGCTGTGCAAGTGCACCCAAACTAATAAAACTAATTAGGATTGCAGACAGAACGATTTTCATATCTGAAAGATAAAAATATGAAATGATTATGGGTAATATATTATCATAAGACGAAAAGAACTGTTGAAATGTTTTATCCGAATAAATTTTTACTTATGATGAAAAACCAACGCAGAGGCACCTTTAATTCCTGCATCATTTTTTAGTTTTGCCGGAAGAACTCTTACTCTTGGTCTGATTGGAGCCATAACTCTTTTGCGATATAGTTTTTTTAATTGAATCAAAAAGAGGTTTGCCAAAACCTGCAATTCCTCCACCAATAATAAATACACTTATATCCAGTACATTGCAAAGAGATGTAAATGCAGAACCAAGATGAAAACCGAGTTCTTCAATTACAGATTTTGCAAATGCATCACCCAATTCTGCCGCATCCTGAATGTTGCGAGGAGAAACTTTACTCAAATCATTATTTATCAACTTCCACATTTTAGATTCAGGATGTTTTTTTAATTCTGTTCTGACTCTTTCTCTTAAATATTGATTGCCTGCATAAGCTTCGATACAGCCGTAAGAGCCGCAGTTGCATTTTGGTCCGTTGTAATCAATTGAGATGTGTCCTATTTCTCCGGCAGCACCAAAATCACCGTGATAGATTTTTTTATTGATTACAATTCCTCCACCAACTCCGGTGCCCAAAGTAATCATAATAAATGATTTATATTTTTTTCCGCTTCCAAAAGTTAGTTCACCAATTGCTGCTGCGTTTGCATCGTTATCAACAAAGACTGGTCTTCTTAAATTCTCTGAGAGATGATTTTTCCAATATTGACTTTTTCCCAGCCCGGTAGGTTTGGTGGATTTTCAACTATTCCTTTACCTGGAGTAACAACACCGGGGCAGCCAATACCAATTCCTGTAATTTTATATTTTGATTTTTCATGTAAGCTCGGTAATACCTGAAATAATATTACTAATTACTTTCTTAGGTCCTTTTTCAGCTTCAGTTCGAACTGTAATTTTTTTTATCAGTTTGCCTGTGTTTGTAACAATTCCGAGCTTAATACTCGTGCCACCTAAATCAACACCGATTGCGTATTTATTATTTTTTTTCATAATTTATATTCTTTCAACTGTTGAACTGAACTTGCTCGCCTTGCTTCGCAGTCTAAGCAGGTTACAGCTTCTAAAGACACTTTCGTAAATCAACCTACATCGGATCAAGACTCAGAATGACATAAACAATTATTAAAAGATTGCTTCGTCGTTACACTTCTCGCAATGACACCTTCTAGCTAATTACTAAAACTTTGGTCAACAATTTTTAATTCGCCTGGATATTTTATATCCCCAAGAGGAGAAGAAACAGTTGGCGTTGCAAATAAAGCAAGCTTTGAAGATGAACCTTGCTGACCACCTAAAGTTAAAGCAAGATTTACCAGGTTATCCAATCCTTTGTTCCCAAAAAATTGAATCAGGTCAATGTTCATGGTCAAAGGAATATTTTGTATCTCTCCAGTGCCGGGGACAGTAACCGGTGCTCCAATACTACCTGCAATGGTTTCAACATTATCAACTTCTAATCGCCATGGAAATTCTTTTAAAGTTGCATTTGTTTGAGGATAACCACCAGTTCCATCATTTGGATTTTTGGCTTCAACATTCAAAGTGAAATGAAGCTGGTAATTTTCCTGTGGCAATTGACTGAGTTAGATTTAATAGTTCCAGCGGATTAAAATCCTGTAACGAATTTTTATTCGAAATGTTTATTCCGCTAACAGTAAAATTATTAACGTTTCCTAGTTTAAATTGTAATCGTGAAAGATTGACAACTGTTTGATAAACACTGCAGCTGGATGTCATTAATAGAATGGCAACCGATAGTAAGAGTAATTTTTTCATTTTTAATTAATTGTTTTATTATTGAATTGTTATTTACTTAATTTAGTTTCTTTCAGATTTAAGTTATTTTTTGTCCCTCAATCTTCTGAATAATTAGCTGCGCAACTTTCAGAGCTCTCAAACCATCAACTCCGGAAACAACCGGCTTTGTTTTATTGATTACAGAATTTACAAACAACTCAAGCTCGTACTGAAGTGCATTTATTTCTTTCTGTTCGGGCTGTTCGTAAACAAGTTTCTTTCTTTTTTCACCGACACCGATTTCTCCAAATGAAATTTGTGAAGTGAACAACTTCTGCATTTGGTGATAGTAGCCTGATACGCTTCCGCAACACCTGTCACAAAATCAAGGCCACATAAGTATCCCTTTGAAAGATTCTCATCTTCCTCATTTTCTTCTGAGATATCCGACTTGCAGTTACATTTGCAACAGCACCATTTTCAAACTGAAGTCTTGCATTTGCTATATCAAGATGATCTGAAACAACAGCAACACCGTTTGCCTGAACTTCCACAACATCACTTTTAACCAGACTGAGAATTATATCAATATCGTGAATCATCAAATCGAGAACTACTGCTACATCTGTTCCGCGCGGATTAAATTGTGCAGAGCCGGTCTGTCTGAATAAATTTCGGATCGTTAATATATTTTTCCATTGCAACAAGTGCAGGGTTAAACCTTTCAATATGTCCAACCTGCAGATTCAGATTTTTCTTTTCCGATAATTCAACAAGCTCTTCTGCTTCTTTAATTGTTGCGGTTATTGGTTTTTCAATAAAGACGTGGACACCTTTTTCAAAACATTTTTTCGCAAGTTCGTAATGAGCAGTTGTTGTGGCTGCAATTGACACTGCATCAACTTTATTTAGTAAATCTTCAAGTGTTGTTACACTGTTTACACTTAATTCTTCGCTAACAGTTTTTGCTTGTTCAGGATTTGAATCATAAATGCCAATCAATTCACAATTATCGATTGATTTGAACATCTTGGTATGAAGTTTTCCAAGATGACCAGTACCTATTACGCCAATATTTGGTTTATTCATTTTTACTTTCAAATAAAACGGTTGATTAGTTTTTTACAAATTTCTAACTCTCTTATAACCAATAATTCTTTCATAACCGCCTTTATCCTGTTCATTGTAATACAGGAAAACATCAAACTCTTTTTTGTTCGTCCAGGTGTTTCCTTCAAGAATTAACCAATCAGCATTAACAACATCTCCATCTTCAATTTCCCCAACAACGTACTGGTAATCATACACTCCTCTTTTAAAGTAAGTGGTGATTGAAAAAACTCCATTGGAATTATACATCTGATAATCCGGTGAAAGCAGCCAATCATTAAAAGCACCAACAAGAAAAATATCACCATAAACATCATCCGGTGGTCTGATTGAAAAAGTAACATTGTGGTAGGTTGAATAGGCATCTCTGTAATTTTCGTAAATCTTCCCACCATTTAAATCAATTGTTTCATAGTTGAGAAAGAATCTCGAATACTCAATTCCATCAAGTTTTGCATCTACATCTCTTCCTAAGTATAAATTAGGATTTCTTATATCGACCTGTCTGAATTCGTTTCCTGCTGGAATATCTCTTGCTGTGAATGTAAAATGTCTGTTCGCATCCCACTTATAAAATCTGAATAAAGTATTTGTATTTCTATCAACAATAATCGGATAATAAATCCTCTGATCATCTATTATCTCAATCTTGTCAACAAAGGCAGGATAAAATTGTTCAGGTAAATAAAAGTCCGAAGTTAAACTAAATCTTTTAGCAAGCTCAACCGGCCAGTAATTTTTATCTGCAAGTTCATCTCTTTTAAGTAGAATCTCCATATCAACAAGATCCTCAACTACGAAAAACTTTCCGGTAGCATAAACTATAGAAGAATCCTGAGTATCGGTTAAATAAAATCTCCACTTGCCTGAAAAAGGAAAACGAACCTGTCCACGGTCATCGGGATAAGTGCTTTTATTATGGTAGCGTGCATCATCAATTACGGTTATAGGAAGTTCTTCAAAATCAAAAAGTAAGCAGTGCTGTAAGATGTATTAAGAAGAAAAATATTTTTTGTAGGAGTCCAGCCTTTATCGCAAAATCTGAAAACAACATTCATATTAGGAATAAAGTCTCCCTGAACATCAAATTCAATTACTAGCTTATTGTTTCCGGTTAAAACCGGCAAAGCTATTTCATTATTAGTTGTGTAAACGTTTAAGCTCTTGACAGTAAACTCGTCTACACCATACTGCGAGAAAATATCCTTAAATGGTATGAGGATTAGTAAGAAAAGAAAAAGCGATTTCATTTTAGCCCACTGTTAATTAAAAATCAAAAATTTCTACACATTTAATTGAATTGTAAGGTATGAATATTCCGATGCTCTCTCCTTCTCTTTCTATTTCTAGCAGCAAACCGTCATCATAAGCATTCACCAGTTTTCCTGTTTTGAAAACTATTTCATACAACGGTTGATCTTCCTTGGGATCTTTTGTAGCTCCATAGTTTTCGTGCATAGTAACATTTAAAGTGTGATTGATGTATTCAGTCCAGTCGAGGTTCATTTTCAGTCCTTAGGATGTTTTATTTGATAGTGCAATTTATGTGTTTAGTAAATAAGAATCATGTGGTATTTGTATGAAATAAAAAACCCCTGTAATCCACTATCACAGGGGTTTAATAATCTAATTAATTTATATCCTTATAATGCTTTTATCTCACTAACCAGTTTGCTCATCGCTTCTTTAGAATCTCCAAAATACATAAGCGCATTTGGATAGAAGAAGAGCTCATTATCAATTCCGGCATAACCAACATTTAACGAACGTTTGTTTATTATTACAGTTTTTGCATAATCAACATTTAGAATAGGCATTCCGTAAATCGGACTGCTCTGGTCGCTTCTTGCAGCGGGATTAACAACATCATTTGCACCAATTACAATTACTACATCAGTGTTCGGGAAATCATCATTAATATCTTCCATTGCTAAAAGCTTATCATAAGGTACCTGAGCTTCAGCGAGAAGAACATTCATATGTCCGGGCATCCTTCCTGCAACCGGGTGAATTGCAAACCTTACATTAATACCTTTTTTCTCCAATACATTCATCAGATCCCGTAACAGCATGCTGTGCCTGACCAACGGCCATTCCATAACCAGGAACAACAACAACACTGCTGACTCCATCAAGCAGCATTGCTAATTCCTCAGAATCAATTGATTTTGCGGTTCCTTTATGAGCTTTACTATCTGCCGCAGGTCCCTCTGCACCAGCAGTAGCCCATCCACCTAGAACTACATTCATCAGTGATCGGTTCATTCCTTTGCACATAATTATTGTAAGAATTATTCCTGAAGCACCAACGAGTGCACCTGCAATAATCAACATATTGTTTTGAAGAACAAATCCGGTCATTGAAGCTGCTAATCCTGAATAGGAGTTAAGAAGTGAAATTGCGACTGGCATATCTGCACCACCAATAGGTAATACCAGAAGAACTCCAAGAAGTAAAGAAACTCCTACTACTGCGATAATTAATTCAATATCGTAAGGATTAATAACAACAACTACTCCAGCAACTAGAACACCTAGCAATAAAACTGCATTAAACGGATGCTGTAATGGATACTTGACAACTTTTCCGGTTACAATTCCTTGAAGTTTTCCAAAAGCAATTAGTGAACCAGTGAATGTTACTGAACCAATTAGATACTAAGAACGATTGTTATTGTAATTGGAATTTCAAAGCTGGCTGTGGTTGTAAAAATTCTGTCGTACTCAGCAAAAGCAACTAGTGCAGATGCACCACCGCCAAAGCCATTGAGTAAACCAACCATTTGCGGCATTCCGGTCATCTGAACTTTAATTGCCATTACTGCACCAATTGCTGAACCAACAACAATTCCCAGAATAATATATTCAAATGTTAAAATTCTCTGATCAAGTAAAGTTACCACTATAGCAAGCAGCATACCCAAAGCTGCCAGCTGGTTTCCTTGGCGTGCGGTTTTTGGTGAGCTTAGTTTTTTAATTCCAAATATGAAACAAACTGAAGCTATTAAATAAACAAGATATAATACTATTTCCATTGCTTATCCCCCTACTTTCTGTCAGAGCCGGACCGGGACGGCTTCTTAAACATTTTTAACATTCTATCAGTTACCAGGAATCCGCCAACGACATTTATCATTGCAAATACTATTGCAACTACTCCAAGAATTGTACTGATAGACATTTCGCCAACTCCTGCACTTAACAGAGCACCAACAATTGTAATTCCGGATATTGCATTTGATCCGGACATAAGAGGAGTATGTAAAGTGGGTGGTACTTTTGTAATAAGCTCAAAGCCCACAAAGATGGCTAATACAAAAACATATATGAGCATTAATAATCCGAAAATATCCATTTAGAATTTCCTTTTATTTTTTCTAAAAAATTCTTAAAATAATTTATTTGAGTAAATCTTTTACTCTTTGATTAACTACTTCACCGTTATGAGTAATCAATGAACCTTTTACAATTTCATCTTCCAGATTTAATTCAACTTTTCCTTCTTTACCTATATGCTGAATTAAAGCAAGAATATTTTTTGAATACATCTCACTTGAGTGAGTAGGAACAAGACTTGGAAGATTTGGTTCACCAATAATTGTAACACCATATTTCTTAACAGTCTTTCCTTTTTCACTTACTTCACAGTTACCGCCAAACTCAACAGCCATATCAAGCACAACACTTCCAGGTCGCATGTTTTTTACCATTTCTTCTGTAACTAAGTACTGGTGCTTTTTTACCCGGAACTAAAGCTGTTGTAATTACAATATCAGCTTCAGTAATATGTTTGAAGATTAGTTCTTTTTGTTTTTTCAAAAATTCTTCAGATGCTTCTTTTGCATAACCGCCTGCATCCTGCATATCTTCTGCACCCTTCAACTTCAATAAATTTTCCGCCAAGGCTTAAGCACTTCTTCTTTTACTGCAGCACGAATATCAGAAACTTCGACAACTGCACCCAATCTTTTTGCTGTTCCAAGTGCCTGCAAACCTGCAACACCAGCACCCATAATAACAACTCTTGCCGGTGAAATTGTACCGGCAGCCGTCATCATTAATGGAAAGATTTTACCAAGTGTATCAGCACACATTACTACACTTTTATAACCTGCAATGTTTGCCTGTGAACTGAGTGCATCCATTTTTTGTGCTAATGTTGTTCTTGGAATCATATCCATAGAAATAACATTAATCTTTTTAGCAGCACATTTTTTTGCAAGTTCCGGATAGTTTAATGGATAAAGAAAAGTAATTAAAAGAGTTCCTTCTTTTAATAAATCTAATTCATTTTTTCCCGCTTTGGGTATGATCGAGTGGACGTTGTACTTTAATAACAATATCTGCTGAAGAATATAGTTCATTCAGACTAACAACTTTAGCTCCGGCTTTTTCATACATTTCATTTGTATAACCGGCATTTAGTCCAGCATCTTTTTCGACATGAATCTGGAAACCTGATTTAATAAGTTTAGAAGCTACATCTGGGACACATGCTACTCGATTTTCGCCAGGCAGGATTTCCTTAGGAACTGCTATTACCATACCTGTATCTCCTTGTGAATTGAAAATAATTAATAAATGAAAATTAAACTCATTCAACGCGAATTCCAAAAAAATGGCTAAAATTCGCAATAATTTTTAGACTTTTAGAATAGATTAAAGGGCTGGATGCTCTTTAGTTAAACAGTGGAGTGTTCCCAATCCCCATACTAAATCGACTGAATGAATGCCGATAACTTTTCTATCAGGAAATAATTCAGATAAAATTCCTAATGCAATTCTATCATTCGGATCATTAAAAGTTGGAACAAGTACAGCATAATTTGAAATGTAAAAGTTTGCATAGCTGGCCGGTAGTCTTTGCCCTTTGAAAATCACAGGTGAAGGCATTGGCAAAGAAACAACATTTAGTTTTGAACCATTTGGCAGGTAAATATTTTGAAGTCGTTCTCTGTTTTCATTTAACAAGATTATAGTTTTCATCCGAGGAATTTTCTTCTGACACTAAAACAACTGTATCTTCATTTACAAACCTGCAAAGATCATCGACGTGTCCATGAGTATCATCGCCAGCAATTCCCTTCCCTAACCAGATAACATTTGAGACACCAAAATATTTTTTGAATACCTCGAAATAATCCTGCTTTGTAAATCCTGGATTACGTGTTTGAACTTTTTCATCAAGCAAACATTCTTCAGTTGTGATTAATGTTCCTTTACCGTTAGTATCAATCGCACCACCTTCAAGAACAACTTGTTTGCCTTTGTTTTCTACAACAATTCTTTTGAGATTAAATTTATTTGAGATGAAAGAAGAAACTTTATCATCAAGCTTGTAATCATCGTACTTTGCCCAGGCATTGAATTTAAAGTCGAGTGCTACTGTTTTATTACTTTCTTTAACGAACATGGGTCCGGAATCTCTGAGCCAGCCGCGGTCTGTTTTCTTTATGAAGAATTCAACGTTCAGCAAATCAACATTAGAATCCTTCAGAACTTTTGTTGCTTTTAATTTATGTTCTTTTGACTGAACAAAAATTCTGACCTTTTCTCCACGTGAAATATATTTTACAATTTCAGCATAAACATAAGGAATTGGAGAAAACTTTCCTGGCCAGTCACTTTTATTATAAGGCCAGCCAATCCATGTTGCTTCGTGTAAAGCCCATTCAGAGTGAAGATTAAAATTATTCATCTAAAAATCTTTTAGTTATATCCTCATAACTATCTATTCTTCTGTCTCGCAAGAACGGCCAGTTATGCCTGATGTACTCAATTCTTTCTGTATCTATTTCAGCGAGAAGAATTTCCTCTTTGTCAGAAGAAGCTTGTGCGATTATCATACCTTGGGGATCACTAACGAATGATTGTCCCCAGAATTCTATTCCAGGTGAGTCATCTTTTACTTTTTCTAATCCGATTCGATTAACAGCAGCAATATAAACTCCATTTGCAATGGCGTGTCCTCTCTGCACTGTCAACCATGATTCGTATTGAGCTCTTCCATGTTTTTCTTTTTCATAAGGATGCCAGCCGATTGCAGTTGGATAAAATAAAACTGCAGCACCCTGAAGAGCGGTTAATCTTGCTGCTTCTGGATACCATTGATCCCAGCAAATCAATGTGCCGATTTTACCAAACGAAGTCTCAAAATTTTTATAACCCAAATCACCGGGTGAGAAATAATATTTTTCAGAAAAACCGGGGTCATCTGGAATGTGCATTTTTCGGTAAGTGCCAAGAATCTTTCCATCACTATTAATTACGACCAAACTATTGTGGTAAACTCCTGAAGATCTTTTTTCAAACAGTGGAACCACAACACTAACTTTATTTTTCTTTGCTAGTTTCAGAAATTGCATCTGTTGTTGGACCGGGAATTGTTTCAGCAAGATTAAAATTGCCGATGTCTTCTGTCTGGCAAAAATACTGCGATCTAAAAAGTTCGGGCAAACAAATAACCTGTGCTCCCGATTTTGCTGCTTTCTCAATCCAGCTAATAGCTTTCTTCAAATTTTCTGAAGTGTCTTTGCTGAAAGAAAGCTGGATTAATCCGATGGTGAATTTTTTGCTCATAATTGTCCTGATTCTTTAATCTAAAATTAAAAAATTATTAGTAGTAGTAAAATTTATTTGGTCTCTATGGTGAGTGATCTTTTGATTCGTAACTACTCGACAAATTTAATATCCGTAGGTTGATACCATGTAACCTTCCGCATTAAAATCTTTGCTTCTTAAAAGTTTTCCATCCTTATAATATTCTTCTCTCTTAATAAAACCGTTTGAAT
This sequence comes from uncultured Ignavibacteriaceae bacterium, assembly GCA_963768365.1. Taxonomy (GTDB): domain Bacteria; phylum Bacteroidota; class Ignavibacteria; order Ignavibacteriales; family Ignavibacteriaceae; genus IGN2. The sequence goes on along the minus strand of CAVYHS010000020.1, from coordinate 68,352 downwards.
AATATGTACGAACATAAGAATCGAGTTTGCCTTTGTAGTAATTTTCAACTTTCTGAAAAGCACCATTCTCATAATACGAATTTTTCTTACCATCAATTTTACCCTTTATGTAAATCGCCTCTGATTTGGGCAATCCGTTTTTGTAATATTCTTTGTATTCTCCATCAAGAATATCATTAACATAAGTTCCCATCGATTTTAGAGAACCATCTTCATAATAATTAACCACCAGACCATTTTTCATTCCGTCTTTGATTACAGTCTCAAGTTTTAGATGACCATCCGGGTAATATTCTTTAACCATTCCTCTCCGTTCACCTTTTATGTAATCAACTTTAGATTTTACAATTCCGTCTTCATAATATGTTATATAAATTCCGTCAATCACACCATCTTTATAAGGAATTTCTTCTTTCAGAAAACCCGAGTCATAATATGTTTTAGCAACTTCCTGTATAACACCATCTTTTATGAAAGTTTCATCGAGTAATGAACCAGCGTTTGTATAATTTTTAAGCATTTCCTCTTTTGATTCAAATTTACCTTCAAAGTCATATCGTTCACGGTTAAGAAGTTCATCATTCAGATATTCATCTTTTACACGAAGGTTGCCGGACATATCATAAAGCTGAACTGTACCTTCAATTTTATCGTTGATGAAATTTGCTTCCACTGCAACCATTTTGTTTTCGTGGTAGATAAAGATTTTTCCATTTTGTTTTCCATCAATAAAAGTTCTTTCAACCTCAACTTCACCTGTTTTATAATACGTTCTTGAAATTCCCTGAAGCACCCCATCAACATAGTCTCCATTCACCCTGAAGTTCACCCGTTTTATAATAAGTATAAGTTATCCCCTGAAGAACGCCATCAGAATAATGCTGCTCAGCCCACAGTTCACCACTTTCATAATACCAACGTGAGATACCATCCTTAATACCATCTTTGTAATTCCACTCAATGCTAACTAATCCATCTTCAAAAAACCAGGTTGATAGATCATGCTCTTTTCCATTGCTGAACTTCCAATCTTTCCATAATTTCCCGTTCGGATAATATTCCCTGTAAAAACCATTAAGCTTATCATACCAATACTGACCTTCAGTTTTAATAACTCCATTAGGATAATAAGTTTTAACCACCTTCGTTCCCGGCAGCTCTTGTGACATCAACATCGTATTACTGATTGCCAGTATCATCAGAGATAATAAAATCTGTAAATATTTTTTTGTCATTCTTACCGTTTAATTATTTTTCTATTGGAAGATGAAAATAGATGATTTTCTATTAAGGATAAATTCAAAATGCAGTACCATTCTCATTGATAAACATTAAGATCTATTTTTAATGATATGCATTAATGGAAATTTTTCTCGCCAGCTTCAATTTCCATATCAATGTGATCTTCTTCGCGAGGGATGGGACAAGTAAACAAAGTAGAGTAAGCGCAATATGGATTGTATGCTCTATTAAAATCTATTGTGTAAATAAAATCGGGATCGTCATTTAGATCAAAGTCCAGATACCTGCCAACGCCATAAGTTTCTTTTCCGGTGGTTTTGTCTGTGAACCAAATGCTATAGTATTCATCCCCGATTCTGCTAAAACTTTTGTAAACATTTACTTTATAAACTTCTCCATCATAATTTAATCCAAGGTAACCGATTAAGATAGATGGCCTCTTTTCACCTCTGGTACCAAGAATTGTTACTGTGTCCTGTACCTTCATAAGTAAATAATTTAGATTTGAAAATAAAATCAGGATTTGGTTCGTAGAAATTTAAAGTTTTAAAAGCAACTGAAGTATCCCGGTTAAAAGGTGAACTTTTATCGAACTGCATGCTGTAATCATTTTCTTTTCTTTCTTTGGTCAATGCTTCAACGTATGCTTTCATTTCAGGATCATTGACGCGATTTTCCTTGCAGGCTTCTATAAATAAAAGCGTAATTAAAAGAACTACAACTAATCCATATCTTTTTGTAACCAACATCTGATTACTGTCCTTCCTTTTTAACTTTCTTTTTAAGTTCATTTAACTTGTTTAACGCTTCCAGCGGTGTGAGCTTTTCTATTTCCAGATCTGTTAATTCTCCTCTCAACTTATCATCCTGGAATTCAAAGATGCTCATCTGGTTTTCTGGAATTTGAAGTTTTCGGAGTTTTTCTTTTTTCAACTCATAAGGAGTTAACTCTTTGCTTTCAAGATTTCTGAGAATTTCTTTTGCCCGATTTGTAACAAATACCGGGAGTCCTGCCATCTGTGCAACCTGAATTCCGTAACTATGGTCAGCTCTTCCCGGATTCACTTTGTGAAGAAAGATAACTTTATCATCATACTCTCGAACTTCTACTTTATAATTTTTTATTTTGGGGAATAGATCAGCCATTTCGTTTAGCTCGTGATAATGAGTGGCAAACAATGTTTTGGCAGCAACATCATTATTGTCGTGAAGATATTCGGTAATCGACCAGGCAATTGAAATTCCGTCAAATGTGCTCGTGCCTCTCCCAATTTCATCAAGAAGGATAAGACTTTTTGAAGATGCATTATTTAGAATATTAGCCGCTTCCTGCATTTCAACTAAAAACGTGCTTTCACCGGAAGTAATGTTATCACTTGCACCAACACGGGTAAAAATCCTGTCCACCAAACCGATCTTTGCACTTTTTGCTGGAACAAATGAACCTATCTGTGCCATTAAAACCAGCAAACCAACCTGCCGAAGATAAACAGATTTACCTGCCATATTCGGACCAGTAAGTAAAATTATCTGTGAGTTTTTATTATCGATAACACAATCATTAGGCTTAAACTTTTCCCCCGGAGGAAGTGTTTGCTCAACTACCGGGTGACGACTTTCAATAATTTCAAGCTCATCGCCATCGAGAACAATAGGCTTGACATATTTGTATACGACTGCACATTCAGCAAATGAAATCAGGCAGTCAATCAGCGCTATCATTCTTGCATTGTTTTGAATTGCGATGGCTTCTGCCGCTGCATATTTTCTCACTTCATCAAAAAGCTCAGTTTCAAGTTCGTGAATTTTTTCTTCCGCATTCAGAATTTTATCTTCATATTCTTTTAATTCTGGAGTGATATATCTTTCAGAATTAACGAGTGTTTGTTTGCGGATATAATTTTCCGGCACCTTATCCTTATGAGCGTTACTAATATTTATGTAGTAGCCAAAAACATTATTGAAGCTGACTTTTAAAGAAGGTATTCCCGTTCTTTCTCTTTCAGTCTTCTGAAGTTTTGCAATCCAATCCTTCCCGTGAAATGCTATGTTTCTCAGTTCATCAAGTTCGGGACTGAAACCATTTCTCATTACACCGCCATCTACAAGAGTTGCAGGTGGAGAATCAATAATTGCAATCTGAATCCGATCAACTAATTTCTCGAGTGGATTTAATTCTCTTGCAGATATTGATAACGCATCAGTCGTGAAGTGTAAAAGATATTCTTTAATCGGAGGTATTTTTTTAAGTGACGTTTTAAGTGCAACAACTTCTCTAGGATTTGCCCTTCCTGTACAAATCCTCGAAATTATTCTTTCCAGATCACCGACTTCTTTAAGCTCATTCTCAATCTTTTTTCGCTGTGTTTTATTCTTCAGCAGTTCCTCAACACTGTCCAACCTGCTTTGAATTTTTTTCAAATCTCTAAGGGGTGCACTAATCCATTTTTTCAACAATCGTCCACCCATTGATGTAGTTGTTTTATCAAGGATTGAAATTAATGAGCCTTCCCGGTTTCCTTCGTGCATTGAGTAGCTAATTTCAAGATTTCTTCGGGTGGAAGAATCAAGAATCATATATTCAGAAGGACTGTAAAGTGAAATTCTGTTCAGGTGAGTCAGATTAACTTTTTGTGTTTCCTGTAAATAATTTAATGCAACACCGCTAGAGACAATTCCGTTTTGAAGATGTTCAATCCCAAACCCTTTTAAAGTTACGGTTTCGAATTGATTAAGAAGTAATTCATTAGCATAATCATAATTGAAAATCCAGTCATCCATTTTTGTAATTCGGATTGTCGGATTTATTTTGTTGATAATCGGAATGAGATAATCTTTTTCTTTTTTCTGAATAAGAATTTCCGCAGGTGCAATTGATTCAATCTGCTGCTGAAGATCAGATTCGGGGACCTCGAAAGTAAAAAATTCACCAGTTGAAACATCGGCAAAGGAAATTCCGGCAATCTCATCCTTAATAAAAACTGAAAGCAGGTAATTATTTTTTTTATGATCAAGCAGCTTATCCGAAAGTGTTGCGCCGGGAGTCACAACTTCTACCACTTCTCTCTTAACAATTCCTTTTGCAAACTTTGGGTTCTCCATCTGCTCACAAATAGCAACACGGTAGCCGGCACGAACAAGTTTTGGCAAATAAGAATCAATTGCGTGATGTGGAAATCCAGCAAGAGGAACATCTCCTGCCGCACCGTTGGCTCTTTTGGTTAAAGTTATTCCAAGTACTTTTGATGCTGTTTTGGCGTCTTCTTCAAACGTTTCAAAGAAATCACCAACTCTGAAAAGCAGAATTGTATCTGGATTAGCTTCCTTAACTCTCTTGTACTGAGCCATTAATGGAGTTTGACCGGCACGCTCAGTTTGCTTTGCTTTTGGCACTTTATCCGTTTGTGAATCCTGTTTACTCATCGGGCAAAAATACCTCAAAAGGAGACGAATATCAATTTAAAAGCCTCTTAAATTGTTGGCTGATATAATTTCAATCAATTGATAAATAACCTTGAAAAGACTTCTCTTTTTAATATATTTGCCTCTAAATAATAAGAGAAAAACGATTCTCTTTTGCACCTTCTCTTCTTGATTTAACAATTTATTTGCAACCAGAAAGTTCAGGAGATTAATGAAAAAGATTGGAATTCTTTTCGGGCAGGAAAATACATTTCCTCCAGCATTTGTTGAAAGAGTAAACTCAAAAAAAATAAAAGGTATTACTGCTGAGTTTGTAAAAATTGATAAAGTTGTGCAGGGCGAGTCAAGTGGCTATGATGTTATCATCGACAGAATTTCGCAGGATGTTCCATTCTACAGAGCTTATTTGAAAAATGCAGCTTTAAGTGGTACTGCTGTAATTAATAATCCTTTTTGGTGGAGTGCAGACGAAAAGTTTTTTAATAACGCTTTAATGACAAAACTCGGAGTTGCAGTTCCGAAAACAGTTTTACTTCCATCAAACCAGCATCCCGATGACACTGACTCAAACTCATTCAGAAATCTCGATTATCCACTGAATTGGGATGCAATGTTCAGTTACGTTGGATTCCCTGCTTTCTTCAAACCGTTTGCAGGCGGAGGATGGAAAAATGTTTATCGTCTTGAATCACCAGATGATTTTTTCAAAGCATACAATGAAACCGGTCAGCTTGTTATGATGCTTCAGGAAGAAATAAATTTTACAGAATACTTTAGATGCTACAGTTTGGATAGAAAAGATTTTCACATTATGCGCTATGATCCGAAGCAGCCTCATCATCTGAGGTACGTAAGAAATCCGGATCCTATTGAAAAATCTTTGATGGAAAAGTTAAATAAGTCACTAACAACCATTAGTAACGCACTTGGATACGACTTCAACACAATTGAGCTGGCGGTAAGAGATGGAATTCCTTACGCAATTGATTTTTGCAATCCTGCACCCGATGCTGAAAAAACTTCTGTGGGGGAAGAAAATTTTGATTGGATTGTTGAAGCCGCTGCAAATATGGCAATCCGCAGAGCAAAGACTCATAAAAAAGATCTAAACAATTTAACCTGGGGAAGTTTCATTAAATCATTTGCTAATAACAGTCCATTGAGTGAAAGTTAAGGTAGGCTTGTACTATGGCAGAACCAGGATTATTTACATTAGGCGTCGAAGAAGAATTTCAGATTGTTGACCCTCAAACCAGAGAATTGAAATCTCATATTGCACAGATAATTGAAGACGGCAAAATGGTGCTCGCTGAAAAAGTCAAAGCTGAAATGCATCAATCAGTTGTGGAAATTGGAACCGATATTTGCAAGGATATTGCTGATGCACGTCAGCAGGTTACAAATCTACGGCAGGAACTTGCAAAGCTTGCAAAAAAGAGTGGACTAAAGATTGCTGCAGCCGGAACACATCCCTTCTCACACTGGAAAGATCAACAGATAACTGTACATCCACGTTACCAGGAAATTATTTCAGATTATCAGCAGGTTGCAAGAGCTAATTTAATTTTTGGTCTACACGTTCACGTCGGAGTTGATGACAGGGAAACAGCTCTTCACGTAATGAATGCAGCAAGATATTTTCTACCGCACATCTTTGCTCTTTCGACAAACTCTCCATTCTGGCTTGGTAGGAATACTGGATTTAAATCTTATCGTAGCAAAGTGTTTGACCGCTTTCCCAGAACAGGAATTCCGGATTATTTTGGAAGCATAGCTGAGTACGATAACTATGTAAAACTTTTAGTTAAGACAAAATGTATCGATGATGCAAAGAAAATCTGGTGGGATATCCGAGCTCATCCGTACTTCAACACTCTTGAATTCAGAATATGTGATATTCCAATGAGACTGGATGAAACAATTTGCCTTGCAGCTATTATGCAAGCCGTTGTTGCTAAGCTCCACAAGCTTATAAAACAGAATCTTGGTTTCAGGATATACAGAAGAGCATTAATAGCAGAAAACAAGTGGCGTGCTGCCCGTTATGGCACACAGGGAAAGCTAATAGATTTTGGTAAGCAGGAAGAAGTTGAATTTAAAAAACTTATCGTCGAACTACTTGAATTCATTGATGATGTAGTTGATGGACTAGGTTCCAGAGAAGAGATTCAATACGTTTACAAAATTCTTGAAATGGGAAGTGGGGCTGATAGACAGCTAACTGTTTATGAGCAGTCAGGTGACACAAAAGCAGTTGTTGATTATATAATTGAAGAAACATATAGAGGATTTGAATAAAATTTTAATGGATAAAAATCAAATAAAGATTGCAACAATAGATCTATATAACAACGAGCGAAATGAAGGGATTCGTTGTATCCGTGAAATTGTTTCCGATGTACCCGAGTACAAGCAATGGTTTGGACATTTCTTATGAAGTATTTGACACCCGATTTAAGGATGAAATACCCGGAATAGATAATGACATTTACATTTCTTCCGGAGGTCCCGGCAGTCCTTTTGAAGTCGAGGGAACCAAATGGGAAAAAGATTATTTTAATCTTATTCAAGAAATATGGGATCACAATCAGAAAAATAATGAGAGAAAGAAATATCTCTTCTTCATATGCCATTCATTCCAGATGATGGGAAGGTTTTTCAAATTCGGAACAGTCAACCAGCGTCATTCAAAATCATTCGGAGTGATGCCATTTACATTAACTAAAGAAGGAAAAGCTGATAATATTTTCAAAGGTTTATCTAATCCATTTTATGCTGCTGATATCAGGCAGTTCCAGGTAATTGAGCCAGATAAAAAAGTTATAAAAGAGCTCGGTGCAAAGATTCTTTCGTACGAAATTGTGGATGATACTGCGAAAGCTCAACCAGCTTTAGCTTCTGTAAGAATTTCTGATGAGATAGTCGGAACTCAGTTTCACCCCGAAGCTGATCCTGATAGTATGCTTTACCATTTCCAGCAGGTTGATAGGAAAAAGCAAGTTGTTGAAAAATATGGAGAAGAAAGATACTTCGAAATGATAAAGATTCTTGAGCGACCAGATACAATACAGAAAACCAGAAAGACGGTCATTCCCTCTTTCCTTAATCATGCGATTGATGAACTTTCCACAGTGCTGAGTAAATAAATGATTCCAGAACTTCGAAAGAAATTCAATTCTGATTTCACCCAGGAAAAGTATGAATATTTTCTAAAAGATATTAATAGTTTCTTAAAGTATCCGGTTGATTTCCGCATATCTGAAACACCTCTCTTCTTAAGTGAAGATTTAAAGAAAAAACTTCTTCAAGCTTGCAATGAACTTTGTTTACAAGTTACAAGCAATGAATTTAATGTGAAAATGAAAGATGCTGTTCCATCTTATCTTAATATCCCGGGAGAAACTGATCATCCTGAATTTTTTGTTTTTGATTTTGCAATTTGTCGAAAAAATACGACTGGTGAGTTTTATCCGAAACTGATTGAGCTGCAGGGATTCCCTACACTTTATGGATACCAGTATTTCTTCGAGCAAACACTAAGAAATCATTTCGACATTCCTAAAGACTTTTCACAATATTTTAACGATGTTTCTCCGGATAAATATGTTGAAATGCTGAGGGATGTAATTGTCGCTGATGCTGATCCAATAAACGTTGTTCTTCTGGAAATAGAACCTGAGAAACAAAAAACACGAGTTGACTTTGCAGCCACTGAAAAACTGCTTGGAGTAACAGAGGTTTGCATCTCAGATGTAATTAAACATGGCAAGGTTCTCTACTACAAAAAGAATGGAATTGAAATTCCGATTGAAAGAATTTACAACAGGGTAATTTTTGACGAGCTGAGCAGAACGAAAGCAAAATTTAATTTTAATTTAAATGAAGATTTGAATGTTGTGTGGGCTCCACATCCAAACTGGTTTTATAAGATGAGCAAATATTCTCTACCGGTACTTAAAGGAGAATATGTACCAAAGTGTTTTTACCTGCGTGATCTTTCTTCCTATCCGGCTGACCTAGAAAATTATGTTTTAAAACCACTCTTCTCTTTTGCAGGTTTGGGCGTTAGGATTGATGTAACAATAGAAATGTTAGATAAAATAAAAGACCCTGAAAATTACATACTACAGGAAAAAGTTGAGTACACACCACTTATTGAAACTCCCGATGAATTTGCAAAGGTTGAGATCCGAATGATGTTTATCTGGCAGGACAAGCCGATTCTCGTAAACAACCTTGTCAGACAAAGCAAAGGGAAAATGATGGGAGTTGATTTTAACAAAAATAAAACCTGGGTTGGCGGGAGTACAGCGTTGCATAAAATATAACCTTAATTCGAATACATCACACTTACATTTAATGCTCATTTTAGTATATTTGCACACAAATCTTCAGCTAATCCGGACTTTATTCACAAGTATTTTCAGTTATAAAAATGATAAAATTTGATTTTCACGTATCGAGAGCCGCAAGAGAAAAATACAAGATTGAGCAATCTCTTTTCTCAATATCCGGCAAGGTAATTCTTTTAGATTATCAGCAGGCTCGTATTCTTTCAGAAAAGATAAATTCAAAAAGAAGAGAAGAAGGAAATGTTGACCAATTTGTAACTGCAGGACAGATAAATGCACTCGGCTTACTTCACGAAATCTTTCATCTTTTAATTAGAAAATATGAGGAAAGCGATAATCCCGGGATTTTCAGTAAAGCAATAAATCATCTCAAAAATGAAATAAGTGAAAACGGATTAGAAAAAAGTCTTCTTGCTTTTGTTGAAGAATTCCCTCCCCAATCGGTTTATAATAAAATATTGTCGCCTGAAGAATATTTAAGAAGAAGTACTTCAGGTAAATCAAACAAAGAAATTATTCTTGAAGAGTTAATTCTTCTGCATATGGAGAACAGCAATCCTGCCGCTGCAAACCTTCGGGAACTTTATGCTGATGATAATCTGAAACTTAAAACAAATTATAAAGAGTTAATTCAAAAATCAGAAGTTTTTTTTGATAATGAAATACCAAGTCGTTTAGGTGGAATTACGCTCTTCAAACTTTTAAGAAAACCAATTTCGGCAAATCCATTTGATCTTGAGAAGCAGCTTGAGTTTATTAAAACTGAGTGGGGTGCTTATCTCGGTGAGGATATTTTAAAGAAGCTTCTTCGAGGTGTTGACCTCATAAGAGAAGACTACAAGTTATTTGTCCAGCACGGCGGTGGCGAAAAAGGAACTCCTCCTGTTCCAACTTACGATGAGGATCTGGAGAGACTTCGGTTAGTTAGGGAAAAACTTGCTGCAGAAAAGAAACTTTCTGAAGATGAAAGAAGATTTTATCTCGAGTACGAAAAATTTACTGAAGATGTGCAATGGATACCAGAAGTGGTAATGATTGCAAAGAATGTTTATGTCTGGTTACATCAGCTCTCTGAAAAATATAAAAGAGAAATCAAAAAACTCAACCAGATACCTGATGAAGAACTCGATCAGCTTGCAAGATGGAATTTTAATGCACTATGGTTGATTGGAATTTGGGAACGAAGCAATGCATCACAAAAGATCAAACATCTTACGGGAAATATAAGTGCTGTTTCATCAGCATACTCACTTTTCGATTATGTAATAGCGGATGAGCTCGGTGGAGAAAGAGCTTTTCAGAATTTAAAAGATCGGGCATGGGCGCGTGGTATAAGAATGGCAAGCGATATGGTTCCAAACCATATGGGAGTTTATTCAAAATGGGTGGTTGAAAAACCTGATTATTTCCTTCAGAGAAATGAACCTCCCTACCCTAATTATTCTTTCACCGGACAGAACCTTTCTGAAGATGATCGCGTCGAAGTTCGGATCGAAGATCAGTATTACAGCCGCAAAGATGCAGCAGTTGTATTTCAGAGAAGGGACAAATACACAGGAACAACAAAATACATTTATCATGGCAACGACGGCACGAACATGCCGTGGAATGATACAGCCCAGCTTAATCTTCTAAATCAGGAAGTTCGTGAATCACTAATTCAAACAATAATGCACGTAGCTCGTAAAACTCCCATCATCCGTTTTGACGCAGCAATGACGTTAGCAAAAAAACATTACCAGAGATTATGGTTTCCAAATCCCGGTTCTGGTGGAGCAATTCCTTCCAGAACAGATTATTCGATGACTCTCGAACAGTTCAACCAGGTTATGCCGAATGAATTCTGGCGTGAAGTTGTTGATAGGATTAATGCAGAAATGCCGAATGTTTTACTTCTTGCTGAAGCTTTCTGGCTGATGGAAGGTTACTTCGTCCGTACACTAGGGATGCATCGCGTTTACAACAGCGCATTTATGCATATGATGATGAAAGAAGAAAACGATAAATACCGCAAGCTTATTACAAACACTCTCGAATTCAATCCAGAAATACTAAAGCGTTATGTTAATTTTATGAGCAATCCCGACGAAGAAACAGCTATCAATCAGTTTGGAAAAGGAGACAAATACTTCGGTGTTGCTGTGATGATGCTGACAATGCCTGGTTTGCCAATGTTTGGACATGGACAGATTGAAGGATTTTCAGAAAAATATGGAATGGAATATAAACAGGCATATTATAATGAAACTCCCGACGAACATCTTATCTGGAGACATAATAAAGAACTATTCCCGTTAATGAAAATGCGATACTTGTTTAGCCAAGTTGAGAACTTTGAATTTTATGATTTCATTGATAAGAAAGGCGACCTGAAACAGAATGTATATTCGTTCAGCAACCGTGCTGGTAATGAAACAACACTTGTTCTTTATAACAACTCATATTATGAAACAGATGGGAGTATAGCTTTTTCAGTTCCTAAGATGGTATCTGGGAATAGCGGAATGAAAAGACCTCATCACATTACTGAACTCTTGAATTTTAAACCTTATCGTGAATATTACTATATCTATTCGGATCATAGAACTCAACTTGAATACCTGATCTCAGGAAAAGAAATTGCTGAGCAGGGATTTCACATTCACTTGTTTGGTTATCAGTATAGAGTGTGCCTTAAATTCAGAGAAGTTTACGACGCAGAAAGAAAATACGAATTACTTTATAACGTTTTAAACGGTAAAGGTGTTTCGTCAGTGGATGAAGCTTTAAAAGAAATGGAACTGCTTCCACTTCACAGCAGATATGAAAATTTCTTCTCTTATGATAATATGGAAAAAATTCGAACTTATCTTGTTTACAAGCCTGATAAGAAAAAGAATGATGAAGAAATTGCTCTGCCTGGAAAATTAGACACCGAACTTAATTCGCTTGTCAAGGAGTTCAGCAAATATCTGAATGGAAAGACATCTAGTGAAAAATTTGAAAAGAAATTTCATAATGATCTTTCTACAAGCAGAAAATTTTTTCAGTTCTGGATAACGCATACCAATCGTAAAAGTGTAACTAAATGGATGAAAGGCTGTGATAAAATTCTGCCAATCAAAAGCAAGGTTGAAACAAATCGGGAATACTTAACATTCATAAACCTGATTCTGCTCAAACAGTTGTTCAGTAAAAAATCTGATAATGAAAAAATTCACATTTTGTTTGATGAACTTCTGCTTTCAAAACCGGTAACAAATATCCTTCAGAAACAAACCAATGGAACAAGCATTTATCAAAGGATTGAATTAATTAAGATTTTGTTGATGAGTTTTCTTCTTGAAAAGAAAAAATCACCAGTCAAAGCCATCAGTGAAAAGTCCAATGTTTCATCCCTTAAAAAACAGGATGGAAATGAAATATTAACATTAATAAAATCCTTGCTTGATGAGAATATTGTTCATAAATTTCTAAGAGTAAATGAGTTCGAAGGTATTACATATTTTAACAAAGAGCGATTTGAGGAGCTATTAAGATGGATTCTGTTGTTTAACCTGACTCAAATACCATCTCATATCAGTGGAAAACAGAATAGCAGGAAGCAAACAACAAAAACTGAGTTTGACAAAGAAATATTAAAGATTTCAAAAAATAATTATGAAAGATTTATTGAGCTTATAGATAAAGCTGAGTTAAGTGGATATAATTTTATCAAATTCCGGGAGGGATTGGATAAAGTCCGAGATAAAAGAGAAAAAACAAAGAAACCAATAAAAAAAAGGAAAAAGATATGATCAAAAATCTTTTGTACGTAACAGTTCTCATTTGTATTTCAGGCATAAACTTGAATGCACAATTTACACAGCAGAATGCTTTTCCGAATTTAACATTCTCCAGTCCACTTTTTTTAACCCACGCTGATGACAACACAGATAGAATCTTTGTTGTTGAGCGGGCAGGAAGAATTAAAGTTTTTCCGAATTCTTCAAGTGCTTTATTAGCAAAAGAATTTCTGAATATAACTGATCGTGTTTCCTCAGGTGGTGAAAAAGGATTGCTTGGGCTGGCTTTTCATCCCGATTATGAAACGAATGGTTATTTTTATGTAAACTATACTAATGCATCTAGTACCGTAATTGCAAGATTTCAAGTCACTTCTAATCCAGATTCTGCAGATAAAAACAGCGAGTTTCAAATCCTAACTTTCAATCAGCCTCAGGGAAACCACAATGGTGGATGGGTAGGTTTTGGACCGAATGATGGATACCTTTATATCGCTACAGGTGATGGCGGCGGTGGTGGTGATCCAGATAATTACGCCCAAAGAATAAATACCTTACTAGGTAAAATGCTTCGTATCGACGTAGATGGCGGAATGCCTTACACAATTCCACCAACAAATCCCTTTATTGACAGCACAAACGGACAAGTTAGAAAAGAAATTTATGCGTGGGGTTTAAGAAATCCATGGCGCTGTAGCTTTGACCCAGTAACCGACTGGTTATGGGCTGGAGATGTAGGACAAGGTGCCTGGGAAGAAATCGATGTAATAGAAAATGGAAAAAACTATGGGTGGAGATGTTATGAGGGAAATCATAACTACAATACATCTGGCTGTAATTATCCTGAATATATTTATCCAGTTTGGGAATATGCTTCTGATCCACCGGAATGTTCAATTACTGGTGGTTACGTGTATCGAGGGATAAATGTTCCTCAGCTTGATGGCAAATATATTTATGGGGATTATTGTTCAAACAAAATTTGGTCTTTGGAATATGATGGGATTAATCCCCCAACTAATCAATTACTTTTCAATACGACAGGTTCACTTACTTCATTCGGTGTTGACCAAAATCAAGAATTATACTGGACATCCTTTAACGGTAATATATATCGCTTCACTCCAACTGTAACCTCAATTGAGGCTGAAATCAATCTAACTGACTATTCTCTCGAGCAGAATTATCCGAATCCTTTTAATCCTTCTACAATAATTAAATACAATCTTCCCGAAGACAGCCAGGTAACTATTAGAATTTATGATTCTCTTGGAAAGGAGATTGATTCTATAACAACCGGGTTCCAGCAAAAAGGAACTTATAAGAAAACCTGGAGTGCAGAGGGATTTGCCACAGGAGTTTACTATGTTAAGATGAATGCACAATCTCTTTCCTCAGATAAAACATTTTCGAACGTGATTAAAATGCTTTATGTGAAGTAGAAATAGTGATTATAAAGTCATTCTGAAATAATTTCGGAATCAGACATCAAATTATAGGCGATCTTCGGATCGCCTATTTATATTAGTAGCAATTACTAAAATAAGTAATGAATTGATGCTAATTAAAAAATGAAAATTGTTGTTGCAAGCAATTTTATGTTAAATATTTTGAAACAGCTTCAGCACAATTCTCACCATCAAGAGCTGAAGAAACAATTCCGCCAGCATAACCAGCACCCTCGCCACATGGAAATAAACCATCTATTTCAACGTGCATAAAACTTTCCCTGTCTCTCGGAACTCTGATTGGTGAGCTTGTCCGGCTCTCTACACCAACTAAAATTGCTTCATCAGAAAGATAACCTCTCATTCTTCTGTTAAAATCTTTCAAAGCTTTCTTAAGCTTTTTTACTATAAAAGTTGGAAGCTCTTCATCCAACCTTGTGGATGTTAATCCTGGTATGTAAGATGTTTTAGGAAGAGTCTGGGAAAATTTTCCCTCAACAAAATCGTTAACACGTTGCGCAGGAGCCGATAATGAAGATCCTGCAAGCCGGAAAGCCAGCTGCTCTATTTCTTGTTGGAGTTTTAATGCGCTGAACTCAGAGACTTCATTCTTAGTATCCCATTCATTTTGCTTTATTTCTACTACAAGACCTGAATTTGCAAAAGGTGAATCTCTTTTGGACATGGACATCCCGTTAACTACAACTTCGCCAGGTCCGGTTACAGCAGGTACTATTATTCCGCCCGGACACATGCAAAACGAATACACTCCTGCTCCATCAATATTGGTGGAAAGATTATACGAAGCAGCCGGTAGGTTTTCAGGTTTTATTTTCCTGTGATATTGAATTTCATTTATTAATGGCTGCGGATGCTCAATCCTTACTCCCATTGCAAACGGCTTGGCTTCAATTTTAATTTTATTTTTTTGTAACACATAAAAAATATCTCTCGCGGAATGACCTGCTGCAAGTATTACTGCATCAGCCAGGTATTCCTGATCAGAGTTAACAACAACCCCTTTTATTTTTTTATTCTTTATGATGAGGTCAGTAACTCTTGATCCATAATGTATTTCACCACCTGCATCCAGAACAGTTTGCCTTATAGCTGCGATAATTTTAGGTAATTTATTTGAACCAATGTGAGGATGTGTGTCTACCATAATATCCGGATGAGCCCCGTGTTGAACAAAGACTTCCAGTACTTTAGAAACATTACCTCTTTTGACTGCACGTGTATAAAGTTTACCGTCACTGTATGTTCCAGCGCCGCCCTCACCAAAACAATAATTTGAATCAGGATTAACAATTTGTTCCCGCATTAGCGAACTTAAATCTCTTCTCCTCATTTGAACGTCTTTTCCTCTTTCAAGAACTATTGGCATTATCCCAATTTCTATTAGATGCAAAGCGGCAAACATTCCGGCAGATCCAAATCCCACAACAATAACTTTCTTCTTCTTATTAACAGGACTATAGATATAATTCGGTCTGTCTTCGGAAGGGATTTCCCCAATGTAAATATCCGCTAAAATTCTGTATATAGGATCACGCCGTGCATCTATCGACCGGCGAACAGGAACGATTTTCGAAATATCAGAAGGGTTCACACCCAGCTTCCTCGAAGCGATATATCGAAAGAAACCTTCTTCGTGAAGCTTTTCCGGGGGGACTATAATTTCTATTTGTTGTTTCATATTTAATGAGAAAAATTAATAAATGCTTTTCACATAGCCGCCATCAACCTGTATTGTATTACCTGTTACATAACTAGCTTGCTTCGAAGCAAGAAAGACAACTACAGAGGCTATTTCCTCAGGTCTGGCAAGCCGGTTTAAGGGAACTCTTTTTGCCATTTCCACAAGAATTTCTTCGTGAGATTTTCCCCTCTCTTTTGCCTCAATTACAGCAAGTTCGTAAAGTCGCCCCGTTAGTGTCAAACCAGGAGCCACATTGTTTACAGTAATATTAAACTTTGCAACTTCATTACTTAACGATTTAGTAAACCCAGTAACTCCGGCACGAAGAGCATTAGATAAAACTAAATTGTCAACAGGCTGCTTAACAGAAATTGATGTCAGGTTTATGATTCGTCCCCAGTTTTTTGCCATCATTCCCGGGAGAACAAGTTTTGATAAGCGAACAACGCTGAGCAGGACTTGTTCGTATGCAAAGTTCCAATCTTCCTCTTCAAGCTGCTGAAATAATCCGGGAGCTGGACCTCCACAATTGTTCACCAAAATATCCACAGTTCCGAATTGTCTTGCAACAGCTGCAAAAGTGTTCTCAATATCTTTTTGCTTATTTAAATCACAAACTGACCAGAATGGTTCAACGACATATTTTTCTTTCAACTCTTTGGCTGCTGAGAGAAGATTTTCTTTTGACCGTGAAGAAATTGCAACTCTGCAGTCTTCCTGAGCAAACAACTCAGCAACAGCTTTTCCGATTCCAGTGCTGGAAGCGGTGATAAGAACTGTCTTATCCTTTAAACCAGTCTCCAATTCATCCCTTTTAAATTTGGTTAAAGATAATGTGAATGGCAGGAATTAATATAAAGTATTTATTCTAATTTCTAAACAGGCTTACCAACTATTTTTGCAGTATCCAAAGCAATGACCAGTTCTTCATTTGTTGGAATACGCAAGACTTTAACTTTTGATGATGTGTCTGAAATTACTGTTTCCCGATTTTTATTTTTCAGCTTATCAAGCTTAATTCCGAGATACTCCATATTATTACAGACTTCTTCTCTGACTTCAACCGCATTTTCACCAATCCCCCCGGTAAAAACGAGAGCATCTAAACCGCCCATCGCAGCTATATAAGCTCCAATATATTTTTTTATTCGGTAACAGAATATTTCAAAAGCATAAATCGAACGTTTCTGTTCGTCTTTAACTGATGCAAGAATTTCCCGCATATCACTGCTTTCTCCACTGATGCCAATTAATCCAGAATGTTTATTAAGCAAGGTTCCGGCTTCACCCAAAGATAATCCTTCTTTTCCCATTATATATAAAATGAGTGATGGATCAAGATCGCCACTTCTTGTTCCCATTAATAAACCTTCAAGTGGTGTAAATCCCATCGATGTATCGACAGAGACTCCATTTTGCACAGCAGCGATACTGCATCCATTGCCAAGGTGAGCAGTTATTACTTTCAGTTGGTCCACAGTCTTCCCCATCAGCTCCGCTGCTTTGTTCGAAACATAAAGATGTGAAGTTCCATGAAAGCCATATCTTCTGATTTTATGTTTTTTATATAATTCATAAGGAATACCATATAAAAAAGAACGGGGAGGCATATTTGAATGAAAAGCTGTGTCGAATACTGCAACCTGAGGAGTTTTAGACAAGAGTCTTGTTACTGCCTGAATACCTTTTATGTTTGGAGGATTATGGAGCGGTGCAAGCTCAATATTATCCTGAAGGACTTTAATTGCTTCATCATTAATAAGGATTGATCCGGAAAATGTTTCACCGCCATGCACAACCCGATGACCAACAGCTTCAATTTCCTGAACATCTTTAATCACTCCATGATTAGGGCTTAATAAGATTGCAATCACATATTCAATAGCAATTTGATGGTCAAGAATTTCACCCACAATTTTTATGCTGTCACCGTCAAACCTAGAATGGGAGAGAACTGCACCGGTCATTCCTATTCTTTCGACCACTCCTTTTGCAAGGGCGGTTTCGGTTTCTGTATCCATAAATTGATACTTAATTGATGAGCTTCCGCAGTTGAGTACCAGTACTTTCATTTTATTTTTCTGATTAAATGGTATGAAAAATTAGCTAATTATATTTCCGTTTTCATCATATTTGTAAAACCCTTCACCGCTTTTCTTTCCGAGTTTCCTTTCCCTAACAAGTTTACGCAAAATTGGGCAAGCACGGTATCTCGGTTCTCCAAGAGTTTTCCAAAGTGTTTCCATCCATGCCAGAACTTCATCAAGGCCCATACTATCGGCCATCTCCAAAGGACCCATCTGAAAGTTATAACCGAGCTTCATTGCAGTATCAATATCCTTTGCAGTTGCAACTCCTTCTAGAAGAATATGCATAGCTTCATTCAATAGTGGAACAATTGCACGCGTCGTGACAAAACCGGGATATTCATACACTTCAACGGGAGTCTTCCCAATATTTGAGATAAATGTTTTTACTTTAGCTATTGTCTCAGCTGACGTATACAGACACTTTACAACTTCAACGACTGGAATTTTCGGAACCGGATTCAAGAAATGTAGCCCAATCATTTTATCCGGTCTGCTTGTTTTTTCAGAAATCTTTGTGAGACTAATAGTAGACGAGTTTGACACAAAGATACAGTCTTCATTAGCTTTTTTGTCGATCTGAGTGAAGATGTTCACCTTCAAATCAAAATCTTCATCAACTGCTTCAATAATTAAATCACGATCCCCTATCTGGTCAAAACTAGTATCCCATATTATCCTGCTTAGAATTGCTTTCTTTTCAGATTTTGTCATAGACCATCGCTTTATTTCACGATCCATATATTCAGAAAGCATAGCTTTGGAGTGCTTTAATTGTTTCTCGTTTCTTTCTATTAAAAGTACATCCAGCCCGGCTGAAGAAATAGTTTGTGCAATTCCTTGTCCCATCACTCCGGCACCGATGATTGCAATATCTTTAACTGAATCTTGATCGTCGAATTTTGGAGAGGACTTTAGTAAATCTTCTAGTTTCAATTCTTTCTGTGGCATTTAAAAACCTATTTTTCTTTCGCAAGGGATAATTTTGTGTGATTATTTTTGAGGATAATCATTGCTATCTAAACATTTCTGATTTTCACTATAAAACAAATAAAATCAATGCAAAATTAACTATAATCTTGATGTTTTAACAGTAGAAAAATTAGCCATCTTAGGTAAGCTCAGTTAAATAATTGTTAAGTGATGACCTCCATCACAAAAAAAAGGGATGCAGCTTATTACATCCCTTTTCAATAAATAATATTTATTCAGTTTATTACTTCAGGAAAACAATTTTCTTCATCTCGCGATGTGATTGAGAACCATCAGCGCTAGTTACTTCAAATGAATAGTAATATACTCCTGAAGAATAATTCTGTGCATTCCATATTACTTCATAATTTCCCACAGACTGTGTTTCTGACTGCTAATTCTTCAATCATTTCACCAAGTGAATTATATATATTTATTCTCACAGTAACTTTCAACCGGCAACGAATATTTTATTGTCGTAGAAGGATTGAAAGGATTAGGATAGTTTTGCGAAACATAGTACTCTGAAGGAACAAATGTTAAATTTACTGCGAGCTTGTTCTGAATAATCATAATCTCCGTTATAATCAATTTGTTTCAACCTGTATAACGCTGTTCCTTCATAAGGCATTTGAGAATAATCATCAACATAACTGTAATTCTGAATTTCAGTAGTCGTTCCGTTACCATTTACAAATCCAATTGTAATCCACTCCTGGTTTTTTAGTTTCCTTTCAATTTCAAAACCCTGGTTGTTTGTTTCTGTTGCAGTACTCCAGCTTAATAAAACAGAATTATCATTAGTCTCTGCAGTAAAAGAAGAAAGTTCAACAGGTATTATGAAATCTATAAATGCTTCATAAACTCCTCTACCGTGAGTTCCCGCTCTTAGCATTTGATTCGAATGGGAATAATCAAGATGCAAAATAACAGTATTGGGAAGATTGTTTGGAAGTTCAACCCAATTTGCTCCATCATTCTGTGTGAGGAACACTCCGATATCGGTACCAACAAAGTATGTGTTGGGGTTTAATACATCATAAGTATAAATAAAACCATCGTTGACAGGCGAATTAGGTAAATCACCGTTTATACTGAACCAACTGACTTCCCATATTTGTAGTTTTGTAAACCTTATTCGTTCCAAAACCTGAGAATGTTAGTAATGCAATATTTTCATCAGTCGGATGAACATTAACCGAAGTAATTGTTCTGGATGGTAATCCGCTTGTTTTATTTGTAAATGTAGCTCCAGCCATCAGTAGATAAAAATACACTTGATCCTGTAGTAGCATATAAAATCATAGGATTAGATTTACTTATTGCCATTTCTCTTACTGCACTGTTTCCATTTACATTTCCTGAAATTGCTGTCCACGCACCGCCATTATTAGTTGAACGATAAACCCTCTGCCGTGCTGTATAAAAAGTTCCGTCTGTAGTTGGGTGAGCAATTATTGGTGCAACCCAGGTAACATTTTCACCAGAACTAATTCCACTGGTTGCACTGTTCCAGGAAGTACCACCGTTTGTTGTTCTGAAGATTCCACCATTCTGTGTTTCTCCAAGAATAAAATTTGAATTGAAAGGATTGAAACAAACTTCACCACCATCGCCGCCATAAGCAGCTGCCCAGTTTAATGCTGAATAAGTTTGTTGAGTTCCATTATCCTGAGTTCCACCTAAAATTCGGCTTGGAGTGAACGGACTTGCCGCAATTCTATAAAATTGAGTAAGAGTTAAATTCTGATTCAAGTTTGTGAATGCATTACCATTATTAGTTGTTCGCCAAATTCCACCATCATTGCAAACAATTAAAGTATTCGGATCTGTTGGATGAAAGAATAAAAAGTGCTGATCAACATGAACATATCCACCTTGATAGCCATTAGTTATATTGGTGAAGTTTGTACCATCTGTTGTACGCCACACATCAATTGTTCCAACAAAAGCAATATTAGGATTAACAGGATTAACTCTGCAATACAAATCATACCATGCTTGTCCCCCTTGACTTTGAAATGCAGATGTTGTGGTTAATTGACTCCAGTTATTACCAAAATCAGTCGTTTTGTAAAGATTAACATTACCGCTTCCATAAACGGAAGCATACAATACAGTCTGAGGAAGTGAAGACATAAATCAAAATGAATTCTTGCTCCGGTTCCTAATCCTGTTCCGAAAGATGTAAAAGTTTGACCACCATCAAGTGATCTCCTGAATCCGAATCCTGAACCTGCTGCATATGCTGTATCACCAGTAAAAGTAAAAACAACATCATCACATTTTGCACTCGACAAAGTAGTCCAGTTTTGACCATAGTCTGTGCTTCTGAATAAACCTGCATTTCCTAAAGCAGCTAATAATTCATTTGGATGATTAGGACGAATTTTTAATCTCGAAAAATAAGATGAGGTAGGTAACCCATTTGTTATGTGCTGCCAGGTTGCACCGGCATCAGTGGATTTCAACAATCCTCTTCCATAGTAGGAAGCACCGCTATAAGTTGCTTCACCGGTTCCTGCATAAACATTATTTGAATTTGTTGGATCAACAGCTATTGCACCCATTGCCATCGAGGCCTGTTCATCAGTCAATGGAGTCCAGTTAACTCCGCTGTCTGTTGATTTCCAGACACCGCCATTTGCCGGACCAATATAAATTGTATTTGGATTCGAAGGATCAAATGTTCCGGTAACAACCCTTGAAGAAATATTTCCATAATTAAAATAATAACCAGGCGTAGGTCCAAGACTAACCCAATTTATTGCCAACATTCTATCAGCATTCTGTAGTCTTAACTCATCCCGCTGAATCATTGCATTCGCATATGCATCCTCAGGAATAAAATTATTCGGATAAGCACGCTGTTCAAAAAACCATCTCTGTCTAATAAATGGTTTAGTTTGTTGTATCTCAATTGGTGCTTCTGAGTAAACAGAATTTTCAATGAGAATATCAGTGTATGTAGTTTGAGGAAAGCTGTTACCTGCTGCTAAAAGAAATAGAATCGAATACAAAAATGCTTTCATATGGAAAAACTCCTTATTGTTTATATTTCAAGTGAAAATCTGTTGAAGCTAGTGACTGAACTGACATTTTGAATGTATTTTATGCCATGAGGACAATAATATTATTTATTTGTAAATAAATCTTAGTTTAAAAATAATCCTATGATCGTGATATAACAAACAAAAATGGTACCGATAGCGAATAATCCTATCAAAATACTTAACGGAATTTTTTGGCTATGATAATTTCAAAAATGGTCAGCTTGAAATTATAGAAGCCGTAATAAAGCATAACAATGTCTTAGTTGTACTTCCTACTGGTGCTGGTAAGTCAATTTGTTACCAGATTCCGGCACTTTTATCGGAAAATTTTTCCATCGTAATTTCGCCTCTAATCGCTTTGATGAAAGACCAGGTCGATGCATTGAACAACAGAAAAGAGATTGCCGCTTTCATTAATAGTACGATGAGTTATTCAGAAACTGAGCAAGTAATAAACAAAATTGCTCTTGGCAGTATTAAGATTTTATACCTGGCACCGGAAAGAATTGAAAACCTGAAGTTCGCAGAAAGAATAAAAGAACTTAAGCCTAGAAATATTTTTATTGATGAAGCTCATTGTATAAGTGAATGGGGACATAACTTCAGACCAAGTTATTTGAGAATAAAAGATTTCATTGATCATACAGGCGTAAAAAAAGTCTCTGCTTTCACTGCAACTGCTACTCCCGAAGTGAGAGAGGATATTGTATCCCAGCTTAACTTTAAAGATCCTAAATATTCGTAAGAGGATTCGAAAGAGAGAATCTTCATTTACGCGTGCTTCACACTAAAAAGAAAAAAGAAAAATGTTTTGAACTGATTCAGGAGATAAACGGACCGGCAATTATTTACACATCTTCACGAAAAAAAGCAGAGGAAGCTGCAGAATATCTTAACATCAAAGGAATAAAATGTAATTATTATCACGCAGGAGTACCGCACCAGAGAGAAGAAGAGTTCAGGAAGAATTTATTAAGGGAGAGACTGAAATTATAGCTGCAACTAATGCATTCGGGATGGGAATTGACAAATCAGATATCAGATTGATTATTCATTTCAACACTCCCGGCTCAATTGAAAGCTATTACCAGGAAATTGGCAGAGCCGGACGTGATAGTAAAGAATCATTTTGTTATCTTCTTCATGATGAATCGGATCTTAGAATTCAAAACTTTTTTATTTCTAACTCTCATCCAACATAAAGAACATATTCAAAAAATTTATAAGGCAGTTTGCGATTATAACCGGATTGCTGTTGGTAGTACAACCGACAAAGAATTAGTTGTTGATAAAGATTATATAATAAAATACATCGGAACTGAAGTTTCATCCGGACTTCTTTACTCAGCACTTAAATATTTGGAGAACTCAGGATATTTTCGACGGGTTTCTGAATTTGATAAAAAAGATTCCATACAAATTCTGGTCACTAAAGATAAGCTCAGACAGTTTGTTCAAGATCCATCTTACCAGGAAATAGCTAATGTTGTTATTTCTCTCCTTCGTGAATTTGGTAGTGTAATTTTCACTTCTCCAATGAAAATATCTGCTTCACATCTAGCCAACAAATTTTCAATACCTGAACAAAGTTTTATTGATTCTTTGAATATACTTGACAATATGGGAATTATTACTTTTCAACAAGCAATAACCAAAGAAACTGTTCTCCTGACAACGCCAAGAGTTGATGCAGATAAGTTGGTTCTAAATTATAAGCTGATCAATGAAAGCTATCTGAACTTACAGCACAAGCTTGATAAGATGACTGAGTTTGTTTTTACAAATGAATGTCGCTTCAAGAATATTTTAAACTATTTTGGAGAAAACGTTTCAGATTATAAGTGTGGGAAGTGCGATAATTGTACTAGCACAGGAAAACTTAAAGATTCATCATCAGCATATCTTTCAGAAATAATTATTGAAACCCTTGAAGAAGCAAAAGAAGATATGCCTGAAAATTTTTTAGTCAATCTGCTTCGTGGTGAAAAGGTTAAAGAAAGTGCAACTCTCTTTCAACATTTTGGTGCTTGCAAAAAATTTACTACGTCAGAAATAAAAGGTGTTCTGTCCGTCCAGATATCAAAAGGAAAAATTATAAAGAGAGCAGGCAGAGAAAAACTATTTAAGCTTGCCAAAAACGGATAATGTCAAAATCTGAAAAATCGACTTCGATTGATGATGCTGAAATCAAACTACAGACTGGCTATGATAACGAATTATACCTTTTTAACCAGCTTCGTGAGGTAAGAAAAAAAGCAGCGGAAAGATTTTTACAATCGGGATATTTGATTTGTCCGGATAATGTTTTGCGGGAAGTCGCAAGACTTCAACCGAAGAATAAATATGAACTACTTAGCATTAACAGGATTCAACAGCAGAATGTTTAATAAAATTGGAAATGATTTTCTTGAAATAATTAATTCTTATACACCAACAGAAATCAGAAGAATCAGGAATCTAGAAGAAGCAGGAACTGCCGCCAAATATTATTGAGACTAAAAATCTCATCGAAAAAAAATATACTCTGAAGGAAATTGCTGAAACAATAAAGCTTTCTGAGGCTGTTATTTCAATGCAGGTTGAAACCCTTGTTGAGTTTGAGCCGGATATTGATATATCCTCGTTAATCAAAAAAGATATTATTCAGGAAATTATTGAAGTAGCAAAAAAAGGATTTAAAAATCTGAAAGAGTTGAAAGAAAAGATTACCGTCACGAATAACCTATCCGGAAATCAGAATTGCCATCGCCAAATTTAGGGCTGATTCTCAGCTTCAAGCTTCAAATTCTCGACGTAAACAGTAGCACTATCAAAAAACGCAATCCATTTTTCGAGGATTGGAATTGTAGTATTTAAGCATTGCTTCGTATTGCCCAGATGATACTTTATACCTTTTCAAGACTAAAGTCTTTACTGAATCCAGAGAAAAATTAGTTGTAGTAGTTGTATCCTGAATGATCAATAAATCAACATACAATTCCAGGAACTTTTTATCAGGTATGGGTGGGCTTTCGTCACAAGCCACAGTGAAAAAAAATAGAAGAATTATCAGCCAATATTGTTTTTGATATTTGACTTTTTCAGCCATTGACAGATCAGCCTCCGGCTGAGACTTTTGACTTGAGTTCATCAATTCATCTTTTTGCTTGCTTCGAAGAGAATTTTCTTCTCGTGTTCAGTTAAATTCTGATAACCCGATTGGCTTATCTTATCAAGAATTTTGTCAATTTCTGCCTGTGTAATCTCTTCATCTTCTTTTTTCTGATTTATATCATAGATAATTGGCATTGTCAATATCCTGACTTTTCCTTTTAAACTTATCAGAAAACCCACTAAAAGGATTAGTGAAAGTGTTGTCTCTTCGATATCCGGAAATATTCAACATTTGCTTGAGTGGAACATCAATGTTTTTATCAAACATAATAAATAAGAAATCCAGCAATTGCACCGCCAAGATGAGCAAGATGAGCAACATTACTCTGAGCACTATCAACAAGCATAAATTCTAAGACAATTAGAAATCCGATCAGGTATTTTGCTTTTACAGGGACAAGGAACTAAAGATAAATAGTATCTGTTAGGAAACATCAATCCAAATGCAATCAGCACACCATAAACAGCTCCAGATGCACCTATCGTAACCGCCGGCGAGGTACCAAGCAAAGGTGTAAGAAAAAGTTGAGACAAGTCCAGCAACAATACCACAAATAAGATAGTAGATAAGAAATTTTTTTGTACCCCAAATATTTTCAATCTCCATTCCGAACATCCACAAGCAGAACATATTAAAGAGGATATGAGTGAAATCTCCATGCATAAACTGGTATGTAATCAATTGCCAAATTTGGAAATTAAATCCCTCAGCCAGTGGATTAAGTGCAAACCACATATTTAACACATACCATAATGGTTTGCCACCAAGCATTAGATTGTTGGCAAGCATTTGGATAAAAAACACTGCGGCATTGATGATTAAAAGATTTTTAATCACCGGTGGGAAAACACTAAATCTTCCAAATAGGTCTGTACTGGTTATTCAATTCTTTATCCTTAATTCTATTATGCATCCGTAAGTGCTGCAACTCCTGGTAGAATTTTTCCTTCAAGAAATTCAAGCGAAGCACCACCACCGGTTGAAACGTGAGAAACTTTATTATCTAATCCAGCTTTGCTAATTGCTGCAGCAGAATCACCACCACCAATTACTGTTACAGCACCATTTTCTGTTGCTTTTGCAAGTGCATTCTGCAATTGCAAAAGTTCCTTTAGCAAAATTTTCCATTTCAAATACACCCATTGGTCCGTTCCAAACAATTGTTTTGGAGTTAAGCAACTTCTTCAGAAAACAATTTAATTGTTTTAGGACCTATATCCAATCCCATTTTGTCAGCAGGAATATTATCCACACTAACGGTTTCAAATGGTGAATCATTTTTGAATTCATCTGCTACAACAACATCAACCGGTAGTAAAAATTTAAGTTTTGATGATTTCACTTTTTCAAGAAGTTCTTTTGCTAGATCAAGTTTTTCTTCTTCAAGAAGAGATTTACCAATTTCTTTTCCTTGAGCTTTAAAGAATGTAAATGCCATTCCGCCACCAACAATGAGAGTATCAACTTTATCGAGTAAGATTATTTATCACATCAATCTTTCCCGATATTTTTGCACCACCGAGAATTGCACAGTAAGGTCTTTTAGGATTTGCAAGTGCATTTCCTAAAATAATCCAGTTCTTTTTGCATCAGGTAACCAGCTGCACAGGTTTTTATAAATTTTGTAACTCCTTCAGTAGAAGCGTGAGCCCTGTGTGCACTGCCGAAAGCATCGTTAATGTAAACATCTCCAAGTTTTGCAAGCTGTTTTGCAAATTCAGGATCATTCTTTTCTTCCTGCTTATGGAAGCGAAGATTTTCAAGAAGAACTACATCACCGGGTTTCATTTCATTTACCAGCTTTTCGGTTTCTGCACCAATACAATCAGGTGCTAACTTGACTTCTTTACCAAGTAGTTTACTTAATCTATCTGCAACTGGTTTTAAGCTGAACTCAGGTTTCTTTTCTCCTTTTGGTCTTCCTAAGATGACTCATTAAAATTGCTTTACCACCCGAGCTCAATTATTTTTTTAATTGTTGGAAGTGATTCAACAATTCTGATGTCGTTAGTTATATTTAGGTTCTCATCCAGCGGAACGTTAAAATCAACACGGACAAGAACTCTTTTATTTTTTAGATCAACTTTATCGATTGATAGTTTATTCATTTAATTCCTAAATAAATAGTTTTTAAAGTCATTCAGAGTAAGAAGATTCCTCTTCGATTCTCAATCTCAGAATCACCAGGTAATAAATAGCAGTCTTAATTACGATACTTTCTTCATCAAATCAACAACCCTGCAAGAATAACCATACTCGTTATCGTACCAACCGACTACTTTAACTAGATTTCCGTTTGCCATGGTTGAAAGAGCATCAAAAATATTTGAGTGCTGGTTACCAACAATATCTGCTGAAACTATTGGATCTTCTGTATATTCCAGTATTCCTTTTAATTCACCGGCTGCTGCTTTTTTAAATGCTGCATTTATTTCCTCAACAGTAACTTCTTTTTTCAGAGTTGCAACCAGATCAGTTATAGAACCATCCGGAGTTGGAACTCTTAATGAAAATCCATCAAGCTTACCTTTAAGCTCTGGAATAATTTTACCGATAGCTTTAGCTGCACCGGTAGTAGTAGGAATAATAGAAACTGCAGCAGCTCTTGCTCTTCTTAAATCTTTGTGTGGTAAATCAAGCAACTGCTGATCATTCGTATAAGAATGGACAGTTGTCATAAAACCTTTTCCAAACCAAAAGCATCATTCAATACTTTTACCATTGGTGCAAGACAGTTTGTTGTACAGGAAGCATTAGAAATTACCTTTTCATTTCCTGTTAAGAACATTCTCGTTTACGCCCAAAACAACCATTGCATCAATTTCACCTTTTGGAGGTACAGTTAGAATAACTTTTTTAGCACCTGCAGTAATATGTTTCATACAGCTTTCTTTATCTCGAAAAACTCCGGTAGATTCAATTACAACATCAACACCTTTCCAGTTTAGTTTTGAAGGATCTCTTTCTGCAGTAATTTTTATTTTGTCACCATTAACAATAAGTTCAGTTCCCTTCAACTTTTACTTCGCCGTTAAATTTTCCGTGAACTGAATCATATTTTAATAAATGAGCAAGTGTTGCAGCATCGGTTAAGTCGTTTATTCCGACAAAATCAAAGCCACCTATTTCCAAACATCTTCTGAAAACCAGTCTTCCTATTCTGCCAAAACCGTTAATTCCTACTTTAATTGCCATATTTGTCTCCTTGATTATAAGTTATTAGAATTGAAAAATAATGACTGCAAAGTTAGTTAAAGGCGGAAGCATTTTCAATTCATTATTCCGGTTGAATGCTATTCATCACAATTTTTTAATTGAATTGAACTACACCGAAAAGTCATTGTTAGCAATGACAGTTAAAGTCAGTTTCATTATATTTGCGGAAAATTATTGTCAAAAAAATAAAAGAGAAAGAGGTTAAAAATGATATCAAAGAAAATGCTAGATGCACTTAATAATCACCTTAATGAAGAACTTTATTCATCATATTTATACCTATCAATGGCTGCATATTTTGAAGAGAAAAACCTGAACGGATTTGCACAATGGTTTAAGATTACAGTCGCAGGAAGAATATGGACACGGAATGAAGTTGTATGATTTTATAAACCATGTTGGTGGTAAAGTAACTTTAAAAGCAATTAAAGCACCTAAAGACAACCTGGAAATCAATTATGGACAATCTTTAAAGAAACTCTTAGCTCACGAAAAACATATAACCGGTTTAATAAACAAGCTGGTCGGACAGGCAATGCAGGAAAAGGATTACGCAACAAACAACTTCCTGCAGTGGTTTGTTAACGAGCAGGTTGAAGAAGAAGCTACAGTTGAAGAAATAATAAATAAACTCGAAATGATCGGAGATGCAAAGAGCGGATTATTTATGCTGGACAGAGAGTTGGGGGCGAGAACAGCTGGTGGTTGATTGAATGAAAAGCCCTTGTTATTTCAATTTATGAATTAATCACTGTAAGACTAGTCGTTACAATAGAAAATGCAATAACCCTTTTAATAATGAAAAACGGGTTTCTATTATGAAATTAAATAAGATGTTCCTCTTAGTAGTTTTGTTGTTTAATAGTGCATTTTACTCTTTCGCTCAAATAACTTTCGAAAAAACTTTTGGTGGAACGGAAGACGATTGGGGTTTATCAGTTCAACAAACAAGTGACGAAGGCTATATAATAGCTGGTAATACGCTCTCATTTGGTGCTGGGTCTAGAGATGTTTATCTAATTAAAACCAATTCACTCGGCGATACACTTTGGACAAAAACATTTGGAGGGATTGGGTACTGATGAAGGACATTGTGTTCGACAAACATACGACGGTGGATATATAATTACTGGAATAAATGGTACTCATTATCCTACGAAAGGTTACCTGATTAAAACGGATACTACTGGTGACACATTATGGGCGAAAACCTTCGACGGAAGCGGTGAATCTATTATACAAACGAGCGATAGTGTGTATGTGATTGTAGGTACTTACGCGGGTGATGTTTATATAAAAAAAACTAATTCGCAAGGTAAAGCACTCTAGACGAACTTCATCGGTGGTAGTGAAGCGGATTATGGTTTTTCAATTCAGCAAACGAAAGATGCAGGGTTTGCTATAATAGGTACAACAGGTTCTTTTGGAAATGGAAATTACGATGTATATCTGATTAAAACTGATAGTAATGGAAATGTGCAATGGCAAAAAACATTTGGAGGAAGTGGCATTGATGTTGGATATTCCGTACAACAATCAAGTGATAGCGGGTATGTGATCGCAGGTTATTCAGATTCTTTTGGTTCAGGTAATTACAATGTTTATTTTCTTAAAACGAATATTAATGGTGATACTGTCTGGACAAAAACATATGGTGGAAGTTCTGATGCAAGAGGATTTTCAGTTCAGCAGACAATTGACGGTGGATTTATCATAGCAGGTTATTTATCATCCTTTGGTAGTGCCGCTGATGTCTATCTGATTAAAACTGATGTGGATGGGAATACACTTTGGACAAAAACCTTTGGTGGAAATAGTCATGATTATGCTAATTCTGTTCAACAAACAAGTGACAGCGGGTACATTA
Organism: uncultured Ignavibacteriaceae bacterium; assembly: GCA_963768365.1. Taxonomy (GTDB): domain Bacteria; phylum Bacteroidota; class Ignavibacteria; order Ignavibacteriales; family Ignavibacteriaceae; genus IGN2. Next base: position 38,072 of record CAVYHS010000020.1, on the reverse strand, counting down.
TTACAGGATATACTTGGTCTTTTGGCGCGGGGCATTTCGATGTTTATCTTATAAAAACAGACGATTCCGGAATTGTCACCGAAACATCAGTTGAGTGAAATGTAACTAATGATTTTGCTCTTAACCAAAATTATCCGAATCCGTTTAATCCTACTACTAACATTGAGTATATTATTTCAAGTACAAGTCGTGTCGTTCTTAAAATCTATAATATTTTGGGTCAATTAATTACTACTTTAGTAGATGAACAACAGGCAGCAGGACGATATAAAGTTCAGTGGCAAGCGAAAAATTTTCCCAATGGAGTATATTTATATCGATTGGAAACTGGAACTTTCAGCAAAACCAAGAAACTTGTTTTACTCAAATGAATGTTTAAGCACATTTTGAAAAAAATTATGTACTTGAAAAATTTTTAGTTTGTCAATTGAAGATTAATTCTTCACATCCGCAAGCGGGAAAGCAGTTTCTCTCATCGAGTGGACTTTGTTTGCAACAGGCAGGCTAATTTCTTTGCTAACTCTCCGCTTCAAAATAATCACGGAATCTATCAACCATAAATTTAACCGGCCAGGCAGCAGCTTCGCCAAGAGCGCAGATAGTGTTTCCTTCAATCTGGTTTGCAACAGTAATAAGTAAATCGAGATCACTTGTAGAACCTTTACCCGCTAAAATTCTTTTTAGAATTTTTTCCAGCCAGCCTGTTCCTTCACGGCAGGGTGTGCATTGTCCGCAGCTTTCGTGATGATAGAAGTGAGCTATTCTTGCTAAAACTTTTACAAGATCTGTATCTTCATCCATTACAATTACACCACCGGTACCAATTGCAGAGCCAACTTCTTTTAATGACTCAGCATCCATCTTCACACCTTCAAGCTTATCCCCTCTTATTGGAGGCATAGAGGATCCGCCGGGAATAACACATAAAACTTTTTTGTCATTCGGAACACCACCGGCATAATTATAAATAATGTCAGTAAGAAGAGTTCCGGTTGGAAGTTCATAAACTCCGGGTTTGTTTACGTGTCCGCTTACTCCAAATAACAAAGTACCGGGATGTTTTGGATGACCGATTTTTGAAAACCATTCCCAACCTTTTTCAATTATCTTTGGGACGTTTGCAATTGTTTCAACATTATTGATTGTAGTCGGACAGCCCCATAAACCATTCTGTGCCGGGAACGGAGGTTTAATTCTTGGGTATCCCCTCTTCCCTTCCAAGTGAATTCATTAGAGAAGATTCTTCACCGCAAATGTATGCACCTGCACCTTTGTGAATGTAAACATCACAGGAAAAGTTAGTTCCGAAAGTTTCTTTCATCTTTTCGCCAAGGTAACCTTTTTCATAAGCATCATCAATTGCTTTCTGCAATAGCTTAATCCATTTGTGATATTCACCTCTGATATAAACGTAAGCAGTCTTCGCCCCAATTGCATAACAGGTAATTATCGCTACCTTCAATCATCTGGTGAGGATTGAATTCAAAAATTTGTCTGTCTTTAAATGAACCGGGTTCGCTTTCATCACCGTTAACGCAAAGATATTTTGGCTTATCAGTGGTCTTCGGCATAAAGCTCCATTTCAGTCCACATAAAAACGCAGCACCGCCTCTTCCTCTTAATCCGGATTTTTTTACCTGGTCAATAATATCATCGGGAGTTTGCGTGAAAGCTTTCTTTGCAGCATTGTAACCACCGTTTGAAACGTAAACATCAATTAAGTGAAAATCTTTTATATCTGGGAGAAGAATTTTTTCCATCAGTTTGTGCTTTTCAAGTGATTCTAGAATTTCTTCAACTTTTTCTTTGGATAAGATTTTCGTAATAGTCTTCATTAACAGCAATCATTGGAGCAGTGCCGCAGCTTCCCATACACTCAACTTCCTCTAAAGAAAATTTTTGATCAGAAGTTACATCCATATGATCAATTCCAAATTTATCTTTTACCTGGTTCCAGATTTCATATCCACCACGAAGCATACAGGAAACATTTGTGCAAACCTGAATATGATATTTACCCATTTGTTTCTGATGATACATTGTATAAAATGTAACAACTCCGAGAACTTCTTCTGTGGTCATTCCTAAAACTTCAGCCACCTCTTTCATAACTTCGAATGAAATAAATCCGTTCTGTTCCTGACCAATGTACAATGCAGCCATAACTGCAGGTTTACGTACAGGATACTTTTTTGTTTCCTGTTCTATCCTATCCAAATTTTCTTGTGTGAATTTAAATTCCATTTTACTTGTCTGCTTCTCCCATAATAGGATCTATACTGCCGATGATTGCAACGACATCAGAAATTAAATGACCAATAACCAATTTTGGTAAACATTGAATATTATTAAACGAAGGTGAGCGGATTTTACATTTCCAGGGATGACCTTCTCCTTTGCTCACAAGGTAAAATCCAAGTTCTCCTTTCGATCCTTCAATTGCGTGATATATTTCTCCGACAGGTGGATTGATTCCAAAGTTAACAATCATAAAATCGTGAATCAGTTCTTCCATCTTTGTATAAACTTCATCTTTTTGAGGAAGAACTTTTTTTGGCATATCTGCATGCACCGGACCCTGTGGCATTTTATCAAAAATCTGTTTTACAATCTTTGCACTTTCTCTGCATTCATCTATTCTTAAGGAAATAACGCGCAAGACAATCACCTTCGGTATAAGTTGGAATTTTGAAATCAATTTCATTGTAACAGAGATAAGGTGCATTTCGTCTTAAATCAAATTCAACACCACAAGCACGAAGGTTTGGTCCACTGAAACCGAGATCAATTGCATCCTCTTTCGAAATAACTCCAACACCATCTATACGCTCAATAAAAATTCTGTTAGTATTAAGAAGCTGTTCGACCTCGGCTAAATTTGGTTCAAACTGATCAATAAACCATTTAGCTTTTGCAAGTGCTTCAGGTTGAGCATCGTTGGCAACTCCACCAATCCTTGTGTAACTATTTGTAAATCTTGCACCGCAGAGAATATCCCATATATCCAGAATTTTCTCACGTTCACGCAGAGTCCATAAAAATACTGTCAATGCACCAACATCCATTGCAAATGAGCCGATCGCAACCAGATGAGAAGCAATACGGGCAAGTTCTGCAATCATCATTCTAATATATTGTGCTCTTTTCGGAGCTTCAATTCCTGCAAGTTTTTCAACTGCCAAAACCCAGGCAACATTGTTAGCCATTGGTGAAATGTAATCAAGTCTGTCTGTGTGCGGGATGTATTCATAATAGCTCATATTCTCAGCCATCTTCTCATAGCCACGATGCAGATAACCCAGTTCAGGAACACATCCAATGATTCGTTTCTCCATCTAATCTTAATAAAAGTCGAAGCACACCATGAGTCGCAGGATGCTGCGGACCCATATTTAAAATCATTTCATTTTCAAGTGCATCTTCAACTGTATAATCATTCCTTGAAGCAAGAAGTGCTTGTAATATTTTTGGATCTAGTTTCTTTTTCTAATTGATTCATAAAACTTTATTTTTTTGGTAGAGGAAGAGAACCTGGAATGCCCATCAATGGAAATTCTTTTCTTAAAGGATGATATTCAAATTCTTCCGGCATATACATTCTTCTAAGATCGGGATGATTGTTAAATTTAATTCCATACATATCATAAGTTTCTCGTTCCTGCCAGTTGGCTGCTTGCCAAACAGATGATAACTGAATCTATTGTACAATCCGATTCATCAACATCAGCTTTTAGTCTTAAACGAAAATTATTCTTCAAATGAAAAAATATTATAAACAACTGTGAATCTGTTTTTCCGGGTTGCCCAATCAATTGCAGTAATATCTGAACAAAGTTTGAATTCAAGTTCAGGATCTGATTTTAAAAATGCACAAACTTCCACAATATATTTTTTATCGAACTTTAATAGTGAGTTCATCTTTGTAATCCGACACTTCGAATTCAACTGAGGGAAACTTCTCTTTTAATTTTTGAGGAATGAGAACTTTGAGATCCATAAAAATTAGTTTTTCTGAATTACGTTCAGTTCAGGAAGATTAATACCTTCTTTTTGTAGAGGTACATTGTGAAATTGTGATGCCTTGGTTTTTCCAATCTTCTCCTGAATTTTCATTAAAGCGTTAAGAAGATTATCAGGACGAGGCGGACATCCGGCAAGATAAATATCAACTGGCAAGAAACTGATCGATTCCCTGCACAACTGAATAAGAACGATACATTCCTCCTGAAGAAGTGCAGGCACCCATTGCAATTACCCATTTGGGATCAGGCATTTGATCATAAATTTTTCTGACAACCGGAGCCATTTTGTATGTAACAGTACCGGCAACAATCATCAAGATCGCATTGACGAGGTGTAAATCTCATCACTTCAGAACCAAATCTTGCAATATCATATTTTGGATCACCAACAGCCATCATTTCGATTGCACAGCAGGAAATTCCCATCGGCATTGGCCATACAGAACTTTTCCTTGCCCAGGCAATTATGGCATTAACCTGGGTTGTGAAAAATCCGTTATCTTTTAAATAAGCTTCTAATCCCATTTGAATCCACCTTTTTTATATGCGTATAAGTAACCTAACTCAAGTACCACTAAAAATATTAACATCGAAATGAACACAGAAATTCCAAGTTCACCAAATAATTTTTTGAATTCCACAGCCCACGGGTAAATAAAAATCACTTCCAGATCGAAAATTATAAAGAACATAGCAACAAGATAGTATTTTATCGGATATTCTTTCCCTTACTGTTCCAACAGGCTTCATCCCGCTTTCATAGGTTGAAGTCTTTTCCCTGTTCGGACGCTGTGGACCGATAAGCGTAGATGACCAAACAAGCACTGCTCCGAAAATCAGTGCAACGGCCAGGGCGATAAATAACGGAATATATTGTTCTAACATTGGGTAATTATTAAATAATTGAAGTTAAAATTATCGAAAATACGTCGGATTGTCAATTTAAACCGAAGTCTACTTTAAAATTAATATTTAAGATTTCTTCTATTTTATTACTTTATAAAGTACCGAAGGCGGATTTGTAAAATAAACGACAACTTCCAGACCGGGATGGTTACTTTTAGGATCAATAAGGAATTGAAGTTCTCTTCTTAATCCAGCTTCAGCAATTCCAAAATAGAGGTAATCAACATTTTCTTTTCTAAGTTTAGTCATAAATTCATCATAGGTATCCGCCATAGGCATCAACTTAAATTCCATATCAAGATAATATGCAGCGTGTGCTTTTCTTGCAGCGACTATTTTTCCTTTCATTTCATCCGGGACGTTTTCCTGATACCAATTTCTTAAAGTTAAAAGTTCATTCGGACCTGAATTGATATTTTCGCTATTGAATGAATAAGATTTAACAAAAGTAAAAACTATAAGTCCAATTAGCAGAAAATATTTTATTGTTTGTGGAAGAAATTTTGAAATTTTTAACTTCTCTATAAACAATGGCTGCACAGCAATCACGAGGTAAAATGGAATAAGAAACAGCGAAAATCTTTCACTGTAAAAAACAAGTAGTAAAAGTGCAAAGAAAAATAAATTGACCAGGTAATACCCGGTTTGATTCCTCCTTCCAGTTTTTCAGAGGATTTGAAAGTATTAACAAAATCAGTCCAAGAATTACAAACACACCTAGCTGCCAACCAAGCAACTTTTCCATATCATTTATAAAATGATCAGCAACGTTATTTAATATTGTTGAAAGAAATAATCCTGTGTCTTTGAATATTACCTCTGTCAATGAAGTAATTTTACTGCTTTCCTTGAACCAGAAGTCATCCCAGCTGATTTTTCCTTTACCGTAAACTTCAAATGCAATGTTCTTGTAGTTTTCATTATAGAAGAATGAACCTTTTTGATTAAGACTGTAAATCCCCCAGGGCGAAATAGTGACAAGAAAAACAGCAACAAAAATTATGGAAGACTTAATTCTTTCAGACCAACCAATTTTCCAGTAATTAACAAAGAGAATTATTACAACAAAGCTTGACAGGAAGATTCCGTTATATCTTGTCAGGTATGAAAGTCCACCAAACAAAGCTGCGAGAATAATATTTTTTTTATTCAGCTCTCTATTCTTAAAAAAGAAAAACAATGTTGCCGCAGCCAGCGCATTAAAAAACATATCTGTACCGGCACTGTAAGAATACTGAATGAATACAGGATTAACAGCAAGTATAATTGTAACGAAAAGTGAAATTGTTGGTGTGAATACTTTTTTTAATAACTCATAGGTTACATAAACAACAACAGAGGCTGAAATGACTGCAATCAATATTCCAGCGTGAAAAAAATCTCCGAGCACGAATCCAAACAATCCGAGAACCATTGGGTAAAGTGGTCCTCTGAAAGCATCCATTGGTATTTCACCGGAAAGAAATTTCTTTGCACTTGGTACGTATCCCCAGAAAAAATCAGTCTCTATTCCATAATCCCCAACTTTGTGAAAGATAAAACTTATCAATCCAACGACAACTAAATAAATCCCTGCAATAATCAGCCCGGTGTAATTGGAATTCAATATTGATTCAAACTTTAAGATAAAAGATTTTTCTTTAGACTTAACTTGAACTGATTGCTGTTTTTTCTTTTTTGATTTTGATTTTGACACAGTGCGAGATAATTCTATAATCTTATTGCTGTAAAATAATTATTAAATTGTAAAATGCGATTTCATTATTCTTCACTTCTGAAAATATACATTCAAAAGTTAGCAAGCTGAAGGATGTTATTGGTTAATTTTTATTTCTTTATCCGTTTACCAAATGTTCTTATTTTACCAATGAATAATCATTCAACTTAGCGGTATCGATTGAAATCGAATAAAATATCCATCTTTATAACGATTGCTTTATCCTGGGTGATCTTTTCCAGCCCAAATTCGTCTGCACAAGTTTTAATTGATACTTCTCTTTATAACATTCCGATATCATCACTCAACAGATTATTTTCGGACTTCGACAAGCTGTTAAACACATATTACCTTAATACCGGATTTGATTTTTATGGATCAGCATCAAGATTTGAATATAGAATCAACCAAAACTTTCGCTCCACTCTCATCCAATCAAATGAAAACAGCATTCGCGACGAAGAGTACTTTTATGCAATTGGAAAATACAGAATAAAGAATGGTTGGAAACAAGGGGCATTAATCAGAAGCAATATGCTTTCCGATAGCAGAAAATTAGGGATAAATCAGTCAGTTATAAATCAGGCGATTCTTCTTTCTGACTTGAAGCCAATGAACTGGCTTGAATTAATTCCGTACGGTGGGTATTCAAATAATCTACAAGTTGATGAAGATGATACTGGTCCCATTTATGGTGTGGAAGGAAGAATAAATAATCTTAATTTGACAGATTTCAATTTGAACTCGGAACTAAGATTTGAGAACGAAGATATTTCTCCCAGAAAAAATACAATCCGGTTTCTTGATCTGCTTATTACAAATCCATTTAGTCCTGAAATTACAAATAGCTTGAATGCACGATATTCAAAGTACAGAAAAGACTTTTACTTGTTCGCTGATTCAGTAACTTCACTAGAATACGATATTGTTAATAACCTGGAGAGTAGAACTGAAACCATATTTTTACTACAGGATAAACTTAATTACAATAACTTATTCGATTTTTTTGAAATGCAATTATCAGGCAGGTTACTGTTCAGAACAATCGACCGGGAGTTAAGATATAAATCTACAAATATCCAATCGCCTACAATTTTTGATACGGAGGTTGAGGAACTGGGAATTATTTTAGAATCAGGTTTTTACTACAGAACAGAAAAAGCGGATGCCGGACTACAAATAAGTTACTTTGAGAGAGATGAAAAATACATTACTAAAAGATATGCCGGGATCGATGAAAGTTTTTATCAGGAAAGGTCTCAACAGGAAAGCAGAAAAAACAATAATTCTTACAGAGCAATTGTCTCACTACTCGGTAATTTCTATTTCTCTGATGTAGATAGATTTTCCTGGAGTTTGTTTCAGAGCAAATTAAAATATGATACACCAAGTCCACTAAATGACGATGATCGAGATGAACTTTTAAGTATTGCAAGATTACGGTATACAACTTATCTAAATCCTTTTTTGCAAATGTTTGTAAATCTTGAAGGAACAATCAGTCATTTAGTTTACATTTATGCAAGCCAAAGTGCCAATAATAATGTAAATCGTGTTCTCAGGCTTTCTGCAGGAGGAAATTACAAAGGAGCACAGGTTTTCTTCTATGAATAATTTTGAAGTATCTGCAAACTATACCGTATATGATTTTGAAGATGTCACATCAAATCTTCGAAGCATTTCTTTCAGACAATTCATTGCAACTGATTCCACACAATACTTTATTACAAATAATCTGTCCTTCATAATTACACCATATATAAGATTGACCGACCAGGGAGAACTTGACTGGAATAATTTTGCAGAAAGACCTCAAAGATATCTGCAGGAAATTTTTGCAGATCCAAGATTTGGAATATCTATCAAATGTTTCTTTTTTTGCCTTGGGATTAAGATATTTCTCACTAAATACTTTCAGATATATCGAAAGAGCAGCGGATTCTTAATTCAGAGTTCCTAAGCATTGGCCCTCTTTTTGAGATGTTAATTAGGACTCAAATGTTATTTTTAAAGTTAAATACCTGGTATGAATTCATTTCGGACTACGGAAATGTAATCGAGAAAGATTTAACTTTCTATTATCCATGAATTGGAATTTTTAAATTATCAGAGTAAATTTTCATTCAACTTAAAATGATATAAATCAGCTATCAATTTTGCCTGAACCATTTTACGATATAGAAATAGAAAGCGATCCTAATAACCTTATAACGGTTGAGGAATTCGTTAATTATTTTTCCAAAGATCTCGGTTTGTCGGAAGAACAGCTTTCAGTATTATTGCTTGCAGTAACAGAAGCAACCACCAATGCAATTATACATGCCAATAAATGCGATCCTACAAAGCTGGTAAAAATTCATGCACAAATTGAAGACTCCAAACTATTGATTAAAATTAAAGATGAAGGCAAAGGATTTGATCCCACAACACTTCCTGATCCAACACAACCCGAAAACCTTTTAAAAGATTCAGGAAGAGGTGTTTTCCTGATGAAGGTTTATATGGATGAAGTAAAATACAACGTTACTCCCACGGGGTTGGAAACCATTTTAGTTCTTAAAGTCTAGCCAGTTATCCAGCATTCAAGAATTTATTACTCGCTCTATCTAGTATTGTTACCTCTGAATAGTTTTTGTTTATTTTAACTATTGTTAATATCAACATTATTTAAACGAGGGAGATAAAATGGGCAGAAAAAAAATTTCAATAATCGGTGGTGGCCAAATCGGTGGAGTTTTGGCTCAACTGATTGCTTTAAGGCAGCTCGGTGATGTTGTTTTATTTGACATTGTCGAAGATATGCCACAGGGAAAAACTCTTGATATTGTTGAAGCATCCAGAATAGATGGATTTGATATATCATTAAAAGGAACAAACGATTATAAGGATATTGATGGTTCTGATATTGTGATTGTTACTGCTGGTTTACCAAGAAAACCAGGTATGAGCAGAGATGATCTTCTCACAACAAATGCTAAAATAATGCAAGACAGTTGCTGAAAATGTAAAGAAGCACGCTCCTAATTCAATAGCAATTATTATTTCAAATCCTCTTGGATGCAATGGTTACACTTTATTCAAGAAGATTACAGGATTTCCCGCCAACAGAGTATTGGGTCAGGCTGGAGTTCTTGATTCATCAAGATTTTCAACATTTATTGCTTGGGAACTTGGTGTTTCTGTCAAAGACGTAAATGCAATGGTTCTTGGCGGACATGGCGATACTATGGTTCCAATTGTAAGATATGCAAATGTAAATGGTATTCCTGTCATGGAATTATTAGAAAAAAAATACAAGGATAAAGCAAAAGCCGCTGAAGTTATGAATGCAATGGTTGAAAGAACCAAAAATGGCAGGTGGTGAAGTAGTTAAACTTCTAAAAACCGGATCAGCATTTTACTCACCTGCTTCTGCATCAATTGCAATGGTTGAAGCAATTGTTTACGATGAAAAACGAATACTTCCTGTTTGTGCATATCTTAATGGTGAGTTTGGTGTAAAAGGATATTATGTTGGTGTTCCGGCTGTTCTTGGTGCTGTCAGGTGTTGAAAAGATTATTGAGTTCGAACTTATTGCTGAAGAAAAAGCATTACTTGATAATTCAGTCAATGCTGTTAAAACTCTTGTTGCTAGATATGGAAAGACTGGGTTTCTGAGCTCAGGTTAAATACAACTAGATTTAAAATGAAAAACCCTCCAACATTGGAGGGTTTTTTCTAATCAACAATTCAACTACGAAGCATAAACACTTACAAATTTTCTATTGCCTCTTTTAACTTCAAACTTAACCACTCCATCTGCAACTGCAAATAAAGTATCATCATTTCCTCTTTTCACATTTACTCCGGGATGAAATTTTGTACCACGCTGTCTGATAATAATGTTCCCTGAAAGAACTTTTTCACCACCAAATTTTTTAACACCCAAATATTGTGGATTACTATCTCTTCCGTTTCTTGTTGAGCCTTGTCCTTTTTTATGTGCCATAACTTAATTCCTTATTAATAAACTTTAGGTTATTCTACGAAATCTTTAAAACTTCAATTTTTGTGTACTGTTGTCTGTGACCAGCTTTTTTCTTGTAACCTTTTCTGATCTTTTTCTTAAACACGATAACTTTATCATCCCTTACATGCTCAAGAACTTTTGCAGTTACTTTGGCTCCTTTTACTTCTGGTGTAGCCAATCTTTAACTTTTTAGCATCTCCAACCATCAGAACAGAATTAAAAGTTACTTCAGAATCAACTTTTTCTTTTAATCTGGGAACATAATACTTGTTGTTTTCAAGAACCTTAATCTGGTCGCCCAGAACGTTTATAATTGCAAACATTATTACTCTTAACCTTTAAATTTTTGAGGCACAAATCTATGCAAAGAACGCGTCTATGTCAATCCCTAATTGTAAATTCTTAGCTATTAAAAACTCATTTTTTAAGTAAAAATGAGAACTCACTGCCTTCATCAACTTTGCTTGAAACGTTAACTTTTGAATTATGTGCTTCGACGATATGTTTAACAATTGCAAGTCCCAATCCGGTACCCCCCTGTGATCCCTGGAACGGGCTTTATCAACTCTGAAAAATCTTTCAAAAATTCTGTCATGCTAATTTTCCGGAATACCAATTCCAGTATCTTTAACAACAACTTTGGCATTTTTGGTATCTTCTTCAACAGTAACTTCTATTTTTCCTTTCTCCGTGTACTTAACTGCATTTAGTATTAAGTTGATCAGAACTTGTCTCAGTTTATCTTTGTCACCAAAAACCTCGAGATCATCTCTTGCCGGAATGTAAGTCAACTCAAGGTTTTTTTCTTCAGCGATTATTTTGTTTTCCTGAATAACCTGATTTATTAAGTCATTAATTTTGAAGTATCTGTAACTCATCCGCATTTCGCCAGACTCAATCATAGAAATGTCAATCAGATCGTTCAGAAGATTACTTAATGACACCGTATGCTGGTTTGCTTTTTCAAGAAAGTGCATATTAACTTTTTCGTCGTGAATAGCACCGTTCAACAAAGTTTCAATGTAACCCTGAATAGCAAAAATTGGTGTTCTTAATTCATGAGAAACATTTGCAAGAAACTGTGATCTCATTTTTTGAAGACGTTGAAGATATTCAATATCACTTTTTTCCTTTTTGAACATTTTCTTTATTGCTTTTTGCAGAGCAAGCAAATTTGAAGCAAGCTGAATTTCATCTTCGTTGTTGTACTTATTTTTTCTAATATTATTAATAATTGTTTTTATTTCATCAAGTTCTTTATTGCGTCTTCTGCCAATAAAATAAAGCGATAAAATATCAATTAAAATTGTTGATAGAATTAATGCTGGAAGGAGAGATAAATCCTGTGTGAGCAAAAGAATTATCAGGATAAATAAAATATTAAATAATAGAATTCTCTGTAGTAAACTAAAGAAGATGCTAAGATAAGATAAAAACTTATTCGTTGTGTTTGAATCTGTATCCAACACCTTTTATAGTCTCGATTATTTCTGAGTGCTTGCCTAATTTTTCTCGTACTTTTCGGATATGAACATCAATGGTCCGGTCAATTACATAAACATCGTTTCCCCAAATTTCTTTTAATATCGTTTCCCGTTTCATCACTTTACCGGGATTGCTTGCCAGAAAATATAAAAGCTGAAATTCCTTGCGTGGAAAAAACTTTAGTTTACTATCAACTTTGATTGCAAATTTTTCAACGTCAATTTCTAAAGGCCCGATTTTAAGATGTTCTGCTTCCTTGTTTTTTTTCTCAAGTCGAGGAGATTTTCTAAGATTTGATTTTATTCTTGCAATTAGTTTTTTTGGAGAAATTGGTTTTTGAATATAATCATTTGCACCAAGATCAAGTCCTTTTATTTCGTCCGTTTCGCCAGACTTTGCGGTAAGAAAAATAATAGGAATATCCTGAGAGTTTTTGTTGCTTTTTATTTGTTGATAAAGTTCAAACCCATCCATCTCGGGCATCATTATATCTAGCACAATTAAGTCTGGATTCTGTGAAATTTTTTTCAGTGCATCCTTCCCATTCGTACTTACCAGAACTTCAAAATCTTCTTGCTCGAGGTTGTATTTGAGAAATTCAAGAATATCTACTTCATCATCAACCAACAGAATCTTTTTCATTTCTTATAAGACTTTTAATTCCTGATCTTTTTTAGCAGAACTATACATGGTTTCTGCTATCTTTAACAGCTGAAGAGCTTCTTCACCCGAAGAGAATACCGAATTTAGTCCTCTGATTGCACCTATAAAACTCTTCAATTCATTTAAATAAGATTTTTTAAAGGCTTCAGTTGGTGATTTGGTAAATGTTGACCCCAGATCAATTTGCTCATCATCCAACAGTTTAATTAATTTGAACGGATTGACACCAATACTACCTTTTGTTCCATACACGTTTGCAAAGAAAGAGTTTTTCTCCTCAGCCATATTCCAGCTAGCTTCAGTACTTAGTGTAAGAGAATTTTCGCATCTGATAAAGCTGACAGAGGTATCCTCAATCTTCCTGGAATTGTGAAAATAGTTTTTTGTTGAAATTGAAATCACTTTTGGATAGTCAGCAAGCCAGAGAGCAAGATCAACAAGGTTTATTCCAAGATCAAGAATTACACCGCCACCTGCCTCTTCTCTTTTAGTAAACCATTTTTCTGAACTGCTCTGCTTTCTTATCCAGCCACACTTAATATAGTAAGGATCACCAATTTCACCCGCATCAATTAAACTTCTTATTAACATAGAATCAGGTCTGTAACGCAAGTTCATTCCTACCATTAATTTTCTGTTATTCTTATTGGCACATTTAACAACTTCCATTCCTTCGCTACTGTTTCGAGCAAGAGGCTTTTCAACCAAAACATCTTTACCAGCATTTAAACAATCAATTGCTATTTGTTTATGAAGATGAGTCGGAGTCGAAATTATAACTGCATCGGTTTGATCATCATTAAGTAATTCGGTGTGATGATTATATCGTTTATTAATATTAAACTTATCAGCAATAGAATTTAATCGGCTTTTATTAATTTCAGCAACAGCGGATACCTCTGCATTTTTTATTTTCATCAAATTTGGCAGATGAACCATCTGGGCAACACTTCCAAGGCCTATAACTGCCAATTTAATCTTTTCCATCAGTAGGTTACTTTTTCAGTTGCTTTGGGACTTTTTAGAAATGATGTTATCTTGGAAACTATTCCTTTAGGGTCAATTTCAATTTGTTTATGCAATTCGGATTGAGTTCCGTGGTCAATGAACTTGTCCGGTATTCCAATCCGTAAAATATCATTTTTATATTTTTGATCGCTAAAATATTCTAGTATGGCAGAACCGAAACCACCAGATAAATTATTTTCCTCTATTGTAACTATTTTATCAAACCTCGAAGCAATATCATCAAGAAGTTTTGCATCAAGAGGTTTGATGAAACGCATATTAATCAGTTCACATTTAATTCCACTTTCAGCTAAGATGGCAGAAGCTTTCTCAGCATAGTTAACCATTGATCCGACTGCAAGTATAGCAACATCTTCACCATGACTGATAACTTCTGCTTTACCGATTTCTATCTTGCTGAAGCCTGGCTCAAGTTTAACACCAAGGGCTGATCCTCTGGGATATCTGACTGCAACAGGACCATCACAGTGTTCGGCAGCAGTATATAACATATTCCGTAATTCAGCTTCATCTTTCGGAGCCATTATCACCATTCCGGGTATAATCCTTAAATAAGCAAGATCAAATGTTCCGTGATGTGTTGGACCATCAGCGCCAACTAATCCAGCTCTATCAAGAACAAAAACAACGTGAAGTTTTTGTAAAGATACGTCGTGTATAATCTGATCAAACGCTCTTTGTAAAAATGTTGAGTAAATAGCTACAACAGGAATAATTCCCTGTGTTGCAAGTCCAGCTGCAAAAGTTACGGCGTGTTCTTCTGCAATTCCTACATCGTAATAATTCTGCGGAATTTTTTCTCTTAAAATATCAAGACCGGTTCCATCCGGCATTGCAGCAGTAATACCAACAACTTTCGGATTCTTTTCAATAATTTCTACTAGTGCGTTACCAAAAATCTTTGTGTAAGCTACGGCTCCGCCTGATTTTTTATGTGCCTGTCCTGTCACCTTATCGAATGGAGTTGATGCATGAAGTCTTTGAACATGACTTTCTGCAGGTTTGTAGCCTTTGCCTTTTTGAGTGATAGCATGAATCAGAATTGGTCCTTTAAGTTCTTTTACCTGCTCAAATATTTTTATAACCTGATGAACGTTATGCCCGTTTACGGGACCAAAATATCTGAATCCAAGAGCTTCGAAAAGCATTCCAGGAGTTATTACAGCCTTTATTCCGTGCTCAAGTCGCACAGCAATTCTTCTCATCCTATCACCAAATTGATCCAGCTTCCCGGTTAGGTCCCAGATCTGTCCTTTGAATTTATTGTAATCAGGATGGGCTATCATTTCAGTAAAGTAGTTTGAAATTTGCCAAACATTCGGGGCGATTGACATATTATTATCATTTAATACTACGATAAGATCGGTTTTCAATACACCTGAATTATTCATTGCTTCGTAAGCCATTCCACCGGTCATTGCACCATCACCGATAACTGCAACGACTTTTTTATCAACTTTGGTAATATCTTTTGCAT
Source organism: uncultured Ignavibacteriaceae bacterium (assembly GCA_963768365.1). Classification (GTDB taxonomy): domain Bacteria; phylum Bacteroidota; class Ignavibacteria; order Ignavibacteriales; family Ignavibacteriaceae; genus IGN2. Next base: position 22,763 of record CAVYHS010000020.1, on the reverse strand, counting down.
TTGCCATACCAAGTGCAGCAGATATTGATGTGGAAGCATGACCTGCACCAAAAGCATCGTACTCACTTTCTGAACGTTTCAGAAATCCGCTGATGCCGCCAAATTTTCTGATTCTGTTCAGAGCTTCTTTTCTTCCAGTAAGAATTTTATGAGGATATGCCTGATGACCTGTATCCCAAACTACAAGATCATGAGGTGTGTTAAAAACTTTGTGGATTGCTACTGTAAGTTCTACTGTTCCGAGCCCCCCACCAAAGTGTCCTCCAATCTCTGAAATCGTATCAACCATATACTCGCGTATATCAGTGCATAACTGTTTTAACTGCGGAAGTGATAGCTGACGAATATCCGATGGGTAATCTACTTTGGAAAGTATGGGGTATTTATTTTCATCAATCATCTTATTATTACAATCCTCCCTATTATAATCGTGTTACTCTTCTTCAACATGTGTAAGTTTTCCAAGTTCACTTTTAAGCTCGGTAATTTTTAATTCGGTTTCCTTAAGTGTTTTCAAACAGGTTTTGGAAAGCTTAACTCCTTCTTCAAAAAGCGAAATAGCTTTTTCAAGTTCAACATTATCTTCCTCTAAAATTCGGCTTATCTCCTCGAGACGAGATAAATCCTGCTCAAAGTTATTTTTAATCTTTTTCTTTGACATAAAATTAACCTATTGGGTTGTTATTTCCCCATCGTAAAACTTTAGTTGTGCCTTTTTTTCTTTATTAAAATCTCGAAGCTCTTGTAACAAATTTAGAGTTCTGCTTCACTAAAACAAAGCCCCTCTTCAAAGACCTCTCAACATCGTATGTTTCAAGAGATTTTGAAAGAAGCGAAATTTTCTTGTCATAGATCATCGAGTGCTTTTCTATGCTTTGAACTATAGCATTAATGCTAATATCAACCTGCTGAGATTTCCGGTTCAGCATTTCCGTTGGCAGTCTGAATCCATAAGAACTATAAAATCCGAGTTACGTCCTCAATTTTTGCTTCTACTAATTCTTCAACGTTTGCCGATGACTTTGAAAAAAATTCAAGGACGAAATTCTTAATATCGTTTATGTCGGGAGTAGCAAGCTCCATAGCTACAGACGGCGTTGGTGCACGTAGATCAGAGACATAATCAGCAATTGTAAAATCAACCTCGTGTCCAACTCCTGATATTATCGGAATCTTAGAGTTGAAAATGGCTCTTGCAACAATTTCTTCATTAAAAGCCCATAAGTCTTCAATTGAGCCTCCACCCCGAGCGACAATAATAACATCAATATTAGGATAATCGTTCAAAAGTTTGATACCCTTAACAATAGAAGCTGCCGCACCACTTCCCTGAACTCTTGCCGGTGCAATTACAATTTCAGAGATTGGAAATCTTCGCTTTGCAACGCTAATTAAGTCTCTGAATGCAGCACCATCAATAGCAGTTACAATTCCAATTTTATTTGGAAATACTGGTATTGGTTTTTTGAACTCCTCATCAAATAAACCTTCAGCTTCGAGTTTCTTTTTTAGTTTCTCGAATGCTTCCTGCAATTCACCAAGCCCGGCTGGTTTAATTGATCTAATATCAAGCTGATAACTTCCGCGTGGAGGATAAACTGTGAGTTTTCCGTTAACTAATGATTTTCATCCCATCCTGCGGTGTGAAGAAAACGTACTGGTTAAAACCTTTCCACATTGTACAATTAATTACAGCATCTGCATCTTTCAAACTGAAATACCAATGGCCGGAAATGTGAGATTTAAAATTCGATATTTCACCTATTACTGAAACTTGCTCAAAACTTTCCTCAAGAGTTCTTCGGATTTCCTTGGTTAATTCTGATACAGTCAATATTTGAATTTCGTTTGCCAATTATCCTATTCCACAGTTTGATTTTCAATAGAAGTTTTACTATCAAGTTCGTTGTAGTCAAGTTCTGAACCAAGTACACTATGTGGAATCATAAATATTATGAACATCAGAAAAGATGCAAATATTATCCAACGTTTGGGATTTTTAAATTTGTAAAGTGAAATTAATGCAAGCAGCCAGCCAATAAAACCTATTAGTATTTTATTATCAGTTAAATCGTGACCGAACGGAAAACCTGTCCAGAAAGCTCCAAATGCATAATACTGTATAATTGGACCCAAGATAAACCCACCTATAATTACGAAAATAAAAGTAAGAATTGTAAGAGGTCTAAATTTCTTTCCCTCGTTGAAATATTCCAATCCTGCTCTTGTTGAAATCAGCATTGCACCAAAGATAAAAATGATGTGGGGAATCAAAAAATAAACGGGCACATCACCTTTAAACCTTATGATGACTCCACCTTCTTCAGGAAGTGTAAAAACTTCATCATTTTTTTGAAGAGTAATATGATAAACAAGTTTCCCGGCAGGTGGCTGATGTGGTAGAGCAGCATTTAACATATTACCCTTTCTTATCATTTCAACAGAAGTCCATTCATCATTGGTCTTGTATCTCTTCCAGACAAGCTCACCATTAATTGTTTCATCTTTTACTTTAATTTCTATTTGATGGTCGCCTTCACCACCGTGTGATCTGGCTAGATCATATTGAATCTGGTTACCACCAATCATTACATCACCAGAAACTGGATAGGTTGGACCCGTTACTCTTTGATAAACAGCAGTGAGAATGGTTAATAGAAATGCTATCAACCACAGCCAGATATATTTTTTCATTGAGGAAATTTTGAGAGAATAAATTTGAAAATTTTCTTGAAGAAAGATAAGAATTAAAAGTTTACACTGAAACCTAGCGTTGGAATAATTGGAAGCATCGTTGTGATTTCTCTGCCAAGTGTAAGATTATCTTCAACATAATAATCATAACCAATAACATTAGATTGATTATAAACATTAATTATATCGAGATAAATTACCCAATCAAGATCCCACCAATCAGCAAATGTATTTATTCTGAAATCCAGACGATGATATTCAGGCTTACGCGAATTTAGTTTTCTATCAGCAAAATCAACATCAAATATTACAGGATTATCACCATCAGGATTAATGTTTCTTGTTGCGATAACCGGTGTTTCAGGAGTTCCGTCGAGGTCCTGATCCTGAAGAATTATTCTCGGTTTAACTCCTGCCGGTTGACTTATCGGAAATCCTGAACCATATTGCCATCTGATTCCAAACTCAAGCCAACTATTCATTTGATAATTTAAAACAATATTAACTGTGTGTCTCTGATCAAATGCAAACGGATACTCTATTCCATTTTCATTCCTGTTAGCATAAGCAAGCGAATAAGAAACCCATCCGGAGAATCTGTTTTCAAGAAAAGTGTTGCGCTTGGAAAGAAAAAATTCCATGCCATATGCATTACCGTAAGCTGCATTAGTTGGAATCTGGGTTAAAGAATCTCCGCTAAATGTTGCAGGTAAAGTCCACCCAGAAGCAAATCTTGGATCTTTGCCGGGAATTTGTTCAGTATAAAATCTTTCACCGCTGTAATCTTTGAGGCAGATAAAGATTGCTGAAATCTTTATAGTATCCTTCAACTCTTGCACTCCACTCGCCTGACAACCATCTTTCAATTCCCAACACATAGTGTGTTGCTTTTTCTGCTACCAGGGTTGTTGTGTACTTGTCAGAAAAATCGTAAAGAACTCCCTGATCACGTAACTTTTCATAACCGGGTGATTGATAATACAAGTCCCCAAACGGCTCGTAAAGTTGTTAGTTGATCAATTGCATAAGACAAAGAAATTCTGGGAGCCAGATAGCCTTTATCAAGAATATTATAGAAATCGAATCTCAGACTTGGCTGAAAAGTAAATTTTTCTGTTAATCGAATGTTGTCCTGCAAGTAGGCACGGTAACGATTAAAATTCTGAACATCTTTGATATCATCAAGTGCAGATCTGAATTGTGGATTTGAATTTAAAACTGCCTGAAGCTGCTCATCAAGATCAAATGTAAAATTAATTGTAGTCTGCATATAATCAGCACCAATACCTGCTTCAATGACGTGGTCTCTTAAGAATGTATGTGAACTTATCATCGATGGAATATTTCTCATAAATAAAATCACCACCAAAAGAGAACTGCAGCAGGTACGGAGCTAATGTATCAGGGATTGTATTTTCAAATTAGCCTCGGTTGAGTGAAGGATCAAGTATCTGCGAATCAAAATCTGTTGTGCCGTTATTTTTATACCAGGAAACAATTACTTTGTTTAATATTTTTTCATTCGGTGCAAAATGCCAGGCAGCAGATAAGTAAATCATTATTAGTAACATTAAATACTCCTACGCTATCTGGTGACGATCTTTCCTCACCACTAACAACATTAACCGCATCTCTTGAAAGAATTCCGTTAAATAAAAATTTATGACCGTTGTAAGGTCCGATTACAACCTTTCCCTGAAAATCATAAAAGTTAGGAAAGCTTGTATTGTCATCAACAAGCTTTGCACTTTTTACGAAAGGTTCAATTATTAAATCATAATATGTTCTTCGTGTATTAAATAGCCAGCTTCCTCTAAGATTAAAAGGATTCTTACCTTCCAAAACAATATTTGCATCAACAATTGAGATGTTAATATTTCCGCTGAGTGATTTAGTTGTAGTTCCTTCTTTATTTGTAACGTCAAGAACAGCTGAAAGTCTGTCACCGTACATAGCTGGAAATCCTCCAGAGATAAGATTCACATTTTCAACAGCATCAGGGTTGAACATGCTCAACAACACCATAAAGCCTGTAAGGATTGAAGACTTCCACATCGTCAAGAATAATAAGATTCTGATCTGGTCCACTTCCCCTTACAATAAGCTGGGAAGAAAAATCATTTGGAGCAAGTACACCCGGAAGTGATTGAAGTGTTCTGAAAACATCCTCTGCTGCACCGGGAAGAACTTTTGCATCTCTTGGATTTAAATCAATTACACTTGTTCTTGTATCGCTTTGATCCTGCCTATTTATATCAGTCACTTCAACACTTTGCAATTCAATAGCTTTGATCTCCAGTTCAACATTTAAGTTCAGTAATCTTATTTGCTTCAATTTCAACATCAAAAGTTTTTGATTCATACCCAATTGCACTAAACCTAACCTCGTAGCTACCGGCTGGGATACCTGTGATTTCGTAAGTACCATCCAACTTGCTTGCAGAGCCAAAGTTTGTATCGAGAATAATAATATTAACGGATGGTAATGCTGCGGAACCGTCTGTAATCTTTCCTTTTAGTTTTCCTGATTGTGCAAATGAAAATCCTGAAAAAATAATAAATAATATGTAAATAAATGTTTTCAACAACTGATACTTAACGATTCTGAAATTATTTGTCTATAACAAAATGGAGTAGTAAATAATTCCTTAATAAGGAACTATTAATCAAGATAGAGAGAGAAAAATCCGGAGTAAAGTCCGATATTAATTTCCTGGAAGTTTGTACCGTCTGGAGTGAAGTGTAAAATTGTATCTGTATCGTACATAAAAGGTAAAAGTATCTTTAATTGTAAACAATCCGGCTGAAATCTCAGGACTAATTCCCTGATTTATATCAAAATTCGTATACAAAGATATTCCAGGAGAAAGATATTCAATGTGAGGTATCTCAAATAATCTTTTGTAACCAAGTCTCAAATAACTAGGATTGTCATTATTAAAAATGTAAGAATATTCAACTGATAAATAACCAGCCGGATAGTTTAGATTTCTTGAACGAAATGAAATAAATGGAATTTCTTTTGTTAAGCTGAAAGTAACTTGAATTAGAATCGAATGCATAACTCGGATAAGGCAGAAGAAAAATTACAGAACCAAATAAACACAAAGTAAATAAATCAGATCCTGATTTAATTTGCGGTTCAAATGGTAAATCAAAATCAAATTTCTCGCTTTTGTAAGTTTCGCCCGATCTCAGTTTCAGTTACGATAACAAAGTTTACTATTTTACCATCAAATGAAAGATCATTAATATTTATTTCTGCTTTATGCATATCCACGAAATTCATTTGAAACTGTGTATTCATATTTATCCTCGAGAATAACTTTAGATTTGCATACTTCGGTGGTAAAAAAAGAAAGTTTGAAAGTGTAAGGCATTTCCCTTGAGCAATATGCATCAATCAAATATACTTCAATGGTATCGGTCTGGCTTAATAACCGTTCAGAGGATAGTAACAGAAGAAATATCAAAAATATTTTAATTATTTTCATTAGTGATCTGAAGTAATAATAACTCATTGTCAAATTTATGGAAAATGTAGTTCATATCGTTAACTTTTTGGCGATTCAATTAAACTGGTATAAAAAATACAAACTACAGGATTTAATTTCATTCACTGTTGATAATACAGTACTCACCACCTAACTTTAGAATAGTAAAGTTATAATTCTATTAAATAGCTTAAGTAAATGATCAAATCTACAATATCTATGCTGCTGAGAAAACTAAGATTAATGCATCTTGGTGACCGTCTGAATTTCCATTTTCAAAAATATAAAAATCAAAACAGCAACAAATTATTTAAAGAAAAAAACCCGGGTATTGTTTTACCTCCAGATTATATGATTTATGAATCGTTTCAGATGAATTATGAAAATTATTACAACGACAGCATTAATACGGCAAAATGGCTAATTGGTTATTTTGAAAAATATGTTGAGTTGAAGGATATAAAAATACTTGAGTGGGGCTGCGGACCTGCAAGAATTATCAGGCACTTACCACGCTTGCTAAATAAAAGTTGTGAAATTTATGGCTCTGATTATAATGTTGAGTCAATAAAATGGTGTACGAAAAATATTCACGATATTTATTTTTCAGATAATAACCTTCAACCGCCTATGGGATTTCCAGAAAACTTTTTCGATATTGTTTATGCTATTTCAGTTTTCACACATTTATCGGAGGAGATGCATTATGAGTGGTTCAAGGAATTAAAAAGGATTTTAAAGAAAAATGGGATTTTATTTATTACCACTCATGGAGATAATTGTAAATCAAAATTAACATCAGGGGAGATAAAGAGGTTTGAAGAAGGAAAAGTTGTAATTAGAGGAAATGTAAAGGAAGGTCATAGAACTTTTGCTGCATATCAACCAGCACAATTTATGCAAAAACTTTTTTCGGATGTTGAAATTTTAGAGCACGTTACAAGAGAATCCGAAGGTAATTATATCCCGCAGGATATTTGGATCGTGAGAAAGAAATAAAACCTGTGTTAGTAAAAAAATTAACGAGAAGAATTTTTATTTAAGTGCATTTTCAACTTATGCAATCAGGTCTTCTACTTCTTCAATCCATTAGAAGAACGAACTATTGAATCAGTTAGACCGAATTTTTCTAAATACTTTTAGAGTTAGGAATTGATAAGAAAACCAATAAAACCTGAAATTCTGACTGTAGCATGTAGGTAATAGGTTAGGTTATTCCAAAAGCACAGATGGATGAGATGAAAAAACTGGCTACAACAAAAGCTAAATGCAATAAGTCCAACGTGCTGTAATTAAGCTATTTGCCTAATATGAAACCCCGCCAAATTTTCAATTTGACGGTTATAATTGATTTTTAAAAGACAAATTAAAAACTTGGCTATGAGCGTATTGGAAAATTCTGTACAATTGGCTCCTTACTGCACTTAGCGCAACGTTACCAGCAATGTTAGACGATAGCACAATCGCGACGCCTTGTAAAGTCATCGTTGGAGGAATTGGCGAAAGGCAAAAAGATGGAAAAGATTTTAATACAGTAATCAAAATCGGAATTATGGCAAAAACAAAGACAACTTACACAGGGAAAAACGTAATGGATTTTGTGAACTCATTTGTTGACAACGAACAGAAAAAAGCTGACAGTTTTCGTTTGATAGAATTGATGCAGGAATGGTCTGACTCTGAACCCAAAATGTGGGGACCGACTATTATAGGGTTCGGCAACTACCATTACAAATATGCTAGCGGACACGAAGGCGATGCACCAGTTCTTGGATTTTCTCCGAGAAAAGCAGCGTTCTCGCTCTACGTTTATTCTGATACAGAAAGAAGTAAATTATTGTTAGCTGACCTCGGTAAATTCAAAATGGGTAAAGCCTGCATTTATGTGAAAAAACTTTCTGACATCAATATTACGGCTTTACAAGAACTCAGTATAGAATCAATTAAATATATTAACGAGCATCACGAATGTTCTTGCAGAATAAAACAAACCAATTAACGAAAGACAGAAACACTGTTGGTAACAACGTATAAGAATTTATGGCTTACACTCGTCAATAATTGAGTAATGTGAACAAATAATAGTAAATTGAACTTCCGAAAAATCTGAGAAGCTTGCCTTGCTGATTCGCACGCGGCTCAATTAATTTGGAGAAAAGAAAATGCTGGTCGGGTTCGCCGCTTCAAGCCGCACGCTGCGCCACGCGCCACAAATCTTATACAAACTCGTTAGCACCAATTTGAAGACGAGTATATATAAGATATTCAATAACAAAAGGAATTTGATATGAGACTAGAATCTAATGCGACCCTACAAATTCAAAAACAGATAAATGAAGTTTTTGAAGGGATTGTAAATCCAGAGAAAATGACCAAATATTTCATTTCGGAAAGTAGTGGACGATTGGAATCAGGAAAAGAAGTGATTTGGAAATTTCCTGAATTTGCTGAAAAGTTTCCCATCAAAGAAATTAAAATTGAAACCAATCGTTCAATTTCATTTGTTTGGGATCCAGAAACTGTTGTAACAATAACATTAGAAAAATTACCAGACAATAGTACCATAGTAAGAGTAAACGAAAACGGAAAGGAATTTAATGAAGATAACCTGAAATGGGTTTTAGAAAATACGGAGGGATGGGCAAATTTCCTTGCTTGTATGAAAGCCTATTTGGAATATGGAATACAACTTCGAAAAGGAGCATTTGAATTTATGAGAAAAAAATGAAAACAATAAGATTAAAAAATTTGTCAAAATGAAAGTTACACCATGAACATAATGAACGCATTGCAAAAATGACATTTGCCTCAGTATATCCTCATTACGTGACAAAGGTGGAGAAGAAAGGTAGAACAAAGGAAGAACTGCACCAAGTCATAGAATGGCTAACTGGTTTTGATAAATTGAAAATACAAGAATTAATTGATGAAAAGGCAACATTTGAAACATTCTTTCAAAACGCAGAATTAAATCCAAATGCCCACCTAATTAAAGGAGTTATATGTGGTTATAGAATTGAGGAAATAGATAATCCATTAACTCAACAAGTAAGATTTTTAGACAAATTAGTAGATGAACTAGCAAAAGGACGAAAAATGGAGAAAATTTTACGTGAAGATAAACCAAATACCAAATGAGTTGAAAAATTAAAAACTGGTGCTAACAACGTGTATAGTTCATTGCTATTTACTATCTTAGTGCTAACGCAACGAAACCATACACGAACACGTTACCCAAGAGCATGTTCAACATCAGCAATCAAATCCTCAATATCCTCAATACCAACAGAAAATCTGACTAGTGCATCTGTAAATCCATACTTTTCTCTTTCTTCTTTTGGAACTGCTGCGTGTGTCATTGAAGCTGGATGACAGATAAGACTTTCAACTCCACCAAGACTTTCTGCAAGCGTAAATATCTTTACTCCGTTTAAAACTTTTTTTGCTTTATCAATTGAACCAAAATCTGCTGACACCATTCCGCCAAAACCGCGCATTTGTTTTTTTGCAAGTTCATGCTGCGGATGATCTTTTAATCCCGGATAAATTACTTTCTTTGCTGCACCTGATTTTGAAAGAAATTCTGAAAATACTTTTGCATTTTCTTCGTGCTGTTTCATTCTAACAGCAAGAGTTTTAGTTGAACGTAAGAACAAGCCAGCAATCAAACGGTGATGGAACTCCTCCTGCTGCATTTTGAATGTATCTTAATCGTTCGTGATATTTTTCATTGCTAGTTACAAGTATTCCACCGACCATATCGCTGTGTCCGTTCAAATATTTTGTTGTTGAATGAAGAACAATGTCAATCCCCCATTCCAATGGATTTTGAAAATAAGGACTCATAAAAGTATTATCACAAACTGTAATCAAATTATTTTTCTTTGCAATATCAGAAACAGCTTTTAAATCTGTAAGAATTAACATTGGATTTGTAGGTGTTTCAACGAAGATCATTTTTGTGTTTTTTCTAATCGCATTTTCTATGCTTGCTGCATTACTCGTATCTACCCAAGAATATTCAACACCATAATTGGTCATATTTAGTTCATAAAGTCTGTAAGTTCCTCCATAAACATTACTTGAAATTATAATATGATCTCCGGCTTTAACAAGACTCATCAAAGCATGTGTTGCAGCCAATCCTGAAGCAAAGGCAATTCCATATTTTCCTTTTTCTAGAACTGCAATGTTTTTCTCCAACGCTTGTCGAGTAAGATTGTGAGTTCGTCCATATTCATAGCCAGTGTTTTTACCCAACTCATGCTGAGCATAAGTTGAAGTTAAATAAACCGGAGTAATTACAGCACCAGTTGTTGGATCAGGAATTTGTCCTGCGTGAATTGCGTCTGTTGAAAAGCCCATTTTATTTCCTTTATTTATAATTCCTCACCCTGAACTTGTTTCAGGGTCTTAGGATTTAATAATTAGTAGATATCCCGAAACAAGTTCGGTATGATACAAAATATCACTTTTTATTGTCAAAATTAATTAAATCATACCTAGTGATAATATCAGTAACTAACCCAAAATCACTAACCAGTACTGCTTGATTCTCTTTTAACAAATTCTTTACTTCAGAAATTTCAGTCTTCGCATCGATTAAAGGAAAGCTTTCCTCCATCACATCCTTAATTAGAGAGTTATAAAGCTGAGGATTGTCGACCAGCTTTGACAACAGACGATTTTCGAGTATTGCACCTATTGCTTGCTTCCCTTTAAGTACAGGAATTTGCGTGTACCCTGTTTTTGTAATCAGACTCTAGAACATCTTTTACTTTGTCATCTTCTTTTATCGAAACAATTTCTTCAATTCCGAGTGATTTTTTCCGGTCTGATATGTCCCGTAAAGTTCTAAATTCTGTATCAAGCATTCGGTTTATTCTTAACCAGTCTTCATTGTGAACTTTGGACAGATATCTTTCACCCGTATCGCAAACTATGAAAACAATCACGTCATCTTTGCTGCAATCCTTTGCAGTTTCTAAAGCAACGTGAACTATTGTGCCGGTGCTTCCTCCACAAAATATTCCTTCTTCTTTTGTCAATCTTCTTGCCGCGGTAAAAGAATCTTTATCGCTGATGTTTATAATTTTATCAATGTACTGAAAATGAACATTCTCTGGTAAACAATCCTGACCAATCCCTTCTACTAAGTATGGAGTTCCTTTTATTATTTCGCCGGTTTCTTTGTAATGTTTGAAGATTGAGCCAAGTGGATCTGCACCAATTACCTGAACGTTTAGATTTTTTTCTTTCAGGAATCTTCCCGTACCGCTGATTGTTCCACCCGTACCGATACTAGAAACAAAATGTGTAATCTTACCATCCGTCTGACGCCAGATTTCAGGTCCCGTTGTCTTGTAGTGAATTTCAGGATTAGAAGGATTTGAATATTGATACGCAAAAAAGGAATTTGGAATTTCCTTGTTTAAACGCTTTGCAACATTTACATAATATTCTGGATCTTCAGGATCAGCAAGATTTGAAACCACAATTACTTCTGAACCGAGTGCTTTTAAATAATTAATTTTTTCATCGCTTACTTTTGATGTAACTACAAAAATACACTTATACTCTTTTACCGCTGCTGTAATTGCCAAACCAATTCCTGTATTACCGCTTGTTGCTTCTATAATTGTTCCGCCTGGTCGAAGAATTCCTCTTTGCTCCGCATCGGCAATCATATTAAATCCAATGCGATCTTTTACACTTCCACCTGGATTTGCTGATTCCAGCTTTGCAAATATCTGCGGTTTTAATCCTTTATTTATTTTATTGAGCTTAATTAGAGGTGTATTACCAATTTGCTCTATAATGCTGTTTTTAAATTCCACTATCTATTATTATTTATTATCGTAATAAAGTGGGCAATAATAATGATTTGGGGTGAATGATGAAAGAAACTTTTAATCCCATATTTTAATGGAAATGATTTATTGAATTTGTTTATTCTTCTCCATGCAAATAACAAATACACTTTACGTTAAAAACCGAAGCGAATGGCGCAAATGGCTAAAGCAGAATAATATGACAGAAAAAGAAATCTGGCTGGTTTATTATAATAAAGAATCCGGTAAAAAGAGGATACCCTATGCCGATGCAGTTGAAGAAGCTTTGTGTTTTGGATGGATTGACAGCATTGTAAAAAAGATTGACAAAGATAGTCACGTTCAAAGATTTACACCAAGAAATCCAAAAAGCAGTTACTCGCAGTTAAATAAAGAAAGATTGAAAAGGTTAATCAAACAGAAAAAAGTTATCGCATCTGTCAGAAAAACGCTCGGTGATTTAGAAAATGAAGAATTTATTTTTCCAAAGGATATTCTAAATGAAATAAAAAAGAACAAGGATACCTGGAAAAATTTTCTGAAGTTTTCCGAAGCGTATAAAAGAATTCGTATTGGTTTTATAGACGATTCCAGAATACGACCGGATATTTTCAAAAAGCGTTTGGATTACTTTATTAAAATGACTGCTCAGAACAAACAGTATGGTTTAAAAGGAATTGAAAAGTATTTTTAACCAGTTAAGTATTGTAATAAGTTAATCGATGCAAATTAAATAGGGAAATGTTATCAGCTTTTTAAAATGAATATTTAACAAAGATAAAACCTCATTGCTCATAACGAATTTTACTTCTTCTTGTTGGATGTGATGATAAAAGAAATTGAAAATGTTTTTTCTTTGGAAATGGTTTTTATGTTTTAAGACGATTTTTTTGGGGGGACAGTTATCAGAAAGAATCTTTTGAAGAAAGCCCAGTCAATCAAAAAAGAACAGAACCAAATAGAATCCAGCCGCGATAGCCATATTGAACATTACCACTTTTTTTTGCATCAAAATTCATATCAAGAGCTAATGCATTGTAACTTAACCCGAGTGAAAGATGTTTATAAATTTTGTATTCTAATGAAAGGGTAAAATCGAGTAGAATACCTTCATATTTATTAAGTTTCAGAGCAAATAAATACACATAATTGCGCAATGTAAAATTCTCAAGAAATCTGGTCCGGTTAAAGAATCCAATTACAGGAAGATATAATAAATCATTATATGATTCTTCAGTAGATCGATTATTCAATTTAATGTTTGTACCTACATCAACATCCAAAAAACTAATTCCGAAAGTAAACCCTGTTTCAAAATTTTCATTATTAAGTATTGAATAATGATATCTAAGTCCAAACAAACTTAAGTTAAAATAAGATTCCAAATTTGCTCCAACACTAATTATATTCTCTCCAAAGACCAGCGAATCCCTGGCTACAGTTGATCCACTTCTATTCAATTCGTAGTAGTATAAATCGGCTGAGCTTGAATTATTAAATCTATAAAAAGCATCATAACGGAATAGCTGACGCGTTTGAGGAAGTTTGAAAGTTGCTTCAATGTTGATCGTTGTGCCGATTCTTCCTCCGGAACTGTTCAGCTGTGCACTAGATCTTATGGTTGGTAGAAACCAACCGACTGATAATTGAAGCCTTTCGCCGTAAATTTTTTCTTCAGTCTGTGAAACATTTCCAGAAGGAATGCTGTCGGACTGCCCAAAAATATTTAGATATATCAGCAGTATTAATAGTAAAATTATTTTAATCATCAATAGTTCAGGTAAATTTTATTTTTCATTCAAAATTAAAGATAATATTGTAGATTCCGAATACTACTCTCTAACAATCACAACTTTTTTATATAGTGATATGTATCTTTTATTATTGAATTAACAATCCTTATCTTACACCTAATTCTATGAAGCTCCTTTTATCATACCTTAAAAATTACTGGAAACTGATATTGCTCTCATTATTACTGGCGGCAATTAATCAGGTTTTCTCAATGCTCGATCCCTGGATATTCAGGATTGTAATTGATGATTACGCCACCAAGTTTGATAATTACTCTACCGAACAGTTTATCCGAGGAGTAATTCTTCTTTTAGCGGCAGCGGTTGGAGTTGCATTAATTTCAAGAATAGCAAAAAATTTCCAGGATTACTATGTGAATGTAGTAACACAACGACTTGGTGCGCAAATTTACACGGATGGAATTCGGCATTCATTACTTCTTCCCTTTTACCAGTTCGAAGACCAGAGTAGCGGAACAACTCTGGGTGTTCTTCAAAAAGTAAGAAGTGATACAGAAAAATTAATTAATGCAGTTATTAATGTACTCTTCACAACGCTGATTGGTGTAATCTTTGTTACCGTCTATTCAATAAGTATTTATTGGCTGATTGCTCCTATTTACTTTGCAACAATTCCAATACTTGGAATCATCAGTTCGGTTTTGAGCCGCAGGATAAAAAATATTCAGAAAATTATTGTAGCAGAAACTACAGCATTAGCCGGTTCAACCACAGAATCACTCAGAAATATTGAACTGGTGAAGAGTTTAGGTCTTGGCAACCAGGAAATTAACCGTCTTAATTCCACTACTGACAAGATATTACAACTTGAATTAAAGAAAGTCCGTTACATAAGAACTCTAAGCTTCATCCAGGGAACAGCTGTTAACTTCATTAGGACAACAATTATGTTTATTCTGCTTTACCTGATTTTTGTGCAACGAATAACAGTCGGTGAATTCTTTTCACTTTTTATTTATTCATTTTTTATTTTCGGACCGCTGCAGAGTCTTGGTGATATCATTAATGTTTACAGGGAAGCTGAAGTATCATTAAATAATTTTGAAACTTTGCTTAATAAGCCTATAGAATCTAAACCAGAAAAACCTGTTAAACTTGGAGAAATTAAAAAAATCGGTTTTGAAAATGTAATATTTCAACATCAGTCAGCGAAGAGACATGCAATAAGCGGAATATCATTCAGTGTTAAAGAAGGAGAAACCGTTGCATTCGTGGGTCCTTCCGGGTCTGGTAAAACTACTTTGGTAAAATTGCTTGTTGGTTTATATACACCTCAAAGAGGAAAAATTCTCTTTAACAATATTTCAGGAGAGGAAATAGATTTTGATGAGTTGAGAGAAAAGATTGGATTCGTTACACAGGATACGCAGCTCTTTTCTGGAACTATCAGAGAAAATCTTCTTTTTGTAAATCCGAAAGCCACAGATAAGGATTGCCTGAAAGTTCTCAATAAAGCATCAGCTACAAATCTTTTAGAACGTGCTGAAAATGGACTTGATACTTTAATCGGTGAAGGGGGAATTAAAGTGAGCGGTGGTGAAAAGCAACGGCTCTCGATTGCGAGAGCATTATTGAGAAACCCACATCTATTAATTTTTGATGAAGCTACTTCGGCTCTTGATTCTCTGACAGAGGAAGAAATCTCAAGGACTATTCGAGAAATATCTTTAAGAAAAGATATTATAACTCTTATGATTGCGCATCGTCTGTCTACTGTAATGCATGCAGACATAATTTATGTTCTCGAACGGGGAAATATTGTGGAATCAGGGAAGCACGAAGAGCTGCTCGAGCTAAAAGGACTTTATTATGCAATGTGGCGACAGCAGATTGGTGAAAGAGAAATGGTTACTAATGAATTACTCAGGAACATTTCTGAAAATTAAATTGTTTTATAAGATAAGTTAATTTTGAAGACAGGATGAAAAAATTGAAAACTATAAAAAAAATAATTAAGAGTCAGAAGGTTGATATGGGAGGAATTCTACTTGATCAACCTTTACCAAATAAATTTATTGATCAGCTCGATCCCTTTTTGCTAATTCATCATTGGAATGACCGTCTAAAAGGAAATCAAAAACAAAATGAAGCTGGAGTTGGACCTCATCCGCATCGCGGATTTTCACCTGTTACTTTAATCTTTAAAGGAGGAGTCCATCACCGCGATTCAAGAGGAAATGACAGTATTGTTATGGAAGGCGGCACTCAATGGATGTTTGCCGGTATAGGCATTACTCATAGTGAAAGACCATACAAAGAATTAGCAGAACTGGGCGGTGAATTTGAGATCATTCAATTCTGGGTAAACGTTCCTTCCAAAAATAAAATGGAACAACCTTTTTATAAACCGATTACAATAGAAGAAACTCCGACATTTGTTTCCGACGATAAAAAAGTCCAGGTAACTGTTGTATCCGGTAATTTTAAAAACTTAGAAGGTTCTGTAAAAACATTTACTCCGGTCACAACACTAAGAATGATTTTTGAGAAAGATGGTGAACTTGCTTTTGAAATTCCTGCACCGCAGAATACATTGGTCTATCTTCTGGATGGTAATGTTGTTATTAATAACGAAGAAGCAACCAGTAAAGATTTTATCTGGTTTAATAATGATGGTGAGGATATAAAAATTAAAGCAAACCAATTAACAAGAGCAATCTTACTTTCGGGTGAACCGATTGGAGAAGAAGTGGTTTCTTATGGACCATTTGTAATGAACACTCACACTGAAATAATGGAAGCTTTGAAAGATTCACAGATGGGAAAGATGGGTGTGCTGATTGAGGAATTTTGATTCAAATAAAACTAAATCCTCTTAAAAACTCGTCGGTACTCATTCGCTTCTTTCCCTCCTGCTGAATTTCCAGAATTTTAAGAGCGTTTCTTCCACAGCCGAAAATTAATTCCTTTTTTGTCTGCTCAATTTGCAAAGGTTTGAGATCGTTTCTTACAACAATTTCTGTTTTATAAATCTTAATCACTTTTCTGCTGTGAATACAAAATGCTGCAGGATATGGTGAAAGTCCCCGAACTAAATTATGAATTTCTGTAGCAGATTTATTCCAATCGATTAGACAAATTTCTTTTGTAATCTTTGGTGCTGGTGAAGCGAGTGAATCATCTTGCTGCTTTAGTTCATACTTACCACTCTCAATTAGATTAACTGTATCCAGCACCATTTTTGAACCGATTTCGCTCATTCTATCGTGTAGCGTTTCAAAATTTTCTTCTGGATAAATATCTAGTTTTTCCTGAAGGTAGATATTTCCTGTGTCCACTTTCTCAGCTAGTTTGAATGTTGTTAGTCCGGTTTCTGTTTCTCCATTTATCAAAGCCCACTGTATTGGCGCAGCACCGCGATACTTTGGAAGATAAGAACCGTGCAGATTGAATGATCCGAATTTTGGAATATCAAAAACTTCTTTAGGTAAAATTCTAAAAGCAACAACAACAAATAAATCCGGTTGAAGTGATTTCATCTGTTCAACAAATTCTTGATTACCCTTTAGTTTTTCAGGTTGATAAAACGGAATATTATGTTCAACAGCATATTGCTTTACAGATGTAAATGAAATCTTTTTTCCTCTTCCCCGTTCTTTATCCGGTTGAGTCACCGCAGCCAAAACTGTATGTTTGCTTTCCAGAAGGATCTTTAGAGAAGGAAGAGAAAAATCAGGAGTGCCCATAAAGACAATTTTCATTGCACACCTATTTAATTAAATAGTAATCAGTGGAAGAGCTGATTGGATAGTCAATATCAAGTTTACGTTTTTTTATTTTGGCAAGATGCTTTTTATATTTTTTCATCATTTCATCGTCAAGGTAATCTATAAACAAAACTCCACGCAGATGGTCAAACTCGTGTTGCATAACCCGTGCAAGTAAATTGTCAGCTTCAATTGTGTGCTGATTCATATTAACATCGTAAAAAGAAATATTTATTCCCTGCGGTCTGATAACATTTGCGCGCAAATCAGGTATGCTTAAACATCCTTCTTCAATTGAATTTGTTTCATCAGATCTTGAAATGATTTTTGGATTTATAAGAGCCAGCGGCTTGTATTTTTCGTAACCTTCAACCAAAGAAATATCAACAACAAATATTCGCTTATTTAATCCAATCTGATTTGCAGCCAGTCCAATTCCGTTTGCATTACGCATGGTCTCAAACATATCCGCGATAATTCCAACAATCTTATCATCAATCTCGCTGACTTTTGTTGCTTTCTTTCTTAATATTTTATCACCACACATGGTGATTGGAACAATGGACATTCTGCTAAATAAATTTTATTGGATTAAACTATACAAAGTTATATATAGCATTAGGAATAAGAAAGGCAGGATTACTTGATACCCGGATCAATGATGATTCTGAGAGTCGAATTGGGTAATTTAAATTATCAGCTTCCCATCTTTCATTAATAATTTTTCATCCATCCAGAAAGTCGGTTTTTTAACAACACCATCAAGATGAATTGGCACATTAATGCTGCCACCCATTGATATGTTGTTTCCAAGTGCAATGTGAATGGTTCCCATAACTTTTTCGTCTTCCAGCAAAATACCACTTAGTTTTGCTGAATCATTCGTTCCAATTCCAAACTCAGCAATATTTCGGGCTTCTTTTCCTACTTTATCCAGCATCAGCTTTAATTTATTTGCTAAAGTTCCTCCTGAAATTTTTGTTGCATAACCATTTTCAACTTCAATCTTTATATTTGCATTTTTTATTAATCCAAGCCCTGCCATTGAGCCATCGACAACAAAAACACCATTACTTGTTCCTTCTACAGGGGCAAGAAATGCTTCCCCGGTAGGAAGATTTCCACTTTCACCTTTTGCGCGGAACAATCCTTTACTTGGAATTACTTTCCTTCCTGTAATCTTAAAGCTGATGTCGGTTCCGGCAGGCGCTATTACTCTAACTTCTTTCCCTTTTTCAAGAATTTTTTGAAGCTTAATAGTACGTTTGGAAATAGCTTTATAATCAGCGTTCATACCTCTGATCATAACATCCTTCGTTATTCCGGGAAAGGTTGCAATGCGTACACCTTTCGCTGATGCTGATCTTCTTGCATCAGTGTGAGTTAAAGATTTTGCAGTAGGACAGAAAACCACATCAAACTTTTGCATTAACTCTTCAACTTCCGGAGAAGGTTCTTCGCCGTTTATCTTTCCGGATTTCATTTCAACGAGTAAAGCAAAGAAACCTAACCTGATGGCATTTTCGTAAAGCGATAAGCCAATCTCTCTTTTTAGTTCATCAGTTATGATCAGAATTTTTTCATTTTTCTTTGCACCCATACAGTCACGAATAGCAATTTGAGATGCTGTATCAAGTTTTGTTAATTTTTTCATTTTTCTACCTTGTATAAATTTTTTTAAGAAATTATTATTGATTCATTACTTAATTACCAACTAATTTTTCATTCCTTCTTCCAAGCCATGAGAGTTAGGACCTGTTTCAGATTTTCTTAATAAGTATGCAAATATTAACCCCAGAAAACCAAGTATTGAAAATATCCACATTCCAAGATTATAACCCGCAGGATTATCTGCACTGGCACCGGATATATCATTTGCAAAGCCAATAAGTAAATTAAATCCGAAAAGCCCGATATTCTGTATCATTGTCATAAGACCATATGCTGTACCAAGTCTTGATTGATCAACAATTATTGCCACCGATGGCCACATAACAGCCGGTACAAGAGAGAATGCAATTCCCATCATTGCCATAGGAAGAATAAGATAAATTGGAATTGCGGCATCGATATCAAAAAATTTAAAACTGATATTTAAGAAATCAGTATCCGTCATAACATCTGGTTTACCAAATTGGTAAGCCATCATCAAATACACAGGAATAATAAGTAGTGAACCGAACATCATAAGCAATGATCTTTTTCCAATCTTATCTGAAAGCAAACCGAAAAGTGGTGTAAACACCATTGCTGCCAGTGTTAAAATACTGGAGAGATTTCCGCCAACTTCTCTGCTTGTTCCGTGGGCTTCCTGGAAAAATTTAATTGCGAAAGTCTGGAACGGAAACATTGCTGAATAAAATGTTACACAAAGTGCCGTTATATACCAGAATGATTTAGGGAATTGAAATATTTCTTTAAAGATTATTTTATCCTGCGAACCTTCTTTAGGCAATGAATATTTTTTTGATGCATATACATCAAGAAAGAAATAAACAACAACGCATAAGAATGCAAACACGCCAGCATAAACTGTAATCCAGAGCGGCGATTGCCAGTATTCAAACATACTCTTTCCCCAGGTTGGTGAATTTAGTGCAAGGAATGAACCAAGTCTTGCTACTGTCAAATTTAATCCAAACGCAAATGAAAGCTCTTTTCCTTTAAACCATCTGGCTATAACTGTGGTTACTGCAACAATCATAGATTCAGCACCGAGTCCAAAAATCAATCTGCCCGATGCCATCACCCATAAATTACCAGTTAATGCCGTAATCAATGCACCAAGCATTATTAAAGAAGTAAATATTATTACGGATGTTCTGGTTCCAATACGGTCGATAATTAACCCACCTACCAAAACCATAATTATGTTTGGGAAGCTATAAATAGCATTCAGAAGACCGATATTTGAATCTGAAAATCCTAATTGCACTTTAAGAAGATCGGCGAGTGGTGAAATGCTATCATAAATATAATAGTTGCCGAACATTCCCAGACTTACTAAAAGTAAGGCTGTCCAGCGTAATAATGTGGATGGCTGTGATTTAGTGATTGTGTTATCCATATTTCCTACTAGATATTAAAAAAAAGCAGATACTATTTAACTTAGTATCTGCTTTACAAATTAAAAATAAGAAATTAATTCTAGCTTGAAGGAATATTCTTCAAAGAATTAACCAGTTGTTTCCAAAACTCGGGCACTGTTGAAATTTGTAATTTCTCGTCTGGTGAGTGAACACCAGTCATTGTAGGACCGAATGAAATCATATCCATATCAGGATATTTTTCTTTAATTATTCCACATTCCAGCCCAGCATGAATTGCAGTTACCTCAGGATCTTTACCATACATTTGCTTAAAAGTAGATTTAAAAACTTTCAGAATGTCAGAATTAACATCAGGTTTCCAACCGGGATATCCATCACCATTAGAAACTTCAGCACCAGCAAGTAGAAATACTGATGTTACCATATTAGTAATGTCATCGTTTTCAGAAGCAACGGAACTCCTCTGGCTCGTAACGATGTTGATATGTTTCCCAATTGTTTCAACAACGGCAAGATTGCTTGAAGTCTCAACCAGTCCGGGCATGTCATTCGACATTTTAATTACTCCGTGAGGAATTGCATAAATCGCATTAACCAGGCGCAGCTGAGTTTTTTCATTCATAATCTTTTCAGTCATATCATGCTTCTCAACAGAAACTGAAAGATCGGGTTCTACGGAAACAAACTCTGCTCTTACCGTGTTATTATATTTCGCAACAAACTTCTTCAATTTCTTTTCTTCTTTTTTAGGGACAGCAACAACTGCGAAAGATTCACGAGGAATTGCATTACGCTTGTTACCACCGTTTATAGAACCGAGTCGTAGCGTATTCGCCTGTGAGTATTGCCAAATCAATCGATTAAGAATTTTAATTGCATTTCCTCTACCATCATTAATATCAAGTCCTGAATGCCCGCCTTTTAATCCGTCAACTTTTATTTCAAATGATGAATAATTCTTCGGTGTTTTTTCCAATTTAGATTTTATTCGTGCAATAGTATCTTTTCCTCCTGAGCAACCAATAAATAATTTTCCTATTTCTTCAGAATCCATATTAATAAGAATATCAGCTTTCAACCATTTTTTCTTAAGACTTGTTGCACCTGTTAGTCCCGTTTCTTCATCAATAGTGAATAAAGCTTCGATGGGTCCGTGTTCGATCTCATTTGATTCAAGTACAGCCATGGCAGAAGCCATACCGATTCCATTATCGGCACCAAGCGTGGTTCCTTTTGCCTTAACCCAATCCCCATCAATATATGGTTGAATAGGATCATTATCAAAATCGTGTTCAACTCCTCTGTTCTTTTCGCAAACCATATCTATATGCGACTGAAGAACAACGGTTTTAAGATTTTCTTTCCCTTTAGTCGCAGCTTTACTAATGAGAATATTTCCGAACCTGTCTTTCACAGTTTGGAGACCAAGTCTTTCTCCAACTGAAACTACATATTCAGCTATCTTCTCTTCCTTTTTTGAAGGACGAGGATATTTACAGATTTCCTCAAAGTGATGCCAAACTAATTTAGGTTCTAAATGACCTAATACATTTCCCATATTATTTTCCTATCAATTTATTTCATTAAAATTTATTAATTTTTTTTCATAAAGTTGAAAAATGAATTTTATTATTCTTTTTTCAGCTCGTTGAATTTTGTCTCCAAATTTTGTTGCTATGCTTTATATTATTTTGTATTTTTTAATTCCACCCATATTCAGCCAAATGGATATCCAAATCTCATTGATTTAATTTTGAAATCGTATCTATATCACTCATAATTCAACTAGATTTTTAATCAATTTAAAATAAAAGGGAACCGACAAAAATATTTGTATGATTCCCTCCTTTAATTTCAATACAAAATCGGACCACGGTGATTTCTTCTTTGAGAGAATTAGATCCTTGTAAGCACATCCCATCAGCACCCATCCAATCACAACAAAAATTGCAACTCCAAGGAACCAAAATCCTTCAAAGTCTGTAGCCAATCCAAAAATTTCTTTTAAATTTATATCTAAACCCACAAATGCGGCAAGCAAAATTCCAACTAAAGCTTCACCTGCAATTAATCCGGAAGCAAGCAGCAAGCCTGTATTGTGAACGATATCTCTGTCGGAATCTTTTTCAACTTTCTTTTCACTAAACTCATCAACTATATATTTTGTTAATCC
>CAVYHS010000019.1:0-28537 GCA_963768365.1 uncultured Ignavibacteriaceae bacterium | reverse complement strand
AATAAAGCAACAATTATTCACAAGGAATTTTATAGTAATAAACGGACTACTGATACTTCTTACAATTACTACCCGAACTATTATTTATAAAAGTGCTCTAAGAGCTTTAAGAAACAAAGGAAGATCAATAAGGAATTTATTGATTATTGGGGCGAATGAAGTTGGAGAAAAATTTAGAGAGGTTATTGCAAAAAATCCGGAATTTGGACACAGATTTATTGGATTCATCAATAATAATCCCGGACAAGATGTAATTGGTACTTTCTCTGAACTTGATAAAATCTTAAGAGAAAAAAATGTGGAGGATGTTGTTATTGCCTTGCACAATGATTTAATTAGTAACCTGGATGAGTTAGTTAGAATATGTAATAGAAATGCTGTTAAGGTCCATTTTATCCCAGAATATTTTAAATTTTTATCAGGCAGATTTCAAATCAGTACTGTAAGTAATCTTCCGGTTATAACAATCAGAGATGAACCTCTAAATGAAGCCATTCGAAGATTTATCAAAAGAGTATTTGATATTTTCTTTTCATCTCTCATTATGATTTTTGTTTTATCCTGGTTTATTCCACTTGTCGGTTTACTTATCAGACTTGATTCACCAGGACCAGCTTTTTTTATCCAGGAAAGGTTCGGCATAAAAAGAAAGCCATTCAGGTGTTATAAATTCAGAACTCTTACGTTCAAGAAAAAGAATTCAGATGAGTTCGAACCAATTGTTAAAAAAGATCCGAGAGTTACACGAGTTGGCAAGTTTCTGAGGAAAACTAATTTAGATGAACTACCACAATTTATTAATGTTTTCAAAGGGGATATGTCTGTTGTTGGACCAAGACCTCATCCTATCGGCGTTGAGATGGTGTATGAAAAAGTTTTCGAAGATATAAAAATGAGATATACAGTAAGACCAGGAGTAACTGGCTGGGCTCAGATTAACGGTTTAAGAGGTGAGGTGACAGATGAAGCACAGAATAAGAAACGTATTCTTGAGAAAATGAAATATGATCTTTGGTATATTGAGAACTGGTCAATTATGTTGGATATTCAAATTATCCTATTAACAATTTGGCAAATGCTTAAAGGTGAAACTAAAGGATTCTAAAGCTCAATTTGATTTCTAAATTGCCTTGATCTATCTCTTAGTTTTAACTTGTCATTCCTCAACATAGATTCCCAAATAACTTTCACTGATGTACAAATACTATCAGGAATAGCAATATTTTTCACTTGCCTTGATATATCCAAAGTGCTATGTTTCGTTTGAATTTTCAACCTTCGAGGAGCTAAATGAAATTAATAAGTCGTGTGTTCTTTCTTAATCTTTTGCTATACTTTACCTCGCTGATTTCATACGCTCAGAATTATAAGGTATTAGAATCAGGCATTGATCACATAATTATTGAATTCAATTTTACTAACATCTTATTCTGTCATCGATACAACCGTCGAAGGTCGAACCTATCAAAAAATTCGTGGAGAGGATTATTCATATCGAAATCCGGGCGATCCCTGGACTCCAGAATTTAGAGTTTTAGCTGGAATACCTTTTAGCAGCAAGCCAACTATAAAAATTCTTGAGCAGAAACAATCTACACTAAAAAATAAATTTATTATTCCATACCCGGAAGAAGATCCAGCGTTTGTAAAGCAAGACTTTGAAAAAATTAATGCAGAGGTGTACTCAAAGAATGAATTTTACCCGGTTGCATCAGCTAGTTTAGATGAAAGTTATATAGTTCGATATGCTAATGTACTTCCGATTATTCTTGCTCCCTTATCAGTTTAACCCCGTTACTAGAGATCTTGTTTTCAATTCTAAAGTTATTGTCAGAGTTGATTATAATGATCAAGGTAATTTAAATATTAGTAAATCAAACCGATGCCATAACAGATGAATTTTTAGAAACATCAGTTATAAATCCTGATGTTGCAAGAAGTTTTAGCAGGAAAAGTAATTTCTGGTGATTCACCTTTAATGCAAAATGATTACTGGTATAATCCAAATAAAAATTATTTCAAGGTTTATGTCAAAGAAAAAAATGTATATCGTCTGACATATGAAGAATTAATTTCATCTGGAGTACAATTAGGATCCAACACTCCAATAAACAAATTGGAGATGTTTAACGATGGTTTACCTGTTCCAATAGAAGTATTTGACAACAACTCTGATTTGATTTTTAATGCAGGTGATTATTTACAGTTTGTGGGATTTCCTCCTGCTGCAACTCCTTATTGCACACTGAATATCTATAACTTATCGAATGTTTACTGGTTCTCGTATCAAAGTGACTCCATCAGGTGTGAACTATCAACTTATGACTCCTTGGGTCGGTGAATTATTCTCAAACATATTTTTCAAATTTAACCACTATTCATCTGGAAAAAGATTCTTTGTATGAGAGGTTGGGTTATGCCGGAAACGATCTCAGAGATGTTTGGTTTTGGGATAAGGCTTCATCAAGAAACCAACAGCCTTATTATGTATTCAATCAGTACTTTGAATCTTTCCCGGGATGGTTTTTTCCGGACTCAGCATACGTTCGCCTGAAAGTTGCTATGCAAGGAATGAGTACTACTTCATTTTGTACTAACGATCATAAGGCTGATATCAAAATAAATGATAGAGAAGTTGGCAGTATTAGTTGGGAAGGGCAAAACAATACTGTATTTAACAAAAGATTTTATGCTTCACCTGATAGTATACCAATTTACCCGGGTAACCAGTTAAAAGTAGAGGTTAGGGGAGACGTTTGTACAGCAATCGATGATGAAATCAGAATCAATTGGATTGAATTTGAGTACTGGAGAGGAAATTCTGCATTTGGAAAATATTATAATTTTAAAAATTATCGATAACTATGGTATAAATCGATACAACATATATGATTGGGAAGGCAATGATATGCGAATTTATGTTCCAAGTAAAAATAAAATGATGTATCTACCCAATCCCGGAAGCTACCAGCAGTTTGTTGATACTATGACAACTACAACCGAGTATTTTTTAACCGCAAGTGATTATTATGCAACGGTTGATTCGATAATAGCTGATACTCCTTCTGATCTCAGAAATGTATCTACTGGTGGCGATTATATTATAATAACTCATAATAAATTTACGGATATAGCTAATCAACTTGCAGCATTTAAGACAAAATGACTTTCCAGATGAAAGTATTCCTAACCCGCGTATAAAAGTTGTTGACGTCCAGCAGATTTATGATGAGTTTTCTTTTGGTCTTTTGGAACCGAAATCGCTTAAAGAATTTGTTAAATATGCTTTTGAAAACTGGGTATCTCCCGCACCTTCTTATGTTGTATTATTAGGTGATATGAGTTATGATTACAGAGCTTTACTGTCAACCAGTCGTCCTAATTTTATTCCTTCGATTCCTTACTATGCTCACTCAGTATGGGCAAGCGGCAAGTGATAATTTAATTGTTGCTGTTGCAGGAACTGATGCTGCTCCTGATTTAGCAATTGGTAGATTGTCAATTGAAACAGTTGCTGAAGGAGAAATTCTTCTCCAGAAATTGAACTGATTACCCCGATGACGCATTCAAAACCCTGGAAACAAAATGTGCTATTGCTTGCTTCCGGATTAAGTCTTCAGGATGAACTTCAATTTGGTTTTAATAATGCGAGTTTGTTTCTTGGAAATAATTATGTAATTCCTCAAGGATTTAAGGCTTCATATGTTTTTCGTTATCCAAGTCAACCAGAACACGAGCCATATCAGGGAGAAGGACCAAAAATCAGGGAAGAAATTAATAATGGTGCAGTATTATTAAACTACTATGGACATGGTGGCGGTTATCAGTGGGATCTTGTCTTTACAAATGATGATATATTTTTACTAGAAAATGGAGGAAGATTACCTTTAGTTTTAAGTGTAACTTGTTATACTGCACACTTTGATAATCAGGATGTATTCGGAGAACAATTTAATAAAGTTCCGGGAAAGGGAAGTATCGGTTTTTATGGAAGCTCAGGATTAACTTTCTGGGGTGTTGGTACCGCAATAAATCGTGAATTTTTTAGTGAAATGTTTACCTCCAGAAATTATATAGTTGGTAAAGCAATAATGAACTCAAAGAATCGTGTTCCTTCATCAGGATTGTACGGTTTACAGATTAATCTGTTGACATATCTGGGTGATCCTGTCATGAAAATTGCACTACCTGATTATCCTGATTTCGAAATGAGGTCTAATGATATTTCACTTATGCCTGAGAGTCCACTATTAGGGGATAGCATTCAGGTTAAATTAAATATTTCAAACTGGGGAACTGTTTTTCCCGAATGATTCAGTAGTTGTTGAACTGTTTGCTTCGTTGGCAGATACATCATATGAAATTGGCAGTGTTAAAAGACCTAATTTTCCGGAAAAGGATTCAGTTTATTTTACCTGGGTTCCTGATAAAGGTGGTCTTTACACATTAACAGCTAAAGTAAATGAAACCGAAATTATAATGGAAGAAGATCATTCTGATAATATCGGAACTGCATTATTCATTATTTTCAATATCAGTGAACCTAACATATTGACTCCAACAGATGGTTGTTGTTTCAACATCAAATCAACTTGAATTCTCATTTGCCGACATTGGCTATTATATTCCAAAAGCACTTGAGTATTATATTCAAATTGATACTTCAACAAGTTTTACATCTCCATTCTATACTTCAGGGAAAATAACTCCAAATAAATCTTTGATTAAATGGACTTCACCCAGCTTGCCTCCAGGTATTTATTATTGGAGAGCAAGAATTTTTGATGGATCTGATTATGGCAACTGGAGTCCGGTAAGAAGTTTTTCAATTATGAGTGAGCAGAAAGATGGATATTATGCTCACGGAAATATATTAGAGACTTTTTCTCTGTATAACATGAATTACATTGATGAATCAAAATCTCTGGTTTTAAATACTGAACCATTACCGGCAAGACCATCATCAAGAACTTTTCAAGGTAATTTTTTACCTAATCCTCAAATTCCAGACACAGTAAATCTCACAACTCTAACTACCGATGGTACTTATTTATACTCTGCAAATATTTATTTTTATGCAAACGAGCTGACCGAAGGAAAGTCAATGATCTATCGGTTCGGTACTGGAAATAATGGAACTGTTGAAGGCCAGAATTATGGAACATTTTCAACGTTTCGTGATACCATTTTGCACAACATAGCATACCTTGATGGATATCTATACGTTGCAATTGGTGAACCCTATAAAATAGTTAGGATTAACACTACGACTGAAGTCATTGATACTGTGGATGTTCCACCAGGTTTAATAAGAGATAACGCAACAGTTAAAAAAGGTCCGCAGTATCTTTCATCAGATGGTCAATACATTTATAATCTAGCCTATGTAGATTCTTTAATAAATCCTAAATATACAGTGCAGAATATTCGATCCTTCGAATGGCTGGTCATTAGTCAGACCAGAGTTTGAACTATTCGGAACGAGTTTTTATCCTGGATTTACAGGATTCTTTGTCCATGGTGAACGGATTTACACTGCTGAGTCTTTTAATAATTATATAAGAAGACACAGACTTAGTGATGGATATTTTGAGGAAGAATTCCTGGCAACCGATCCACCTCCGTCTAACTTCCAACATTATTTTGCATGGTGTTGGGATTGGCAGCACGATAAAATTTATGCCTCGGTCTTCAGATATGCTGACACTACATTAGTTCCTAAGTTCGGAAAATTTGCTGGTTACTATGTTGATGCAAATGGAACAGTTACTACAAAAGCTGTTGGTCCGGTTGCCTGGTGGAATAACCTAAATTATGATTTTATAAATCCAAGTCCTACAGGTGAATATACAGCTATTCTGCAAGGTCAGAATTCTGCAACCAAAAAGTGGGATACACTGCAGGTAAATTTACCAGATTCTCTCTCTCTTTCAGGAATTGATGCTGATACTTATTCTTATCTCAGACTTAAATTTGATTTACTAGATTCTACTTTTCAAACAACAGAACCAATGGAACTAAGGAAGTGTTCAATTTGATTATCAACCGCTATCTGATGTCTATGTTGAGAGAGAAGATTTTAATTTTCAGCAAGACTCACTGCTTCAGGGATATCCAGTTACGTTTGATTTTAAAGCCAGAAGTATTGGTGAATTACCTGCTGATTCGCTTAATTTAAGTTTCTTTCTAAATGGAATGGATAGTCTGATATTTAAACCTTTGGTATCGGTACCAGCCGATAGTTTCTCAAATACAGTTGAGTATACTATTGATACAAGAAGACTGCTTTTCGAAAATAAAATAACAGCATATGGTGAACAGAATAAACGAGAATATTTCTATTTCAATAATCTTATTGATGAGGAATTTTTTGTTGCAAGAGATTCATCTCGTCCTATTTTCGATGTTACGTTCGATGGTCAGGAAATTATTAATAACGATATCGTTTCCTCAAGACCGGAAGTAGTAATTACTTTGGAAGACAACAGTCCTCTTCCGCTTGATACGAGTTACTTTACTATAGTTCATAATAATATACCACTCCGTTTCTATCAACCGGAACTTGATTGGGAGTTATGACGGTGTTGGTTCACCATTTATAATTACCTGGACACCAACTTTACCAGATACATTAAGAAAACTTTCGGACCATTGAAAAAAATACGCTTGAAGTTCTTGCTAAAGATGCTTCTGGAAATTTCTTCGATTCTACATCGTACAGAGTTACTTTTTATGTTTATAATGATAATGATATAGACAGAGTTTATAATTATCCGAATCCGTTTTCTAGTAGCACACATTTTACTTTTATATTAAGAGGACAGCAAAAACCCTCTGAAGTTGAAATAAAAATCTTTACAATCGCTGGAAG
Source organism: uncultured Ignavibacteriaceae bacterium (assembly GCA_963768365.1). Taxonomy (GTDB): domain Bacteria; phylum Bacteroidota; class Ignavibacteria; order Ignavibacteriales; family Ignavibacteriaceae; genus IGN2. The sequence continues at coordinate 21,666 of CAVYHS010000019.1, read as the reverse complement.
ATTAATAAGAGATATTAAACTAAATTCTTCAGACCTGATTACTAATTTTAATAAAATATACTGGGACGGAAAAGATGAGGATGGTGATGAAATAGGAAATGGCGTGTATTTGTATAAGGTTATAGCAACATTTTCCGATCTAACTAAAACCATCACTCAAAAGCTTGCAAAAGTAAGATGATTCTTATTGACACAAGTGAAACATTTTTGATCATTCAAATTAGTTTTTATTCCAATTTATGTTTGAGTTAATGGCATTAAAGTTGAACTAAGAAAAGCTTATTCTCCCCATTAAACAATATAAAGTGAAAAATTATGTGTGGTATAGTAGGTTATATCGGAAATAAAAATTGTGTTCCTATTTTAATTCAGGGACTGAAAAGACTTGAATATCGAGGTTATGATTCTGCCGGCATTGGACATTATTCACGATCAAGAACCAATAATCATCAAAAATAAAGGAAAAGTTTCTTTGCTTGAAGATAAAGTAAATGAGCTTGTCCTTGAATCTGAATTAGGTATTGGCCACACCAGATGGGCAACTCACGGAATACCAAATGAACAGAACGCGCACCCCCATACTAATAAACAAAAGAATTTGTTCATAATTCATAACGGAATTATTGAAAATTTTCAGACATTAAAAAATAATTTAATAACACTTGGATATAAATTTGAAAGTGACACAGATTCTGAAGTATTTGCCCATTTAATTGATAGTTTTTTAAATAAAGGATACGACCTCAGTAAATCAGTTCAGATGGCGTTAAATGAAGTAGACGGAACTTATGGTCTTGCTGTAATCTACTCTAAAGAACCAGATAAATTAATAGCTGCAAGAAAGGGATCACCATTGGTGATAGGCATAGGTAATGGAGAGAATTTCGTTGCCTCAGATGTTTCAGCAATTCTTACACATACCAAAAATGTAATTTACCTCGATGACGGTGAATTTGCGGAGATCTACAAAGACAAGTATGTGGTTAAAACAATTGCCGACAAGCGAATTGAAAAAGAAATTCACGAAATAAATATGAGCATTGATGAGATAGATAAAGCAGGTTACTCACATTTTATGCTCAAAGAAATTATGGAGCAACCAGAGTCAACAAGAAATTCAATGAGAGGCAGGCTGTTGATTGATGAAGGCTCGGCAAAACTCGGTGGATTAGATGACTGTATCGACAGATTAGTGAATTCAAAAAGAATTTTGATATCTGCTTGCGGTACCTCCTGGCATGCAGCTCTTGTTGGTGAATACATGCTGGAACAATATGCGAGAATTCCTGTAGAGGTTGAGTATGCCTCTGAATTTAGATACAGAAATCCAATTCTTTCTGGTGAAGATTCAATCTTTTTTATCTCACAAAGCGGAGAGACAGCAGATACTTTGGCTGCTTTGAAAGAAGCAAAAAGCAGAGGTGCTTTAGCACTTGGAATTTGTAATGTTGTTGGTAGTACGATCGCGCGTGAAAGTATGAGTGGAGTTTACATTCATGCCGGACCGGAAATCGGAGTTGCTTCTACAAAAGCATTTACATCTCAACTTGTTGTTCTTGCTTTGATTACTCTCCTTATTAGTAAGAGAAAAGGACTTAAATCCTCTGAAGGTAAAAAAATAGCCGATGCTCTATTGGAAATTCCTATGAAAATAGAGCAAATATTAAAATTAAATAATGAAATAGAACAACTTGCTGAAGAGTTTAAAGATTCACCAAATTTTCTTTATTTAGGCAGGGGATATAATTTCCCTGCGGCATTAGAGGGTGCACTTAAAGTTAAAAGAAATTTCTTACATTCATGCTGAAGGTTACCCTGCTGCTGAGATGAAACATGGTCCGATCGCATTAATTGATGATAACATGCCTGTTGTTTTTATTGCTCCTAAAGATTCAACTTATGAAAAGATATTAAGTAATATTCAGGAGGTAAGAGCGAGAGGTGGAAGAATTATTGCGGTTACTGATGAAGGTAATGGTGAAATTGACAATTTAATTGACCATTCCATTAAAATCCCGAAAACTATTGAGATGTTAACACCAATATTAACTTCAATTCCTCTGCAGCTTTTGGCTTATCATATAGCTGTTAAAAAAAGTTTAGATGTAGATCAGCCGAGAAATCTGGCAAAGAGTGTTACGGTAGAGTAACTCTTTTGAGAATAGTAAGTTTATTCTTATTTTTGCACGCAAATTTTTGGGCAGATAGCTCAGTCGGTAGAGCAATGGACTGAAAATCCATGTGTCGGCGGTTCAATTCCGTCTCTGCCCACATCCCTTGAGGCTGATACCGACAGCCTCTTTTTTTATATTAAAGCATACGATTTTTTTTCTAACACCAGATAGAATACTTATTTTCAAAAATTTTTTAAGGTATCATCGGAGAATATGAATGATTGATTGCTGCCCGATATGCAATTCAAATGAAAAAAAAGAAATTGGTTTACCTAAAACCAACTTAATTTCCAAAAGATTTGTTGATAGAGAATTTAAAATCGTTCAATGCAATAATTGCCAACTTTACTATGTGACACCCCAAATTAATTTTAATAGTAGTCAATGGAGCGAACTTTATCATTCAGAATATTTCGCCAACCAATCCAATTGGTTGATAAATATGAGGAAAAAAGAACTTTCTGAAAGATTCGATACAGCAAAAAGTTTAGTTGAAAATAATAATCAAGATATTAAATATCTGGATGTCGGAGCCGGTGAGGGGAAAGGTTTATTGGAAGCTCATGGACGGGGTTGGGAATCAACAGGAATTGACATAGTTGATAACAGGCTTCAGGAAGCAAAATTATCTGATATTAAGTTTATAAAATCCGATTTGCTTGATTCTGACTTTCCCGAAAATTACTTTGATTTTATATATGTCGATTCAGTCATAGAACATGTTCTTAATCCTTTTGAATATTTATCGAAAATAAAAAAACTTTTATCCAAGGGTGGAGTTATTTATATAGGTGTTCCAAATGAAGATTGTCTTTTTAATAGTGTCAGAAAACTTGTTTTCGTCCTAACTGGCAAAAAGAATGAATCTGAAAAAATAAAACCCTTTGATTCTCCTTACCACGTAATTGGATTTAATAATCATTCCCTCCAGTATTTTTTTAATAAAGTTGAATTAAAGGTTTTAAGAAAAAGAAATTTTGGACGTAAGTTTGATTTTCTTTCTTATTCGCCGAAAACCAAAGCATTTTGGGTCAACCTTTTGCTTTTATTCCCTCTGGAATATCCTGGTCAATTAATCAAAAGAGATGTTTATTTCGAGGCATATTTATCCAAGAGTAATTGACCTAAATGTAATTCTTCAGTCCGCTAAATTGATCAGCAGATTCTAAATAAGAAATTAAGCTAATAAATATTCTAATACGACAATGATTTGTAAAATTATTCTTTTTATAAACATTTTATTCTTTTCCGGAGTGAACAGTTCAGTTGATATTTCTGTTCCTTTGATCGATAACTCAAAAATGTTTTTGGACGAGGTAATGATTGGCACTGACTACTTTCCAACAGATTCTTCATTAAAATTATCATACAATTCAAGTATGGGTGAAGCTCAAGCAATTATCAAGCAAGTTGGAAATAATTACATTATGGATTTACGAAATGATGATTTCTTTTTTGTTCAAACCGTATACGTAGAAAATGATACAGTCTATCTGACGAAACTTGATCAGGAGGTCGATGTATTTTTATTCATATCCTCAGGTTCTTCAATAACTTATAATCGTCCTTACCTTAGGTTTCCTTTTCCTTTAAGTATTAATGATAATTGGAACTGGAATGGTGTTGAATACATTGATGAGGAAAATCCTGATACAATTATGGTCTCAGGTAAAGTTTTAGGTGCAGAAGTTGTTGAGACTGAAGCTGGTAAATTTAACTGCGTGAAATTTCAGATTGATATCCGGAAGAAGAAAAGCGGTTCACATACTAAATTTTATGAATGGCGAACTCCTAAAATTGGTCTTGTAAAACTTGAAGCATTTATTGATTCAAAAGGATTTATTGGAACAATAATTAATCTACTTGGTTATGATGAAATGAAATTTGAGCTAAAGAAGGTTGGTTAATTCTCGTAACCTATTTGATAAAAGTGCGACAGATCATATATTTCGAAAAAATAAAAAAAGAAAAATTGTATGCGTCCTGAAGTAATATTAAACACAAACTTTCCGAATTTGAAGTTATATGCAAAGGGTAAAGTGAGAGATATTTATGAAGTGGGTGATTATCTACTTTTAGTTTCTACTGACAGGATTTCTGCTTTTGATGTGATAATGAATCAGGGCATCCCCTACAAAGGGATGGTGCTTACAAAAATTTCTGAGTTCTGGTTTAACTTTACTAGTGATATCATTCCTAATCATTTCATTACTACAGATGTTAATCAATATCCCATTGAATGTAAAGAATATTCAGAAGTGTTGCAGAACAGATCAATGCTGATTAAAAAAGCAAAGGTTGTTCCTATTGAATGTATAGTTAGAGGATATATTACAGGATCTGGCTGGAAAGATTACAAAAAAACTGGTGAAATTTCCGGAATTAAACTGCCACAAGGGTTAAAGGAGTCCGAAAATTTTCCTGAACCATTATTTACTCCTTCAACTAAAGCAGAAATAGGTGAGCATGATGAAAATATTTCTGCAGAACAAGCATTGCAGATTATTGATAAAGATACATTTAATGAAGTCAAGAATGCTACAATGCACATCTACAAAAAAGCTTCAGATTATGCATTGACAAAAGGTATTATTATAGCAGATACTAAATTTGAATTTGGAAAATTAATAATGGCAAATTAATTTTAGTTGATGAAGTCCTCACTCCGGATTCATCTCGGTTCTGGCCGCAAGATAAATATGAAGTTGGAAAGGGACAGGAAAGTTATGATAAACAATTTGTTCGGGATTATCTTCATATCAATTAATTTTAATATGCAGCCTCCTCCTCCATCGTTGTCCGAAGATATTATCAATAAAACCAGTGAAAAATATCTCGACATTTATAAAAAAATTACAGGCAAAAGCTTAGTTTAATTTTATTTCTAGTAATTTTTTTATTAGAATTACAGCTAATTAATCAAATTAGTCTTGTTTATCTTCTCAACCGGGATCTTATTATTATATGACGCTTCCAAATCAACTTACAGTCTTAAGAATAATACTTTCGCCGTTATTCCTCTATTTCTTTCTGTCCGATGTAATCTTGATGAAACAAGTTTCAGTAGTAATTTATATCATTGCAGCTCTCTCTGATTGGTACGATGGATGGCTTGCCAGAAAATTTAATTACATTACAAGCTGGGGAAAATTTTGGGATCCACTCGCAGATAAAATATTAACTTCCGCTGCTTTTATTGGATTTGCTATCGTTGACCTGATACCTTGGTGGATGGTTATTATTATTGTTGGAAGAGATGTTATTATCACTTTACTTAGAGTATTTGCCGATATGAAAAATTATGCTTTTACCACAAGCTATTATGCTAAATGGAAAACTATGCTTCAGATGATTTTTCTATATTATCTGTTGATTCTTTATGTGGCTCAGTTCACTCCTGAAATTAATTCAAAATTTGGCGATTTAATTTTATTGCTTTTGAATAGGGAATTAATATTTTTTATTGCATTGTTGATTACAGTTATCACATTTCATTCAGGAATACTTTACATAATCCGAAATTGGAAAATTATAAACAAGCTGTTAAAAATTGAAAATTAATATATTTGAAAAATTCATTGGTTCAGGTTTCTATACAGGATATTTCCCGATTGCATCAGGAACCGTTGGAAGTCTTGCGGCAATATTAATTTACTTGATACCTGGTTTTGAAAATTTATTCATCATAATTCCTGCCACGCTCATATTTATTGCTTATGGAATTTATTGTAGGAACAAAATTCGAAGCTCAATACGGAAAAGATCCTGCTGAATGTACGATTGATGAAGTTGTTGGCACCTGGATTTCTCTCATTGCTCTACCTAAATCTTTATGGATTATTGTAGCAGCATTTTTTTTATGGAGAATTTTAGATATCATCAAGCCGCCTCCAGCAAGAAACCTTGAACGACTAAAAGGAGGGCTTGGAGTTATGATAGATGATGTAATTTCAGGATTATACACTCTAATTATAATGCATCTTGTCGTATATTTGCTCGGTAAATTTTAACTAAATTAGACATTGATATGAAAGCCTACATCATTACGATCGGCGATGAAATTCTGCTCGGAAATACTTTAAATACAAATGCTGCGTACATCGGAAATCAACTCTTCGAAATTAACATACCTGTTATTAAAACCTCAGTAGTTGGTGATGACAATGTTGCCATTCTGAATGAATTAAAATTTGCATCAGAGACAGCTGATTTAATTTTGATTACAGGCGGATTAGGCCCAACCCACGATGATGTTACCAGAAAATCCATTGTAGATTTTTTTCATACTGAATTGATTGAAAACAAAGAAGTTCTTGAAGATATCAAAAGCCTTTTTGAAAAAAGAAAGAGACAAGTAACCGATGTGAATTAGATCAGGCTAAAGTTCCCAAAATTGCTGAGGTGATTAGAAATTATCTTGGAACAGCTCCTGGTATATGGATTGAAAATGAGCAAAAAATTTATGCTGTAATGCCAGGTGTCCCTTACGAAATGGAAGCAATGATGGATTCGACAGTAATTCCAAAATTAAAAGAAAGAATTGGTGGGGGACAAAAAATTCTAAAGAAAAAAATACTGATGACTACTGGTATTCCTGAATCAACTTTGTACGAAAGATTAGGAAATATTGAGGAACTTTTACAAGGTGCAAAGTTAGCTTTCTTACCTAATCAATTTGGTGTGAAGCTTCGTTTATCAGTCGAAGGTGATGATGAAAAAGAATTGCAGAATAATCTACTGGAAATTGAGCAAAGAATAAGAGGTAAAGCCGGCAGATTTATTTATGGAATTGGTGAAGACCAACTCGAAGTAGTAGTTGGCAAATTATTCCTGGAAAGAGAATTAAAAATTGCAACCGCTGAATCCTGCACAGGAGGTCTTCTTGGAAATATACTTACAAATGTAAGTGGTAGCAGTAAATATTTTGAACGTGGAATTATATGTTATAGCAACGCTGCAAAAGTTGAAATTTTGAAAGTGAATGAAGATACTCTTGCAGAAACACGGCGCAGTTAGTATGGAAGTCGCAATGCAAATGGCTGAAGGAGTCAAATCAACAAGTGGTGCAGATATTGGATTGGCTACTACTGGGATTATGGGACCAACAGGAGCAACTGCTGATAAACCTGTTGGACTTGTTTATATTGGTTATTGTGATGAGAAAGTCTGCACTGCAAAGAAATTTAATTTTGGTGATGATCGCTTATTGAACAAACAGACGAACTGCACAGGCCGCATTGGATTTTGTTAGAAGACAGCTTCTCGGAATTTCGTTGGATGATTAGGTTATTTATAGCATTAAAAATTCCCGAAGAAATTAAAGATAAAATATTCGGCTATTGCTTTGATGTTTGCGAAAATCCATTAAGATTTACAAATGGGAAGCCAAAGAAAAAATTCATCTCACATTAAAATTTATTGGCGACGTAAAAGAAGAATCTGCTCCCGGAAATTATTGGTGAGCTTGAATTTATAAAAAATTATTCTTCTTTCAATTGTCAGATTTCAAGATTTGGTTTTTTCTTTCGGGATAATGAAGCAAAAATTCTTTGGTGTAATTTAGAGACGGATGAATCCATAATTGATCTTATTGATGAATTGAATGAACGATTAAGTAAGTATGAAATAAAAGTAGATAAAAGAAAATTCAAAGGACATTTGACGCTTCTTAGAATTAAAAAGAATGTGAATGAAAAATTTATTCAGAGTTTTAAAGAGCATAAATTCGATCCAATTAAATTTAACACAAATCAAGTTGCACTAATACAAAGTGTACTAAAACCAACCGGATCTGAGTATAAAGTTTTAAAAATTTATGAACTAAAATAACGGAGGATGTTATGGCTGCAGATAAAGAACAAAAAATGAAAATAATTGAAGATGCCATCTCGTCAATTGAAAAGACTTATGGTAAAGGTTCAATAATGAAATTGGGCGATGGTATTGTTAATGATATAGAAGCAATACCGACCGGAGCCCTTTCACTTGATTATGCATTGGGTATCGGAGGAATTCCAAGAGGAAGAGTTACCGAAATTTATGGACCAGAATCAAGTGGTAAAACAACACTATGTCTTCACGTAATTGCAGAAGCACAGAAAACTGGGTGGTCTGGCTGCTTTCATCGATGCGGAACATGCACTTGATGTTAATTATGCAAAAAAACTCGGAGTTGATACTGCAAATCTTCTTATTTCTCAACCAGATTACGGTGAACAAGCTCTTGAAATCACCGACACATTGGTTCGAAGCAATGCGCTTGATGTAATTGTTATTGATTCAGTTGCTGCACTCGTTCCTCGATCCGAGATTGAAGGTGAAATGGGAGATGCGACGATGGCAGTGCAGGCAAGATTAATGTCTCAGGCACTTCGGAAATTGACTGGGGCTATTTCAAAATCTAAAACATCCGTGATCTTTGTAAATCAGTTGAGGAGTAAAATCGGAGTAATGTTTGGTAATCCTGAAACCACTACAGGTGGAAATGCACTTAAGTTTTATTCATCAGTGAGAATTGATATAAGAAGAATAGCAGCAATAAAAGAAGGCGAAGATGTTGTTGGGAACAGAACAAAGGTTAAAATTGTAAAGAGCAAAGTTGCACCCCCTTTTAAAATAGTTGAATTTGATATTCTTTATAATGAGGGAATCAGCAAAACCGGTGACTTGATTGATCTCGGAGTTGATCAGGGAATAGTTAAAAAGAGCGGTGCATGGTTTACTTATGGCGAAGATAGATTCCAAGGCAGGGAAGGATTTCGTCAAAAATTAATTGAAATGACCGACATAAGAAACAATTTGGAAAAAGAAATTCGTACGAAACTTGGAATGCTTAAAAATGGTGGTGATGGCAAAAAAGAAAACACTGATGACAAGCAAAAACAGAAAGATAAAAAAACAAAATAATGTTTTTATGAAATGCGGGTTTTAAGAGTTGTTAAAAAAGGCAAGAGTGATGTGACAATATATTTTGACAACGACTCACTACTTTTCCTAGCAATAGAAGTTTTTTTAAAAAGCGGTCTGAAGAAAGGCGATGATATTTCCGAAGATCGCTTTTCTTTTTTAACTGAACAGAATAAACTTTTTCATATTAAACAGAGAGCATTCCGACTGCTGGGTAGAAGACAACATTCAACTTCCGAGTTAAGAAGAAAATTACGGAATAAAGATTACGAGCAAAAACTGATTGATGAAGTAATTGAAGATTTGCAAAAGAATGGTTACCTGGATGACAAAGAATTTATTCGTGCATTCGTAGCTGAAAAAAGCAAATCCAAATACTGGAGTATCAAAAAAATAAAAAGTGAATTGATAAAAAGCGGTCTTGCTTCCAAACTGATTGATGAAATTCTAAGTAAAGAACCCAAAGACTTTGATTATGATAATGCGTTGAAGTTAGCTAAAAAAAAATATGAGGTTCTTATAAAAAGAAATTTAGAACATAAAGAATTGAGAAATAAACTATCAACATATTTGTTCTCAAAGGGATTTGACTACGATTTGATAAAAGAGGTCTATTCCAAAATAATGAAGAGTGAACCTGAAGAATTTTAAAATTTATTTTTTAGAATAGAGCCTTCCCAGCTTTCTTATCATTTTTGCCAGCTCTTCAATCTCCACTTTCTTCGCAGCTTCATAAATCGAAAGCCATTTCCTTTTTCTGAGGTTTTTTTCGGGATAATCTTTAAAAACTCTTGTTACTCGCATCGAATAAATTTTTGTGAGAAGTTCGCTGCCGTTTTTCCGAACGGTGTAGCTACCAAGAATCTTGGTATAGTTGCTGCCTCTTACACCAGCTTCCTCAAATGCCTCCTTCTTTGCTGACTGAAATGGTGACATATGGTATTCAATAAATCCCTTCGGTATTATCCATTTCTTTCGTCGGATGGATGTAACAAGTAAAACTTCTGTTTTACCATTTTTCTTCCTGTAAGGTATTACACCCGACTGATCGAAGTGAATCCTTTTTCTTGGTGCTATCTTTCTTTTCATTTACCTGTGCAAAAGTTAGATAATGATTTCTTAAATTTGACTGAACAAAGATAAATCGAATGTTAATTATCAACAAATACTAACAGAAATATTGTTAACACAAAATCATTCATTAAAAAATCTGAATACATTCGGAGTTGAAGTTAAAGCAAAACTTTTTGCAGAACTTTTTTCTGAAGAAGAATTAGTTGAACTTCTGAGTCATGAAAAAAATAAACATTGAGAAAAAATTAATTCTCGGTGGTGGAAGCAATATTCTTTTCACAAAAGATTTTGACGGGCTGGTAATCAAAGTTTCAATATCTGGATATAAATATTTTAGAAGAGAATGACGAATACAGTCTTAATCGAAGCTGGTGCAGGAGTTATTTGGGATGATCTTGTCAAATTTTGTGTTGAGAAAAATTATGGTGGTATTGAAAATCTTACACTTAATACCCGGAACAGTTGGTGCAGCACCAATTCAGAATATCGGTGCATATGGTCAGGAACTTTCTGATACTTTCTATTCGTTGAGATGGTGTATTATACTGATTCTTGTCAGAAGAAAACCTTTAGTAAAAATGAATGCAGATTTTCTTACCGCTCAAGCATATTCAAAGAAGAATTAAAGAATAAATTTATTATAACTTCAGGTTCGTTTTAAATTATCAAAGAATCAAAAACCAAATACAGTTTATAAAACACTCCAGGAATATCTTTCAAATAAGCAGAATTCAGTAATCCAACAATAAAAGATATAAGCAGAGCAGTTGAGGAAATCCGAAGACAAAGATTACCTGATCCAGCAAAGATTGGCAACGCAGGAAGTTTTTTCAAAAATCCAGAAGTGAAATCAGAAGACGTTTACTAAATTAAAATCAGAATTTCCATGATGTTATCAGCTTTCCCATCTGATTCAGAAAAAGTAAAAATTTCTGCCGGATGGCTAATTGAAAAATCTGGCTGGAAAGGAAAACGAGTTGGTGATGTTGGAACTTCTCCTGATCACGCTCTTGTTATTTGTAATTTTGGTAATGCCACTGGTGCAGAAATACTGGAATTTGCAATGCGAATTAAGGAAGAAGTAGCCAATAAATTTGGAATTACCTTAGAAGAAGAAGTTAATATCATTATAATTCAGATTGAATTAGTACCCGCTAATAATTAACTTCTATCAACAATATTCTAAATATTTTAACAGGATAATAGTATGAAAGATCAGAAAAAAGAAAATCCTATCTGCTTACGAAAAAGCTGCACAGGATGGAATTGACCCACGCTGTATACCACAATGGCTTGATGGTCCTGTTCCTGAACACGATGAAATAAAATATCCTGACTATCCTGAATCCGATCAGCAAAGCTGGAAGTATTTATTTGAACGACAAATGAAGTTTCTTCCCGGCAGAGCCTGCAAAGAATATATGGATGGAACTGATCAGTTAAATTTTTCACCGGATAAAATTCCTTACCTGAAGGATTTAAGTCATGTATTCAACAAAACTACAGGTTGGAAAGTTGCAAGAGTTCCGGGATTGATTCAATCACAAAATTTTTTTGAACTGCTAAGAAGAAGAGTATTTCCCTCTACAGATTATATACGCGGAAAAGAAGAACTTGACTACACACCGGCACCAGATCTGTTCCATGATATTTTTGGTCATATGCCTTTGCTGACAAATAAAAGCTTTGCCTCTTTTTATCAGAAGTTCGGTGAAGCAGCACTCAATGCAAAAGGTAATGAAAGCGTTAAACTTGAAACATTTCACTGGTTCACGGTTGAATTTGGTCTGATAAATAATCCTGAAGGACGGAGAATTTATGGTGCAGGTATACTATCATCTCTCAAAGAAGTACAACATTCATTGTCGGATCAGGTAGAAGTTAAACCATTCGATCCGGAAAAAATTGTTATTCAAGAATATGATGTTTGGCATCTTCAGCCGATACTATTCGCGATAGATTCTTTTGAACAGTTAGAACATGGTTTTAACAATTGGTGTAAAAAGGAAGGATTGCTGAATTAGTTTGATTGACTGAAAAGACTTTCTCGTATTATTATTTGAACTAATTACCTTCATTCATTGTTTATAATTCATTGTAATACACTAAATTGATTCTTAAATTATTTAGTGCATTTGACATTTCTTTTTTAACTTACAACAAAAATTCGAGGAGATAGTTATGGAATTGAAAGTTGGTGATAAAGCACCTTCGTTCAAACTAAAAAATCAGGATGGGAAAACAATTTCATTATCTGATCTTAAAAGGAAAACCAATCGTTTTATATTTTTATCCCAAAGATGACACTTCTGGCTGCACAAAAGAAGCATGTAATTTCAGAGATGAATTCCCAAAGTTTGGTAAAATGAAAGCAGAAATAATTGGTGTCAGTGCTGATTCAGTTGAATCGCATAAAAAATTTGCTGAGAAGTATAAATTGCCTTTCAATCTTTTAAGTGATGAGAAGAAAGAAGTGGTTGAGAAATATGGAGTATGGAAAGAGAAGAATATGTATGGGAGAAAATATATGGGTATTGTAAGAACAACTTTTATCATTGATGCTTCGGGAAAGATCAGTAAAATATTTCCAAAGGTTAAAGTAGATAAACATAATCGAAGAAGTTAATGGAAGCATTGAAAGAATTATAATGGGTAAAAATGTTTATTTAACTCGTCGAGAAACATTTGCAGCTGCACATAGATTGTTTAAACCTGAACTTTCTGATGAAGAAAATTTTAAAATGTTTGGAAAATGCAGTAATCCAAACTGGCATGGTCACAATTATACTTTGGAAGTTACTGTTGCAGGTGAAGTTAATCCGGAAACCGGATTTGTGATTGATATAAAGAAGTTAAAAGAAATTATGCACGAAAATGTTATTTCTAAAGTTGATCATAAAAATCTTAACATAGATACTAAGTTTATGAAGGAATCATTCCGACTTCAGAAAATATTACCATTGCTATCTGGAATCAGCTTGCTAGATAAAATTACTGGTGGAAAATTATATCTCAGTAAAATTATACGAGACTGAAAATAATTATTTTGAATACAAAGGAGAATAAAAATGGATAATGAAAAAGTGAAGAATATTATATCTGATTTACTGAAAAATATCGGTGAGGATCCCAAAAGAGAAGGATTGCTTGATACACCTACGAAGAGTTGCAGATGCTTATGAATTTTTAACATCTGGCTATCATAAAAATATTGAAGAAGTAATGAATGATGCTTTGTTTAATGAAAAGTATGATGAAATGGTTCTGGTAAAGAATATTGATTTTTACAGTCTCTGTGAACATCATATGCTTCCATTTTATGGCAAAGTGCACGTTGCATACATTCCTGATGGAAAAATAATTGGTTTGAGCAAAATACCTCGTATCAGTTGAAGTGTTTGCCCGAAGATTACAAGTGCAGGAGAGAATGACACAACAAATTGCCGATACATTGGAGCAATATCTGCAGCCGAAAGGTGTTGCAGTAGTTTCAGAAGCTCATCATATGTGTATGATGATGCGCGGAGTTGAAAAACAAAATTCATCAGCCACTTCGAGTGCTGTTCATGGTGACTTTAAAGATGATCCACGAACACGAGCTGAATTTCTAAATTTAATTTCTCAAAAGAATTTATAATTATGGCTAAAAAAGATGGAATATGGATAACCGGTGCGAGTTCAGGAATCGGCAAAGCTGTTGCACTCGAATTTGCCAAAATTGGATGTAATGTTTTTATATCTGCAAGAAGAGCCCAGGAATTAGAACGTTTGAAGGATGAAGCTGGAAAACAAGGAGATAATATTTATACTTTTCCGTGTAATGTTGCATCCTCAACAAACGTAGATCAGACAGTCAAAAAAATAATCAAAGAATTTGAATTAAGCTGTTTAATAAATAATGCCGGAGTTACTTCTTTTAAACATGCTTCTGATAATTCAGTAAACGAGATTAACGACATAATAAACACAAATCTACTTGGCTCGATTTATTCAACAAAATCTGTTCTTCCCACTTTTATTAAAAATGAATCTGGAACTATTATTAATATTCTTTCTGTGGTTGTTGATAAAATTTTTACACGAAGTTCAGTTTATGCAGCATCAAAAATGGGTTTGCTCGGGTATAGCAATTCTCTCAGGGAAGAAGTTCGAAAGCATAACATTCGGGTTATAAATGTTATTCCCGGTGCAACCGAAACATCTATGTGGTCGCAGGAAATCAGGAAAGAAAAAGGTGAACTAATGATGAATCCTGAAAGTATTGCACAGATTATTGTTTCTGCGTACTTACAAAAAGACAATCTGGTAACGGAAGAAATTGTTTTAAGACCAATCACTGGTGATTTAGCATAAAAAAAAGCCGGCAGTATCGGCCGGCATTTGTAGAGAAAATTAAATCAGCAACTAATCAATTTTTTGTATCTTTCATTTTTTGCATAATTCGTTTTTCTTTCCTTTCACTAAATATTAAATGAACACTTATTCCATTCTTTTTTCTGGTTATCATCCAATAACTGATAAATATCCATCTGACAATTTGCTTTTGAAATCGCAATTTGATTTTTAGCTGAATTAATTGCTTCTACATTATCTATATAAGCTTCTCTTGTATAATTACCTTTATTCTTTAGTTCTGATTAACTCCAGTTTCTTTTTCTGCAGATTAGCTTTAAGATCAATCATCTCCATTTGATGATTTAGTCTTAGAGTAACAATTTGATCTTGCTGAGCTTCAGTTAAATTTAATTTCTGAAACATTGGAAAATGGTTTCCGTCTTTCCTGCATTTCATTCTTTCTTGTGTAAAACCGTTTTGAACCATCAGAACAGTTAAGGCAACCACTATAATTGCGAATATATTTGATTTCATCCTTTTACTCCTTGTTTAATAAAAATTATTATTTCTATCAGTTAGACATAATTTTGAGGGAAGTCGGTTTAATAATGAATATTTAAACCTTAAGAGGTATTTTTGTGTCTAATATTTAGGAACAGATAAAATTCGGAATGAATGTAAAAACAGATGATTATGAGCTTATTCAAGATTTCCTGTCTGGCAATGAACAATCATTTAATCTACTTGCCAGGAAATACCAGGAAAAAATTTATTGGCATGCACGAAGAATGCTTGGTGATCACGATGATGCACATGATATTGTTCAAGCAGGTTTTGCTCGTGATGCATAATAAACTTAATACATTTAATTTCAGTTCAGCATTATATACATGGATTTATAAAATAACAGCTACACGAAGTTTGAATGTATTAAAGAAACAGAAAATTAAAAAGGATAATTATATTTTGGTTCAGATGAAAATGTTGAAAACAAAGGTTATGAAAATATTATTGAAGGAATGGAAGCAAGAGAAAGAATTCAAAAAAATGGAAAAACTTCATGATAAAGTTACCTGTTAAACAAAGGGAAGTTTTTGTGATGAGAAATTTTGATGATCTTTCTTATGAGGAAATTTCCACTATTACTGGAAAATCAGTTGGTGCATTAAAAGCAAATTATTTTCACGCTTTCAGAAAAATAAAGGAGCTAATGGAAAAAAATGATAACTGATGAAAGAATAATAAAATATATAGAGAACGAGTTAACTCCCAAAGAAAGAATTGAATTTTGAAATCTATCTCAGAAATTCTACTGAGCTGAGAGAAGAACTTGAAAAATATTTAACCGTAAAGAAGGAAACAGTCAAATCTGAAAGAGGTTAAACTAAATCAGAATTATCTGAACTCAATCGTACCTGAATTCCGAAATAAACTCGATCTTCCGAAAACTACTTACCTATAAAAAGAAACTTAGGTTATGCCTTCGGAGTAATGCTGGCATTTGTCATTTCAATAGTGATTTTACAAAAAATTTTTACTAATAATATTGAAGTTAATGAAGTTCAGGAATTCACCGAATCTCTTAATGAAAATCAGAAAATTGAATTACTCGAAAACTTGAATGGTAATCTCGAAGACTATTATCAGATATCAGAAAATAGCTGCCGAAATAGCACTAGCAAATTTGCTTCAGACAGATCTTAAAATAAATTATGAAGTTGCTGAGGCATATGATATAAATTATTCGGATCTTGTTGATGAACTTAGTGCCAGTGAAGCCGAAATAATTTACAATGAAATTCTAAATAAAAACTTTTCTGAAGAGGTGAAATTATGAAAGCAGTTAGTCTTATAGTTTTAACTGTTTTATTCTTTTCAACAAATCTATTTTCCCAAAAAGGTAAATGGCAGGATGAGGAAATGCGAGCCAGGTTTGAAGAACTTGAAAATATTAAAGTTGATAGAAACATTGCAGATGGACGAGGAAACTACCTTGCGTTTTTTTGCCAGGAAAAGTCAGAACATAAATTGCAGCAGAATGAAATCCAGGAAAAAATTCGGATCAGACATTGATAATTTAGATGTAATATTGAAAAGCGGCAGGGCAGTCACCACTGAAGATCTCAAATCCAAAATAAATGAAATTAATAATCTTGCAACTACAGTTTGAAAAGAACAGAGTGGATTTCGTTAACTCACTTTCTGATATACTCTCATATGAGCAGATAGCCAAACTGATCATTTTTGAAAAAAGATTCAGAAATGAAGTAAGAAAGCTTATTATGCGGGATCGCAGGCCTCCAATAGATCAGGAATAATCCTTTATTTGACCGGGTAAAAATTATTCTATCCGTAACTTTAGGTTGATTTTCAAAACCTTCGGGCATATTTTTACCACTCTAATTTTGCGGAAGTGGTGAAATTTGGTATACACGCTATCTTGAGGGGGTAGTGCCTTAATTGGCGTGCGGGTTCAAGTCCCGCCTTCCGCACTCATTTCAAATTCAATAAATGAAAAGGAATAAATTGATGAACAAAAACAAAGTCTTTCCGATTCTTCTACTATTCATTTTGACTTTATCATTCAGTTCTTTTGCTCAGGAGATGAATGCTGATGCAGGAAAACTTTATAACGAAGGTAACAGTCTACTTGAAAGCTGGTAATTACAACGGTGCTATAGGCAACTATGATAAAGCTCTAGCAATTGAAAAAGATTATAGGATTTATTATCAGAAAGGAGTTGCTCAGAAAAAAGTCTAGAGATTTGGATGGTTCAAAAGCATCATTTGAAGAATGTATAAAACTCAAAAACGATTTCGAGCCAGGATATAATGCATTAGGTGGTGTTTATTTTTCTATGGGAAATTATCAGGAGGCAATTAATAAATTTGAAAAAGTGCTAACTTTATCAAAAAATGCCAGTGTTACTAAAAAAGTAAAAAAGAATTTATCTCTAGCTTATACAAAGCTAGGAAATGAAGCAGTATCAAACGGAAATTCACAAAAGGGAATAGAATATCTAAATAAAGCGGTTGAAAATGATAATTACGATGCTGCTTATTTGTCACTTGCAAAATTATATTCCGAACTTGGTGAATGGGATAATTCTATCTCTGCCTCTGAAAAAGCTCTGAAATATAAATCGAAAATTACTATTGGTGGACCTTATTATTATATGGGCGTCTCTTATAAAGGTAAAGGAGATACTTCAAAAGCAACAGAAATGTTTGAGAAAGCAAAGCAGGATCCAACTTATAAGAAGACTGCTGAATACGAACTTAGTCTTTTAAAATAGAATATCTTATCGCGTTTTTAACAACCCTCTTTATAGAGGGTTTTTTTATTCATAATCAAAGTTTCCAATGTGGAAAAAACTCTATCCAAAAAATATTTACTTCCTCAAATTGCAGCTGCTTCAGCAATTAATAAATTTAATCTATTAAGAGAAATTATTCTTAAAGCCAAATCTGAAAAAGTTCCTTTTTCCAAAATATATGAAACCCTTTTGCAAAACTATTTATTTGTCGGTTATCCTTCAGCTTTATCTTCACTTAAAATTTTGAAAGAATATTATCCAAACAAAAGACTGCCTGCAGTTACCGATATGAATTTGTATCACTTTCGACAAATGGGGAAAGAACGGTGTATAAAAGTTTATGGTAATAAATTTGAAAAGCTGATTAGAAATATTAATAATTTTTCACCTGAATTGGCTGAGTGGTTGGTTCTTGAGGGTTATGGAAAAGTTTTGGGACGGACTGGATTATCCTTTAAAGACCGTGAGTTATGTATTGTAGCAGTTCTTTCTGCATTGAAATTTGAAGATCAACTTTATTCGCATATTATAGGTGCAATAAAAGCAGGTGGCTCAATTAAGGATGTGCAAAATGTTATTGAAAATTTAGACCTTCTTGGTAAGAAAAATTTATCCGGAGTTGGAATTAAAGTTTTGAATCGATATAGGAAAGAAAAGGGAATGCTTTAATTAAACATTCCCTGTATAAATTAAGAATTAAAGAAAACTGAATAGAACAAAAACATCTAAAGTTAAGGCAGTAACAGTTTCTTCACCATCCTCTTTACCTATTAAGTTAAACATTTTGTAGCTGGCATAAACATCTAAATCTAATATTGGAATAATTGTAATCTCTGTGCCTAATCCAATCCCGCCTCCAAATCGTGTAAATGAATTCCCTATTTCAGTACCATTTGCTTCTAACTTACCAAAACTATTAAAAGATAAATCCAAAGCAATATATGGATCAAATCCTACTGGCAATGGAACGAAATTATATTGTATGCCAGCACCAATTTCAGAAATGGATTGGGTGTACTCAACATTTTGATTAGTTGTAGCAAGATCACCACTTCCGGAAAGTGAATGATATAAAAAGATAAGCTCTCGGTGTAATTGGTAAAAGGGGTAATCCAATCTTTACAATCGCTCCAGCATTCCACTCCGTTGAGAATCCCAAACCACCATCCTCGATGGAATTTGTATAGTAATCCGGTGCTAAAATTTGTGTTAATCCACCTCCCGCACCCAATTGAAACAATTGAGCGTTTGATAATACTCGATAATGTAAATATCAGTAAAGTAAAACAAGAATATAGATTGTTAAATAGTTTCATATTTTCTCCTTTGTTATTTGTCTCTATGATTTAGTAATTCAAATTTAAGAAATTAATGAGCAGAAAGACCAAGACTATCTTATTGTATTGCTTGAGAAACCGATAAATTCTAAACAATATCTTTAAGTGATTTCCCATATTTTATTATTTCACTTGACTTTAAGATTTACATAACCAATATTTAGCTCATAGAATGTCTAAAATTTTGCGTAATTAACAACTAATCAATTTGAAACTTTAAAAAAGTGAGTTTCGTCTTAAACTGTTATATGATTCATCATTTAATTAAAAAATATTCTAATTAATTCCATTCTCCTGATATTTTTTCTCTCACTATTCGGCTTTCGCTCAGAATATTGCTGAAGAGTACGAACCTGGGATGGATGCTTACAATAAGCAACTTTATGTTGATGCTCAGAAAATTTTTCAGAAAATTATTGATGATTACGGAATTGAAGATGAACTGTATGCTTCAGCCTGTTATTATTCAGCAAATTCTTTTCTTAAGATGGGCAAAAAAGATGAAGCAGCAACTGGATTTGAATTTATCGTTAACAATGTAATCTGGTCAAAATTCAGAGAAGAATCATTATTTACACTCGGGCTGATATACTTTGATTTGAACAGATACGCACTTTCCCGAAAAAACCATATGATGTTAATTTACCAATATCCGAACAGTGACTATATCGGAACTGCGATGTATTGGATTGGTGAATCTTATGCTGCAGATGGAAGACTTGATGAGGCTGTTGAATTTTTAACTCAAGCAATTGAAGATCGATCGAATAATAAAAATCGTGATTATGCACTTTATGCATTGGCAAGTATTTATGAAAAAATGCATGATTACGAAAATGCTGTTAAATATTATGACCAGCTTTTAACTTACCACTCAAGTAGTCCGCTTGCACTCCAGGCACAAATAAGAATCGGTGTTTGCTATTTTTATCTGAAAGACTACTACAATTCAATTCTTGAACTTAGTAATCCGAATTTACAGCAATTATCTCATGAAGAACTTTCGGAAGCATTATACCTTTTAGCTAATTCACATTACCGTGTTGAAGAATATGCAATGCCGCAACAACGTATTCAGAAATAATTAACAGATTCCCAAACTCGCCATTTCATCGTAATGCTCAATACAGTTTAGCCTGGTGTCTGTTTCAGCAATCAAAATACAACGAAGCTTACGATGTATTTAACAAGCTTTCTGAAGGTCAGGATTCAATTGCCATAAAGTCTTTTGTCTGGAAGGGTGAATCAATAAGATATGCGGGTAAAACGAATGAAGCATTAAATATTTTCGAAAATTTCTTTAAAGCGCTATCCAGACAATTCTTTAGTCGGCACTAGTCGAAAGTCTTATTGGTCTTATATACTTTGATCAGAACAAATATGATCTTTCACTTCAGTATCTCATAAATGCAACTGCATCTGATGATCCGGTTACAAGGGCAAAATCTTTTACAATGATTGGTGAAATTGAGCTTCGAAAGAAAAATTATATTAAGGCTCGTGGTAATTTTGAACCGGCAATCCGGATAACCGAAGCGGAATCTGATGTGCACCTTCGAGCAATGCTTGGAATGGGTGTTTCACTTTTTCATCTTGGGGAATATGATAATGCTATTGAATACTTTCGTGAAGCTGAAAATCTGAATCCTGCCTTTGAACCTGATAAAATAAATTTTTATATGGCTGAGTGCTACTTTAACCTTGGAAAATATCAGGAAGCCTTGACCAGATATAATTCTATCAGAAGTAACGAGGAGGAGTATGTCCTGCAAGTAATGTACTCGAAGGGATATTGTCAGTTTAACCTTGGAAGTTATTCAAATTCAGCATATCAGTTTTCGGAATTTATTGAACGATATCCTAACGACCCAAGAACAACAGATGCGAAATTAAGATTAGCTGATAGCTATTTTGGTTCAAAGAACTTTGCTGCTGCAAGCAGAATCTTTAAACAATTATTTCAGTCTGGAAAATATTCCTCTGAAGACCCATATACCTACTATCAATATGCTCAGGCATTATATAAATCAGGTGAAACTAATGCTGCAATAGATGAGTTTAGAAATCTTCAACAAAAATTTCCTCAATCGAAATATGCCGAAAGTTCTCTTTTTACTATTGGATTTATAAAATTCCAGGAAGGAGAATTTAAGGAAGCAGTAACCGACTACAGATATGTACTTCACACTTATAGAAATTCTAAACTTGCACCGGTTATTTATTATTCAATTGGTGATGCATATTTTAATCTTGGAGATGTACGATTCAGCCATCGTTAATTATCGGAATGTAATAACCAGATATCCCTCATCCGAATATGTATATGATGCAATCAACGGGATACAATATAGCTATGTATCACAAGGTAAATCTTCTGAAGCTATTTTTCTAATTGATAAGTTCATAGGTCAAAACCCAAATCTAAAATTCTCCGATCAGATTTACTTTAAGAAAGGAGAAATTTATTACAGCCAGCGGGATTATCAGAATGCTAAAATTAGTTATCAGGAGTTCCTTGCAAAA
>CAVYHS010000018.1:0-7024 GCA_963768365.1 uncultured Ignavibacteriaceae bacterium | reverse complement strand
ATGGGAATTCTAATGCTTCAACGGCTATACTTTTAATGTACGGTAATTCAACATCAACCTTACTCATGGATAGTGAAAGATTAACAGATTTATCAGCAGGATTAAAGATATGGGAAGGTCTGTTATGGCAGTCTATGCAATCCATAATCCTTAAGTTATCTTCATCGTAGTTGTTTTCATCAAAAGGAATTTCCGTACTTCTGAAAGTAATTGTCTTTCCATTATTGGTGTTTAGCTGAACCCAGGGAATTACATTCCTCTTTTCATCCGTATGAATGTAACTAATACTATTTGATTTATCCATATGCCAGTGAATACCTTCAGCTTTACCAAGTTCACCTCTTCCGCCGCCTATTTTTAGTAACATCGATATACTCGACTTTGTATTTATTTCATCATATAGAAAATAATCTGAAGAATATTTAATTTCGCTAAAAAAGTGCTCCGGTGAGTGACATTGTTCACATGTACCCTCCGCGGGTCTTAGTTCGTGAACCGGTGTGGGAATGGGACGGGAATATTTATTTAACAGTACGGAGTAGACCTGGTAGGCGCCGGAGATTTTGGCTTGAACAAACCAGCTTGCACCGGATCCGATATGGCATTTTACACAACCCACCCTTGAATGAGGTGAAGAAAGATAAGCAACATATTCCGGTTCCATAACTTCATGGCAAACCGTTCCGCAAAATGAATCAGACTCTGTATATTCATATGCTTTAAAACTTCCAAATGCAGAAAATAACAGGAGAAGCAATGTTCCGGTTGAGAATATAATTGTAATTCTCAATTGCTTAGGATCGTTGAGATTTACTACCGGGAATCTTCCCCTCGGGAAATACCAAGAGTTTCCCTCCTTTTTTCTCTAATTATTCCAACTGCAACAATTATAAGTCCAATAATTAATATTCCGGGAAGAATTATAAATGCGATGATACCCATATAAGGATGTGGATCATCTGCAAAAAATTCAAGGATAAAAAGGAAGATGATTAAACCGAAACTTATTGCAGAGATCGCCAGACCGGTAAAAGTAATTGGGTTATATACTGCAGTTGGAAATAATTTTCGCATAGAAACTTTTTTTATTTACTAATAAAATACAAAGAAAAATATATTATCTATAAACGAAAATCATTGCATAAATAATCCAGATTACTATACTAAATCCGGTTATCAATGCTGTCCACCCAAAAATTTTCATTCCACGTATTACAATCGAAGGGTATTCTTCAACCAAATGTTTTTCAAGCTCACCATTTGCAACCATTTCTTTATATTCAGCCGGTCTATCTAACTTGAACTCCTGCAGGGGAACCCTGCCTGAGAAAATTACTATATCCATCGGAAATTTTTCCGGTCTTAAGTGTGTATTAAAGAAGTGTACCGTAAAAATGAAACCGGTTGCAAGAAGCGCTTCATCGCTGTGAATGATTGTGGCAACATTTAAAAGCCATCCAGGAATAAAGTTTGTAAAAAATTCTGGAAACCATAGAATAAGTCCTGTAGAACCTATAACACACATTCCCCAGAATACAGCAAAGTAATCAAACTTTTCCCAATACGTCCATCGACCATATTCAGGTCTGGGTCCCTTTCCTATAAACCATTTAAGAGATCCAGTAATATCCTGCCAGTCTTTTTTATTGAACACCATCGAATTACCCCCTAGCAAAAGTTCTTTCCACGATTTAAATTCTTTTTTTCTAAGGCGGACGATATCGACAAGGTGAGTAAGAAAGACGATAATCATTACAACAGCAGCAAACCTGTGCAATAACCCAGCAGATTCAAATCCACCAAAAAAATGAGATAACACTTTAGCCCATCCGGTATAAGAAAACTTTAAACTCATACCTGTTAAAGAAAGCGTAATAAAACTGAGTATCATAAGTACATGAAGTGCCCTGTTTAGCCGCGAAAAACGGACAACATATCTTTTATTATTACTCATTCAGGTTTACCTTCCGACCAACTATTATTTATATCATCCTGCGGTTCATTATCATTATCACCTTCATCATGCATTTTGTTTAATTCTCTACGCCATTTTAATGACCTTGGCAGCCAGAGAATAGTGTGAAGTCCGAAAATAAAAAATGTTGTTATAACTAATCCAGTCATACCCCAAAATGTCCAGAATAGAAACGGATATTTATCCGGATCGTGATGAGTAGCGTGAGTAAGATAACCCGCAAACTGCCTGTTCGCAGATGGATGACAAGTGCGGCATGTTTCCAGCACGTTTTGTCTGCTTAATTTTGAATCCGGATTTACAGGTGGTAAAATATCATGCGCGCCGTGGCAGTCGTAACATTTTGCGGTTTTGGTGTAACCAAGCTGCGAAACTTTGCCATGATAAGTGTCGAAATAAGTATCTGCAATTTCTTCATGGCATCTTCCGCATTGATTCATAATAGTCAGCTTAAATCCTTCAGAGTCAGCTCTTCTAATTGTATGTGCACTGTGGCAGTCGTTACAAACTGGCAGATCTTTATCTGTTGATGTTACATTTGGTGAGTGAACACTTTTTTCAAACTGTTCAGTTATACCATAATGACAGTTTCCACATGTGGAAGCGATAAGAACTGGATTGATACTGGATTCAGGATTATCGTGAGGAAGTTCCCTGTGTGCTGTATGGCAATCTGTGCAGGTAGCTGTAACAGTTAATCCGCTTTTCAACAATCCTTTACCATGAATACTTTCTGTATAATGCTCAATGATATCTATTTCATCACCTTCGTTTCTTATTGCAGCCTGTTCGCCTTCTCTGTGGCATTTTGCACATAAAGCTCGGAATGTTAATTGCAAATATTGGAGAACTCGGATCAAGCCGGCCCATGGTACCATGGGTTCCGTGGCATTCCATACACGTTGGTGCGTTTTTATCCAAACGCGCTGCTAACATACCATGAGTACTTTTTTCATAATCTTCTCCAACTTCAGCATGACACGAAGAACAATCAACTTCGCTTACAATTGTCTCACAGGGACGATGTTTGGAAACATTTACTTCAGTATGGCATTGACTGCATGCAATTGTGGTATGCTTTGAACTTTTTAATTCATCATAATTAACAAAAAGTGATCTGCCATCTTCAGTAGCCACAAGGTTTTGATTTTCATGGCATTCCAGGCAGTCTCTGTCAGCCATTCCATAATCGTAAAAAGCACTCCTTATTTCATGTGGTTGATGGCAATCAACACACGCTGGTAAAATATGTTCCTGTTTTTCCCAAAGTTCGCCTCTAATTACTTTTCTATGGACAGATTCGATCTCTGCATGGCAAACAGCACATGTTGTGGCAATGTTTTGCCTGGATATTGTTGAACGGGAATCGGTATGTGGTAAAATTCTATGAGCTGAATGGCACGATACACATGTAGCTGAAACTATCAAACCTTTTGAAAGCAATCCCTCGCCATGAATACTTTGTGAGTAGTTCTCTAATATTCTGTCCTGCGGAATATTTCTTTGAAGCTGTACAGGTGTTCCTTCTCTGTGGCACCTTCCGCATAGTAAGGGGATATTTAACGGCGCAACAGGTGAGTTATGATCCTTTACAAGCAAAATATTGTGTTTACCATGACAGTCCTGGCATAATGGTGCTAAAGGATCTCCTTTCGCTTTTGCTTGCCCGTGTAAACAATCCTTGTATAGATCCATTACATCATCGTGACAGTTTCCGCATTCAACTCTTTTAAATACTTCTCTATGAGGAAGATTATCCCCATCAATATCTTCATGGCAATCGGTACACTCAATATCGGCATGAACGGAAGAGTTAATAGTACCGGAACTAATAAAAAGAGATTTTGTTCTGCCGTTTACTTTTCCTTTTAAATCTCTGTCGTCGTGGCACATCAAGCATTCATCATTATCCTGGGCAATTAATGAAGACGAAGTAAGTATTGGAAAGAGTAAAATAATGAGGATGATTTTTAGATCAATATGAGAAGTCTTCGTTAAATCGTTCATCATAAGAATGCCGCTAATGATTTATTCTTTGTCAGGATTATTTTCTGATTTAAGATTTTCTTCTTTTTTAATTCTTTCATATTCCAGTGGATGCTCTTCTGCCATTTCTTCTTCAGACATAGTTCCCTTAATCCAGGCAACGTTCATTGGATAAACATCAGGATTAAAAATAACAAAGTAAAAATGCCAAACTACAATAGCCAGGAATGCAAGCCATGCCTCGTAGTAGTGAATTGTTCTGGCTATATCCCATCCAAGTTTTGTAAACAGCCCGATAAAAGTATTATCGAACCACATAACTACACCTGTTAACGACATTACAATTGTACCCCAAATCAGCGCCCAGTATTCAGCTTTCTCTATGTAACTAAACCTGTCTAATTTTGGTTTAGTATCTGTAACACCTACATTAAATCTTACAACACCAATTGCATCCTTAATATCCTGAAATTTTGGAAGAAGATCTTTTATTAACTTTCTTCCTCTTTCTGTAAAAGATATGTAATAGATATGGTACAAACTAACTGCAACCATAACAACCGCAGATATTCTATGAATCAGACCCCTGTATTCAAATGAATGGCTGCTGATATCTCTTATATGAGAAACCCACCAGGTATTTGGAAAACTTAACATAAATCCTGTAATTACCAGCAGCATAAAACTAACTGCCAAAGTATACATGCTGAATCCGCTCATTTAAATTCATCCTGAGATAAAGTGAATGACCGTAATGTTCTTCCCTCATAAAACCCCTCAACTTTAATTTTTTTATCCTGGCTTTTCTAAAAAGATCGAGGGCATTATGTGCAAACATTCCACCGATGGTAGATATTATAAGAAAAATATAAAGGGTTGCAATAAAGTGAATAATAGGTTCATCCTCATCCTGGCGTGTAACATGAATATTACCAATTGCAAAATTTTCATTTGCACCGGGATGACATTCACCGCAAGTTTCCACCAGGTTCGCTTTGTTTATCCGGGATGTAGGATCGCTGGATGGTTTAATATCATGATCTCCGTGGCAGCTGGCACAGTTTGCCACTTCTATCGATCCGCCTTCAATTGCTAAGCCATGGTAGCTATCTTCAAACGATTTATATTTATCTGAAGCAATTCCATACTTTTCAGAAAGCTTTAATGAACTATGGCATGGTGAACAAACTTCGCGGGAAAGATTTTGGAAAGCAACGGGTGATTTCGGATCATCGTGCCGAAGAATATTATGCTCACCGTGGCAATCCGTACAAACCGGGCTATCACGATTTCCTCTTAATAATGCTTTTGAATGAACACTTTCTTTATAATCATTAAAAATCTCTTTATGGCACTGTGAACAAGTATACGGAATATTTGATTTAAAAATAGATGATTCGGGCAAATTAGCCTCAATAACATCATGCGAGTTATGGCAATCAACACAATTTGCGGCTTTAGTAGTTGCCGGCATTTAACTGAGATCCATGCACGCTATGTTCATACATATCTATAAATCCTGCTGAAGGAGCAATCCGGGATCGCACATCCGGATCATCCAGATGGCAGGATAAACATAATTTTTCCTGGGAGATTTTAACAGACGCTGAATCTTCAAATTCATGTACTTTGGCAATAGGGTTTTTATGGCAGTGTAAACAAGTTAGGCGCACCTAACATTCCATCCGTAAGAGCAATGATAGTGCCTGGATGATAAATATCTTTTACTTTCTTCTTCATGACACTTTCCGCACGATTCTGCCAAATTTTCTGCACTCCAAATTCCGCCTGCATCATTAGGATCGGCAACATAATGGTAGTCGTGGCACCCAATGCAATTTACATCCTTTCCTTTTTCAGTTCCCGAAACTTTTAACAAACGCGGATGGAAAAGATGTTTTACCAGCGCTTTTGTATGGCAGTCAGAACATGCCTTTGGCTGCAGATTATCGCTGTGAGGAATTTCTTCTTCATCAAATTTAACATGACACGAAGTACACTTAAGAGTTGAATGGCTGGAATTATTATAATGCTGTTCGACAACATTAATTGATATCTCTCTTCCGTTTTTCTCCATTGTAAACTCAGCATCGTCATGGCACATTAAGCAATCTTCATTGGTTTGAGCCGGGACAATTACTGAGGACAGTAAAATTAAGAAGGTAACTGAAACTAAAAAGGAAAAGATTCTTGTGATATGCATTCTTCTTAAAGTATGATGAACTAAACTTGTTTGATAATCATACCGTTGAATTTGAAAAAAATTATTATGCATGTAAGATTAGGATAACGAAAATGCAACGGCATAAAGAGATACAATTGTAAATATGACAAGCAAGTAGAGGAATATATTTTTCATTTTATCACCAGTCAATCTTTCAAAACAGAATAATTTGAATAAATCGGTACTATTTAATGCTTATTGCTAACAAACACAGTACCATTAGCAAAAATTGCAAATGATAACAGTATTTAACTCAAATTAGCCATTTTATTCTCATCACCGAGAGTAATTGAAGGGAATTATTTTCAATATTTAGAAATTATTAGCAAACATTAACAGTTCTGCAACCGAACAATTTCTAATCAGAAACCCTTTCCATCCACTTTATGGCAATTATTATATTTTAATAAACAATTTCTCAAGTAAGATCAAGGTAAGGCAAGGTAACTGTAAAAATTGTGCCGTCGGGATGGTTATCCTTTATAAAAATTTTACCATCTGCCTCTTCAATTAAAAGTTTTACCAAACTTAATCCTAAACCGTAACCTTTAAAACCAAGTTTTTCAGCATATTCAGATCTGTAAAACCGGTCGAACACTTTTTCCTTATCAGTATCGCTTATTCCAATTCCGTTATCTTTAACAATAAAATTGGCATATGCGCCATTTTTAGTGAGCTCTACTTTTACCATTTTATCACTGTTTGAATACTTAATCGCATTATCAATCAGGTTTTCAACAACGATATGAAATTTATCTGTATCGCCCTTTACATATACTTCTTTTTCAATCGTGCTTTGAATGTCCTCTTTCGAAAATTTAGTACTAATAATGTCCTGA
>CAVYHS010000017.1:0-10368 GCA_963768365.1 uncultured Ignavibacteriaceae bacterium | reverse complement strand
CAATACTTTTGATATATGGAAGTGTTTCATCAATTCTTCCGAGGGACATTGAAAGATTAACTGATTTATCTGAGGGATTATAAATATGAGATGGTCGGTTATGGCAATCAATACAATCCATCGTTCTTAAATTTTCTTCGGAAATCTTCCATTAAAATCAATTTCTTTTCTTAAATTATTTTTTAGTTCCATGGTGCTTGTTTGTTTAACCCAGGGAATTATCATCTCTTCTCATCCGAGATGTAAGTATTCAATTTTATTATCAATATTCATGTGCCAGTGAATTCCTTCAGCTCTTCCAAGATCAGTATTACCGCCACCAATTTTTAATAGCATACTTAATGATGATTTAGTGTTCTTTTCATCATAGAGGTAATAATTAAATTCTCTTTTTATTTCACTAAAGAAATGCTGAGGTGAATGGCACTGTTCACAGGTGCCTTCAGCAGGTCTTAAATTATGAACCGGTGTTGGAATTGGTTTGGAATATTTGTTAAACAAAACTGAATAAACCTGGTATGCACCAGATATTTTTGCACGAACAAACCAGGCTGCACCAGAACCGATATGACAAGTAACACAACCAACTCTTGAATGTGGTGATGAAAGATATGCAGTATATTCCGGTGCCATTACTGTGTGACACATTTCTCCACAGAACTCATCTGAATCAGAAAATTCATAGGCTTTATAACTTCCGAATGCTGAGAATGAAAAGTAATAAGACTGCTCCAATTGAAAATAACTAATTATTCTTCTTTGCTTTTGATCATTCAGATCAATTACCATAAATCGTTTTTCTTCTCTAGAATACCTTTTTCTAATCTTCTTCTTTCTCTAAGCATTCCAAAGACTAACAAAAATATTCCTATAAGAAGAAATACAGGAAGAATTATAAAAGTAATTATTCCCATATAGGGTTTTGTTTCAGGGGAAAGAAATTCAAGAATTGTTAAGAAGATAATTAAACCGAAGCTTAGTCCTGCTAAACCTACACCAGAAAATGTTATAGGATTGTAAACGTAAAGTGGAAAGAAACGCCGCATAATTAAGAATTTTTACTTTAAATATAACAGATGACTAAATATAATTATCTATAAGCGAATATCATCGCAAAGATAATCCAGATGACAATACTAAAACCAATAATAAGAGCTGTCCATCCGAATATTTTTATTCCTTTAATTACAATGGGAGGATACTGTTCAACTAAATATTTTTCCAGTTCTCCCTTTTCTACCATTTCTTTGTATTCGTCTGGTCTGTCTAATTTGAATTCGTCAAGAGGAATTCTTCCCGAAAATATTACTATATCCATTGGAAATTTTTCAGGACGAAGGTGTGTATTAAAAAAGTGAATAGTAAAAATAAATCCGGTTGCAAGTAAGAGCTTCATCACTGTGAATAATTGTAGATACATTAATCACCCAACCGGGAACAAAATTAGTGAAGAATTCAGGGAACCAAAGTGTCATTCCTGTTGAACCGATTACAAACATTCCCCAGAAAACAGCAAAGTAATCAAACTTTTCCCAGTAGGTCCATCTTCCGTATTCCGGTCTTTCACCTTTGCCAATAAACCATTTAAGTGAGTTCTTAAAATCCTGCCAATCCCTTTTATTAAATAGCATTGAATTTTTACCAATCAGTAATGCTTTCCAGGAACCAAATTCTTTTCTTCTAAGACGAACAAGGTCAATAAGATGAAGACTGAAAACAATAATCATAATAACGGCTGCGAACCTGTGCCAATAACCTGCGGACTCAAAACCACCAAAAAATTTGGAAAGGACTTTTGCCCATCCAGTATATGAAAATTTTAAACTCATACCAGTTAATGAAAGTATAAGAAAACTTATAATCATAAAGATGTGCAGTCCTCGATTCAGCCTGGTAAATCTCAAAACGTATTTTTCGTTAATTTTCATTCTTTATCTTCATCAGTTTTAGTATTATCAGGTTCAGAACTATTCTCGTTAGAATTAGTTTCGTCATCATGTATCTTTTTTAATTTTCTTCTCCACTCTAATGATTTTGGGAACCAAAGTAATGTGTGTAATCCGGCAATAAAGAAAGTTCCAACTAGCAATCCTGTCATTCCCCAAAAAGCCCAGAATAAAATAGGATACTTTACTGGATCGTGATGAGTTGCATGTGTTAAATAACCAGCGAACTGCCTGTTGGCTGATGGATGGCAAGTTTTACAAGTTTCAACCACATTTTCTCTGCTTAATTTTGATTTTGGATTATTGACCGGAAGAATATCATGCGAACCATGACAATCATAACACTTTGCAGTTTTTGTATAACCAAGCTGAGAAACTTTTCCATGATAAGTATCGAAATATGTTTCTGCAATTTTTTCGTGACATCTTCCACACTGGCTCATAATCGTCAGTTTAAATCCTTCCGAATCTGCTCTGCGAATTGTATGTGCACTATGGCAATCGTTGCAAACAGGTAACTCTTCATCTGTTTTGGTTATGAGAGGGGAGTGAACGCTTTTTACAAATTGATCCTCAATTCCGTGATGACAAGTTCCACAGGTTGCAGAGATATTTGTGGAGTTAATACTAGATTCAGGATTTGTATGCGGAAGTTCTCTATGTGCAGTATGGCAGGCAGTACAAGTTGCGGTAACTGTTAGTCCGCTTTTTAGTAGACCTTTTCCGTGAATGCTTTCAGTATAGTGATTAACAATATCCTTTTCAGTTCCTGTGTACCTAACTGTTGCTTTTTCACCTTCTCGATGACATTTCCCACAAAGGTTCGGAATGTTAGTTGCAAATGTTGGTGATTCTAGGATTTAATCGTCCCAATGTTCCATGAGTTCCATGGCATTCTTTGCAAGTTGGTCCATTAGGATCTAATTTTGCAACTAAAGTACCATGTATACTTTTTGAATATTCTAATCCGACTTCTTCATGACATGCAGAACAATCCACTTTTCTCTGTATAGTTTCACAAGGTCTATGTTTTGAGAAATTCACTTCAGAATGACACTGACTGCAAGCAGTTTTTGAATGTCTTGAGTTATTTATTTCATTATAATTAACAAATAAAGATCTTCCATCTTTACTTGAAACCAGATTAGGATTATCGTGACATTCGAGACAATCTTTATTAGCCATACCATAATCATAATAAACTTTTCTTATTTCGTGCGGCTGATGACAGTCAACACAAGCTGGTAATATATGTGCCTGTTTTTCCCAGAGTTCGCCACGAATTATTTTTCTATGAACTGTTTCAATTTCTGCATGGCATACTGAACAGGTATTTGCAATATTTTGTCTTGAGATTGTTGATCGGGAATCAGTGTGCGGTAAAACTCTGTGAGCTGAATGACAGGAAACACAAGTTGCTGATACAACCAGTCCTTTTGTCAGAAGTCCTTCACCATGAATACTTTCAGAATAATTTTCCAGAATTCGGTCTTGAGGAATATTTCTTTGTAGTTGAACTGGTGTTCCTTCCCGATGGCATCTTCCACAAAGGAAAGGTATTTTCATCGGTGCAACTGCAGAATTGTGATCCTTTACTGGTAAAATATTGTGGTTACCATGGCAATCCTGGCAGATAGGTGCGAGAGGATCTCCCTTAGCTTCGGCTTGTCCATGAAGACATTCAACATACAGTTCCTGAACATCGCTATGACATTCACCACAATTAACTCTTGAATATTCTTTTTTGTGAGGAATGTCTTCAGCATTATAATCAGAATGACAATCGACACACTCTAAATCTCCATGAACTGATCCTGAAAAAGTTTTTCTCGTTAACATGAAGCGAAACTGTCTTGCCTCGTTAACTTTTCCTGTAAATCCCGGATCATCGTGGCAGATTAAACAATCATCTTTCGATTGTGAAAAAACTGAAAGTGGAATTATAAAAATGAGTAATAGACTAAAAAATGTATTTTTCATTTGTTAAAGTGATTAACTTTTTTCTTCTTCAGTTGAATTACTTTTTTCCTTTGCTTTTATTTTTTCAAGTTCAAGCGGATGTTCTTCAGCCATTTCTTCTTCAGTAATTGTTCCTTTCCACCAATGCAAGATTCATCGGGTATGCATCAGGATTGAAAATAATAAAGTAAAAGTGCCATACAACTATTGCCAAGAAATGCAAGCCATGCTTCATAGTAGTGAACAGTTCTGGCTATATCCCATCCAAGTTTAGTTAAGATGCCCATAAAAGTATTATCAAACCACATTATTACACCTGTTGCAGTCATCACAATTGTTCCCCAAATCAATGCCCAGTATTCAGCTTTTTCAATATAACTAAACCTATCAAGTTTCGGTTTTGTTTTTGAAAATCCCAGGTTGAATTTTGCAACATCAATAGCATCTCTTATATCCTGGTATCTTGGTAAAAGATCCTTAATTAGTTCTCTTCCCCTTGATGTGAAAAAAATATAATATATATGATATAAGCTTACTACAACCATAACAACTGCAGAAATTCTATGTAGCAAACTCCTGGCTTCAAACGCATCGCTGCTTATATCACGAATATGTGAAACCCACCAGGCATTGGGATAACTGAGCATAAAACCTGTAATTACCAAGTGTTAGAAAACTTACAGCAAGTGTAGCATGCTGAATTCTTTCATTCAGTGTCATTCTAAGGTAAAGTGAATGACCGTGTCTTTCTTCTCTTATCAATCCCCTTTGTTTCATTTTCTTAATTTTCGACTTTCTGAAAAAGTCGAGTAAGTTATGGACGAACATTAATCCAATGACACTAAAAATTAAAGCTATGTATGCGGAAGCTATAAAATATATAATAGGTTCACTTTCGTCCTGCCGTGTAATGTGAATTTTTCCGATTGTAAAATTATTATTTGCACCAGGATGACAACCACCGCAGGTTTTAACAAGATTATCCTTTATAAATAGTTGAAGTTGAATCAGATGATGGTTTAATATTGTGAGAACCATGACAACTTGCACAGTTTGCTACTGCAACTGAACCGCCTTCAATCGCTAATCCATGGTAACTATCGGAAAAAGTTTCAAACCTGTCACTAGTTATTCCATATTTTTCTGACAGCTTTAAGTGAACTATGACAAGGTGAGCAAACTTCACGTGAAAGATTTTGAAATGATACAGGAGATTGAGGGTCATCGTGTTTAAGAATGTTATGCTCACCGTGGCAATCAGTACAGCCTGGAGATTCTTTAATTCCTTTTTCAAGAGCATACACCATGGATACTTTCTAAGATATTCCTTTGAAATATTCAGAATGACATTTTCCGCAAGTATTTGGAATATTTTCTTTCAGAAGTGGGTGAATTGCTTGTACTCTTTAAAACTTTATGTGAACCATGGCAATCAACACAATTAGCAGCTTTCGGATTACCAGAATTTAATTCAGATCCGTGAACACTCTTATCGTACATCGTGATAAATCCAGCTGAAGGTGCAGTTCTTGCCGTACTTCAGGTGAATCCAAATGACAGGATAAACATAACTTTTCCTGTGAAATTTTTACGCTTACAGTATCTTCATCTGTAGTGAACTCTTGCTATCGGATTCTTATGGCAACTAAGACAATTAGGTGCACCCAGCATACCTTCCTGTAAATGCAATGTAATGTTCAGAAGAAAGATATCTTTCTTTTATTTCTTTATGACATTGTCCACAAGAATTCGGAATATTTTCAGCACTCCATTTTCTCCGTTCATCATTCGGATCTTTCGGGTAGTGATTATCATGGCAGTTTATACAATTTACATCCTTTTCTTTTTCGATGCCGGAAGCTTTAAGTATTCTTGGATGGAATAAGTGTTTTACAATCTGCTTCTGATGACAGTCGCCACAAGCTTTTGGCGTCAAGTTTTCGCTGTGTGGAATTTCTTCCTGGATCAAAATTTATATGACAAGAAATGCATTTTAATTTTGAATGACTTGAGGAATTGTATTTACCTTCACCTACAAAAATGGAAACTTCTTTGCCGTCCTTATCCATTGTAAATGTATCATCGTCATGACACATCAAGCAATCATCATTAGTCTGAGCCTGTACGGTAATTAAACAAAGTAATAGTAAGAATGTAGCTGAAACTAAAAAGGAAAAGATTCGTGTAATATGCATTTTTCTTAAAGGATGATGAATTAAACTTATTGAAACACTATAGTAGTGAATGAGTGCAAAATTATTATGATTTTAACTTTAAGATAATGAAAACGCAACTGCGTAAAGTGATACAATTGTAAATATTACAATCAGGTAAAGGATTATATTTTTCATTTTATTACAAGTATTTCTTTCAAAATAGAAAATATTGTAAAAACCGATATTAAATTATATGCTTAATGCTTACAAACGCAATACCATTAGCAAAAATTGCATATGATAATAATATTTATGGTTTATCACCCCTATTATTCTCATCACCGAGAGTATTTGAAGGAAAATATTTTCAATATTTAGAAATTATTAGCAAAAATTAACAGTTCTGTAACCAAACAATTTCTAATCAGAAACCCTTCATCCAACTTGTGGCAATTATTATATTTTAATAGACGAATTTCTCAAGTAAGATCAAGGTAAGGCAAAGTAACTGTAAAAATTGTGCCGTTGGGATGGTTATCTTTTATAGAAATTTTACCGTCTGCTTCTTCAACTAACAATTTTACTAAACTTAATCCTAAACCGTAACCTTTAATGCCAAGTTTTTCAGCATTTTCAGACCTGTAAAACCGGTCGAACACTTTTTCCCTATCGATATCGCTTATTCCAATTCCGTTATCTTTAACAATAAAATTAGCATTTGGACCATCTTTAGTAAGCGTTACGCTTACCATTTTATCACTGTTTGAATACTTTATCGCATTATCAACCAGGTTTTCAACAACGATATAAAATTTATCTGCATCACCTTTTACATATACTTCTTTTTCGATTGAGCTTTGAATGTCATCTTTCGAAAATTCAGTACCAATAATGTTCTGAATAAGATTGCTAAAGTTAAATACTGAATGACTTATGTCGTTGTTGTTATCCTGTTTGGATATCATCAATAGCGTTCGAACAATTTTTATCATTTGATCTGTTTGGATGAGCATCTTATTAAGTGCCACCTTATATTCATTATCAGAACGTTCTTTTTTCAATATATATTCCAATTCTGTTTTCACAGCGGTAAGCGGGTTCATCATCTGGTGCGAGGCGTGGTCAGTAAATTGAGAAAGCTGATTTATATTTACTTGGATCCTGTCAAACAATTGGTTAAGCGTATCTCTCAGCCGCCCAAGTTCATCATCCGGTTTAGCTTTATAATTTATCCTGGTATTTAAATTTCCTGCAGATATCGTCTCTGCAGTTTCTATTATTTTATTTACTGGTGAGAAGCTCTTTTTTGCTATAAATACGCTTGCAATAACAACAATAAAAATTAAACCCGGAAGAAATAATAAATTAAAAACGATCATTTTATTTCTGATAACTCCACAACTCGTTTTCAAAAGTTGCAAGCTGAAGAATAGCAACCTGCTCTCCTTCTTCATTATATAATGGAGTGTAACCCATTCTCAGCCTGTCTTCACCAACGTTCATATCACTAAAAACAAATTCGTTCATCCTGTAATTTCTAATTCAAAAGGTATTGAACCAAATTCATTTAAATTATTGCTTGTAATAAGAACATTGCCATCGGTATCATAAATTTGAAGAAACAATGAGACATCGGATATTGTATTAAAATCACGTTCATTCAATTCACTAAAATCTATTATGCTTATATTTGTGCCTGTTATACTAATTGTAGCTAAGACTTTGTCCATTTCATGACTGAGTCGTTTATCAATCCCGCTATGCAGAATATATACAGTTATGAAAATGAACATCACGTTTATTGCCAATAACAGGATAAGAAATAACAGGACATTCCAGGTGGTGAATCGTCTAACGGTAGGAGTTAGAAAAAGTGTTTTCTTGCTAATCAGCAATGAGGATATAACCTTCTCCATATATGGTTTTAATATACTTCCTCCCAGAAAATTCTTCTAATTTTTTCCTAAGTTTTTAACCGTGACCTCACATACATTAGTTTTGGGAATAAAATTTAATCCCCATACATTTTTACAGATTTTCTTTATCTAATAATAGACCTTTATTAAGAATGAAATACTTTAACAGTTCAAATTCTTTATCTGTTAGGCTAATTCCACTCCCGGTTTATTCAACAGATCTGTTAATTAAATTAAGAATAAGATTATCATATACAGAATTCTCTTTCAACATTAAATCTTCTTCTTATTGCTTTTACCCTAGCATAAAGTTCATCGAAAGAAAAGGGTTTTGTAATATAATCATCAGCGCCAGCATTAAGTGCATCAACTTTGTTAGATACATCAGTTAAAGCTGTTAAAAGAAGAATAGGTGTTTGGTTTCCATTCCCTCTAATTTTTTTACAAACCTCCAGACCACTTAACTTTGGCATTTTCCAATCGAGAATAATCAAATCGAATTGAACTTTTTCAAGAAGGTCCAAAGCTTGCTGTCCATCCGAAGCAACCATTGCGTGATGTCCTTCCTCGAGAAAATTTTTTCTTAAAGGATCTGCAATTTGATGCTCATCTTCGGCAATTAATATTTCCATTGCTCAAATCTTATTTTTTCCTATCAAATAAAGGAAAATGAATGTTTGTAATCAACAAGAATACTTAAATATGAAAAATATTTCATCATTCTTAATTTTACACTATTAGCATATAATGCTAATTTTTGAATTAGAAAATAACATTTCTCACATAAATCCAAGAAGGAGAAATAATGAAAAAACTAATACCAATTATCTTGTTTATTGTTCTCTGGGGTTGTTTAATTTTTCCACAAACTTACATTGGTTCAGATCAATGTATGACTTGTCACAATAATGTAAATCCCAATACGGGTTATAATATTTGGGAAGAATATTCGACAAGTGGACACCCTTACAAGCTTAATGAAGTTACAGGTGGTCCACCAACTTATCCTATGAATACAAGTCCTGGTGTTCCAAATCCTCCTCCAGGAACAGCCTGGGGAGATTACAGTTGGGTAATAGGTGGTTATGGTTGGAAAGCAAGATTTGTAAAACCTGATGGCAGAATTTATACTGCAACTCAGGAGGTGCAATATAATCTTGAAACACAGGGTTGGGTTGCATATCACTTTGGTGAAGATAAAAAATATAATTATGGATGTTTCATATGTCATACAACCGGTCCCGATCCAAGTGGTTCGTGGAATGGAGTTTCTGCTGATAGCCTTGGAACATTTAGTGAACCGGGCATTACGATGCGAAGGTTGTCATGGTCCTGGAAGTGTACATCAAAGCACTGTAGGACAAACTCCTCCACCCATAACAGGTGACGATCTTAAATTAACACGCTGTGGTGAATGCCACCAGCGTGGAGGAGCAACTAATACTATTCCATCAAGTGGTGGCTATATAAGGCATCACGAACAAGTTAAATGAAATGAAAGCTTCCAAACATCTAGATGGTAATATGCCCGACTTAACTTGTGCTTCATGCCATGATACTCACGTTCCATTGCGATATCCCGAAGCCACCCCTGAGGAAGGAATAAAGACGACTTGTCAGGATTGCCATTCCGGAATGGAAATCCTTCTAAACGG
This sequence comes from uncultured Ignavibacteriaceae bacterium, assembly GCA_963768365.1. GTDB lineage: Bacteria > Bacteroidota > Ignavibacteria > Ignavibacteriales > Ignavibacteriaceae > IGN2. Next base: position 736 of record CAVYHS010000017.1, on the reverse strand, counting down.
ACAACCTAAAAACATAGATTGTGTTGATTGCCATATGCCTCCTGCTAGCAAATCTGCTGTTGGAATGGTAGTGGGAAATGGAAGACGTGGTGATGTAAAAACGCACATAATGGGTATCAACACAAGTGCAGTCGATTACACTGCAATGTTTGATACCTCTACAAACTTAGTTGTTCTTGATGGCGATGGACTCGCACAAGTTACACTGGATTTTGTCTGTTTACGATGCCATACAACTGAGGACGTCACCTGGGCATCTGGATATGCAATGGGTATTCATACTAATGGAATAAATGATGTTGAGGGGGATGAAAATACTCCTTCTGCATATGGTCTGGGTCAAAATTATCCAAATCCATTTAATCCAGGCACAACTATTTCTTTCTCATTACCAGAAGCTTCTCAAGTTAATATAACAATTTACACAATTACTGGTGAATTAGTTGAAAGTTTAATAGAAGAGTATATGCCGGCAGGTAATCATAATTTATCATTTAGTGCAGCAGGATTACCAAGTGGAATTTATTTATATAAATTGAGCGCTGGTGATTTTTCAGATACAAAGAAGATGATTATGCTCAAGTAATGAATTATTAAGATATGATACGACAAACCGCCTTCCTTAATAGTGGAGGGCGGCTTTTTTTATTCTTCACTGTTAATTTTTTCCATCAACTTACCGGTCAACTTTAATTTTCTGAATCCAAATTTTTCATACAAGCTGTGAGCATGTTCA
>CAVYHS010000016.1:0-34699 GCA_963768365.1 uncultured Ignavibacteriaceae bacterium | reverse complement strand
GAAACTGAGAGCATTAACTTTTACAAGAACATAAAAAAATTAAATGACCGATATTCAAACAAATAAACAGCTACCCAAAATATTGAATATCTTCAAAAAGATAATTCAAATCATCCTTTATATACCTATTCAAACATTTTTCATTCCTTTTGCCATTATTGGAATATTAATTGCAATTTACAAGGAAATGGGGAAAAGCAAGAAACTGGGTGTCTCTTTCTCGGCAATTAAAGCGCTTCAATATAGGTGGATCATGCATTATTTTAACACCAGACCGGATCCTCTTTCTGTTGCATTTATTAAAAAGTTTCCATGTGAATCACATTTTGGTATGTGGTCAACTATGGGAGCTCTTATCATTTCCCAGCAGTTATTTGGCTTTACCACCAGGCTTGGAAAACTTGTTGAACCTGGTAAAGAGACCTTAGATTCCACAGCGGGTATTCGGTTGCTCATGTTTGACAAGATAGTGGAAAAATATGTTGATGAAATGGAGCAGATTGTCCTTCCTGGAGCTGGCTTTGATCTAATAGCTTTGCACTTTACAAAAGAAAAAAAAGTAAAGGTTTTTGAACTCGACCAGGTTAATACAATAAATGTTAAAGTTGAAACATTGAAAAAAGCAGGTATAAAGCATGATTGGATCACCTATATCCCAGTTGATTATGCAAACGAATCTTGGGTTGATAAACTTTTAGATTCTGGTTTTGACAAAACAAAAAAAACTTTGTTCCTTTGGCAAAGTGTTTCTTTGTATTTAGAAGCAGATATTGTAAAAGAAACTCTTATGAAAATGGCTGATTTATGTGCAGAGGGAAGTATCATCGCTCAAGATTTTTATTCCAAAACATTCAGCTCAGGTGAATATTCAAAAACAGCTAAACAATTTATTAGTATAATAGCTAGAATGGGAGAGTCTCCTAAATTTGGTATAGATATGTCAAATGGTCCTAAAGCAGCAGTTGAATCATTCTTAAAAGATTGTGGATTAAAAATGACAGAATATACTCTGTTTGGAGAGAAACTTGATATCGAACCGTTCTATTGTATTGTAGAAACTGAAAAACAATAAATGGAGAAATAATAACTACTCCTAACCAGCGGCTTACCGGCATCACGAAACTCGGAGGAGATTATGAATAATACGCAAACCTTGATAGCTACTTTAGAGGGCGCTCCTGATATTATTATTAGCCTTGTTCGCGAGGTGCCGCCACAGAATCTGAAGCGTCGCCCCAGCCCCAACAAATGGTCCGCTCACGAACATGCTTGCCACATATCTACCGCGGACACAGCTTACCTCTCACGCCTAGAGCTGATGCTCTCTGATCCATCCCCTTACATCAGGTCTATGGTTCCATCTCCAGAGGAGGAAGCCGGCTCACTACTAAACATTGATTTAGACGAAGCACTTGACCAGTATGTGCGAGAACGGGCGCGCCTCGTTAAGCGTTTGAAAGAGCTATCTGTAGAAGATTGGCAACGGACGGCGGAGCATGAAGAGTACAGTCATTACTCAGTATTGATAATGTTCAGGGAACTACTAATGCACGAGATGCTTCACGCATACAGAATAGAAGAGCTAATGTTGAAGAAAGGTTGGGAATAAACCTCTAGCTGAACAGGTCGCCGCCAGTGCAGTGGAATATACTGGCGGCTACAAATTATAAACATTTGTTGCAAGTTAAGCATTACTGATCTGGGCGGCGGCTTAGCGGCAACACCGTTAAATGCTTAGTTAAAATTAAAATATAGACTAAGGAATGGAAGAAAAAATGGATAAAAACAAAACATTTATGATTAAGCAGAACAAAAGACTTATCAAAATTGCGCTTACTGTATTGCTTCTACTACTTATACCACTAATAGCGATGCAGTTCACAGATGAGGTGAGCTGGACACTGCTAGATTTTGTTGTCGCTGCTATCGTACTGCTCGGCACCGGTCTTATGTGTGAGCTTGTTTTAAGAAAGATAAACAAAATTAAATACCGAATCCCCATCTGTGCAGCTATTCTGGCGGCACTCCTCCTCATTTGGGCAGAACTTGCTGTCGGCATTTTCGGGACACCGTTTAGTGGACAGTAGACGGTAAATTGAAAAACAAAAACACTGCTGGCAACAAAGGCTAAAGCCCGCTTAAGCAGCCTTTAGCCAAACCGGTGTAGCTAATAAAAAAATCACAGTGATTATTATTATAAAACTCAATTGCAATCTTTAGATAAGTTTGACTAAGTTAACCTTTCAATATGCAAATACCTGATTATTAGTTGGAAACTTAAACTTAATCTCAAGCATGTATTTCTTGTACTAACTCATTTATAGTTAAAGCAGATTTTTCATTAAAATCTTCTTGATATAGAACTTCCACACGAAGTGCTTTTAAACCTGAAACTCCTTGCAAGTCTTCTAAATCCAATTTTTCAACCTTGCCAAAAAATTGTTTAGACTGCATATATTTAATGTATTTTAAATATTCCAGGGCATCTTTGTCTTGTGAGTAAATTATAGCAATTTTTCCAGGAACAGTAATCCGCTCATCTGTGCCCTTTATATGTGCTTTGTCAATTCGCTTTTTAATTATTTCATATCGAATATTATAAGCTCCATCAACATCAAATTGTTTTTCGTCCATTCTAAACTTTATGGCCAGAGGATTGCTGTGAACCAATATTAAAGAGGCAACCCGAAGCTCATGCTCCATCTCCTCCCGGGCAGCATAGGCAACATTTTCCATTTCATACATTATCTGTAATTGCCATAATCTGAGATTATATAAATATAAATTTTCAAATTTTTTGTCTTTTACTAAAGATTGCCCGATGTACATGTTAAACTCAACACCATCCGTTTTATATCTTTCATAATAATGAGGAAACATTGCCTGGGCTTCTTCTTGTTTTTCATCGAGAAACTTAGCCAGCTTATCATTTAACAGGGTAACGCCATTTTCGTATTCTTTACGTTTTTCATAAATAACCTGCAAATCCGGATCTAATCTATTTTTATATTCAGTTATCATTTTAGATAATTTATTATTAATCTGCTCTACATGGTTAAAAACAGGATAAATTTCACTTTTTAAAAAGCTTAAAATCCCCACCTCATCGCCAGACTTTAATCCTATTTCTATATTGTCCAAATATTCTTTTATCCTGAACATTAATTCATCATAAATCGGTAGTTGTTCATTTTGCTTAGCTTCTTTTAAGATATTTACTGCCATAGTAAGTTGAGTCGTTAAGTCTTCCTTAATCGCCTGATTTCTAGCCGTTGAAGAACCTTTTATATCTAATTGGCCAAATAGGGGAAATACCTCTTCAAAAACAATTTCATCTAATTTTACATTGTCCTGTTTTTCATAAACGGCTTTGTAATATTTTTCGGCAGCTTCATAAAAACGCCATTTTACTGAAGGATGTATTGATGTATAATACTCTTGAATTGTCGCTTCTAAAATGTTTTGATGTTCTTTCGATGCCCTTTCAACAGCAGATTCAAAAACAGGAATAATATCTTTAAATTTATGCTGGTTAATTGAGTTTAATTCAAAAGGTCTTGGTGAAGCTATTTCTATAATTGCTAAATCTTTATTATTTGTTTGTTTAATTGGTATTATTAAAATACTTCCAATTCCTTTTGATTTTAAATTTTTATAAAAAGGATTTTGATTAGTAAGTTTACCATATTTTTCAACATCTGATATTGCAATAGATTCCTGCTTTCTAAAAACCTTATCCAAAATATAACCGCAGAAAAAATTATCACAAGTGATCTCCGTTTCATCCCCTAGAATCAAGCTTTCTGATTTTTTTATTTTGGCGAATTCCAAATTTTCCGATGACGTTTCAAAAATAGAAAAACCCAGCATGAGATCTTTGATGTTGTAAAACTTTGCTAAATTAATGCGCAAATCTTTAAGCAGGTTTTCATCACTTCGCAACAGATTAGTATTTATTGCAGAAATTGTTTCATCAGCAGTTACATCAAAAAGGTTCATAATTCCAAAACCCTTAAAAATATAACTATTGGGTGGGAACTTCTCTTTCCAAATATCAATATTATCAAAACTGTCCAATAATAATTTTATATCTTCTTCCGTAATTTCAGGTGCATTTTCGGTGGGAATAACTTCTCCCATATCAGCATTAAAAGCAGCCTTGAAGATCCTCATCTCACCATTTTTATCGGGGATATCAAAAAAGAAAGGTCTTTTTAAATCTATATAATAGTTATGAACAACTGCTAAAATCCAGGTACACGCAGCTATGTAAAAAATGTCGTCTTCAAAATTTCGGGCCTTCAAAATATAATCTTCCCCGGCATCTTTTAAGATATTCTCAAAGCGGGTTGTAAATTTAAAAGAAGTGAAAGAAAAAGGAATACTTGCTGCTTTTATCTCATTTGATAACAGCGCTTCCGGAAATAAAGGATTTAGAATTAAATCTATTTGATCCTTGTATTTTTCCAACAATGAAAAATCAGAAAAACCTTCTATCAATTCCGGAAACTTTTGAATCTCATCAACCATTTTCTTTGCAGAATTATGGTAAGGATGATTTTCATTTGCTTTGTCCGCATATTTTTTATAAAAAGAAATAACTTTGTCAAAGCTAATGATAAACTGCATTGGCAATTCGGTATCTTGCAAAACACTTGTATGTTTTATTTTCATAATCTTTCTTCTTTAATGAGTACAGAATTTACATTAATAAATTGTATTAAATATTCATTTTGTATAAAACTTATGTAACAAAATCGTCCCTGCCATTATTTCTGGAATATGGGCATATTGCTAATCCGCAACCGCTATTTACTAGATTTGCCTTCATTATTTTTCAAAAAGGAAAAAATCATTTCAAAAAATAATTGAAAAGGTTGTTCTCGCCTCCCTGCTTTTGAGCGCATAATCGCTCCATAAAAACTGTTGTGTACAAAATCAGCTAACTCTTCAGCCGAATAATCATCGCGTATTTCAGTTTTTTCCTGGCCCTCTTTTATACATTCGCCAATCAATGTAGTAATCTTTCCAAGATTATCACTGGCAGAAGAACTTATCTGATCACTGATACCGCCCATTTCCTGTGTCATGTTGCCTACAAGACAGCCATACCTGCAGCCTTCTTGCAGATTCCCTTTAATCAAAGTGTTGTAAAAGGCCTTTAAACGGGGTAATGGTGTCAAACTGAAATTTTCTAGCAAATCTTTAACATAGTCGTATTGCCCGTCTGTGTAATGCTTCAAAACTTCAACGCCGAATTCTTCCTTACTTTTAAAGAAGTTATAAAATGATCCCTTTGGAGTTCCGCTGGCTTTTAAAATATCATCAATTCCGGTATTGTTAAAACCGCGTTTGCGAAATAATTCCTTACCTACTTCTATTATTTCTTCTTTATTGTGTTTTTTTTGCATTGTTTTTTTTATTAAACTGACCGGTCTAATTATACCATATTAATTTAACTTTGTCAACCCTATTTAAATTTATTTACAGGTTGACAAAGCGCATATTTTCTATCAGGATTCATAATTTTCCGGTTTGGTTTGTTCGTGTGGCATTGTTGTTTTAGTGTTAAGTAAATTAGGTTCACCATTTGTGTTAAGCGAAAGTATAAAGGGCTGTAATTTATAAATTTTCATTGTTAGGTAAGCATCGTAGTTTAAGGCGTCGGCTTAGCGGCAACGCCGTTATAAGCCTCAATTGAAATATTTTTTGTAACCAACGTTACGAGTAATAATTGAATCTTTGATAATTATGAGGATAATATAATATGATTGAAAATAACCTAATAAGTGCAAAAAAAAACGTTTATACTCTAATTGTACTTTTCGTTATAACATTTTTATGTGGTTTTTTGGAATATACAAAATATGAATTTGTAGAATATATTTTTTTTATTCTTTTACTCGTAGTGGGTGTTAAGCTGATATTAAATACTTCGCGTATAAAATCACTCGGAAAAATAAGTAAAGGATTTTTATTTCTATCAGGAACCTCCACAATAATATTTATTTTACTTTCGTTATATGGCTTATTTATTAGTATACAAACTGAGATAAACTTTAGTGATAGTTTGGAATCAATAGAAGGTATATTCTACCTGACATCGTTACTATTTTTGATTGGAGTAATTGGAAGCCTTGTAGTTTTACACGCGCAAATTAAAAAAAATAGCAATGAAGGATGACTTAATATGATTTGGCTTATAACAAGTGGTTCAACGCCGACCGCGAGCACGTGTTGGTTTTTGTGCAATTTTTGAGGTAGGATTTTCGGGTTTCATTGCTGTTAGATCAGTAGAGTTTTAAGGAAAATAAATTTATAATTTTATTGGTGTTTTAACTGTTATTGATTGGTGAGATTTATATTTTTATATAAATTTTAACTCACGTTGAAGATTAATCATTACTCATATCTCAACGCTTCAATCGGATCAAGATTAGCAGCTTTATAAGCAGGATAAGTTCCAAAGACAAGTCCAACAATTACGCACATTGTTATTCCGATTACTACCCAATCATATGGAATTGCCGTTTGTGCATTCAAAAAACTACCAGCAAAGTTTCCAATTCCGATACCAATAATAATTCCTGCTAATCCTCCCACCAAACACAGAATTACAGCTTCTATTAAAAACTGAATTAGTATGCTGGACTTTCTTGCACCGATAGCTTTTCTAATTCCAATTTCTCTGGTTCTTTCAGTTACGGAAACAAGCATAATATTCATAATGCCAACACCCGCCGCCAGAAGTGCAACAAGCGAAACTGCCAGCGCACCGATTTTTATAGGTCCGGTTATATCATTAACCTGGGTCATCATAGACTCATTGCTAAATACAGAGAAATCGTCTGGTTCATTTGCAGCTACTTTTCTTATTTTTCTGAGATGACCGATGGCTGATTCAATAACATCATTATAAGATTCTTTGCTGGGTGCAGTAACCATTATATTAACACTTCTATCATATTTGCCATACATTGATTGCCAAGTTGTTATTGGAATTACTATATAATTATCCCTGCTCTGCCCGAACATTGATGGTTGCCGTTCGAGAACACCGAGCAACCTTCATTGGTTTTCCATCAACTTTTACTGTTTGGCCAATAGGGTTTATATTCGGAAAAATTTTATCAACTACATCAGCACCGAGCAAGCAAACATCAGTAGAATACTGAACATCATTCTCTCTTAAATCTCTGCCATATTCAACTTTCCAGTTATTTGTTTTAATACCATCAATAGTTTCACCTGCAATACTGATGTTAGGATTGGTTTCATAATTACCAAACTTTACTACTTTTCCGAATGACCATTGCTCTGCACCAACATATAAAGCACCTGTTAATAATTCTTTAAGCTTGTAAGCTTCATTAATTGTAATATTCTTCCTGTTTCTCCAGGCTCTGTCTTGTCCATCCTCCGCGTCCCTGCATTCTGTCAAACTTTTCAATCTGAAATGTATTTTTATTCAGAAGTGAAAGTCCATTTTCAATACTGTTCTGAAGCATTGTTATGATAGTCATTATAACTATAATGGAGAAAATTCCTACAACTACTCCAAGAATTGTAAGTGAAGTTCTTAGTTTATTATTAATAATAGATTGTAACGCAATACTAAAAAGTTGATTAATTTTCATTCACTCATACCTTAATGATTCGATAGGATCAAGGTTTGCAGCTTTGTATGCAGGATATGTTCCAAAGATTAATCCTACAATAATGCACATTGAAATTCCGATAATTACCCAATCTACCGGAATAGCAAATTGAGCAGTTAAAAAACTTCCAAAGAAGTTTCCAATTCCAATTCCCAAAATAATTCCAAGAAAACCACCTGCCAGGCAAAGTATAATTGCTTCTATAAGGAATTGAATAAGTATGCTGGACTTCCTTGCACCAACTGCTTTGCGGATTCCTATTTCCCGGGTTCTTTCAGTTACGGAGACGAGCATTATATTCATAATTCCAACACCTGCAGCCAGAAGTGCAACGAGCGATACTGCAAGAGCACCTATTTTTATAGGTCCGGTTATGTCATTAACCTGAGTGATCATGGATTCATTACTAAATATTGAAAAGTTATCCGGTTCACCTGGTTCAACTTTTCTAATTTTTCTAAAATGACCGATTGCAGATTCAATGACATCATTATAAGCTTCCTGACTTGGAGCAGTAACCATTATGTTCACACTTCTACCATATTTTCCATACATAGATTGCCAGGTTGTAATAGGTATAAGAACATAGTTGTCGTGACTTTCTCCAAACATTTCAGGTTGTTTTTCCATTATTCCAATTACCCGTAATGGTCTGTTATCTACTCTTACTATTTGATTAAGTGGATTCATATTTGGAAAAAGTTTTTCAACAATTTCTTGTCCCAAAATACAGACATCCGTAGAGTTTTGAATATCATCCTGTCTAAAGTCTCTTCCAAGTTCTACATTAAAGTCATTGGTTCGCATAGCATCAATTGTTTGACCTCCAACGTGATTATTTGGATTCGTTTCTCTATTACCATACTTAACAACTTTTCCCCCTTGCCATTGCTCCGCTCCAACGTATAATGCTTGTGTCAGTATTTCTTTTAATCTATTTGCCTCATCTATTGTAATATTTTTACGATTTCTCTGGCTTCTGTCATGATGATTTCCCTGCATAGCATCAAACTTTTGAATTTGAAAAGTATTTTTACTTAACATAGCCAGTCCATTTTCAATACTGTTCTGAAGCATTGTAATGATTGTCATAATTACAATAATTGAAAAGATGCCAACTACAACACCGAGTATAGTAAGCGATGTTCTTAACTTATTATTAAGAATTGATTGAAAAGAAATTGAAAATAGTTGATCGATTCTCATCTACTCATACCTGAGGGAATCAACAGGATCTAATTTTGAAGCAGTATAAGCTGGTGCAAAGCCAGATAAAATACCTGTTATGGCTGAAACACCAATTGCAATTACAGCAGCACTTGGTTGAATAGATGTTGGGAAAATATTGGTTTAAGCATCATGCTACCTAAAATTGCAGCAATTAAACCTGCAATTCCTCCAAGTAAACAAATTGCTGAAGATTCAAGAAGGAATTGAACAAGAATAGTTCTTCTTCTGGCACCAATTGCTTTACGAATTCCGATCTCTTTTGTTCTTTCACGTACTGAAACAAACATAATATTCATTATTCCAATAGCTCCAACAAAGAGTGACAAACCAGTTATGAACAATCCGGCAATCTGAATAACACCAACTACTGAATTGTAGTTTTCCATTAAGCCTTCCTGCTGGTTTATTGAAAAATCATTTTCCTCATCATATTTAAGACCTCTCACTTTTCTCATAACACCTTCGGCTTCAGCTTTTGTTTCTTCCACCATTGAAGGATTAGGTGCCCTGACATTAAGAGTTACAGTGCCTCTATGTTGTGCAATGAAATTTTTAAAAATACGTACCAATTGGAATAAAGACCTGATTATCAGGATTCCACGGACCAAGTATGAAACTTCCCTGCTCAGCAAGAACTCCAACAATTTTGAAGTTAGCTCCACCGATCTTAATAGTTTTATCAAGTCCATCTCCTCTAGGAAATAATTTTTTGGAAATCTCACTTCCTATAACAGCAACTTGTCTTGAAGCATTACTCTCAACATCATTATAAAATCTTCCCTGTTCAAAAGTAAAGTTTGTAGTTTTGACATAATCTGAACTAGAACCATTTAGAAATACACCTTCTATTCTTCTATCATTAAATTTTACAAGCTGCTGAGAGTTAATAACAGGGGCAACAGCAATTGGAAGCCTCGCTAATTCTTTAAACTGCTCATAATCAGCCATATCTATACTTTTTCTATTGCGCAATTTCCACCAATCTTCATTTGAAAACCATGCCCATTTATCTATATAAAGAACATCCGAACCTAAAGCACTAATTCCCTGCTGAAATGAATTATCAATTCCCTTAATTGCAGTCGACATTAGAACCACCACAGTGATTCCAATAAAAATACCGAGCATCGTTAAGTGATGTGCGGACTTTGTTTGTGCGCAAGGGCACGGAAAGCGATGAGTAATCCTTCTTTAAATTCGAAAAGAATGTACCTCATATAAATCCTAATTTTTATTTTTAACTATTAAAATATTCAGTCTGTTAAAAAATCAACTTACTATTTAATACCGTAAATATCATTTCACAATCTAACTAACACTTGCTTCCTTTGAATTAGGAATATATCTTTTTGAAACCACTTCATCTTTTTCAACAAGCCCGTCTTTTAATCTGATTATTCTTGCTGCGTGTTCGGCTATGTATTCCTCGTGTGTTACTAGAATAATTGTGTTACCTTTTTCCTGGATCTCATTAAACAGCACCATAATTTCTTCGCCGGTTTTTGAATCGAGATTACCAGTTGGTTCGTCTGCTAAGAATTATTGAAGGATTTGTTACCAAAGCTCTTGCAACTGCAACACGTTGTCTTTGCCCGCCAGAAAGTTCATTTGGTTTATGATGCATCCTGTCTCCAAGCCCAACGTCTACTAAAGATTTTTCAGCTCTTTCCCTTCGTTCTGAATAAGAAATTCCTGAATAAATTAATGGCAGTTCAACATTATGAAGAGCATCAGATCTGGCCAAGTAGGTTGAATGTTTGAAAAACAAAACCAATTTCTTTATTTCTGATTCTTGCTAAATCGTTATCATCCATTTCACTAACGTTAACTGAGTTAAATTCGTATTTTCCTGTAGTTGGAGTATCAAGACATCCAAGCATATTCATCAAAGTAGATTTACCAGAACCAGAGGGACCCATAATAGCAACGTATTCATTCTTATCTATTCTCAAAGAGACGTCCCTTAAAGCATGAACTTTTTCTAATCCAACATCGTATATTTTTGCAATATGTTCTATATTTATAATATTCATGTTATTTCCCGATTTGGTTAGTTGTCATCCTCTTCTGCCATATCTTTATTTCCATCGCCACGTTTATTCCTCAACTCTAACAACAGAGTCGTTCTCTAACTCTCTTGAAATTGCCCGGTAACTACCTGAGACAACTTCAGCGCCCTCGTCCAAACCACTTTTTATTTCTAGATAATTATCATCGCTTATTCCTGCTTCAACAACAACCATTTTAGCTTTTCCATTATCTACCAAAAAGACAACTTCCTTTGGCTTTCTGCTTTTCATCATTCCATTTCCATTTTCTTCCTCTATCATCAGCTTTGGTTGAATCTTCATCAACCGGAATATCTGTCCGAGCAGTTACACTCTGAATAGGAACACTTATAACATTTTCAACCGTTTCTGTTTCTATATCTGCATTGCAGGACATTCCCGGACGCAAGTTTGGATCGAGGTCTATTAACTTTAATCTTTACTGAAAAATTTACCACCTGTTCCTGAGTTCCGAAACCAGCTGCTTTGGCACTATTTCCAATTTCAGTAACAATCCTTGAAATACTTTATCACCAAATGCATCAACTGATATGTTAGCAGTGTCGCCAACAGAAACCAATACCACATCGTTTTCATCCACATCAACAACAGCTTCCATATTACTCAGGTCGGCAACAGTCATAATATTTGTTCCCTGACTAAAACCGCTTCCTAAAACTCTTTCAGCTAGCTCAACATTAAGCTGAGTAACTATTCCATCCATTGGAGAATAAATTGTTGTTTTGTATAAAGTTTCGAGGACTTCTCTCAATTGAGCTTTACTTTGAAGAACATTTGCCTCGGCGACATCATAACTTGCTTTTGTACTGAAAGGTAATTGGCTTCAGCGTTTCTAATTCAGAATTGCTCGCTAATCCTTTGCTATGAAGTTCCTTTGTGCGATCATACTCAAGTTGTACCCTGTTTAATTCTGCATCACGCATTTGCAACGATGCTTCAGATGATTTTAGATTAGCTTCCAGTCTATCCTTCTGAGCCATGTATTGATCACCTTTTATTTTAATAAGAAGCTCACCTTTCTTTACAACATCGCCCTCTTTAACAGGCAAGACTTATAATCTCACCAGTTACTTCAGGTGTAATAAGCACTTTAAATTCAGGATCAATTTTTCCAGTGGCAGTTACAGTTTGAGTAATATTCCTTTTCTGAACTTTTTCAGTTTGGACGAGAATTATATTTTCCTTACTACCTCCTGCAAAGGTGACTATAACAAGAATAATTACGAGTAGACCTAATCCACCAAAAATGAAAAGTTTTTTCTTTGATTTTTTTCTTTTACCATTTGCCATTTTTTTTATCTCCTAAAAGTCTATTGTTCGTAATTCTTATAATCTAAAGTGCCTAGATTATACTTTAATTTCTGACTCAGCACGATATAAGACAAATTGAGAATTTAACAGATCAGTAAGTGCAGTTGTATAACGTGAGTTGACGATTAGAACATCAAGCAAGTTTGCCAGAACCAAGTGCATATTTTTCTTCTTCAATTTTAAGAGTTTCTCTTGCTGCAGATATATTCTTTTCACTTACAACCAATGCCTTTTGTGAAGCCTGAAGATCCAGAAAATTAGTTTTGATCTCTTTTTTAATCTCTCTTTCAAGATCACTTAATTCAATTGCTGAGTTTTTAGACTAGCACTTCGGCTAGCTGAACCTGATTGCTAACTGACCATCCCAGAAACAATGGAACATTAAGTGATAATCCAAATTGAAGATTTCTATTTTCATCTATTTCTGAAACAGTGGTACCAAACCATGAATAATTTCCACTTGCAACTAGTGAAGGCCAATGTCCTGACTGTGCTATCGTAACACCTTCCTTTAGTGCTTTCATAGTTTAGCGTAGCGCTTTTGTAATCATATCTTTGATTTAAAGCATTTGTAACTAATCCACTTATGTCCTGGTAATCAGTTAGCAGATTGGAATTTAATATTTCAGAATCGATGCTTGTTAGGGTATCAGTAAACGTGTATTCTTCTAATACATCAATGCCGAGATAGAAAAGCAAATCCTTCTTTGCTAATTCAAGTTGATTTTCAGTTCTGATCAATTCCAGTTCAGCATTACCTTTGGCAACTTCCTGCTGATAAACATCGGCTAATGTAGCTGCACCTAGTCTGTTTCTTTCTTTTATTGTTTCGAGATTCTTCTCATTCCACTTCAGATCATCTTTTTTTACATTGAGTAACTGTGAATTGTAAACCACCTGATAATAAAGGGTCATTGTCTGGTAAACCAATATCTTGTTTTAATCTTTCCAGAGTTAATTGCGCAGATTCGAGTTCATCTTTACTCCTTGAAAGAGTTGCCAGATTCGCAAGACCATCAAACAATGTCCAATTAGTTCTTAAACCTAAATTGTATGACCTTAGTTGCTGTGAGCCACTCAACAACCTGGCCTGTGTTAGGATCAACATATAATCCCTGTTGATCTGTTTTACTCCATTGCCAATTTGCATTTGCACCAAGAGTTGGTAAGAAAATTTCCGTAAGCAGCTTGCACTTCCGATTCAAAACTTTCAATTTGATTAGAGCTTTTCAAATAAGTTGAATTCTTGTGCAAAGCAATATTAATAGCTTTTTCAAGAGTTAGTTTTTCCTGAGGAACTATGGATGCTGAAATTAAAATAGTGAATAAAATAGTTATTATTAATCGCATTCTGATCTCCAATTTGAATTTTCCCTTTTTTATGAATTAGACAGTTAGATAATATGCAATGTTACATTATTTTTTTCAATGTATAAAATCCATTGCAAAAATACATAATAAGCTTCGATCTTATTTATTAACATTATAAACGGTATAATAACTATATATTCGGTTAATAATGTTTAGAGCTTTTTTTAGTCCTTAGTCAATCTTGATGCTAAACAAAAGCGGGATAAAATCACCGCTTGAATACATAAGTTTAATTCTCTTATATTAGCAATAACAATTTAGAGGTAAAAAAAGTGCAATCATATTTAAAACTATCCTTCCATACTTTAACTTTCATTCTGATTTTATCAGTAGCAATTTTTTCATCAGATACTTTTGCTCAGAGCGGACTTAGAATTTTCGATGAAATTGGTGGAGGCAGCGGCAATACAACTCAATCCGATAACAGTAATGACGACACTGCACTTTATGTAGTTGGAGGTTTAGTATCGCTGGAATATTAGTTTATGCTCTGGTGATTAAAAAAGATAAAAAAACTGAGGAAGACACAACTGCATCGGTAAACTCTAATCTGATATTGTCTGAAGTCAATGATTTTAATGCAGCTGTAGAAGTACAAAAAGTCAAAGATAAAATTCCAGTTGATCTTTTTATGGGAATAAGAAATAACGAAGCAGTGAGGAATGATAAAACTTATCTGTTAGGTTTGAGAGTTAAACTATAAGGTTAGCTAATTTTCATGGAATTGATCTTTAATCTTTAAGAGATATTCATAAGCTTCTTCATAATTATTTCCAATTACTCCATCGAGTATAGCTTCTTCGATTGCTGTTTTAATTTCTCCAACTTTCTTCGATGGTCTTAGATTACAAACCTGCATAATAACTTCCCCACTAACTGGTGATTGAAACGCTCGAAGTTTATCTTTCTCTTGAACTTCCAGTACCTTCTTCATTACAATTTCATAATTCTGAAGATACCTTTCCACCTTTTCAGGATTCTTACTTGTAATATCAGCCCTGCATAAAGTAATTAAATGCTCCAGATCTTCATCAGCGGCAACAATCAATCTTCTAATCGCTGAATCAGAAACATCATCACTCACAAGAGCAATTGGGCGCAAATGGAGTCTAACCAATTTTTCCATATAGTCAAGCTTGTTCATCGGGAGCTTCATTCTTTTGAAAATTGATTTCATCATTCTTGCGCCAAGTTCTTCGTGACCATGAAAAGTCCAACCTGTTCCTTCAACAAACTTTTTTGTTTTTGGTTTGGCAATATCGTGGACCAGCGCTGCAAATCTTAACCAGACATCATCAGTTTTTTTTGAGATATTATCCACAACTTCCAGTGTGTGATAAAAGACATCTTTATGATGGTATTCCGCTCTTTGCTCAACTCCAATCATTTGTGATATTTCAGGATAAATTACGTCCATCACTTTTGAAATTTGCAAAAGTTTTAGCCCAACAGAAGGTTTCGGTGATTTTAGAATTTTCAGGAACTCATCGGTTATTCTTTCCTGAGAAACTATTTCGAGTCTATTCTCTTAATTCTTCTGCAGATTTCAAAATGGATTCGTCAACATTAAAATTTAATTGTGAAGCAAATCGAAATGCTCGTAAAATCCTTAGAGGATCATCATCAAATGTTATGTTTGGATCAAGAGGAGTTTTGATAAGTTTTTTTTCAATATCATCCATTCCGTTAAAATGATCAATCACTTCTCCGAAATTTTCTTTTAGAATTGAAACTGCTATTGTATTTATTGTAAAATCACGTCTCGAGATATCGTCAGAAAATGTTCCTTCTGAAACAAGTGGTTTTCTGCTGGATTTTTTGTAAGACTCTTTTCTTGCTGCAACAAATTCAAAATTTAATCCCTTATAAGTGAAGTGTGCTGTACCAAATGTTTTGAATACAACAACATCATTAATTCCGAATGAAGCAGCAAAAGTTTGTGCATATTTTATTACATCACCGACTACGAGAAAATCAATATCTTCAACCTCTTTGTTTAAAATAAGATCGCGGATGAATCCACCAACAACATAAACCTCAACACCAACTTCTTTAGCTATTTCAGAAGCGGTTTCAAGAAAATCAAATTTCTCTAATTTTTCTTTAAGATTCATAGTTATTAATTCACTTTGAAATTAGTTTCATTAAGAATACTTTCAGCATTTCTGAGAAACCACTCAGTCTTTTTAGAATTTTCCTCAGTTAGTTTCAGCAGGTTAAGGTCGTCCTTATATCGCAATGCAAAACCTGCCATTTTTCGAGCTTTGACGTAATCAAAATTTCGCAACATATATTCAGATAATTTAAGGAGTGCGTAACTACTTAACTCATTCTTTACTTCTAAATTATTTTCAAAGTTTAACAAGAATGAGTTATAGTCTTCTCCAAGTGATGTACTCAGGTCTATCATCAATGGTATTGATGGATAGTTGTAAACCCGTAAATTCAAATCTTTTAGAATAGCATATCGATCATATTCGCTTCCAGCAACGTACTTTTTAAGAGAACCATTCTTTAACAATGAAATTCTTGTATTACTTACCAATTCTAATCTTCTATTCGGTTTAACATCAACTAAAAACTGATATAGTTCTTTTGCTTTCTCAATCTCATTGTTCATAACAAGCTGATCAGCTAATCGAAATTTCAGATTATACTCGTAGCTTGTTCCTTGAAAAGAATTTATTCTCGATTGCAATAAATCGATTGCCCTCGAAAGTGAGTCTCCATCCTCTAAAATTTTGGATAGTCCAATTACAGCACTATAGCTTTCGGTTTTAATTAGAATATGTTCGAAAATGCTTTTTGCTTTACTGTAATTCTTCGCTGAATAGTATTCCCATGCTTTTGCAAGACTTGAAGAAACATATCTTGGACAAATTTTACTTATTAGTGGCTTACGACCGAAATAGTAATTGGCTCTATCTTTCGTTGCGTTTAGAGTTAAAGTATCCAGGAACAGTTCGTAATCTTTTATTACTGAACTTAACTCGGTTGCAAAAGATTTTTCAAAGTCATTGCTTTTATAAAAGTCTTTGACCTTTTCTATTCCATAATCATCAGATAAATATTTAATGAATGAACCGGAATAAATGTAAGAAAGGCTAGATACACTTCCGAAGAAACTAAAGCTGTTAAACATTGAATTTACATTAACATGGTAATCATTTTTAAATGCCAATGATGCCATATAATGGATACTGTTCGCATCATAAAATCCATCCGCAGCTTCAGCGACTCCCTCAATCAAAGCCGGATTAAATCCTGCAGCCAGCTTAAAAACTCCTGTTCCGAAACCAGCAGTAAAACAATGGGCAATTTCGTGTTTAATTGTACTTTCCCAGGTATCAGCAGAAACATAAATACTGTTCAACCACGGTTTGGCAACATCTGCTGCACCAGCTCCAAATAAATTTTTCTTTTGTTCTCTATCAAAAAAAATAAACGATTTAATTTTGGAATTTGGTTCTTCCTTAAAGAAATTACTGTGCAATGAATAATAATATTCCTGGTTCAATACTATCTGTTGGAGAACTTCTTTTTCAATTCGTGCGTCAGCTTGAATTATAAAGTGTTTAGACTCAACTTTGTAAGAAAGCTTATCGTTTAAACTTGATTCAGTAGTTGTAAATCCCAATAACGGAGAAAAAATGAAGTAAAACAATACAGCAATGAAAGATGCAGATACTAAAAGAGAAAATTTTTTTTTGAAAGAAACTCCTTCAATAGCCCATCCTAAAAAATAAATAAGTATGGGGATGAAGAATATCAAATTAAGTATTCTATAGAGAGTAAGTTTTATATCGACACTCAATCCTTCATCATAAATAGTTCCTGGAAAATACGCAAAGAGTGGATTATAAAGATAGACCTGCGGATTGAAATAGATCTCGAGCAACGATATAAATAGAATCAATAAATAAAGGGATATAAACGATAATACTCTAAACTTTTCTAACTAAACAGAAAACAGCAGCACCGAGTGCACTACCAATAATAACTGAAGGAAAAGTAATTACTAAGTAAAAGATCAGTCCATCAGTAAAAGAGCAAAATCCAACTATGATTGAATTTACAACTGAAATTGCAAATGGTAAGAAAAGCATCCATCTTAATGCTGATAAATAATTTTCTACATTAAACTTATTATTTTCTTTAACAGGGGATTTTAAGAAAGAAATACTGAATAGCCCGGATAAAAAAGATAATAGCAATGCATTCAATGCTGAGAATTCATACCCAAAAACATTAGTCAAAGGAAGAGAGAGTAGATAAAGATTTATAACACCAATAATAATTAGAAAGACTGCTAAGATAATTATTTTTTTTTAGAAAATTTATCATTTAAATCTTTTAATAATCTTTGCTCTCAACTCTTTGAATATCTGCACCAAGAGTTTTTAATTTTTCTTCGATCCTTTGATATCCTCTATCGAGATGATAAACTCTTAAAACTTCGGTTGTTCCTTCAGCAATTAAGTCCCGCTAATACAAGGCTTGCACTTGCACGAAGATCGGTTGACATAACCTTTGCACCTTTTAACTTTTTCACTCCCGTAATAACTGCTGTATTCTGATCGAATACAATTTGTGCACCGAGACGATTTAATTCAGGCACGTGCTTGAACCTGTCAAAATAAATCGTATCAGTTACAGTAGAAACACCATTTACAATTGACATAAGTGCTGTCCATTGAGCCTGCATATCGGTTGGAAATCCAGGAAAAATTGATGTAGTAATTGATACAGGTTTTAGTTCTAGATTTTTTAGCATCAATGGTAAGTTTGTTCTTTTCTCTGATTATTTTGCATCCAGAATCTTCGAGCTTCAGAAGTACAGCTTCAAGAAATTCAGAGGAAGTTTCAGTCAAAGTAATTTTACTTTTTGTAATTGCAGCAGCAATGAGCAAGCGTTCCGGTTTCAATTCTGTCTGGAATAGTAGTGATTTCTGCGGATTAATTCCCTCACACCCTCAATCTCAAGTGTGTTCGTTCCTATTCCATTTATCTTTGCTCCCATTTTTAAAAGAAATTCAGCAAGCTGTGTAATTTCCGGTTCGATGGCTGCATTGTTAATTAAAGTTGTTCCTTTTGCCAAGAGTTGCTGCCATCATCGCATTTCCTGTTGCACCAACAGATGAAACATCAAAATTAATTTTAGCACCTTTTAACTTTTTTGCTTCAGCAATTATATATCCATCTTTTAAATCAATATCAGCACCAAGTTTTTTCATTGCCTCTAATATGAAGATTCACAGGTCGCGGTCCCCAGGCACAACCGCCAGGTAAAGAGACTTTTGCTTTTCCAAATCTTGCCAACAATGGTCCTAAAACATATACAGATGCCCGCATTTTCTTTACGTGTTCGTAAGGTGCTGTAAACTCCATTAATACCTGAATTATCAATCTCTAATATTTCATTATTAAAATTTATTTCAGCACCAAGATGTTTCAACAGCTTTGACATTGTAAATACATCATTGAGTTCAGGAGTGTTTTTCAAAATAGTTTTTCCAGAGGCTAAAATCGATGCCGGCATCAACGCAAGTGATGAATTTTTTGAACCACTAACTTTTACTACTGCCGAAAAGAGCTTTACCTCCCGTAATTATAAATTTATCCATCAGAACTTTTTAATAATGAAAAATGTTTTTACAAAACTAAGTATAATAATTTGTTTTGAAAGAAATCTTCGATATCCCGCTTATCAGGCAGTCAAAATGAATCTGATCTTCTACTTATCTGATAAGTTAAGTTTAGAATTGATATACAAATTCGCTAACAGTATATTTGCAGTCAATTTTCCTAAGAATTACACAGAAAAATAACAAATAACTGCGAGAATGGCGGAATTTGGCAGACGCGCTAGACTTAGGATCTAGTACCGAAAGGTGTCGGGGTTCGAGTCCCCGTTCTCGCACAACTTATAACTTTACATAACTAAATTGAGGTTAATTTGGAGTTCAAGGTAAACGATATTTCACAATCTGAAAAAGAAGTTGAAGTAACTATTAGCTATGATGAAATTAGAAGTGAAATTGATTCTGAAGTGAAAAAACAGACAACTAAAATTCAGGTTCCTGGTTTCAGAAAAGGCAAAGTACCAAAACACATTATCAAACAAAGATATGGTGATTCACTTGAGTTTGAAGCTTCCGAGAAAGTAGCAAATTCAAAATTCTGGGAGATAGCAAAAGAGAAAAACTTACGTCCAATTGGTCAACCGGTAATGACTGATCTGGATTTTAAAATTGAGAAAGACTTTAAGTTTAAAGTTAAATACGAAGTCATACCAGAAATTGATGTTAAAGATTATACAGGTCAATTAATTGAAGTGCCTGATCTTAAAGTAAAATGATGATGAAGTTGAAAAAGAAATTGAACACATTCTTCGTTCAAACAGCACATCAGGAAGATGCGTAATGTGGTTGGTGATGATAATAATTATCTTCTAGATGTTGAATTAACAAGAATCGATGAGAACGGACAACCGGTAGCAGATAGTAAACCTGAAAAAATGCAGATTGATCTTTCGAATGAAAATGTTCATCCAGATATAAAATCAAATGCAAAGGGAAAAAAAGTTGGCGAAAAATTTAAGTTTCATTTCCACGATGAAAAAACTGTTAAGAACAAAGAAGGAGAGGAAGAAAAAGTTGTTGAGCATTTTGATTATGAAGTATTGATACTTGGAATAAAAAAAGTAGTCCTTCCGGAATTAAATGAAGAGATTATTAAAAAAGTAACAAAAGATAAATTATCAACTGAAGCTGAGCTTAGAACTGAAATCGAAAAAAATATTCAGAATTATTACGAACAGAAGATTGAGGAATTCACAAGAAGCAGACTAATCAGTTTAATTATTTCAAAAAATGATTTTACGCCTCCATCATTTATGGTAGAGAGCATATTGGATGAAATGGTTAAGAGCGAAGAAGAACGACTGAAAAAACAAGGTATGAAAAAAGTTGATAATAAATATTTAAGAGAATACCTTCAGCCTTCAGCACTCAATGAAGTAAAATGGTATCAGCTAAAAACTGAAATTCAGAAGAAAGAAAAATTAGAAGTAACTGATAAGGAGCTTGAAGAACTTGCAAAAGTCGATGCTGAAAAAACAGGTTTACCGGTTGATAAACTTATAAATTATTATAAAACGTCCAACCAGGTCGAGAGAATGCTTGATAAAAAACTATTCGACTTTCTAAAAGAAAAAAATGAAATTAAAAAAGTAAATCCTGAAAAACTTTCACAGAAGCAGAAAGAGGAAAAAGAATGAAAAACAAAATAGAAATTTTTAACCAACTGGTTCCTTATGTAATTGAGCAGACCGGTCGAGGTGAACGTGGAATGGATATTTATTCACGCCTTCTTCGTGAAAGAATTATTTTTATCGGTATGCCGATTGACGATCATATTGCAAGTTTGACTATCGCCCAATTAATTTTTCTTGAAGCAGAGGATTCACAGAAGGATATCAATTTATACATAAATTCACCCGGCGGAAGTGTTACAGCAGGAATGGCAATTTACGACACAATGCACTACATAAAACCTGATGTTTCAACAATTTGTGTTGGTATGGCTGCAAGTATGGGTGCAATACTTCTTGCTGGTGGTACTGCACGGAAAACGATCTGCTCTTCCTCATTCAAAAATTATGATTCATCAGCCGTGGATTGGCGGATTACAGGGACAAACAACGGACATTGAAATTCACGCAAAAGAAATGCTTAAAACAAGAGATGCTCTATATAATATTCTCGCTAAGCATACTGGCAAAACAATTGAACAGATAACAAAGGATTGTGATAGAGACTATTTCTTAACTTCTGATGAAGCAAAAGAATACAAATTGATAGATAACGTTTTGGAAAACAGAATTCCCCCTGAAAAAAAATAATTTTAAGGGGGAATTATTCCCCCTTACCCTTTCTTTTATCTCAAAAAAATATTCTTGTTTTAACACCAAGTTTGATTTATTTTCAAACTGAAATTATTGCGAACTAAAAATTCATTAATTCTTGTTTATACTATTATGATTGGTCATAGATTTACAAATTTTATTCCTGATGAAAACAACAATGGTGGCTTTGAAAATTTACTCAAAGTCTTTCTTCAAATTGTCACAATAACATCTGGTGATGTTTCTGAAGCACTAAACTGGATGAATGAACTCGACAGGCAGTATAACTTGACTGATGAAGAATACGGTATGGGCGATTTTATTGATGAGTTGAAGGAAAAAGGTTTTATCAAAGAAAATGAAGATGGAAGTAAATATCAGTCTGACTGCCAAAAGTGAAATGACGATACAGAAAACAATCGCTCGAAGAAATATTTGGCAAGTTAAAAAAATCCGCAAGAGGAAATCACAGAACTCCATTTTCCGGTCACGGAGATGAAATAACTTCTGATAGAAGAGAATATAATTTTGGTGATACTCTCGATCAGATAGATATGACTGATTCAATAAAGAATGCTCAAATCAATCATGGTATTGATGATTTCAAATTAACAGAAAAAGATCTTGAAATTGAAGAGCGAGATTATAAAGCTCTTACATCAACAGTTTTAATGATTGATATTTCTCATTCAATGGTGCTTTATGGTGAAGACAGAATTACTCCGGCAAAAAAAGTTGCAATGGCACTTTCTGAATTAATTACAACAAAATATCCGAAAGATACATCTTGATATTATTGTTTTTGGAAATGATGCTTGGCCAATTGAAATAAAAGATTTACCATATCTTGAAGTTGGTCCATATCATACAAATACTGTTGCCGGATTAGAATTAGCAATGGATATTCTTCGCAGAAGAAAAACAAATAATAAACAGATTTTTATGATAACCGATGGTAAACCAACTTGCCTGAAGAGTCGGTGCAAAATATTATAAAAACAGTTTTGGACTTGATAGAAAAATTTTAAATAAAACTTTGGATCAGGCTGCCATTTGCAGAAAGCATAATATAGCATATTACAACATTTATGATCGCACGTGATCCATACCTTCAACAGTTTGTACGAGAGTTTACAAAAATTAATAACGGCAGAGCTTATTACAGCAACTTGACGGGCTGGGTGATTTTCTATTTGAAGATTACATTCGAAACAGAAGAAAAAGAGTAAGGTAGATAAATTTTTATGAACATTAATATCAATTAAAACTTTAGGTGAATTAAAACAAAGTGGATATAAACCAAAATCAATCAAGAATGAATTAAGAGATAATCTCATAAAATTTTTAAAGGAAGAATAAAAATCCTTTTGATGGTATAATTGGATTTGATGATACTGTTATTCCTGATCTTCAGACAGCTATTCTTTCACGACACGATATTATTATTTCTTGGTTTAAGAGGACAGGCAAAAACAAAAATTGCAAGGTTAATGATTAATCTTTTGGATGAATACATTCCAGTTGTTGAAGGTTCTGAATTGAATGATGATCCATTAAATCCACTTTCAGTTATGCAAAAGAAATTATTGCAAAAGATGGAGATAAAACAAAAATTTCCTGGATTCACCGATCTGAAAGATATACCGAAAAACTTGCTACTCCGGATGTATCAGTTGCAGATTTAATTGGTGATGTTGATCCGATAAAAGCTGCGGCACTAAAACTTCCCTACTCAGATGAAAGAGTAATTCATTTTGGATTAATTCCACGTTCACATCAGAGGAATTTTTGTAATAAATGAACTGCCTGATCTGCAGGCAAGAATTCAGGTTGCGCTATTTAATATTCTTCAGGAAAGTGATATTCAAATTCGTGGATTCAAAGTTAGATTGCCACTTGATATTCAATTTATCTTTACTGCAAATCCTGAAGATTACACAAACAGAGGTTCAATTGTAACTCCGCTTAAAGATAGAATTGACAGCCAGATTCTAACACACTATCCGAAAAATCATTGAAGTATCAAAAAGCATTACTGAACAGGAAGCAAATCTTACAGAAGATCAAAAACAAAAAATTACTCCTGATGAAATCTTACACGATCTGGTAGAACAAATTTCTTTTGAAGCTAGAGGAAGCGAATATATCGATGCAAAGAGTGGTGTGTCTGCACGGCTTTCAATCTCAGCATATGAAAATCTAATAAGCACAGCTGAACGAAGACAAATACTCAACAAAGAAAAAGAAACTCACATAAGAGTAAGTGATCTTTATGGAGTAATTCCTTCAATTACAGGAAAGATAGAACTTGTTTATGAAGGTGAACAGGAAGGTCCTGCAAAAGTTGCTCAGATATTAATTGGGAAAGCAATACGAAATAATTTTGCTAAATACTTTCCCACACCTGATGATCTTAAAAAAACTCAGCAGCCAAGTCCATATCAACCAATTATTGATTGGTTCAAAAAAGGCAACAAAACAGATTTGATGATGAATTTAACTGATAAAGAATACAAAGTACTACTTCATAAAATTCCGAATCTTGAAAATGTTGTTAAAAAATTTCAACCTTCAGTGAATGGAAATTCAAGAATATTGCTTATGGAATTCCTACTTGTTTGGATTATCAGAATATTCATCTACTTGAGCAGAACCAAAATTGAAGATGGTATCCAATTCAGAGATATGCTGAGTTCAATGTTTACAATGCCTCAGGATGAAGATTTTGAAGATGAGGATGATTCTTCTGCAGTATAATTATTCTGATCAATGACAGAAAGTATTAAACAGTTTTTTTTACAGCTGATGATTTAATTATATTTCGATTAAGAATACTTTTAATAATCATCGTTAATTAATTTAGTTGAAGAAAAAAATAATACTAATCGGTCCTGCCTATCCATACCGAGGTGGAAACGCACTTTTTGTAACCCACACTTATGAATCATTAAAAAATCATTTCGATATAAAAATTTATAACTACAAGCTGCTTTATCCT
Organism: uncultured Ignavibacteriaceae bacterium; assembly: GCA_963768365.1. Taxonomy (GTDB): domain Bacteria; phylum Bacteroidota; class Ignavibacteria; order Ignavibacteriales; family Ignavibacteriaceae; genus IGN2. The sequence goes on along the minus strand of CAVYHS010000016.1, from coordinate 10,156 downwards.
TCCATTCTATTCCCCGGTACAACACAGTTTGATAAGAGCAAAGAACAGGTTTTTAATGTTCCAAATGAAAGAGTTGTTAACTCAATAAATCCTTTCAACTGGTTTAAAGTTGCAGGATTGTTAAAAAAAGAAAATGCTGATCTTGTTGTTTTTGACTGGTGGCATCCATTTTTTGGATTTTGTCACGGAGTGATTTCATTTCTTGATTCGGAAAGAAATATAAAAATAAAATTCTATTTATTACTGAAAATGTTGTTTCACACGAAGCAAATGCAATTGATAAATTTCTTACAAGAATTGGATTGAAATCCGCATCAAAGTTTTTAGCTCTATCCGGTATAGTTGAAAAGGAAGTTCAACAATTTTCAAAAGGTAAAAAAGTGTACGATCCGAGCTACCAGTTTATGATTGTTATCAAGCAAAGTGAAGACTACTGATGTAAAAAAAATAAAATCTGAATTGGGTTTTGAATTTGATTCACTTGTCCTTTTATTTTTTGGATATGTGAGAAAATACAAGGGTCTTGATATCCTGATCGAAGCATTCCCCAAAATTCTTTCAGCAGAATCCACAAGCAAAGCTTTTGATTGTTGGTGAATTTTATGATGATCCAAAAGAATACTTTGAGCTGATTAAAAGACTGAAGATTGAAGAACACGTTAAAGTAATAAACCAATTTGTGCCGAATGAAGATGTAGCAAAATATTACCAAGTCTGCTGATGTTGTAATTCTGCCCTACCGGAGTGCTACTCAAAGTGGTATTTTAAATGTTGCTTACGGTTTTTACAAACCGGTTATTGTAACAGATGTTGGCGGACTTGCCGAATTTGTTGATGAAGGGATGACAGGATTTGTTGTTAAACCCAATTCTCCTGAAGCAATTGTAGAAGGAGTTAATAAATTTCTTTTATCCAGAAAATAAAACTGATTTTGCTACTCACATTCAGGAAAAAAACCGGAAGAACAGTTTTAACCAATTACCGGAAGTCTTTAATAAAATTCTGGAAGAGAGCAACTGAAAATTCCTACAAAGCTGGCTACTTTAAAGCAGGTTTTCATAGGCGGAACGTTTTATTGACCTCACTAAATTATGCGCTTAAAATTAAGCTTTTTATTACATTGCTTTTATTTTGACGTACATAGAAATTGTAAGTGCAAGCAGTATACCGATATAGATAAATAACATAGAATGCCTCAAGCTATTATTTTGACTTATAAAATCCCAACTTCCGTACCATCTGCAGGATTATTTATTTCAACATTCTGAATATTTATCTGTCTCTGAATGATAATCCTTTCTAAATAATGACCATTTATGAATCAAAAATATTTATGATCAGATGGAATACTTGATATTAGCAAATAAAAAAGCCCCGAATCCGGCAGCTGCCGGACGGGGCTTATAGCTTATATTTGAGATCCTTCTTCTACATTTGCGGAATCAGGATGACGGCTAAGCCATCACTTCAGTAATATCATCTTCTTCGTTTGAACTAAATTACCAGCTTTGAGTTGATAAAAGTAAACACCGCTTGTAAGAGCAGAAGCATCAAGTTCTACCTGATAACTTCCTGCAGCCTTAGGTTCATTTACGAGCGTCATAATCTCATTACCGAGAACATCATAAACTTTTAACGAAACCTGTCCGAAATCAGCTAGCTGGTATTTTATTGTTGTTGATGGATTGAATGGATTAGGGTAATTCTGTTCAAGTGAAAATTTATTCACATTCATCTCATCTTCAACACTCGGTAGTAGATTATCCCAATAATCATATAACCATCGCGTTAGATCAGATAAGCTATTTTGACCAACTACCTGAGTTCCAAAAATACCTGCACCCGGAATTGCATCTTCCTGATAGATGTAATTAACTTTTACCTGGCTTCCCTGGATTTCTATTCTGCGAGATAAATATGGATATTGTTCCATAACATTTGCATCACCTTTCAATTTTGCTGGTGTTGACCAAGTGGCTCCAAAATCTTCGGAAAATCTATAATATAAATCTGTGTAATAGATTGGTCCTGAGTTTGAACTACCATCACCTGGATAAATATTCCATTCACTACTTCCTATCGCACCAGTGTATTCAAATCCCTGCCATACTGCAAATACTATACTACCATCATCTGAAGTTGAAACGTTTGGATATGCCTGACCAATTCCATTTCCCGAATATAATCGTGTTGTGGTACCACCAGTAACAAAATGACCAAAACCGTCTGTCGGACCTTCCGTAGAAGGATCAGTTATTGCAATCCAGTTTTGATGGTTGCTGTTCCAGTATAATATCGGGAATACATTTACTGTATCGGTTGTTCCCGGAAGAACACCTTCTCCATAACCATTACACACTAAATGTGTAACGCCATCATTACTAACATTGTAGTTAATCTGAGCAAAGTTTGTGAAGTATGGAGCATAATCTCTGTTTACTATCTGTCCATACTCTGGATTTGTTCCTGACCCTTTACCAGCAGCCATTCCACTCCAGGTTACACCTCCATCAGTTGATCCATACCAATAAAATCCATCTGGATTACCTGAATTGAAAACACCATCAAATCCACCAATTGTTGCTAAATACATTCCATCGTCTGATTTCATTATAGGTAGTTCAGCAGGTGTATTAAATAAGTTAAATGTAAAATCTGGATCTCCATCTCCAAGGAAGAAAAGAGAGTCAAATGTTGCACCATAATCTGTTGAAGAATAAAATGCAAACGTTGTATTATTAAGAAGAATAGTACCATCAGTCAGATAAACAAAAGAAGGGAAATTACCAGGAATACTTGTAGTTGGGTAAGGTGTAATAGGAACGAGGTTAGTCAAATCGATTATTGTATGCCACGTATATGCATTTGAGTGAGCAAAGATCAATGCATTCCCATCAAAATCACCTCCGACACAAAGCTGTATACTACCATAGCCGTACCCTGTCGAGTCGAAAGCATTAAAATGAACTGGTGGCGCCCCAAACGCTTTATATGCGAATTGTTGAGAACGATTTGGGAAACTACTTAATCTTTGCAATTGAGTCATTATTGGGTCTAGAACACCATCACCATCAAGATCGACTAAATCAATCTGTGGTCCTATTGCATTGTTGCACATATAATCAACTTCACTGTTGAATAACTCTTCTCCCGGAGTAAGTGCGAGTGAGTTGTACTTTTCATTTGAATGAATTACCGCTGACTTATCATCCGGTATCTTCATTTTCTCTTTTACAAGATTATCTGTTTGTGCAATAGTGATTGTAAGCGAAAAGATGAGCAGGAAAATTGGAAATGTAAATTTGTATTTCATCATTAACCCCGAAAGATGTTTAACATTGCTAACTTTTTATCAATCTGACTCCCGCTTATTTTACTGCAGATTGAAATCGATTCAAACGTAAATAAAGAATTCTATAAAATCAATATCCATTCTAAAATAAAAAAGCCCCGATTTAATCAGGGCTCTTTTGAATTATTTAATTTTAACTACTAATTACTTCAGTAATACCATCTTTTTCGTCTGAACAAGACTTCCGGATGTTAATTGATAAAAGTACACTCCGCTGGTAAGTGTAGAAGCATTGAATTCAACTTCATAACTTCCTGCGGCTTTCTGTTCATTTACAAGTGTCATCAGCTCATTGCCTAAAACATCGTAAACTTTCAATGTAACCTGTCCGTAATCAGCTAGCTGGTATTTAATTGATGTAGAAGGATTGAACGGGTTTGGATAGTTCTGCTCTAGCGCAAATACATTCGGGATAGAATTTACTTCATCATCTGCAGATAATGGAATTCCGGTTGTGGTATATGCAAGTCCTTGAACATTTTGATACCCGATATCGCCAACCAGTGTCCCGAGAGCATTTGTGGTATCTATAGAGATTAGTTCACCGGATTCTGACACACCACCAATTACACCATACAGAGTTCCGGTTTCATCAAAAGCAAGATCATTTGTAGTCTTATTAAAATCAGTTTCACCAATTAATGCTGCAACACCGGTAGTTAAATCGATTTTATAGATTCTATCCTTCTGACCAATTACAACTCTTGGAGTAGCCCACAGTTCATTTGTTAACGGATTGAAAGCAAGTGAAACTAATTGAATGTTTGCAGTTGTTACAAGGTTGTATGTGCCATTGCTAACATCAACCGTATAAATTTGTCCACTTTGCAAGCCAACATATACAGTTCCGTTTGTGTCGCAGGCAACCGCAACCGCAAAACTTAAATCGAGTGTATAAAATGTGTGTGCATCGCCACCTGTTGCATCTACTCTGAGCAGATTGCTTTGAGGGTTTCCTGAACTTACACCAAAGATAACATTTGTCACAGGATCAATAGCAAGAGTATTGATTGATGAGTATTCGGTTAGACCGACTTCATTTCCTACTCCAGTTGACCTATCAACCGTAAGAGTTTTACCCGAAGCATCAGCACCTGAAGTGGCATAAAGAACATTGGAAAAAGCTGGATTTATTTCATATCCTCTTCCAACCATTGTAAAGCCAGGGAAATTAGGATCGTTGTTGGTAAATTCCATCAGATCATTATATAATACTGGCTGTGTAGGATCAAATTCAAATTCAAGGTCTATGCTATCATAAGGAACAATTGTAAGCGGAAAGGATACACTTGTTAGTAATGTGAATGCAGTTACTGGTGAATTAATTGCGCTAATTACTAAATCATTTTCACCATAATTTGAAAGAGTTACAGACTCTGTTATAGGAGTTGAACCAACCTCAAGATCACCAAAGTCAACAGTAAATGATTCGGCATAAGCGTATGCACCGGGGTACGCAGCCATTCTTATTCTTCCAACATAGGTTCCCCAGGTATTAGGAGCTCTCGCATACTCAGTTAAAGTCCAGACATCATATTCATTAACAGGATCTAATTGAATACCCAAATAATCACCCCATCTATTTCTAGTACCGCCAAATGTTACAACGTAATTCCCAAGTCCTTCCTGTAACATAGTGCTTGGATTTAATCCCGGAGGATCAGTCGCATACTTACTTGAAAAAAATGCTCCTACATATTCAGTATCAGCTGATCGACTGAAGGTAACAGCAATATTAAGATCTTTGTCAATAGCAAGTGCCGGATATAAATAGAAATTACCTATAGCGCCTAATTCTGATTGCTCAACTACTGCTGCACCAGTCAACTCTATTTTATTATATCTTACACTTGAATAAGAACCATTAGAAGAATTTGCCATTGAATGCGCTGCATATAGATGACCGTCTCTTACAATTGGAGCGTGTCTGCATTTGCTTCCGCCGCTTTCTATTCCCTGTCCGCCACCCAACTGATTTGCCAATGGTGCACCACCATATGAAGTAGTAAGTCACAATTGTCTTTCCCCTAAGTCTAGGAGTTGCAGAAATTGGATTGAGAATTTTATAAAGTATATAATAAACGCCTCCATTTTGCAATGTATTGAAGAAATATCCGCCTTGACCAGGAGTGTAAGTTAATGCTGGTTGTAATACATCAGGTTTATCTGAAGGCACATTTGGTCTTGCAATATTCCAAATATCTACAAAAGGAAGATTGCCTCCATTGCTTGCATAAAGTTGAGATTTATTTATAATTCGAATACGGTTGTATTGATAAAAACCAGAGAAAGTAAATGAACGGGAATTTATGTAGATAGCTTCATCATCATAACCAATTTGAGGATAATCACCCCAGGTACCTGAATTTGTTGTTCCATTCACTTTTGCATCCATCTTATACATATACCAGGTGCCAAACGGATCAGAATTATCTGTATAGCTAATAATGAACCATCCTTGCTGGGTACTATTGTCCTGCCAATCCCATAGCATAAACCATCTGTCAGAATAATGGTCATAAATAATCTGAGGATCGAAAGCTCCTGAAGATATGACTGGAGAAATCCAGGTATCGGCGTTAACACTAGCCATTAAATTTCCTTCCTTATCCCAAACGCTGAATGCACTATTAACACAAGCAATAACGTGATCTGGTCCAACTGCCATATGTGGATCAGGAGGGATTGAATTTGTCATCGGAATTCCATCCCACTTATTAAGAATAACTGTTTGAGCATTGGTACCTCTATTTACATCACTGACGGGAGTATCTTCAACATAAACGTATCCCGGAAAATCTGCTGGTTGTAAATCACTTGGATTTGGATCGAAATACGGTTCTTCAAGATTTCTATCAGCAATCGTGTTTCCTGTTGCAGGCTCATCAAAAGTGAATTGATTAAGTGTTACCATTACGCCAGATGCAACGCTGCCGGCAGCTGGTCCCTGATAAAAAACCGAATCAAGCTGAGCAAAAGATGCAGCTGAAAGGCAGAGGATAATAAGTGTGGTAATTATAAGTTGTTTTTTCATATCTCTATTTTCCAATTAATTGTTATTAAAATATTTATGAAGTTAATGATTAAGCATTTACGATGCAATTTAGATATATCCCCTTATAAAATTATTTACTTAGTTTTCTCGTTGTAAGTCTCCAATAAATACTTTGCAACGGCATCGGCTTCGTTTGGTTTTAATCCCGGATTTGGCATTGGCGGATAAGCTGGGTCAATCTTACCAGGATTTCTGATAAATGCTCCCAACTGTGCTTCTTCTCCCACATATTTCGGAAGAACATCAAGATGAGCAGGACCTACTAATTTCTGATCCCATTTATGGCAGGAAGCACATTTCACCTGATATATTTCAGCAGCATTTATTGTCACGGTTTTTCCCTCGCCTTTAAGCTCGGCAAAGTATTTATCAAACTCTGCGCTTAGAGATGCGCTCTGAAATTTTGTGGCAGTTGCCATAGCTTTTTGATCGCTGATAATGAAAGCAGCTATGGAAAATATTAATGCAAAAAATAATAAAGCGGCTGTCGTGCCTTTTATTTCCTTTGTTAATAAATAAAGAAAATGATATCCCAGGAATAAAAGTATTAACGATACTAATGCGTAGAAAAAAACTGTTCCTGTTAATGATGAGTCTGGCAGACCAAATACACTTATCAACAATAAAACCGGGATGAAAATGGAAGCAAAAAAAGTAACTTTTACAATTTTTTGTTTAACGAAATTAGAATACTCTTCCTCTTTAACTCTTTTCTTTTTTTCATCCTCAAGAAAACTGAACAAGAATCATCCCGCCTGTAAGAGCTAAAGCAAATAAAATGTAAAAGATGAATCGTGACAATACTCCCCAAGAAAATAATCCGAATATGAAATTATCTATTTTCCATGTTGAATAAAGTGTAGGAATTGTTAAGTGCAGTTACAAAAAACCATAATCCAAGAAAAAGAAACATTAGTCCGAAAATCCCGGCCTTTTTACTTATTCTGTTACTTTCATCGCTAAGACTATTTATATCTTCAAGTACGCCAGGATCAGTAATTTCTTTTCCTGAAAAAGAATTAAAGATACTATTGAACGAAAGAGAATATCTGTAACTATAAATAAATATCAGCGATATTGTAACGAAGACAAATGATAATGCCAGGTAATCAAGATTTGTAACTTGTGAATTATGAAGCAACTGGGAATAGATAAGAATTGTAGTTAAAATAGGAGCAATTCCAAGTATAAATCCAACACTTTTGTTAATGGTCGTGATTTCAGCAATTTCTTTTGCTAATCGAAGATAGAATTTGTTGTTTCCTTTTTCTCCTATTCTGCGGTAGATAACTGAAAGAATAATTCCACCAAATACTATACTTATAAAAGGGATAAAAAGAAACAGAACAATCAAAAGCATATAGTGCAACAACTCAATATGCTCGTGCTGATTGCGGTAAAACAAAGTTATTTAAAAATTCCATTAGTTGTATTAGAAAATTAATTTGTCAATTGAAATAAGAAACACTACAAATAAAGCAAAGTAGTTTATATATCTGAAATTATAATTGAATATCTTGTAATCATTTGTATCAACGAGAAGTCCAAATGCTTTCCAGGTAAGTAATGCTCCACTTAGGAACAATCCAAGATTAATCCAGAAATCTGAAACAATACCAAAAAGAGGAATCATCAAACCCGTAACTGCAGTTGCAATAATCCAAACGAAAGTAATTCTTGAAAGCTGTTCCCTGCTGAAGACCTGCGTTAGAGTCGGAAAACCAGCCTGACGATAATCTTTATCAAGGACTAGAAGTAATAGCCAGAAATGAGGAATTTGCCAGATGAAAAAGAAAAAAGCGATAACAATAATTTGAGGATCAAGTATATAGCACCGCCAGCAGCAACCCATCCGATCACCGGTGGAATTGCTCCTACTAATGAACCTGGAACAATTGCAAATGGTGATCTTCTCTTTAGCAAAGTATAAATAAAATTATACCAGATGAGATTTAACAATCCCAAACCAAGCGCTAAAAGATTGGAACCAAAAAACAATATCAGTGAGCCCGATAAAACAAAAAGCAAAGAAATATAAAGTGCATTCGACGAAGAAATTCTTCCTGATGGAATTGGTCTGTTTTTCGTACGATCCATTTTGCCATCAAATTCTTTTTCCTGATAATGATTGAGTGCCGCTGAACCAAATGCTAAAAATAGAACTCCAAAGAGAACCGGAATTATTTGCAAGATTAATCTGTCCTGTTGCAGCAATATATCCGAAAGCAGTTGTAACCGTAACAAATAAAGTTATCCTGATTTTGACCAGTTCAAATAATATTTTTATTTTTTTATTCAATTTTTTAATTGCTAATTATCGCTTTTTGTCATTTCTTCAAGAAGTTTTAAATCTTCTTCACTCATTCCATACATCCAGTTTTTAAATTCTTCTTCAGGAAGCACAATTATTTTAGAATACATATATGAATGATTCAATCCACAATATTCTGAGCAAGCAATATCATAAGCCCCAGTTTGCTCCGCAATGAACCATGTAACTCTTTCCCTGTTCGGGAAGACATCCTTTTTAAGTCTGAATGCAGGAATGAAGAAAGAATGATTAACATCATTTGAATTAAGAATTAATTTAATTGGTTTATTAACAGGTACATAAAGTGTATCAGTATTCTTACCATCTTCATACTGAAAACTCCATTTCCACATCTGTGCTGTAACCTTTACTGGCATTGCATCTTCAGGCACATTTACCATTTCCTTATAACCCTGCCATCCAAACCAAAACATTATTAAGACAAGTATTGTCGGAATCCCTGTCCACGCAATCTCCAATCCCATATTTCCGTGAATGTTTGTTCCCTTTCGGATTTCTCTTTCTGCTATACTTTATTACAAAAAATATCATAAGGAACGTAATTAGTACAAGAAAGAAGACAGAAACAATCAGAGTAAACAGGAATGTTCCGTCGACAGAGTTTACAAAATTTGATACATCATCAAACATTCTTCAAGTCCTTACTGGAAAGAGTAATCAGAGAATAATAACACAAACGAAATACCAAGAAATAACATTGCAACAATCACAAATACTACAAAGGTTTTTGATTCACTTCTAAGTGCATAAATATTGTTAAAACCAGATATGCTTTAAATGAAGCAATGATTAATGCAGTTGCAACAGTAAATCTTCCAATATCCATTCCTGCAATTGCAACTGTAATAGCAGTAAGTGCCATCAGCGCAAGCCAGACTAAAATATAAATTCCGTAACTATGTGAGTGTTCGTGATAATAATCGTGTTTTTCCATTTATAATCCTTATGTGATCAGATAGAATAATGGGAAAAGGAAAATCCAGATAATGTCAACAAGATGCCAGTATAATCCAGCATTTTCCAGTCTTACATAATTATCTCTAGTAATAATATCTTTCCGTGGTCATTCTAGTCATAACTGCAATCAAAACCATACCAACAATAACGTGAATACCATGGAGTCCGGTCATAACATAATACAATCCAAAGAATAAAATTTCGCCTGAACCTTTTGATAGAAGTTCTTCACTACCGGGATAAATTCCGTGATGAAATTTTGCTGACCACTCAAAATATTTATTTACAAGAAAGAATAGTGCAAGAAAAATTGTAACCATCTGCAGAAGCATTGATAAAGTTTTTTGGTCTCTCTGGATTGCAACTATCGAAAGTGCCATAGTTAAACTGCTTGTGAGAAGAACCGCAGTGTTAAACGCACCCATAATTGTATTCAATTCTTTTGCTGCAAGATGAAATG
>CAVYHS010000015.1:0-47466 GCA_963768365.1 uncultured Ignavibacteriaceae bacterium | reverse complement strand
TGGTCTCGGACCACCACCCACGCGAGACGGATTCAGCCAGACCGCTTTCGACCAGTGGTCGAGCGCCCGCGCATCCAGATGGCCCCGGACTCCCCGTTCCAGTGCTCGACCGATCCTCCCGGCTCCGTGATCTCGTAGGGGCCCATGCTGGCGTCCCCCACAAAGATGACGCGGTAGTCCGAGCCGTCACGTGCGGAGAGAGCGAACGTCGGTGGGCGTCGTCTCGTCCCAGCGGCGCCGGTTCTCCTTCCACACCCGTTCGTACAGACAGTTGTGGAAGTAGAAGTACTCGAGGTGCTCGAACTCCGAGCGCGCGGCCGAGAACAACTCCTCGACTTGGCGGACGTGGTCGTCCATCGACCCGCCGACATCGAGGAAAAGCAGGACCTTGAATCCACCATATAGGAAAATTCGTCTGCTTATATTTTTTTCTAAGCTTAGTCAATCCCCATTTATAAAATGTATCCACTTCAACTACGGTTATGTATGACTCTAAGGTAGGATCAAATGGATAAAATATTGTATCCCCAATCTCGCCAAGTAAATCAGCAACTATATATTCCGAGTTAGGAAGGTTAGGATGTTCAATATCGTATCGATAAACTTTACCATCCAAAGAATCAACCCTTTCGAGATAATCGTTATTTATATAACGATATAATTTACCATTAGAAGCAATTGAATCACCAAGTACTCCGATTGATATAACATCGTAATAAACATTTGGATTAATCACTGTTTTGACAAGATAAATCCACTTATTTCCAATAGCAGAGTGGATAGTAGATTTAAATTTCTTCAGGAATTGTACGGCTTTTAATTACCTGAATTGTTTCCGAAGAGAATTCACTGGAATTATCAGTGGTTATATCGTGATGTTGGCCTGAACTATTAACTTGAATTCTACCCTTGCTGATCTTCCATCCCCTTCAGCTCAGAGAATTGCGGTGAGACGTTCGTTTGAGAAAAACTATTTGCTAAGCAGCAAATAAATAAAGTTACTACCCATTTTTTCATAACCTCTCCTGGTTATTACTGCTAAACGTAAGGAATATTAGGAAGGAAATCAACTAAATATTGTGTGTCACCCTGAACTTGTCTACCAACAGGCAGGCTTGTTTCAGGGTCTCTTCGCATAAATTTGAAGATTCTGAAATAAATTCAGAATGACAGCTAACTAGATTTTAAATTTCTTTGGCGAAGGATTTCGAAAAGAAGTATTCCCGTAGCAACGGAAACATTGAGAGATTGGATTTTTCCTGCCATTGGAATTTTAACAAGAAAATCGCATTTGCTTGCAGTGAGTTTTCTTATTCCCTTTTCTTCATTGCCGACAATTAGTGCAATAGGAATTTTGTAATCAACTTCAGTATAATTTTTAGAATTCTCAAGTGATGAGCCGACAATCCAGAAACCTTTTTCTTTCAGTTCATCAATTGTCTGTGAGAGATTATTTACCTGGCAAATTTTCAAATGCTCGGTTGCACCGGCAGAAGTTTTAGTTACGGTAGAAGTTATAGTTGCGCTGTGATGCTTTGTGAGTATAACTCCGTTCACTCCGCTGCATTCAGCAGAACGAAGAATTGCACCAACATTATGCGGGTCCTGTATTTCATCTAGAATTAAAATTAATGGGAGTGAAGTATTTTTTGTTTCGGATAGAATTTCATCCAAGAGAAGAAAACTTAAAATCTTGTTTTAATGCAATTACTCCCTGTGCATTTTTGTCTGGTGTGTAGGTTCTGAATCTTTCGAGTGGAATCTGGTTGCATTTAATTCCCCGTTTCTTTGCTGCAACACGAATTGCATTAATGATATTCCCTTGTTGTCCGAAAAGTAAGTAAACCTGTTCAATCTCTTCATTTGAATTTAGTGCTTCAAGTACCGGTTTTCGTCCGATGATTATATTCATCTTTACTTCTGATTGGCCACGAATTCACGAATATGATCTAATGAAATTTTTTCTTCTTCACCTGTTGACATATTCTTAATATTCATCATTCCTTCTTTGTATTCATCGCCTCCGATAAAAATAACATATTTTGCATTCATTTTATTTGCTTCACGCATCTGAGCTTTAACGCTTCGCTGCAAGATAATCAAAATCAACTGAGAGATTTTCCTTCCTCAACTTTGCCAGCAAGTTCACTCACAAAAGATTCAAGTTCATCACCAATTCTTACAAGATAAACATCAATTGCAGGTTCAGGCACAGAAAAACTTTTTTCATTTTCACAGGCAAGAAGTATTCTTTCAATTCCTGCAGCAAAACCTGTTGCAGGAGTTGGTTTTCCACCAAGAGTTTCAATTAGCAAATCATATCTTCCGCCACCGCAAAGTGCTGTTTGTGCGCCAACGCTTCCACTGTCAATTTCAAATGTAAGTTTTGTGTAATAATCCAATCCTCTTACAAGTGAAGCATCAATTTCAAAAGGAATACTCGATTTCTTCAGCTGATTTTTTACCACTTCAAAATCATTTTTGCTCTCTTCATCAAGATGATCAACTAGCTTTGGTGCATCTTTAATTATTTTTTGATCCGATTCAACTTTGCTGTCAAAAATTCTGAGAATATTTGTTTCAAATCTTCTTCGGCTGTCTTCGGAAAGTTTATCCTTTTTATCATCCAAAAATTTTTTTAGTAGATTTTTATAATTCTCTCTTGTTTCGGGTGTTCCAAGTGAATTAATTTTAACTGAAAGATTTTTTAGTCCAAGAGATTTCAGAATTTCATAAGACATCTGGATCATTTCAGCATCAAGCAAAGGAGATTTACTTCCGATTGCTTCTGCACCAAACTGATGAAACTGTCTGAACCTTCCTGCTTGCGGTCTTTCCTGTCTGAACATCGGAGACATATAAAATAATTTTACTAAGGACTGCTGTGTACCAAGTGAATGTTCAACATAAGCGCGAACAACTGATGCGGTCATTTCAGGTTTAAGTGTAAGACTTGTATCACTTCTATCGGTAAAAGTGTACATTTCTTTACCAACAATATCTGTCTCTTCACCCAATCCCTCTTGCAAAGAGTGCAGTCTCTTCAAAAATTGGTGTGCGGATTTCTTTATAATTGAAATTGCTGAAAATTCTCTCAACAGTTTGCTCAAGATGTTTCCATCGTGGAATATCAGAAGGAAGAATATCTTTGGTACCTGTTACCGCTTTGATCATCTGTAGTATAGAAATGAGTTTATGATGTTTTGACTAAACATCGGAATAGTTCTGTTCTTCTTCTTGAAATATTTTTAGTATTGCCTCTTTGACTATCAGCTTCAATAAGTCTTTTCCTGAATTCTTCATTGTTCATCAATCGTGAAACCCTGCTGAGAAGTTTTATATGCTTTGCTAAAAGATTTTCTTTTCCAATTAATAAAAACACAAGGTGAACCGGTTCACCATCCAGTGAATTATATTCAATTGGGGCTTCACTTTTTCCGAATGCAGCAAGTATATCCTGTAACTGAATTTGTTTTACCGTGAGGGATGGCAAATCCTTTTCCAACACCGGTTGACATTTTTTCTTCTCTTTCAAAAACACATTTTCTGATTTCCTCAAGATCAACTACACGTTCGTCATCTTTTAGTAAATCAACAAGTTCATTAATTACATCGTTTTTGTTTTCACTCTTGAATTCAGTGAGAATATTTTTTGTTCCGAGTAGTTCGTAAACTTTCATAATCTGTAATATGTTAGAATAATTTGAATCGCAATTGTGAATTTAATTATCAAGTCTGCCTTTAACAAACTTCTACCGGTTCAATTTGCAGGATGATCTTCGTGGAATTTCTTCAATCTTTTTTCAAGATCGGGAAACTGATCCCGTTTGAACAAGTGAAACGCAAGCTCTTATTCCTTCCAACCTTTGGCTTCCGGTAATTGCAAGTGAGATTGCACTTATTCCGTAATAAATCATTTCTTCCAGAAGTTTTTCACCAGAGAAATTTGGATATGCATAAGTGAAATAAAAACCATCGGCAATTGGATCATTTTCATCTTTATCATAAACAATATAAAAACCATTATCTAGTGAAAAGTTTTTTCATGATCTTTGCCTTTTCACCATACTCTTTTACTATATCGACAAAATTGAATTGATTGTCATTAGCTGCTTTCAGCATTGCAGCCACAGCATACTGAGCTGAATGAGTTACACCAGCACTCAAAGCATATACAGTTCCAAAAATCATTGCTCTTCCAAAAATATCTGTTGTATAAAACCTTTTTAAGTCAGGACATTTTTTTTCATAGAGTTTATCGGACATAATCATCAAACCAATTCGCTGTCCAGCATAACTAAATGCTTTTGAACTTGAAATAAAAAGAATATAATTATCAGTGTATCTTGCAGCAGTTGCCTGGAATGGCGGTTTACCCGGATGATAAAGATCTTTTCTGAAATCCATAGCTACATAAGCAAGATCTTCAAGCACAACAACATTGTATTTATCTGCAAGCTCAGCAATTATTTTTAAGTTCTTTTTCTGTAAAGCAAATCCAGGAAGGATTATTCGGGTTTGAATAAAGCATTGCAGCAATGTTACCTTTAGACAAATAAGATTCAATTTTAGCTTTTAACTTATCACCGCGGAAATCATAAACATCAAATGTTTCCCATTTCTGTCCGAGAACTTTTAGCTGCTGCTTGTGAACAGGAAATCCTGGATCGAGAAAAAGAATTGTATCCTGCTCTTTATACATTCGGCTTGTAGTTATAAAAGCAGCAAAACTTCCTTGCATTGATCCAACAGTTGGAATACAGCCTTCAGGATTTACATCAATATTTAAAAACAATTTAACAAATCTGGATGCTTCTGTTTTTAGTTGAGGAATTCCCTGGATATCCGGATAAGTATTTGCAATTCCTTTCTTTAAAGCTTCTATTTCTGCTTTTACACCAACATCAGCAGCAGGCAAACCCGGAATGCCCATTTCCATTCGTGACAAATTTTTCACCGGTTTCTTTTTCTATATCATCAACTAATTTTTTTAATTCACGGATAGATGCTTTACCGATAGTTTTCAATCCGGCTTTCTTTTATTTTTCTTGAAACAACTTCGTAGTTGATTGGTGTGTCTTTCATCAGGTTCTCCGTAAAAATCAGAGGAAAATTACTGACTAAATTTAAGGATAATAATTTTCAAATGTCGCAAGTGATGAAATGCTCTTGCGTTTATTTTTGAGACAGTTAAACATTATGGTGTTCGCAATTTGCACTTTGAGCAGATTTTTCAATTTGAATTGTTGAATGCTCTATGCCAAATTTATTATGTAATTCACCGCAGATTTTTTTCAGGAAGTAATCATCTTTCGTTTCCTCAGGAATAACCAGATGTGCTGTTAAAGCAATCTCTGTTGTACTCATCGCCCAGATATGAAGATCGTGAACCTCTGTAACACCACTAATTCCTTTCAGATAATTTCCGACTTCTTTTAAATCAATACCTTTTGGTACTGCATCCATGGAAAGATGAAATGAATCTTTGAGCAATCCCCACGTTCCGATTGTAATGACCATACAATTACCAGACTAATTGCTGGATCAACCCAAAGCCATCCGGTGGATACAATCACAAAACCAGCAATGACAACTCCAAGCGAAACTCCCGCATCAGCTGCCATATGTAAAAATGCACCTTTTATATTAAGGTCTTTTTCTCTTCCCTTCATAAACAAAAGTGCGGTAATTGCATTAATGATGAAACCGATTCCTGCAACAATCATCATTGTAGTTCCTTCTACCGGTTCGGGAAGTAATTAGTTTTCTAATTGCTTCAATTGTTATTGCACCAACGGCGATCATTAATAGAATAGCATTAAAAAATGCTGCAAGAATGGTTGATTTGCTGAATCCATAGGTCCGTTTTTCAGTTGATGCAGTTTTAGCAAGATACGAAGCACCCCAGGCAAGCAATAATCCCAGATACATCACTAAAGTTATGTCCGGCATCAGCAAGCAGAGCCATTGAATTTATCAGTAGACCATAAACAACTTCAACAACTATGTAAATTACATTTAGTACTAATTCCGATTATGAATGCACTATTGAAGTTTTTTAGTGAAGAGTTGAATGTCTATGATGTTCGTGATGCGACATTGTAACTAAATTATTAATTGATGGCTTTTCAATCACAGTTTCACAATGATCTTCACAATTACACATCAGGTTTCCGCTTTTTACTTTATTCGAATGCTTCCCTTCCCTCTTTAAAAGCAAAGTAGGCAATACCAAGTGAACCCAATACATCAAAATATGCAATGGCAAAAAGTTCATACAAGCCGCTGGAGATTAACAAAATGAATGAAAGATAGAAACAAGTTTTTGTGCAGTTTGCATCTGCAATTATTGCATCAGAATTTAATTCTTTACCGACTTTAAGTTTTGAAGTCATCAGCCAGTACATAGTTGCAATTGATATTACTGCAATAATAATTCCTGGAACAGTTGTTTCAGGTTTTACATCGTAAATAATATTAAGTATTGATCCAATTATTAATCCGGCAGTCAAAAGATAGAAAACTGTTCCGGTTACAGTTAACGCAGTTTTCTCAAATGAATCTCTGTGTTTGAACTTTAGAATATTTCATTCGTAAAATCATATGAGCAATTCCAATTCCTGAAATAACTTCAACAAAACTGTCAACTCCAAATCCAAGTAATGCAAGAGTTTCATCTCCTGCTCCAAAGTAAACTGAAATTAATCCTTCAGCGATATTGTAGAAGATTGTAATTAGACTTAGTGCAAAAGCAAATTTTAATTTTGGGTTTTCGTTGCTCATATTTTTTTATTTCAGGTACATTAACTTAATTGATTTTAATAACCCGTCAACATTCAATTTGCAAAAATAGGTTCCACTTGAATAATTTGAAGCATTCCATTCAATTGAATATACACCAGACATTTGTGATCTTTCGATTAAATTTTCTATCAATTCTCCATTCGTATTATAAATGGAAAGTTTAACAAAACTATCAGGTCTATCCAATCTGTATTTTATGGTAGTTGAAGGATTAAATGGATTCGGATAATTCTGATAGAGTTCAAAATTCTCAGGAGTGGAATTTTCATCTTCAACTTTAGTAGGTGAATCAATCTGTATGTTCAACATCATTCCGTCATCTTCGTGTTCAAGATTATGACAGTGCAGCAAATAAATTCCTGAATAATCATTGAATTTAACTAACATCTGAACTGTTTCATTAGGATTAACAAGAACTGTATCCTTCCAGCCTTTATCATTCGGTGAAAGATTTGTGTTGCCGTTCCTTGAATAAACCTGGAACAAAACTCCGTGAACATGCATCGGGTGAAAGTTATTTGTGTTGTTAATAAATTTCCATTCTTCCAGTTGATTAAAGGGAATTGTTTCATCAATCCGATTCATCTCATATGTTAATCCATTAATCCTGTGCATACCACTGCCCATCATTCCCTGGGTTAATGTAAAATTGCGTGTTCCGTTTATATCATTGATATCATAATAATTAATCGGAGGAAGATTTTGCGGGACTATTCCTCCGGAAGATTAAATCACCAACAACATCAAATCTTAAAAGATCCATTTGTGTTCCTTGAGTTCCAACTCCACTGAAGGCTTGGGATTGAAGGAAACAGAATTACCAATGTTGTAAGGAATGAAATCGAAAAGAATATCGAGTCGCTCACCCGGAGAAAGATAAACACTATTCATTTGAACAGCTTCATCTTTCAATCCGCCATCAGTTGCTACAACCCAGAATGGTGAGTTATCTGAAAAAGCAATTTTATACACTCTTGCATTCGATCCGTTTAACAATCTAAACCTGTAAAGAGTTTTTTGAACTTCAAAAAAAGCTTCTGGGGTTCCGTTAATCAGAGGAACATCCCCAAGATATCCCATCATTCTATCCATCATACTCGGAGAGTAAGTAAACTGTGGCTGATAAGCAGAATGTCTATCCTGAATTAATAACGGAATATCATATTCTCCGGTTGGAAGACCGTACTGAAGTCTCATCATCATCTTCAACAATAAAAAATCCAGCATAACCTTTATAAACATGTTTTGCTGTAAGATGATGAGCATGTGAGTGATAGAAATATGTTCCAGCTCTTTGAAAAACCGGAAATGAGTAAGTGTAACTGTTACCTGGAAGAACTGCATCTTTTGGTTGTCCATCCATTAATTCGGGAACAAGCAATCCATGCCAGTGAATTGTTGCTTCCTCTGTGTACTGATTTTCAAACAGAACAGACAAGTTATCACCTTTTTGAACACGAATAGTTGGAGCCGGATAAGAATTATTTAATCCAAGTATTTGAGTTGTCGTGCCTGGCCAGACTTCCACATTAGCAGAATTAAATATCAATGATTCACCTTGCTGAAGTTCCGGAGGAAAGCGTAAAGGATTTCCAACTCCACTTACTTTTTTTGCTCCTCCAAATGGAAACAGTTGATAAGTTGATAACGCTGCACCAGCTAATGCAGATTTAATTATGAATTCTCTTCTTTTCATATCAATATATTTTTTATTTATAATATAGTATACTAATAAAATTAAATAAAAATGGAGGCTTAATTATTTAAGCCTCCAGTAACTTTATTTTACTTGATAATCATTTTTCTGAAGACTAGCTTTTGCTTTTTCAAGCGAAACTTCTTTCAGAACCATTCCACATTGCGGACATTCACCAGGTTCATCGGAAATTACGTTCCAGCACATCTGATCCTGATAAACCATTCCGTCTTCATTTACATCAATCGCTACCAGATCAATTTCACCTTCACGGACAATTGAAACTTCTTCAGCATCATCCGATTTCATTTTGTGATGACCGGTATGAGTGCTGTCCATATCCATATGTGCCATTGTCGTTTTACCATGTGAACCTGAACAGCAACTTTTTGAGCATTCCTTTTTTTCGCTCTTATCAGTTGCAGGCTGATCCTGTGCAAGTGCCAACGCACCGAACAAAGAAACAAATGCGAATGAAATAATGAGTTGTTTTAACATTGTGTTACTCCTTTTTGTTTATGAATGATAACATTTATTGTTAGTTGATTGTTTTTCTTATGTCATCCTGAGTGAAGCGAAGGATCTCAATAATGATGTACGGAAGATTCTTCACTTCGTTCAGAATGACTTTTAATTATGTCTTATTTTCAGATAACATTTTCTTCACTTCTCTTCTTTTAATTGTATAAAAAATTGCCGGATAAACTGTAAGCTCCATTATCATACTTGTTAAAATTCCGCCAACCATTGGTGCTGCAATTCTTTTCATCACATCGGAACCTGCACCGAGTCCGATTAATATCGGAAGCAATCCAAGCATAGTTGTCATCACAGTCATCATCTTTGGTCTTATTCTTTTTACTGCTCCTTCAAAAATTGCTTCACGAAGATCAGCCATACTTTTAAGCATACCATTCTTTTTAAATTTTTCATAAGCTAAATCGAGATAAAGAAGCATTACTACTCCAGTTTCCGCATCAACACCAAGCAGAGCAATTATTCCAACCCAAACAGCAACTGAAAGATTAAATCCGGCTAAGTATAAAAACCAGATTGCACCAACCATTGAAAATGGAAGTGCAAGCAAAACAATTCCGGTTTTAACCATTGATTTAGTATTCATATAAAGAAGAACGATCACAATTAAAAGAGTTAACGGAATTACCATCGAAAGATGTTTTGATGCGCGCTCCATATACTCATATTGTCCGCTCCACTTTAATGAATATCCAGCAGGAAGAGTAAGATTTTTTTCAATAACTTCTTTTGCATTATCAATGTAACTTCCAACATCAACATCTTTCAGATCAACATAAACCCAGGTGTTTGGTCTTGCATTTTCCGATTTGATCATCGGCGGACCTTTTTTAATCTCAAACTCACCAAGCTGTTCAAGTGGAACATTTCCGCCCATCGGAATCGGAACAAGCACACGTTTAATCGCTTCAATATTCTCACGGTAATCTCTCGAGTAACGAAGATTAACAGGATAGCGCTCAAGTCCTTCAACAGTTTTTGTAATATTCATTCCACCAACCGCAGACATAAAAACTTCCTGCACATCTGCGACAGTTAAACCATAACGTGCAATTGCTTCGCGGTCAATTATAAAATCAATATAGTTTCCGCCAACAGATCGTTCAGCATAAGCAGAACGTGTTCCGGGAACAGTTTTCATTAATTCTTCAACTTGCTTTCCGAGATCCTGCAGCACATTTAAATCTTCACCGGCAATTTTAATTCCCACTGGAGTTTTAATTCCTGTTGAAAGCATATCAATTCTTGTTTTTATCGGCATCGTCCACGCATTTGTTAAACCGGGAATTTGAATTGCGCTATTCATTTCTTCAACAAGTTTTTCGGGAGTCATTCCTTCGCGCCATTCTTCCTGTGGCTTTAAACGAATTGTTGTTTCAATCATTGTTAACGGTGCAGGATCAGTTGCTGTTTCTGCTCTACCTATTTTTCCAAATACACTTTCAACTTCAGGAAAAGATTTAATAATTTTATCTGTCTGCTGAAGAAGCTCACGAGCTTTTGTAATTGAAATACCCGGTAAAGTTGTAGGCATATAAAGCAGATCACCTTCATACAACGGCGGCATAAACTCTGAGCCGAGTTTTGAGAAAGGAATAATTGTAACGAGCATAATTATCAACGCAGCTGCCATCACCCACCATCTTCTCTTCATTACAAAATCAACAATTGGATGATAAATTTTTACAAGAATTCTTGTTAAAGGATTTTCTTCTTCTTTCCTGATTTTTCCACGAACAAAATATCCAATCAACACAGGTACAATTGTTATTGCAAGAATTGCAGCACCAGCCATCGCATATGTTTTTGTGAAAGCAAGAGGTCTGAATAATCTTCCTTCCTGCTGTTCAAGTGTGAAAACAGGTAAAAAAGAAACTGTTATCACAACCAGCGAATAAAAAATTGATGGACCAACTTCTTTTGCTGATTGAAGAATGATTGCCCAATGCTGTCTTCTTTCGTTCTGAGGTTTATCCTGCTCCGATGAAAGATGCGTTGCTGCATTTTCCACCATCACTATTGAAGCATCCACCATCGCACCGATTGCAATTGCAATTCCCCCGAGTGACATAATATTTGCATTAATTCCCTGTAGCCTCATTATTAAAAATGAAATGAGAACTGCTGTTGGTAAAGTGAAGATTGCAACAAATGAACTTCTTATGTGAAGCAGAAAAGCAATAATGATTAACGCAACTATTATTGTTTCCTCAATTAATTTATCGCTTAGATTATCTATCGCCCTGTCAATCAATCCAGACCTGTCGTAAGCAACATCAATTGTAACATCATCCGGCAAAGATTTTTTTAATTCTTCTATTCTTTCTTTAACCCGATCAATAACGGCGAGTGCATTTTCTCCGAAACGGATAACTACAATTCCCCCAACAGTTTCTCCTTCGCCATTCCATTCGGCTAAACCTCTTCGCAGTTCAGGCCCAATATTGATAGTTGCAACATCTTTCAGATAAATAGGCGAACCGGAATTAGGCGAAACTCCTATTGCAACGATTTCAAGATCTTCTTTGCTTTTAATATATCCAAGACTTCGAACCATAAATTCCATTTCACCTATTTCAAGAAGTCTGCCGCCAACATCATTGTTACTTTGCTTGATTGCCATTTTAACTTTTTGAAGCGGAATATTGTAAGAAGCAAGCTTGTTCGGATCAAGATTAACCTGGTATTGTTTTACATATCCACCAATGCTTGCAACTTCAGCAACTCCCTGAATGGAAGAGAGTTCATACTTCAGAAAGAAATCCTGTATTGAACGAAGTTCCTGTAAATCTTTTTTATCTGAATTAAGTGTGTATTGATAAACCCAGCCAAGCCCTGTTGCATCAGGACCGAGCTGTGGATTAACGCCTGCTGGTAAAGTTCCCTGTAATCCATTTAAATATTCAAGAACTCTGCTTCGTGCCCAGTAAATATCTGTGCCATCCTCAAAGATGATGTAAACCATTGAGTAGCCGAACATCGAATAACCGCGGACATCTTTTGCGTAAGGAACCGAAAGCATTTTTGTTGTAAGTGGATAAGTAACCTGGTCTTCAACTATCCTCGGTCCTTGTCCGGGATATTCTGTAATTATAATTACCTGCACATCGCTTAGATCGGGAATTGCATCAACTTTTGTTGTTGTTAATGCCCACACGCCCAAAGCAATTAATGCCACGAGTGAAAATGATCACTAAAAATTTATTGTTGATTGACCACTCGATGAGCTTTGCAATCAATCCGTCTTTATTTTGATCTGATGTTATCATTTAATTTCTCCAAAAACTTTATAATTCAGCAGTGTCATTCTGAATGAGCGAAGCGAAATGAAGAATCTCTGAGATTCTTCGCTACGCTCAGAATGACCACTATATTACTTCTGATACTCAAAACCATACTTGATCTAAATTTGCTTTCACTTCTTCAATTGAATATTCTTTCAACTTCATATTGCATAACGGACATCTTCCTGATTCATCTGAAATAACATTCCAATCCATTGGGCATTCCCATAGTTTGCCGTCTTTATTTTTATCAATTGATTCAACATCGATTACACCTTCGTGAACTATAGAAGAAGAATGATCGTGTTCTTCCATTTTCTACTTCCTATTCATCCATCTTTCCTTTCCATCCGTCTTCACTGTTTCGCCATAAATCTTCCATTTTGCGTTGAAGTTTGGAACTGATTTATCGCAGCTTTAAGATTACTTTCCGAATCAATTAAGAACTGAGCAGAAGTAACAATTGTATTTCCTTCACTCAGTCCATTTAATACTTGATAGTAACCATCTGCATAGCCGCCGAGTTGAACTTGCTGTGGTTTGAACTTTCCATCACCGAGAGAAAGAATAACAACATCTTTTAAACCACTTCGAATAATTGCGTTCTCAGGAATAACAGGTTTGCTGCCAAGGTCTTCACCTTCAATAGTTATGTTTGCAAACATTGAGGGTTTAAGTTCACCGCGATTGTTCATTTCAATTCTTATTTTGACTGTTCGCGATTTAGTATCGAGCGTGGGATAAATAAATGAAACTCTTCCTTCATAAATCTTTCCCGGAAGAAAATTAAATGTGACTGATGCTTTTGATCCTACTTTCACTTTTGCAAGTTCATATTCATAAATATCTGCCATCAGCCAAAGTGTGGAGAGATTAGCAATTTTCAGAAGCGGCATTCCGCCCATTACTTTTTGTCCATCAACAATATTCTTTTCCAGAACCGTTCCAGATTTTTGAGCATAAAGTGTTATGTACGTTTTTACTTCCTTTGTATCAATTATTCTTTTTATTTCTGATTCCGGAACTTCAAGCAGTTCAAGTTTTCGCATTGAATTTTTCACAAGTTCATTTCCGCTTTCACGGATTGAATTAAGTGAACTTTCATTTACTGTATTCTGATACGAAAGTGCAGTGAGCAATTCCTGTTGAGCAGAAACAAGTTCGGGTGAATAAATATCCATCAGCTTTGAACCTTTTGAAATATGCTGACCTGTGTAATTCACATAAAGTTTTTCAACCCAGCCATTTATTCTTGTTGTAACTATGTATTCACTAGTTTCATTTGTTTGCAGAACTCCATTTGTAGTTACTTTTGATGAAAGCTGTTTAACTTCGACTTTGCAGTTTTAATATTCATATTCTGCTGAACTTCGGGATCAATTGTTACAATTCCGGAGCCGGATGCTTCATCTTCATAAACCGGAACAAGGTCCATTCCCATTTTTGATTTTCCCGGTGCATCATAAATTTCATTTGGATCCATCGGTGCACGCCAGTAAAGAATTTTTCTTTCACCTGAAGATTTTTGATTATTATTTTTTATAGGCGTTAAGTTCATTTCGCAAATTGGACACAAACCTGGTTCATCAGAAATAATTTCCGGATGCATTCCGCAGGTGTATAGTTGTTTTTCTTCTGAATTAACATCAGAAGAATCACCGGCAATAAACAAAAAGTAAACCGGCACAAATATTACAATTGCCGCTATTGCTATGATTATTATTTTCTTTTTCACTTTTAATTCCTCCTGTTAAAATTCTGTTCCTGTTAAGAACTCAAGTTCTGCAATTTCATTTAAGTAATCTGTTTTCAAACGGTAAAGATCGTTTTCAATTTTAAGAAGACTGTTTTGAGCATCAATAACATTTAGAAAATCAACCTGTCCAACCTGGTAACTTGTTAAAGTCGTTTTCAGATTTTCATTCGCCTGGATTAGTGATCCTTCTGAAATCAAGTTTTATTCGTTCCTTTAACGAAGTTAAGTCTTGCTACTGATGATCCGAATAAACTTTGCAGCATCTGGAGAGACATATTATATTGCTCATCATAATACTTCTGCATACTCTCAGTTTCTTCTACTTTTGAACTCACTTTTCCACCGTAGTTAAGAGGCAATGAAATTCCTAAACTGAAAGAGATGAAATCATTCAAGAGGTGTATTCGTTGCTGCAATTTTATCCCGGAAAGTATAAAGCACACCCAGATTGAAATTTGGATAATAATCGTATTGAACAAGAGACTTCCTTATTTCTTCTCTCTTCCTGGCTTCTTTAATCCCTTCAAGAAATGGTCTGTGCTTCACAGCACTATCTACAAGTGCATCGACTGTGAAATCTTCATAATTAATTTTTGGAAATTCACCGGTTAGAATTTGGGAATCGGCAGGACGAAGCAATAATGAATTCAACATTGCCAGCTGTGATTTTTCTTTACTCTTTAAATCTTCAATTTTTTCGGAAAGATTCGTTATCTCCAACTCGACTTTTAAAATATTTTGCTGGCTTGCAGTTGAGACAGAATATTTTGTTCGAACGACTTCAGCAATATTATTTAGCAAATCTTTACTTTGTTCAGCTAATTCAATCGAGCGCCTGAAGAAAAGAATTTCGTTAAAACTTTTAATTACATTTTTCTTATCTCATTCCTCGCATCTATAATTTCCTGCTCAACAATGTCTACATCTTTATTATTCACTTCAGCCTGATTGCTCAATTTGCCTGGAAATGGAAAGGCTTGACTTAGCCCCACTCCTATTCCAGTCATAGGTTCCTGATCTAAGGAGAATGAATTTACCGGGAGATTCATAAAACCAAATCCGAGCACCGGGTCAGGTAAATTTGAGTTCTGCTCAATTCGGTTGGATGCAGCAAGTTTTTTCATCTCGAGCATTTTGAGTTTTGGACTAACTTCCAAAGCTTTATTGATCAAATGCTTGAAAGTGTATCAGTCTGAGCGAATGAATTATTTATTGCTATTACGACCAGACTAATAATTAAATATTTGATTTTGTTCATCTTAATTTTTCCTGTAAAAATTTTCGTTCTAAACCATAGTGGTTTAATATTTTTACGAATTAATAATTGTGAATACAGACGGTTTTATGCCGTGCATTCCGGAAAAGAAATTAAGATGAGATTAAATCAGAAGGACAGAATTGGTGATATGTATTTCAGGATTAATTAAAAATGGCGGAGAAGAATCACAGTAAAAAGATTCTTCAGAAGAAAAATCAATTGATGGTGGAATCTAGAGCTAAATGTTTGAAATAGAATTCTCAGACGATAAAAAGAAGAGTTAATTCTGATTTACCGTAAATAAACTCGTCTTCAACTTTATTGTAAACAAATTCATCCTGGCAACAGATAGGATTTTCAGAAGAAATTGTAATTGGCTTCTTCAACTTTTTCTTCATCACAGCAGGAAGTTTCAACTTTTTGCATTTCGATCATGCAAACTTCACACTCAGCTAACGTTTTTTCCTGCATCATTTCGCACAGGTGATAAGTAACCGGTAAACCTGTTGTCGAAACCAGGAACAATAAAGTGAGGATTGATATTAAAATTCTTTTCTTCATCATCTGTGAGCAAACATAAATATTTAACTAATAGCAAGCAATGATAATGCCGCGGAATATGTTACATAATTTTTGTTTTATTTTATACTTTATTAAGAACTAACCCAACTTCTCTGAGAAATTGGGTTAGTTGATAGAATATTTTACTTAGCGTGAGTAAACCTCATTTGTTCAGCAAGCTCTTTTATTTCACCTAGATCAAGAACCATTTCACTCCAGCCATACCAGAGTGCATAGTCAGGATTAGCATGAAATGTTCCCTGGAATGTTCTCATCCTATGCTCAAGGAACATAACAAAAAGTTTTTGTTCAACTACCG
This sequence comes from uncultured Ignavibacteriaceae bacterium, assembly GCA_963768365.1. Lineage (GTDB taxonomy): Bacteria > Bacteroidota > Ignavibacteria > Ignavibacteriales > Ignavibacteriaceae > IGN2. The sequence goes on along the minus strand of CAVYHS010000015.1, from coordinate 31,251 downwards.
TCGGTGCATCGTGAAAGTTAAGAGCATCGGGAAATGATAAGCATACGAATCAGGTTTTGGAATAATTCCATCTTTATACAAACCGGCAACAATAAGAATAGCTTCTGCCATCAACCTATCAGCTTCTTTAATCATATTGTCACCTTTTTCAAGCTCAAGCTTTGCAAAATTATCCGAATGACACTTGTTACAAGTTTCAAGCATCTTATTTCTTTCCCTGTCCCAATCTTCCTGAGTTAATCTTGCAACATCAGCAGCTTTAACAACATCAAGTAAGTGCAGTAGGATTTCCTTCAAGATCAAGAACACCAAGTGCTTGCAGAATTGTTACTCTGTCTTTGGCCCATTGCTCATCATCAGGCATTGGCAACTTCACTGCAAGAAATCCCCAGGCAGTTCTTACTTCGTGATTACCTTCCTGCATATGACACGTTTGGCAAGTTGGTGCAGATGTAGTTTCAGGTAAAATACCATTTTGTTTTAGCAAGTATCTTACACCGTGTTTTGAACTGGAATACATTTCCCACTGCGGATGATCAAAACCCATGTGACAGGTTTGACAAGCTTGCGGTTGTCTTGCTTCTTCCAATGAAAATAAATGACGTGTATGACAAGCATCGCAGGATGCAACACCATATTGTTGTCCATCGGCTTTTAGTTGCTTTATTTGCTCTTCAGATTTTAAACCGATTTTATGACAGCTTCCACAGCCTTTCATTCCATCAATTAAAGCCATTGGCTGCATATGAATTGTCGGCATTGCATTCATCGAAGCCCAGCCGAGTGCATGTTTTCCTTTGCTGTATTGATTAACCTGAGTTTCATGACAGGTTGCACAAACTTCTGGTGTTGGCATAGTAACCTTATCTACATTGCTCGGTGAGTTATGTTCACTCCCATGACAATCAGAGCAAATAACATCATTACCCGAATGTTTGCTCAACTGCCAATCATTTACAATTCCCGGAGTTACTTTTGTATGGCACTTCACACAATTTTGAGCATACAGTAGCGGTGTTGCTGTAAGACAAACCATGAATAAAAAAATAGTTATTTTTTTCATTCGCATCTCCCTCAATTATTTTAGTTTGGTTTTAAGTTCAGAGAGTTCCCCCTCTGTTAAAATCTTTTCTATAGCCGGAAAAAGTTTTCTCTCCTCTTTTCTAATGTGTTTTTCCAATAGCCAGCCCAATTCATCAAGCACATTTTCTAAGTCAGTTTGTATTCTCCAGATTTCATCTACAAGTTTTTCCATTTTTCTGATGCTCATCAACATTATTTCATGTTATCAGAATGTCAACTCTTCATGAGTTTTCCTTTTGCATAAGGGAAACAAAATTTTCTCTTCGTCATAAAAATGTTTTTTCAGTTCATTGTTGTAAAATGAAATTGTGTAATTCTTTTTTTCTTCTAGTGTGGAAGGCATTCCCTTGTATTGTGGTGCACCTTTCTTTAATTGTTGAGCAAGAATGAGTCCCTGGTGGTGATCGTGTGAAAGTGGATAAAGAGCAGGATGTCTTTTCATAATTATAAAATAGAAAACAGAATTTAATATAAAAAAGTATTACTAAGCTAAAGTATCCTGATTATTTTTTCAACTAAATTAGTTTAAAAACAGTCAGATTAATAAAAGCTGCTTCTATGAGTTTAATTTCTAATATGAGAATTTGATAAAAATCATTTCTATCAACTCTATTCTAAATCCAGACAAAACTACTTAATCATAGTTAATAGCATTTTGGATTTTAAAGTAGCTTTTAATCCGTGTGGAATATCAGACGGCATTACGAGTATTTCACCTGCTTTCACGTTGTAAGGTGTTCCACCAATCTTTATTTCCATTTCGCCATCAACCATATAAACTACTGCTTCAAATGGTGATATGTGTTCTGTTAATGATTCATCTTTGTCGAATGCGAACAAAGTAATATTTCCATTTGGCTTTTTAATTATTTGTTTACTTACTATCGAACCATTTTGATAGCCGACTGCATCAATAAGCAGTTCTTTGTTAATTTTTTCTGGCATTTTATTTTCTCTTTAGTAATTTATTAATGTTTGTGTTCGCTGTGAGTATCATTAGCTTCCTCACCATTAAAGAGAAACTCTACATAATGAATGAAATGAACATAAGCTTCAACATATTCTCTGCCAGCTTTTAGATCATTTACATCATAATCCTTTTTTGATTGCATATCTGCAAAGTAATCTTTGATTTTTGGGTTTTGCGCTTCATCAAGATGAGCATAAATACGGTCCAAAGAATTTTCATCAATTGCAATATCTGCAGCTTCAATTCCTTCTTCAGGTTGATATTCGGCTGGTTTCAGACCTGTGTATCCAACGCCTTCTCCCATTCTATGAACTCTTACAACAGTTTCATAGAAATACATATCAACAAGTTCTTTTACTTCCGGACTCAATGTTCGAACATTATTCACTTTGTCGAATATTGCTTTTATTTCTTGTTCGTCCTCTGCTCTAACCCATACAAGGACATAATTAATGTTTTCAGTTTCAAGTGCTTTTTGAGATGCTTTAACAACCGGACCTTCAATGCTATCACAATGAGCATTCAAATCGCTAAGGCTTAAAATAATAGTTATCACTGACAATAAAATTTTAAGTTTCATTTTTAATCTCCCTTTGTTTAGACTTATTTATTAGTTAGTTCGGTTTCCAATTCAATTGATTTTGGAAACAGAATATTATTTTCCAGGTGAATATGTTTATGAAGATCTTCCTCAAATTCTTTTAACTCAGAATAAAGAGCTTTAAATGTATTGCAGGCATCTTCAGGATATGAATAGTTATTGCTTAACTCTCTTATCTGATATAAAGCATCTCCTGCATTTGTATGTTCTAAGTTCCATCATTTTATTGGATTCTGAATTGTACCAAACGGCGGTGGAAAAAACTGACTGTTTTCCGTTTGAGTCAGAACCATTTGCTTTATTTGCGGAAATAAAATTCTCTCTTCTTTCATCATATGCCCTTCCAGCTCTTCGCGGACTGCAAGAAATAAATCTGCAATCTTTAAAGTTTCCGGATGATTCTCTCCGTGCACCGAAGCAACTTTATCTGCGTGGAGTGAAATTACAGGTATCATTCGTCTTACATACTGATGATGATTGTTGATAATATAATCCACAAGGAAATCGAGCTTGCCAGTCATTGATATTTTGTGCTTCCTTGCTATTCTTAGAAAGGCTTGTTAATTCATTCACAACTTTTTTCACATCAATATTTTTATCAGCACAGGCTTCCTTTAGACTTCGATTTCCTTTGCAGCAAAAATCCAATCCGAACTCTTCGAACACAATTGCAGAACGGATATTATCAGTCACAATTTCTGCGAGAGTTTTTTCCATCACTATGATTCAATTGCTGAATCTTTTAATTTTGTCTCATTCATTTTGTTTATCCTTTGATTATTTGATTTATTAATTTCTTATTTCACTTTCGATCTGATTTTCAGAGTTAGCATTATTCTTTAATAGCATCCTCATTAAACTTTTTAACTGCTTCTGTTCCTGTTGGATGACCAAATGAATCCATATCCTTATACAAAATCAGGTACTCATCTTTTGAAATATTATTCTGCCAATTGCCAGTTATTATTCCATAACCGGTGACCAGCATAAAAACTGAAACTACTCCGACTGCAACGAATTTTTTACTAATCTTTTTCTTTACAGTTAATGTTTCAAGTTGAAGAGTATCTGCAACAGGACAAACGTCAACACAATTAAGACAGGTTGTGCATTCATCTGAGATTACAGTTTTTACTTTATCTACTTTTATAAATGCCGGACAAGCTTTGTTGCAAAGTCCACAATCAACACAACCAGTAGAATTCCGTTTTATTTTATTCGGACTAAGTAATGACGTAATTCCAAGCAACGCACCGTAAGGACAAAGATATCTGCACCAGAATCCACGAAGTACAATCGAAAGCAGAAATAATATTCCAAGAACGATTAATGCAAACCTTGATATATCAGCAAAGAAGTAAAACATCTTAATATCCGAAACAAGATTATACGGACTGTCGAGAAAAGCCTGAACTGCAGTAACACTCATCAAAACGAAAACCGAATAGATAAGAAAACCAAGTAGTAAATATTTTAGACTTCTGAGAGGATAATCAAGAAACTTCGGAAGTTTCAAATCTTTACCAAAAATTTTCTTTCCGAAATCTCCGATCAGCTCAGATAAAAATCCTACCGGACAAAGCCAGCTGCAAAATGCTTTTCCGAAAACGATCGAGACAAGAATGATAGCGAAGAAGATAAAAAATCCTGCAGGATGTGCTGAATGAATTTCACCTGTCATCAAAAACAAATAAAAACTCATAAAAGAACTGATTGGAAGAAAGCCATCAACTCCCGGTGGTCGCGAGGATAAATGCTGCTGCACCATTTGTTTGCAAGATATTGAAGGAATTGATAAAACTCAACTCCAATCCAAATACAAAGCAATGCAAACAAAGTCTGTACAATGAACCGGAAATTCTGAATGCTTTTTTCCTTGTTCTTTAGAATTTTCTTTTTCGGAGTCATTCCGTCCGCCAAAGGCGGATTGTTTCGGGATCTTTCTTTGCTTGGGTGATCCTGAACTGAATTCAGGATGACAGGTGCAGATTTTATTTTTTCTATTGTATCACTCATATCAGATATATTTGTCTGATTATACTACAAAAATATTAAAGACTACTGATCTTATGCAATGTTTTCTCTTTAAGTTTATCAATCGTTTCTGATGTAAGCATATCATAAGTCTGTGTACGCAGAGTTCCCCAGGTATCGTGAACAGGACAAGGATGAGTTGGCGAACACTCAGTGAAACCTAGCACACAGCTATCGAACATTTCAAGACCATCTATTGCAGAAACAACATCAATCAATTTAATACGTGAAGGATCTTTAGCTAAAGTAAATCCGCCTGACTTACCTTTGCTTGAAGAAATCAATCCACTCTCTCTCAAGCTTTGGAGAATCTTGGAAATGAATTCTTTGGGTATTTTCAAGACTTTGGAAATATCCTCCGCAGAAACCATACTTCCATTCTCCTGAGCTGCCAGGTAAAGTACTGCTTGCATTCCATATTCGCACTTTTTAGAGAAAATTACTGTCATTTATTAAATCGGATTGTTTTATCTGATTAAATATACTCAATTCTGTAACTCATTTCCAACTATGGATTTTGATTTAACTAAAAATCCTTCTTCTTAAAAGATCTGCTGCTTAAAACGAATGGGAATATAATCCATGCAAGCAGACAAATAACAGAAATTATCATACCCAGAGAGCTTCCAAAAAATCTTTGAAAGACTGCCCCTGTATAACCCATCAATGCAGCAATATCGAACTTCATCAAAAATAAAATACGTCCGAGGTCAATCGGGTTGAGAGCAGTTAAAACTATCATTGTATTTTCCAGCGGATAATCCTGGAAGTTGTAAATTATTAGCAGAACAAAACCATCATAAACAACCGCAAGAACAAGCCAGATTAAAATTGCCAACCCAAGTCCCTTTGATTTGTCATCCTGCTTTACAGAAATTAAAAATGAAAGTGCGATGAAAATAAACGTCAGCAGCACACCAATGAGAACAATAAAATGAATCCTTCTATTTGCTGGCTCACTTTGCCGAACAACATAAAAGGAAGAGAAAAGCCCAATGCGAATCCTGCAGAAAGAGGAATAGCAGTTCCCAAATATATTCCAAGGAAAAGAGATTTTCTGTCAATCGGCTGGCTCAACATCATTTCAATAAATTCCCTCGAGTTGTAAAAATAAATTGAACCAAAGATGATCGACACAAGTGGAATGACAATGATAATTATGTTCATCAGACTGATGTATGCTTTGTTAACATCACCACTAAAAGTGAACAATGCATATCCAACCAAAAAGAAAAAGAAAGTGTAAAGTATAACCCACTTGCTTCTTATTGTGTTGTGAATTTCGTAGAGTAATATTTTTTTAACAAGTTTCATTTTTTATTCTGGACTCATCAATTCAGCAATTGCTCTTTCGAGTTTTGTTTCTTTTTTATCTTCAAGCAATGATTGCATTGTTCCTTTGAATTTTATTTCTCCTTCCAGTAGAAAAACAATTTCATCCGAAAGTTCCTGCACTTCATTCATAAGATGAGAAGTTAGAATTATTGTTTTCTTTTGTTCTTTTTGTTTCAACACCAAATCTTTAAAGTAACTGCTTGAAATCGGATCGAGTCCTGCAGTTGGTTCATCAAGAATTATAATTTTAGCATTGAATGCAAAAGCAATTAACGCAGAGATTTTCTGTTTTGTTCCGCCAGAAAGATTTTTAAACGGCTTCTCCATCTCAGAATCAAGTTTGAGAGATGAAAGAATTTCTATTATCTGAGAATTCATTTGAGTCTCCGGATTGATTTTATGAGTGAGATTATTTCATTTCCTGTCAAATTCTCTGGATATCTTGCAATCTGCGGCATATAACCGATTTTATTCCTGTAGAGATAATCATCTATTTATTTGCTTTCCATCAACTTCAATTACTCCTTCGGTTGGTCTTAACCAGTCCGAGAATTGTTTTTATCAAAGTTGTTTTACCAGAACCATTTGGGCCAACCAATAGCAGTAACCTTTCCTTCATCAATAGTCAGATTGATATTTTTTAGAACGAAATTCTTTCCGAAATTTTTTACCAGGTTTTTAACTGCAATCAATTTACCATCCTCATTCTTGGATTGGGATCAGTGAGAGCTTCGGGAGTGATTGCAGGAATAATGCTTTCAGCAATATTAAGAATATCAATAAACAAGCTATGAAGAAGAACGAGTGAAGTTGGATGCGATTCAATCATCATCGAAAACATTGTAACGGGTCTGAATGGAACATCCCCATAACCGTCTTTATCAAGATCGTAGCCGTCGTATTTAGCCCAATAATTTTTTTCGAATGTATTGAAGTTCTGCCTGCTGTTTGTCGAAACATCAAATGAGTTTGCAACAAAATTGTTATCATAAAAATAATTATCCATTGAGTTAGCCATCAGCTTTAATGCCCAACCATTTTTGATAAAATTATTCTGTTCGATTGTTACTCTGCTGCAACCTTCCATATAAAGTCCGATTGAATTTTCATCAAAAATATTATTTTCAATTCTGCTGTCGGAAATATCTTTTAATAAAATTCCATAAGATGCAGGACCCCAGTTGTGTAAAAATTGATTTTCAGACATTAAAACATTCTTCGTGTACATTACTGCAACGCCGGCACCATTATTTTCAAAAGTGTTGTTAGTGTAAACGCAGCTATCAGAAAACATAAAGTGAAGTCCGTAACGAAGATTATTTTCGCTATAATTATTATATAATTTTTCCATTCCGTCACGAACTCAAAATAAATTCCATCACGATGATTAAATATTTCATTGTTTTCAATTGTGATGTCTCTGCAATACCAGAGATGAATTCCATTTCCTGAATTAGTTTCTCGTTTTTTTACACTTGAATGTAATTGTTTGGATACTGTACAATCAGCAGATTTAGCAAGATAAACTGCAAAAAAATTGTTTATAAATTTATTGTTATGTAATAGAGCAGTTCCGAACTTCCTTCAACCTTACTCCAGCGTTCTCTTCGAGATAACTTATTCCTGAGTTTTTAATTAACAATCCGGAAATGTGAACATCGTTTGAAGTAACTGTAAATATTTCTCCAACTTTCCTTTTCCATCAATTACAGGAAAATCTTCCCCAATGATAGTTAACTTTTTTATTAACGATTATATTTCCTTCAGCATACTCCCCTGTTCTAACTATGATAGTATCATAAGTCATTTGCAATGCTTATTGCTTCTGTGATTGTTTTTATTTGACCATCTTTTGAAACGATAATTGTTTTAGAAAAAGTAAAAGTTGTTAATAAAATGAAGGTAAGTAGTAAGAAGAGTAAGGAATTATTTTTTCTATGAAGAATCATTTAATTTTTTGATTGATAAAGTTTATTGTAAAAAAGAAACGTAGTCATTCTGGCTTGCCTAGAATCTTACACTTCGGAGATTCCGGACTTCCTTGCTAAAGTATGGAATCCGGAATGACAAGAGAATCACATACTTCTTTGTTTTACCAGTTCAATAACATCAATCCAGTTAAGAGATCTGTCCACTGTTCTCAGCAACAAATTTTTGCCTGGAAATTTCACTATCAAACGCCGAAACATTTAATCCCATTGGGCTTCTGAAATTATCATTGTGAACATAAAAAGCTGATGTAGCATTAGTAAAAGATTCCGGTTGTAGCAAAATCAGTCACAAGATAAATTCTGATTAGAATCACCAATTAAATTCTTAACCATCGCAAACTCAATCAAGCATTCAATTGAATCAAATTTGTAAACTTTTCCTTTGTCCGTTACCAACTCAGCACCGTAACGGTTATCTGAAATTTGCATTCTGCAAAATTCACATTCATCGTGGCCATAATTAATTGGTTCCGGTTTACTTCCACATGAAGAAATTAGAAGAGTAAGAGTAATAAAAAAAATCAGTGAGAATTTATTTTTATTCATTTTATGCTGTCACCTTTTTTGATTTTTTATCTATAATTAATGCAATTATAGCTAATACCAACGGCGATTATCAATATATAGAAGCTTATGTCAGGCATAGATATCGCATTAAAGTTAAAAGCATTTTTGAACCGATAAGCGGAGGCTGATATGCCATTCCTGGAATTTTTATTGCTGCGTGTGGATTCAAATTATGTCCATAATCGTATTCCCACATATAGAAATCATATAATCCAACAGCAGCAAGAACAAAAAAAGAACAATCCATAATATAAACCAAAATTCTTTTTCCAGTGAATTCCAGCTATCAATCCAAACATTATCATAAATATTATTATGAAAGGCATAATTTTAAGTTCAGGAATTGTATCAGGTACAATTTCCTTCATTCCAATGTAATGATTTAATCCATTTATATTTTGCAAGATCGTGTGGCTTTTGACCGGTAATTTTATTCAGCCAAATTTCAAGTCCAATTCCTTCCGGATACTGCGGAGCTTCAAGATCAATATACCATATTGGAAAAAAGAATGTTAATATTAACAATTAATGATGCAAAATTACAATAATTTTTGATTGGGTTTTCATAATTCAACTCAATACCTAAAACAATATTGGGGGACATTCGTCCCCCATCATTTATAAATTTTTACTTACCTGTATCCATAAGTAAGCGCAACATTTGAACCTCGTCGGTGAAACTCTTATGTATCCTGACATTTCCTGATGAAGTGCGGAACAGAAATCTGTACAGTAAAATGGATATACTCCTTCTTTCTGAGGAGTCCATACTATTGATTCTGTTGCAGCCAGGCATAACAGCAGTTCAGAATTCTGCATTCCTTTAACTGCAAATCCATGAGGAATATCCCAGTCCTGTTCAAGATTTGTAACATGGAAATAAACAACATCACCGACTTTTATTCCTTCAATATTATCCGGTGCAAAATGAGTTCTGATTGTTGACATATAAACATGTACAACATTTCCTTCTCTTACTACACGTGCATCTTTTTCTGCTTTTATACTGTAAGGATTTTCATTCTCTTCAATTGGATAAATCTTGACAGAATTTTTCATAAGAATATCTGCCGGGATTGCTTGAGCATAATGAGGCTCGCCAATAGTTGGAAAATCAAGCAAAAGTTTCATCTTATCACCTGAAATATCAATCAACTGTGCTGATTGAGTTAAGCTCCGGTCCGGTGGGTAGATATCGGTCCTTTGTAATTTTATTTAATGCGATCACATATTTACCCCAGGGTTTTCTTGTATCTCCACCTGGAATACAAAGGTGACCGATAGAATAATATGCAGGAATTCTGTCAACAACTTCCCAGGTTCCGATTTTCCACTTTACAATTTCAGATGAAATGAATGATGAAGTATATCCGTATCCATTTCCATCAAATTCTGTATGAAGTGGACCTAATCCCGGATTCTGCAACTTCACCAGCGATTACTGATTCATATTTCAGAACAGGAATACCATCAATAGTTGTTTCAAATTCTTTGTTCTCAATTGCTTTTAACATTTTGCTGAATGAGTGAACAGGAATTACAGAGGCAAGCTTACCTCCTGCAGCGATGTATTCGCCAGTCGGATCAACATCAACACCATGAGGAGATTTTGGAGTCGGTAGATAATAAACCAAACCGGGACATTCTTCAGGAATAAGAACTTTCACACTTTTCTTTTGCTCAGAAAATCCCATGTGTTTCTTTTCATCAAAATAATTTCTGTAGTAGTTCGAATTGAAAGTCTTGGCTTTTCCCTGAGCAATATATTCTTCAGCTTTTTTCCAGTTGATTGCAGCGATAAAATCTTTATCGTTCTGTGAAGCATTTACTTCAAGTAAAGTGTTTGCCTGCTCAGTATTGTAACTTGTAAAGAAAGCCCAACCGTGTGATGGACCTTTACCAGCATGTGCAAGATCATAATTGAACCCGGGAACAAGTATCTGGAATGCAATATCCATTGCACCTTCTTTATCAACTTTTATAAAGCTAATCGTTCCTTTAAAATTTTCTTTATAGGAATCAATCGAAACATCTTTGTTGGGTATCGGCACACTGAATCTAGTTGAAGCAACAACGTATTCAGTATTTTCAGTCAGGAAAGGAGAACCATGATTACCACCAGAGTTTGGAATTTCAATTATTTCCGCAGTCTTAAAAGTAGTAAGATCAACTCTTGCAACACGGGGAGTATTGTTTGCATTTATAAAAATCCATCTGCCATCTGCTATTCCATCAGTTTGGGAAAGTTTTGGATGATGTGCATCATCCCAGGGAATAAATCCGTATGAAGTCATAAACATTGGTTTTGATTCTTCCGAATAACCCCATGCTTTTTCAGGATCCTGGGAAAAAACAGGAATAACTCTGAACAATCTTCCGCTTGGTAAACCATAAACTCCGATATGTCCGCTATAACCACCGGAAGTGAAGAGATAAAAATCATCATAAGTACCTGGTGCAACATAAACTCTTTCTGCTTCATCGCCTGCTGAAAGATTTTTCGATTCCTGGCAGCCGTAATGCATAAGTACAAATGCTGCTACAACAGAAACCCCTATCATCATTGCTCTTAAATATCTGCGGTTCATAAAATGTCCTCCTGTTTATTAGTTAGTTTTAGTTTTGTCTTTTAATTCTTCATCTAGAAGTCTGAAGTACTCAAGCAATGCACGTGCGTCTTTAAGATTTACATTCTGATTTGTCATCTTGGTCATGTATTGTGCTAGCATCTCTTTGCTATGAGGATGTTTTTCAAGATTTTCATCAGGATTTAAAACGGTGTTCATGAAAAATTCGGGTGTTACCCTTTGCAGTACATCTCTTTGTGCTGGGCCAGTATATCTTTCATCAAGTTTATGACACGATGCACATTTTGATTCAAATATTTTTTCTCCCTCTGCAGCCATTGTTTTATCAATCGGACCAAGGTTAAGTTTTTTCTTAACCGGACCAAAACCATTTTCTAATTCCCAATCAGGAAGGCCTGATGGATTGGTTTTATTAACTGTTTGATTCTGATTCGATGAATCGCCCTCACTTGAATCGCCTCCGCAAGCAGTGATTAACACAATAGACAGAGATAACAATAAGTAGAAGATAAAAAGTCCTATTTTTACCTTGTTTAATTTGTAGTTGAACATTCTTAACTCCTTAATTTTGATAATCGGATTATTTTGTCTGATTAAAGATACTAAAAGAATCTAATATTAGTCAACAGCTATGAATTCTCTAATAAAAGATATTATTTAGGTGGAATCTGGAGTAGGTTCAGTTTCAGTGGATTCTAATCGCTCATTGTATTTTCTCATTCAATCTTTCATCAAAGAGTTTTCCTATTTCAGCTCCAAGAATAAAAACTGCCGCAGTATAATAAATCCAGAAAGCTACTACAATTCCAAGAGCATAAGCGCCATAAATTCTGCTGAAGGTGGTGAAGTTTAGAAAGGTACATTCCGAAAAGTATTTTTGCAGCAACCCAAAAGATTGAAGCCCAAGCTGCACCGAGTACGACGGAACGTTTTCTAATTTTTTGTGTCGGCATAAATTTATAAAGTACAGCAAAAATTAGGAACATAATAAAAAATGAAAATAGAGAAGTAAATACTCCCTGAAATATTGGTTTATTAAAAACCTGTAAGTACGGTGTAGACTGAGCAAATGAAATCAGAAAATCAAGCATCGGTAGAGTTAAGACTAATGCTAAAAAAATAAGGACAATAATTATTATGACAAGAAAATCTCTGAGCTTCCCGAGAAATATATTTATATCTATATCAGTACCATTAATTTTATTTAGTAACAGTACGCAAACTGCTTGCAAATCCGCTTGCTGCAAAAAATAATCCGATGATACCTACCCATCCGGCAATGTTTCTGTACTTCACAACTTCCTCCACTCGCTCAAAAATTACATCTTTGACAAAATTCGCATAGGTACCGTAGGGTATTACAGTATCAATAATTGTATTTATCTGTAGCTCCACCTCGACTGAGTTAAGAAATTTTCCTAGCAGCCAGAAGATAATTAGTACTATAGGGATTATGCAGACGAAAAGCGAAAAGGCTAATCCACCAGAAAGCAGAAAAAGGTGATGGCGATCTGTACGATCGTATAAGCCTCCAAAATAATGTTTTACAAATCGAACAAACCAATGCCATGCCGGAACCAAATGCAAATAAAAGCGAACTTTCCTGAATAAAGAATATAGTTTAGTATTATGGATTACTTGTAAAATTTTATTTTTCACTAGTCATTATCCGCGATATTGTGTTGAAATAAAGATCTGCAAGATTCTCAACGCTTACATTAATAACATTATTTATTTTCAATGATGAACCTCTAACCCGCCCAATTAGAGATGAATGGTTGATTGAAAGACCGAACATATTTTTCAAATTGTTCTATTTTATCAGATGAAATTGAAACAATAATTCTAGACTGTGTTTCTGAAAAATACGAAAAATCTTTCCTTGTTTTTATTGGAATGTTTACTTCTGCGCCAAACATTTTTTCATTATTAATTATACAACACTCTGCGAGTGCACACACAATTCCGCCTTCCGAAACATCGTGTGCTGAATTAATTAATTTCTTTCTGATAAGTTCGAGAACAGTATCTCTGCAGTTTTTTTTCAGCTGGAAGATCAATCTGCGGAGGAATTCCCTTCGACTTTTTTGTGAATTACTTTCAAATATTCACTTCCGCCAAGTTCTTCTTTGTCATCACCCAAAACATAAATTAAATCGCCTTCATTTTTAAAATAAGAAGTTGTTATATGTGATAAGATCTTCGACCAATCCAATCATACCAATAGTTGGAGTTGGATAAACAGCGCGATCTGGCGATTCATTATAGAAACTAACATTTCCTCCGGTAACCGGAGTATCAAAAAATCTGCAGGCTTCTCCCATTCCTGCAATTGCTTCAGCAAACTGCCAATAAATTTCTGGTTTGTATGGATTTCCAAAGTTCAAACAATTTGTAATTGCCAAGCGGAATTCCTCCAGAGCACACAATATTTCTCGCTGATTCTGCGACTGCAATCTTTGCTCCTTCTCTTGGATTTGAGATAAACATATCGTGCATTGCAATCAGTTTTCATTGCAAGTGCTTTGTTGGTTCCTTTAATATAAATCACTGCTGAGTCACAACCGGGACCAACAATTGTATTTGTTCTTACCATTGAATCATACTGTTCATAAACCCATTTTTTAGAAGCAATATTTGGAGAAGAAAAAACTTTAAGAAATGTTTCCTGAATATTTTTTGGTTCTGGTAATGATAAAAAATCAAATGTTCTTTTTTCTTTTATGTAAGAAGGTTCTTTTTGTTCACGGGTATAAACCGGTGCTCCTCCTCCAAGTACTAATTCAAATGGTGGCAATTCGGCTTCTAAGTTTTCCTTTGTAATTAATGAAGAGCTTATCTTCATTAATAACTTCACCGATAATTTCACAATGAAGATCCCACTTTTCAAAAACTTCTCTTACTCTATCTTCATATCCTTTTTTAACCACACAGAGCATTCTTTCCTGACTTTCGGAAAGCATAATTTCATAAGCACTCATTCCCTCTTCGCGTAAGCGGAACTTTATCAAGATCAATCTTCATTCCTGATTTTCCTTTTGCACTCATCTCACTAGTTGAGCAGGAAATTCCTGCCGCACCCATATCCTGAATTCCAATCAGATAACCTTTCCGAATAATTTCGAGTGATGCTTCAAGCAAAAGTTTTTCTGTAAATGGATCCCCAACCTGAACCGAAGGACGTTTTGCTTCTGATTTTTCTGAAAGTTCTTCCGATGCAAATGTTGCACCGTGTATTCCATCTCTTCCGGTTGATGAACCAACGATCATAACAGGATTACCGTCACCTTTTGCAACTGCACTCGCAAAAGTGCTTGTCTTTACAATTCCAACTGCCATTGCATTTACCAGAGGATTACCCTGGTATGATTCATCAAAATAAACTTCACCTGCAACTGTGGGAACACCAAAACTGTTTCCATAATCTCCAATTCCTTTAACTACTCCAGCAAAAAGATAACGAGTTCTTGCATCATCAAGAGTTCCAAAACGAAGTGAATTGAGTGAAGCAATTGGGCGTGCACCCATTGTAAAAATATCCCTCATAATTCCGCCAACACCTGTTGCTGCACCCTGGTAAGGTTCAACTGCCGAAGGATGATTGTGACTTTCAATTTTAAATGCAACTGCTAAACCATCACCAATATCTACCAATCCAGCGTTCTCTTCTCCTGCACCAACTAAAAGTTTTCCACCTTCTCTTGGTAATGTTTTAAGCAGTGCAATTGAATTTTTATAGCTGCAATGTTCACTCCACATAACACTGAAAATTCCAAGTTCGGTAAATGTTGGAATTCTTCCAAGTATCTTTAAAATTCTTTCGTATTCTTCTTCATTGAGTCCGTGCTCGGTTGCAAGTTCAAGATTTACTTCAGGTTCTTTCATTTATTAGCTGGTTTTAAGTTTAAGCGTGAAATTCTAGGTAAGAAATATACAGCATTTGTGAACTACTATCTATGAGGGAATTTAATTTTCACCTTTCTTTATGAGAGGAAATTTTCTATTTCAGGTTTATAAATTCTTCCCAAAGCTTATATAACTGGTATGTTGCATAAATATCCTTTGAACAATAAACAGCAATATCTTTAATTCTTCCTGCTTCATAAAGATTTTTCACTTCCATACCTGTTATGTCTTTTGATTTGGGTGATTCAATTCCAAATGACTGGCAATAAAAATCGAGATTAAATTTTCTTGTTGCTCCATAAAAAGTAAACTGCTCAAGCAAATCGATATGCTCATCACCGTAACGATAGCCCATTAAATTTCTGGTAACCTTAACTCCAAGCATTGCAGAACGCATCATTAAAAAAGGAACATCAAAATTTCTTCCGTTGAAAGTGATAAACTGATCTACTCGTTTTAGCTACTCGCCAGAATGATTCGAGCATTTCTTTTTCAGATAATCCTTTATAATTGACTTTCTTGTCATCTTCGCTTTTCCATTCTTGCTTCTTATCACTTTCGTAATAAACATAAGATTTTTCTTTTTCAACATCATAAATTCCAATCACAATACATTTTGAAGTGTAAGGGTAAAGACTTGTATAACGGACGGCATCATCAATCATCATTTGTCTTTTTTCGGGATCAGGTTCTTTATCAGCATATCGAAGAAGGTATTCTCGTTGGCTTTCTGAAAGGGATTCAAAGGGATAAGCACAAGTTTCAATATCAAAAACTATTCTTCTCATTTTTCCTCCTAATTTTGTGAAGAATGTCATTGCGAGTTTAGCGAACTATATTTATGAATGGGATTGCTTCCCACTAAACGGGATCGCAATGACAACACGAACTATTCTTTAAAATTTTTACTGATGATTCAAATACTTTTACTTTTTCAATGAAACTCTCGGTAATTAGTTGATTTTCTGTGTCTTTGGATCAACATAAACAACAACACCTTTTCCATCAACAATTATTTCACCTGTTTTTTGTTTTACAATCAAATGATCATATCCAAAAGAAGAATTTTTTATATAATGAAATTCTTGAATAAACATCCAGCACATCATCGTAATAAGCATGACTTCGATAATTAATTTCGTTTCTAACCATAAAAAATATTTTACCGTCTGAGAAAATTCCTTTTTCAGGCATAAGTCCTGCTGCTTTAATGTATTCTAATCTAGCTGTTTCAAAGAAATTTATATAAACAGCATTATTGCAAACACCAAGCATATCAACTTCGTGAAAGCGAACTGTTACGAAAATCTTATGTTTGAAGTCTTTCGGAGTCAATAATTCGCTCAATTAAAAACCTCATCAAGAATATTTGCAGCATTTTCAATATCATCATCATTAACATCAAGATGAGTAACAGCACGTAATGAATCTATTGTTCCTGGAGTTAAAATCAATCCTTTTTCTTTGCATTTCTTGTAATCCTTCTCATGGATTCATTTTTAATGGTTTAAATAGAAGAATATTTGTCTGAACTGCTTCCATATTTATTTCAAGATTTGGATTTAATTTTATTCTTTCAGCAAGATGTTTTGCTCTCCAATGATCTTCGTGTAATCTTTCCCTATTATTCTGAACAGCATATAAAGCAGCTGCAGCAAGAATTCCAACCTGTCGCATTCCACCGCCCCAGGCTTTCCTAACCCGAAATGCTTCTTGAATAAATTCTTTTGACCCGGCAATTGCTGAACCAACTGGTGCACCAAGCCCTTTCGAGAAACAACACGAAACAGTATCAAAATGTGTTGCATATTCTTTTGGAGAAATTCCTGTTTCTACACAAGCATTCCAAATTCTTGCACCATCAAGATGATAAAACAGATTATGTTTCTTTGCAAGATTTTTTAATGCGATGATATTTTCCATCGGCCAGATTGTTCCACCAGCTCGATTGTGAGTGTTTTCTACTTCTATAACTTTTGTGCGAGGCATATGATAGGCAGTTGTTCGGATATAAGGTTCAACTTGCTCGGCAGTGAGAATTCCAAGTTTCCATCAAGTGGATAAAGTTGAATTCCACTTAATCTTGCAAGCTGAAGATGATTCATAATTGAAAATATGAGCTTCGCTGTCACAAATCACTTCATCACCGGGTTCTGTGAGAACATTTAAACAAATCTGATTACCCATCATTCCACTTGGAACATAAAGTGCTGCTTCTTTCCCAAGTAATTCAGCGATATATTCTTCAAGCTTGTTGACAGTTGGATCTTCTTTGAAAACATCATCACCAACTTCAGCTTCGTACATTGCTTTACGCATTTCGGGTGATGGTTTGGTTACTGTGTCGCTTCTTAAGTCAATCATAATTGAATTGTTTTAGTCATCCTGAGCCTGTCGAAGGATGAGCTGGAATCTAAATTTAGATACAATGCCACACTTCGCTTCGCTCAGTGTGACAGGATAATTCACATTTTAAATTTTTTCTTCAACCAAATTAAAATATTCATTCCAAAAATCCAGAAAGAAAATACAGAACAAAGAACCGGGATGATTAATGGATTACTCAGTAAAGAACGTTTTCTCATCTTGCAGAGGAACCTCTCCAACTAAAGTTGTTTTTGTATATAATTCAGTCTCAGAAAGTATTTCCCCTTTAGCATTAATTATACAGCTTATTCCACCGTTTGCACAACGTACAACTGATCTTCTGTTTTCGACGGCACGAAGTATTCCAAAATCTTTGTGCTGATATGGGCCGCTGGATTTTCCGTACCAGCTGTCATTTGTGACAACTGTAATTATTTCTGCACCTTTTTGAACAAATGCAGATACAAAAACCGGATCGACAGATTCGTAACAAACAAGTCCACCGACTTTTATTGTATCAATTCCATCTTTGTATATCTTAAAGACTGTTGTATCTTTTCCGATATTCCAACCGGTAATCCCTACTCCCCATTTAAATATGTCTCCCAAAAACGCTAACTGATCGACAAACGGAACACGCTCACCAAGGGAACAAGTTTCATTTTCCCATAATATTGAATCTCTCTCGATCCAGGATTTAGACCGAGCACTGCATTGTAAGTTGCATAATAATAATCGCCCTGCTTAGAATATTTTGCATCTTCAGGGAGTTTAAGTGAATCTAAGAAATAAATAATGTGAGGCATACCAGTAAGCAATGAGACTTTATTACTATCAAGAAAATTAAAAATCAAATTTTCAACTGCATGATAATCACCACCAAAAGCATAAACCGGTAAAGCAGTTTCAGGCCATAAAATTAATTCAGCTCCATCATCTACACATTTTTTTGAAAGTTCAAGATATTGGTTTGTCAGCTGACCAAGATTTCCAGTTGACCATTTATCCCATGGATTTATATCTGGCTGAACAATTCCTACTTTAATTTTTCTATCTGATATTTTAAATGATGAAACTTTGTACACACCGTAAATCATCAAACTAAGAAAAATTAGTATAGCTATCAGAGCTGGTTTCAAATTATACTTTGTCGAATCCCTTTTTTCATAAAATGATTTATAAAGAAGTACGTTGATGTAAGCAACTGCTAATGATAATCCATTTGTGCCGATGATATCAGCACCCTGAATGAACAAATTAAATTTAGCCAGTCCGTGACCCAGCAGTACCCAGGGAAATCTTAGATCAGTCAAGGTTAAAAGATATTCAAATGTTACCCAGAAAATTGGGAAGAGCCAGAGTGCATCGAATTTTGGAAAAACTTTTCTTGCAAGATAAAAAAGAGTCGATGGAATAAGCATAACACCTGGATAAGCAAAGAGTAAGAGCTGCACCTGCCAACATTAAATACGGATCAGCATCCGACGACCAACTACCTACCCAATAAATTGTAGTTATGCTGAAGAAAAATGAAAAGATAAATGTTGCCTTGTTGATTGAGAGCTAAGTGTTGTTCTTTTTTTTATAACAACAAAGTATGGAATCAATCCAACAAAAATTAAAAGAGTAAAAGGAAATGGAAACGGAGTGAAATGAAATTCCAAGAACTATTCCACTAAGAATTAATAGCAGCCAATCTTTTCTTCTCTGCTTTTTTTCTTCAGGAGTGACTGGTATTCTGTATTTTGATAAAAACTTCAAGCTGCTGATTTCCTTTTTCTAAAAAATAATCTAACAATGAAAAATAAAATCACAATAATTGTAACAACAATAACAATGTTGCGGTATGTTGTTAAGTATTCATCAACTTTGGCAACATTATCACCGAAAATAAATCCGAGGTAAAGCATAATTGTATTCCAGAGAAGTGCAGAAACAAAACATAGAGTAGTAGTTCTTTTCGGATCGAGATTGCTAATTCCTGCAAAGAAAGAAATTACTGCTCTTGTCCCCGGCATAAAACGATTAGCCACAATTACAAAATATCCGTACTTCCTGAACCACGTTTCAACTTTATCAATGGAATTAACCGGAATGATATTTGAATCTACCGGCATGAATTAACTTTTTTATCCACGGTTGAACCGATATAGAACATTAGCATAAAACCGGTAATGCTTCCAAGAGTAGCGAATAATGAGTGAAAGAATAAAATTTATTGCTCCGGTTCCAACCAGTGAACCGCCAATAACAATTACTAAATCACTGGGTGAAGGCGGAAAAACATTTTCAACAAATGCGAAAAAAAATAATGTGATGTAAATCCAGATGTGGTGCAAAAGTGGAAATCTGACTGAGGATATCTTCAAACATTATTTTCTTACAACTGTTGCAACAGCCATTACTGAAATGCCTTCTTCTCTGCCAACAAATCCTAGCTTTTCGGTTGTAGTTGCTTTAATTGAAACTCTATCTGAACCAATATCAAGAATTTTAGAAATTTTATCTTTCATCTTCTGAGTGTATGGAGAAATTTTCGGCTGCTGAAGCATTACAACAACATCAATATTATTTACGTAATATCCTCTGTTCCGTATAAGCTCATGAGCTTTTTTCAGAAAGACAGTGCTATCTGCATTTTTATATCTTGGATCATCATCAGGAAAGTGTGTACCGATATCACCGAGTGAAAGTGAACCAAGCAGAGCATCAGTAACTGCGTGCAAAAGAGCATCGGCATCAGAATGACCGGCTAATCCTTTATCGTGTTTAATTTCAATTCCACCGAGAATTAATTTTCTATCCTCCGCAAATGCGTGAACGTCAAAGCCAATTCCTGTTCTTAAATCTATAATCAAAATTTCACCTCAAACTCTGTGAATTCATTTTTTGGTTCCTGCCAATCTACTTTACAGTATTTAACGGATGCGTGGATTGGACCGACTCTTAATTTCTTTATCATTTCCTCAACGACTACTTTTTCTCCTTCTACAACTGTTAGTACTTCACCAGTGTAAAGATTTTTCACATAGCCATTTAAGTCCTAGCTTTTTTGCTTCACGCATCACAAAATACCTAAATCCAACTCCCTGCACTAAACCATTAACAACAATCTCCGCACGAACTTCCATTTAAATATCAGATATTTCTTCAAAGAAATGATATAAAAAATTAGAGATTTTTTGTGTGAGTACAAAGAAGGAAATAGAAATAATTATTCTTTCTTCGTATAACCAAAACTCTTCAGCAGGTTTTCATCGCTTCGCCATTTTTTTCTAACCTTCACTCTCAGCTCAAGGAAAACTTCACGCTGTAAAAACTCTTCGATTGATTCTCTTGCAAGCTTCCCAGTTTTTTAATAGCAGCACCACCTTTACCGATAATTATTGCTTTTTGAGAATCTCTTTCGATACAATTTCTGCACTAATGTAGTGTTTACTTGTTTCCCTCTCTTTGAATTCAGAATTAAAACTTCACAACTATACGGAATCTTCATCCTGATAAAGTTCAAGTATTTTTTCGCGGATAATTTCAGAAACAAAAAATCTTTCGTTTGCATCTGTTAATCTGATCATCAGGAAAAAGTTTTGGTCCTTCCGGAAGAAAACGTATAATTTCTTCATTTACTCGTTGAATGTTAAAATTTTGCGATTGGCTGAAATTGGAATTACTTCTTCAAATAGATTTTTACTTCTCAAATTGTTATATCAGTTCAGTTACCTTCTCCTGATGTAATCAAATCAACTTTGTTAATTACCAACAATTTTGGTTTCATTGATTTGGATAACAAACTTGTTTTACAAATTCTTGATTTAATAAAATTTCCGCTAGAGGATCTTCATTAACATCAATGATAAGAACAATAACATCCGCATCATCAACGAAGTTTTAACATCTTCCATCATTTTTTCCTGGAGAAGATAAGATGGTGAAATTATTCCGGGTGTATCCAAAAAAATAATCTGGTAATTTTCTTCACTCAAAATTCCAAGAATTCTTTTTCGTGTAGTTTGAGGTTTTGCAGTAATAATAGAAAGCTTTTGTCCAAGCAAGTGCATTCAGCAAAGTGGACTTGCCCGACATTTGGTAATCCAAGTATTGCAACGTAACCAGTTTTGTGATCAGTCATTTAATAAAATTACTAATTTGATTAGCTAAAGGTACGAAAGGATATAGCTAAATATTACAGGTGTTGACCATTTCCCAGATCAGCTTTGGCTCTTTTCTGCATTTCAAAAAAGAAATAACCGGAGATGATTATAATTATAGAAAAGATTGAACCAATAATTGATAATCCCTTCCCGCTGAATAAGATGCTGTAAGAACATTTACGAATCCTTCACTGAGACCAGAAACTGAATCTAAAACAGATTTAGAATCGCCGATTGAAGAAGATGTTGCTGAAATCATTGCAGAAATTGAGAAACCAAATATTACCAAGACAAAGCAATGTTATAAATGTTGCTACTGACAGCGATAAAGTATTTCTGCTGTTTTGGAACAACAGATTTTCTTACCACAATTTTCTTCATTAATTTTTCTGTAAAGCCAGCACTAACTTCATCTTCTTTAATAATAGATAAATTATCATGAACTAGTTTTAATGCGTTAAATTTTCTTTGTAGTTCTTCCGAATTGCGAATTGCTGATTTTACCTGTTCGGCTTGTTCCCTGTTTAATTCACCATCAAGATATTTATTTAATATTTCGTCTGTAATTTGAATCATAATAATTCTTCGGCTAACCTGGTTTTTAATATTAAATCACGCAATGAATTCCTTGAACGATGAAGCATTACTTTAACATTTGAAATTGTAATTCCCATAACTTCACTGATTTCATCTATTGTCATTTCATTCAAATAAAACATTGTAATAATTGCTGAATATCTTTCCGGTAATTTACTAATTGTATCATGAATAAGATCGTTGACATCTTTCTTTTCAATTTCATCTGCATCTATACTCACTCTCAAGATTAAAATGATCTTCCACAGAAGTCATTTCAGTTTCGGTCTTTCTTTTTTGCGAAGATAGCCTCGTCAATGCTGTATTATAGACAATTCTATAAAACCAGGTCGAAAATTTAGCTTCACCTTTAAATGCATTTAATGAATTATAAGCTTTCATAAAACAATCCTGTAAAACTTCTTCCGCATCAAATTCATTTTTCAGCATTCTTTTTAACATTGAAAATGCTTTATTCTTATATCTATTAACAATAATTGAATAATCAGAATCATTTCCTTTCCTAACCGAATCAATTAT
Organism: uncultured Ignavibacteriaceae bacterium; assembly: GCA_963768365.1. GTDB lineage: Bacteria > Bacteroidota > Ignavibacteria > Ignavibacteriales > Ignavibacteriaceae > IGN2. The sequence goes on along the minus strand of CAVYHS010000015.1, from coordinate 8,542 downwards.
TTCCTGATCAGAAAGATTTCTCATTCAACTCTTAGACTAATAGTCTGTGATTTTAGTTACACAAAGTTTATTTCTATTGTAAAATATGCTGTGAATTCAAGAAAAGCAATTATAGCAATAATAATCTTGTTTATTAGTATGATACGAAAGTGTAACCTGCCGGGAGATATTTATGTCTCAACTTTAAACAAAAAGAAAGGAGAATAAAATGGAAGGAAGTAGTTGCTGTATTTATTCCGATAGTAATGTTTTTAATAATCGGATTAATAGTTGGTTACAGCTATATATTACAAATCCCGAGAAAGACAAATGCTGATTGAAAAAGGTCTGTCAGCAGATGATATGAAAAAATTCTTTGAACAGAAGAGAGATCCATTCTGGTTAATGAAAGTTGGAATAATTTGTATATTCTTTGGAATTGGACTTGGTATCGGATTGATGTCCGGTGCGGAGGAAACACGGGAAGTTGTAACCCCGACTTCAATCTTTATCTTCACTGGAATTGGTTTCGTCCTTGCAAACGTTTATGGAAATAAGTTAAGACGAAACTATGAATTAGAAAAAAAGGCTGGTAATTAAAATGCCAAAATGTGCCAATTATTAATCTGTGCTACAATTTTTATTTACGATTCCTGTGCCTCAAGCCATCTTTCAGCATCAAGTGCAGCCATACAACCGGTTCCTGCAGCAGTAACAGCCTGACGATATTTACTATCACTTACATCACCTGCAGCAAAAACACCTTCAATATTTGTATAAGTTGAACCAGATTTTACTTTCAAATAACCAACTTCATCCATATCTAAGTTGTCCTTTAAAAATATCAGTATTTGGTTTGTGTCCTATTCCAATAAATAATCCATCAGCCTTCAACTCTTCAGTTGAGTGATCTCGTGTATCTTCTAAAATTACACCAGTCATTCTTTTCACACCATTCTGCTTCAACACCAATAACTTCTTTGATGGTTTTGTTTAGAAGAAATTTTATTTTTGGATTTTTCTTGTGCACGGTTTAGCATAATGCTTGATGCTCTGAAACCTTCTCGTCTATGAATAATTGTAACTTCAGAAGCGTGATTTGTCAGATAAGTTGCTTCTTCCATTGCAGTATCTCCGCCACCGACAACCAAAACTTTCTGATTCTTGAAGAAGAATCCATCACACGTTGCACAAGCTGAAACACCGTAAGCCCATATATTTCTTTTCACTTTCCAATCCGATCAACTTTGCCGAAGCACCGGTTGCAACAATTACAGCATCAGCTGTGTACTCATCATCATAAGATTTTAGATTTGAATGGTCTTTTTGAAAAATCAACTTCCGTTATTTCTTTGTAGATACTTTCCGCACCGAACCTGAGCACTTGTTTCCTCATTATATCCATCAACTCCGGACCCTGAATTCCGTGTTCAAAACCTGGATAATTTTCAACTTCTGTTGTAATTGTTAACTGTCCACCTGGTTGCATTCCTTCAAATATTACCGGTTTAAGATTTGCTCGTGCGTTATAAAGTGCTGCTGTAAATCCTGCCGGACCAGAACCAATTATTATAATTTTATGATGATTATCTGCCATTTATTTTCCTTCAGATGAATTATATTTAAAAATTAATTTCTAAAGATTTGATTCTACAAAATTACAAAAGATTCAGTTCAGGATCATTTGAGTGATATAGAATCAATCATTCCTTTTTCAGGAATAATGCATTTCTTTTGAGTCCGCTAAGTTTTGCTCTTTTAATCGGTGAAGTTTTAAATCTTGCTTTAAATTCTTCTTCGTTCATTTCAAGAACTTCATCAAGAGTTTAATTCTTTGTTTTGAGGATGAAAATCTTTTACCAGTGTTTCTAGAGGAAATTTCTGATTCCACGGACAAACATCCTGACAGATATCGCAGCCAAAAAGCCAACCGTCAAATTTTCCTTGAAATTCCTCAGATATCTGTCCTTTATTTTCTATCGTTAAATATGAAATGCACTTGTTTGCATCTACTGCATACTCCGAGACAATTGCATTTGTTGGACAAGCATCAATACAAGCGGTGCAGGTTCCGCAAAAATCTGGTATCGGTTCTGAGGAATCAAATTCATAATTTGTTATGATATTGGCAATAAAAAACCAGCTTCCCATTTCGCGATTGATGACATTTGTATGTTTGCCAAGCCAACCCAAATCCAGCACGAACAGCCCAGGCTTTATCCATTACCGGTCCTGTATCGACATAAGAGATTGATTCGAATTCCGGATCAATCTTATTTAATTCTTCCTCAAGTTCATCAAGCATTGCCCATATAATTAGATGATAGTCTTTTCCCCACGCATATCGAGAAACCTTGCCTGCCGGCAGGCAGGTTTTTCCTTCAGTTTTTTCATTTGAATAGGAATCTGGTGTGTAGTAATTGAGTCCGAGTGAGATTACTGACTTTGCATTGGGAAGAATTTGCCGCACATCTTTTCTCTTCTCAAAATTCTTTCCCATATACTCCATTCCAGCCTGATAATTACTTTCCAGCCAATTCTTAAGCTGTTCGGATTCTTTTCCTAAAACATCTGCTTTTGCAAATCCAACTAAATCAAAACCAGCAGCTTTCGCTTTTTGGATTACTATTTCATTTGTAAGAATTCTGTCTCTCACTTACCAAGTGTGTTTTTTAGAATGTACTTTTACAAAAATATTATCGTCAACCAATTTTACTGCATAGGTATCCAACCCATTACTTCCCGAATCTTTTTTGCCTGTTCGTAGATTAAACTTCCAGCCGTGAGCGGGACAAACAACAAATTCATCTTCAATAAATCCATCGTAAATGAGATGCGATTGTTGATGGGGACAGATATTACTCAAAGCAAAAACTTCGGAATTGATTTTAAATACTGCAATCTCGACATCATTAACCAAGATATTTTTTACCTATACCTTCCTGTAAATCATTCAAAGAGCACAGGAAAGTAAATCCCTCTTCTTCAAACTTCATCAAATGATCCTGAATTTTTTATCAACGGTATAACCTTTATCGATTTTCTTTATAGTTGCGAATGCAATTTCAGGATCGTGTCCGAAAAATAGCTTCCAATTTTCCTCTAAAGCAATCTTCAAATATTTTTTCTTTTCTTCAAGAGTTACCAATGGCTGAAGATCATAACCCATAATGTATGGCAAAGGAATATGAGCAAATGTAGGAATCAAATCCGCACAAAATAAAAATGTATTGTTACCATCAGATATCTTCACCATCTGCTGACCGAATGTGTGACCATTTATAACAATAAATTCTATTTCATCATCAAACTGACCATTTCCAACTATGAAGTTGAGCACTCCTTCCTCAAACAGCGGTTGAAAATTTTCTTTAATGTAACTTCCTTTGTCTCTATCTGACGGATTTATCGCCCAATCATAATTCTGTTTTTGAACGTGATACTTTGCATTCGGGAAAGCCGGTTCAAGTTTGTCATTTACTGAAATCGTCGATCCACCGGTATGATCAAAATGAAGATGTGTTAGAATAACATCAGTAAAGTCTTCAGGTCTTTAATCCTTTTTGAGCTAGGGCAGAGTTCATTGAGAAATTTTCATCAACAGCATAAATAGCTTTCATTTTGTCATCCCATTTATTACCCATTCCTGTATCTATTATAATCTTCTTTGAATCACTCTCAAGAAGTAGATGACGTGTTGACATTTTAATCCGGTTAACTTCATCGGGAGGATTCGTTTTTTGCCACAATACTTTTGGAATTATTCCGAACATAGCTCCACCATCAAGTCCGAAAAATCCTGATTCGATAATGCTGAGTTTGTATTTACCTATTTGCATAAAAATTAAAATTATTAGTTAAATATTCTTTCTTTGGTAAATTAAAAAAGAATGATTTCAATTCACACATTCATTACAATTTAAAATGAAAAAGGCACCCGAAGGTGCCTTTAATCCCGATTAAAATTTTTACCTTCCTAATCCATCTAAATAGTCTTTCCTCTTAAGTAACTCTTCTTCTGTCTCAACGTGTTTCGGATCTGGAACACAGCAATCAACCGGACAAACAGCCGCACATTGAGGTTCATCGTGAAATCCTTTGCATTCCGTACACTTATCAGGAACAATGTAAAAAAATTCCGCAGAGTAAAATCCATCTGCGCCGGAAGGAGCAGCATCGCCATCACCGTAGGATTTTCCTGTTAATTCCCAATTCACTCCACCTTCGTAGATCGCTGTATTCGGACATTCAGGTTCACACGCACCACAGTTTATGCATTCCTCAGTTATCAATATTGCCATAAGATTACTCCTTTAAGATTTAATTCTGGTTTCAAAATTGCTTTTTCTAATAAACAGGATAAATTTTCAAAAAGTTCATCTGAAATTTATAAAAAATACATTCCTTGACAAGCCAAAATATGACCTGAGAGGTATTTTATATTGCCCTTTTATCTAGAAATTTTAAGGTTTTCTCCCATTATAATCATTCTTAAGATAACGCAACGCTGAGTTCGTTATCTCCAGATTTTTTTCAATAGCAAATTTTTCTGCGTTTTGAATATTACCCGAATAAAACCTCCACCATAATAATGAACCTATCAACAATCCATCAAATACCCTGTCTTCAATAAACGCATTAATAGTAAGGTAACCCCAGAGAACATTCCATCCAATAGATATAAGACCGCTGACATATTCTCCGGTATAAAATTGTCCGGCACCCGGAATAATCGATAAATACTTTGCTAGTTCCGGATTATAAAGATCATTATCAATCGAATCACAAATTATTGCAAGCTGATGGTACGGTTGAATCTTTGCAAAAGTTGTTGCTGCTCTTTCCCAGTCATCTGAAAAAATATATGCCCAGCCTCGCCAATAGTTTATTTCATCCGATTCTATTTTTGAATTCTAGATTATTTGCAAGTAAATCAAGTAAAGCCAACGCTTTATAAGTTGTCCTTCGTAAAATATTAATTTTTATTATTTCAATCCTGCAGGCAAAATCTTCTTCTGTTGTGCGTGCTTGCATCTCAGCAATAGAAAAATGAAGTAATGCATCTGAAAATTTTCCGCCGTATTTGTAACTAAACCCCATCAAGAGATTAGCTTCGTAAGAGTATTTTCCGGATTCATCAAAAAACAGCAATCTTTTAAATTCAGTTACCGCATCAAAATATTTTTCTTCCTCATAAAGTTTTTTAGCATAATTGAACTGTTCGTCGTACAGAATCTTGCGCAACTGAAGATAATGTTCCAATCGAGATGTGGAAAAGAGTAAAAAATATTTTAGTTGCAAAAGTCATAATCAGGTAAAAAATAATTTTTTTGTTCCAAGGAATAATTTCAATCCATTACTGAAATCAAAATCAATTCTTGCATTAAAAATTTGAGCGGATGCAACTGAACCATAAATATTTCCAGCGTAGAAGAAAGCACCTATTCCTGTAAATATCCACGCACGAGTTGTATTATCGGCTGTGAAAATTATCATAAGCTAAAAATGCAAACAATCCCGTAAGCAACAATCCGGTTATGCCGTCTCCCCATTCGCCTACATACATTTTACCGCTACCCGGAATAACTGCAGAAAGAATTCCAGCAAGTGCCGGACTTTTATACTCAGGATTTATACTCAAATTAATAAAAGGTTCCACTTCCTTTCTTTGTATCATGTCAAATGGTTTAAGCAATTCTTCTTTTTTAATTTCATTTGATCGAGTTTCAATGTAGTAGACTGATTTTAGTTTAAGAAAATAATTCGCAACTGCCTGATCCATATCAAATGGGAATAAATTATTTGACAAGTTAGCGTGAAAAACTGAAGAATCAACGAGGAACGAATTCTTCAAATAGAGTTTTTGAGCATCCTCTCCGTATTCAAAATAAATTTCATTTAAGTAAGACTCAAATACTTGATTATGAAGATTTAGGTTTGAATAACATAACATAATTTTCAAATTGATAGTATCGCTGTGAAAGATATTTTTAACAGAAGTATATTCCTCCACCGCACGAATATAATCTCCCTCACAAAAAAGATAATCAGCAAATTTTTTTATGTTTTGGGGTGAGTGATAATCAAAAGAGGTTGATTGAGGTAGAGATGCTAATGGAATTAGAAAGAGTATTACTAAAAACTTTCTCATTCATCTTCAACAATAAATTCAGGAGGTAGATATTTAATTCTTCCCTGATTTAACGTGTAATTGGTGGCTGGATCATAGTAATGTCCACTTATTCCATGCGGATATCTATTCTTTTTAATAGGGTTAGTATCTCGAGTTAATCGATCAGAAAACATCAAGAGTTGCCTGAAAAATATTTGTTTCTTCTGTTGCATCCATAAAAAACGAAGAACAAGTAGGACTGGAATGGACAATTATCGCCATCAACATCTGAAACAAAAAACCAATAAGCATTTACGAAAGATTTCTTGAGAAACTCACCGGCATCATCTGCCTGGAAGGAATAATTTCTTTTTCTGGAACTCATCAGGTTTTTCGTAAGAAAGATTTGCTTTCTTCCACTTCAGATTATCAAGCTGGCAGAAAGCAGATGTAGTAAGAAAAATGAAAATTGAAAGTAAATTTAATTTACTTCGCATCAAGAAGTGACCTTGCTATCACTATTCTCTGAATCTCGGATGTGCCTTCATAAATTTCAGTAATCTTTGCATCACGAAGATATCTTTCAACAAGATATTCTCTTACATAACCATAACCACCGTGAACCTGAATTGCTTCGAGTGCACATTCAACTGCTATTTTTGAAGCATATAATTTTGCCATTGCAGCTTCAGCATAATATTTTTTACCGGCATCTTTCATAGCCGCAGCTTTAAAAGTCAATAATTTTGCAGCATCAAGTTTCATTGCCATATCCGCAAGTTTAAACTGAATTGCCTGAAGATTTGCAATTTCTTTTCCGAATGCTTTTCTTTCTTTTGAATATTTTATCGAAGCTTCAAGTGAAGCCTCAGCAATACCAAGTGCTTGCGAAGCAATTCCGATTCTTCCTCCGTTGAGTGTATTCATTGCAAAATTGAATCCTTTACCTTCTTCCCAAACAATATTTTCTTTAGGCACTTTACAATTTTCAAAAGTAAGTGAGCAAGTATCAGAGCTTCTAATACCAAGTTTGTCTTCTTTCTTTCCATGACCAAAACCGGGAGTTCCTTTTTCTACGAGAAAAGTTGAAATTCCTTTATGAGCTTTGGATTTATCTGTCTGTGCCATTATGAGGTGATAATCAGCGGTTGTTCCATTGGTTATCCAGTTCTTCATTCCATTCAAAATATAAAAGTCACCATTCTTTTCTGCCAGAGTATGCTGCTGAGTTGCATCGCTTCCAGCTTCTGGTTCGGATAGAGCAAACGAACCAAGCTTTTCACCTTTTGCAAGGGGAACAAGATATTTTTTCTTTAAGATGTCAGATCCGTATTCTTCCAATCCCCAACAGACCAAAGAATTGTTCACTGACATAATAACACCAACGCTGGCATCTACTTTAGAAATTTCAATCATCGCAAGTACATAACTAATAGTATCCATTCCGGCACCACCATATTCCGGTGAAACCATCATTCCCATAAAACCGAGCTCTCCCATTTTTTTAATTATTTCAGATGGAAATTCTGCTTTAATATCACGCTCTACAGCAGTAGAAGCTATTTCATTCTGAGCAAAATCGCGAGCTGATTCCTGAATCATTAATTGTTCTTCTGTAAAATCGAAATTCATTTTTTACCCCGTTAATTTCTGTGAATTGTTAGATGCACTAAGGAGATGGAATATTTTCATTTTCAAAAATAATGTAATATCAAATCTAAGACAACGGATTTTATTAATAAGATAAGCAAGATTTCAAAAATCTGGCATATTTAAAGTAATAGTGCTTCTTGCTTGTCTTGTCAGACGAATACTGATAGACTATTTTTGATATATGATTAAAGAAGATGTAAAACAGATCATCAAGGGATTTACGCTCACAGAGTTAAGAGATTACTTTATTTCTGAAGATGAACCTACATTCAGGGCTGAGCAGGTTTTCAAGTGGATGTACGGACGATATGGTTGATAATTTTGATGAAATGAGCAATTTGTCCAAATCTCTAAGGAACAAACTTTCTAAAAAATTCAGCATTAATACACTTCGTTATTCAACAAGCAAAATTTCACAATTGACAAAAACGAAAAAGTACATTTTTCGAAACCTGTGATGGATACAAAATTGAATCGGTTGTAATTCCGGAGCAGAAAAGGACAACACTTTGTATTTCGACACAGGTTGGCTGCCCGCTTGATTGTAAATTCTGTGCAACAGGATTGATGGGTTACAAAAAAAATCTTAATGCCGGAGAAATTTTTGATCAATATCAAACTTGCAAGCAAAGATTATAAAGACAGCGAGATAACCAACATTGTTTATATGGGAATGGGTGAACCACTTTTGAATTTTAATGCAACAGTAAAATCACTTAAAATATTTGCTGAAAAATTGATTACAGGAATTAACTTGAAAAAAATTACAGTGTCAACTGCAGGCATAGTACCAAAGAT
>CAVYHS010000014.1:0-38393 GCA_963768365.1 uncultured Ignavibacteriaceae bacterium | reverse complement strand
TTTAGCTACTTTAATTTGATAAGCAAATAAATATTTAATTTGTCAATGATTCAATTTCTTCCCCTCGGTGGTGCAGGTGAAATTGGTGCAAACTGTTACTACCTGAATATTAATGGTGTCGGTATAATTCTGGATTGCGGAATGCACCCGAAAAAAATCGGCTTAGATTCACTTCCCAATTTTGAAATATTAAACGACAAACCAGCAGACTATGTTTTAATTTCACACGCTCACCAGGATCACCTGAATGCATTGCCTTTTTTGATTAAAAAATTTCCTCACCTTAAAATAATTACTACTCCACAAACAAGAGCAGTAGCGGAGTTAACACTAAATAATGCAATTTCAATTCTGAAAAGACATGTTGATGAAACTAAATTTAAAATCTATTCACGTGAGGAGGTTGATCTTCTCATAAAATCAATCAACTATAAATCATACAATGAAAAATTCACTCTCGACTCTCTGAACAGCAAAGCTGAAATTGAAATTGAGTTTTTTGATGCCGGACACATTATCGGCTCCGCCGGAATTCTTTTAACATTTAATGGAAGAAAAATATTTTTCACTGGAGATATTAACCTGTCATCTCAAACGCTTTTGCCCGGTGCAAATTTACCATCAGAAAAGATTGACATTCTCATTACCGAAACAACTTACGGTGCAACGGATTCTTCAATTACAAACAACTGGGAAAAAGAAGTCGAACGATTTTCATCTTCAATTAATGAGGTAATCAATAACGGAGGCTCAGTATTAATTCCTGTTTTTGCTTTGGGAAAGCTGCAGGAAATGCTTTCAACTATTTGGCTTCAGATGCAAAGAAATAAAATTACAAGCGTTGATATTTACACAGGTGGTATCGGAAATAAAATAAATAGAGTTTATGATTATAACCGCTACGTCGTGAATTTAAATCCAAAAGAGCTTTTACTTTCCGACATCTCTCAAAAAAACTTAACTGGGTTAAAAGACTTTGATGATCTTTTTAAAATTCCTTCAATTGTTCTTGCCTCAAGCGGGATGATGATGGAATCAACTAAATCATTTTTGCTTGCTAAGAGATGGCTGCATAAAAAAGATTCAGCCATTTTCACTGTAGGATATATGGATCCTTCAACTCCCGGAAGTATCATTGAAAGTGCGAGAAAAGGAGATAAAATCCAAATCACTGAAAGAGGAAGAAAGATTGAAGTTAAATGTGAAATAAAAAATTTCAGATTCTCTGCTCATTCAAGACAGGAAGAATTAGTCTCCTTGGTAAATGAATTAAATCCTGATAAAATTGTTCTTATCCACGGAGATAAAGAGGCAATAGACTGGGTGGGAGCCTCTATTTTAAGGCAATATCCAAAGAAAAAACTTTATGCAGCAGAGAATTTCAAGGAGATAATATTTGATTAATGCAACTAATTATTGCTATATTGAACTAAGTAATTTATCATTTTTTTCAAAGAAGGGGTATTCTTGAAACCTCTTAAAATTAAAGCTCACTTATCTTGTTTTCTGAAGTCAGTTGACCCAAGACTTCGATCAATTAGAAAAACTATAACCAACCAAATAAATCAATTATTCATTGAATTATAACTAAAATCACTGGAGGAAAAATGTCAGCGTTAAAAGAAAAATTAGGAAAAAAAATCGAGGAGTGGCGACCTCGTACAGACAAAGCTGTTAAAAGATCACGGCAATGTAAAAGTTGGTGAAGTAACAATTTCGCAGGTCATTGGCGGTGCCAGAGGAGTTAAAAGTTTAACAACAGACATATCTTATCTGGACCCGTTTGAAGGAATTCGCTTCAGGGGATTTACAATTCCGGAAGTGATGGAAAAACTTCCTAAAGTTCCTGGCAGCGAAATGCCTTACGTTGAAGGATTTTTCTATCTGCTTCTAACTGGAGAGGTACCGACAGAAAATGATGCAAAGGAAGTTGCCGAGGAATTTAATAAAAGAGCAAAAGTGCCAGAGTACGTATTTAGTGTTTTAAAGCAGCTTCCGCCAGATTCTCACCCGATGGCAATGTTTTCAGCAGCTATCGTTGCAATGCAGCGCGAATCAATATTTGTAAAAGAGTACAATGCCGGTTTAAACAAAATGGAATACTGGGCAGCAACTTATGAAGATGGAATGAATCTCCTGGCAAAACTTCCAACCATAGCTGCATTTATTTACAGACTGAAGTACAAAAATGGGGATATAATTAAAGCTGACCCCAAGCTGGATTTGGGCGGTAACTTTGCTCATATGATGGGGATAAAGAAACCTTATGACGAGGTATCAAGAATGTACTTCATTCTCCATAGCGATCACGAAAGTGGAAACGTAAGTGCACACACCGGGCATCTGGTTGCAAGTGCATTATCAGATGTTTATTATGCAACATCTGCAATGATAAACGGTTTGGCAGGACCACTCCACGGACTTGCAAACGAACAAGTTTTAAGATGGACACAAGATGTTTATAAAAAGATGGGCGGTAAAGTTCCTACTGAAGAAGAAATGAAAAAATTTGTTTGGGATACTCTGAGTAGTGGACAAGTAATTCCAGGATTTGGGCATGCAGTGTTAAGAAAGACCGACCCGCGCTACATGGCACAAAGAGAATTTTGCCTAAAATATTTGCCTGATGATCCTTTATTTAAATATGTTGATTTGATTTTTAAGGTTACTCCACCAATTTTACTGGAACAGGGCAAAGCTAAGAATCCATGGCCAAATGTTGATGCTCAGTCAGGTGTAATACAATGGTATTATGGATTAACCCAGTATGAATTTTATACTGTGTTATTTGGTGTTGGCAGGGCTCTTGGTGTAATAGCTAATATTATCTGGGACCGTGCTCTAGGCTACCCGATAGAAAGACCGAAATCAATTACCACAGCAATGATGGAAGAGATTGCTGGAATAAAGAAATAGGGACACAATCTAAATGTAGAACAGATTATTAATATCTTCTACAAGTTTCAATAAAAAATGCCATCCTGATCGGGATGGCATTTTTATTTTAGTAACGAGCTGTGTGGTTACACGTTCTTTATTTTACCAGCATCATTTTAATTGTCTTACGATAAGATCCTGAATCAAGCCGTGCAAAATATACCCCACTTGAATACTTGCTTCCATCAAACTGAACATTATAATTTCCAACATCCTGGTATTCATTTACAAGAGTTGTAACAATTTCACCAGCCGTTGAAAACACTTCAAGTTTTACTGCCTGAGGAATTCTAAGGAAATAGCTGATCGTTGTCGATGGATTAAACGGATTGGGGTAATTCTGTTCAAGCTGAAAAGCTGTAGGCCCATTCAAGTTACCAGCATTTTCTGAAATAAGCGGTAAAGTTTCAAAATCTTTTTGAAGCACATCGGACATTCTATTTAGCGGCATTCCTAATTGTTGAGTTAAAAGAGTCGCATAAAGCTGCCTGAAATCATATTTGTATTTTATATCTCCATTGTTATCAAGATCAGAAAGATCCGGATTAGCACCATAAACACCTCCATAAACATTCCTTCCGATAACAAACAGCGGTGCTGCAGTTCCGTGGTCAGTACCTTCCACTTCCATTTTGGATTACACGTCTTCCAAATTCGGAGAAAGTCATAAGCACAACTTTATCAGCGATACCCAGAAGTTTTAAATCAGTCTGGAAAGCTTCGATTGCCTGTGCGACACCTGTTAGTAAATTTGCATGATTGTTAGCCTGGTTTGCATGAGTATCAAAACCACCCATTGATGTAAGATAAACCGGTGTTTCAAGTCCGCCAGCAATTAATTCTGCAACGATTGCAAGCTGTCTTCCCAGACGGGTGTTAGGGTAAGTTGCTAAGTTTTCAACCAGATCAGCTTTTTCCTTAATAACTTCTGCGTATCGAATTGAAAGTGCAGCAACTTCTTTAATATATTTTAATTGATTGCCTGCAATTGTATTCGGAGGAGGATCGTTATCAGCTGTGCTTCCATTTATCAGTTGATAAAATTGATTGGGGCTTTCAAATGAAATTCCCATCGTACCCTGGCAGGTGCATTCAAGTAATGATGATTGCGTTGATCCAATCTGAATTGCTAATGGATGTTCTGGATTAATAGGATTGTGGTCAGGCAATACTTTAGCAAGATATCTTCCTACCCAGCCATCATCAATAACAACATTTGAATCTGAAGCACTCAGCCAAATATCTGTTGACCTGAAATGTGATCTGTTAGGACTTGCATAACCAACATTTTGTACAACCGCTAACATTCCATCATCATACAGACTTTTTAACGGCTGCAACGCTGGGTGCATTCCTGTAAGATAATTTAGATTGAGTGCATCTTCTTTTTTAATCCCAAGTGAGGGACGTGCATTATAATATAAGCTATCTTCTATCGGAATAATTGTATTCAATCCGTCATTGCCTCCGCTTAACTGAAGAAGCACAACAACTTTTCCATTCACTGCCTGAATATTCAGGAAGGATCTTGAAAATGCCCTTAATGGAATATTTCCCAAAGCCATTGAAACTGAGCCGGCTCCGGCAAGCATTCCTAAATTTCGTAAAAATGATCTTCTGTCCATAATTATCTTCCTGATTATGAAAGTTGATATTCTGATAATCTCATTAACGCTTTGAAGAACAGCTTTAGCCTGTCTTCTGCCAGCGGATCGCTTGTGGACCAGTCATAAACTTCAGCACCATCAAGCAAAGTATTTAGTAAGTATTCTCTTCGGTTTTCACTTAACGGAAATTGAAGGAAAATTTTTGAAATGTCATCGATAAGCTGTACGGCATCTTCAGAACTGGGGAAAGTTCTTGCATACTCAACAAGTTCTACTTGAAATGTTAAGTCGCCACCGTTGGGCTTTCTACCATTAACCACCGCATCTGTAAAAACATTTCTTGCAGGTAGCGTTGTTGTGTTAATCCAAACTTTATCGCCATCCCAGCCGCTGACATTCGGTGGGGCGAATAATTCCTGTTTTAATTGTGCGGCAACTTGCCTCATATACACATAATCAGGAGATTCAACATTAAATTGACGCATCGTTCCAATAATCAATTCAACAGGATTTTTTATTTTAGCGCCTCTAACTTCATCAGTATGGAACATTACGGATTTTAATAAAGTTGAAAGCACAGGTTTAATTTCATAATTGTTATCACGAAGAATCTGAGCCATAGTTTCCACACTCGGTTCGTCAACAGCAACGTGCATAAACTCGCGATATAATTCTCTGCAAAAGAAAGTAGCTGCAGTTTGCTGGGTAAAGATTATATCAACAACCTCATCGTGATTAAAGTTACCCGTTTGACCTAAAAATGTTTTTGTTCCCTCATCAAACCGGCTTTCGGTAAAATAAGAAGTTATTCCATCAACTCTCCATCCAGTTAAAGCTCTTGCACCTTCCTGAATATCTTCTTCTGTGTAGTTGCCAATTCCAAGTGTGAAAAGTTCAAGAAGCTCTCGTGCGTAGTTCTCATTCGGTGAACCCTTTCTATTTTGCCTACCATCGAGATAAATAAGCATTGCTGGATCAATCGTAACAGCTTTTGTTAAATCGATGATATTGCCCATTGCAAAATCACGAAATAATTTATTTTGCCAGTACATTCTTTGTGCCAGCCCAACTTTTGAAACTTCGCTTACATAGTGGTTATGCCAGAATAAGACCATTCTTTCGCGAAGAGAGTAACCCTGTGATAGCATAAGATTATACCACCAATACATTAGCTCTCTTACTCGTTCGGTATTGTTTTCATTAGTTGGGTCATTTACCCAGTAACCGGGTTGAGCAGGTTCGGGTTGATCTGCAAGCATGAAGTTGTCAACAAAATCATCCAACGTTATGGATAGAGCAAACTCAACATCCTGCTTGTTATAGCCGAAGAGTGTTCGCGCCAGAATGTGCCGGGCGGCATCTTCATCCCAAACACTTATTTTATTAAAATTGTTACCACTTTTCACTATAATGCCTCGTTTAGTTTTATTAAAATTTTCTGCGGAAGTTGACAAAACATATGTAAATAATATGCCAAAAAATAATAGTTGTTAATTCGCAACAAGTGAGATTGGGGAAAGAATACCTAAGTTATTCACTCGTAAATATTTCGGCAGAAATATCCCTTTTACCCGAAGGATTTGAATATCAGTTTTTTTGGCGGGGCGACTCAATAATGGCGGTAAATATTGACGGCAGGCCTTTACTGTATCAAGCAAACCTCGATGTTTTGAATTGAAACATTTAAGGATTAAGCATAAAATTTTCAGGATCGCAAGATAGGACAAAACTTAGATTATTTTCTGTCACTGTGCTGCCTTGACAACCCTCAGCAAAAAAACTTATTATTTATGTGATACTTGTCAAACAAAAATACTCGCACTGCATATAATATTGGTTGTGAAATAAAATTAATTTTTACATGTCAAGTAATTGATGTGCACTCATAAATTAACCATAGATTGATTATTTTTAAGCAAATAAAGATTTTTTTTACAACAATTATCATGAGCGAGTTCCTCATTTCGTCAACCTTCTGTTCAATATTTAAATCAAATGTGAGCTATTAATGAAAAAGGATTTATTATTTATTTTATTAACTCTGCTTATGCTTCCTCACTTAGCATCTTCACAGACAAAAGTTTTTACTCTGGATGAAGCGATTAATACAGCAATTTCAAATAACCGGAATATTAACATTTCTGTACTTAATACAAAGAAATCTCAAGCTGCAGTTGATGAAGCATATGGTTATGCAATGCCCAGTATTGATGCATCAGCAAACTTTTCTCATTTTCTGGAGAAACCAAAAACTCCTTTTCCGGATTTTCAGTCGCTGCTTACTAATGCTACTTATTCAATTTTATTTGACGAAGGTGTAATTCCCCGGGACGATAGCAAATTTGTGCCTGTTGAAACTGAGCTTCAATCTTTTGTGCAAAGTAACAATTACGAAGCGTCATTAACTTTAACACAAATTATATTCAGCTCTGCGGTATTTGAAGGTATCGGTGCTTCCCAAACATACTATGAACTCGCAAAGTCAGAGTTGCAGAACACGGTTTCACAAACTGTTCTCTCTGTACAAAAGGCGTTCTATAATGTGTTGCTTGCTGAAGCAGTCCTGGATATTACATATGCTAGCTTTACAAATTCAGAGGAAAATTTTGAAAACGTAAATGCATTGTATAGCGAAGGGATGGTATCTGAATTTGATATGCTGCAGGCGGAGGTTCAGGTTGAAAATATAAGACCCATTGTTTTAAGAGCGGAGAACGTGTTAAAATCTACTAAAGATGGATTTAAAATTACTCTTGGAATTGATCAGAGTGAAGAAGTTGATGTATCAGGTGAAATTGTTCTGGAACCATTAGATCTAATTGAAGAGAATGAACTGATCCAGGAGGCAATGAAATCTAACTTCAACATTAGAACTCTTGATTTAAAAAAACAGGTTGATGAAGCGTTTATTCAACTGGACGTGTCGAGATACTGGCCCACTCTTGCAGGATTCGCGAATTATTCCTATGCCGGATCTTCTGATGACTGGAATTATCAGAACTATTCGTATTCAACTATAGGACTTAACTTATCTATTAATCTTTGGGAAGGCAACCGCACTAAAAATAAAGTTGAACAATCAACAATTACTTACAAGCAAACTGAAGAACAATTATTACAACTGAAAGATTATACTACACTCGAAGTGAAATCCAAGGTACAGGAACTTTTGAGAGTTAAATCGCTTGTGGATGTACAGGAAAGAACAGTGAAATTAGCAGAAAAAGCATACAACATCGCAGAGGTAAGGTACCAGGAGGGTGCAGGAAGTCAACTTGAATTAAGAAACTCAAACCAGGAGCTCAGTCAAGCAAGGTTGAACAGAGTTGAATCAATTTATTCTTACCTGGTTACAAAATACGAACTTGACCAGCTGCTTGGCAGAACTGATCCACAATATTTTACTCACTTAAACTTAGATGAAAATTAAAAATTAATTTTTTTTGAAGGCAGGAGAATAATTATTTATGAAAAAAGTATTTCAAAGTTATTTTAAACCAGTGTTCGTGTTCATTCTCGGACTATCGTTTATTCTCATACTATCTTGTAGTGAAAATCCGGAAGATAACTCTGCCGATAAAACTAAGTATACAGATACAGTATCAGTTGAAACTTATTCTGTCGAAACGAAGGAATTAATAATTTCGAAAGCTTTCTCAGGTACATTAGAGGGTGAAGAACAAGCAAATATTATTGCTAAGATTGCTGAAAGGATAATGAATATAAATGCAAGGGTTGGAGATTATGTTAAAGGCGGTGATATTTTGGTTGAATTGGATAAGAGTGGCGCACAATCGCAATTTTATCAGGCCCAGGCAGCATTTCTTAATGCACAAAAGAATCTTGCAAGAATGCAGAACCTTATAAAAGTAGGCGCTGTGTCTCAGCAAGCATTTGATGCAGCTGAAACTCAGTATGAAGTTGCTAAAGCAAATTTTGATGCAGCAAAAAGTACGGTCGAAATAACTACTCCCCTTTCAGGAATTGTAACTGCGATAAAAGTAAACATTGGCGATCTAGCAAATCCACAACTTCCGCTGGCAACCGTCGCTAAAATTGGTAGAATGAAAGTCGTATTTAACGTTGGCGAAGTTGATATACCAAGTTTTTATGTCGGGCAATCAGCTCAAATATATTCAGAGATGAATCCTGAAGTAACTCAAACTGGCAAAATTGTCCAGCTTTCAGAATCTGCAAATATTCAATCACGAACATTTGAAATACAGGCGGTGTTTACAAACACCCGGGACAAATGGTTTAAACCAGGGATGTTCTGTCGTGTAATGATGAATATGAAAACCAAAAAAGACGCACTCGTAATTCCACTTGCTTCAATTATCAAGGAAAATAGAATTGATGGAGTATATGTAATTAATGATGCTAGTGCTCTATTCACACCTGTCACTGTGGGAATCAATGATGGTAAACTTGTAGAAATACTATCAGGATTAAAAGCAGGAGATGAGATTGTTACTCTTGGTATGAACAATTTAAAAGATGGTACAGTAGTTATTGTATCAAATAAATAATAGAGAAATTACTTAAAAAGAAAATCGGATTAAAAAATGAAATTAGCTGATGTGTCGATAAGACGCCCCGTTTTTGCAACGATGATGATTATGTCTTTGGTTGTGCTTGGGTTGTTTTCTTATATGAAACTAAATGTTGATTTGTACCCCAATGTTGATATTCCTTTCGTTGTAGTCACAACCGTTTTACCTGGCGCCGGACCTGAACAAATTGAAACCGATGTGACAAAGATTATAGAGGATGCAGTCAATCCTGTAGAGGGAGTTGATTATATACAATCAACCTCGCAGGAAAATGTCTCACTTGTTATAATTGCATTTAAACTTGAAATAAATGGAAAAGATGCTGCACAGGATGTGCGTGAAAAAATTGCGGCTATACGTGCTCAATTACCTAATGAGATTGAAGATCCGGTTATACAAAGATATGATCCAGCAAGTTTTCCAATTATGAATCTAACTGTTTCCGGTAATATGTCAGATAAGGAAATTACAACCTTTACTAAAGATGTTGTAAAGAAAAGAATGGAAAATATTCCCGGTGTTGGTGCTGTACAACTGGTTGGTGGTGCAGAGAGAGAAATTCAGATTGAAGTGGATGCTGAAAAATTAAGAGCCTATAATATTTCAATTCAGGATGTAATTATGAAGGTCGGGATGCAGAACGTTGAAATTCCTGGCGGCAATCTTACTGAAGGCTCTCGTCAGCTTCTTGTTAGAACAATGGGAAAGTATAAAACTGTAAAAGATTTTGAAAAAATTATTGTTGCGACACCAACAGGTAAACCGGTTTATCTTTCAGATGTTGCAGATGTTGTGGATGGAGTTGAAGAACAAACCAGTTTAGCAAGAGTTAATGGAAATATCGCTGTCGGATTGAATATTATCAAGCAATCAGGAAGTAACACAGTGGAGGTTGCACAGGCTGTTAACAAACAAATTGAAAAAATGCAAGAAGAAATTCCTGCGGGAGTAACAATAAACGTTGCACAGGATAACAGCATTTTTATTGAAGATTCAATTAATGATGTACTCTTTGACATCTTTTATGGCGGCTTATTAGCAGTATTAGTTATTTATCTTTTCTTAGCCAACTTCAGAGCAACTGTAATAAGTGGATTAGCATTACCAACATCAATTATCGCAAGCTTTATATTAATGTACGCACTTAATTTTACACTTAATATGATGTCTTTACTTGCTCTTTCACTTGCTGTGGGTTTGTTAATAGATGATGCCATAGTGGTGATAGAAAATATTTACAGGCACATGGCTCAGGGGGAAACACCAATGGAAGCTGCAAAATCGGCTTCCGAAGAAATTGGGCTTGCAGTCATGGCAACAACCTTTACAATTGTAGCAGTGTTTGTTCCGGTGGCGTTTATGCCGGGAATCGTAGGCAGATTTTTTTATGAGTTTGGCATTACCATATCCGCAGCCGTACTGGTTTCTTTATTTGTCGCTTTCACATTAACACCAATGCTATCATCAAAATGGCTGCGCAGAGAAGATGAAGCGTTGTCAAAAGAAGGAAGTATTTTAAATAAACTGTTGTATTACTTTAATCATCTCTTTGAGATGATGAACACTAAGTATGAGAAGGCATTACACTGGTCATTAA
The DNA here is from genome assembly GCA_963768365.1 of uncultured Ignavibacteriaceae bacterium. GTDB lineage: Bacteria > Bacteroidota > Ignavibacteria > Ignavibacteriales > Ignavibacteriaceae > IGN2. The sequence continues at coordinate 27,699 of CAVYHS010000014.1, read as the reverse complement.
CTCACAGAAAAACTATTGTATTCGGAGCGATAGGAATTTTTATTGTAAGCTTTTTAATAATGGGAATGCTGGGATCACAATTTTTCCCTGAAAGTGATCAAAGCCAGTTTAATGTTGTTGTTAATGCATCACCTGGAAGTTCGCTTGAACAGACAAGTTCAATCTGCGAAAAAGTTGAATCAAATCTAAGAGAAAAACCAGAAGTAAAACTCATCCTTACAACTATCGGATCAGGAAACGACCCAGTTACTAAAGCTAATATTCTTGTCAAGCTCGTCCCTACTCATGAAAGAGAAGAAATCTGATAAGATGATAATGTCAGAAATCAGAAACGAAGTCTAAATTAATTCCCGGAGCAAAAATAAGTATGCTGGAACAGGGCGGCCCCGGTGGAAATGAAAAACCTGTAACGCTTAGTATTCGTGGTGATGATTTAAAGCAACTTGAAAAAATTGCGGATAAAGTAGAGGCAATAGTTAAATCAACTCCAGGTGCAGTTGATGTAGATAACAGTCTTGAACTTATCTAAACCGGAAATAAGAATTAATATCGATAGAGAGAAAGCATCAGACCTTGCAGTAAATCCGTTCCTTATTGCTTCTACCATTCGTGCAATGGTTGATGGAAACGTTGCAACTCAATATCAGGAAGGTGATGAACAGATAGACGTAAGGGTACGATTAAAAAAGGAAGATCGAACAAAAATAAATGATCTATCTACGCTGACTGTAAAGAGTAATAAAAAAATTAATAATCTGGATTTTCTGGTACCGGTTAGCGATGTTGCAACAATTACTCAGGATGCCGGTCCATCAAAAATAAATAGATATGCAAGACAAAAAGAAATTCGAGTTGATGCTAATCTTGATCGGCAGATTTTTGGGTGTATGTTCTTAGCAGATATAAACAAAGAAACTTCAAAACTTCAACTTGAATCCGGTTATTCAATAAATGTAATTGGTGAGGGTGAAATGCAGGAAGAATCTTTTGGAAATATACTTCTCTCATTAATGCTTGCTATTGTGTTTGTTTATATTGTACTTGCTGCCCAATTTGATAGTTTCATTCATCCATTTTCAATTATGCTTGCCTTACCGATGTCCATAATTGGTGCGGTGCTGTGCTTTTTAATATTTGGAAGTTCCGTTTCAGTTATGTCTATGATTGGTATAATTATGCTAATGGGACTGGTAACCAAGAACGGAATTTTACTTAGTGGATTACACAAATGTCCTCAGAGAGCGTGGATTATCCAGATTTGATGCTTTGCTTAAAGCAGGACCAACAAGATTACGCCCGATTCTAATGACAACATTTGCAATGATTTTTGGAATGGTGCCCGTTGCACTTGCACTTGGTGAGGGTGCGGAATTTCAGAGCCCCGATGGGACAAGCAGTAATCGGCGGGTTGATTACCTCAACACTGCTAACGTTATTTATTGTCCCTGTAGTTTACTCAATTCTTGATGATCTCGGATCACATAGTTTCTTCGAGTTCATTAAGAAATTATTTTTCCTAAGAGGAATAAAAATTCTAAACAAGTAGTAACTAATACGGGTTTATAAAATGAAGCTTACATTTTTAGTCTATCACGATATTCTGGATGACAGTGTTTCCAAAACACTTAAATGAACTTGAAATTGATTTCTACACTCAATGGGAAGATGTAAAAGGAAAAGGACATAATACTGATGCGCATCTTGGAAATCGCCCTTTCCCGGCTATAATTTTGTTAGAATGATTGCTTTTGCTGATGAATCCGTTTTGTCAAAGCTGATAGAAAAAATTGGTGAAATGAACAGTATGGTTGAGCGGGATGACGATAAAATCAGATTGTTCCAAGTGCCTCTCGAAAGAATAGTTTAAACTCTAGAGCAGAATCAGTTGTAAAAAAAATAAATCTTGCTTTTAGTTGTCATGATCGCACCAGGACAACATTTAATTAAATCCCTCTACAATCCAAAGCTAAGACCAAACATTAATCTTATTACAAAACCTGGTTGAGCGATCGCTTCATCAGCGTCATCATAAGCGTAATCCAGTCTACCGCTTATATCAGTACCATCGGGACTGTAAAAAGTATCATGACCTCCAATTTCGCTATCGAAGAAATAATCAACTCCACCGGAAATAATAAAACTTAAATTCTGGCTCATGCCTAGGTGTGTTTCCAACCCGGCCCCTAAACCAAATTGAGTTGATTGAATATCAAAAAATTCATTGCCTCCGACGAACTCAAAAGTAGCAGTATAAAAGGAAAGTCGGGGACCAGCATAGAGATAAGTTCTTCTAACCGGGAATAATTTAACCGGATAGGCAAAATCTAATCTTAAGTTAAAACTATGTGCTGATTTTTCCGGGTCTCCATTAGTATTATCATTAATAAAGATTTTTCTCGCAGCCCATGGGTCGCCGGCATTGTTAATATTATAACTGATTCCAAATTTTATTGCGAGAGGTAAATCATAAGTAAAGTCCGCAATTACCCCCGATGCGCTAACGGAAAAGTAATCTGCATATCCTGTTTGAATATCCAGAAAAAATTTTGGTGCAGTGGAAATTGGTGGGGCCTGCTGACTAATTAAAAAGTTTGCATTTATCGCAAGCAAAATTGTAGCTAATAATAATTTGTTCATCTTGATTCTACCCTGAATTATTAACAGATTAAAGATGTCAGATTATCAAATATTATGCAAAGAAAAGCAGGGTTTTGATTTGAATTTTCACCTTGTTCTCATTTGTATTTTTATATTTCTACAAATAAAAAGAGTTATTTACCTTACGCTTAATAAGGGCAATATTTTTATTGGAAATAATTTTGTTTTCATTGTACGATTATCGTTATCCCGGTTTCCAAAGATCTCACTGAGCGTCAGTTAATTATCTTCGGAAGTATTCCCCGCAATTTCATATTTTAACAAAGTCATTTCATATAAATAAACTCGACGATAATAATGGAAGATAAACGTAATCCTCTTGTTATAGCAGGAGGAATTTTAGATAATATCATTTCAATAGCTGATAAGTTCATTGCTGAGCTAACTTCCTTCGGCAAGAAAGATATTAGTGAACAGCTCGACAGTTTTGCCGAAACATTGAAGCAAATACCACTTGAAAAAAGAAGTCTTCGTATCGATGAAGCTGAAGCTCTGCTGAGAATTTGCATTGCAGCGGCAAAACCTGACTTCGCAATACAGTTTATGGGTGAAATAAATTCAGAAGTTTATTTCTCATTTGGTAATTATTTAAATGACCAGCTTACCAAAAATGAAAAGTTAGAAAAACTCACACACGAATATTTAAACCTATTTCGTTTTCCTTCCCTTCTACGCAGAATATATAACGAACAAAAGTGGGAGCCACTAATTCACGAATTGATATTAAAAAGTAATTATAATACGCTGATTCTTTTTAACCAGAGATTAAGAGATTACAGCAAGAAACCTCTATTCAAATTAATAAATGGAAATACAGTTACTGAGTATGGCTGGGAGAAATCTGCCAATCTGGTTAAGAGTTACCGTAACGCTTTTCATTCTTTAATTACGAAGGATGAAAAGGTTGCCTTCCTTTTAGAGAACTGTCTTGAAATGGCTTTGCTCGACCTTGCCTGTCTTACTGGTGGAATTATTAACGTGATGATACCCGGAAACGCAGTTACCGAACATATCAGTTTTATACTCCGGCAAAGCAAAGCATCAATTCTTATTGCTCATAACGAGAAGCAGCTTTCAAAAATTAAAACATTAAAGAATGAGCTGCCCGAATTAAAAACTGTAATTCTTCTCGAAGGTAATTCAAGTGAAGATTGGGTAATTAACTTTGATAAATTTGTTAATTCAGGAAAGAGAAGGTCAAAACGAATTTGAAATTGGAATGCAATGATCTCGCAACAATTATGTACACATCCGGTACAACCGGTGAACCAAAAGGAATAATGTTTTCGCAGATGAATATTGTTTATAAGAGATTTTGCCGCGCAATGGCAATTCCTGAAATTGGAGAAGAAGACAGATTCATTTCTTTCCTTCCGCTTTATCATACGTTTGGAAGATATCTTGAAATGACTGGTTGTGTTTTCTGGGCAGCGGAATATTGTTTTCTTGAAAATCCATCTGTTGAGGCGATGATTTCAAATATGCAGCTTGTAAAACCAACTGTCTTCATCAGCATTCCAAAAAAATGGATGCAGATTTATGAATACATTACCAGCAAAGTTGATATTGAAATAGAAGAACATCAAAAAATAAAAGATGAATTGGAAAAAGCAACCGGCAGGTGAATTAAAATGGGGATTATCTGCTGCAGGTTATTTACCGCCAGATATTTTCCAGTTCTTCCAGAAATATGGTGTTGAGTTGATGAGCGGTTTCGGGATGACAGAAGCAACAGGTGGAATAACAATGACTCCGTGGAAGCAATACAAACCAAACTCACTCGGCAAAGCTTTGCCCGGTATTGAAATTAAACTTGGTGAAGATGGTGAAATACTTGTGAAAGGTCCGTATGTAATGCTCGGCTATTACGATACAAAAAATTCAGAAACCTTTACCGAAGATGGCTGGCTTCCGACCGGTGATATAATGAAAATGGATGAAGATGGATTTATTCAGATCATCGACAGGAAAAAAGAAATTTATAAAAACATTAAAGGCGAAACCGTTGCACCACAGAAAATAGAAAATCTTTTCAGAGACTTTGAAAACATTAAAGCGGTCTTTTTGGTTGGCGATCACAGACCATTCAATACAATACTCATTCATCCAAACTTTGACGATGATAATTCAATCCTTCTCAATATGGATGAAAAACAGAAACAAGAATATTTTTCTTCACTAATCGTAACTGTTAATAAATTTCTTGCACCATTTGAACGTATACTTGATTTCAGATTAATTGATAGAGCATTTGACGACGCACACGGGGAACTAACGCCCAAGCACACTTACAAACGAAAAGCCATCGAGAAAAATTTCTCTGATTTAATTGATTCGATGTATACTAAAAATGATACGAGTGTATTTGTTGGCACCACAGAAGTAAAAATTCCAAACTGGTTTTTAAGGGAGAAAGGATGTCTTGGACGAGATGTTGTTGCAAATGAAAAAAGTATCTCCATTAAGAAGCTTAACCTTACATTAACAATCTCTAAGACCAAAGAAAAAAATATTTTCTGGATCGGTAGTTTTAATTATTCAATAAGCTCACACTTCATTGATTTCCAATTACTACTGATTGACCCATTATTATGGATCGGCAACGATGAGCTGACAACCTTCACGGGAAATTCTATCGTTCAGTGGCACAGGCAAATAAAAGAATCATCTCAAATCAGGTTTCATTCAATTGCTAACAAGACTAGACCGAATGAAAACGAACTCAAACAATTTAATAAGATCGCATCATCATCGGAATATTCTCTTCAAGGAATTCATCTGGCATATATGATATTTATTTCTGATAATAAAAACGTCTCAAACATATCACTGGAATATTTCAACAAGATACTGGATGATCCAAAGAATAATCATTACCGGTTGGTTTTCAATCTTCTTTCGAGACCAGCGGTAATTACCAGCACCGAAATCAGACGGAAACAATTTTCATCAATTATCAAAGGGAGCGATGAGAGGAAATTCGGCGAACTTATTACTTCGTTTTTTAGTAAAGATAAATTTCTTCTTAACTCAGAACTTGCACATCACATAGCTGTCAATTCTAAAGGCGAGCTGAGATTGAACCACGTAGAAAAGTATATAACAAACGAAATTCAGCAATTAGCTAAAAATGAGTCGATCGAAAAAACAAATTTCGTTCATTACTTCGAACTGATAACTGCTTACGGCGTCACACACCCGCAATTGTTCAGAAGAATAAGAAGATATTTAATGCATATTTCAGCACTCGAAGAAAATTCTGAACTTCAAAAATTTGCTGACTCAAGTCTTGATGCACTCATTGTAGGCTTTAGAGAGTGGCTCGGTGATAATCAGAAGATAGCGGTTGATCTTGAAACAGGTGAAGAATATACCTGGGAAGATGTGATCTCTTTTGAAGAAGGTACCGATCCGGAGGATAGACAAAGACTAAAAAATGTAATTTCAAAAACTGCAGTTTTAAAAGAAGCCGCGTTTATGTTTTCCAAAGGTTTTCTGATACGGCTTGATGATATTCTGCCGGGAGGAATTTGGGTAAGCCAGCTAGAATCAAGATCCGACAAATCAATTTACAGAATAACAGTGCAAACAAGATTCCAGGGTGCGTTTGATTTAACAATTCATCTTAACAGAAACCTGCCTCCCGCTAAAGTTAAAGAAGAAATTAAATGGCTAATATTAGGAGGAATGAACACAAAGGGAGAAAGACTTCTTCCTCACTTTGGCGGATATTGGGAAGAATATGAATTGTGGACTGAGGCTTTTGTTACAAGGGAAAGTGTTGCCCGGTTTCTTGAAAAAGAAAATAAAAGGAACGAGGACGAAGCCAGAAAACGCTTACATGAACTTTGGCCTCACTTTGTATGGAATACTTCCGCTGCATATATGAATTTCTGGGCGGTTACTAATTACAGTATTCAACTTGCAAATCCCCATCCTGAAAATATTACTATTCCAACTCATGATTATCAAACAGGAACTTTGCTTTACTCAGTTTCGAAAAGAATAAATTCAACCTCACCAAAAAAATTCTTACTTAACTTTCACAATCTTTTTGTAAGGGAAACTCTTGAAAGATATTCCTACCTCGATAAGAAGTCGATCTGGAATTATATTTTCTCCGGGGTAACAGAATGTGAAGGAGAAGAAAAAGGAGTCGATCTCATAAAAGAATTCATTGATGAAATAAAATTAGATAAACAACTTGATAATAAAGATGAAATTCTTTTCAGAGCTGAAGAGTTTGTAAATAGTGTAACGAACGATGGATTCATCCCGAAAAATCTTTTCTTTGCCATTAAAAGATTTCACCGTTGGAGAGCATTGAATCCGGATTCAGACAGAAATGCACAGGCTCAAATGCTTTATGAGTTATACGAGACATATCAATTGTTTGATTTCGAAAAAGAATATATAACGACCAGACCTAAATTCTTTTTGAATACAGCTTTCGTTGATTCATCAGATACAATTAAAAATGCGTTAAATGAAATAAATAAAAAATTACGTTCCGGAACTATTGGTGTGGAAAAAACCCAGCAACTTTACTCGGAGTTACTTTCACTTCCAAATCTGACCAAAGAGGAAACATTTTTTCTGACGAGATTAAATTACCCTCATCTGAAACCAAAAGATACTGCGGCTTTAATACGTGCAGATAGTTTTGGAGGAGAGCCATCTAATCTCGTCGTTCAGCTTACAGACGAAGATGGCAATCCATTCCTAATACGCAGTCCAATTTCCCCAAAAGAAATATCAAAACTTCATTCATTGTTTTTAGATTCTAACCTGATAGTCAATTTCAGACCTGAACACAGATTTCTTGTTGCACTTTCAGAAAGAGGATTTATTATCGGCGGTTTGTTCTATGATATGATTGACGAGCATACTGTGCATATGGAAAAAATAGTTGTATCCACCCGTTATAGAAGAACAGGTATAAGTGAAAGTCTGATGAGCGAATTCCTTAAACGTTTAAAAAGTGAGCATATCAGATACGTTACAACCGGCTTTTTCCGACCGGAGTATTTTTACAAATTCGGATTTAAGGTGGAGAAAAAATATTCAGGATTATTTTTAGATCTACAAAAATTAACTGAAAAAGCATCGATGGATATTCCTAAATGATATCGAATTTATTAGCTTTATATAATACAATAATTACGTTTTAATCTAACAAACCGGAGAACCTTTGAGCAGAGAAATACACCGCTGGTATAGCCCCAACCTCAACAAAGAAATGGAAATAGTAGTTTATGGTCATTACGGTTTTGCCCTTTTAATGTTTCCTACAGCAGCAGCAGATTTTTTAGAATATGAAAGATTCAAATTAATCGACTCAATCGGTTGGTTTCTTGCTGAAGGAAAAATCAAAGCCTACTCTATAAACAGCATAAATATGGAAAGCTGGCTGAACAACAGTATGCACCCAGCGGATAAAGCAATTCGCCATCAGCAATATAACCGGTATATTGTTGAAGAAGTTGTTCCTTTTATTCATGACCACAGTAAAGGATTAGTGCCGATTATTACTACTGGTGCATCTCTTGGCGCGTTGCACGCAGCAAATAATTTTTTTCGTCGTCCCGATATATTTTCCGGTACAATTGCAATGAGCGGCAGCTACGATCTTAGAACTTACAGCAAAGGTTACTACGACGACAATGTTTATTTCAATTCACCTGTTGATTATCTTCCACACTGGGGAGACAATTACATGCTGGAACAAATGAGAAAAGGAAAAATTATAATTGCTTCCGGACAGGGTGATTATGAAGATCCGAATGCATCAAGAAGATTGTCAGATATTCTTCACTCAAAAAGTGTAAACCACTGGCTTGATTTGTGGGGTTATGATATAAAACATGAATGGCCAACCTGGCGGCAAATGCTTCCTTATTTTTTAAGTAAGTTTAGTTAAACTGCCTCACAAAAAGTTAATTGTCAAATGATAACCTGGAAGTCTTTTCTAAAAAATAAAAAATATCTGATTGAATTTATCATTACTATGATAGTTCTAATTATTGTTTTGATTTCCTTCTCCCAGTTCCTTCATTTCATTGAACAAAGAGAAGGAGTAGTGCTGAGCGATCCGATTTTAATGACTTTTAATCCTGTTAACTTGACCTGGCTTACCTTTGCTTTAATTTATCTGTCTCTAATTATTTTTATCATAACAACATTTAATAAACCAGATAGGTTATTGATAGCCTTTCAAGCTTATTGTTTAATGGTAATTTTCCGAACAATTGCAATGTATCTGACTCCCCTAAATGCACCAGAAACACTTCTCCTACTAAATGATCCTTTCGTTCAGCTTTTTGGCAAAGGTGAAATTCTTACGAAAGATTTATTTTTTTCAGGACACACAGGAACTTTGTTTTTATTGTTTCTTCTTGCAGAAAAGAAAGCGATGAAATATATTTTTTTAATCTTCACATTAACGGTGGGGACTGCTGTTTTGCTACAACACGTGCATTACAGCATTGATGTTTTTGTTGCACCATTTATTGCTTATGGTGCCTATAAAATAATTATAAATCTACATTTAAAATTTTCAAATGATAATATTTAATTAAAGCCGAATAAAAGTTTATGGATGAAGAGAAACAACAATTAGTTGAAGTTACAAGATTTGTCGAAAAAGATTTTTTAATCAGCGATAACCATTCTCTCATTCCATCAACCGATATTGCATCATTAGAAGAGTTTAGAAATTACCTGACAGAAAAACTTAAATTTTTACTGGATGATAAGTTTGATACTTTAGTTAACATTCTTTACAGGATAGACATCAGCGAAAAAAAGCTAAGTCAATTATTTTCAGGCAAAAACAGAGATTCTATCCCCACCTCTTTAGCGGATTTAATTATTGAGCGTCAACTTCAGAAAATAAGGTTGAGAAAGATGTATAAGGAAGGAAAACTTTGACTAAGCGTTCTGAGAAATATTAAATTCATAAAATGTAGACGGTAGTAACCAGAAGATGTAATTTTTTCCGAGACCTGTTCTTAAAGAATTATTGATTATATTAAAATTAGTAATTAGCTTTATAATAATGCTTGAACTTATTTATTTATATGGTAGTCATGCCAAATAAAATTTCATTTTCATCGATCCGGTATTCTGGTATTTCAGTAAAATAGAATTCCATTAAAACAGGACGAGAGGGCGCCACATGTCGTTATTAAATAGCAAAAAGCTCAAAGAACTGCAAAGCGAGAATGAAGATCTAAAAAAACGTATGGATGGTTTAGCAGAGAGGGAAAACCATCTTAAGAATTTTGATGAGCTTCTGAAAAGGGCCCACATTGAATACGCCGAAATTGCCACAAAGAAAGATCAGACTGCACAAAAATTAGAAGCACTCGAAAGAGACAAAGCAAAACTTGTTAGCGAGTTAAATAAGATTTCCTTTGAAATAAAACAGTTAAGGGAAATAAAGTTGACCGAGCATAACCAGGTTCTTTCGTTAAATAAAGCTCTTATCACTCCTAATCAACCCGAAGATAAAAACGTTAACTCATCAAAATCAAAACTACTCTTGTCAAATGAAATTGAGGCGGGTGAAAAAAGGAAAAATGATATCGCATTGGAAACTTTCCAGCTAAGGAAAAAATTTGAAGAGATTAACACTAAGATTATCGACGGAAAAAAAATTCTGCATAGACTTAATTCTGAAATTGAGAAAAAGAAAGAGGATATTAGCAGCTTGATACAGAGTCAAAAATCTATTGCACAGGTAGATAATAAAAACTTTAATTTGACTTTTGAGAAACAAAAGGGTGACGAAATTCAGACCAGAATAGCAATGCTGATAAACCACGAAAAGGAACTTACTGAAAAGTTAGACGGCCGCAGAAAACAACTTGCTAATTTGGAACGGCAGATTGAAGAAAATAAATCACATGCAGGCAACGAAGCAGAAATAAATGATTCTTTCGCTAGATTATCTCAGACAGAATCTATAAAGAAGGAATATCTTCTAGAGCTGGAAATTAAAATCGAAGCACAGGAAGCTTTGCTTACTTCATTAACCGAAGAATATAAAGCCAAAACAGAATTATATAATGAACTTCAATCCGACAATGAGCAGATACTGGAAGAATTGCAATCTGGCAAAGAAAAACTTACAGAGCTAAATGAATCAATTGAAATTCAAACAATAAGACTGTCAGATCTGGATTACAGTTTAAACATATTGGAAGAAGAGTTTGATAAATCTAGTAAAGATATTTCAGAAAAAATGACCGTAAAGGAAGATCTCGATTTACAGATAAATGAAAAGACGAAGCAAATGGTTGACCTCGAAGATATTCTGAGAGAATTAAAAGAAACTACTTCTATACTTGCACGCCTTAAAAATGACATTGAAAAAGGAACCGGACAATCGGCAAAGAGATTTACAGGTGTGCTTCAATATTATAGTTCTACGATTAACGATATGTCTAAAAAGAAAATCAACCTAGAGAAGGTACTGACTCAAAAAGAAAAAGAGTTCAGAGAAAAACAGAGTCTGATTGAAGAGAAACAGTCTGTTCTCGAAGAAATGGAAAATGTTTTCTTTATCAGGCATCAAAGGATAAAAATATTTGAGGATTTGACTCGTTCAATAACTGATCAAAGAGAGATGCTCAATGGCGGCAGTTATAGCCCGGAAGATGTAGTACAAAATGGAAGCTTAATTGTTAACAACGATATTTCAGAAAATAAGCTACTTGAATATGAAAATGCCTTGAAAGAGTTATTAAGCAATACAGATAAATATTCCGGCAATTTAATAAGCACAAAATCTTTGCTTGACAAGGAAATAACTGATAATAAAAACAGATTGAGTGAGCTTAACCAAAATATAAAGCAGTCAACAAGTAAGCTTCATGAACTACGGAATTCAATAAACAAAATAAAAATCGAACACGAAGATCACCGGGTTTCAATCAATAAATTGGCGTCTGTAAAAACTAGGATTGAAGAAGAAATCAACAGGAATAAACTTGTATTTGATAAGTATGCAAGTATTAAAGAAAAAATCCGGCAGGAACAGGAACTTATAAAGAAGAAAAGGGAAATTACTGCATCACTTAAATCTTCGAATAAAATCAGTGCGGGGGGAAAAACTTTTGAATCTCGTAATCCTAAATGGATCAAGCTCTAGGTTATTAACGTCTAACCTTCCTTCCGTTTTTTGCATGAACGAATAATAAAATTAAACCCAAAAGATATTTTCTATGCTAAAAAAATATTTTAAGTTTATAAGCTTTTTTTCTTTTCTACTAATTCTTTCAGGAACAATTTCTGCTCAAAAGTTTAATCCGCCTGAATGGAGTTATAATAAAGTAATCTATGAAGTTAATATAAGGCAGTACACAGAAGAAGGTAACTTCAAAGCCTTTGAAAAGCATTTGCCAGAATTAAAAACACTTGGGGCTGATATCTTGTGGCTTATGCCTATTCATCCAATCGGAGAAAAAAACAGAAAAGGAACACTCGGCAGTTATTATTCAGTCAAAGATTATAAAGCAGTCAATCCGGAATTTGGCACCATTGAAGAATTTAAAACTTTTGTAAAGATGGTTCATAAAATGGGTATGTATGTAATTCTTGATTGGGTAGCTAATCACACCGCATGGGACAATGAATGGATTATTGATCATCCTGAATTCTATACGACTGATTCGCTTAATAATATAAGTACACCAGTTCCTGATTGGACAGATGTAGCTGATTTAAACTATGACAATAAAGAACTGTGGACCGAAATGATCGATGCGCTGAAATTCTGGGTCAAAGAGTGTGACATCGATGGATATCGTTGTGATGTTGCAGGAATGATTCCAATAGAATTTTGGATTGAGGCACGAACAGAGCTGCAAAAGATTAAAAAAGTTTTTATGCTGGCTGAATGGGACACACCTGAAGTTCATCTTGCTTTTGATATGACCTATGACTGGAACCTTCACAATATTATGAATGGAATTGCTAAAGATGAGAAAACAGTTATTGATTTAACTGAACATCTTAAGAAGAACGAAAAAAATTTTCCAATGAATGCATTCAGGATGCAATTCACTTCAAACCACGACGAGAACAGCTGGAACGGAACTGAGTTTGAAAGATTGGGCGACGGTGTTGAAACGTTTGCTGTATTAACTTGTGTTATCCCGGATATGCCGCTGGTTTATACAGGACAGGAAGCAGGTAATACAAACCGACTCTCCTTCTTTGATAAAGATACCGTTGAATGGAAAGAGTCTGAACTCTTCTATATTTATTCAAAACTATTTCAATTAAAAAAGAGTAACAAAGCTCTTTTCAATGGTGATCGCGGTGGGAAAATTATTTTCCTTAAAAGCACTAATGAAAAAAATATATTTGCGTTTACCAGAAATTCTGAGGGAGATAAAATCCTGGCCATATTTAACCTTTCAGACAAGCCACTTGAATTTGACCTAACAGGTGAGACACTTCAGGGTTCTTATAAAAACTTTTTCACTAGCAAGCTGGAATCCTTTGTATCAAAGGAAACTTTCAAATTTAATCCCTGGGATTACAGGATTTATACTAAATAAATCATTCGGACAACCTTAATCCTTCCCTGATTTCCAACTGTCGAATTTATTCATATCAATTGAACTATTTATTATACACCAGATAATGGCTGTCGGTTGATATAAATCACACATCTAAGCCTATTTCTTTAATCCATAAGATTTTTCGCATAATATCCTTTGCCCGAATAACTTATAAAAACAGGCAAGGATTTTGTCTCGATAGTATTAGAAACAGAGGATAAAAAAATGAAATTAAATATTACAATACTAATCAGCCTATTCTTTTTATCGGCAACAAATTACTTAATGGCACAGCCTTCAGCGAGTTTTTACTTCACAACTGCTATTCCGGTTAATGAATATCAGAATTTTGACAATGAAGTTGGATATGGTGGTAATCTTGAATTCTTCTTCATTTCCCCTTCCAAGGAAAAACCTATTGGTATGGGAGTCAGTTTAGCATACCTCGGACAGGGACTTATATTTTTATAATGACCCATGCAATTGTGAAACTAATTTAGGTAACAACCGAGCAAATAATTTTATAAATCTAAACATGATTCTTCAGGTTGCACCAACTGGCGGTACAGTCAGACCATATCTGGAAACAATTTTCGGAGGAAGCTACATCTTCTCAAATACTGAACTAATAACTTTAAATTATAATTCGGTTAATCTTTATATTGATGATTGGGCCTGGACTTACGGAGTCGGTGGAGGATTTAAATTTTTATTGGGCGCCGACGAAAACGGAGGTGGCTCTATGTATCTTGACTTAAAGGGAAGATATTTAATGAGCTCAGATGTATCTCTGCTCGATCGTAATTCCATTCGGTATGCCAACGATACATTTTACTATTCCGTAAATGAAACTCAAATAAACTTTGTGGCAGTCCAGGTAGGAATCGTTTTGTATTTCAGATAAATTGTCGAGACGCATTTGAATGCGTCTCAAATTTAATTAAACTTAATACGAGTCCTCCGTTAATATTCTTTTCAGTAACCTTTCCATATTTTGCAACTTTATCTCTAATATCTTCAGCTTTACCAATCAATACAAACTGCAGATTAGTTTTTCGGAAAATATTTTTTTATCAAGTTCGTTTGATTTTTCAATTGTTAGTCCGTTTACTTCATCTTCAAAATTATTAATGATAGAATCATCGAGACCGTAAATATATTTCTGCGCTAGGAAGCCAGCTAAAGCTCCTGCCGTTTCATAATCAGGAGGAAATTGTCCTTTAACATAATTTTTTGCAGATGACAAAGTTTCCTCATCAATTCCATTTTCAAATAACCTGTTATAAGTTTTCAAGGCAAGATCAATTGCTGCTTCTGTATTTTTTGTTGCTGTGAATGTGAAAATGTAAAATGTGCCTGAACTTTTATATTGAGCAAACCTGCTTCTTGCTCCGTACGTAAGCCCGGCATTAACCCTCAGCTCGTCATTCAGCCAGGAAGTAAATCTTCCGCCAAGAATTGTGTTAATAACATCAAGCTGAATTTGATCCGGATTATTCTTTGTAATACCAAATCCACCAATCATAAAAGTTGTTTCGGTTGCATTGTCTTTGTTAATGAGATAAACAGAAGGACTTTCAAATGGTGTATTCATCATTCTTAGATCAACTATCATTTTGGGTCGATTCATTTTTCCATCCGATCAAAATATTTCTCAATAATCTTTTTCATTTCGGATGAATTAAAATCACCAACAATAGCTATTGCTGAACTTTCAGGTCTGTAGTTAGTGTTATAAAACTCCTTTACTTTCTCAAATGAAATGCTTTCAATTCCTGCCTTAGTTCCGCGTCCCGGATTTCCATAAGGTGCGTCACCAAAAATGTCCTTATTAAAATAACTGCCAATTACTGATCTTGGACTTTCCTTTGCCTGGTCTATTTCGGCAATCCATCTTTGTTTTCTTTTTTGAATTTCATCATCCGGAAAGGTTGGACTTAAAATGATTTCTTTAACTACAGATAAAAGTGTTTCTGTGTTTTCCTTCATGAACTGAGTATATAAACCCGAATAATCAGCGGTGGCATAAGTACTGACATTGCTTCCGTAAAAGTTGAACAGAGAATCGATCTGTGACTTTGAGTAATTTGTTGTTCCAAATCGTCAATGCTTCCACTGTGAATGATGCAATGCCTGAAGTTGAACCATCTTTTATCACTCCCCCGTCAAACACTGCTGAAAAAGAAATTAATGGAACATCTTTTTTCTCCATTAAATAAACTGTCAATCCGTTATCTAAAGTAAAGGTTTCGTATTCAGGTAATTTGAACTGGGCAAAAGCAGTCGAGCCTAAAATTAGTACGAGTATGATTGTATGGATGAATGATTGTATGCTTGTTTTCATAACTCTTCCTCCGTATTCAGTATTCCTACTGTTCTGTTATCTTTTGTAAAATATTCTCCGGCCACTCTTTTAATATCATCAACTGTAACTTTTTTATAATCATCCGGAGCAGAGAAAAGTTTTTTGTAATCACCAAAGAAAAGTTCATAAGTGCCAATAGTATTCGACATACCATTAATTGTTTCCAATGTTTTATAGAAACCCATCAGTTTCTGGTTTTTAACTTTCTGCAATTCGTTTTCACTTATTCCTTCCATCAATAATTTTTTGAACTTCGCTCAAGAATAGCTTTTTCAAGATCAGCAGCTTTAACACCATCATTACACACTCCGTAGAAATAAAACAGTGTCGGATCGAAAGCATCGCCGTAATATGTGCCTACTTCAAGTGCAAGCTGATTTTCTTCAACAAGTGAGCTGTAAAGTCTTGATGATCTTCCCTGTGATAGAATTGAACTGAGCAGATCGAGAGCATAATAATCTATCACTTCCTGTTTGGGGAACGTGATAAGTAATCATCAGGTATGGTGATGGAACTTCTCTTTGAACAAATACGCTTCTCTCTCCCGTTTGTTCTGGTTCAACTGTATGAACTTTCCTTGGTTCTGGTTGCTTCTGGAATTGGTTCCCAATATTTTTCTGCGAGTTTCTTTACTTCATCAAGCTTTACATCTCCTGAGATTACAACCAGGCAATTATTCGGTGCGTAGTAAGTATGAAAATAATTTTCAAGATCCTGCTTCGTCCA
This sequence comes from uncultured Ignavibacteriaceae bacterium, assembly GCA_963768365.1. Classification (GTDB taxonomy): domain Bacteria; phylum Bacteroidota; class Ignavibacteria; order Ignavibacteriales; family Ignavibacteriaceae; genus IGN2. The sequence continues at coordinate 11,379 of CAVYHS010000014.1, read as the reverse complement.
GTTTTTTATATCAGATTCCCAACCTATTACCGGCCACATATAAGGATGAGCAATATAAGCAGTTGCCTGAACTTCCTGCCAGAGCTCTTCCATTGGATTGTTCTCCAATCCGGTTGATCTTTCTGAAAGAATAACACCACGCTCGCTTTCAATCATTGAGCTGAATCAAAATTAAGATGTGCAATTCTATCTGCTTCCAGATCAAATATTACTTCAAGAGCAGAACTTGGGAACCAGTTTGTGTAAGCCGTAATATTCTCTGATGTGTATGCGTTGTTGGCACCTCCGTTTGCTTCCATTGTGCGGTCGAATTGCTTTGGTCCGTATTTCTTTGCACCATTGAACATCATATGCTCAAAGAAATGTGATATGCCGGTTATACCTATGTATTCATTGCGTGAACCGACTTTGTAAAACAAATACATATTTGCGTTTGGAATTGAGTTGTTCTCAAGAACTAAAATTTTCATTTTGTTCTTGAGTGTAAAAGTCTGAACATCATCTGTAGTAATCTGTGCAAATAAAGAAAATGCAGAGATGATAAAAATTAGTATTGTTTTCATAACTGTTATCCGGATTTTTTTGATTTGGTGTGGTTAAAATACTGATAGTTTAATTATAGTTGATGGAAAAGTGCTAAGTGGATTGATAATATTATAAAATGAATTCCTAAATTCATTATATTGGTAAAGACAAAAACCATAGGAGGCATTATGAGTGAAGATAAAATAAAAGCAAAAGTGCAAATGGGGATACTGAGACCTGCCAGTGAAATATTTGAAGCGATTGTAGAACCGGAAATAATGAACAAGTACTTTATCTCCGGCAGTACTGGAAAAATGGAAAGTGGAAAAACCCTGACCTGGAAGTGGGATGATTTTGAAGCTAAGCACAAGATAAAAGTCGGAAAGCTTGAAAAGGAAAAAACTGTATCTTTTGAATGGAACGCAAGTGGCCTTAAATGTGTGGTCGTCATAACCCTAGAACCGAAAGGTGAAAATCAAACTCTTGTTAAAATAACAGAATCGGAATGGCCTGCGGATTACAAAGGGGCTAACCAATGCATGGGACAGGTAGAAGGCTGGACACACTTTCTATGTTGTTTGAAAGCTTATCTTGAGTACGGAATCAATTTGAGAGTTGGATTGATAATTAAATAAGTCACCAAATTTTACTGCTTACAACTATCTTTATTCAATAAATTATATTCCCATTTCCAGGTGTAAATGACTTTTTATAATCAACAATTGGTTGAAGAAAGCAACTGATATCAGTAAGAGTAAAAAATAAATTAATAATCTGATCTTGAAGTGGTTCTTATTAAGAAATGATTATATTAAAGTTGAAAGTTTGTAAGAAAACCTTTCGAGAGTGTTCAAGTTGAAAAGTATACTTTTACAAAATTTTTTGTTCTTTAGTATAGATTAAATAGCGTTATTATAAGGAAGGTATAAATTTCCTGCGAGAGTTATTTAGATGGGCAAGTGTGAGATAAAAGAATAAATATCTTTTCCTTTTCCTTTTCCTTTTCCTTTTCCTTTTCCTTTTCCTTTTCCTTTTCCTTAATAAAAATTAGGTTAGACAGGTTCTGCAATAAAACAGAATTTAGAGATTTATATAATTAATTATCAACCAGTTTAATACAAAAAACTATTCACAGCTTTAATTCAACTTACATTCACTAACTAGGAGGAAACAAATTATGTTTCGTAAAATTATTTTCATCATGCTCGTGTTGCTCTGTGCTTCACTATTCGCTCAGGATAAACCAAACATTCTCTTTATTATGGGAGATGATATTGGTATTATGAATGTTGGTGCCTACCACCAAGGATTAATGGTTGGTGAGACGCCGAACATAGACCGCCTTGCGAAGGAAGGTGCAAAATTCATGACCTTCTATGCGGAGCAGAGTTGTACCGCCGGCCGTACTGCGTTCGCAACAGGCATGACTCCGCTGCGTGCAGGTATGGTCATGCCACAGTTGCCGGGCTCTACCACTTCCCTGTTACCTGGCACCCCTCATATCGCCAAATTTCTACTCGACCTTGGCTATACCACGGGCGAATTCGGCAAGAACCACTTGGGTGATAAGCCTGGTTCACTACCGACGGCTCATGGTTTTCAAGAATTTTGGGGCTATCTGTATCACCTAGATGCGATGCAGGGTGTGAGTTTTCCGGATATCAACAGCACACCATTAGATCAGGAGATTTGTCTGCCATGTAAGAACCTACCTATCCCAGGTGTACCAGAGGTTCCCGGAGCCATTGATCCAAAAGATGGAATATGCATGACTCCACCTCGCCCTGTTCTGTGGTTGAAATCTTCCGATGGTACAGAGAAGAACCAAACGGGTAAGGATGAAGGTCCGCTTACGCTAGAGCGCTCTAAAACAATAGACGAGGAGATTTCAGCCAAAGTTATTGACTTCCTAGACCGCAACGATCCAGACAAGACCAATAAACCGTTCTTCGTGTGGTACAACCCGGCGCGTATGCACATAACAACCGTGTTGTCGCCTAAGTACGAGGCTATGCTTGGCGTTAAGGGTGGCAAAGACTGGGGTCCAAATGAAGTTGGAATGAAGCAGATGGATGACAACATTGGATTGGTGTTCAAGAAGCTCGAGGAAATGGGCGAGATGGACAACACCATCATCGTTTTCACCACCGACAACGGAGCAGAAGTTATTACTTTCCCAGATGGAGGTGTTACACCGTTCCGTGGCGGTAAGCTTACCACTTGGGAAGGCGGTATGAGAGTCCCGTTACTGATCCGTTGGCCAGGACATATAGAGCCGGGTATCATTAAGGACCAGATTTTCTCGATGATGGATTTTCTACCTACCCTTGTTGATATCGCAGGCGGTGCCAAAGGCGACGACCTAAACAAACAGATTATGGCTGGAGAATACCCGGGAATTTTGAAAACCAAATTGAGCGGTGTGAATCAACGTGCGTATTTAGAAGGTACAGGAGAATCTGCACGCGACTACTTTTTCTACTACAGCGGAACCCACCCATCAGCGGTGCGTTACAAAAACTGGAAGATGTACTACGCAATGGCACCTTCGGACCCTTTGGGTGGACTTTTGGGAGTGCAGGAGTATCACTGGACACAGGTCTGCAACATCAAGCGTGATCCGTTCGAAGGTTCTATCATGAATGAAAACACTTTGGTGGGCATAGGCGGTGTGCTGGCCGCGCCTAGCACGGCTTACCTTTATGACTGGAACATACTACCGATTGGGCAGCTGATGTGGATGAAGGAGCTGATGAGCTACAAGGAATTCCCTGCGCTACAGACCCCGTCCAGTTACAACCTGGATCAGATTATTACGGAAATGCAGGAGAAGAAGACCACTAGCCACGCAGGCCACTAGTTTAGAAAATGCAACGCTGCAGATAAAAAAAATTAAATTTTAATATTAAGAGAGTGGGGTGATTATCAAATCACCCCGCTTTTTTTAAATAAGTTTTCATCCTTCCACCAAATTTTTTATCTTTAAAAGATATTAATAATCAATTAACTACATCTGTACATTAAAATAAGGAAACTGTTATGCCATATCCATCATATCAAATATTTAAGGACAAATCAGGAAAGTTTCGTTTTCGTCTTCATGCCGGTAACACACAGGTAGTATTGAATAGCCAGGGTTACAAATCCAAAGCCGCCTGTAAGGTTGGTGTAAATTCTGTAAAGAAGAACGCACAGTCTAAAGCACGTTTTTCTGTAATGCAGGCGAAGAACGGAAAATATTTTTTCAATCTTGTTTCAGGCAATAAAGAGATTGTTGGAACAAGCCAGATGTATTCAACCAGAGATACACTTAGAAAAGGAATTGCCTCAGTGATGAGAAATTCTAAATCACGTGTTGAAGAAGTATAAACATTTCACTGCAAGCGGGTAGTAATGCTATCCGCTGAATCTTATTACGAATATCTTTCTTTAGTCTCCGATAAGTTTTTGTCACATTTCGTTACTCGGGTCTATTTTATCACGTAACGACAATTCTTATAATTTTCCTGCTAAAGAGAAAAGGCGTTACCCTTTATGAGCAACGCCTTGATTCTTAATATTATATTAAAACAACAACACTTATTTTTTTGCTAGCATTTTTGCCACCTTATCCGGAGGTGTTGGCTGAGGCACATTATTCTTTATCGGCTTTACAGACATCAGGTAAGCATACATAGCTTTCAAGTCCTGATCTGTTTTCTTTCCGTACACGTCCATGGCATTGGAGGAAGCAATGGTCTGCCAACACCCATATATTTTCCCTCCCGCAGGCATTTAATAAACATCTCTTCTGTCATAGTACCCATCCCGGTTGCCTTATCCGGTGTAAGGTTAGATGCATAAGAAATTCCCCATGGACCGACCCACGCAGCTAAGTGCTTTTCTGTCATCGTCCATTTGTCTGGTCCGACCATACTCATGTCAAGTGCAGGCAATACTTCTCCCTCCGGAAAACCTGAGAAACGCCTTGTTGTATCAAATACAGGTCCGTTCTCAGTAAATATTTTTGGTGTATGGCAGTCATCACAACCGCTGGTGGTTACGATATATTTCCCCAAAGCGATCATTTCCCCTTTAGATAGAGGTTTGGCTTTACTCTCTTCCGTACAACCAAATTGAAAAACCAGAACCAGAGAAAACATTGCAGCAACAGCCGCAATGAAAACAACTTTTTGCATTGGATAGCCTCCAATAAATTATTAATGATTGAGTTATTATCCTGGCCGATAGTTGAGCAGCTGAGGTAGTTATCGTTGAGCGGCGCTGATGAAGATATGATGAAGATAATTTTTTGCCCAGCGACAGAGCAAAATTATTTAAAGAAATATTAAAAAGCAATCTATACTAAGTGCTCTAAATTCTTGATAGCGTTCCTAAAAAAATTGGAAATTATTTCACTATTGATACTTTAACCTAATCCTCGCACTGTGAACCTTCAGTCTGCCATTTTTTTACTTTTTCAAAATGATCTTTTGAAAATGCATAGCTTACACCAAAAAATTTAAGATCCACTCCCGATACACATTTTATTGTCATCTTTCCTTCCTGGCAAGGTGGAAGATTACTGGCAATTCCAGGTTCATAAAATGTTACTATACTAGTGTTGTAAAGGAAATAAGGGACAATGATCTCTCCGAGAACTGCAACTTCAATACGGGGAAATTCAAGACCGACTCCAACTCCTGTAGTGATCACTCCCGCAGTAACTGTCTCACCTGTAACTTCCATGTTCTGCGAGTTAAGCTTGCTGGTAGCTTCAGCAGAATTATTCGCAAACTTAAAACCCATATCGCTATCATAAGTTATCTTATAACTTGCCTGACTGCTAGCACCTTGCCCCACCTCAGGAAATATTTTAAGGTTGCAGCCAAGGTTTATTGAAACCGGTATTCCATAAACTCTTGTCGGTATCCTTATTTTTGCCGGAACAACAAGCTGTGCAATCTCTGTACCGAGTGCAACTGCTGCAAATTTTAATTCGAGCTCTCCGTTTATTCCGTGATTCACCATTTCAAAATTATCAAGATTAGAATCCGTAAACCTGAAATGACATTCATTTGTGAACTGGGAAATAAATCCCTTTCCCGTAATAGTACAAACCTTCTGTCCGCCAATTTCTTTTGAAGCGGTTATATCAATTGTTAATTTATTATCCTTCGGAAGAAGATCGAGACTTATATCCCATCCCTTCAATTTCCCTTCGTAATGAATATTAAATTCCGATGACTCCTGGGCCGCAAAAACTTCATCACCAACAATCAAAGATGCGTTCTGAACTTCCGGTTGATCGGAAGACCAATCAATTTTATTCTCCCATCCAATTGTTCCATTTTTAATCGCTTCGTTTAAAGCTACGTACTCAGTATTTACCACAATTTCATTTTCATCTTCAACAACATTTTTAACTCTGCGGACAGAGTTGCCATAGAAGAAAACAATTTTACCCGGTTTGAGATCAAGAAGATCATCCGCATCACTTTTAAACTTATAAACACCTGATTTTTTATCTGATGAAATGAATGAGTCCATAACATCTTCGTCAATAACTACTGTGTTATCTGTAAATTCAACTTCGTAAGTTGATTTATCTGGCTCCGGGATATTGCTGTAATCTGATCCCTGTTTCTTTTCACCGCCGCCACAGTTATTAATAAATAATAAAATCAATAACAACGAAATGATACCGGTTATTATGTTTCTTCCTGTTTTCATTTGGTCTCCTGTGATTGGTTTAAGGTATGTTCAATATAAAAATATTTTCTGAATTATTGGAGTTGTGATTGATAAAACACGCTCAATAGCATAACCAGCAAATAATTAGTTTCACATAATTGTAACTTTAGGGGAATCTTTTTTCCTAATATCTACGGATTAGAAAATGGAGCAATCTTATCTGAATATGTTCCTGCAGGGCGGGTTCATAATTTACATACTATTCGTCATATCAATTATATCCCTTGCAATAATAATCGAGCGGCTGGTTTTCATCTACAAGCAGAATGCACGCTACGATGATTTTTTCTCCGAGCTAAAGAGTGCTGTTAAGTCAAATGATGAAAACATCAAGCAAAAAGTATTGAACAAAATGGATACCTCTCATTGGGAAATATATTGCGAAACTAAAACCGGATTCTTCCTCAAACCCATCACCCAATAAACAAATAATTGAAGATGCACTTGTTGAAGAGGATGCTGCACAGAAAAAACGAACTCACGCTTTAATATTTATTGTTCAGCTTGCACCGCTGCTTGGTATTCTGGGAACAGTGCTCGGACTTGCAGAAGCATTTTTGTCAATAGGCGATTTAGGTGGATCAGAAAAGTTTCAGATGCTTTCGCAGGGAATCGGTAAAGCATTAAGCACAACTATTGCAGGACTTGGTAATAGCTGCATACACAATGAGCGGGCATTACTTCATCAAATACAGATCGGGAAAAAGTATTTCGGCTCTTTCAAAGCATATTGAAGATTATGTACAAACTATCTCCGCAAAAAATGAAAACTGAAATTGAAAAAGAGGACGAAGGTTATTCCTTTAACTTTATGCCGTTGCTGGATGCAATTTTTCTTTTAACAATATTCTTCATTCTCACAATTACCGTCCAGGAAGAAGAAAAAATTCTCCCGATGAACCTGCCTGTTTCCGATCAACCGGAAATGACGAAGATTGAAAACGCACTAATTGTTGAAATTCACAAAAGCGGAAACTTCTACATTAAGAATGAAGTGGTTGCAGAAGGCGAGCTTGAGGAAAGAATAAAAAATATTTTTGCGCAGGGTGGAAAGGAAGTTATACTTGTCAGATCTGAACAGGGTGCAGATATTCAAAAAGTAATGCGGCTTACAGATATTGCACGAAAGCTGGGAATTGAGAAAATCTCTTTCGCTGTTAAGGAACTTGCAATGAAACGGTTTTATTTCATTTCAACAATAATTCATCTGCTGCTGTTTTTGTGGCTCTACTCAACTGACTTTTTCGGACTTGCAAAACCAGAACCGCCCGATCAGGTTCAAAAAGAAATCACAGAAGAAAAGAAGAAAGAGGAAGAAACAAAATTCAAAGAGCTGATAAAGAAACAGATTGAAGAAAAAGAAGAAAGAAAAAAACAGGTAAAGGAATTAATTGAAAAGCACAAACCTGAACTGACGGAAAAGCAGGTTGAAAATTTCTCCGATGTGGTAACCTCATCCGACCTTGATGAAGAAAAGATTAATGAAATAACGGAAAACTATTTCGGAGAAGGTAACGATTTGAGCGGTATGCAGAATGAACTCAATGATTATTTAAAATCCAACGGCTCCGGAAAAACTGAAGGTGAAAGCGGCGAGCCGGGTGAGAATAAAAGCGGAACTGGAAATGAAGAAGAAAACCTTCAACTGGATATGACTTACGAAGGCTCTGAAATTGATCACGAAATGCCCGATCACACAGTTCAATCCGAAGAGAACAAAGAGCTGCTTAACCGGAAACTGGAAAGATTAAAAGTTGAAGAGGCAATAAATGTTGTTGATGATGCAGCAACTCTTTATCCAAACTTTTCGCAGAAGCAGGCAAAGTATGCAATCCTTCCCGAGCACCCCGGTAGAATCAGAAGAAAAATTTGAACGAACACAGGAAACAACATTTAAATCTTTACGAATAGGACTTGCGCCGAGAATGAACAAAGAGTTTGTTCCCGACGGAAATCTCGACGAATGGGAGCTTACACAGCCGATGACACCCATAAAAGATTTTTCCGATCCGGAGTTTTCTGCTAAGGTTTATCTTGCGTGGGATTTCGATGAAATATTTTTAGCAGCAGAAGTAACCGATCCATATCCAATAAGAGAAGATGCAGGTGAGTGGTGGACTACAAACTCGCTGGAAGTCTGGTTCGATGCGCTGAACAGGAAGATGCTGAATAATTTTGATGCCGGATGCTTTCAATTCTGGTTTGCACCTTACCCGCCGTATTTTGGCAAAGCGCTTGGAAGACACAGCTTTGTTTGCAAGGCCTACTCCCTTTTATGTGCAACCCACAGAAAAAGGTTACACTGTCGAAGCTGTATTTAAAACCGATGAAGAACTTAAATACGTTAACGGCTTACTTGGCAGCACAATTGGTTTTCATTTTTTTGTTAACACAAGCATTAAAGAAAACGACGGTTTTGAAAAAAGATTATTCTGGATTACCGATAAATACCTGCCGGGCAATGTGCATACTTACACGTGGACGAATCCTAATTCCTGGGGAGATGTTTTACTGATGGGCTCCTCTGCGGAAATATATTTAACCGATAAAAACTTACGTGAAAGTTCACGAGCACTTTGGAATAAACGAGCTTAACAGGATTGTTATACAGGATGCCGACCGCAATCTCGATCCCGATACACGGCAGTATGTTAAAGGTTTTTTAAGAGGAAAGATCTCCGGGGATATGGAAGAAGTGATTTTTGCAGAAACCGAAAACGACTCTTATAAATTTGTTGCGGTAATTTTAAGCGAAAGCTCCGTTGCAAAACAAAACGATGGAATTCTACAGACACAATCCGGTGAGCCGATTGAAATTATTTACTACGACCAGTACACTCCCGATGGAATTAGCAGGCTTGTAAAGAAAGAAATTTATACTTATTACCCGGTTGCGGTATTGACAGGGGAATAATATTCATAAAAATGCCGTCAATTGATTGATGGGATTTACGTTAATTCCGTCAATTAGTCAACTCTAATGCAGCAGAATCCGAAATCTATTTACTTGTAACTTTAATTTGTCTGAAATCGATAATAAAAATGTCAATCGTCAAATATAAAAGCACTTGTTATTTGGTTTGAAATAGTCGCTGCATCAACTAATTTGTTTTCAGAATTTCAGGAAAATTCTTTGGGATAAAAAATGAAATCACTATCAATAGTATTAATTGTTTATATATCGATTACATTTTTAATCTTTTCTTCGTGCAGCGATGAACCCACAGCACCAGTTACAACATCTTATAACTGGCAAATCTCCAATCCGGATGAACTTGGTTTAAACAGTTCAATGCTTAATACAGCTGTAAGCCAGGCTTCAGCACAAGGATTTATTAATAGCTTGATTGTAATTCGCCACGGAAAGATTGCAATAGAAAAATATTTTAACGGCAGAAATAAAGAAAGCTTTCAAACAGTCAGATCCGTTTCAAAAAGTTTTCTTTCGGCGCTGGTTGGGATAACTATTGATAATGGCATCCTGCAATCTGATCAGAAAATGATAGATTCTTTCCCCGAATATAAATCATCAGTGACGGATACAAATATTAATAACATTGCTTTGAATCATTTGATAACAATGCGAAGCGGAATAAAAGGGGATCAGGAATTTTACTTTACTTTTACGCAAAGCAGTAACTGGATAAAGACTATAATTCAGTCGCAGCTAAAATTTCAACCAGGCACAAAAGCTTTGTACGCAACTGCAGGCACACATCTCGTCTCAGGTATGTTGACGAAAGCTTCAGGCATCAGTACAAAATTATTTGCACAAAGATATTTGTTTAATAAGATAGGAATTAATGTAAATAACTGGGTTCGCGATCCACAGGGAGTTTATTTTGGCGGCAATGATATGTTTTTTACCACAAGAAATATGGCAGTGATAGGTCTGCTTTACCTGAACAACGGCAATTTGAATGGTAAACAGATTTTGCCTGCCGAATGGATTGACAACTCACTTCAATATTCAGGAGGCTCAAATATTGTATGGGGTCGATTAACCGAAGGTGGTTATGGTTATATGTGGTGGCTGGGAAAAGTATCAGGGAAAAATGTTTTTTTTGCTTTAGGTCATGGAGGTCAATATGTTTTATGCGTACCTGATTATGATTTGATTACAGCGGTAACTTCAGATCCATATGTGGATTGGACTACTGCCGATTCCCACGAAAGGATAGTTCTGCAGATAATTGCTGATTTTATAATTCCCTCTGTGGTTAACTGATTCCATAAATAAGCACAAATACATTTAACCTAATTAATAAAGAAAGTAATTTATACTTATTGCCCGGTTGCGGTTTTTAACTAAGGTGTCACAGATTGTCCCGCCTTAGCGGGAGTCGTACCGTGACGTTGTGTTTCTCATCTCGAAATCCTCATACCACAATTTGTGCAGTAATTAATGTTTTCTGTAAGTTCTGTTTTACACCCGGGACATATTATAACCGGTTTACTTTCCTTAGCTGTGACGGATGTTATCCCTGTAAAATTACTCTGGTGCGAAAGACTATTTATTTCAATTAAAGGAACTGTAATTTTATTAAGCTCTCTCATTGCTGAAAATCCTTTAAAGATAAAAAATAGAGCAAATAGGTGAAAACCGAATGAAAGGTAATCCTGTACCGGAAGAAAAATTAAACCATCAAGTCCATATAATATCATCCCTATTACAAAAGCCCAAGCTTTTTTCCGTTTTGCGTTATATGCAATAAGAAAAAACATACTTATAATAAGAAGGTTGATTGACAAGCCGGTGGTTTTGTCAAGATTCAGACTGCCCGGCTCATGACATTGAAAGGGCATCAACGATCTGAGTGATGCCGAGTGGGGTCTGATAATAAAATTCAAGTTGCCGTTCATAGTAACGATTACTGAATTTATGATAGAGAGAATTGCTATCCAGACAAACCAATTTGCACCGCTTTTCACAGCAGCCTCTTTATTAAAGAGTTCTTCCTGACTAGGTTTTGAACTGCTCATATTAATCCTCACTGTGGTTTTATATTATAAATATACTACGTCAGCGGGAGAAATATGTCATGATTATGTAAAAATTAAAGTAAAAGGTGCGTGGATATATTAAAACTTAAGGATGTCACGGCGTTGCCGTGGCATCCA
>CAVYHS010000013.1:0-73731 GCA_963768365.1 uncultured Ignavibacteriaceae bacterium | reverse complement strand
CAGATACACTTGTAATATCGAACATAGTATCATCAGACGGACAGTTTACCTTTACACCGAACACATTCCCGGTTACAATACTACCAGGTGGCAACCAGGTATTTGATATAACATATACCCCGACAGCAACAGGACTAACAACAGGTAACTTAACATTCACACATAATGCAACCGGATCACCGACGGTATATTCAGTACAGGGCACAGGAGTAGAAGCAACATTTTCAATCACACCACCAAACCTGGACTTTGGTAATGTAGTAATCGGATCAAACTTATTACTTCAGTCAACAGTAAATAACCCGGGCACAAGTGATCTTGTAATAACGAATATAGTATCATCAGACGGACAGTTTACATTTACACCGAACACATTCCCGGTAACAATACTACCAGGCGGGAACCAGGTATTTGATGTAACATATACCCCGACAGCAACAGGACTAACAACAGGTAATTTAACATTCACACATAATGCAACCGGATCACCAACGGTATATTCAGTACAGGGCACAGGAGTAGAAGCAACATTTTCAATCACACCACCAAACCTGGACTTTGGTAATGTAGTAATCGGATCAAACTTATTACTTCAGTCAACAGTAAATAACCCGGGAACAAGTGATCTTGTAATATCGAACATAGTATCATCAGACGGACAGTTTACATTTACACCGAACACATTCCCGGTTACAATACTACCAGGCGGCAACCAGGTATTTGATATAACATTTACACCGACAGCAACAGGACTAACAACAGGTAATTTAACATTCACACATAATGCAACCGGATCACCGACGGTATATTCAGTACAGGGAACAGGAGTAGAAGCAACATTTACAATCACACCACCAAACCTGGATTTTGGCAATGTAGTAATCGGATCAAACTTATTACTTCAGTCAACAGTAAGTAATCCGGGAACAAGTGATCTTGTAATATCGAACATAGTATCATCAGACGGACAGTTTACATTTACACCGAACACATTCCCGGTTACAATACTACCAGGTGGCAACCAGGTATTTGATATAACATTTACACCGACAGCAACAGGACTAACAACAGGTAATTTAACAATCACACATAATGCAGCCGGATCACCAACGGTATATTCAGTACAGGGAACAGGAGTAGAAGCTACATTTACAATCACACCACCAAACCTGGATTTTGGTAATGTAGTAATCGGATCAAACTTATTACTTCAGTCAACAGTAAGTAATCCGGGAACAAGTGATCTTGTAATATCGAACATAGTATCATCAGACGGACAGTTTACATTTACACCGAACACATTCCCGGTTACAATACTACCAGGTGGCAACCAGGTATTTGATATAACATTTACACCGACAGCAACAGGACTAACAACAGGTAATTTAACAATCACACATAATGCAGCCGGATCACCAACGGTATATTCAGTACAGGGCACAGGAGTAGAAGCTACATTTACAATCACACCACCAAACCTGGATTTTGGCAATGTAGTAATCGGATCAAACTTATTACTTCAGTCAACAGTAAGTAATCCGGGAACAAGTGATCTTGTAATATCGAACATAGTATCATCAGACGGACAGTTTACATTTACACCGAACACATTCCCGGTTACAATACTACCAGGTGGCAACCAGGTATTTGATGTAACATTTACACCGACAGCAACAGGACTAACAACAGGTAATTTAACAATCACACATAATGCAACCGGATCACCAACGGTATATTCAGTACAGGGCACAGGAGTAGAAGCTACATTTACAATCACACCACCAAACCTGGATTTTGGTAATGTAGTAATCGGATCAAACTTATTACTTCAGTCAACAGTAAATAACCCGGGAACAAGTGATCTTGTAATATCGAACATAGTATCATCAGACGGACAGTTTACATTTACACCGAATACATTCCCTGTTACAATACTACCAGGCGGCAACCAGGTATTTGATATAACATTTACACCGACAGCAACAGGACTAACAACAGGTAATTTAACAATCACACATAATGCAACCGGATCACCAACGGTATATTCAGTACAGGGAACAGGAGTAGAAGCAACATTTTCAATTACACCACCAAACCTGGATTTTGGTAATGTAGTAATCGGATCAAACTTATTACTACAGTCAACAGTAAATAATCCGGGAACAAGTGATCTTGTAATATCGAACATAGTATCATCAGATGGACAGTTTACATTTACACCGAACACATTCCCTGTTACAATTATACCAGGTGGCAACCAGATATTTGATGTAACATTTACACCAACAGCAACAGGACTAACAACAGGTAACTTAACAATCACACATAATGCAACCGGATCACCAACGGTATATTCAGTACAGGGAACGGGAGTAGAAGCTACATTTACAATTACACCACCAAACCTGGATTTTGGCAATGTAGTAATCGGATCAAACTTATTACTACAGTCAACAGTAAGTAATCCGGGGACAAGTGATCTTGTAATATCGAACATAGTATCATCAGATGGACAGTTTACATTTACACCGAATACATTCCCTGTTACAATTATACCAGGTGGCAACCAGATATTTGATGTAACATTTACCCCAACAGCAACAGGACTAACAACAGGTAACTTAACAATCACACATAATGCAGCCGGATCACCAACGGTATATTCAGTACAGGGAACGGGAGTAGAAGCTACATTTACAATTACACCACCAAACCTGGATTTTGGCAATGTAGTAATCGGATCAAACTTATTACTACAGTCAACAGTAAGTAATCCGGGGACAAGTGATCTTGTAATATCGAACATAGTATCATCGGACGGACAGTTTACATTTACACCGAATACATTCCCTGTTACAATTATACCAGGTGGCAACCAGGTATTTGATGTAACATTTACCCCAACAGCAACAGGACTAACAACAGGTAACTTAACAATCACACATAATGCAGCCGGATCACCAACGGTATATTCAGTACAGGGAACGGGAGTAGAAGCTACATTTACAATTACACCACCAAACCTGGATTTTGGCAATGTAGTAATCGGATCAAACTTATTACTACAGTCAACAGTAAGTAATCCGGGGACAAGTGATCTTGTAATATCGAACATAGTATCATCGGATGGACAGTTTACATTTACACCGAATACATTCCCTGTTACAATTATACCAGGTGGCAACCAGATATTTGATGTAACGTTTACCCCAACAGCAACAGGACTAACAACAGGTAACTTAACAATCACACATAATGCAGCCGGATCACCAACGGTATATTCAGTACAGGGAACGGGAGTAGAAGCTACATTTACAATTACACCACCAAACCTGGATTTTGGCAATGTAGTAATCGGATCAAACTTATTACTACAGTCAACAGTAAGTAATCCGGGGACAAGTGATCTTGTAATATCGAACATAGTATCATCGGATGGACAGTTTACATTTACACCGAATACATTCCCTGTTACAATTATACCAGGTGGCAACCAGATATTTGATGTAACGTTTACCCCAACAGCAACAGGACTAACAACAGGTAACTTAACAATCACACATAATGCAGCCGGATCACCAACGGTATATTCAGTACAGGGAACGGGAGTAGAAGCTACATTTACAATTACACCACCAAACCTGGATTTTGGCAATGTAGTAATCGGATCAAACTTATTACTACAGTCAACAGTAAGTAATCCGGGAACAAGTGATCTTGTAATATCGAACATAGTATCATCAGACGGACAGTTTACATTTACACCGAATACATTCCCTGTTACAATTACTACCAGGTGGCAACCAGATATTTGATGTAACGTTTACCCCGACAGCAACAGGACTAACAACAGGTAATTTAACAATCACACATAATGCAGCCGGATCACCAACGGTATATTCAGTACAGGGAACGGGAGTAGAAGCTACATTTACAATTACACCACCAAACCTGGATTTTGGCAATGTAGTAATCGGATCAAACTTATTACTTCAGTCAACAGTAAGTAATCCGGGGACAAGTGATCTTGTAATATCGAACATAGTATCATCAGACGGACAGTTTACATTTACACCGAATACATTCCCTGTTACAATTATACCAGGTGGCAACCAGATATTTGATGTAACGTTTACCCCAACAGCAACAGGACTAACAACAGGTAACTTAACAATCACACATAATGCAGCCGGATCACCAACGGTATATTCAGTACAGGGAACAGGAGTAGAAGCTACATTTACAATTACACCACCAAACCTGGATTTTGGCAATGTAGTAATCGGATCAAACTTATTACTACAGTCAACAGTAAGTAATCCGGGGACAAGTGATCTTGTAATATCGAACATAGTATCATCGGATGGACAGTTTACATTTACACCGAATACATTCCCTGTTACAATTATACCAGGTGGCAACCAGGTATTTGATGTAACGTTTACCCCAACAGCAACAGGACTAACAACAGGTAACTTAACAATCACACATAATGCAGCCGGATCACCAACGGTATATTCAGTACAGGGAACAGGAGTAGAAGCAATTGAAGCAAATCCAAATGTTGTAAATCTAATTAACGTTATTACTGGTACGAATACCGATTCACTCATTACTGTAACCAATAATAGTACAACACCATTATTTATAAATGCAAATATGACTGTTGCGACCAATTGGAATATTGCGCCTGACACTGCAACAATACCTGCAGGTGGGAACTTTATCTTCACACTTACTTTTACTGCTCCTACTATACCTGATTTGTATACAGATACATTAGTATTTAGTACAGACAGCTTTCCATCTAAAACGATTCCGTTGTCCGCAAGTGTTGTTTCTGATGCCGGAATAATATTTGAACAGGATACTGTATATAGATTAGAAGACAATTCATATACGAATGTAATGCAATTAAAGAATCTAACTGATTCGCTTCATGCAATTCAATTCAGATTACAAGTAAATAAAGAAATTAGCGACAATGTTGTTTTAATCTTCCAGAATATTCAAAAGGGTGCCGATGTAAGTGATTCCAGCTGGATATTGGTATCAAATGTAATCAGAGGACCAATTACACCTAACGGAGCATCAGCAGATGAAGTGTTTGTTTTATTATATAATATTAATCAAGGAGTTGGACTTGGCTCCGGGAGATTACGATGAACTGTTTAATGTAAATTACCAAGTTGCTGATTTACAACCGTTACAGGATAGTGTAAAATCAACTTTCAAGATTACACATGCTGAAGCGAGTACGTATCAAGGACTACCAATTAATATAACACCTTCTCGTGATATACTAACAGTAATTGCGAAGAACAGAATCTCTGGACTCGGTGATGTTAACAGAGACGGATATATAGATATTCTTGACCTGATAATGGTAGTTGATCATATTGTTAGTATAGATTCTCTGGATGCAGCTGAATTCTTGAGGGCGGATATTGCTCCTTGGTATCCTGGGGAACCATCACCAAATCCAGATGGAATTGTGAATGTTCTGGAACTGTCATTGATTCAGAACATTATACTTACCGGATTTTTCCCTAATGGAACAGCAATTGGTCGCAGTGTGAATACAAAACTGTCAAAGTCCAATGGTGATGAAGATGCAAAAGTAACATTCTATATTAATGATAATGGTATTTTAGCCTACCTTGATTCCAAAGTTGGAATACGTGGAGCTCAAATCGAATTCGCCAATGTTGCTGATGAACCTGACAATATGTTAATCAATACTGATTTGGGTCAAGGTTTTTATTATTATGCTCAGTAATGATGAAATATTAAGAACGCTTTTATATGATCCACTTGGAGAAAAATTTATAGAAGCTGGTGAACACTTTATGGCGGAGATGCCGTTCACTCTAAGTAATCCGGAAGAAGTTACTGTAGATAAACTAATCCTTGTAGATGTGGAAAGACAGAAATTACTAAATGTGCAAGTTGAAATAATTTATGGCAATCCAGTCTCGTTACCATCGGATTATATGCTGTCTCAGAACTATCCGAATCCATTCAATCCAGGCACAACGATAGAGTTCTCATTACCAGAAGATGTAAGTAACGTAAAACTGTCGATCTACAATGCATTAGGAGAGAAAGTATCTGAACTTGTCAACTCAGCACTAACGGCAGGTAAATATCAGTATCAATGGAATGCACAGAATATTGCAACTGGAATGTATATCTATGAATTAAGAACTGAGAAATTTGTTTCAGTTAAGAAGATGATACTTCTTAAATAATAAATCCGCAATAAAATTACTTTCACAATCGATCCCACTTAGCTTCGCTGAGTGGGATTTTTATTTTATATAAGTTAGAAATAGCCTTAGTTGAAAATAAAAATATGTTTATAATATTCGTTAATTTTCATCGTTAAAAAATAATATTTAACTAAATAATGAAAATAATTTTTCATAAGCTAATAATTTTTCTAATTCTGAGCTCTGCCGTATGCGCGCAGAATCAATACAAGATTATGTCTTACAACCTATTAAATTATCCTGGCAGTACCTCAACTATCCGTAATCCTTATTTCAGGACGGTAATTGCAAGTACAGTTCCGGATGTTCTGGTCGTGCAGGAAATTTTATCTCAGGAAGGCGTAGATGAGTTTTTTAAATAATGTTTTAAATATTGCTTCGAGCGGATATGCCGCAGGAACATTTATAAACGGATATGATACAGATAATGCAATTTTTTATAAATATTCATCCTTTACTTTCCTTGCTAATAATGTTATCACTACAAGTTTAAGAGATATCAATGAATTTGTGCTTACTGAAAATTCAACTGGCGATACAATAAGAATTTATTCACTCCATCTCAAGGCAGGGAGTGGATCATCCGACAAACAAAAAAGACTGGCAGAAGTAATGAATTTGCGGAGTGTTACTGATACATTTACCTCCAAATTCAAATTTTATTGTATGTGGTGATTTCAATATTTATAGTTCAAATGAACAGCTTACCAGAAACTAATAAATCAATCTACGCAAGGATACTGTATTGATATTTTTAATCTCACTGGAACATGGAATAATGTTGCATATGCTCAATACCACACTCAATCTCCAAGAACACGTCAGTTTAATGGCGGGTCCACGGGTGGAATGGATGATAGGTTTGATATGATACTTTTTTCTCAGGCAGTAATGGATTCAGGAAGTATTTTTTATGTGCCGGGTTCATTTGTTAATTATGGAAATGATGGAAATCATTACAACGATTCAATAAACAAACCACCTAACACTGCAGTGAACCAGCAGATTGCAAACGCACTGCACTACAGTAGCGATCATATTCCTGTAATTGCAACTTTGAAATTCGAGCAAGACAATATTCAGCAGATAGCAGTTAATATTAATGATGGATGGAACATTCTTTCCGTGCCAGTTTTAGCTTCAGATATGACAGCATCAGTACTTTTTCCCACAGCCATATCACCATTTTATATATTCAATACTAGTTATTATCAGGTAAGTGTCCTTGAAAATGGTAAAGGATATTGGGCAAAGTTTGATGGTGATCAAAACATAATAGTCTCGGGAACAAACTTGGCTATTAATGCAATCGTAGTAAATCAGGGTTGGAATTTAATCGGGCCACTTGGCTTATGATGTTCCTGTTGAAAACTTAATAACTGTTCCTCCAAACATCATAACATCGTCTTTTTATGGTTATGAGGGTGGTTATTTTCCGACAAGCGTATTAAATCCAGGCAAAGGTTACTGGGTAAAAGCTAATCAAATTGGCATAATTTATTTAAATGCTAATTAGGGAATATTTAATAAAGGATATTAAGTGCAAATTAGCACCAATTTTTCTCAAAAGCCTAAAATAGTATTTCAGCAATTTTTCAATTCCAACCTCCTGCTTTTAGCTAATAGCGAATACAGAAAATACTCAATTTAGTTTTTCGAGCATTTTTAATGTGTAATTTTATTAAATTAAACCACTTCATTTCCATCATGATAATGTTTTATTAATGAGCTACCGTTTAGAAAATAATGAAAATCTTAGTTTTGGTTTTAAAAGAATTGTGCTTGAACTAATAGATAATTCTGTCTTTAACCTTTCCAAAGGTAATGGTTCCTTCAATGAAGATATTCATAAAACGAGAAAGAACTTCAAGAAAATTCGCACCGTCCTACGGTTAATTAGATCACATCTTCAAGAAAAAAATTTTCAGCTTGAAAATTCCTTTTACAGGAGTGCTGGCAGAACATTATCTGATCTTAGAGACAGTACTGTTCTGATCCAAACTTTTGATAAACTTCTGAATAAATCTGAGCTTGAAATGTCAAATTTTGATTTTTCAGTTTTTCGCGATTTCCTTATCGAAAAGCATAAAAATATTTCTGCTGCAAAGAATAAAAAAAGTATGGTTATCAACTCTCTTATAACAGATCTTATTCTTGCCAGAAGCAGAGTGTTTGACTGGCCAATCTCCGGGGATAATTTTAAAATTATCAAAAAGAATCTTCAAAGGATTTATGAACAGGGGCAAGGGTATATGTATGCAGTTTTTAATGAATCGATTAAAGAAAATGTGCATGAATGGAGGAAGCGTGTTAAAGATTTATGGTATTCGATGCGAATTCTTAGTAATCTCTGGCCTGAAATTATGAGCCCGATGGTCATTCTTCTTGGAAAATTATCTGATACTCTTGGAGATACCAACGATTTGTTCCTTCTCAAAGAAAGAATAATTACGAATCAAAGTAAGTTCAAAGATGATCAGCATACAAGGGAGCTAATTAATTTTATTGACAGAAGAATAATTGATTTGCTCAGAGATGCCCGATCGATCGGACGAAAAGTATATTCAGAAGATTCAAAATATTTTGTCGGCAGGATGCAAAATTATTTTGAAATCTGGCGCAGTGAATACAATCCACTTAAATACTCTACGGTTTAATAGGAAAATTTAGCAATTTGTAAAAAACCAGATTTCAATAATGAAACCGGGTTTTCATTTTTATTCTTCTGATAAATTAATACCAAAAATGAAATTGGATAACAACGGCATCGTTATTTACTTTCGGGTTTTCCAATATAAACCTGTACTGTGGTCTTATTTCTATGAAACTATATGGAAACCATTCGAATCCCAGAATAATATGTTGTAGCTCATCATTGCTTACTGATGTATTTGGATCTACTCGATCATAACGTACAACCGCTTCAAGTCCTAAAGTAACAACATAAGCCAGTTCTGCCATAGCATAATTTGATTTTGTTGAATCGCTGGATACATCATTTCCAAGATCAAATTCAGCAAGCAATGAAAATCTTTTATATCCAATCCCTAGTAAAGAATCCATAAAAATAAGAAGACATTGCTGAAGGACCATTCGGAGTTGATTGTACTAAATCAGCCGAAGCATATGATCCTCCAAATAGTAAATTGACTTTGCCAATTTTCGGATCCAATTCCAATCTTGCTGTGTAAGTGGGATCTTTTGTTAATGTTCTACCTGAAGTTACATTTGAACCAACACTGGCTGTTAAAAATACCAAATCGCCAAAATAATAACCTATTTCAACACCTACTTCTGTATACAGGGGATTGTATAAATTAATCCGTTTCTTCCACCAGTAAATAACAGATACATATCACCGCCTCTTGTATAAGCTGTATGATCGTCAATCCTTATTCCAAAATAAGGTTCGAAAGAACCAACTTTTATATATCCATTTCCAGGAAGTATGTTAGCGACGCCGTAGGCTTCCCAGATATTGTAAATAAAATCATATCTAGCCAATAAATTAATATTTTTCAGCAAGTGCAACATTTGTATAAATTGAACCAGTCATTTGCTGAAAATCTGCTCTTTCTTTCTCAGATGAATAAAGAAACTGGGTACGGTAATCAAGACCCAAAGTTATATTTTCTCCTATTTTTGGAGTCATAGAAAAGTCCTGTTCACGTGGGGAAATTGCACTAAGTATATTCTTACCGAAATTCCAGCCGCCGTCATTTCTTATTATCCCGCCGGTGGGATTGTAATGGCAATCACTACATTTATCCCCAAGCCTTATTGCAAACCGGGGATGTGAGAACGCTATATTTAATATGAATAACGAAATCAATAATGAATAGAATAAAGGAAAAATTTTCATTTTAACTCCTTTTGAATGATGGTTCAATGTGTTATAACACAATTTGAGTCGTAAAATAAACCTATTCAATCAACAATTCAAATTATTTTTTTTATGTATGGAAAAATTATTTATTAAGCTCGTCTTACTGCCATTGAATTTTTTTTTAAGAGTATATAAATTAGCACCCGTTTAAAATTTTATTTAAGTAAATGAGTATAGTAGTAAACAACCTGACAAAAAAGTTCGGTGCACAAAGGGCAGTGGATAATATATCCTTCGAGGTAAAAACCGGCGAAATACTTGGTTTTCTTGGTCCAAATGGTGCAGGTAAAACCACTACAATGAAAATCCTTACTTGTTATATGGCACCCTCGGATGGTGATGCTGAAATTAATAATCTTTCCATACTTGAATCTCAGGATGAAATAAAGAAAAAAATTGGTTACCTGCCTGAAAACAATCCTCTTTATTTCGATATGCCAGTGTTGGATTACTTAAAGTTTGTAGCTGATTTGCAAGGTGTTCAGAAAGATAAAATTCAAAACAGAATTACTGAAATGGTTTACGTCTGCGGTCTCAATGTTGAAAAGCACAAAAAAATTGGTGAATTGTCAAAGGGTTTCAGGCAGCGAGTCGGATTAGCACAAGCTATGATACACGATCCCGAAATATTAATTTTAGATGAGCCAACTTCGGGACTTGATCCTAATCAAATTGTTGAGATAAGGAAATTAATAAAAGAAATAGGGAAGCAAAAAACTGTTTTACTAAGCACTCATATACTTCCAGAAGTTGAAGCAACCTGCGACAGAATATTAATTATTAATAAGGGAAAAATAGTTGCAGACGGAACTTCAGATATGCTTCGTAAGCGAGCAAGAGGAGAGGAAATGGTTAAAGTGACAAATAAGAGATTTTGAAAATAAGGATAATGTTGTTACAGCATTGAAGGGACTTGATTCCGTTGCCATTGTTGATTTCGTAAAAGAATCACCGGATTCATTTTTAGTGACTAGTAAAGAAAATCAAAATTCGCGTAAAGATATTTTTAAACTTTGTGTAAAGAATAACTGGGTTTTAACTGAGATGACCCCAATCGAAACAAAACTAGAAGACATTTTCAGAGAATTAACTACGAATTAGTTATGCATGCAATCTGGGTAATTTCAAAAAGAGAGTTCAATTCATTTTTTGATTCGCTGGTATCCTACATATTTATTGTTGTATTTCTTGGTATCGGTGGATTTTTTACCTGGCTTTTTGGCTCTGATATATTTTTTATCGGTCAGGCAACTCTTCAGCCATTCTTTTCTATAGCGTACTTTACTTTATTTTTTTTCATTCCCGCTTTAACGATGAGGATGCTTGCGGAAGAAAAAAGAAGCGGTACAATTGAATTACTTCTTACAAAAGCTGTTTCTGATTGGCAGGTTATTCTTGGAAAATTTATTGCTTGTCTTATTCTGATTTTAGTTGCTCTTGCATTAACATTACCATATTACATCACTGTTTGGGCTATAGGTCCGATTGATCACGGTGCAGTCTGGTGTGGATATTTAGGAATGATACTAATGAGTATGGCTTATATTGCTATCGGGTTGTTCGCGAGCAGTATTACAAATAACCAAATTGTTTCATTTCTACTTGCTCTTTTTATCGGAGTATTTTTCCTGATAATTTTTGATGTTCTTGCCAGCAGTTTTACTGGAACAATTGGTCAGATTTTCAATTTCTTAAGTATGTCAACTCACTTTGAAGCAATTTCAAGAGGAGTTATTGATTCACGTGATCTAATTTATTTTTTATCAATAACTACTCTCGGACTGATGTTAGCACAAACTTCTTTATCAAAAAGAAATATAGTTGAGTGAGACTGAGTTATGCTTACTAGAAAAAAAGTTCAAACATCAATACTGCTTAGTTTTAGGAATAGTTCTTCTTATCAATATAATTGCTTCAAGATTTTTCTTCAGACTTGATTATACGGCAGACCAAAGATATACTCTAAGCAACGCAACAAAAGACATACTTGCTCAACTTAGTGAACCTGTTACCATTAGTGCATATTTCTCTGAAGATTTACCACCGAATATAGAACAGGTTCGTCAGGATTTCCGAGATATGCTTGTGGAATATTCAAGCTATTCCGATGGATTGATTGTATATGAATTCATCAACCCAAGTGAGTCTCAGGAAAGCGAAATGAAAGCTCAGCAAAGTGGTATTCAGCCTATTATGATAAATGTCCGTGAACGTGATCAGATGAAGCAGCAGCGAGCTTATCTTGGTGCAATAGTTCAGATGGGTGATAGAAAAGAAGTAATCCCGTTTATTCAACCGGGTGCTGCAATGGAGTATTCACTTTCAACAAACATTAAAAAATTAGCTGTAAAAGATAAACCAACGATTGCACTTTTGCAGGGACATGGTGAAGCATCACTAAGTTCTATTTCGCAATTATACAACCAGCTTTCAATTTTATATTCCATCGAGCAAGTTACTTTGAGTGATACATCTGGTGTTCCACTTCAATATAAAACCCTGGTTGTTATTGCTCCAAAGGATACTGTTCCGCAACTTCATTTTAAGTATCTTGATGACTTTCTTAACAGGGGTGGAAGGCTTCTCGTTGCTCTTAATACAGTCAATGGTGATTTAAGTACAGGAATGGGTAATAAAACTTTTACCGGATTTGAAACCTGGCTTAAAGCAGAGAGGAATTGAAGTAGAAGAGAACTTTATAATTGATGCAAGTTGCACAAATGTTATGGTTCGTCAGCAGCAGGGAAATTTTATGATGAATACTCCTGTTCAATTTCCATATATTCCTGTGATTACGAATTTTACTGAGCATCCGATTACTGACGGGCTTGGAATCAGTTGTATTGATATTTGCCAGTCCGATTAGAGTTTCATCTATGGATACTTCTGTCGTAATGATTCCACTCGCAGTGACATCTGAAAAATCGGGAGTACAAAATGCTCCAATTCAATTTGATGTGATGAAGCAGTGGAAGTTAACCGATTTTCCTTTATCGTCATTGCCAGTTGCTTTACTTGTTGAAGGAAAAATTCCCGGTACATCTGGATACAAAATGGTTGTCTTCAGTGATGGAGATTTTGCAGTTAACGGAGAAGGAGAAAATGCACAGCAGCTTAGTGAGGATAATGTAAGTTTTATGTCAAATGCAATTGATTGGTTATCAGATGATACTGGATTAATTGAGTTGAGAACAAAAGGAGTAAGCTCTCGTCCTCTCGATGCTTCACTTGAAGACGGCACAAAAACATTATTAAAATACCTAAATTTCCTTTTACCAATCGCTTTAATAATTATATACGGTGTATTCAGGTTTCAGTTAAAAAGGAAAAAAAGAAACGAATTAATGTCAACTGATCATCGTCTCTGAAAAATGAACAATAAAATTCTTGCAATAATATTTGGAATACTTTCCGTAATCGGAATTCTGATTTTCATCTTTCAAGGAGGAAAGAATGAAAGAACTTTCAGGGATGTGCTGGTTGATGTTGACACAACTTCAATTACAGAAATTCTTATTTATCCGAAATCACAAAGTCATAAAGAAGTTAAATTATATAAAGACAATGAGGGATGGCGTGTTACATTACCATACCGGCGGCACTGCAAAAGTTGCTGACGAACGAATGAGTAGTTTATTTGCTCAACTTCTTGCCATTAAACCTAAAAGACTTGCAGCCAGAGACGAAAGCAAATGGAGTGAACTTCAGGTTGACAGCACTGGTTCAAGAGTAAAGGTATTTCGAGGATTCGAAATTAACATTGGATCTGGTAATTGGCAGATTTTCATTTCAGCAGCCCGAACAATGAATACCTTTGTAAGATTGTATAACGATAAAGATGTTTATGAAGTTGATGGATTTCTTGATATGACTTTTAATCAAGGTGCAAATATTTTCAGAGATGGAACAGTTATCAGCTCTGATCTATAACAACTGGCAACAGATTCAGTTTGTTTATCCATGCTGATAGTTCTTTTCAAATTGTAAAAAGTGGAAACAACTGGTTATTGAATGGCAAACCAACAGATTCGTTGAAAACAATAAATTATTTGAATAGACTTGCTAACCTTTCCAATAACAGTTTTATTGATGAGGCAAAAATTAACTCAAATGACTACACCAACATATTCATTAAATATAACTACAAACGACCTGAAGTTTATTGAAGTTAAAGCTTTTCAGGATTCAACATCTTTCATCATTCACTCCTCGCAAAATCCCGAAGCATGGTTTGATGATGCTTCTCTTATCGAAAACAATTTTTGTGGGAAAGTCAACCTTCCTCTCAAATTAAAATTATTAATAAAACTTTTTGTTTTATTTCTTTATTAAAAGAGATAATTTTAGATTGTAATTATAAAATCAGTTTATTGTTTTTGATTTGTGAACAATCTTTCTCTTGAAAATATTACTCTAGCACTTGCAAACTCACCTGAGATACTTGGCAAGGATAAGTATTTCAACTCCGCAGTGCTTGTTCCTCTCGTTGAAATAGAAAGTAAATTTCATTTCCTGTTTGAAAAACGTGCAAACCATATCCGGCAAGGTGGGGAAGTTAGTTTTCCCGGTGGTGAGTTTGATCAAAAAAAAGATCAGGGCCTTCGCCATACAGCAATAAGAGAAACATCTGAAGAACTTGGGTTACATTCCGAAAAAATTAATATTATAGGAAAGATTGGAACTCTCATTGCTCCGATGGGAGTAACTGTTGATGCTTTTGTTGGGCTAATTTCAATTAATAGTCAGGATGAACTGAAAATTGATAAAAACGAAGTTGAAAAAGTATTTCTTGTTCCAATTGATCACTTCCTCAAAAAGAAACCTGAAGAATATACAGTTAAACTTGAAGTTCATCCTTCATTCAAAGATGAAAATGGAAAGAAGGTTGAACTTCTTCCTGTCCAAAAGCTTGGGATTGCCGGGAAGATATTCCAAACCCTGGAAGAATGGTATTCATCGGGTACTTGTTTACAATTCAACCGAAGAGGTAATATGGGGAATCACTGCAGAAATAGTATTTGAACTTTGCAGAATGATAAATTCCACTAAATGAATTACTCCTCAAAAAGTTACGACCATATAATCTGGGACTGGAACGGCACACTTTTTAATGATGTCGAACTTTGTGCCAACATAATGAATTTGCTCCTAACACAGGAGTCTCTTCCAAACATTTCAATTCAAAAATATAAAGAGATTTTTACTTTCCCTGTTATTGAATATTATAAAATTGCAGGTCATACCTTCGAACAAAATTCCTTTGAGGTCCTTGGTAAGCAATTTATGGTTGAATACGAATTACGCAAAGGTGATTGCAATCTTTTTCCTGGAGTAACTGAATTATTATCAGAACTTAAAGAAAAAAATATTCAGCTGCATTTGTTATCAGCCTATGAACAGCAAAGCCTGAACAAAATTATAAAGTTATATCAGTATTGATAATTATTTTAAGAATGTTGTTGGATTGGATAACATTTATGCAAGTGGCAAATCACACCTGGCTCAGCATTTGGTTGAAAGGATCAATTCCAACGGAACGACAGGTAATATTTTACTTATCGGTGATACAATTCACGATTATGAAGTAGCCCGGGAAATAAATTCTGATTGTATTCTAATGTCTCACGGTCATCAGGATGAGGAACGATTATTGAAACTTGGAATTCCGGTAGTAAATAATTTTAATGAATTAAATAATCTTCTTATAGGAATACTTAACAGTTGACAATAATATTAATTATTGCTAGTTGCACTTAATTATTATCTGGATAATTTTTACTTACAATTTGTTTGTTCGTGATAAGAATTTAATCAAAGAAGCCTGGAGCGGAATTGATGTTCAATTAAAGAGAAGACATAATCTAATACCGAATCTTGTCGCATCTGTCAAAGGTTACAGTCAGCACGAAAAAAATCTGCTTGAAGAGATAACCAGGAAAAGAAGCGAAGCAGTTAAAGTTGAAAATATAAAAGACATTGCACCTGCTGAATCCGATCTCTCTGGAATGCTAAAAAATCTATTTATTGCTGTTGAAAACTATCCTGATCTTAAAGCAAGCAAAAACTTCCTCGATTTGCAAAATCAGTTGGTTGAAATTGAGGATCAACTGCAGTTTGCCAGGAGATATTATAATGGTGCAGTTAGAAATTATAATATCAGGGTGGAATCCTTCCCATCAAATATTATTGCCGGGATTTTGAATTTTAAGCAGGATACATTTTTTCGAAATATCTTTAGCAACTGAAAGAAAAACACCTGAGGTTAAACTTTGAATAGTACTGAGATACATTGTTAACACTCATTTGCTTCATCACTATTGTTCAGTACAAATTCATTTGCGCAATACGAAAATGTTGAAAGAATAATTTCTTTCGATAGCGATATTACTATTGCCAAAGATGCATCAATGATTGTTGTCGAAGAGATAAAAGTTTATGCTAACGGCTAAAAAATTAAACGGGGAATTTTTCGTGACTTTCCAACAAAGTATAAGGATGAATATGGAAACAATATTAGACATAACCTTTGAAGTTTTGGAAGTTTCAAGAGATGGTAATTCCGAAAGCTTTCACACCGAAAACCTTTAAATGGAATCAGAGTATATTTCGGTAAAAGTGATTATTTTCTTCCTGCAGGTGAATATACTTATTCAATTAAATACAAAACTGATAGACAAATTGGCTACTTCGACAAGTTCGATGAACTTTACTGGAACGTAACGGGAAATGGCTGGGATTTCTTAATAGAGAAAGTCAGAGCAACCGTTCATCTGCCGCTCCCATATCAAGAGACGACTTGAAACTTTTTGGATATACAGGTTTCGGTGGTTTTAAAGGTAGTGACTACTCTGCTAAAGGTCATCAGTGCTAATAAAATTGTCTTTGAATCGACTACAATGTTAAATCCAACAGAAGGATTGACTATAGTAGTTCAATGGCCAAAAGGAGTGGTTCACGAACCTTCACAAAGTGAGAGAATAACTTACTTCCTAAAGGATAACAGTTCAGGTTGCAGCTGGATTGATCGGGATAATATTTCTGATTCTCTATTACGTAGCTATCTGGTGTAAAGTTGGAAAAGATCCTGCTAAAGGGACTGATAATTCCTTTGTATGAACCACCATCTGGTATGTCGCCTGCTGCTGTTAGATTTATTTCAGAAATGGGCTACGATAATAAAGTTTTTACAAGTGTAATTGTATCCCTGGCTGTAAAAGGATATTTAAAGATAGAGGAGGAAGAAAAGGACTACATTTTAGTTAAAAATGAGAGCAATAATTCGTTAACTCCTGATGAATCAGTTGTACTGAATAAATTAGGATTAACCGATGGCAGAGGAAGAGAAATTCTCGAACTAAAACAAAAAAATCACTCCATTCTTCAACTTGCCATAAAGGCTTTAAAAAATTCATTGAAGAATAGTTATGAGAGAAATTACTTTATTACAAACAGGAAATATTTTTTTATTGGATTGGCAATATCCTTATTAATTTTCGTGTTTTCTATCGTAGGTGGTTCAGGAGAACAAGTTTTTATTTTAATATGGATATCCATATGGAGCATGGGAGTTTCTGCTCTTCTGTTTGCAGTATTCAAAGCCTGGAAAGGAGCTCTCAATAAGGGGAGAGGAAAAGTTACTGCGTTAGGAGGTGCTTTATTTATCACACTTTTTTCGATCCCATTTATAATTGGTGAAATAGTGGGCTTTTATTTCCTTTCTCAAGTCAGTTCACCGTTAATAATTTTGGTAATCGCATTAGTAGCACTGGTAAATATTGTTTTTTACCATCTGTTAAAAGCACCAACTCTGCTTGGAAGGAAAATAATGGATAAGATAGAAGGCTTTAAAATGTACCTTGGCGTAGCTGAAAAAGATCAGATTTACTGCAATGCAGGAACCGGATAAAACACCTCAATTATTTGAATCCTATTTGCCATATGCACTTGCACTGGGAGTTGAAAATAGTTGGGCAGAAAAGTTCTCTGATATCCTATCCAGTATCAATAAAGAATCCACAGCATATAAACCTGGATGGTATTCAGGTACAAGCTGGAGCACTTTGGGAGCATCCGGATTTGCCTCTTCATTATCGAGCAGTTTTAGTAGCTCAATTTCTTCCTCTTCTACAGCGCCTGGTTCATCATCAGGAGGAGGTGGAGGAGGTTCTTCCGGAGGTGGCGGAGGAGGGGGTGGCGGAGGTGGATGGTAAATCTCAGGTATTTACTGTTAAGTTATTATATATTTTAAGTTAAACCGATGTACTGCAAGTGATTAATTGGCAAATTTTATCTGTAATTTCTAAAATTGTTTACCTCAATATAACCACACAATTGTATAGTTAGTATTGCTAACTAATTGAATCTCTGAGATACCAAATTTAGAGTTGAATCTTATATGCTCTGGGTAATATTATAGCCCATAATAAATAGCAAATCCAAAATTATTATGTGCTCCGAGCTTAAATGATGGTGTCCTGCCAGCTTCCTGATCTGAAATATCCGAATAATTATAGAAACCTTTAAGATAGAGATTTCTGATTGGCTGCCAACTACCTGATACAGATATATTAAAATCATTTCTTCTTTCACCATAAAGTGTTGGAGGATAAGGCAGTTCGTATTGTTCTTCGGGAGATTCAGTCTGTCCTTTTCGGAAATAATAGCAAGATAATTTTATGCTCAATCCGCGTAAAATATTCTGGTTATAACTTGCGAAAATCATATCTGCATTGCTCCCAATCCAATGACCAAGCTGGTAAGTATGACTTGAATAAGTTTGTGCATCATCAGAATTAGTATAAACAAAAGGCTGTAATCTTGAATATTCAATAACGAACGATGAATTGGGAATTAGTAAATCAGAAAATTCTGTACCGATGGTGTAACCAATAGAAGAGAGATTTTCTCCATCAAAAACCTTTTCGATTGATAGCTCATCAATAAAAACACTACCATAAACTTTAGTATTTATTTGTTGAATTCTGTATGAAGCATCAGCAAACAATTGTGCATTATCACCTGAATTGGACTCGCTGTTTGAAAGGTAGTGATCGGCCAGACGGAAAAACATAACCGGAATAAGATAAATGGGTTCAACTGTTCCGCTGTAAACTATCGATTCCCCTATGGAAAGTGAAATATCTTCAGCTATATAAAATGAAAGCATGTGTGAAGCGATATATTTAGAAACATCAGAAATACTTTCTCTGCCTTCAACAGAAGTAGATCGATATGTTGAGGAATCAGGAATATTAGATTTTAACCAGCCATGAAAGTATATGAAGCTTAGCCATTTAACCGGTTTGATATCAAGTCTCACTAAAGGAAAGGAAGGAGCTTTATCAGAAAGAATAATCTGACCAGCTTTTCCACTGCCAAGATTTAAATAATATTTACCTATTGAAAGATTGCCAATACTCCAGTTGTAATTTACCTCTGCATTTACCTGGCTGTACTGGATGCTGTTATTATTAACTTTAGAAATGTTTACACCGGGGAGGGGTGAATTTCGTCTTTCCTTATCAATATTATCACCCGTTTCAAGGTTATCCCTGAAATCAAGTGAGTAACCCCAGCCATCGGGAATGTATCCGTAAAATTCAAGCCCATTCCACCTATGCGTGAAACCTGAGCCCCACATACTTGCAGCTTCAAATCCAAGAATGGGATCAAGGTTAAAAGTGAAAGTTGAATCACGATAATCAAATAATCTGAATCTGCCTGTCTGACCCGCTGTGAAAAATTCAACGCGTGGCAAATTGAAATTGACAGTATCCGTTACAAACGAAACTTCATCGGCAAAATCTTTTAAGTAAAAATCTATTTCCTCAATATCAATTTTAGTTAGCTTTTCTTTATTTGATAGTGCTTTAAGTAAAAGTTCGGCAATCTCCATCCTTGAAATTGGTTTTATTTCTGAATGATATTCAATTGCACCTTTTATAAAAAGTCTTTCCAGTAGCGGATAAAGGTCCGAATTTACAGGCTCATAAACAGTCTGTGCATTTGCTTTAATTAAAATCAGAAAAAATATCAAAAGTAAAAATTTAATCTTCATCAGTTTAAAAGAATAAAAATATTATTTGAGATGAAACTGCTATTAAAAATGAAAGTATATAGAGGTAAATACGGAATTTTGGTTTGATGTAGATTAACACTTTATAAAATGTATATATCAGAAAACTTCTGAATATTGTATCTGCAATAAGGTACGACTTAGAAATCGGAATCATTCCAGAAGTAATCGAAAGCAATAAAACAATCAAAATAATTACTAAATCCAGACCTGAAAAAAACATTTCCTTCTGAGTTTTGATACGGTCTCTGAATACCAGAAAGAAACCTATAACAGGCAGAAGAATCCCAATTATTAAAAGGTTGTAATTAAGATTTCCTATAACAGGAAGCTCCAAAATATCTTTATATAAAATCGAATCTGGCTGAATAATAATGAAGAATATCAGGATATTAAAAAACACAATTATATCGGTTAAAACTTTACTCTTATTATAATTAATAACTGTGAAGATCAATAATAATGCTATAAAGATTAACGAGGGTAATATAAATTCAGCGATTGGTCTATCTTGACCGAGTAAAAGAAAGATGAAATAAGCTATTGTAAACAGGCTTACAGTCGGTATTATGGCATTCTTAAAATAATTTATCAGGAATTGCGGAAACCTATTTAAAGTTCTCCCGATTTTTACGAGCCTGTCCCGATATAACATAAATTGCAAAATTCTATTTGCAAAGATTAGTGGTAAAATGAGGATCAGAAAAATTAAGATTCCAACCGACTCAGAATAGTAACGATAAACGAGGGCATTGGCCGCAAATACAAGTGAATAAATTGTTATTACAAAAACAGTGGTCTTATGAGTAATGTTTTTGCTGAATACGATGTGATGTATGTGGCTTCTGTCGGCTAAAAAAGGGTGCTTGCTGGATTATTATCCGTTCAAACAATACTTTTAATGTATCTGCAATCGGTACGGCTAAAAGCATTACAGGAAATGTTAAGTCAAGTACACCAGTTGATTTGTTAATTGAAGTCATCAATACAGACGTGACCAATAAATAACCGAGTAAAAAAGAACCGGAATCACCGAGAAAAATTCTGGCGGGAAATCCATTATATTTAAGAAACCCTATAAGACATCCAATAATCGATGATAGAATTATCAAAGAGAAAGTGTCTAATAAATTTAAGCTTATAAAAAAAAGCAGAGAAAAAACCAAAAGTGATATACCTGAAACCAGACCATCAAGACCATCCAGCAAATTGAACGCATTTATTGTCCCCACTATAAATATCACCAGGATAAAAGCCGCTGGAATAATCGGGAACTCAATAGTGAAAAAACTCATTGATGAAATTTTTGGCAAGAGGAAAAGCAGAAATAAGGAAGCGGCTACTATCTGGTAAACAAATTTTAATATCCATCCTGTTCCTAATAAATCATCATAGGCACCAAGAGTAAAAATCATGATTGCCCCGAACAAGTAAAATTTTATTGAATTAATATCACCATAAAAAATAAATATGGAAGTTAGGAACACCGTGAAAATTAATAATCCGCCCATCCTGGGTACAGGGCTGGAATGGAGCTTTCTAAGCCCATCCGGAACATCTACTATTTTTATCCTGTTAAGAAGGTCAATAAAGTAAGGTGTGATGAATATCGTTACAACAAGTGTAGAAAATAAAATTATTAGATATTGCATTTACAACTTTGCCAGGCATTTATCTTTTTTCATTGAACAAAATTAAAGATTAAATATTTATTTATAAAAAATATTGAGAATATTTTGAAAACTCAGGACAAATCACGAGTCATAAACTGAGGAAGCTTTCGGAAGTTTTTACTTATTAAGGTTATCAGGGGATGAGGTAAATTATGTGATTTGAGTGCTTGCAGGTCTTCTTTACTTTTCAGTAAAATATTTTTAACGTTTTTATTACTTGCTCCTCCCAGAGACATCAGGTAAGTAGTTAATGGTAAATAGTGAGCTAGTGATTTTATGCTTGTAAAACAATCTCAAAATCATATCGTAGTCGGCAGCAATTTTGAATGAGGTTTCGTATAAACCATATTTTTCAAATACAGACTTTTTAACAAAGAGAGTTGGGTGGGGAGGCATCCAACCAAAGCGTAATAAGTGATTAGTAATTAGTGAATTGTGATCAGTTTTTTTACTTTTTAATATTTTCTGTTCACTATTTACTTCTGTTTTACCATGAGCTTTCCAATAACGGATAATTGAATAGTTAGTAAATGGTGAATAGTTATTAGTTAATAGTGAATCATTCTCAGTCCTTTTACTATTTACTATTCTCTGCTCACTATTCACTGATTTAACATAAACAAGATCACGAATAAACTGAATCGACATTGATGTACTTATCTAAAAGCCTCTAGCATATTTGGTAATAACCTTTTCATCAGCATATAAATCATCAGAGTGCAGCAATCCAATCACATCACCAGTTGCCAGCTTAATTCCTTTATTGATAGCATCATAAATTCCGGAATCAGCTTCGCTGATAGTATTTAGTGAGTAGTGAGTAGTTAGTTGTGAGTCATTCTGAGCCGTAGGCGAAGAATCCAGTGGCGAAGGCAGCTCCTTCATTCCATTCAGGATGACAGCACCGTTTTTACCACGCTGAACTTGCTTGACTTTCGCAGCGGCTTGAAGTATCTCATCAGTCCCATCCGTAGAGCCGCCATCCACAATAATATGTTCAACATCTCTATACGTCTGACTGCGCACACATTCAATTGCACGGAGCAAACCTGCTTTGTTGTTTTTTGTCACCGTAATTATGGTGATTTTCATTTTATAAGTAAAGTTTTAAGTCAATGGAACACTGATTCAACTGATTAGACGGATTATCACAGATCTGTTTTATACTGAATAATCTGCATCACCTGCTTACCGTCTGGAATGTCTATGTTCTATTCTTTTATTTATCCTGATCCCTGACAACAACGCAATTCCCCATAACAATTGCATCCATTTCGGTACGAAGAAAACAATCCAGCGCTTCTTTCGGATTATTTACTATCGGTTCATTTTCGTTGAATGAGGTATTAAGCAATATCGGTAAACCAGTTTTTTCCCTGAACTTATCAATCAAAGCATAATACTTAGGTGATACATCCTTGTGAACGGTCTGCAATCTGCCGCTTCCATCAACGTGAGTAACTGCTGGAAGACCACTTCGTTTTTCTGGTTTAATCATAAAAACTTTTTCCATAAAATATACGTCATCTTCCTGCTCAAAATATTCTGTGACATACTCCCGGAGAATTGAAGGAGCAAATGGGCGGAAGGATTCTCTTCTCTTTATTTTAGAATTGATCAGATCTTTAGCATCAGAACGACCCGGATGTACCAAAACTGATCTGTTGCCCAAAGCACGTGGACCAAATTCTGTTCTTCCCTGGAACCATCCTATAACTGCTCCATTAGCCAGCATATTAGCAGTTAGTTCAATTGTCTCTTTATCTGAAGGGAAGCGTTGATAATCAATTTTGGCTTCTTTAAGAACCAGTTCGATTTCATCGTCAGAGTAATGTGCACCAAAGTACGCATCCCTCACAAAATATTTTCTTTCCTTTCCGAGGTTCTGATGATATTGCCATAGAGTTGATCCAATTGCAGTACCTGCATCATAGCCTGCTGATGGAATGTATATTTTTTCAAATTTTGTGAGCTGAAGAATTTTACCATTCGCGACAGAGTTC
This sequence comes from uncultured Ignavibacteriaceae bacterium, assembly GCA_963768365.1. Taxonomy (GTDB): domain Bacteria; phylum Bacteroidota; class Ignavibacteria; order Ignavibacteriales; family Ignavibacteriaceae; genus IGN2. Next base: position 49,822 of record CAVYHS010000013.1, on the reverse strand, counting down.
TGAGCAACTCCGCCGGCAATACAAATATTTTTTAATCCTGTTTTTTTCTGAAGATGATTGAGCACATGGAAGATCACATTCTCGCAATGCTTTTGAACTGATGCAGCCAAGTCTTTATGATATTGAGTTAATGGTTCATCCTTATCGCGAGGCTGACCAAAATCTTTGATCACCCTATCTGAATATATTCTGCCGATGAAAGGAGCGCCGTTATCCCAAGTCATTGCTACGCCTTCGGTTGAGTGAATGAAATAACTTTCATCCAGTTCGAATAGTCCGTTATCTTTTAGTTTGACAATGTGTTTTAATTTGTCTACATATTTTGGTTCACCGTATGGTGAGAGACCCATAACCTTGTATTCATCACCATACCAAGGGAAACCAAGAAACTGCGTAAATGCAGTATAAAAAACACCAAGTGAGTGAGGATAGGTGACTGAATCCAGTACATCTATTTTATTTCCTTTACCAACGGCGATCATAGTAGAAGAAAAATCACCAAAACCATCAATTGAAAGAATGGCGGCTTCTTCAAATGGAGATACAAAAAATGCAGAAGCCAGATGTGAACGATGATGCTCGATGTGTTTTATTTCTGCACGAATATCACTCTCATTTACTCCAAGACCTGCTGCAATTTCAGATTTAAGTGAAGTAACTTTCTTAATATTTGAAACTCTGTCCTTTATGAACTGAAAATTTGCAAGTTTTTTTAATGAGCTGACTATCTTTTTTACCGAGATGTGCCGAAGGATTTCTTCCGATAGTGATGTAATCAACATCGCTGATTGTTATGCCAGCATCATTAAGGCAAAATTTTATAGCTTCACTTGGGAAACCTGCCCAGTGCTTTATCCTGCGAATTCTTTCTTCTTCAATCGCATTAATAATATTGCCTTCTTTTAACAGGCACGCTGCCGAGTCACCATGGTATGCATTTAAACCAAGTATGTACAAATTATTTCTCCATTATCAAACTAGATATGTAAAAATAAAGATAAACAAGCAAAGGTGGAGAGGCAGAAAAGTTGCAAAGAATCAAATATTCTAATTTGCCCGTTCTTTTGTCTTGATACAAAAGAACGAAAAAATCAAGACTACAAAATAAAAGCTAAAATTATTTCGGTACTACGCTGGAATAAAATAACTCCCCCGCAAAGCGGGGTTAGACAGATTTTCTTCCTTTCGCTTCGTATCTCATAATTTATTCACGGAATTTATTTAATCTCAATTAAAAACTAATTCCAGCACATAAAAAGAATTGCGTAAAGAAATTTAATGTAATGGAACGTTAAAATAAATGCTGTCTGAATGAGCGAAGTGAGTGAGTTCATTTATTTTAGTGAAGTGTAATTGAATTTTAGTAATTCTTTTTCAGTGAATGTTCTTTTGCTACTTTTCTGGAGTTTACCCCGATCTTGATTCGGGGCCAAGAAAAGTATGATACTAGTTTTATTTTTCCTCAACTTTCTTCTTGATATCCCGAAATGAATTCGGGACAAGATCCAGTTACAAAGAATCAAGAATTCTATTTTTTAACTATTCTTTTGTCTTGATACAAAAGAACGAAAAAATCAAGACTACAAATAATTGGCTAAGAATTTCACTCACTTCGTTACGAAGAATGAACTCGCCTAACAACTTGGGCTCAAACAGAATTCTTCGCTTAACACTTCGTTTGTTTATTCTTTAAACGCCAATTATTTGATGTCATTTGTTTGAAAATTATTTAGCACCTAAAAAAAATCTAAATGCTCCTCAAAAGAACTGCGCTAAGAATTTATTCGGAGTGAAGCGTTTAGAAAGAAATTCTGTTCGAAGTCCGGCTATGGCCGGACAAGTTTATTTCTTTCAGCGTAACGCAGAAGAAATTCAGCAGTTATTTTGCAGAGCAAGTTCTTTTGTAACTTTTCTTCAAAGAAAAGTTAAGAAGATTTTTGTTTAAAAAGTTTATTCCCCAAATTATAAAACCACCCAATTAAAACACCGCAGATGAATCCATCTACAAAGCCCCAGATGAAACCGATTATGCCACCTACAAAACTAAAAGTATACCCAAAATAAAATCCACTCAGTTTAGAAATAGTATCACCCGGTGAACCCATATACATAAGCCACCAGGTACCAAGCATTACAGCTAATCCCCAAACCAGACCAAGTGCAAAACCAAGATTCCTTTTTCTCAGTTCCATTTTACCCTCCCGTTAAGTTGATGAATAAAGTTAATTCTATTGTTTAATCCTAAAGTAACCTTTATTAATCTTTTTAAGAAAATAGCACACAGACCTGCCTGACGGTAGGCAGGTGACACTGATAATACTGATTTCCACAGATTTAACAATTAAACATTTACCATCATCCATCACACATCCATCCCATAATGCTCTTTAATCACTTCTGGAATTGATTTCTTTTCTTTTTTTGCTCTTCTTTCAATATCATAAATTTTTGCATCAACAAGGAAGCGGTACCAAAATCCCTGCAGGAAATGCCAGATTAAACCGGGGATACCGTCAAGGAAGCCGAGCTTGAAAATGTACCGGTATATGAAGTAGAAGAAAGGTCTGATGAACAAAGGTAAACGGGTATATAGTTTTTCTTTGTACCACCGCTTTCTTTTATCCTGATCTTCAAAAAGATTTGCAGCAATTCCAAATGTTGTAGAAAATTTATACTTGATGTTGAGCAGATCAATTGCTTCTCTTGTTGTGTAATTGTTATGCTTAGTCGTCCACCAGGTAAGGTTGTTTAAGTTGTCATCCACAAAATCATTTTCTAAAGTCATTGTACTGCCGTGCTCAAGTTTTACGTGCTCATCCATCCATCTTTCTTCATATTTACCTGAGCCGAAACGCCACAAGCGAAGCAGGTAAGTGGGGTAGTAGCCGCCATGCTTAATCCACTTGTTCATAAAAAACACCCTGCGTTTCAGAATTACACCTGTGACTTCATTTTCAAGTATAGTTAGTCTTTCTTTTATCTCAGCGGCTAACTCCGGAAGCAAATACTCATCCGCATCGAGTCTTAAAACCCATTCGGTTTTTATTGGCAGGTTTTCTAAGCCCCAATTGAACTGTTTTGCGTGGTTGTTTTCCCATTTGTGCTGGAAAACTTTTGCACCTAAACTTTCCGCTATTTTAATCGTGTCATCTGTTGAGTAAGAATCAATAATAAAAATCTCATCAGTAAGTTCTTTTGAACTTTTTAAACAGCGTGAGATCTGATTTTGTTCGTTGAAAGTCAACACTACAATAGAAACAAAATTTCTGCTTGTGTTCATTTTTTAACAGCTAAAAATGTAGAATGTTTATCGATTGAATATTCCAATTTTGAATCAAGTATTTTTTGGTTTTCTAATTTAACTACCAGACTTTTTATTGCTGGCACGCTATTCCAAGGCAGTTTAAAACTGTACAAAGAATCGTAACGAAAAAAAATGTTCATCAGTTTATATTTTGCAGTTAACAAAGCATAATTCCTGGAATATTTCTGATGCCATCTATAGTAATTAGGTAAATATTTATCAACCGATGTGAAACCGTTATTCAATAGCAATGCCGTAAAGCTCTTGCGTGAATAGTGTCTAAAATGGCCCAATAATTTTTTATATGATTTCCAGTAGGAACGTGTACGGAACCGCAGCAATTAATATTCCACCAGGTTTAATAACACGACTGATTTCGCGAACAGCTTTTTCATCATCCTCGATATGTTCAAGAACCTCTAAGCAGAGACCAATATCAACACTATATGATTCAAAAGGCAGTTCGTAAATACTTGAATTAAAAATTTCGGCTTTACCTTTTAGTCTAATCTTAGCATAATTAACATTTGATTTTGCATAATCTACGCCAAAGAGAGTATAGTTATCTGGTAACTCCGAAAGAACGTCACCTAAACCACATCCAATATCTAATATCTTAAGATTACCCGGAAATTCCTTTAAATAATTTAAGATGGTATCCCGTCTTACACGCATTCGTGCATCAATCTCATACGACACATTATCTTTTTCCTCAAAGAATTCTTCGTAAAAATCATCATAGCTCTGATCTGAGCTCAATTTCTTCCTGTTAATCTTTGCCAGTCTTAAAAGTAACAAAGCTAATATGTCGTTAAAGGTTGGTTTTATTTCGTTTTCCGTTTTCACAATGAGTAAACTTTGTCACTGATAGTAAAAAGCAATTCATAAAAATTGTGAAGGTTTCGAACCGATAAAGAAGATTCTGAAACCTTATTTGAATTGAAGACAGAATGATATACTAATATATGAGAATCATCTGAGTCCCTATTCCTTAAAGTTGAGATGACTTTCTTGATTGTACTTTTTCGCAGATTTTTCGATTCTGATTTATAAATAGGGAAATTATCGGTTGCCATGTAAGATGTGAATGTATCCGGGAAAAAATTAAGTGCAATTCCATAATTTTGAAAAGTGTAAAATACACGTGCCCGTCTAGGGAAGAAGCCTTGTCTTAACAATAAATTTACTTCAATACCATTCGCCGAAATAAGTAACCCAGAAATTTTATCTGTCTGCCCTGATTCGTTCAGGGTATAATTTATGTTTGTGACATTCCATTTACCTGGATAAAACATACAAGCCAAATCAATAAAATGAAGTGCGTAGTCTATTAGCAGTGTTTTAGCTTTACGCTCATTACGCAGCCAGCTTGCGCTATCGTTGGTGACAGGTGGGCTTTGAAAAACCAAATCAACTTTTATTAATTCTCCGGTATTGATTTTTTTTATATGGCTTAACATCTCAATTACATTTTTCTTAAAGCGATAATTATGGCATACAAATAACTTGTTAACATTTTTGTCAAATAAATTCAATAATTCATTCAATTCCTCTTTACTGTAGACAAGAGGCTTTTCAACCAGAACTTTAGAACTGTTACCAGCAATTGATTTCAGGTTTGATAAATGAATTGGTCCGGGTGTGGAAATAACATTTAATTCGGCTTCAGTAACACCTTGCTTGCTAATCGAATAAACTTCACCAACTATCTCATCTTTATAACTGCTGAGATCGTATGCTTTAATTTTATTTAGCAGACCAAGTTTCCGCAAGGCAGGCAGATGTTTTTGTTTAATAATTCTACCAAAACCAATAATGTTTATATAATCAAATAAAACCTTATTAGCTGTAACGGGAATTTCAGTAAATGTGTAGTTCAGATCTTGCTTCTCCATAGAATTCATCAGCTCTTTTTCCCAATCCATTTTGTAACTCAAACCAAGCATCTTCTGTGTTAATGTAGAATCGTAAATATTAATTCTTGTAGCATTGTAAAATTTCTGATAAAGTCCCATATTTTTTTTCATAATTAACTTGGTTGCAACATCTCCAAAAACTCCAAGTGTCAACCACAAAAAATTCGGCAACGAAATTACAACTTCGGAAATTCCTAAAAGACGGCTGCATTTTTTAATGTAATCTTCTTTCGAAGGCGAGGCATTATCGACTAATGCATAAATATTAACCGGCTTGTCCGAATGTGTAGTGAGTATTTTAATCACTGTCTGATGAACTGACTCTCTGGAAATTAATGGCATTATAGTTTTTTTTGTGCCATACAGCATTAATTTATTCCAGGGAGTTCTGAATGCATTGCCAACAATTGGGTTCACAAGCCCTTCACCAAGTATAAAGCCGGGACGTAGTAAAGAGAGCCGTAAACCATCAATCTTATTTTCAAGCAGATAATTTTCTGTAGCTACTTTCCAAGCACCATAGTCTCCCTTTTTTTTAGGATCAGTTTCAATTTGTGCATTCTCAATAATTATTTTTTCGCTTGCTTTATAGACACTCATAGATAGAGAAATGGATCAGGTGCTTGGTATTGGCTTTTTTACATAATGCAAGTAAATCGCTGATATATTCTATATTCTCTTCAACACTTGCATTTTTAACAAGCAAATAATTAATGATTATATCAATTCTATCATCAATAAATCTGTTCGTTGAAATGCTTTTAACCGGACCTGTAATCGAATTACCGACTTTATTTTCTTCACCTCTGTTGAAAGTTAAAACATCGTGGCCAAGTGCAGTAAGTCTTTGCACAATTCCATTGGCAGCAAAACTGGTGCTGCCGCAAACTAAAATTTTATACATGTTTATTTTTATTTAAGATTTTTTCGTATTCAGTTTTCATTTGCTCAGCAATTAGATCCCAGGAAAACTTCTCCGCAAAATTAGCAGCATTTAAACTTAGAACAGCTAAATCACTATTCAGTAAATCTAAAATTGCATTTTTAAATGATTCAGGATCATTGTTAACCCATTTCCCGCAGTTGTGCTTTTCTACCTCCTGCCAGGGGGTATTTGAACTTGCCACAATTGGTGTGCCTGCAGCCAAGGCTTCGGCATAAACCATCCCAAAGTTTTCATGGTGTGAAGGCAAGGCGAAAATGTCACCTTCTGTGAGAAATGTATCCTTCTCATCATCATAAATAGCCGGAATAATAAAAACGTCATTATGCAACTCTCTATCTTCAATGATTTTTTGCAGGTTTAACTTTTCACCCTCATCCTCACCTGCCAAAACTAACACAATATCATTTATTCCTTGTTTCAATTTATAAAAAGATTCTATGAGTATATCCAGACCTTTTACTTTATGCAATCTACTTAGGCAGATAATTGCAAATTTAAAATCTCTCATTAAAATATTTTTCAGGTATTTTTTTTCTTTTTTAACAGCAAAAGTTGAATTAATTAAATTTACGCCGTTCGGGTACTACAAAAATATCAGAATGAGGAAAATGCTTTTGTATATCCAGCGCCTCTGTCTCAGACGTTGCATGAAAATTTATATGTCCAGCAAATGGTTTTATTAGAAAATAAATCCAAAAATATTTGTAAGGTTTTCCTTTTAACATTGACCATTTACCCAGGGAACCTCTTGGACTTAAAACAAGGTGTTTTTTAAATAAATAACTATAAATAATAGCTATTAAAGAGACCGTAGAGAAAATAGGTTGAGTGTGAACGAGGTCTGAATTTTTTATGTCTTTCCAAACATTAAACAGGAATTGAAAAGAAAATCTTCCAATTATGGTCTCATTGTAGTATTTAATATTTAAGTTCTGTTCTAATGGAATAATTTTATTCGTCTCTATCTCTAATCTTTCTTTACCGTTTGCGTTTGTCGTTGCTACTAAAACCTCGCATCTATTTTTTGCCAGGTTTTTTCGATAAATAATAAGTTGAATAGGAGGGCCCACCATAAATTCTTGCAGGATAGAAAGCTGAATTAATCATTAATATTTTCAACGATTGTGGTTTTGCTAATTAGGTAAATTATTTCTTAAGTAAAAAAGTCTGGATGAGCAATATAATAGGGAAATTCCGTAACCAGCTAACAAGAGTCCCGTTAATTGAGCTATCGATTAATACTACAGAAGAAAGAAATCCAAAATAAATCAATAACTGACCACCACCGCCAAGATAAAAATTCCAAACGAATCTTTGCATAATCCCGAATACAAAAAATCCAATAATCACGGCAATTATCCCGCCGGCAAAATAGAGAAAACCAATCGGTGACATTGCAATTGAAGTAGCTGACGTGCTGCCCCAAACTATAAAAGAAAACCATCTGCCAAGGTCTTCAATTGGCTTGCTTTTCCAAAAGACACGAGGAATGAATGCCTGAAGCGGAACGGTATATATCTTTTCAAGGAAGTCTGGTGATTGTGTATCTAAACCGGCATTGTCAGCAAAATCAAGAGCCTTGGCAGCAGGCAATATAGCGTTAATTCTAAGAGCAATACTTGAGAAAATACCCTCATCGCCGTAAATAATTTTCCTGCTCTTATTTAAACTATAAGCATCCATCATGGTAGTTACTATATAACCAGGGGAGCTTTGAAAATTTAAATCCTTCATTCTCATTATCCTGAATGGTTCTATAATCATGTAAGCAGCAACTAGTAGCAAAATTGTTGCCACAACAAATCCTTTGTGAAATTTTTTATGTACGAGGTAGTAGCAAATGAACAAGATCGCGACAGGAAAAACCACCGCAGACTTAAGTCCACTTATAACACCAAAATAAATTTCAATGAGGACAATTAATGCAAGTATTATTCTGTAATTAAAATTAAAGCCCTCCTTAAAGAATTTAACTGCAACAAGAATCAGTGAGAAGTTAATCAATTGACCAGCAGCATTAATAATAAAAGCATAAGCAATATTTGCAGATAGTGCTTTATCTGATTGTGCATAGCCGTAAATTCCAAGCTGGATAGCGTATAATCTGGCTAAAACACTTATTACTATAAGAGTAATAATAACACCCATATTAGGTTTTAGCTCGGTACAAAAATATTTTGCTAATCCAAGTGGTTTTCCCAACAGAAAATTATAAAGTTTTTCACCAAACCTTGAGTAATATCCTACCCACATTACCATAGCAGAAATAATTACTAATGTCATGGTATAGTTAAGTTGCGCGAATGGTTCAGAACCAAGCTGCCTGTAAAGTAATTTGTTAGCTTCTGTGCCAGGTACAAAAAAGTATATAATTTGTTAATGAAAAACCCAGTAGAAAAGTGAAAATTGAAGCGAGCACAGCAGGGTTTAAGAGCCACCGGTCTGGATTATTTATTTTATAAATGATAATGTTATAAGCAAGGAATAAAATCAGAAAAATGTTTTTAATAATGAAGGAGATTGATGGTATATCGATGAAGTCAAAAATAAATATGAAAAAAAAGATGATGAGAAAGAAATAGATTGATCCAAATTTCTTTTTATTTGTCTTTATCATCGAGAATTACTCATCATATTGCTGAATAGACCCTTAAACCTAATTTTAATTTCCTCTTCGAGTATTGACCAATTAAAAATATAAACTAAAGTAATTATAAATAATGCAATTCCCCAAAGTAAATAACTAAACTCAATCCCCGCGAATTCTAATACTACAAGTGCTGTCATAATGATTGGAGCAATAAGTGCTAATAAAATAGTATGTATGCTTAGTCTACCTTCAAATGTTTTAAATAATTTATTTGCAAAATAATATGGGAGCATAATCGAAGAAACTATTTCACTCAAAAGAACTGCAACACCAATTCCGGCTAAGCCTAAAATGCCGGATAAGTAAAAAGAAAATATTGCTAAAGTAAATATACGTGCTATGGAGATTACCGTTATAGAGCGAAGACTATTTATGCTATATAAATAGTTATATAGTGCTGCGCCAAAGTTTATGACCGATACGCTTGCAGCAAGTGATAGGAAGAGCGCGAAATCAAAAATTATAATTCCTTTAGTCCAGATCCGGAATACTGTTTCAATAAACGGAATGATAATAATCAGCCCGGTATTGACAACAAGCCCACTGAAAAACCAATTAGCATTTAATGTCGTTTGAAGTTTTGCTTTATCTTGTTTTGCATGATACTTAACAATATCTGGCTGCAGAGGCTGAATAATCATATTAGTTATTTGTATATGCGAGAATTTGTCGGTGTCACGTAGTGTGCATAAACGGGTCCTAACGCCGCATTAAACAGATAGGTGATAAGTATTATCAATCCATTATTGCTGAACTGTGTTAAGGATTCCGGTTGCAGAAATTAAAGCATGGACTTTTTCAAGTTTTTAAACCCTGTTCTCCAGTTGGCAATTCTTCCACCAAGGATAAACTTCAGGAATCAGACTTTTATTCTGTATAAAAACAGATAATTAAAAACTATAGTAAAAATTGATATACCAATTGTTGCATCTAAGATATTGCCATGGTTTATTGCAATAATTACAAGAATTGTAAAGCTTCCAATTTTATTATAAATACTCCACCAAATACTTTTAGAATAATATCCGTATGGGATCATTAATTTATTTATAATCGAAGCGTAAGTTCCTGAACTAATCCATGACGATTACAAGCAATAACAGGCAGATACTTAAATATTCTTTGTCTACGATTATTGACTTCAAGGCCCAGAAATAAATTTGTCGTATTAGACAGCAATAAGAAAGAAAACGATAATTAATTGGAATATTCCAATTAAAAATGCCATCCGTAAACTGGATGCTAATACATTTTGCAATTCGTCTCTATTAGAGAAGAATTTGATATTGAATTCATTTCCAATAAAAGATTGCTGTCCAGAATCTAAAGTCTGTAAAATAATATAACCGGCATTTAAGACCAGCCAAATGCCGTAAGTTTCGTTACCCCAAAAAGTAAGTAGAATAGGGACCAGAAGAATTGCCTGAACAAATCCCAACGCGAAGGAAATAAAACCAACAAACACACCACTAACTATTCTTTTTTCAGTAGTCTGCAATTTAAAGTAAGATAACCAAAATTAATTCTTTCAAAACCGCAATGTAATTCGCGTGCTTAAAATTTTCGAAACTTTTCCTGAAACTATATATGGGTAACATTCCCCAAAAAGTTAATCTGTAAAGCTTAAAACCAACTGCGGAAAGTTTATTAAAAATATTTTCCAGTGTAAAACCTGCGGCAGCCCAATTATTATTGTATTCAAACTGTATGCATTTGATTATTTTTTGCTTTAATGAATTGGCAGCGCTTACAAGAACTTTTGTTTCGTGACCTTCAACATCAATCTTCAGGAAATCAATGGAGGATATTTTATTTCTCTCAATATAATCGTCTAATGTTGTCAACTTTATTTTCTCTTTATGCAGGACAGCAGGATCAGAATCATGTTCCGGATTCAGATGCAGTGAATTGCGTTGGTCCAATTCATTATAAATGAATAACTCTGCTTCGCCAATTTCAGTGCTCAGTCCGACATTGTTGGCAAATAAATTACCGGCTTTAATTTCATTTGCTAATCTCTCTGTCAATTCTTTGTAAGCACTTGCAGTCGGCTCGAAGCAGTGAATTGTAACCGAAGGATTTAAATTAAATATATGCTCTGCATAGGTTCCATCGTGTGCGCCTGCATCAATAATCGTCATGTCCTTTTTGATATATGATTTCAAAAATTTGTATTCACCATTCCGGGAAGGATTTGAACGGTCATAACCTAACAGTGCATCTGGCAGAAGCTTTATTTTTCTGACTATAATCATTGCCTGCCATCTGCAATTTTATAAGTGCTGCGCTTGGAAAGTTTTTTAAAAAATCCCTTGAATGAATCAACGAATGAAACCGGCAGAATTAGTCCCGCGAATGTAATGAACGAATAAATGAACCAGCTATGCAAAAAATTAATAAAAGAAAGATTGTTTTTGACTAATATTGGCGGTCTGCAGCCAATCGCTAAATTCACCGAAGCTTTATAGACTCCTTCTTTCCTGTAGGCGTACAACCAGTAGGGATAAGTGTAGAAATAAAGTTGGGAGTATATCTTTCTTATATACGAATTTATTTCACTTGATTTTATTTGATCTTTTACTCCATCCAATGTTACAGCAAATACTCTATCGAGACCGCCCATTTCTTCGTGTATGGTTTTGTTTCTTTCTTTCAGGATATCCATATAAGAATTTGCTTTTAGAACACCGACTTTAACATCTGCAGCAACCAATGGTTCTGTCATTGCGGAAACTCTTCCACCGAAAGATATTATTTTGGTCGAGAGATACATCTGGACGTAAACTGTTCCATCGTGCTTGCAGGTATTATATTTTCTGAACGATTCTTTTTTATAAGCAATTCCTGCAACAAAACTAAAACATCTGAACACTTGAATTGCTATTTCGGGTCCTTTTCCTAAAACACCGGTCACATTTGTCCTGTATTCGGTGCTGTTTTCTACATCAGACTCCATTGAATTGCAAAATGTAACTTCGGGATAATCAAATTGTTTTATGTGATCAACCAACTTCTGGACTGCATCATTGCCATTCAATCCATCATCATTCCCAAGAATAAATAAATAATCTCCTGAACCTGCCTTCAAGACTTGCCCGCAAATTTGCATCATACCCTAAATTTTTTTGTTGTCTTATATATTTAAATTTTATCTGATCCGGTAGATGAAGCAATGCTTTGCTAATATAATCCGGTATCTTTATTTCGGAATCATCTTTTGAACAGTCATCTGAAATTACAACTTCAATGTCTTTATAAGTCTGTTCCTTTATTGTGTCAAGAACCTTCAGCAAGGTATTCTGCACGGTTATAGTGTGGTATGCAAACACTTATTAACATCAGAACTTTTCGCCTTTATTAAAATCTGGTAATGGTATTTTCGAATATTTCAATCTGCAAGCATTGCATATAAAATGACTATCATCTTCAACAAGACAATTATGACATTCGGGGCAGGCGAGAATATCTGTTAGGTTAACCTTTCTTTTTTTCATGCTCTTTTTAAACTTTCGCAGCAGCTTTAGCCCGGTAGAGCGGATATCATTGGCATCAATGTTATCTGCTACAACATTGCTTGGATTGGTTTTAATATTATTGATCCAGTCAGAATTTAATTCAGGATTGATGACTTTAAATTTTATTTCATTTTTCCAAAAATAGCGTGCGTGGAAAAGTTCAGGATTATTGTAGAAGAATTTATTCCACTCTAGGCAACTTCTTAACGATATCCAGGTTATTAATGTATTCATCCGGTCTTGCGGATGATTTTTTATGGATAATCAACTGATCCTCGACAACCATAATTTCAAGAACGTGAACATCATAAGGAACTAATCTCTCGAATACTGCATTTGGTGTTTCAATATATCCGGCTTTTCCAACTCTATTGAAGCTCATTCAAAAATAAATCCGGCGTATTAATATGCTAGAGCACATGAAAAGCTATAACATAATCGAAAGCTTTATCTTTAAATGGCATTTTACATGCATCGGCTAATATAGTTGGTCTGTCCGCAACTAGAGGGGAATAACGGTGTGTTATATCAACATATTTTTCGAGTAAAACATCAGCCGCAGGATGTGGATTGCTGCCGGAACCGACATCGAGAACTAATGCATCGCGCTTAATTGGAAGCTTTGCTTTCCGCAAACTCCATTTTATGAGATTTATTGAATATTTATTTACCCATCAATTTTTTAGTTACGCAATCATTTTTAAATAAATGAATGATCATTTCCTGAACTCTATCATCATAACTATAGTTTGAGTTTATGCATCGATTGTATCCTGCTTCGACAATTTTCTTTCTTTCATCGTCGTGCGAAAGATAATAAGAAACTTTTTCAAGAAGTTCCTGGTTATTGGAAAAATATGCTGCTTCGATATTCTCAGTAAAGAGTTTCTTATGTTCATCGGTACGTTCGGCGAGCATAAAGCCTTTGCAAGCTGGTATTTCAATACTTCTGCTTGTATGCAAATCCCGATTTATTTTTCTTAAAAAGTTAAGCGAGATCTTTGAACATGTAAAAGCTTTTGCGAAATCTTCGTTAAATATTTCTCCTCCCATATAAATAATGTTTTCGTACTTCTGCTTAATAAAATCCCAGCCATAACCCCAGATAATTAATTTTAATTCCATTTTCCGCCAAAAATTTTATGCTCTCAAATCTTTCTCTCTCATAACTTCCTACAAAAACAACATCCCATAGTTTTTCTTTACAATTTTCAAATGGTTTATGAACATCTTTATCATAAGCCTGATACTGAAATAAAATATTTCTTGCACCAAGCTTTTTTAACTCATCCACATTATAAGATTTTGCAGTTACAACCAGATCAAAATATTTAAGACCTTTATCATAATTAATAAGTTCTGTTATGCCTTGCATACATATCATCAAGTGACCACGAGACTAACCTTATATTTTGCTTTTTCAATTCCCTTAACGTACCGGGATATAAATATGTTCCTTTAACGACAAATATAAAATCCGGTTTCTCTTTTCTAGAAAGTTCGAGCAGTCTGTTATTAATTCGATTATGGTCTATCTCAAAATTTAATTTCCAGAGGATTCTATCCAGGTAAGTTGCTTTATATTCTTTTTCAGGGTCCAAGGAAAATAAATTCATCAACAAGCCTTGAAAGTGGGCTGAACATTTTGTGTTCTAATGGATTCAGAACAAAGTTATTTGTAACAAAAATACACCGCATTTAGAACTCAATTTCATCTGAATATTTATTAAGAATACTTACTAAAATTTATCAGCAAAGTAATTGTGGTCATATTTTTTAATTTTATTTGCATTAGCCTCGCCCCAATGTTTTCATAGTTTCATAATTGTCACAGAATTCTATTATCTTATCAGCTATATCTGCAACATTTAGTAGGATCAAAGAACATCATATCCAATTCAAAATAATTTGCAAAGTCTACTAAAGGAGGTACATTTGAGCAAAGTACAGGTTTTCCAGTATGTAGCTTCTAAAACACAACCACTTGCTGCTTCCCAAAGAGTTGGTGCAATAACACGCATAACAATTATGATATAAGAAAGAAATTTGGTATCCGGCAGATAATCAAAAATAAATCACTCACTTTCTAAATTTAATTCTTTTATTGTGTCCTTAACTTTTTGCTTATAATCATTCTTGCCGCCGCCGGCAAGAACGAGCTTAGGAATATTTAAATTCTTTTTTAAGAGCATTAGCATATGCTTCACCAGATTTAAATGATTTTTTACTTTCAGAAAAAAAAGAAACATATAAGAAATATTTTTTCGGTAAATCTTTTACTGGCTACCTGTTTGTTGATCGTCAATGTTATGTGCGGCTATATAAGGTATTAAATACCATTTGTGTTTGTGCTGGGGAAAGTCTTAATGAATTCCTGATAGGGGTAATTCCACGATGTTATAAGTGCCTTTGCCATCAACGTTATTTTAATAATCTTCTCTACACTATTCATGATCATCAGGTAAATAAGCATGGATTGTCATAATACCAGGTAAATGCAAGTGCTGATATTCACCAGATGGATTGGGTAAGTAAACAAAATCAGCTTCTGCTTTTTAGCCCAAGACTACTTTTCTGCTGCCTAAGGATTTAAATTTATGGGGAAACAATTTTTGAATCAGCTTGTTGTAAGTTTCTCTAATAATGGATCACAAATAATTGCGATATTCTTATTGAATTGATATTTTTATACATAATATGATTTTGAATAAGGGGATACATCAAGTAGATCTCAATATCTGTGTTTTTAAGACAATCAATAACAAAGTAAGCATAATTTTCAATTCCCCCTGAACGCCCTGGATGAATAGACCTTAAATCAATCAGCAGTTTCATCTTATACTAAATCTTTGTGCATTATAAAATTGTTAATCCTTTCATCAAAACCGGTTTGCACAAAACCATATTTCTTGTATAAACTTAAGAGCTATTGTATTTTCAGATGAACTTTTAACATTATCTTTTTTATCCCTGCCAAGAGACAAGTTGAGATGGCGTGTTGCAGAGTTAATTTTGCCAGTCCTTTATTTGAATATTGAGAAGAAATCCATACACCATAAGATGGTATTTCATAACCTTCATCAAATCCTCTCAACATAAAGAAGCCGGCAATTTTTTTATTCACAAAAATTCCGATATATAAATCTCTAACTGTTTTAGAAAGAATCGATTCAAGTTTGTTATGTGTAAACTCAAAAGGAATAAAATGCTTATTGTAATCTTTTGGATCTTTGTTCCATGGTCCAACTAAGTTCGCTACATCTGTAATCACTAATTTTCGCAGTTCAATCAATGCAGGATTAATGCTTGTCATAAAAATCGCTAATAGTTTTACAAATAAATTTTACATCATCTTCATTGAGTCCCGGGAAACTTGGCAAATTAATTCCTCTTTTTCCTAAATCTATTGCTACAGGGAAGTATTGATTTTCTTTAGCGTACATCGGCATTAGATGAACGGGATTAAATGCTGGTCTTGTTTCGATCCCATAGTGTGCAAGATGCTCTCGTAATTTATTTCTGGTTGTCTCGTCTCCAGCTAATATGCTTATCATCCAAAAAGTACTGTAAATATTTTTATTAATTTCCCAATGGAAAGTAACAGGTAAAGATTTAAGCCCTGTTTTATACCAGCTAGCAATATTCCTTTTAATTTTTATTATTTCTTCCACTCTTTCCAATTGGGCTAAACCAATAGCAGCGCAGATATTTGTCATTCTGTAATTATAGCCGATTACATCATGCCAGTATTCTCTGTTTTTGGCTAAACCCTGTCCTTTTATGTGCACGCACTTTTCATACAGTCCTTTATCATTAGTTACAACCATTCCGCCTTCACCTGTTGTAATGGTTTTGTTACCAAAAAAACTGAAAGTAGATATATCTCCTAACGTTCCAACCTTTCTTCCGTCGTATTCAGAACCGAGTGCTTCTGCAGTATCTTCAATTAAAAATAAATTATTTTCTTCGGCAATTTTTCTTAGCTTAGTAATTTCACAGGAATGGCCATATAAATGCACGGCTAAAATTGCTTTTGTTTTTTTTGTAATTTTTTTTCTTGTGTCTTCAATGCTCATTTGCCAGCTATCAGTTTCAGAATCTACGAAAACTGGTGTAGCGCCGGTATATGTTATGCTGTTAACACTGGCTATGTAAGTGAATGTTGGAACTATTACTTCATCTCCTTTTCCAATATCTAAAGCAATTAAAGCAACGTGTAGTGCAACTGTTCCATTACTAACACTTGCGGCGTATTTAACTCCTAAATATTCTGTGAATTTATTTTCAAATTCAGTTATAAACTTACCCTTTGATGAAATCCAGGTTGAATCGAGACATTCCATCACATATTTTTTTTCATTACCGGTGAGGTATGGTTGATATACAGGATATTTTATTTTCATTATTCTATTTTTTTTAAAATCTGGAAATTACATTCATAGCCCAAATTCTTGACCAGTGCAATTTACCAGAATTAAATTTATTCATCATTTCATTCAATTCTGTCTTATCGAATAGCGAATTGCTGCTCATTAGTGAATCGTTTATTGAGTCCTTAATTTTTCCACTTCTCATCCAGTTTGCAAATGGAAAGGTGAAGCCCTGTTTTGGTCTGTGCACAATATCATCCGGAAGATCGCTTGTTCCTTCAACCAGCATTTTTTTTGAGAAATTTTTGTCAAAGCCATCATCGAGGTACGGTAAAACGGTTCCGTAAAGCAGATGATCCACAAACGGAACTCTTAGTTCCATTGAGTGTGCCATACTAAATACGTCACTATCGCGGAGAAGCTGGTTGCGCATATAGAAGGTTGACTCGAGAAAGCTTACTAATTGCAAGGGTGCGAGATTTTGCTTCGCTCCACTCGCAATGACAGATTCTTCGACAAGCTCAGAATGACTGAATGGATGTCCTTCGACTGAGCCCGTCCTGAGTTTATCGAAGGACTCAGGATGACGCCAGCCAAGGGATTTAAGTTCTGCATCGGTAAATAGTCCGCGGATTAATTTGTATTCAGCGTTTGGGGTATCGGGATTATTAAAATACTCAATTGCTTTTGCAGGAAGTCTGTTTTTTGCTAATACACTTGCAGCTTTCATCATTTGCCTGGCAAGCGGAAGGGATTTTATTCTTTGGTACTTCGGAATATTTATAAAAGATGATAACCGCCGAAAAGTTCATCGCCGCCAAGTCCTGACAGTACAACTTTTAATCCAAATGAAGCAGCAGCTTTGGAAACGAAGTAAGTATTTATACCGTCAATTGTTGGCTGGTCCATTGCCTCAATTATTTTATCGAAGTCGTCAATGAGTTCTTTCTCGTCAAGCCTGTATTCATAGTGATCGGTTTCATATTTCTTTGCAGCGAGATTTGAGTATTTAGATTCATCCAACTTGTTACCAGGGAAAGTAACGGAGATGGTTTTAATTCTATTGTGTCCTGTTTGTCGCATTAGTGAAACGATCGCAGTTGAATCAATTCCTCCTGAAAGAAATGCTCCGACTTCTACATCACTTACACAATGAAGCTTTATTGTTTCAAGCAAAGTTTCATTAATTACTCTTTTCGCTTCTTCATTATATTTTTTTCCATGAGAATCTTCACTCTTCAGCAGATTTGAAAAAGACCAGTAGGGATAAGATCTTGTTTGTCCGTGAATGTCTGTTTCAAGGTATTTCCCCGGAAGTAATGACTGTGTCTCTTCATAAATTGTAAGGGGTGCAGGTACAGAGCCTGTTCTCAGAAATGCATCTATTCCCAGCATAGAAATCTTAAGGTCTTTTTTATAATTTTTTATTGCTTTCAGTTCAGATGAAAAAATGAATTCGCTTTTATTATGTAAAAAATAAAAAGGCTTTATTCCGAACCTATCACGCGCAGCATATAATCTTTTCATCTTATCATCCCAGATTGCAAAGGCAAACATTCCTCTTAAATTATTCAAACATTTCCATCCGTCCCTTATGAACAGATTTAAAAGTAATTCTGTATCAGTTGAGGAATTAAAGGATATTCCATCGTATTCAAGCTCTTTCTTCAAAATCCTGTAATTATATATCTCGCCGTTATACACGATAACATATCTGTTATCCTTGCTGACCATTGGCTGGTGTCCTAAAGGTGATAGGTCTAAAATTGAAAGTCTTCGGTGAGCTAACGCAGCATTACCTTCGTCTGACAAATAAATTCCTGAGTCATCAGGACCGCGGTGCGCAAGAATATTCCTTGCAGATAAAACTCTTTCTTTATCAACAGGATGACCATCAAATTTTATTATACCGAAAATACCGCACATTTATTTAATTACCTGCTGATTAGTTAAGCTGATTAAACCGAAATATATAAAAAACAATGGTAACTGAACACTTCCAACACCAACCCACCAGGCTTCGAACTGGGAGTGGAGTAGGAAGGCTGCTATCGCAGCAGTAAGTAGTGAGTAGTCAATAGTCAATGATAAATAGTGAATAGTAAATAGTTTTTTTAAAATATAAAAAATAGGGAACAGGAATAAAACTAACCCAATCACACCGGTTTCTTCAATTAAGGCAAGAGTGCTGTTTCCTTTTTCCCTTACAAATCTTTCACCTTCATAATGATCTCCCTATCCCGCCAACTTTTTCATTTGGATCGCTGATGCCATAACCAAGACCTATCAAGCCGCCTTCTTGTGCAGCTCTGTACGAAGGTTCCCACATCCATATTCTCGAAGAATAAAATTCGGGAAAATCTTTATTAATAATTTCTTCAGTGAAATTTTTCAATGGTGGAGTTATAAAAATTATTACAGCGATAATAACAGCAATACCAAAACTATAAGCAATGACTTTCCATTTTTTATTTAAGATTAAATAAATACAATCACACCAAAAACTAATGAAAGTAATTGAAGCACGGGAGTAAGTGAGAGTAAGTAGTAACAAGTTAGCAGTAAGAAGTAAGTAGTAAAAAGTGAGTAGTGAGTAGTCAGTAGTTAGTGGTGATTTTACTTTATTCATAATACTATTCACTTTTAACTGTTCACTATTCACTGGTCGCCGGAGCTTGGCGAAGACTGCGGGAATAGTGAAAAGAATAACACTTGCCAGTAAGTTCTGATGTCCGAAAAAACCCATAAAGCCTTTTCCGTGTCCGCCTGTCCAGCTATCAGATGGAATATTTGTAATCAGGGAAAACAATGAGAGCAGAACAATAAAAATGTTTGCGGGTATTAGAAAGTCGAGTATGGATTTTCCTGAAAATCGAATCCATAAAATTCCTGCTGAAATACATCCGGCGGAAAGGAGAATAAAATATAAAGCTCTTGTTGCTGAAATCTGTGGATAGGATGACCAAAGAGCAGTTAACAAAAACCATATCCCGGGAATGAGGAATAATAGCCACATCATTCCAGACCTTTTGGAATCTGTCACCCTGAGCGAAGCCTGCCTGCCGGCAAGGCAGGTCGAAGGGTCTATTATCTTTGGTTGAGATTCTTCTCCTGCTGAAACAGGATCAGAATGACTATTTGTTTGTGGACTTTGCACACTGGACTTCGCACGTAAGACACTAAACATTAAGACGATGTAAAAAACACACATCACCGGTACCGTGTAATAAATAAAACTTATCTCATCAATTGCACGACTAATAATTGCAAAAGCAAAAAAGGGTACAGAGTATTTAACTAGTTTTTCAAGGTGCAAGGTTCATTAATTCCTATCATAGTCTTTTCTGTTTCTTGATCTCCTCTTTCAAAAACATTATAATAATTTTTACAATGAAAGTGTAAAGATATAGCTCCACGTAATTATAAGCAGCCAAACATAGTCAATTGATATTAATCCCTGGAATATTAATACATATAACACCAGAAAAACAGAAATAATAATTGCGAATGCAATCGAAATCGTCTTTTGCTTTTCTGTACCTAGAGATTTAAACAGGTAAGCATTTACCGGGAAGTGAATTATAACGTACAATGAATATCCGATTATCATCAGAGTAAATATTTTCAGAACAGTAGCGTAATCAACTGAAACCGGAATAATCTGGGGAAAAAAATTAATCACTCAGATTATTACAAAAGCATAAAGTATGACGAGTGAAGTAGACAAGAATGAAACCTCGTTTAAGAATATTTGATTTGCTTGTATTTGTTTCAGAGAAAAGATATTGTTCAATCAGAACTCCGATGTAAAACATAGGTGCAGTCAATCCCCAGGCGAATGTGTACGAATTGGCAAGTTCTAATGAAAAAAAGTGATTTACAAAATACTTATCTGCCGCAAGAGCAAGTGAAACTGCCGAATTAATAACGAATGCTGATATACCAATCTTATAAAAATCAACTAAGCTGATTATAGAAGAATTATTCTGTCTGATATATTTCCGGAATCCGATTAAAAACCACAGCAGCGCAACAACAGGCAAAACACTGAACAAACTTAATTTAAAAAAAAGAATTGCAGGTACTATGAGTAAATGAAGTAGCAGAGTAAACAAAGTAAGTAAAATGTAATCCTGATATCTTCCGGTGAAAAGAAGCTGAAAAACATAAATGCCTGTGAGCGAAATAAATAAACAGTAAACCAGAATTGAAAGAATCTCAAAAATATTTTCAAATGGAGCGGAAAAAATCTGAAGGAAAAAATAAGCAAGAATAGTTGTTAAGAAAACAGCAGCAGCAACCAGCTTCATACTGATGTTGATTCTTGTAAGGGCAATGTTGAAACCAAGCGAACCAAAAAGTATTACTATCGAAGCGGTATAATAAATCTGGTTAAACTGGTTATAAGTTTCAGCATTAAAAAAGTAGGCAAATAATAAAAGCATCACTTTGGTTGATGCAACAGCCAATCCCAGTAGAAAGAGTTTTTTAATATTTGCGAAATGATTAAGCATAATTTGATTATGGAAACAATATTCTGCACCTAAAAAGAAATTCGTTAAAAAAATATCTATAATGGAGCATTAAAAGATAAATATTGTCTGAGTTTCCGTTTTATCGAAACGAATTTATTTATCTTAGCGAATGAAAGATAGTTTTAGAATTTATTTTTCAGTGCATATTCTTTTGTTACTTTTCTTGTGTCAAGAAAAGTAAAAGAGCAATTCTTTTTCACATTTCTACTTCTGGCAGAGTCCAATCTTTTTTCTTTCATCCCTCGCCTCCACCGTGAGGCAATTATTTAGGGTTGAAATAAAATATTTATGCTAGTAAAAATAAAGATTAAAATTGTCTCGTTGAATTGGATTGTATTGTTAGAGTGATGAGCCTACTTTTATTCTCATGTTAACAAATATGGAAGTAAAACCGAAGCTGCCACTGATTAGTAGTTGAAAGAATAAAGCTCGGACCAATTGCTATTGTGCTGAATGCCCAGTAATCGAATATCCTCTGTACAAGAATATTACAGACATATGCTGGCTGACGTACAGGACTGCTAACCATAGCATCCAAACTGAAATCAAATACACTACCAGCAAGTGCAAGCTCGCGTCCGGCGTAACCAATATGCAGTTCATCAATAAATTCTGCAACATAAAATCTGCCCCTTGTTGAACCGAGAACTTTTACAGGGTATCTTAATTCCCAGTTGATAAATGAACCTTGAAGAAGGTACGGCTGATATTTTATAGTCCCATCTGAATTATACACAATATTGTCTTTATTGACTGTCTGTGTAGTATATTTAAGAATTTGTGTGCTGGAAAATTCTTCGGAAGAACCCAGGTAGCCAATCTCAAAAAAGTTTCCAAATGGAATAACATAAGCAAGCTCAACACCGCTGGTTACAAAAAGGTTATTATGGTTTTGTGAACCTTTCAGTTCAACAAAGGCATCAACTCTACTGTATAACACCTGCTCTGAAACCGAGAATGTTGAAGCTGGCATTCACAAAATTTGTTTCAAGAGCACCTGAATAGGGTGTTCCGAATCCAAATGACAGACCAATATCTTTTTTAATAGGGATTCCAAACCTTTCACCACCCATTAATTGCAAGAACGGATTTATGTAACCGAGTGTTGGTGAAATCTGAAATACACTCGGCGGCATTAATATTTTATCGAACCTCAGTTTATCAATTACTCTGGTGAATACACTTCCAAAGTTTATAGTTTCTTCCAGGTTCAGCTTGAAGGGATATGTTATTATCATTGCGCGTGTTTCGGGATCAAGTGCAAGGAAAGGATAAAGACGCACCTTTAATAGAAATTGTCGATTATTTGCATCCCTGACGTCAACAACTATTTCAGCTTTTGGATCCGCTGGCTCAATATATAATTGTTCCTGAATGTGGATGAAGAGACTATCATCCAATGGTTCCATCTGGTAATAATTAATCGGCTCTTCATCATCCTGTGAAAGAGTTGTAGGACACAAATGCAAAAGCAAATAAGTGATATCAGAATAAAGTAATGTAATTTTTTCATCAATTTTGATTATTATTATTAAAGCAAGTTAATGTTTGTATACGAGATTTATACCAAAAGTCAGGAAAAATAAATCTTCAAAATGATTAAATAAATCAGTTGTAATGTATGTGCGATTCATTATCGAGTAAAAATTAACTTTGAAAGGTAAAATTTTAACTAACTCAATTTAACAATTTTCTACAAAAGCTAGTTAATTTAATATGACAATTTCTATCGATGTACATTCACATCTTACTAGAAGCTATGATATGAATAAAATTTGACAGCATAGAAATTATAACTAAATTTAGTTATTGAAAATAAACTTTCGGATATGATGCTTCAAATTTTACTACTTTCTTTTCGCCTCTGATGAAATTCTTATTAGGCGGTTTTCTTTTTTTACTGGCGACAGTCACATTTGCCCAGGAAGACGATTATCAGGTTGGTTTAAGCCAGGATTATATAAGGCAAAACCAGGGTGCTTATTATGATTACTCTGATCCCGCTGGTTTGAATATTAGAGTATCTGTTTGGGGTTATGTGAAATATCCAGGCCGATACATTATTCCTCAAAGAAGCAATATCAATGATCTTCATTTCGTATTCAGGAGGCATTTCAGATAATTCAAATATTGATGAGATGAGAATATTCCGGGTAAATTCTGATTCCACCCAGGAAATGCTTTTATATAATTATAATGAACTTTGGTGGAATGAAACTCTTGAGAAGAATATAAAACTACCTCAACTCCATCCAGGCGATGTTCTTATAGTTCCTGGTCGGCCCCGGTGGTATTGGGAAAATTATCTCTCACTTACGTTATCAATAGTAGGAGTGTTACTCTCTTTAGCAACCTTAATAATTACGGCGAACAAATAATATGGACGATGGATCGCAGGAAAATTCTAATCTACACGAATCAACTACACTTAAAGACTATTTAAGACTTATCAGAGCTAACCTGATACCGGTTATACTTATAACGATAGCAGGCCTGGTAGTTGCCATTATCTATGCTGTTAATGCGATAGATATTTACAAATCGACTGCTACTTTGAAAATATCCCGTCCTCAGGGTGGAAGCGTTTTAACATCTCCACTTCTTCCAGAATTTCAGGAATGGGGAAACGACAGGTTTATTGCTAATGAAATTGAAATAATGCGTTCCTTTACTGCAAGACATTTGGTTGCTGTTACTCTTATCGATAGCTTTTACAGAGACACTGATAAATCAAGATATTTTATTTTACTTGATCAAAAATTAAAAGCTGAAGACGTTGGAGATAATATAAAATCAGTTGATGCGTCTTGCCATTACACTGAGTGATGTTGCAATTGATCAGAAACGAGGTCTTGATATAATCGAAGTAATTGCTCTTTCACCTTCACCCTACGAGGCTACACTTATTGCAAATGTTTATTCTCAGCAATATAAAAATCTGAATCTCGCACAAAACAGAGATCAGCTTACTCTTGTTACAAATTTTCTTGATGAACAAAGAAAAGCAAAATATGATGAGCTGAATGCGGCAGAAGAAACCTTAAGAGAGTTTCAGGAAAAGGGTGGACTGATTGCTCTGGATGAAAGAGCTTCGACATTAATAAGCGTTCTTGCTCAGTTTGAATCGCAGAAAAGTGTTACTCAAGTTGACTTAATGGCTTCCAATAAAGTTCTTGAGAATCTTAGAAAGGAACTGCAGGCACAAAATCCCAGAATGGCAGATTATCTTACAAGTCTTACTTCACAGAAATATATAACGGCAATTCAGGAAGAAATTGCAAAGCTGGAAGTTAATAAGCAGGTTGCCATTTCCCGTAAAGATGGTTTAACTGAAGAATCAACAGTAATACTGGAATACGATAGAAGAATTAATGAACTAAGAAAACAGCTCGATAAAGAACTGGAAGTTCTAAAGGCTGGAATATTTGCAAGCAGTCCTCAGGAAGTAAAAGAATTAACTCAAAAAATAATTGCTGAAGAAGTTCGAAGTCAGTCTCTTCAAACCTCTATTAAGGAACTTGATAAAATAGTTCAGGGTTATGAGGCAAGGTTTATGAAACTTCCAAAAAACGCTATTGAACTTGCCAAACTTAAAAGAAACTCGGAAGCATTAGAAAAATTATACCTGCTGGTTGAGGAGAGATATCAGGAAGCAATTATTAATGAGCAGTCGCAGCCTGGAAATGTATTGATAATTGATGATGCTCGAATTCCAATAAGACCTTCCAAACCAAATCGTTCTTTAATTGTTATAATTGGTCTTCTCCTTGGGGCTGGTTTAGCCGTGGGTTATGTTTTCGTTAAAAATTATTTTGATGATACAATTAAAACACCTGATGATATTGAAAACAGAAAAATAAATGTTCTTGCCTGGGTTCCTCATTTTGAAAGTTCACTAGCAGGTGATGAATCAGTTCAATTTATTGTTGATAAGCTGCCTGACTCAATTCCCAGTGAAGCATTCAGAGCATTGCGTACACGAATTCAGTTTTCAAGAGTAAACACTGAATCGCTTAAAACTCTTTTGATTACTTCCTCAGCGCCTCAGGAAGGAAAGACAACTATTGCTGTCAACCTTGCCGGAAGTTTTGCTCATTCGAAAAAGAAAGTGCTTTTAATTGATTGTGATTTACGAAAACCATCAGTTCATAAATTGTTTGGTGCAAACAGAACTCCTGGGTTAATTGATTACCTTACAGGTAATTCCAAGCTTAATGAAGTGTTAACTGCTTCAACAATTTCAAATTTAAGTTTTATATCTGCAGGTACAATTCCTCCAAATCCTGCAGAGATGCTGGATTCACAGGAGATGAGAAATTTTCTTAAAAAAATGCGTGATGAATATGATCTTATTGTTCTTGATTCACCACCAATTATTGCTGTAACAGATAGTGAGATTCTTACCAGTATGGTTGATGGAACTTTGCTTGTTGTTTCCTCAGAAAATACTGAGATTGAAATGATGGAAAGATCGGTTGAATTAATTCGAAGAGAGAATACACAGTTTCTTGGTACGGTTCTAAATAATTTCAGCTACAAATCTGGTTACGGTTCTTATTACAAATATTACTATTACTACTCGAGACCTGATGGCAAATCAACTTAATTTTGTTTGCCTAATATTACTTTTCACACAATTCAGTTAAAACTCCAAATGTATCTCTCGGATGAATGAAAGCAATATTCAATCCTTCAGCACCCGGTCGAGGTTTTTCATCAATTAGTTTTATTCCTTTGCTTTTTAATTCTTCCAAGAGAAGATTTAAGTCCTTTAGCCGCATAAGCAATGTGATGAATACCTTCACCTCTTTTTTCAATAAATTTTCCTATTGGTCCTTCAGGATCAGTTGATTCAAGCAGTTCAATCTTTGTCTGGCCAATTTGAAAAAAAGCTGTTTTAACTTTTTGATCAACCACTTCTTCAACAGCATAGCATTTTAAGTCCAAGAACTTCTTCATAGAATTTTATTGATTCATCCATATTCTTAACAGCTATTCCAATATGTTCAATGTGTGATAAATTCATTTTAAACCTTCAATTATTCATTCTAAAAATATTCATTCTGAATTAAATAACAACGTGTTCTTTGTATTCACCAAAAACTGACGCATTAATATTACAAATTTCTCCGATGCTTGCATAAACTCTAACTGAATTCAAAATATACGGCATTAAGTTATCATTTCCTTCGGCAGCTTTTTTAAGTGCTTCGAGTAGTTTTTTATCACTTCATCATTATTTCTTTCGGAACGGATTTTTTTCAGAAATTTGATTTGTTCTTCCTGCACTTTCATATCAATCTTAAGAAGATCTTTATGTTCAGTTTCTTTAACCTGGTATTTATTAACACCAACTATTATTCTTTCGTTCTCCTCAATCTCCATCTCATATTTATAAGCTGATTTCTGAATTTCTGTCTGAACAAATCCTGCATCAATTGCTTCTGTCATTCCACCCAAGGCATCTATTTTATCAATGTATTCTTTTGCTTCTTTTTCAATCAGGTCAGTCATTGATTCAACATAATATGAGCCAGCAAGTGGATCGATTGTGTTTGTAACTCCACTCTCCTCAGCAACAATTTGCTGAGTCCTTAGAGCAATTTGAACTGATTCTTCAGTAGGAAGTGCAAGTGCTTCATCCCGTGAATTTGTATGAAGACTTTGTGTTCCGCCAAGTACAGCAGCAAGTGTTTGAATTGTAACCCTAACGATGTTGTTATCAACTTGCTGAGCAGTTAATGTTGAACCTGCAGTTTGAGTATGAAATCTTAACATCATTGACCTTGGATTTTTTGCATCGAATCTTTCTTTCATAATTTTTGCCCACAATCTGCGAGCAGCTCTGAACTTTGCCACTTCTTCCAGCAGATCATTGTGAGAGTTAAAGAAGAATGAAAGTCGCTGACCGAAATGTGTCCACATCAAGTCCTGCTTTAATTGCAGCTTCAACGTATGCAATACCATTTGCTAGAGTGAATGCCAACTTCCTGCGCTGCTGTTGAACCAGCTTCACGAATATGATAGCCGCTGATTGAAATTGTATTCCACTTTGGAACTTCTTTCGAGCAATATTCAAAAATATTTGTTATCAATCTCATCGAAGGTTTTGGTGGATAAATATATGTTCCTCTTGCAATGTATTCTTTCAAAATATCGTTCTGAATTGTTCCGCTTATTTTATCTTTTGATACACCTTGCTTTTCCGCAACTGCAATATACATTGCAAGCAAAACTGAAGCAGGTGCATTTATTGTCATTGAAGTTGAAACTTTATCAAGTGGAATTTTATCAAAAAGGATTTCCATATCGGCAAGTGTATCAATTGCAACTCCAACTTTACCAACCTCACCATAAGCAATTGGATCATCACTATCGTAACCGATCTGTGTTGGAAGATCAAACGCAACAGATAATCCTGACTGACCTTGTTCAAGTAAATATCTGTATCTTTCATTGGATTCTTTTGCATGTTCCAAATCCAGCATATTGACGCATTGTCCAATATCTGCCTCTGTACATTGTTGGTTGTATTCCTCTGTGTAAAAGGATATTCTCCCGGGTAGCCTAAATTGTCATCTCTAGTTTGCGGAAATATCTTCAGGATGTGTACAATTCCTTTAACCGGAGAAAAAGAAGCCGTATGTGAACTCTTTTTTTCTTTCGGGATTTTTTGATTTGAATTTGTTATAAGTGTTTTTTAACCAATCAGCATAATCCTGCATTTACCCAAACTCCTTTCAGATGTATATCTTGTGATTCACAATTTACTTTACGTATCAAATTTATACGCAGTAGTTCAGTTTGGCAAATATAAATCGAGCAAAGTAGATGCCACCCATTGGAAATTAGCATATTAAGCCTATCCTATTTAATCCAAATTTTATTTTGATACGTAAGATTTTTCATATCCAATCAAGAGAAAATGGATATTTAAATTCTTGAATGTGAAAAGTAGTAACTCTTTAGTAAATAAACTGTTTTGGAGTGAATCTTAACCAAAGTATTATCATATTTTAGTTAGTTGAATAAAAACAATCCTTTTTTTGCAAAATGGGATATCATCTATTATTTTTACAGGCTCAAAATCAAAGATTTTTACTCTTTTACTGATTTTGCCGGGGTGGCGGAACCTGCCTACCGGCAGGCAGGTTAGTAGACGCAAATATGTTTTATGTTTATGCAATAAATAGTCAAACAAGAAATTATATTTACGTTGGACTAACTAATAATATTGTCCGAAGAATAAAAGAACATAATAATGGCTCTAATAAGACCACGCGACCTTATAGACCATTCAAATTGATTTTGACTGAAAACTATGAAAGTAGATCCGAAGCGAGATTACGAGAAAAGTTTTTGAAAAGTGGAGAGGGTAAAGAATTAATAAAAAGCTTGATTAGGTAAATTGCCGGGGTGGCGGAATTTGGTAGACGCACAGGACTTAAAATCCTGTGGGAACTTGTTCCCGTGCCGGTTCGAGTCCGGCCCTCGGTACTCAAAATAATTGAGAATGAATTGAAAAAGAAAATTCTTAATTCTTCAGTTTTTAATTATTATTTGATATCGGGCTCTTAGCTCAGTTGGTTAGAGTGTCTGCTTGACGTGCAGAAGGTCAAAGGTTCGAATCCTTTAGAGCCCACAATACCTATTCCGGAAGAAATAATTAAGAACGTTCTTGAGTTAACTCCGGCAGGTTTTTTTATGAAAGAATATGGATAAAATTAAAATAAAATTTCCAGATGGCAATGAAAAAGAATTTGAAAAAGGTATAACTCCTTTTCAAATTGCTCAATCAATTTCTGAAAGACTTGCCAATGAAGCACTTGCTGCAAAAGTTAATGGCTATGTTGTTGATATACATAGACCGATTCAGCAATGATTCTGAAATTCATTTTCTTAAGTTTGATGATGAAGAAGGAAAAGAAGTTTATTGGCATTCTTCATCGCACCTAATGGCTCATGCAATTAAGTCATTGTATCCGGAAGCAAAATTTGGTGTAGGTCCTGCAATTGAAAATGGTTTTTATTATGATTTTGATATTAATAAAAAGCTTGACGAAGAAGATCTTCGTAAGATTGAAAAGAAGATGGAAGTTATCGCTAAAGAAGATCATAAATTTGAGAGAACGGAGTTACCAAAAGCCAAAGCAGTTGATTTCTTTAAGAAGCAGGATGATCAGTACAAACTTGAAATATTAAGTGAACTTGATGAAAACAATGAAATAATCAGCATTTATAATGAAGGAGAATTTACTGATTTATGTACAGGTCCGCATCTTCCGTCTGCAGGAAAAATAAAATATGTAAAACTTCTTAAGTGTTTCCGGATCTTATTGGCGAGGTGATGAACAAAACAAACAGATTCAGAGAATTTATGGTATCTCTTTTCCTAAGAAAAAAATGCTCGAAGATCATATTCATTTTCTTGAAGAAGCTAAGAGAAGAGATCACAGAAAACTTGGTAAACAACTTGATCTGTTTAGTGTTCACGAAGAAGCTGGCGCAGGATTAATTTATTGGCATCCAAAAGGTGCAAGAATAAGAATGGAAATTGAAGACTATTGGCGTGATGCTCATATAAAAAATGGTTACGATTTATTATACTCTCCTCATATGGGTAAAAGCTGGCTATGGGAAACAAGCGGACATTTAGATTTTTATAAAGATAGTATGTTTTCCGGAATGAAGATAGATGAGCAGGATTATTACATTAAACCGATGAATTGTCCGTTTCACATTATGATTTATAAATCTCATCTCCGTTCTTATAGGGATTTACCATTAAGATGGGCAGAGTTAGGAACAGTTTACAGGTATGAAAAAAGCGGTGTGTTGCATGGTTTGCTAAGGGTAAGAGGATTTACACAGGATGATGCACATATCTTTTGTACACCGGAGCAAATAGAAGATGAAATAATTGAAGTTATTAGATTTGCCAGAATGGTTTTGGGTGCCTTTGGTTTTTATGAAATGAATTTTTATTTATCCACAAAACCTGAGGATGCAGTAGGTGAAGATGCAAGATGGGAAAAGGCAACAGAATCATTAAAGAAAGCACTTGAATCAGAAAATTTAAAATATGAGGTTGATGAAGGTGCAGGAACATTTTACGGTCCAAAGATAGATATTAAAATTAAAGATGCTCTTGGCAGAGAATGGCAATTAAGTACTATTCAATTTGATTTTAATTTGCCTGAACGATTTGACATCAACTATATTGGTGAAGATGGAAAAGAACACAGACCATTTATGGTTCATCGTGCTTTACTTGGTTCAATTGAAAGATTTTTTGGAATTCTGATTGAACATTACGCCGGAGATTTTCCACTTTGGCTGGCACCGATTCATGCTGCTATTATTCCGGTTTCGCAAAACTTTTTCGAATATGCTAAAAGTGTTAATGAGAAATTAGTTGCTGCTGGAATTCGGACTCAAGTTGATAAAAGAAATGAAAAAATTGGTTATAAAATTCGGGATTGGGAAACTCAAAAAGTCCCGTATATGATTATCGTTGGTGAAAAAGAGCAAAATGCTGCAAATATCTCTGTTCGTCAGCATAAAATAGGTGATCTTGGGGCATTTAATTTATCCGATTTTATTGATAAACTTGCTACTGAGATTAAAAACAAAGATTACACAACAAATTAAAGAGGTTATAAATCGCTCAAGTAAATAAAATTCGAATAAATGAAGAGATTCAGGCTCCAAAAGTAAGAGTAATTGATTTGGAGGGAAAACAGCTTGGAGTATTTTTGATTAAAGATGCCAGAAAACTGGCAAGTGACAAAGGAAAAGACCTTGTGGAAATTGCACCACAGGCAAAACCACCTGTCTGCAAAATAATTGATTATGGAAAATTCAGGTACGAAATTCAGAAAGAAAGAAAAAATCCAAAAGAAAAATCAGCAGGTTTCGGTTCTTAAAGAAATAAGATTTCATCCAAATACTGATGTTCATGATTTTGACTTTAAAACAAGACACGCGATTAACTTTTTGGAAGAAGGAAATAAAGTAAAAGCTACGGTTGTATTTAAAGGAAGAGAAATGGCGTATGCTGAGCAAGGCGAAAACCTTCTAAAAAGATTTCTTGGATAGAGTTCAGGATGTATCTAAAGTTGAAGTGGAACCCAAAATGGAAGGCAGAAATATGAGCTTGATAGTGGTTCCGAATTTAAAAAAAGGAAAGAAAAAACAACAACAAAATTAGGATTAAATTATGCCAAAGATGAAAAGTAACCGTGGTGCGTCAAAATCATTTAGAAAGACTGCTTCGGGAAAATTCAAAAGACATAAAGCTTATAAGAGTCATATATTAACCTCAAAATCTACAAAGACAAAAAGACAATTGAGGAAAGCTACTACGGTCTCTAAAGCTGATCAAAAAAGAGTAAGTATCAATGGTTCAAAAATGATAAAGGGAAATTAAAATGCCAAAAGCAAAGAATAACGTTGCATCCAGAAAAAGAAGAAGAAAAATATTAAAGCAGTCAAAAGGATACTGGGGTAGTCGTGGTAATGTTCTTACAATTGCTAAAAATGCTGTTGAGAAAGGTCTTGTTCATGCCTACCGTGACAGAAAAACGAAAAAGAGAATTTACAGACAACTTTGGATTACAAGAATTAATGCTGCCGTAAGACCACACGGTTTAAGCTATTCTAAATTCATAAATGCTCTTGATACTAAAGGAGTGGTTATCAATCGTAAAGTACTTGCTAACCTTGCAGTTGATAATCCGGATGCTTTCTCTGAACTTGTAAAATTCGCAGCAAACTAATTCAAACCCTCATCGGATTAAATTTCAATGAGGGTATTATTTTAAATATTTGTCAGTTCATTTATGCAGCATTCCGAAATTGAGAGAATAAAAAAAGATTTTGATCAGGAAATAGAAGCAGCATCTACATCCGCAGATCTTGAACAAATCAGAATAAAATATCTCAGTCGAAATGGAATTGTAACAAGACTTTTCGATGAATTAAAATCTAGTATCGAGTGAAGAAAAGCCTATCTTCGGCAAGCTTCTCAATACTCTCACGAAACGAAGTAACAGAGAAATTTCAACAGTAAAAAGTCTTTCATTGAATCCAATAGAGTTTCTGATTCAGATGAAATAGATCTTACCCTTCCCGGCAAGACAATAAAAATCGGAAGCAGGCACATCCTTACTCAAACTCTGTTCGAAATAAAATCTATCTTTAAAGGATTGGGATTTTCTGTATACGATGGACCAGAGTTGGAATCCGATTATTATAATTTTGAAGCACTCAATTTTCCTCCCGATCATCCAGCAAGAGATATGCAGGATACTTTTTTTGTTAGTGATAAATTTTTGCTTCGAACACATACAACGCCAGTGCAAATCCGAATAATGGAAAAAGAACAACCACCAATTAGAGCAATTATGCCCGGTCGTGTTTATCGTAACGAAGCTATAAGTTCACGAAGTTACTGTATGTTTCATCAGGTAGATGGAATTTATGTGGATACCGATGTGTCTTTTGCTGAATTAAAAGGCACTCTTGTTTCTTTTGCTGAACAATTTTATGGTGAAGGACTTAAATACAGATTCAGACCAAGTTTCTTTCCTTTTACTGAACCTAGTGCAGAAATGGATATTACCTGCTATATCTGCAAAGGAAAAGGTTGCAGAGTTTGTAAACAATCTGGCTGGCTTGAAATTCTTGGATGCGGAATGGTTGATCCGAATGTATTTAAACATGTTAATTACGATTCAGAGAAATATACCGGATATGCTTTTGGAATGGGAATAGAACGAATTGCAATGCTTAAATATGGTATTGATGATATAAGAATATTTTTTGAAAACGATTTAAGATTTCTTAAACAATTTTAGTTGGAAAATTTTCTTGAAAATTTCTTTAAACTGGATAAAAGATTACATAAACCTTGACGGCATCTCTACAGAAGAGATTGTTGAAAAGTTAACTATGTCCGGACTTGAAGTTGAAGATTATATTGATCAGAATAAAAAATACTCCAGCATGGTTGTTGGATTAGTTAAAGATGTAATAAAACATCCTGACGCTGACAAACTTACAGTTTGTACTGTTTATGATGGCAAAACAGATTTACAAGTAGTTTGTGGTGCACCAAATGTAAGCAAAGGACAAAATGTTGTCTTTGCACCTATTGGTTCCATAATTCCAAAAGGGAATATGGAAATGAAAAAAGTAAAAATTCGCGGTGTTGAATCATACGGAATGATATGTGCCGAGGATGAATTGGAGCTAAGTAGTGATCATTCAGGAATAATGATATTAGATGACGAACTTACCGCCGGCACTTTAATCAGTGATGCTTTAAAATTGAATGATGTAATTCTTGATATAGCAATTACACCAAATCGTCCTGATGCACTTTCACACATTGGAGTTGCCCGGGACCTTTCAGCTATTTTTAATCGTGAATTAAGAATTCCAAAACTGGATTTTCTAGAATCTCAGCAGGATATTAATCAGCTTGCCAATGTTGAAATCGAAGACAAAATAAATTGTCCCAGATATTCTGCTAAAGTTGTTACCGGACTTACAATAAAAGAATCACCTGATTGGTTGAAGAATAAATTAGCAAAAATTGGATTACGACCAATTAACAATGTAGTTGATGTCACCAATTTTATTCTTCACGAGTTAGGGCAGCCATTACATGCGTTCGATCTTGATCAGCTAGCAAATAAGAAAATAATTGTAAAGAGTCTAACTAAAGAATTGAAGTTTACTACTCTTGACTCAAAGGAAAGAATATTACCTTCAGGAACGATGATGATTTGTGATGGTAAACGTGAAGTTGCCATTGCCGGAGTGATGGGTGGTGAAAATTCCGAAGTATCAGAATCAACAAAAAATATTTTAATTGAATCTGCCTACTTTAATCCTACCTCAATAAGAAGGACATCCAAAAAATTACAGTTAGCTACCGATTCATCTTATCGATTTGAAAGAGGAACTGATCCATCCAATACTGTATTTGCAGCACAAAGAGCCGCTCAATTAATTGCTTCAATAGCTGGTGGAGAAATTGCCAAAGGTGTTATCGATGAATATCCTGTTAAGGTAAAACAAACGGAAATAAAGTTTCGTTTTTCACAAATGAAAAAATTACTTGGCTATGAAGTACCGAAAGCTGAAGTGATAAGAATATTTCAGAGGCTTGGAATTAATTTGTTAAAAGATATGGGTGAATCTCTTGAGGTAATTGTACCCACTTCACGTCCTGATATAGAAAGGGAAGCAGATCTGGTTGAAGAAGTAGCAAGGATTGCTGGATATGATAAAATCCCTGTGATTGAGAAAGTTAGCATCACTTTACACAAAAGAAAAGATGACTTTGACCTCGAGGATAAAATCAGAGAAAATGCTGTTGCATTAGGATTTAATGAAATGGTTAATAATCCATTAATTCCTGAGTCTGATTCGCAATTGTAACTGGAAATCCAATTGAAATAAGTAATCCTCAAAGTCAGGATATGGCGTATTTGCGAACTTCACTTTTGGTTTCGGCTTTACCAGCTATATCCAATAATATTAAAAAAGGTGAGAAAGATATTGCTGTTTTTGAAATTGGAAATGCTTTTGAAAAGCTTAATGATAGCTTAAACTCGTTTTCAGATTTTACAGAAAAAAAGAAATTAATTATTAATTATTACCGGTAAAAAGCAAAGCCGTCAATGGTATTCGGGTGATGAAGAATTTGATATTTTTGATTTGAAGGGAATGATAAATGCATTTTTATCAAAATTTTCGCTTGACAATGTTTTAAATGATTCTTATAATTCCATACAAAATAAGATTTACGAATATCAATTCATTGCAAACTTTAAAGATTTGAAGTTTGGAGTTGGTGGTAAACTTAACAAAAGTGTTCTTAAAATGTTTGATATCAATCAAAATGTGTATTCTTTTGAGTGTGATTTGGATATTTTGAAAAAATTTTCCAGTGAAAAGAGAACATTTAAAGAACTTTTGAAATACCCAAAAGTATATCGTGATTTTGCGTTTTTGTTTGATAAATCGATAAATTATATATCAGTAAAGGATTTTATTTTACGGGAGAGTAGTGATATTCTAAAATCTGTTGAATTATTCGATCTTTTTGAAAATAAAGAGATGGGTGAATTTAAAAAAAGTATGGCATTCAATTTAGAGTATTTTGATTTCAACAGAACTTTAACCGATGAAGAAGTAGATAAGGATTTTCAAATTTTAATTAACAAAGTAACGAAAAATTTTAATGCGATTCTGAGAGGGAAATAATTGGTAGACCTTGCTAAATACGAAACTCTGATAAGTGACTTGGGAAAGCTTGAGTCCCAGGTAGAAATAATTAAAAATAAATACAGTGATACTCTTGGAAGGAACAATGAACTTGAAGTATCACTAAATGAAATTCAGCAGGATAAAAATCTTCTCCACCAAAAAATTTCCGAAATGGAATCGGAATTAGAAGATATAACACTTAAATCGGAGGAAAAATCAAGATTAAACCTAGAAGAACGGGAAGATATAAAAAGTAAAATTAGAGATTTAATTTCCAGAATAGATAAACACTTGTCTGCTGATTAGTCATAGTATTGTTTGGCCGGGCAAGTTCAAGTAATTAGTTCTTAAATAATTTGTTAGTGGGTAGTGCAGAAAGACTGATGGAAAAAAAGAAGCTAAAAATAAAAATATTTGACAAAGAATATTCTTTACTTGTTGAAAATGAAGAAATAGCTAAAGAGCTTGCTATTTATGTAAATAAGGTAATGGAAGAAACAAAAGATGAGCTACCGGATCAACCGCCTCAGACTATAGCTATTATTGCTTGTTTGAATATTGCATACGATCTTTTTATTGAGAAGAATAAGAATAGAGAATTTTTAATTCAAGCTTCGGATAAAGTTAAAAAGATAAAGCTTCTTCTATCAGAACAGCAGACTGCAGACCCATCTTAAGTATAACCGCTTCGCTGCTCCTAATAATTAGTGAAAAACTAACATATACTAATTGGGAGTATTACTCCGGCGTGTATTACAGGCCTCATCTTCAATTTTTTAATTGAAGACTATCCCATTTTTGGGAAGCAGTGGAAGTAAAAAGCGACTGGGAACATTCCCACTGTGATTAATAGGGTTTTTCCTATTGATTACGGGGCAGCGAGTGCGGTCTTAAAAAATAAAACTTAAGCATGGAGGAAAAATGGACGTACTGTTATTAATACCGATGCTCGTTGTAGTTATTATTGTGTTCTTTTACCTTGGATGGATGATGAACTCCAGAATTGGTAAAAAAAGCATTACCAATGCTGAAGAACAAGCCCAGAAGATATTTAGAAGATGCTGATAAAGATTCAAAAATATTAAAAGAGAAAAACTTTTAGAAGTAAAAGATGAGTGGTATAAAAAGAAGACTGAATTTGATAAAGAAGTTCAACAAAAAAGACAAAAAGTAAGTGCCCTAGAAAAACAGATTCAACTCAGAGAAGAAAACAGCGAGAAAAAGTTTGATCTTGTTTTACAAAAAGAGAGGGAAAATAAAAAGTTTGAACAGGAGTTAAACGAACAACGTAAACAAATTGAAAAAAAGGTTGAGGAGATAAACCACCTCGAGCAGGAACAAAACGCTAAGCTCGAAAAAATATCAGGACTTTCATCCGAGGAAGCAAAAAAAATCCTGATGGATAACCTGGTTAATGAAGCTAAAATACAAGCTGTGTCAATCATCAAAGACATTTCGGACAAAGCTAAAGCCGATGGCAAACGTGAAGCTCAGAAAATCATCGTACAATCAATTCAAAGAACTGCTGCGGACCATTCCATTGAAAGCACTGTATCAGTAGTCCAGATACAAAGTGATGAGATGAAAGGCAGAATTATTGGAAAAGAGGGAAGAAATATACGTGCATTCGAAGCTAGTACTGGTGTGGATGTAATTGTTGATGATACACCCGAAGCAGTTATCCTTTCTTCGTTCGATCAATTTAGAAGAGAAGTTGCACGTGTTTCATTAGAAAGATTAATTTCCGATGGAAGAATCCATCCTGCCAGAATTGAAGAAGTAGTAGAAAAAGTTAAACAAGAACTTGAAGAAGAAATGATTCGTGATGGAGAAAATGTAGTTCTACAGCTTGGGTTGCATAATATGCACAATGAACTGATCAAGCATATCGGAAAAATGAAATATAGATCCAGCTTTGGACAAAATTTGATGCAGCACAGTATTGAAGTTGCTTATTTAACTGGTATAATGGCTGCCGAATTAGGACTGGAAGCTGGTATGGCCAAAAGAGCTG
The DNA here is from genome assembly GCA_963768365.1 of uncultured Ignavibacteriaceae bacterium. Classification (GTDB taxonomy): domain Bacteria; phylum Bacteroidota; class Ignavibacteria; order Ignavibacteriales; family Ignavibacteriaceae; genus IGN2. Next base: position 12,292 of record CAVYHS010000013.1, on the reverse strand, counting down.
GCTTACTTCACGATATAGGAAAAACTGTAGATAAAAGTGTAGAAGGTCCGCACGCACTTATTGGCTACGAGTTTACAAAGAAATTTAACGAGAATGCAATTGTTGTTAATGCTGTTGGTTCCCATCATGAGGATATAGAAATGGAACATCCGATTGCTGCATTGGTTCAATCAGCGGATGCAATAAGCGGAGCAAGGCCTGGTGCGAGGCGTGAACCACTTGAGAGTTATGTAAAACGTCTGGAAAATCTTGAGTTACTTGCTAAATCATTTGAAGGTGTTGCAAAGACTTATGCAATTCAGGCAGGCAGAGAAGTAAGAGTAGTTGTTGAACACGACAAAGTAGATGATCTTCTTGCCGATAAATTTGCTAAGGAAATCGCTGCAAAGATTGAAAATGAAATGGAATACCCGGGACAAATTAAAGTTACTGTTATACGTGAAGTAAGAAAAATAGGTTATGCTAAATAGGGTATTGTCCATAATTTTTATTTATGTCCAGAACAAAAAAAATTAAAGTTGCAATTACCGGAAATATCGGTTCCGGGAAATCAACTTTTACAAAATTTCTATTCGAAGCCGGATATCCGGTAATCTTAGCTGATGATATTTCGAAGGAGATTCTTGGAAGTGATGTAGAAGTCAGATCTGAGATCATTAACAATTTCGGAGCACAGTCCTTTCAGGGTAAAAAAGCAAACAACAAATTTCTAGCTAACTTAGTTTTTTCCGATACCAAAGAAACTTAAAAAAATCAATTCTATCCTGCATCCGAGGGTAAGAAAACGAATCGAATTTCTTTCAGAAGAATATTTTAAGACAAAAAATATTGTATTTGTAGAGGCTGCTTTAATATTTGAATCCAAAATAGAAAAAATGTATGACTATGTTGTACTAATTATAGCAGAGAAAGATTTAAGAATGAAGCGTACGTCAATGGCTAAAAAACTTTCAGAGGCAGACTTCATTAAACGTGATAGCAATCAACTAAATGAGGAAATCAAGAAAAAGAAAGCAGACTTTATTTTTACTAACAATGGTTCAAAAGAAGAATTAAAACAAAAAGCTATCCTACTCATCAAATTGTTAGAAGCAACACTATAAAATTAAACCTTAAGTAATATCTTTTCCGATTTCACTTTTTACAGTATAAAAAATGCAGTAATTTTGCATACAATATTATTGCGGAGAATGTAGTGTCTGTTATTTCATAATCTTCTGGTTAAAACAGTTCAGGCTATGCCTGAAAATGTTGTTTGGTTATTTTCAAAAAAATATATCGCTGGTAAAACCCTCCAATCGGCAATTGAAACAGTAAAGCAACTTAATTCTAAAGGAATATATGCTACACTCGATGTGCTGGGTGAATCAATAAAAACAGAAGAAGAAGCAATTGAAGCCAAAAGAAAAGGATTAGAAGTTTTCGATGCAATCGTAGCTAACAAATTATCAGCTAATCTTTCAATCAAGCCAACTCAAATGGGTCTGGCAATTGATAAAGAACTTGCCTATAAACAAATTCTTGAACTAGTCAAGAGAGCTAAAGAGATTAATAATTTTGTTCGAATAGATATGGAAGATTCTCCGTATACCGATTTGACTATAGATATCTACAAAAGAATTTATGAAGAATATAAAAACGTCGGTATTGTTCTTCAGGCATATTTTAAGAGAAGTTCTAATGATACGATTATACTCAATAAACTCGGAACCAATTACAGACTATGTAAAGGAATTTATATCGAACCTGCAACAATCGCGTATAAAGATAAACAAGCAATTAGAGATAATTTTATGAAATGTCTTGAGCTTATGCTGAAGAATGGAAACTATGTGGGAATCGCAACGCATGATAAATATCTTATAGAAAAGTCTTATGAAATGATTAATGATTTAAACATTCCGAAAGATAAGTTCGAATTTCAGATGCTGCTTGGAGTAAGAGAAGATTTAAGAGATAAAATAAATAAAGATGGTTATAAAATCAGAGTTTATGTTCCTTTTGGAGAAGATTGGTATAAATATTCAATCCGCAGACTTCAGGAAAATCCGCAACTCGTAGGACACATTGTTAAAGAATTTTTTGCCTTTCGATGATGGATAATCCCCGGAAATTAAATATCCTGGGAATTGAAAGCTCTTGCGACGAAACTTCAGTTGCAATACTTTCTGATGAAGACGTAAAAGTTAATTTAATTTCATCCCAGCATTTTCATAAAACTTATGGTGGAGTTGTTCCTGAATTATCAAGCAGAGCTCATTTACAAATAGTTAAACCTCTCGTTGATTCTGCTCTTCAATCGGCTAATCTAAATGTTACCGAAATCGACCTGATAACCGCTACGGCTGGACCGGGACTGATTGGAGCATTATTGGTTGGGTTAACTTTCGCCAAAGGATTGTCTTTTTCATTAAATAAACCATTCGTAGCTGTTAATCATATTGAAGGACATATTTTTTCTGGTTTTTTAATGGATGAAAAACCGATTTTTCCGATGCTTGTTTTGGTAGTCTCCGGCGGCCACACACTTTTACTTTACGTTGAAAATTTTACAAAAATATTTCTCCTGGGAACAACAGTCGATGATGCAGCTGGTGAAGCTTTTGATAAAGTATCAAAACTTCTTGGTTTTGGTTATCCAGGCGGTCCGCAGATTGAAGCAAGTGCATTAAAAGGTGATGAGAAGACAATAAAATTTCCTGTTGCAGAATTGAAAGATGAATATAATTTTTCATTCAGTGGATTAAAGACAGCAGTGCTAAGATATGTTCAAAATAATTATTCTGAGGATAATATTCCTGAATCAGATTTGAATAACATTTCTGCCTCTTTCCAAAAAGCTCTTGTTGATGCTTTAGTTCAGAAAGTGAATCTTGCTCTGCATAATCATAAAGTAAAGTCGTTGTCACTTGTTGGTGGTGTAGCAGCTAATAAAAAATTGGGAAATGAATTTCAATAACCTTGCTGACAAATTTAAAATTCCTTGTATAATTCCGGCAATCTCCTATTGTGGTGATAATGCAGCTATGATTGCTTTGCGAGGATTTCAATTATATAGAAGTGGAATAATTAACAATTTGAAAGCTAAATCCATATCCTTCCATTCCTGAAAATCATTTTCTAAATTTGAGCTAATTGAGATGAAAGTAAATTGTTAAAAATTTTTATTCGCTGGGATGTACTAGCAGTTGTTGCTGTTTTTATTCTTGTTCTTGTTTTATCATACTTAACATTTTTTACACCTAATTATTACCTGACAAATTCACCAGTTACATTCGATATAAAGAAAGGTGAAAATTTTTCCTCTGTTACTGATCGCTTGTATGAACCAGGGAATTATTCCAAGTAAAAATAATTTTAAAATTGCAGGATTCGTCTACGGTGCTGAAAGAAAAATCAGGGCAGCAAGATTTCACATTCCCAATGGATTAAGCTATCTCGATTTACTTGATTTGTTCATTTCAGGTGAGTGTGATTTTCAGAGAACTTTGACAATTAAACCCGGACAAACAATTAAATGGCTTGCTCACCGGCTTCAAAAATATGTTTATATTGATTCAACTGAATTTGTTAAGTCTGGCTAATAACAAAACATTTTGCTGATTCACTTCGGACTTAAATCAAAATTCATTTGAAGGTTATTTATTTGCAACAGACTATGAAATTTATGAAAGAAGTTCACCTGCAGAAGCAATTAATTTATTTTACAATTCATTTCAAAGATTTTTATAATGATCAGTTTAAAAGTCAGAACAAATTGAACTTGGATTTACAGTGAACGAGATTGTAACTTTAGCTTCAATCATAAAAGGTGAGACAAATAAAGAAGAAGAGATGCCCAGAATTTCTGGTGTTTACCATAACCGGCTTCGAATTGGAATGAAACTTCAGGCTGATCCTACAATACAATACGTTACTTACCGGGTGGATGGAAAAGATTAACTTTCAAAGATCTTGAATTGGATTCTCCCTACAACACCTACAAATATTTTGGTTTGCCGCCTGGACCGATTAATAGTCCTGGAAAGGCTGCAATATTTGCTGCACTATATCCGGAAAAAAATAACTATCTTTACTTTGTTGCTGATGGAACCGGTGGTCATCTTTTCGGAAAAACCCTATCGGAACACAACAATAATGTTAAGAAAGTATAGAGAGTGGTTACGCAACTCAAAACATAAAGATAGTTTTACTATGATTATTTGGACTTGATCATGTTTACTTGATCTTAATTCGATGTGCAAATCAGTTACCTCCACCCGGTGGTGAGCCTGATAATATTCCACCGATAATTGTTGAAGTTTATCCTGCTGATGGAACGATTAATTTTGATGAAAATTATTTTGAACTTGAATTTTCCGAATACGTTGACAAACGATCAGTAACTGATGCAATTTTTATTTCACCATTTATTGAAGGTGCCCTCGAATATAGCTGGAATGGTACATACCCTGGAAGTAACATTCCCGGAAAAACTTAAAGATAATGTTACTTATACGATCACTATCGGAACAGATGTTGTCGATTTGAACAATAAAAACAGGATGGCCCAGTCTTTTACATTTACATTCTCAACAGGAGATAAAATCGACCGGAAAATGATTTCGGGAAAAGTTTACGGTAAAGAGAAAGAAGGTATTTTTGTTTATGCTTATAGTATTGACGAAAGCGCCGATTCCTTGTTGAAGCGAAAGCCGGATTATGTATCCCAGACTGGAGTTGATGGTAATTTTAGTATGCAGGGACTTGGTTCCGGAAATTATAGGGTATTTGCTATCAATGATCAGTTCAGAGACTATTTGTATCAGCAGGATCAGGATCAAATCGGAATTCCTCATCAAGATATTCTTTTAACTGATGCAGATTCAGTTTATGCCAGCTTATATTTCCTCCTATTTAATGCTGATACAACGAAGCCAAGATTAATTAGTGGAATTATGACTGATAGAAATCATTTACTTGTAAGTAGCAGCAAAGTTTTAGATCAACACTCCATTCGTGCTGAAAATTTTTCTCTAATTGATTCTACAGATAATAAAAATTATGAAATCTTTTATGCATTTAAAGGTAAAACGAAACCCGAAGAATTTATTTTGATGCTCGATGCGCAAATTAATCCTGACAACCAGGTTTATCTTTTTGCTGATTCTTTGATTGACTTATTGAATAATTTGATGATAAATGATTTTACAAAAATTGTAGTTAGTGATAGGGCTGATACGAGTTCAATTAAAATTATCGCAACCGAACCTTCAGCCGGTGGATTAGCTGATTACGAGAAAACAGAAATAAAAATTTTCTTTGATGAGGCTTTTAATAAAGACCTGATTAATACGGCTGTTGCATTGACTGATACTTTTAACAAGCCGATTGGCTTAGACATTGACTTTTATGATGATGCCACATTAATTATCAAACCCGCTGAGAATCTTAAACCGGATAAAAACTATATTGTCAAACTTCAGCTAGGTAGTTTTGTTGATATTGCCGGTAACAGCAAAGACTCACTTTTCACTTTGAAGTTCAAAACAATTTCGGGTCTAGAATTTACTGGGCTATCTGGAAACACAATTGACTTAAGTTATGCAATGAATCCTTATTTAGTCCTAGAAAATACAGCAGAACCTAAGTTTAAGTATGAACAGAAACTTGAGTCAGATAAATTTGAATTTAGCCGTATTGAGCCAGGTAATTATTTATTGTGGTGTTATCTCGATGAAAATGGTGATGGAAAATTTAATTATGGCTGGCCGGAAGCAATTGAATTCTCAGAGATTTTTTCGTTTTACCCTGATACTTTGAATTTACGTCCACGATGGGAAGTAAGTGATTTGATTTTTAAGTTTAAGTGAGTTTAATTATCCTCCTGTCTTAATTCTGATAAACAACTTTACCATTCTTAATCGTCATAAAATTCAGATTACTTCCAATCGTGTAAACTATATCAGAATAATCCGAAGTATCGAACACAGCAAAATCAGCTTTCTTTCCAATTTCAATTGAGCCGATACTTTTTTCTCTGCACAAAGCCTTTGCTGAATTGATTGTTACAGCACTAATTATTTCTTCAATCGTCATATGCATTTTCAATGCAGCAAGGCTCATTATTAAGCTCAAATTTGAGATATGAGAAGAGCCGGGATTATAATCTGTAGCTAAAGCCACAATTGCATTTTGCTCAATCAATTTTCTTGCAGGTGCGTAGTTATGATTCAGGAAAAAAGAAACTCCGGGAAGAAGAACCGCAACAGTTTCTGAACTACTAAGTTTTGGAATATCTTCTTCTTTAATTACTTCAAGATGGTCCACTGAAATTGCATTATGTTTCAAAGCGACATCAAGTCCGTCGATTGCATTAAACTGTTCAGTATGAAGTTTAAGTTTTAAACCATTCTTCGAAGCAGCCGTAAAGATCTGATCAATTTCTTCCACAGAGAAAGCGGTCACTTCACAAAATCCATCACAGAACTCAGCAAGTTTTTGCTTCAGCAAAGTGAGGGATCATCTTCTTTATTATTTCATCAATATAAGCTTTATGATCAGTTTTGTATTCAGGAGGGAAAGTGTGCGCACCGAGAAAAGTCGGAATAATATCTATTGGATAAATCTCGTTTAAGTAATTAATTACTTGCAGTAATTTTCTTTCATTCTCAAAATTTAAACCATATCCACTTTTTATTTCAAGTGTGGTAATTCCTTGAGCTATAAAATTTTCAATTCTAGGTTTAATAATAGTTATTAAATCTTCAAAAGTTGATGAGCGAACTGCTTGCACAGTTTTATTTATTCCACCGCCTTTTTTTGCAATCTCTTCGTAGCCAATTCCGTTTAATTTTTGTCTGAATTCATTGGCTCGAGAACCAGCAAATGCTGTGTGAGTATGACACTCAACAAGTCCTGGCAGAACAGTGTTTCCAGCAGTATCAATTAACTTATCAAAATTATTTTTATTGACCGATTGGGTTGGAATAATGTCAATAATTAAATCATCTTCAATAATGATTGAATGCGCATAAAGACAACCAATATCTGATAATTCTTTACCTCGTTTGAAATTTTTTCCTGAAGTGTTGAGAGTAACAATTGCTGCCGGGTTATAGATAAGCGTCTTCATTACTCAAAAATATTTACTGTTTCCTGAACGACCTTCGATTCGGTGTATCCAAGTTGGTTAAGTTTAAATCTAAGATTTTCTGCTTCAGATTTGGAAGTGAAATCTCCAACTTTTACTTTATAAAATGGTGGTTCGAAAATAACATAGACTTCTTTTCTTGAAGTCTGTTCATAAATTTGTGAGCGAACAAGATTTGCCTCATCAATATCATCCGTAGATAATACTTGAACTCTGTAACCGTCAGTAGTGCTTGTAATATTTTTTGTGCTATCTACTAATGATGCACTGTATCCGTACCAAACATCAGGAGGTAATTTATCTGTTGAAATTGGAGGGGCTACGATTTCAATTTCTGTTTGGTACGGGGTTATATCAAAATCTTCAACAATTTCTTTTTTTTCTTCAGTGGTAGTTGATGATTTAGTTTCATTCTTTGTTTCATATCGTGATCCAGTTGATGCACTGCATCCTATGATCATAATGGCAAGTCCAACAATTCCAAATAAAAATTTCAAAATCCTCTAAAAAAAATGTTAATAATTAATTGTTAATATAAGACTATATTTATTTCGGTTAAAGACTTTAGCTGATGCTGTAACTATCAGGTTTTAATCTCGAAATAATAAAACAGTTCTTTTGTTGTTAAAGAAGGCTCATTTTAGTAATTTTACATTGATCATTCCACAAAATTTCAGAAAAAATGTCAACAAAAAAGTTAAAAATACTTTTCGTAACATCAGAAGTTGTCCCATTTGTTAAAACCGGTGGTCTTGCCGATGTATCTGCAGCATTGCCTCAAACCTTGGCTGAGTTGGGACACGAGGTTCGGATAGTTGTACCAAAATATGGTGCAGTTGATGACCGTAAATTTAAAATCCATGAAGTTGTAAGATTAAAAGATATTAATATTGATATTGCAGGCAAAGAAGTTATTTTTTCACTGAAATCTTGTTTTTTACCCGGCCAAAAAATTAGGGTGCAAATATATTTTCTTGATAATCCGGAATACTTCGGAAGCAGGAATAGCTTATACGCTGATCCAATGACTGGCATAGATTATCCTGATAATGATGAGAGATTCATTATTCTGAGCCGCTCAGTTTTTGAACTAATTATAAAATTAGGCTGGATACCAGATATTATTCATTGCAATGATTGGCAATGTGGATTGATTCCCGCCTACCTGAAAAATGTTTACCAGGATGAACCAAACTTCGACAAATTTAAAACACTTTTTACTATTCATAACCTATCTTACCAAGGCGTATTTTCAAGGTCAGCTTTTAAGAAAACCGGATTACAAGATAAGCTTAATTCTGATAAAGGAATTATTCATAAAGGTAAGTTAAATTACATGAAAAGTGGGCTTCTCTTTGCTGATACAATAAATACGGTGAGTGAAACTTATGCGAATGAAATAAGAACAGATAAAGAAATTGGGAGTGGTTTGAAAGATATTCTTGCTAAGAGAAAAGATGATTTGTTTGGAATAATAAATGGAATTGATACAAAAGTCTGGAACCCTGAGAAAGACAAACACCTTCCGAAAAAATATAGCATCAAGAATGTTGAACAGAAAGTAGTTAACAAACAGGCACTCGCTGAAAAGTTTGGATTTGATTTCAACGAGGACACGCCAATAATTGGTTTAATTTCCCGTTTGTATGATTCAAAAGGCATTGACCTTGTTGAAAAAATACTTCCTGCGTTACTAAAGCTTGATATTCAGATGATTGTTTTAGGAACCGGAGATAAAAAATACCACACATTCTTTGACCAGATGGCAAGAAAACATAGTAAGAAATTTGCTTGTTATCTTGGCTTTAACGATGACCTTGCTCATTTAATGGAAGGCGGTGCTGATGTTCTACTAATGCCTTCGAAGTACGAACCTTGCGGATTAAACCAAATGTATAGCCTGAATTATGGAACAATCCCCGTAGTTCGTGAAACTGGTGGACTGGCTGATACGGTTAAAAAGTTTAATGAAAAAACCAAAGAAGGAAATGGTTTCGTTTTTAAAAAGTATAATGCTAAAGAGTTCTTGAGTGAGATAAAAAGAGCTCTCAAAATTTATAAAGATAAAGAGACCTGGAATAAGATTGTTAAAACTGCAATGAAGGAAGACTTTAGCTGGCATTCTTCTGCAAAAAAATATATCGATCTTTATAAGAAAATTCTAAACGAGAGTTAATGCCCAACCTTGCAGTCTTTCTTGATAGGGACGGAACGCTAAACGAAGACCCCGGTTATATAAATGACCCAGAAAAAGTTGCATTATTTCCACATACTGGTGATGCACTCGCATTGCTTAAAAAGTACGGTTTTTTACTTATTGTTATTTCAAACCAATCCGGAATAGCAAGAGGACTAATGACAAGTAAAGATGTAGAAGCGGTAAACGAAAAGATTAATAATTTACTCTCGGAGAAAAAAGTAAAAATAGACGCTTTCTATTTTTGTCCGGCTCACCCTGATTACAGCAGTGAAATAGATTGCGAATGTAGGAAACCATCTCCAAAAATGTTGATTGAGGCTACTAAAGAATTCAATGTTGACTTGGAGAATTCATATTTTATAGGAGATACTATCGCAGATATACAATGTGGCAAAAATGCTGGAATAAAGACTATTCTCGTAAGAACCGGAAAAGGTGAGGAGAGTATTTCTATCTTGCAAAAGGAAAATATTATCCCAACTTTTGTAGCCGATAATTTATTAAATGCTAGTAATTTTATTCTTGCTGATATTTAGCGGAGATATTTTTTTGAAATTTCAATATGTTTTTATTTTATTGCTGCTAGGAGTACTAACTCTCTTCTTATCCTGTAATGATGAGCCATCTTCTATTGGTGTTGAGATTCTTGAAAGTGATTTTGTAATTGTAAAAACTTTTGATTCGCAAGTAGATACAATCCAACAGAATTCTTCTTTCTTTAGAAGAGTTGTTTCTTTAGGATCTTCTGCATGGGTGCTTATTGGCAAATACCAGACTTCTTCACAATCCTTAGATGCCTCCACTCTTCTTAAATTTATTTTCAGTTTACCTGATAGTTTAAAGGAAGACATTAATAATGATAGCCTTAATGTTTTAGATTCCTGGATAATTATAACAAATAGATATGTGTATGGCGATACTCTTGCTACGATGAATTTTACAACTCATCAGGTTAACTCAAATTGGTCTGCGAGTACTTTTACTGTTGATGACCTGCCAGCCCTTCAATACGACCCGAATGATATAAGCTCTGATTTTTCAGCATCTGATACATTATATTCTTTTCATCTTGAAGAAAGTGTTGTATATAGCTGGATACAGAATTCAGTTGATACTTCCTTAGCAAAGAATTATGGAATCTATCTTGAACCAACTTTGGAATCAAATAAAATTATTGGATTCCAAGCTTTGACTATTACTTCCTCTCAGGCTGCCAAATTATTTGTTGTTATCGAAAAGCCAGGTGCCTACGTTGATACAATAAATGGAATTATTTCAGGTGATATTAGTGTAGTCGCTGGCCTGGAGCCGAATTTGCCTTCCGGTTTAATTGCTGCTCAAAGTAGTGTTACTATAAATTCAAAACTAAATTTTGATGTGGGCGTTCTACCTGTAGGTTTGGTAATAAACAAAGCTGAATTAGTTCTTACTTCAGATTCTTCAAACTCGGTTTATGGTTCAAGCTATAACAATAGTTTGCGTGTGTATTTTCTTAACTCAAATGATTCAGTTAAAACTGAAGGAAACCCTGTAACGTTTACATACAACAATAATCAATTTAGAGGAGATATAACAAATTTTGTTAGGTCATGGGTTAGCAAGAATGAAAATTATGGATTATTAATTGAAACAGGTAATCAAACTTTGGGAACAGATCTTTTTGCATTAAAGGGAAGTGATTATTCTGAAAACGCAGATCGACCAAGACTGATAATTACTTTTACAGTAAAGAAAAATTTGTGATAATTAAAAGCTTAAAATATAGTATTCTGTACTTCTCTTTCATGACAACGTTATCGGTTGCTCAAAACACATCAACCTATACTCGGTATGGTATCGGCGATCTTTTTTATGGTTATTCTGCCAGAACAATGGCATTAAATTATTCTGGTTCAGCTATGTTGAATACCGATTATGTTGAGATATTGAACCCTGCATCTTGGACCAATTTGTCAAGGACAAGAATAGAATTCAGTTTTTCCTATGATGATTTGAAGGTATCTAATTCTACAGAATCAAAATATTATGGTGATGGAATATTCAGAGGATTTACATTTGCTTTTCCTGTTAGTGAAACAAATGGGATAGCTGTTGCAATGGGTATTGTTCCTTACAGCAGAATTAATTATGAAGTTGTTGAGAATGTTCAGGATCAATCAACCGGAAATTACACTGCGACATATCAGGGAGTTGGAGGTCTCTCAAGAATATTTATTGGCGGTACCTACAAAGTTCCTTACAATTTTATTCTTGGTGCAACATTAGATTACTTCTTTGGGAATTTAACATATACTTCCTCAATAGAATTTTTTAATAGTGCTTTATTTCCATCAGATTATGATTTGAAATTTGCACCGACAGGATGTGGGAACAACTATGGGATTAATAACTCCAAATATGGCAGAATTATTAAATGTTCCCTCAATTTCTAATTTTCGATTTGGACTTAGCGCCAATATAATTAGCGATTTAGATACCGATACATCATTTGTGAGCCGTTCTAATTCTATTGTCGATTCTCTTTATTTTGGTAAAACACAAATGGTTGTACCAACGCGCTTAAATGCTGGTGTCCATATTACTTTCAATAATGTCTATAATTTTGCACTGGACTATTTTTACCAAGCGTGGACAGATTTTAGGTTAAGTGGAATCAATCAGCTTAATTTAAGTGATGTAAATAAATTTAGTTTAGGATTTGAATACAGACCGGCACGTGTTTTATCGATGAATTTTTTGGAACAAATAATGTTGCGTGCAGGTGTAAGCTATGAAATGTCGCAATATGAATTTAATGGATATGAATTACATCAAATATCAGTTTCTGGCGGTTTCTCTTTACCAATCAGTCCGGAAAATACATTTGATGTTGGTTTAGAATATGCAGTGAGAGGATCAAAAGAAAATGATCTTTTACAAGAAAACTTTTTTAGAATTGATCTGGGTATCAGTTTTGGCGA
>CAVYHS010000012.1:0-312200 GCA_963768365.1 uncultured Ignavibacteriaceae bacterium | reverse complement strand
CTTTATACACATTGCGCAATCAATAACTTTCTTTGGCAGAAGGGAAGTTGCCTTTTTTTATATCGGATGATATAATTCCTGACCGCTTTATTAATTTCTTCGGCAATTTTGGAATAATGCCTGACAAACCGAGGATGAAAATCTACATTCAGTGCAAGCATATCAGGAGTAACCAGTATTTGTCCATCACAAAATTTTCCGGCACCAATTCCAATTGTGGGAATAGTTAATGTAGTAGTAATTTTTTTTGCTAATGTTGCGGGAATTTTTTCCAGCACAACTGCAAAGGCCCCGGCTTCTTCCAGAATTTTTGCATCCTCGAAAATTTCATCAGCTTCTTTTTTAGTTTTGCCGCGTTCTTTATAGCTGCCGAATTGGTGAATGCTTTGCGGAGTTAATCCAACGTGGCCCATCACAGGAATTCCATTTTCAGTAATTTTTCTTACAGTTTCAGCAACCCGCTTTCCCCCTTCAAGCTTAACGGCTTCGGCATGAGTTTCTTTCAATATTCTGCCAGCATTTCGGAAACCATCATCTGCACCAAGTTGATAAGACATAAAGGGCATATCAACAACAACCATCGCACGGTTAACTCCTTTGGTTACAGCTTTTGTGTGATAAATCATTTCGTCCATAGTAACCGGAAGAGTGGTCTCGTTTCCCTGGAATACATTGCTGAGTGAATCACCAACAAGGATAATATCTATTCCAGCCTCATCTAAAATTTTTGCAGTGATAAAATCGTAAGCTGTGAGTGCGGTGATTTTTATTTTTTTCTGCTTTAATATTTCGAGTGCTTTAGTAGTTACTCTTCTAATTTCTTTTTCGGCTGACATTAATTTACCTGTGAAATCGTTTCTGAGAATATCTCTTCTTCAAACTTTATGTCAAAGTGATTTTCAAATCCCTTTTTAATTGCCTGCGATAGTTCCTGATAATTTATTTTCTCATCAAGAATTGTTTCGAGTTCAGTTGTAGTTTGCTCAATTTCATTTTTTATTTCTTCAGCTTTTTCGGAAGGAAGATTAAGATAATCAATAATCCGTTTATGAAAAATTCCACAGAGTATTGAACCATGCTGAAGAATAATATTTCCTATTTTCCGCTGAGCACTGCCCACAACTTTTTTACCGTGATAGTTAAGTTCATTCATTGCAGAAACAGCAAAGCATAAAGTGCTTTTTGCATCTTTATAAAATGAGGGAAATGAGGCTGAGTATGTTCAAGCTCAATCTTTTCAAGTATAGGATTATAGTTTATCAGTCCATTTTTCAATGCAAGATTTATTTCACGATATATCTGTTTTGGTGATTTTTCATCTGAAATCGGATAAACAACAGAATAAGTTAACTCTTCAGCGTGAAGTATTGCTCTTCCTCCGGTTGGACGTTTTACAATGTCAAAACCATCTTCGAAAGTTTTTTCCTGATCAACAGAATTAAAATCCTGGTTTGCTCCAAGAGAAATGCAATATGGTTCCCACTGATAAACTCTTAGAATTGGAGAGCCTGAAAAATTTCTGGACGAGTTCCAGATCGTAATCCATATTAAATTTTCCGGAATTAAATCCAGTGTCAATAAATCTCCAGATCATTTACCGACGATTCCTCTTTTACTCCGACTTATAAAGTTCAGAACTTTTTGTGCGTAAATATTATTTCCAAATTTTTCTTCAATAATCTTTACAGCCTGAGATACATTATACGACTTATTGTAAATCAAACCGTAAACATCTTTCAAAATCTGAATGTCCTCTGGTTTAAAACCTCTTCTCCTTAATCCTACAATATTTAACCCACCGAATTCAGCCGGGTTATTTACGGCTAAAATGTATGGCGGAACATCTTGTGTGATTTTTGCTGCACCTGCAATCATAGAATGTTCTCCAACGCGGGAGAACTGATGCAATCCTGCTAAACCTCCGATAATTACCCAATCTTCTATGTGAGAATGCCCTCCAATCTGAACAGCATTCGCGATGATACAATTATCCCCCACTTCACAATCGTGAGGTACGTGACTGTATGCCATCAGCAAACAATTTTTACCGATCTGTGATTTGCCTGTTTCTTTAGTACCTCTGTGCAAAGTTGCAAACTCTCGAACAACAGTATCATCACCAATAATAAAAAGAGTAGGTCTCACCATAAATTTTAAATCCTGAGGAAGATTAGCAACTGATGCCCCTTGAAATATTTTTACCCGGTTTCCTATTCTTGCACCGCTCATAAATAACCGTGTGCGGCCCGACAGAGCAATCATTTCCAATTTCAACATCTCCTTCGATAACAGCATAAGGACCAACTGAAAAATTATCACCAAGTTTAGCTTCGGGATTTACAATTGCGGTAGAATGTATGTTTTTCATTTTGCTTCAGCTGAATTAATTTCTTTTGGTTTATCAACAATACCAGCCATAAAATCAGCTTCAGCAACAAGGACTTCGTTAACGTATGCTTTTCCTTTTATGAATAATAACTTTACTTTTTTTTTGAACAAGCTCCACTTCCATGAACAACTGATCACCAGGAACAACAGGCTTTCTGAATTTAGCATTATTGATTTGCATAAAGTAAACAAGATGATCTTCCGGATTTGCTATAGATCCTAAGAAGAAAAACTCCGCCGGTTTGTGCCATAGCTTCAAGAATCAGGACTCCAGGCATAATTGGATTACCTGGGAAATGTCCAGGGAAAAACGGTTCATTTGCCGTAACTGATTTTACTCCAACTACTCTTTTATCAATTTCCATATCAATGATTTTATCAACAAGCAGGAATGGATACCTGTGCGGAAGTATTCGCTCGATTGCACTAGAATCAAATACAACTCCTGCTTTTTTAACAAACTGATATTTCTTCACCAGCTTTTTCTGCTGATAAAGTTTCCTGACCTGTTTTGCAAATTCAACATTTGCTTTGTGTCCGGGACGAGCAGCTAATATTTGTGCTTTTAATGGTGCACCAATCAATGCAAGATCACCAATCAAATCAAGAAGTTTATGTCTGACAGGTTCATTTTTAAATCTTAGCTCTTTGTTATTCAGTATTCCGTTTTCACCCAAATTTATTTTTTCTTTAATTCCAATTTTTTTAGAAAGATCATTAAGCTGAGTATCATTCAACTTATGATCAACAATAACAACAGCATTATCAATATCGCCACCTTTTATTAATCCCTGATCAGCGAGTGCTTCAACTTCACTAAGAAAACAGAAAGTTCTTGCAGGTGCAAACTCAGTAGCAAATTCTTTTTCAAAATCAAAAAGTCCTGTGTGCTGACTGCCAAGTGCGGGATTCTGATAATCAACCATAACTGTAACCCGATAATCATCAAGCGGCAATGCAACAATATCTACTTGTCTGTCGTCTTCGTGATGCATTATTGTTTGATCTATTATCAGGTAATCTTTAGGAGCTTCCTGCTGTTCGAACCCGGCTTTCTGTAAAACTTCAACAAAGGGAAGTGAACTTCCATCACCAACCGGTGGTTCAATTCCATCAACTTCAATAATTATATTGTCAATTTGTAAACCCATTATTGCGGCTAAAACATGTTCAACTGTGTGGACTTTTGCATCACCAATTCCAATTGTTGTTCCGCGCGAAACATCAACAACATTATCTGCAATGGCAGGAATTTCAGGATTGCCACCTAAGTCAACCCGTACGAATTTTATTCCATGATTTTCGGGTGCTGGTTTAAAGGTGAGTTTGCATTCTGTTCCGGTGTGAATTCCAATTCCAGACATTGAAACAGTTTTGGAAATTGTTCTCTGCTGTTCTAACATTTAGAAACCTGATTTGTTTTACGATTTGAAAGTTTTAATTGATTGGAAAATTAGTAAGATGAGTCTTGAAATCCAATAAACGAAGAGTATTGGAGTATTTCAGAAGTATCAGGATTTCTTTTGATTTATTTTCTTCTTTCAGCTGTCTGAATTTCTTCCTCAAGTTTTTTAATTCGCTCTACATATTCTGGGATGTTTCTGAAATGAGCTTCAAGAATTTTTGCTGTCTTAAATTCTTTAGCAGGCGAACCGAAGTAGATCCCGGGTTTTGTTATTGATTTAGAAACTCCAGATTGTGCGATCAAAATAACGTTATCTCCAATCTCCAGATGCCCTGAAATTCCCACCTGACCGGCAATAATAGAATTATTACCAACTTTAACACTGCCTGAAATTCCACTCTGCGCAGACATTATAGTATTATTTCCTAATGAAACGTTATGTGCAATTTGAACAAGATTATCAATTTTACTTCCTTTGCCAATAATTGTGCTGCCCAAAGCAGCCCTGTCAATTGTTGAGTTAGCTCCTATTTCCACATCATCTTCAACTATAACATTCCCGATTTGAGGAACTTTATGGTAAACACCTTCAGCATCTTTTTGATATCCGAAACCATCGGCTCCAATTACAGTACCTGGATGAATGATAACACGTTTACCAATTTTACAATCCTCCCTAACGCTGACATTCTGAAAGAGAATAGTCCCATCCCCTACTTCCACATTTTCGAGAAGAACAGTATTGTGAAATATTTTTACATTATCACCGATCTTACAATTTGCACTAATAACAACATTCTTACCAAGTGCAACATTTTTACCCAACGATGCAGTTGGATCTACGAATGAAGTTTTATCAATACCATCCAATGCAAATTTTGGGGAAAAGAAATTTATGATGACAGATGCAAAGGCTTTTTCAGGTTCTTTAACTTCAATGTAAGAAATATCTGTGCGAGTTCTTTTAAAGTCAGGTTTTACTAAAATCGCAGAAGCTTGCGTTGATTCGAAAAATTTTTCGTAAGAAGAAAGATAAAGAAATGTCAAATCTCCCTTACCAGCTTCATCAATTTTTGCTAGTGAATTGATAGTAACATCTGAATCACCAATAAGCTTGCCGTCTACAAGTTTTGCAATTTCAGATAGCTTAATTTTCAAACTTTTATTCAAGTTTTAATCTTTCAATTACTTTTGCTGTAAGATCATAATCAGGTTTAGCAAAAAGAAAAATTATATCACCGCTTCTGTCAAAAACAAAATCGAGCTCTTCTTCATTTGCAATATCTTGAATTATTAAAAATACCTTATTCTGGATAGGCTTCATTAATTCATTTTGTTTCTGAAATAGTTCTCCGTTTGCTCCGAACTTTTTATCACGATAGTCGCCTATTTCTTTTTCAAGCTTTGCTATTTCTGCAAGGGCTTCTGAACTGGTTTGCTCGGTCATAATTAGTTTTCTTTTCTCGTAATCACCCTGCTTTGCCTTAAGTTCAGATTCCATCCGTTTTAACTCGGTCTGCCATTCCTGAATTAATGCGTCAATCTTTTGTCTCGCATCCTGAATATCGGGAGAATTATCCATAATTGTATCTGAATCAACGTAACCGATTTTTAACTGGGCAAAACTAAATGAGGATAGAAATGAAAAAGAAATAAGAAAGGAAATGAATGTTGATTTCATAAAAACTCCGGAGCGTAAAAATTTTTAATTACAGGTTCTTTCTACAAAAAGAAAGAACCTGCTCATTAAAACAAATGAAATTATTTGCCTCTTTTTAGGCTATCGAGAACTTTAAACGTTATATCGTACGAAGTATCTGCATAAAGCAACAATATATCACCGCTTTTATCAAAGATAAAATGCATACCTTCATCTTTTGCTACTTGCTCAATAGCTGCATAAATTTTCTTCTTAACTGGATCAAAGATTGTCTCTTGCTTTTGATAGATTTCGCCATTTGGCTGACCGAACTTCTGGTTCTGGTAGGCGTAAATTTGCTGTTCTTTGTCGATCAATTCCTTTTGCTTTATCTGCTTTTGATCCTCAGTCATAGTAGCTAATTGTTTTTGAACATCTGCATATTGCTGTTGTAAAACAAGCTTCATGGAATCGACCTGATTAGACCAAACGGTTGTTAATGCATCCAGGTCACTTTGAGCTTTAATAGCTTCAGGTAATTGAGTAAGAATTATTTGAGAATCAACATACCCTATTTTTTGCGGACTTTGTGCAAAGATGGTTACTGTCGAAATTAATAGAATAAATAAAAGATACCTTCTCACGTGAATTTTTCCTTATGTTATTGTAAATTGTAAAAAACTTAAAAACCTTTTCCAAATTGAAAGTGGAATAGCCACTCTGGTGGTATTCCTTCTACCTGTTCTCTATCGAAACCGTAACCGAAATCGAAACCTATTAAACCAATTGGATTAATTAAGATTCTTGCCCCGAATCCAACTGATCTAACCATATCAAAAATATCTGTTTTCTCAAAACTTTCAAAAACATTTCCGGCTTCAGCAAAAGTTAATAGGTATAGTGGAATGGGTTCAAGTGTAATTGCAAAACGAAGTTCTGCACCCACTTTTGCAAAGACTCTTCCTCCGATAACTTCTCCAAAAATGTTTCGTGGACCAACTTGTCTATCATCATATCCTCTTAGAGGAATGGTTGCAATAACTAAACCATTGCCTCCCATATAGAAATACTCAAATGGCTGAATTGGCGTTCCGAAAACCGTTTCTTGCAAATAGCCAAAATCTGCAATTGTATACAGAACAATTCTGTTGGAATTAAAAAGACGCTTATACCATTCGACTTTAAATAAAGTCTTTATGTAATCCACATCACCAGGAAGTAAAGGCTGTCCCGATAGTTCTAAATCAAGCGTAACAATCGAACCCATTGAGGGAAAGATTGGATTATCAATATTTCTTCTACTTAGTGTTGCACCGAGAGTATATTGATGTGTTACACCTTCTGTGTAGTACCGTTGACCTTGAAGAACATTATTATATTGATATCTTAATCTACCCTGTAAATAGAAGAAGTCATCGGGCCATTTTAGTCTTCTTCCAACTCTTAATGTCCCGCCTGTCTGACGTAAGTCATATACATATTGCTGACGCGTATCAAAAAAATCAACTCCAACAGAAGTAGGTGTATCAAACATCCATGGCTCAGTAAAACCGACTGTAAACGTACGATAAATGTTTCCAAAACCGAACTGCCAGTTGAAATTTAATATTTGCCCGGCACCAAGCGAGAAAGGTTCCATGATGGAAAAGTTAGTTAGAGTAACACCAATTGAACCACTAAAACCGAAGCTTCCACTATAACCAACAGAAGCATTTAGGTAATCGCTTGATTTTTCTTCAACGTTAAAAGTTACTGCAACTGTACTGTCGCTATCAAGTTGCGTATCTATACCACCTGGTCCATAAAGACTTTCAGCGCTGAAGTACTGAAGATTTGCAAGCTGTTGTACACTTCTGAAAAGAAATGCCCGGTTAAAATAATCACCTGGAATAGTGTACAGTTCTCTTCTTACTACTTTATCTTTTGTTTTGGTATTCCCCTGTATTTCCACACGTGAGACTCTAAACTGGTTTCGTTCTTCTACTCTTACATGAATGTCAATAGAATCCGGGGCAACTTTCTTTTCTTCTGCCTGCGCGTTAAATGTTAAATAGCCGTTATCTAAATAGAGCGCAGAAATATCAGATTGTGCTTCATTTCCACGAAGGTTTTGTTGGAATTTTTTATAATCATACACATCGCCTTTCGTAAATTCCAGTCTTTGATTAAGGACTTCATCCGGATATACTGTGTTTCCTTCCCAGGTTATATTTCTAATTCTATACTGAGGACCTTCATAAACATTCAACACAATTTTTAAGTCTTTGTTATCATTGTAGTAAACTAATGAATCACTTAAAACCTCTGCATCTCTATATCCATTCTGCTTGTAATAGTCAATAACCAGTTGTTTATCTTTTTCAAAATCTTTGGGTTTAAATTGTGCACTTGACCAAAACTGCCACCAAACTGATTCACTTGTTTCTTCCATTTCACTAGTAAGTTCATCGTCCTCAAATACTTCATTACCATTTATTTCAATTTCCCTGACAATTACTTCGTCACCTTCTTCAATGTTCAGCTTAAGTAACACTCTATCTTTTATTCTTGGAATCAGATTTGAATAAGATTGATCATCGCTTTCATACAGGAGGTCATATTCATCGGAAAAATCTTTTTTGTTCCTCCAGGTGACTGTGATATCACCATCTGAAGTATCTGCACTTAAAAATTCATATAAGTTATCAGTTATTTTTGCGTTAAGAAATCCTTCTTCAGTATATAAATCTTGAATTCTAATTTTTAATTTTGAAACTGCCTGGGGTGAAATTACAGTCCCACGCAGGAATGTTACTTTCTGTTCAATATCATCAATATCAATTTCATCATTTCCTTCAATAACAACCCGCTCAAGTCTTGGGTATTCGTCCACTTTTATTAGTAAAAAAACACCTTCGGCAATTTCTCTGTCAATCAAAATCTGGATATCAGAAAAAATATTCAGAGTCCATAGCTGACGAATTGCATTTAGAGTCTGATCCCCGGGCACCTGAATTTCGTTACCCACTTTCAATCCGCTGTTGGCAATTATTGTAGTTGCGTCGGTAGACTTATTTCCTTCTACAGAGATTCCGAGAATCTTATAACTCTTCTGTGTTCCCTGAGGAAAAGAAGAAATAGAAAGTAGACAGGCTAACAAAAAAACCAACAGCCTATTAAATTTCAACAGGGGAATCCTTTTTTTGATTTTTATTTTCAGGATTGTGTATTTGCTCACTAACCTTACCAAACCTTCGCTCACGTTTTTGATATTGTCTGATGGCATCATATAAATGCTTATCTGAAAATTCAGGCCAGTAGACATCAAGAATAACAAATTCAGAATATGCAATTTGCCACAGCAAAAAGTTACTTACTCTGAACTCACCACTTGTTCGTATAATCAATTCCGGTTCGGGCATATTTCTGGTAGTCAGATTATCTGAAATAATTTTTTCAGTTATATTTTCCGGAGTTAGTTTTCCATCAGCAATTTTATGCGAAATATTTTTAACTGCTTCCAATAGCTCCCATCTACCGCTATAACTTAGAGCCAGATTTAATGTCATTCGTTTATTATTCTTGGTTCGTTCAATATCTTCATTAAGCTGCTTCTGTACGACGGTCGGAAGTGATTCAATGTTTCCAATACAGGTTAATTTTATATCGTTTTTATTCAATTCGTCGAGTCTATCTTTTAGGCTTTTCAGTAAAAGTCGCATTAAAGTAGAAACTTCATCCTTCGGTCTTTTCCAATTTTCTGTTGAGAAAGTATAAAGAGTGAGATATTTTACACCAATTTCAGCACAAACTTCAACAATCTCGCGAACGGTTTCAACACCTCTTCTGTGCCCTGCAACGCGTGGTAACCCACGTTTTTTTGCCCAGCGACCATTTCCATCCATAATTATAGCAATATGAGAGGGAATATTGCCGCTCTTTTTTAGTTCTTCCTGAATAGCATTATCAGATTGTGTTTTTTTTCTGGCCAATCTTAATTTCTTAATTTGATGAAGCTTGTAAAATTATAGCTGAAGGTCTATAAAATCAAGGATTATATAAACAAAAGAAGAAAATCAAAAAAGATAGGTTAATATGGTCTGGTTTGTTGAATGAATAAAGGTAAAAATAGAGAGTGAATAACCAACAAAAATATTCTCAAGAAAATATTACCTGCTGAGTTTGTCTGTTATCCCTACGACTTTTAACACGTTCTTCAACAATTCGAGTGAGCTTGATATTTTTTCTAAATTTTTCATCCACATTCAATAATATTTCTTTTACCTGCTTAAAGTAAATATCAGGTACACCAATAAGCAGCAAAATTGGTTTATCCGAAGATCTTGTTTTTCTTGAAGCGAGGAAATTGATTTTTTCAATAAGGTCTGAACTAAAAATTTCTTCTTTACTCAATGTTATTCCGATTGCATATTTTTCTTTCTGTCTCCCAATTGCATCAACCTTAAACCTGCCAATGTTTTCGGGCTCAGGCAAATATGTTCCCAATCTTCTACTCAATGTTAGAAAACCAAGCCGCCAAAACTCACTAACTAAAAGATCTATTGATTTTCTTTCTGATATATTCATAACCAAATCCTGTTTCATGATGCGAAAGAATTTATTGGAATACGTGGTGAAAATCTGAATGACTCAATTATCCTGATGTTAGCAATTTTATTGTATTCAAATTTTCTTATTTCATTGGAGTTTCTTTAATCGTCCATAAATTACTTTTTTGCCTGCCCTGTTTCTAGATATATAATAAGGTTCTAAATTAACCTCCTGTAAACCATAGAGAAACTGAAGATTGTTCCTTTTTCTGATAGCCTGAATAAAAATATCTGTTTTCATTTTCTGCTCCTTTTTAATTTAACCATCGGACAACACCTTTAACCTTACCTATCAGTTTAAAGTCATCCTGACTTTTAACTTCAATCGGTGTGTAAGCATTGTTCTCTGCAATTAGTCTAATTTGATTATTTTTATATTCAAATGTTTTAACTGTTGCTTCATCATTGAGCATAGCAACAACAATATCTCCGTTTTTAGCCTGCTCATTCGGTGAAACAATCACAAGATCTTTGTCATTGATTCCGGCATTAATCATACTGTCTCCTTTTACACGTAGAGCAAAAGCATTCTGAGATCTTTTGAGAAATGAAGGATCAACAACCAATGAGCCTTCATGATTTTCAATGGCATCTATAGGAATACCTGCAGCGACACGACCAAGTACCGGAATTTTTAGAAACACACTTTCATCTCTTAGAATTCCATCGATATAATCATCAGAATTTTTTCTAATCATCGATATTCCTCTGCTCGCATTACTTTCAATATTAATGAAACCCTTTTTCACAAGTGCTTCAAGATGTCTCTTGACACCGAAAGTTGAAGAGATTTGGAAATGCTTGCCAATTTCACGAAGAGTTGGAGGGTATCCACTTTCAACAGTAAACTGCCTGATAAATGTTAGGATTTCTTCTTGTCTGTCTGTTAATTTGTTTTTCATATTAGTGCTCAATTGTTCACTGCAAATATAGTGCACATTTGAACACTTGTCAAGAGGTAATTTGTCTTAATTTTAAGAGGAATAGGATTTATTAGAATTGATTAGTAAAAAATAGGGTAGAAGATCAGGTTTCTTCTACCCTAAAATTTATGAGGTAACAACTTCCTTTTGTTCAACAGAAGTTAACCAGTTGTGTGTATCTTCTTTCAGCCCATGATGGATTGAAGTCAACTCCTTGAAAAGTTTGAGGTCTAATTCCCCAGGTTTACCATCATTAAAAGTCATTTGCTTGTTTTTATATGTCAGCCAACCAACTGATGAAATTATTGCTGCAGTTCCGGTTCCGAAAACACCATTTAGATTTCCTTTATCATAGGCATCTACCACTTCATCAATTGTAATTGGTCTTTCAACAATATTCATTTTCCATTCTTTTAAAATTTCAATCACTGATCTTCGTGTAACACCGGGCAAAATACTTCCGTTCAATTTTGGAGTTACAATTTCATTTTTAAGGTTGATGAAGATATTCATAGTTCCAACTTCTTCAATATATTTTTGCTCCACTCCATCAAGCCATAAGACCTGAGTGAATCCTTTTTCGATCGCTTGTTCACCTGCTAAAAGACTTGCAGCATAATTTGCGGGAGTTTTACATTCGCCTAATCCTTTTCTAACTGCTCTAACGTATTCATCAGTCACTAAAATTTTCACAGGTTTGAAACCTTCGGGATAATAAGCGCCAACTGGTGAGAGAAGTAAGATGAATTTATATTCTTTTGCAGGTTTAACACCCAAAAACGGATCCGTCCCGTAAATAAATGGTCTGATGTATAATGACTCACCGTGTTTAGCAGGAATCCAGTCTTTTTCAATGTTAATCAGTTCCTTTAAAGCTTCAATCGCAAAGTCTTCATCAATTTTGGGAATACATACCCGACGAGAGGAGTTATTTAATCTTTCAAAATGTTTTTCTGGTCTGAAAATTACAATATCTCCCGAGTCCTGTCTGAAAGCCTTTAATCCTTCAAACACTGCTTGACCATAATGAATGAACATTGAAGCCGGATGAACGGCTAAATCTTCAACAGGACGGATAACAGGATTATGCCAACCATCTTTTTGATTGTAATCCATCTCAAACACATGATCAGTAAAATATTTTCCGAAGCCAAGTGGTTCAGGTAGGACAACTCTGGTTTTTCTTTCTTTTATTTCGAATTGAATTTGTTCCATAGTTTGCTCCAGATTTTTCAAAATTTGTAATTAATGGTACTGAATTTTGAGGAGATTTTAAACCCTTAATTGATTAAAGTCGAAGAAAGTTTTACCTCTCGATTCTAATTAAAAAAGTAAAGTCCACAAGAAATAATCAAGAATTAAAATCAGTGCGGCTGAAAGCACAAATGATCGAATAGTTGAAGAACCAACACCTTCCGCACCCCCCGAAGTTCTAAAACCGATATGACAACCAAGTAGCGATGTAACACCACCGAAAACCACTGTTTTTATTAAACCGCCCGTAAGGTCAGAGAATTGAAAAAATTGCCTGACAGAGCCGAAGAAAACATTATAAGGAACCTGTAAAAAATAATCGGATACCACGTAAGCGCCAGCTACAGCTATAGTGTTTGCAAAAATAACCAGTATCGGCATCATTAAAATTGCAGCTAAAAACCTTGGCATTGCCAGATATCGTACCGGATCAATGCCCATTATTTCCAGAGCATCTATTTGCTCGGTCACTTTCATTGTGCCCAATTCGGCAGCTATGGATGCACCAATTCTACCTGCTATTACAATTCCAGTTAATACGGGTCCAAGTTCTGTGATTATTGCTCTGCTTGTTGTTCCGCCTAACAAAGAAAGAGGTGCAATACCTTTTAACTGATAAGCTGCTTGCCAGGCTGCGACTGCACCGGTGAATGTTGCAATTATGATAACTAACGGAAGGGAGTCTACGCCAATATGCTGCATCTGAAACATTACTTCTTTTCGCGTGCGATGAAGATTTTTAAAGTTCTTGATTATTCCAAAGAATAGTAAAAATATTTGTCCTGACTCTTCAAAAAAAGCTAATGAGCGGTTACCAACTGTTTGAAAAATTTTTTTAAACACAACACACAGGATTATTAATATTTTACTTTAAAAGTTAACGAAAATTATCTAATTCATACTTCCGTCAAGCTTGAAAAAAACCATTTAACACCATCTTATTTTGCTACGTTACAATATCAATTCATTCCATAATGAGACGACAAAAGTAGTTTTTTTAAATGAAATTTTTAATTCTAAAAGCTTTATAGAAATTAATTATATCCAATACTTCGTTTTTTAATTATTTAGCATCCTAAAATTGATAAAACAAGGTTTAATTATTAAAGCTATCAAGCTGAGAAAAATGAAGGCATTAAACCATACGCATTAGCATTATTATTGCTATAAAACTGTGTTCATTCTGCTTTTTTAAACTATTTTGTGTGGGCAAAATTCTCTTGAGTCAAAGTACGGAAATACTTATTGATCAAATTCCGCTGGGGATACTAACATTCTCTTCTCATGGGAGAGTGGAATTTATTAATCAAAACTTTCACAAGCTTGGTTTATTATATCAATTTAATACCTCACTACTTAATATTAATATTTTTAAGTACAACCTTTTTCCTCCGATCAATATTATTGAAGAACTAAAAACTGTTGTTAAAGGCAGACCTTTCGAAAAAGAAATAAAGCATATCAAAACTGATGATGGAAGAATGATTTCACTTATTGTGAAAGGTTCACCTGTTTACGAAGAGGAAAACATCTCCGGTGGAATGCTGTTGATTGAAGATCTGCAATTCTTTTCAGAAACAGACGAAGAATCGCCGAGAAGACTGACTGATGATTATATAAACAAAGGTGATATATTCTTTATTGTAACTGATACAAGCGGAGATATAAAATATTCTGCTGGCAAAGAAATTCAGGGCTCGAATCTTTTAAGAAGAGAAATCACCGGCAGAAATGTTAATGATATTTTTAGCTCTTCAATTAAAGAAAAAATAATTCAGTCATTTAATAATGCAGTTGAGTTTGGTAAAGCCCAGTTTTTACAAATCGAATTTATTCTGAATGATATCCCCAAGAAATTTGACTGCAGTGTAGAGCCTGTAATCGGTGAAAATGGTTTTGTGCAAGTAGTTTATTTAGTATTTAAGGAAAGTCCCCTCCCTCCTGAAGAAATTAATTCAATGGTAGAAAACTTAAAGAAGCTTGAATACTATAAAGAAATTTCCAGGAAAAGAGATACAGGCCTATTATTAATTAATAGCAATGGTAATATTATTGATTGGGATGAACAATTCGAAATTCTATCAGGAATCGTAAGATCTGAAAAAAGTATATCAGCTTCCGAATTATTATCTTCGATTGATCAGGAAGAACTATTCAAAATTATCGGCCAATTAGATGATAAAAATTCCTGTGAGCTCATTACATACCTTGAGAATAAAAACACAGGCAAATTACTGGTGCATCTGAATTTCTATAAAAGCATAGAAGATAGAAATCAGATAATTGTTTTGTGCAGCCGAATAAAATTAGATTCAGCGATAATTAAGCAGACTGAAAAGAAACCAAATGAGGTTGTAGAGAAGATTGAGCACATCGTTCAAGTTCCTTCCAGGAATATTTACCAGTCTATGTTCGAAGCTGCGAATGACGGAATTGCTGTTGAGCTTGATGAAAAAATTACTTTAGCAAATGATTCATTCGCAAAAATATTCGGATATGAAGATGCAAAGGAACTTGAGGGAAAAAATCTTATCGAATTAGTTTCTGAAGATAGCGTTTCAAATGTTACTCAGTATTTAAATAATAAACGCACCTCAAAACCTGGACCGCGAAAGGTTGCAATTCATTGCAAGGAAAAAAGACGGCTTAATTTTTTATGCTGAGTTTTGTGCATTTGAGCTTAAAGAAAATAATCAACTGCATCTAGTTCTTATCATTAAGGACGTAAGTGAAAAAAAGAGAATGCAGGAAGCAGCAAAAGACTCCGAACAGAAATACAGAAACATTGCAGAAAATATTGATGACCTGCTCTATACATTCGAAAGATTCGAAGGTAAAATGTTTCCCACGTATTACTCAAAAGCTATCGAAAAAATTACTGGGTATACTCAAACAGAGTTCTTGAGTGATCAAAGACTATTTTTAAAAATTATTCATCCTGATGATTTCCGAGATTTGAAAAAGCGTTTATCATTTCTCTGGAAGACTGATGTGCAGATTACCAGTGAGTTTGAATTTAGAATTATAAATAAAAGTGGAAATGTTGTATGGGTTAGAAACAAAATTAATGTTGTCAGAAATTCGGATGGCCATATTCAAAAAGTATATGGATTGATTAGTGATATTACTTTCAACAAACGAGCAGAAGAAGAACTAAAGCAATCAGCAGCAAATCTTAAAAAACTCAATGATGCTAAAGACAGATTCCTTGTCAATTATATCACACGACTTAAGAGCGCCGTTTAGTTCGATACTTGGATTTACAGATCTGCTTTTAGAAGATGATACTCTAACAGATGTTGAGAAACTACAATATATAGTCTACATCCAGGATTCATCCAAATCTATGCTGGCACTTGTTAACTCTATGCTGGATTGGACACGACTTCAAACAGGCAGGATTAAATTTGAACCGGAAAAACTTAATGCCAGAGAAATTGTTGAGAGTTCAATAAGTAATATTTCAGGTTCAGCTCTAAAAAAAGGAGTCGAGATTGAAAATCTTATTGAGCCGGCTTTACATGTCTATGGTGATAAAAACCTGATTATTCAGGCATTTATTAACCTGCTTTCCAATGCGGTCAAATTCACGAAATTGGGAGACCGGATAATGATTTCTGTTAATGTCTCTCAGACATCCCACTTTATTACTTTTTCTGTTAAAGACACAGGCACAGGAATCAAAGAAAATAACCTCGATAAATTATTCAGCATTGAAACTAAGTATACTTCTGAAGGAACTGCAGGTGAAAAAGGAAGTGGGTTGGGTCTTTCACTCGTTAAAGATATTATTGAAAAGCATGGTGGAAAGATTGAAGTAAAAAGTGAGTTTGAAAGAGGAACTGAATTTATATTCACACTACCGGTTGCTTCAACAAAAATTCTATTAATAGATCCAAATAACCGGGAAAGAATGTTTTACTCAAAAGTATTGATTAACATTACAACTGATTATGCAGTGAATGTTGTTTCAAATGGGAAGGAAGCTCTTGAAAGAATTATTCAATCACCTCCGGCTCTCGTCATTACTGAACATAAAATGCCAATAATGAGTGGACTTCAATTAGTTCAAGAATTGATCAAGAACAATTTAATAGAATCAATTCCAGTTATTGTTCTTATCTGCTGATATTGAACGTGCTGAAATCCAGGAATACACAAATCTCGGTATAGAGTATATTTTTAATAAGCCGGTTAACCTGATTAATTTTAAAACTGCAATTGAAAAATCATTAAAGAAGAGAAACCCTTAAAACTAAATTTTCTTACATCATCCGATAGATAAACCAGCCAGCAGATACTTCCTCGATGTAAATAAATTTCCCGACAGATATTTCCGGAAGTAGTACTGAATCAGCAGCTTGAATAAATCCCGCTTCCATATTTTCAAATGTTAAGATTTGAATAAACACACAGCCAGGATATTTTTTATCTCCATAAATGGCATTGCAGCCAACTGAAATAAGTCCCTTATCAACCTCATCACCCATGTTACTATTGAAATAATTAACAAGCTCCTGGAACTTATTGAGATTTGTTTTAAGATAATTTTTCAGGTCATTGTCAGTCATTGTAAAAAGTTTTAAGGAAAGATAGAACGATGAGTCATTTGATGAAAGAGAACTTAATTCTGAAAGTGAGTCCCGGACAGTGTAAATGAAATCCGGCAATAGAAATCTTCTGATTGCAAAAATCTTCCAGGCATTATCTTGTTTAATTAAGTAGCAATAAAAATCAATTACCTTTTGATTCATGCTTGACCTCAACAGCGAAGACAATTTTATTCACTGTTGCTTTTATCTGATGAAAAGAAATTTCCCCCTCTCCCTTTAACTCTTCACCAATTGTCGGTTGATCGTACTCATTCAACATTTCACCTGAAAAATAATTTGCTTTATCAGGAAATTCACTTTGATTGAAGAACATATCAACAAGCCATTCTGGTGAGCCAGGAGAAAATTGCTGTGATAAAATCTGAATTGAAAACAGAAGAACGAAACAAAAAATATTTAATAATTTTATTTTCATTTATTTCTTCTTCAAAACAATACCAGTTGAACTGTTAAGTGTTACTTTTTTCTGCAATGTTTTGATGGGTTTTATGCCTGATACATTTTCATCAACTAAAACATCCCAATCACCATCAGGTAAATTAATATTCAATAGCAGATTTAGGATCTGCATTAAAAAGAACCACAAATTCTTCATCTTTGTATTTGACTAAATATCCCAAAGCAAAAGGATTTTTCTTTAAATTTGAAAAAGACTACATCATTGTAATCTGCTCTTCTAAAAGCTTCATATTCTTTCCGCAGTTCAATTAATCCTTTATAATAATTAAGAAGATCACTGTTGATTTTTGCATGCTCATAATTTATATAATTTGTTTCGTTGTCTTTATCATAGCTGTTGTGATCAATCATTCCTTTATGAGGATCATCAACTGGAATATCAAATGGAATGACTTTGCTTCTTGCAAACTCCTGACCGTCGAATGAATCATTGTAATTCCACGAGATGTAAAAAGAAATAATGCAGCTAAGTTTGTTTAATTTCAATTGTTGTGGTGTTAGCTTAACAATTCTCATCAACATTTTTAATTATCTGATCTTTTTTTACATCACCCAATCCAAGCCGAATAAAATCACCAAGAGTATAACCATCGTGTGATTCAAGATAGTTTACAGAATGGTCAGCGATTCTGGAATAATCCAAGCGTATCTTTTGTCAAAGTTCCATTCACATAACTTTTTATTCTGGCTGGATTATTATTTCCGTACCATTTCCCAAAAATCCATCCAAGACCTTCAAAAGGATTTTCACCTTTAATTCCGTTTCTTATTTGATCATTCCATGCACCCCAACCGCGAACGGAAAATCCTGCGGGATCGTAACCGCCGCCCCACGGTTCACAAACAAAAACTACGTACGGATTAATTTTCTTTGCTTCGAAAATAATCTGCTCAATTGTTTCCCAATCAATCAATTTTCCCAAGATCAAAACGGAAACCATCAACGTGATATTCTTTCATCCAGTACAAAACACTTTCAACAATCATTCTTCTTGCCATCAGTCTCTCAGTTTTGAAATCGTTTCCGCATCCGCTCTGCGCAATATAATTTCCTTTTTCATCCAGTCTGAAATAATATTCTTTATCTATCTGTTTCAGATTTCCAATTTCATATTCTGAAATGTGATTGTAAACCACATCCATAATAACAGCAATTCCTTCTTTGTGAAATGCTTTCACCATATCCTTAAAATCAGTAACAGCTTTTGCATTCGTTGCTTCCACTCCATTCATCCCATTTGAGTTCACGAACATTTTCACTGTAATAACTTTCCGGTGCAAAAAATGCTGCAGTCATATATCCCCAATGATTTCTTTCGTAAGGATTCCAGCTATTATATTTTCCATTAAGTGAATCTTTAAAAGGAGCTTCATTATTTGCAAACTCCTGGGCAGGAAGAAGTTCAACTGCATTTACACCAAGATTTTTTAGATAATCAATTCCTCCGGTTTTTCCTTTTTCCACCAAGCCCTTATATGTTCCTCTTTCTGTGACTCCAGAAGATGAATGCTCTGTCATATCGCGAATATGCATTTCATAAATTATCAGATCACTCCAATCCATCTGTATCCATTCATCACCTTCCCAATCATAATCTCCTTCTTTTACAACTATTGATCTTCGTGGATTGAAATAGGTTTGCAATGATGCAACAGCTTTTGCATAAGGATCAATACAAACAATATCTTCAATACACGGAGTTCCGGGATGACAAACTTTGAAACCGTAATACAATCCGTACAGTTCTCCATCGAGAGATGTTTCCCAAACACCATTTTCATCTCTGGTCATAGGAAATTCTTTTCCCTTGATTTGTTCAGGCTGCTCGAATGTGAGAAGTGAAACTTTTTCAGCATTTGGTGCGAACAATCTGAAAATATGTTTTTCCATTCTCTACAAACGATCCGAGCTTTTTATCAGAAT
This sequence comes from uncultured Ignavibacteriaceae bacterium, assembly GCA_963768365.1. Classification (GTDB taxonomy): domain Bacteria; phylum Bacteroidota; class Ignavibacteria; order Ignavibacteriales; family Ignavibacteriaceae; genus IGN2. Next base: position 293,006 of record CAVYHS010000012.1, on the reverse strand, counting down.
AAATTTCATCAAGAGCTTTTTGTTTTTTCTGAAATGAGTTAGTGATGTTTTTGTTTTATCGGATACGTACAATTTACTTCCCATAATTGTTAACAATAAAATTATTATAATGAATAATATGTTTGTTTGCTAATTTTCATATTATCAATAGTAAATATTGTTTCATATCTATGGAATCAGATTCAGAAATCTGTTCATACATTAATATTAACTGCTGTAAATTTCTCCATCAACAACAGGTGTTACACAAATCAGAGGATGTTCAGCAACTTTGAAGCTTGAAAATATTTCTTCAAATAGCTGAAAGTGCATTCCTTTTTTCTCAAATTTATGAAACCTGTTATAGGTCATAAATTTTCCTTTCTTATCTGTTGGTGCATCGAATTTATATGCTTTGTCAAAATCTTCTCTTGCTTTACTTTTAAGAAATTCAATCTTCCTGTCATCTCCACCTTCCATTTCATAAGCAACTACTCGGAACTCGACAACCAAGTCCATCATTTATTACCAGATAAATATTTAAAATAGTTTCGTTCATCTTTGAATGGAGAATTATAAATACAAATAAAAGTTAGACACACTGCATACACAAATGCAAACTTGCACATAATACTTTCTATTGCCGAAATAAGTGAATATGATCCAGTAAACATTAAAATAAATCCTAATAATGGGGGAATACTTATAAAGATAGAACCAAAAAGCAAAACCTTTCCAATCAATCTTTTCTTTTTATCACTTTCTTTCTTAATGAACAAAATCAGCAGAATAATTGAAATGAGGATTGGTAAATAATAAAAAAATCCAAACAAATCACCAAGTGGATAATTATAAGTTGCATAAAGAACTGTACAGCTTGTTACTGCGAAATTGGGAATTATAAATGTATAGTAAACTGAAAATAATATTGCTGGGATAAAGAGAAGATATTTTATGAGTTTAAGTTTATGTTCTAGGTTTAAGTGTAATTACCAGTAAAAGATTTAATGGAGGAAGAAAAGAAATTATTACAAACGCAAAATAGGGAAAGAATGAATTTTGCAGCTCAACCTGGCACATCAGGAATTCCATTGTCTGGTAAGCTGCAAGCAATGCAATCATTATCATTGCAATTTTGTTGAGCTTGTTCTTCTCTACAAATACCAGAAGATTGAAAAGAAGAAGAAACTCAAGACAAGCAATTAGTAGAGATACTGTTCCGTTCCAGTTCATAATTTAATTCTCAAGACTGTCATTGCGATCCCGCTTTAGCGGGAGAAGCAATCTCACATATATTTCTTAAAGATTGCTTCGTCGTTCCACTCCTCGCAATGACAACGTTAATTTATGCTTTCGGTCCAGTCATCTTTTCAGGTCTGACAACTTCATCAAATTTTTCGGCAGTGAGTAATCCCAGTTCGATAGCTACTTCCTTCAAATTTTTATTTTCAGCGTGAGCTTTCTTTGCAACTTTTGCTGCATTATCATAACCGATATGAGGATTTAAGTGCTGTAACAAGCATCAATGAATTATCAAGATGCTTTTTAATATTTCCTTTATTTGCTTCAATTCCAACAACACAGTTATCAGTAAAGCTTTCGCAGGCATCAGAAATTAATCTGATTGAATTAAGAACATTAAAAATTATAACCGGTTTGAAAACATTTAACTCAAAATGACCAGTTGCACCACCAATATTCACAGCAACATCATTACCAAAAACCTGTGCACAGACCATCGTCATCGCTTCACTTTGTGTTGGATTAACTTTTCCCGGCATAATTGAAGAGCCCGGTTCATTTGCAGGTAGATTTAGTTCACCTAAACCGCAGCGTGGACCTGATCCGAGAAACCGGATATCATTTGCTATTTTCATTAAAGAAGCAGCAAGCGTTTTCAATACACCGCTGAATTCAACCATCGCATCGTGTCCAGCTAATGCTTCAAATTTATTTCTTGCAGTTACAAACTTGAGCCCGGTTATTTTAGCAATATGTTCAGCAGATTTTACAGCAAACTGCGGATGAGTATTCAAACCAGTTCCGACTGCTGTTCCACCAAGAGCAAGTTCATATAACCTTGGAAGTGCAGCATTGATTCTTTCCAATCCATTCGTCAACATTTGAGCATAACCTCCAAATTCCTGTCCCAGAGTTAATGGAACAGCATCCATCAAATGTGTTCTTCCAATCTTAATAATATCTTTATATTCATCAGCTTTTTTCTGTAGAGCATCACGAAGTTTTGTTACCATAGGAATAAGTCTATGATGAATTTGCTCAACTGCTGCAATGTGCATTGCTGTTGGGAAGGTATCATTTGAAGATTGTGCTTTATTCACATCGTCATTTGGATGGATTGGCTTTTTGCTTCCCATCTCTCCACCTGCAATTTCAATAGCTCGATTTGAAATTACTTCATTGGAATTCATATTTGTTTGTGTGCCACTTCCGGTTTGCCATACAACCAGAGGAAAATGTTCATCAAGTTTTCCTTCAATTACTTCATCCGCTGCTTTTAAAATTAAATCTGCTTTATCTGCTGGTAATGTTCCAAGTTCTTTATTTGTAAGTGCTGCAGCTTTTTTTAGAATACCAAGTGCACGAATTAATTCCCTCGGAAAACGATCACCTCCGATTTTAAAATTCATTAATGATCTGGCAGTTTGTGCACCATAGTACATATTGGAAGGAACTTTTATTTCTCCCATTGTATCTTTTTCAATTCTGTAGCTCATTTTTTCTCCCTGTTAAAGTTTAAATAATTCCCGCAAAGCGGGATCAGCCTCAGGCTGAAATTTTTATTCTTGATATTTATTACCCGAAATTTACTACATTTTTAAATTAAAGAGTTTTAATTCACATATGATGTAAATTTTTTCTGCTTAGAAATCCTGTTATTTTTTTATTCATAATCTATTTCTGAGAATCATAAAAATTATTCAGTAAAATTGATTTTCGAATCGGTAATAAAAACTTAACAAATATTAAATGATGGGTTTATTTAAATATTAACTCGTTATGAATGACGTTTGGTAACCGTTTATCACTTTGAAATTCAAGTCTTCATTAATTATATTACAAATGTATGAAATGGTATTATGTTTGAGTGTATTTGTAAAAGCATATTTTGATCAACCCAATTTAATTAGCAACGAATAACATCAAACCAATGTGAGGTTATTTTGGATATTCCCCAACTCGATCGCAGCAGCTACCTTAAAGGTTTATTAATTACAGCAAGAAAAGATAATCAGTTAAGTGAATCGGAAATTATCTATCATTAAAAAAATTGCAACACGACTAGGCTTTTCTTCAGATTTTTTTAACGAGACTATTTCGAACCTTCTTGAAAACAGATATATAACTGAAGAACCAATAAAATTTTCCGAACAGAACATTGCAAAATCTTTTATCGAGGATGGACTGAAACTCGCACTATCCGATGAATCTTTAAATGATGATGAAATGAATTGGTTGAAAGATACTGCAAAAGAAAATGGTCTTAATGAAGACTGGGTTGATAAAAAGATGAAAGAAATCCAAGGCAAACCTCATTTATTGGGTAAAATGGATTTTGCTTTGTTCTCACTTGATATGAAATAAAATTCAGATCGAAACCTTTTCAAATCCTATTTTACAACAATAAATTATTGTTGTTTACTCCCCTATTCTCTAAGTTTAAATCGTATTTAAAAATTCTTTTTAGCAATTAACTATAGCAGCCTGCCTATAATCTATTTCTTGAAAGGTATTAATATGAAAAAAATGAAAGCTCTCGTTAAAAAATATGCGAAACCGGGAATCTGGATGGACGAAGTTCCCATTCCTGAATACGGACCAAATGATGTACTTATAAAAATTCACAAAACCTCTATTTGCGGCACAGATATTCATATTTACAACTGGGATGAGTGGGCACAAAAAACCATTCCTGTTCCAATGCATGTTGGTCACGAATATGTTGGTACTATCGAAGCTTTTGGAGATAATGTTCAGGATGTGAAAATAGGTGAGTTAGTTAGTGGCGAAGGACATATTGTATGTGGTCATTGCAGAAATTGCCGTGAAGGAAGAGGTCATCTTTGTCCGAACACAAAAGGAGTTGGAGTAAATCGTCCGGGATGCTTTGCAGAATATCTTGTCATTCCTGTTTCCAACATCTGGCATTGCGATCCGAAAATTCCAGAAGAAATTTTTTCGATATTTGATCCCTTAGGAAATGCTGTTCACACTGCTCTATCATTTAATGTGCTTGGTGAAGATGTTCTTATCACCGGTGCTGGTCCGATTGGAATTATGGCTGCTGCAATTGTAAAACATTCCGGTGCAAGGAATATTGTTATTACAGATATGAATCCATATCGTTTAGAACTTGCAAAAAAGCTTGGAGTTACTAGAGCAGTTAACATTACAAAAGAAAAACTTCCTGATGTTGTAAAAGAACTAGGTATGGTTGGTGGTTTTGATGTTGGCTTGGAAATGAGCGGAAGCATTCATGCTTTCAATGATATGATTGATGTAATGTATCACGGTGGAAAAATGGCATTGCTCGGAATCCTTCCTGAAAAAGCTGGCATTAACTGGGGCAAAGTTATTTTCAACGGACTTACCATTCGAGGAATTTACGGTAGAATGATGTTTGAAACCTGGTTCAAAATGCAGGCAATGGTTCAAAGCGGATTACCAATCAGTCCAATAATTACTCATCGTTTTAAAATTGATGATTACCTGGAAGGATTTGAGATTATGAAGTCGGGTAATTCGGGAAAAGTCATTCTTAACTGGTTAGAAGACTAAAAATTAAAAGGATCTAATATGAATACAACAACAAAAAAATATTACAATGAGATTCTAACCAGATATTGAAAATGAAGGTTTATTTAAGAAAGAAAGAGTAATCACCAGCCCGCAAAGTGCAAACATTGAAGTTACTGGTGGACAAAAAGTTTTAAATATGTGTGCAAATAATTATCTGGGACTGTCAAACAATCCTGAAATAATTGAAGCGGCAAAAAATAGTTATGATAAATGGGGATATGGACTTTCTTCAGTAAGATTCATTTGCGGCACACAGCAAATTCACAAAGAACTGGAAAAAAAGATATCAGATTTTCTTGAGATGGAAGATACAATACTTTACACATCCTGCTTCGATGCAAATGGAGGATTGTTCGAAACCATTCTAACTGAAAATGACGCAGTAATAAGTGATGAACTAAACCACGCTAGTATCATTGATGGAGTTCGATTGTGTAAAGCACAAAGATATCGTTACAAGAACAATGATATGAAAGATCTTGAAGAAAAATTAAAAGAAGCAAAATCCAATAATGCAAAACAATTATTGATTGCGACGGATGGTGTTTTCTCGATGGACGGTTACGTAGCAAACTTAAAAGGAATTTGTGATCTTGCCGAAAAATACAGTGCAATGGTGATGGTTGATGATTCACACGCAGTCGGTTTTATGGGCAAACATGGCAAAGGTACACACGAACATAATGATGTTATGGGCAGAGTTGATATAATCACCGGAACTTTAGGAAAAGCTCTTGGAGGTGCAAGTGGTGGATACACAAGTGCTCGCAAAGAAATTGTTGATTTGCTCAGACAGAGATCACGTCCATATTTATTTTCAAATACAGTTGCACCTTCTATTGTTGCAGCTTCAATTAAAGTCCTGGATATGCTTAGCTCAACAACTCATTTAAGAGATAAGCTAGAAGAGAACACAAAATATTTTAGAGAAAAAATTAAAGCTGCTGGATTTGAAATTAAAGAAGGTATACATCCAATTGTTCCAATTATGCTAGGTGATGCCGTCTTATCTCAAAAAATGGCAGCAAGATTGTTAGAAAAAGGAATTTACGTTATTGGATTCTTCTATCCTGTTGTTCCAAAAGGGACTGCAAGAATTCGAGTGCAGATTTCTGCTGCACATTCAAAAGAAGATCTGGATTTTGCAGTTGAGAAATTCAGTGAAGTAAAAAAAGAAATGGGAATTTAATCTTTCAAATTAATGAATGACAGAATAGAAATCCACAAAGGAGACATAACCAAACTAAAAGTTGATGCAATTGTAAACGCTGCAAACACTTCCCTGCTTGGCGGTGGTGGAGTGGATGGAGCAATTCATCGTGCAGCAGGACCGGAACTTTTAGAATTTAATAGAAAACTTGGCGGCTGCCAAACCGGTGAAGCAAAAATTTCTCCTGGATTTAATCTTCCTGCAAAATATATTATTCATACTGTTGGTCCTGTTTGGAATGACGGAAAGAATAATGAAGATAAACTTCTTGCAAACTGCTATAAAAACTCTTTAAAGTTGGCAGTTGAAAATGGAATTAAAACAATTGCATTCCCTGCTATCAGTACAGGTGTTTATCGTTTCCCGCTAGAAAGAGCAACAAAGATTGCAGTAACAGAAGTAAAGAAGTTTTTTAAAGAAGAATCGCATCAATCGAGAAAGTAATTTTTGTTTGCTTTGATGAAGAGACGTATAGGTTTATAAAAATATTTTTGAAGAGAATTAATTTCATCTTAAAAAGATTATCGCTGCTCCAATCACTGCCACGAATGCACCAATTATAGCTTTCCAATCCAGCTTCTCTTTAAAATAAAATCTTGAAATCGGCAACATAATTATCGGCATAGTTGCCATTAATGTTGAAGCAATTCCAACCTTTGCATATTCAATTGCAATTAAACTTCCGGTAATTCCAAGCACCGGACCGAAGATTGTACCGATAAGAATTACTTTTGCTGAGTAACTATCTTTTGAATAAACACCAACAGGATTTTTATATCTTCTGAATGTTGCAGCAACGGGAAGAATTATTATAGAAGCAGAAAACAATCTGATAAAGCTTGCAGCAAATCCATTCAGATCACCTCCCTGGAATGCAAATTTAGCAAAGATCAATCCGCTTGCCTGACCGAGTGCACCAAGAAAGCCATAAAATATTCCTAGTTTGTTAAAAGAAATATTATTTTGCTCAACTGATTTCTTTTCTAATACAACAATCAATATTCCTGCTAATCGTTAAAAGCATTCCGAACATTCCAAGGAAAGAAATAATTTCATTCAGAAAGAAAAAAGCAAGTATTGCACTAAGGACTGGTACTGCAGCCATAATAATTATTCCAAGTCTTGCACCGATAAGTTGAAATGATTTGAAAAGAAATGAATCCCCCAGAACTAATCCCAGTATTCCGCTGATAACAAGATTTGAAATCTGACTGAAAGTTAATGTGAGACTAATTCCAAATATGGCTATGATACCTAATAAGCAGAATGCTTGCAAAAACCATCCTGTCGATGTTAACCTGAATTGCGCCAATCCTTCTGGAAGCATTTGTAAATGCGTATGAAGTTATTGACCAACAGAAGGCTGTTGCAAGTGCTGCTATTTCACCGATGTAGTTCAGAAATTTCCCAAAAAGTTTTAACTATACTTCGAAATTAAGTTAGTTTTTGTTAGGAATAAATAATACGACTTGCCTTCCTCTATTATTTTGACTTAGTTTACAATAGTAATTTTATTAATGGAGAGTATTATGGGAGTTTCAACTAACGTCGCAATAGTATTTACATTTCTTTTTTTTCAATTCACTACACTTGCACAGCAAAGTCAGTTACAACATTCAAATTCATCAGTTCTGACAAAACATTCATTAGATTCTTTATTCAATTTATTTACAACTATAAAATCAGATGAAATAAATAAATCCGATAAAATACGATCGCCAAACAAGTGCGGTCTTGATATAATAAATCGAATAAAATTAAATTTTGATAGATTTAATTCTGAACAACAAGAAAAAATTAGTCTTCTCTTATCAAGACCAGTATTGCAAACAAGTATTGTTTCCCCTTCTGGATTTTTCAGAATACACTATGATCAAACAGGTCCCAATGCTCCCGCATACAATACTGGCTGGTCCGTAGAACAGAATGCTGCAGAAGTAGCTAATAGTTTAGATTCCGTATACAGATTTCAAATTTATTACCTTGATTATCCTCCCTCCTCCCTCAGATAACACTGGTGGTGGTGATGATAAATACGATGTGTACATAGTAAATCAAGGTGCTGGTCTTTATGGATATACTGAATTTGAAAATAAAGTTGGTGCAGTCAACTGGACTTCTTTTATAGTTATTGATAATGATTATGTTGGATATTATAGTAGTGGAATTGAAGGTATGCTAGTAACAGTTGCTCACGAATTTCATCACGGCATTCAAGTAGGAAATTATTCAGTTTTGAATAGTAATAGTCCCTATCGAAATCCGATGACATCTTCTTTTATGAAATAACTTCTACCTCTATGGAAGAATTTGTCTTTAATGAGTGAACGATTATTACGCTTATATGTCATCCTATTTCCAACACCCGGAAGTTGCACTACCAAAACAGAACGGTTACAATCTTGCAATTTGGAATATTTATCTTAAACAAAGATTTGGTTTTGAAATTCTGAAACAACAGTGGGAAATGATCCCAACTTTAGAAGCTATCAGAAGTATTGAGAATAGTTTGATCCAGGAGGTTCATCACTGAAAGAAGAATTAAGCACTTTTGGTATCTGGACATATTTTACTAACTCCAGAGCGATTCCAGGAATTTATTTTGCAGAAGCAGCTAATTATCCTTTAATTTTAATAACATCAACAATAAGTTTTACACCACCCTCAACCATTTTGAATGAAAGCGCTCATCCAACCGCCAACAATTTTTATAAAATAAATTTACCATCAGGGAATGATTTTTTTATAAGTCTTATAACTAATGGCGATACCGAAGCGGCACTACAAAACCCAAATCAATTTTTTAACTATACTTATTCATTGTTTGATTATAATGAAATAGGTTCAACATTGATTGCAAATAATTATTATTATTTATTTGAAAGTGGATATGAAGAACAATTTAGTGTAAATCATATCTTTAATGATATTGCAAGCGTAAATGAAGAAACTGTAATTCAGGATTATAATATATATCAAAACTACCCCAACCCATTCAACCCAAACACAAATATCAGATACTCAATTCCGACTCATTCAAATGTTGTGCTAAATGTGTATGATATACTTGGGAATGAAGTTAGAAACCTTGTTAATGAAGAAAAACAAGCTGGTACTTATGAAGTTAAGTTTGATGCGACAGGATTGCCGAGTGGAATTTATTTTTATCAACTTACAAGCAGGAAATTTTGTTGAAACTAAAAAGATGGTGTTGATGAAGTAGTTAAATAATATATCTCTTTATTTCAAGCCCCTGTCAATGAAAGCCTGCCTGTCCGGTAGGCAGGTTGGTGGGGGTTTTTTTATTCTGTACCACTCACTTAATCGAATTTACTCGCATTTAAGAGCTGAGGATTGAAGAGCATCTGTAGAAAAGTTAAATAACTAAAGGGTAACTGACGGGGCTTTTTTCGTTTCGGGTTAATCCGTTTTCTCCTCTATCACTACTGGAATAATATAATTTTCTAAATTTAGCTGTTCACATCAATATATTATTTCGTTTTGTTGATACCCTGAATTAAAGTAATTAAGAATTCTTTATACTTTTCTTATATAATTTATCCATTGATTTATATCTGTTCAGCATATATTCTGAAATCTTTACTCCGGTAAAAATCATCATTTCACTATCCATATTTTTAGAATCTTCTTCGGTTAATGTTTCGAAAGTATTTTCAATTAATTTTTCAACAAGTGATTTTACTTTATCCAGTCCGTTACCACCATCTGGATTAGTTGTGGAAGTAGAAATTCGTTCTTTAAGTGCTTGATTTGTTTTCATTAATAAGCCATTTTTAATAATTTGAAGTAAATCTCAGTTTACAGCAGTTAATAAATCAATTCTTATGCCATTGTAAATTGATGGGGGGCTTTTTTGACAAGATTTTTCAACCATTTTTACCCCATAGGGGCTGGAAATTTAGGGGTGGGAGTTGAAGTGAAAAGCCTTCATACATTATAGAATATATTTTAAAGGATTGAAATTGATTATTTTAAGATTGAAAGGTTTACAACTTTTGCACTTAAATCATCGAAGTTAATTGGTTGAGTTATAAAATCATCAGCACCCTTTTTAATAGATTCTTTCAGCAACTGAAGGTTTGAATTCTCACTAATCATCCATATAGGAAGGGATGGAGAATATTGCTTTATTTTTTCTAAAACTTTTTCACCTTTCATATCGGGTAAATTTAATTCAATTATAGCTAAATCATATTTATTACTTGAAGCCAAATATAATCCCTCTTCACCCCGTTTGCCGCATTCAAATTTTAATCCATATACTCTCAACTCTTTAATTATAGAATCTATAATGATACTATCGGAGTGTACTAACAAAACTTTAGTATGAAATGTATTATCATCTTTGTCTGTATCTTGCTCAGCATCATCTAAATCATCTTCCCTTTCATCATTAAAATAAGTTTCACCGATTGATGACCCAGTGGTAATTTTATTTGAACCAGAAATCATTATTACAACTAAAACAATTAAACAAACTATCATTACAGCTAAGAAAACATAAACTGAGGTTACTGTGGTAAGATTAAATAGAAGAAAGCAAATTAAAAGTAGAATGTAAGCAACCTGAATGAAAAAGAGTGTGAGTTGGGTAAATTCATTATCTTGTTCTTTACTTGCTAAAAAATTAAATGGTGTTGTAGCAATGGCATAGGATAGTATTGCAAACGGAATCCAATTATCAACTGTAGCGTTTTGTAGAAATAAAGAAAAAACATATAAACACCAGAAAGAAATGATTGCAACTGTTACAACTTGACTAAGGAATCCAAAAATCAAAGCTGGTATCCTGTATCCCTTTTCTCCGAACTTCATTGCTGGGATAGCAAATATTAAACCTATCATCAACACAAATCCGATTAGAAAACTTGCTATCAATGATCCTACAACACCAATGAGAACAAGACCCCAATCCCCAAGTATTATTAACCAGATAGCAGAAACAATACCCCCAGCAAAGTTTAATATCATAAGGGGAAAAAAATGGCACCAAAAACAGCATCACTTAAAAACGATTTCATCTCCTTTCTCTTTCAAAAGATTAAAAGTTGATAGAGTAAAGTTAGATAATAATAGTGAAATAATATTTTAATTGATACCTCAATTTAACTTATTGTAGGATAAGGGTTTACAGCGGTTTATGACATTAGTATTAAAAGGGGCTTGTTTCCTGTATATAATGCCTCTCTAACTTGCTGTAAAAGAAGGGATTAAGTCGGTTCAATGGCTTTATAAGTATTTAAACTGCAAAGACTTACAGAATACTGGCGATTTAAAGGTGCGGGTGAAGCCAGACGGGGTAGGTTCTTTTAGTGAGTTTGGCTTAGCTTTATTTTACACACCTGTTAAAGTAACTTTTGAATTTTCACTTACTTATGATTAAGAGTTGATTGTTTATCACAAGTATTTTTTGCAATTTAAATTAGTATTTTTACTCGGTGTGGGAAGCAATTTTAATAACAATACTTTTTTATTTCTCTAGATTATAACGCTATTACCAAGAAACAAATTAATCAAATAGGAGATTTATGAGTGACGAAAGATTAAAAATGTGGATTGATTTTATTAATGGGTGGCAACTCAGTTGCGTTGGGTACTAATTCAAGCTACCCCATTGATAGTGGCTTTAAAGATAATAGAAATTGGAATAAATGAATTGAAGGAATATAGTCATGAGATTTAATAATTGATTACAACAAGGTATCTGAAAGAAGACTTCTTGCTCAGTATTTTGCTAATATTACTTCATCTGAAAACCTGGCGAGCGCTGGGGAATATATTACAAAATTGTAAATGAGGAATATGATTCTGTTCAGGCAGAAAAAGATTCTATAAAAAAAGGAAATTGTCGAAATTCAATCAAAACTTGATTCCTCTAATAGCACTCAACTTGAGAAAATTAGAGACCTTGAGCTGAAACTTAATGAACTAAAATATCAAACTAGTCCTAACTTTGAAAAGAGATTAAATGTAGAACAATCACGGAAGGATTATTTTCTATACAATTCGACCATCAGAAACTATAAAATAGTATTTTAGCAAGATATGGCGTGTCTATTGACAGACTATTGGAGTTAAATCCATTTTTAGAAGGTGATGGATTCAGGAAAAATTTTCCAAGTGGGTAAAACAATAAGGGTAGAATAAGTTTTTGATTTTTGGAAATAATCAAAGGAATTTGACAAAACCGACATTGTGCTTTACCTTAGCGGGAAATAAGACACTTGATATTTGAAAGATTTGCAGAAGTCAAAGTTTCCTATTTTGATTTTTACTCCTCAGTTATTTAATAAATCAATTAGTTTACCCTCAATACTATAGTAAAATCTCTCTGGGCCTAACGCATCTGAGGCACTTTTAGAGCCTGTAACATTTTGTATTTCAGCAATAGCAATCAAATCCAAGAACCCTCCTTGCTCACCTATTTTTAATAATTCAATTATTTGAAGGCTATCACACTCCAAATATAAGTGGTAGTTAGCTTTTGCACTGGAGAAGTTGAGAGTATTGTTATATAAGACCACCCCAAAAGACTTCTATCTAAATTAAATATAGGTCTTTTTTTATTTTTAATTACTTCCTCAGGTTGAAGTGTAGGAAATTTATCTAAGGTATCCCAACCAACTATGGCATTATATTGTTTAGCAAAAACAAGAATTGAATCAGGAATTTTTTGAACTTTGGGTGTAGTTAGTTCCTTGCTTTCTTTTTTTTGTTCACAGCCTAAAACAATAGTTAATATTATCGTTATAAAAATCAGCTTTTTCATTTCTCCCTCTCTTATTTGATTGAAGAGTTTGAAGTACAAAAATTTATTTCAAATTTAAAAATTTGACTATGATGACTGTTTGCTTTAAGTTCAGCAAAAATAAGCATTATTTTGAAAGAGTTGAATAAGTCACATCTATAAGTTATATACGGTAGAAATAGAGCCTATTAACACCCCTTTAATAACCATTCATAGATGATTAAATCAACAACTATAAAAAGAGTTCAGAGTGGAAAAACTCTATTTTAGGAAAGTATTAGTTGAATTGGTACAACTTAGAGGGAATAAAGAATGAATTTTCCGACACTGATAAAAATGTATTCTTTTCTCTTTGCAAACTGAAATTATGGAATAAATAATCATAAAGATTAAATAACCGAAGAATAACTAAAACTGAAAACACTGTACTCCAATTAAAAATTTCAGTTGCTCCTATATAACCAAAGATGGTACCTACAATTGGAATGTAAGCAATAAAAATTGAAACAATAAAACTTATAACAGGAATATCAAACCAACGTTCGGTTATGTAAGCATACAAGCATATAAATTGTACAACGCCGATAAAAGCAAGGTAAATTATCCAACTAAATGTGACAGCAATGTAGCAACTGTCTTTTCTTTTATGGAACTCATTAACTTCTATCCCTTTTATATTTTGAGGTTTCCATTCATCAATTGGTTTTACATAAAGTAAGAAGCTCTGAACCGGGAAGCTCTTTTCCGAGGCTTTATTTTCATATTTATCCAATGTGTTTTTTTTACAAATCATAACGTGGTATCTGGGGAGAAATGGAGAAAATAAAGAATAAATAAGTGATCGCTGACTTGAAATATCAACGATTAGTAGTTCTTCTCCTTCACTGACCTTTCTTATCTCTATTGCTTCCCAAAGGCTTTAAAGTCAATTTTGTGAAATACCAACAAATAGAATTTTTCTTTTATGTTTTCAACACTGACTTTTAATATAGCATAAGGTTTATTCAATGGTGGAGCATAACATTCCCATATTTAACCTCACCCAAAAACAGGTATTCGAGAACCTTACAAAATTTCAAATTGATCTTTGATTTAGGAATATCTTTCCCAATTGTCTTAAGATTTTCATTTGGATTTAGTTCAGGAATCATTGTAAATATCCAATATTTTGTTACTTATTTGTTACTTTTAAAAAATAACAGATAAATATAATTCGCCTATCTTCTTTAATTACAATAATTGTAAGGATTTTTTACAAATTAAAATACATTTTATACTCAAACGGATGAGGCATAGTGCCAATTGAGTGTACTTCTTCCCTCTTAACTTTTATCCACTGTTCTAGAAGTTCATCAGAGAAAATGTTTCCCTGTTTAAGAAATTTGTTGTCCGCTTCCAGTGCATCCATTGCTTCAGCAAGATTTCTTGGCAGAAAATGAATTTTTTCAATCGAATCATCTTCTAAAAAGTTTTTATCGTAAGGACCAAATCCTTCTTTTACCGGATCAATCTTTTTAATTACGCCATCAATACCTGCTAATAATATTGCTATCATTCCAAAGTAAGGATTCATTGTTGCATCTGGCGGACGGTATTCAAATCGTGTCTCATCAGGATTGATTACATATTTGGGAATTCTTACTGCCGAAGCTCTGTTACCCTGTCCGAATGTTAGAGCAACGGGCGCTTCAAAACCTGGGACTAATCTTTTATATGAATTTGTACTTGGATTTGTGAATGCAGAAACTGCAGGTCCGTGCTTTAGCAATCCACCAATAAAATATTTTCCCATTTCACTCAGATTTGCGTAAGCATTTTTTTTGTAAAAAACATTTTTTCCTTTCTTCGTCAGATACAGATGAAGATGCATACCATTTCCAGCCTGCTGGTACATCGGCTTTGGCATTAATGTGATGTGCAATCCGTTCTTCTCTGCAAAGTTGAACAGGATATATTTTGTCATTACAATATTATCACCAGACGATAGTAAATTAGAAAAATAAGTTTCAATTTCCTGCTGTCCTCTTTCACCAACTTCGTGATGATGATATTTTACTTTCACACCCTGCTTAATTAATAGTTTTGTTAGCTGATCACGGAAATCATCGTATTCATCAAATGGATTTGCTGCATGGTATGCTTTCTTATAAAATTCTTCAACGTGCTCAACTTTGTAATAAGATGATGAAGTGCGAGTATCATATTCAACATTTGAGAAAATATAAAATTCAAACTCAGGTCCCCACCAGGATGTATCTGCACCGGTAACTTTCTTCAATAAAGATTCGGCTTGCTTTGCAAGAAATCTTCCATCCTGGTTAAATGGTGTTCGCTTTGCATCAGCCAGCATAATATGAGAAAAGAAAGTAAGTGTCGGGGCTTCACGGAAAGGATCTATTGCCGCTGTTTCAAGATCTGGTATTAAAACCATATCACTGTTTTCAACTTTTCTAAAGCCGTAACTTGATCCATCAAAACCAACGCCTTCAGTAATTATTTTTTCAAGAATTTTATCATAGTATGGAAGCGTTATGTGATGAAGTCTCCCCACAAGGTCAAGAGCTTTTAGATCAATGAACTCAATTTTATTCTGCTTAATTAAATTTTTACACTTTTGTAGATGATTGTTTTTCATTGTAATGCCTGTTAATGAAGGTTGATTCAACTTTATTTTTATTAAAGACAAAAATGCCCGGAAGATTATTTCATCAACCGGGCTGAATAATTACGCGTTATAATTTAATGCATCAACGCCTGGGTAGACTGCTGTTACATCAAGCTCTTCTTCTATTCTTAAAAGTTGATTGTATTTTGCAACCCGGTCTGTTCTTGATGCAGAACCTGTTTTAATCTGTCCGGCATTAGTTGCAACAGCAATATCTGCAATTGTAGTATCTTCAGTTTCACCTGAACGATGACTGATGACACTTGTGTAACCATTTATTTTTGCAAGCTCAATTGCATCGAGAGTTTCTGTTAAAGTTCCAATCTGGTTTACTTTTATTAAAATTGAATTTGCAACGCCAAGCTCAATACCTTTTGCAAGTCTATTTGTATTTGTAACAAAAAGATCATCACCAACAAGCTGAATTTTATCTCCAATTTTTTCAGTCAACATTTTCCAGCCATTCCAATCATCTTCAGCAAGACAATCTTCAATTGAAACAATCGGATATTTATTTGCCCAGCTTACCCAATAGTCAACCATTTTTTCAATTGGTATTTCCTGGTTAGGTGCAGATTTAAATAAATGATATGCATTTTTTTCTTTGATGAAGAATTCACTTGCAGCAGGATCTAAAGCAATTGCAATTTCTTCACCAATCTTATAACCGGTTTTTTGAATTGCTTCCAAGAATCACTTCAATTGCTTCTTCATTTGATTTTAAGTTTGGTGCGAATCCGCCTTCATCACCGACTGCTGTGTTATATCCTTTTGCTTTTAGAACCGATTTAAGAGCGTGAAAAGTTTCAGCACCCATTCTTAAAGCTTCTGCAAAATTTGGTGCACCGACTGGCATAACCATAAATTCCTGGAAGTCAACATTATTATCTGCATGCTTTCCACCGTTTAAAATATTCATCATAGGAACAGGTAATGTTTTTGCATTCGTTCCGCCAATATATCTGTAAAGAGGAAGATCAAGTGTTTCAGCAGAAGCTTTTGCACAAGCAAGCGATACACCAAGAATAGCATTAGCTCCATAGTTTGATTTATTTTCTGTTCCATCAAGATCAATCAGTAACTTGTCAATTGCTACCTGGTCAGCTGCATCGAGTTCTATCAACTGGTCTGCAATTTTTTCATTAACGTTTTCAACTGCTTTTTGAACACCTTTGCCGTTATATCGGTTTTTATCTCCGTCTCTTAATTCAACTGCTTCGTGTTCACCTGTAGATGCACCGCTTGGAACAGCAGCTCTTCCGATAATTCCGCTTTCAAGCATCACTTCAACTTCAACAGTAGGATTACCTCTTGAATCCAGTATTTCTCTGGCTATTATATCTACAATTGTGGTCATTTTTTTCTCCGTGTGGGTTTCAAATAATTTTCAAAATTTATAAATGAAAATTACCGAATGGGCAATGAAAATGAAAGGAAATTGATCTTCCTAAATACTAATTTAATATTAGTTCTTGCTATTTGAATAAAAAATCAACAGCCACTAATCAATAATGAATTGTTACTTACTCCGTTTGACTTATCTTTGCACTTCATATTCAAATCACTTCAAAAAAGATGAATGAAAAGTACGGGCTTAAAGCATACACTGCCTGGATAATAATTTGTGTTGTTTGGGGAACAACTTATCTGGCAATAAGAATTGGAGTTACAGATTTACCCCCTATGTTATTTGCCGGTTTGCGCTGGATTATCGCAGGCATTCTAATGACAATCCTCTTAAATTTGCGGAATTACAAACTTCCTGGATTAAAAGATTTAAAGCATCTTGCTATTGTTGGCATTTTGCTTCTTGGAATTGCAAATGGATTAGTCGTTGTTGCAGAACAATGGCTACCAAGCGGTTTGACTGCACTAATTCTAAGTACTCTTCCGTTCTGGGTCGTTGGTATAGAATATTTCCTCCCGAACGGACCAAAAATAAATGTGTTCATTATTGCAGGATTAATTCTCGGCACGACTGGTGTAATATTAATCTTTGCGAAGGATTTAAACATTTCACTGGATTTTAACTTTCTACTTGGGGGATTATGTTTATTAGGTGCTGTCATTGCCTGGTCAACAGGAAGCATTTATTGGAAGTACAAAAAAACAGATGTTAGACCTATGATGGGTGCATCAATCCAAATGCTGATTGCCGGAATATTACAGACTTCACTTGGTTTAATTCTTGGCGAGCAGAATAATTTTCACATTACACAAAATGGAGTCTTTGCTCTTGGTTACCTGATAGTTTTTGGTTCAATACTGGGATATGCTTCATACATTTATTCTATTACCAATCTTCCGCTCTCTCTGGTTTCAACTTATGCTTACATCAACCCGATCATCGCTATTTTTCTTGGATGGTACTTTCTGGATGAGCCGCTGACAATCACCGTTTTCATAGCTGCAGGGTTTATTCTTATTGGAGTTGCTCTTGTTAAGCGGGGAAATACCTTGTCAGTTAGGAAAAATTATCAAAATATGTGACATGAAATGGTAAGTGTGTTTGTGTGAGACAGAGTATTGATTTTAATGTTTAATTAATACATCTAGTATTAAAAAAAGGTGCTGCTAAAAGCTGATTTATAATGCAGCACCTCTTCACTAAGGGTATTTAATACAATTTTATTTTACTAGATTCATTTTAATCGTTTTTTGCATCTGTCCAGCAATCATTTTGGCGAAGTAAATACCACTCGTTACTTTATTACCAAAATTATCTGTTCCATCCCAATCAACAGTATATTTTCCGACTTGCATTAAATCGTGGTTAATAAGTCCTCTGATTTCCTGTCCGGTAATATCGTGAACTGTTATTGATACCTTATTTTCCATAGGTAATGAAAATTGAATTTTAGTATTAGGATTAAACGGATTAGGATAGTTTTGTGTTAAACTGAACTTATCTGGTTTTCCTCCGCCCTCATTCAAGACATTAGTAGGATGCGCGTTTGCATGGCATGGTTGACAGTCTTCCTGCATCCGTACATTCTCTAATAGTGCTGTACCATGACAAGTTAAACATTGCTGAGCATAAGCAGGTGTTACGTATAGAGGAGTAAATGTACCCTCAAAGTAAGCATTTAATATTTCAGCAGTTTTTACAGCTATATCACCTGTAATTCTTCCACATCTTTCTTTTCGATCATTACTATTAAATTTTTTATCTGCTTCAATACACCAGTTTGTTAAGGATGCATGGCAAAGAACACTTCCAGCAACAGATTGAGGTAAAGCAACACCATTAAATGTTCCAGTTGTATACCTGTGATCCAGTGCAAATTGATTTGCCTCGTCGGTAGGGAATGGTGTAGAGGCAGCCCATCCGTAAACTTCCCATATTAATGGACCAGAACTTGCCTTTGGAACAACTAAACTTATAACAGCTGCAGCAGCATTTACAGCACCGCATAATGTTCCCCACCCAGCTCCTCCACCTCTTCCAAACATCATAACTTCATAAGGCATAGTTGTCCAGGGATCTCCGATTTGTAAAGACAATGCTTCAACAAAAGATCCAAAACATCCAGAACAACACTCCCAGCCTGTTAGTTTGAGATGATGAGCACGAATTCTCAAAGCTTCAAGATCAAGGGTAGCGTAAGGCCAAGGATAGACTACTGCTTTTGATTTTGCAGATGTCATTGCCGTAGCTATCAAGCCAGAAGTACCGGCTACTGCGGTAATGCCAACTGCTGCTTTCGAAGATTTTAATAAAAAATCTTTTCTTGTTAGGTTTTTTTCCATATTGAACTCCTATCTTTAGTTTTAGGGTTTGAAAGAATAATAATTAAGGAACTCCTGATTTTGATCAAAAAGTTTTTTCACACTTTCTCCTACCTTACCTGGTATTTTGGATAGCCTCTTCCTAAGTAGTTCATTAATATCATCTGCAACTAGATTTGATGTTCGCTTGCCTTTTTCAGTCAAAAGAACCTGAATAAATCTTTTATCATTTTTATCTAGTATTCTGAGTACTAAAGCTTTTTTTTCAAGTGAGCTAAGGACTTTTGAAGTGTTTGTCTTTGAGATCAATAGATACACTGACAATTCTTTAACTAAACTAATTTCAGTGTTAGAAAGTAGGATAAGTGCATTTCTTTCGTTTACTGTAAGATGATATTTTTTGGATATAATTCTGCCAACATCATAACAGAAACGATTAAGCGAAAGAAGAAATAATGAATGATTGTTAATTTTTTTCATATGTTCACTGTCTTCAACTATTGAAATGATTCAACAACTGTGCCCTGAAAATTCTTAACTCTTGACTGCAGGATAAAGGTTGAACCTTATTGATTTGAAAACAAAATCAAGAAGACGATGGAGTTCTTCAGAACTATTTTTGACTATTGAAATGGATATTTCTAATATTCAAGAAGTAGATTCTTAAAAAAAAGAGTGCTGAACTAAAGTTACGAATTGCTGTATATGATAGATTGATAATTGGAAATTAGCGGCAAGTATGAAAACTTGTTAAATAATAATTAAAAAATCTTGTTCAACTTTACTAAAGAACAAAATATTTTTTCTGGAAGAACAAAGCCACATTAACAAGTGCAATCAGAACAGGCACTTCTACTAAAGGACCGATAACGGCTGCAAATGCTTCACCGGAATTTATTCCAAATACTGCAATTGCAACTGCAATGGCAAGTTCAAAGTTGTTGCTTGCTGCAGTAAACGAGAGAGTAGCTGTTTTGCTGTAATCGGCACCGACTTTTCTTCCCATATAAAATGAAACCAAGAACATAATCACAAAGTAAAGAAGCAGCGGTATTGCAATTCTTACTACATCCAGAGGAATTTTAACTATGTATTCGCCTTTTAGTGAGAACATAACAACAATGGTAAACAGAAGTGCAATCAAAGTAATTGGACTAATTTTGGGAATGAATTTCTTTTCATACCACTCTTTGTTCTTTATTTTCAACATTACAAATCGGGTTATCATTCCTGCAAAGAATGGAATACCAAGATAGATGAATACACTTTCAGCAATTTGTCCGATTGTAATATCAACAGTAAAAGTCTGCAAGCCCAACCAAGATGGTAAAATTGTTAAAAATACGTAAGCGTAAATTGAAAAAAATAAAACCTGGAAAATTGAATTGAAGGCAACCAATCCCGCAGCATATTCAGTATCGCCTTTTGCAAGTTCATTCCAGACAATAACCATTGCAATACAACGAGCAAGTCCAATTAAAATTAATCCTGCCATATATTCTGGATAATCCTGTAGAAAAATTATCGCCAGAAAAAACATAAGTAACGGACCAATTATCCAATTCTGAATAAGGGAAAGCGAAAGAACTTTTAAATTTCTAAAAACATCAGGTAGTTCTTCATACTTAACTTTAGCAAGTGGAGGATACATCATTAAAATCAATCCGATTGCAATTGGAATGTTTGTTGTTCCGGATTGAAATGAATTCCAGAAATCAACTACAGCCGGAAATAAGTAACCCGAGAAAACTCCAACGAACATTGCAAGAAATATCCATAAGTGTTAAGTAACGATCTAAGAATGAAAGTTTTTTTGTAGAGTGTACTCATGCTTCTTTTAATTCTTTCACGTAAAACTCATAAAAATCTTTTTTGATTTCATCTCTCACTCTTCGATAAACTGGCATAACTTCTTCTTCTGTTCCAACTGCATCTGCAGGATCATCAAATCCAATGTGTAAACGATGTTTAACACTTCCGCATAAAAACAGGACAGGTTTCTTTTGCATTATCACAGACAGTAATCACATAATCAAAAGATTGGTCAATATATTTATTAACATCTTCAGCAATACCGTTACTTATATCAATTCCAATTTCTTTCATTGCTTTAACAGCAAAAGGATTAACTTTTTCTGCTGGTTTTGTTCCTGCAGAATAAACTTCAAGATTCTTATCAAATGATTTGAGAAATCCTTCTGCCATCTGGCTTCGGCAGGAGTTTCCCGTACAGAGTATTAAGATTCTTTTTTTCATTATGCCGATTAAATTTAAAGTCTTATGAAAGATGATATTTGAAAGAGTTGAACTGAGAAACCTTGATTTATAATTGATGTTAATATTTAATCTAAAAAATAATCTGATTCAATTGAAAAAGTTTTAGCGTGGTTAAGAATAAGTTTACTAATGAAAGAATCAGAATTAACCATTTTTCATATTAACAAATCCTCGGAAGTTGTTCACCAGAAATCATATCTACAATTCTCTTACTTCCAATTGTTGTTTTCATTACAACTGTTCCTTGATTATCTGCAGTTACTTCCCCTATTATCTGCTGCTTCTTTACCCAATTCTTTTTTTCGCCATTCCTTTAAAACATCATCGGCGATTTCTTTATCAACAATAGCGATCATTTTTCCTTCGTTTGCAATGTAAAGAGGATCGAGTCCAAGGATTTCGCAAGCTCCTTTTACTTCATCAAGTATAGGAATTTTTTCTTCTTCTATCAACATTCCAACATTAGCAATTTCAGCAATTTCATTCAAGCTGCTTGCCATGCCTCCACGTGTAGGATCGCGCATAACGTGAATTTTATCTCCAAACTTTTCGATGCATTCAGAACAATCATTTAGGGGCGCAGTATCACTCACAATTGCTGTTTCAAATTCGAGACCTTCGCGTGCAGACATAATCGCAATTCCGTGGTCAGCTATTCTTCCGCTTAAAATTATTTTATCTCCGGGTGCACATCTTTTAGGAGAAATATTTATTCCTTCTTTAATAATTCCAATGCCGGAAGTGTTTATAAAAATTTTATCGCCCTTTCCTTTGTCAACAACCTTTGTATCGCCGGTAACAATTTTAACTCCTGATTTTCTTGCAGCTTCTTTCATTGAAAGAACAATTTTCCACAAGATCTTCAATTAGCAATCCTTCTTCAATTATAAATCCTACTGAAATGTAAATTGGTTTTGCACCAGAAACGATTAAGTCATTCACTGTTCCATTAACTGCAAGCTCACCAATATTTCCACCAGGAAAAAATATTGGTTGCACAACGTACGAATCTGTCGTGAAGGCAAGTCTTGCTTTGTCAATATTAAATATTGCACTGTCATGCTGTTGATTCAAAAGTTCGTTATCAAACTGGGTGTAAAACAACTTGCTAATTAATTGATGAGAAAGTGTTCCGCCCCCACCATGAGCAAGCAGGACATGTTCATAATCGCTTTTTGGTATTGGACAGGTTAGCCCAGCTGTAAATTCTATTTCTTTTTCTTTGTTCAATTTCTAATGAGTTCTTTATTAATTTTTCCATAATGGAAATAAGCTGCGCAAGCACCTTCAGTTGATACCATTGGTGCACCGAGAGGATGCTCAGGTGTACATTCTTTTCCAAAAGCAGAACACTCAACGGGCTTTTTAATTCCCTGTAATACTTCACCGGCTATGCAAAGAGGAGATTCCTCTGTTACTATATCTTCCACTTGGAAAATTTTTTCTGCATCGAAGTCAATATATTCGTGTTTTAGTTTAAACCCACTTAATGGAATTGAGCCGATGCCTCTCCACTTTCGGTCCGTTCTTTCGAAAACATCTTTTAATAATTTTTGGGCAGCAACATTACCTTCTTTATTTACTACTCTGCTGTATTGATTCTGAACTTCAAACATACCGGCCTCAAGTTGTTTAACGGTTAAAAGAATTCCTTGCAATATATCTATAGGTTCGAATCCGGTAACAACGATTGGCACATTAAATTTTTCTGAAAGGGAAAAATATTCATGATAACCCATTATGGTGCAGACATGCCCGGCAGCTAAAAAGCCTTGTATGTTATTGTTTTTAGAAGAAAGAAGAGCATTGATAGCTGGAGGAACTAAAACGTGAGAACATAGTATGGAATAATTTTTCAACCCTTTTCTTTTCGCTTCAACAACAGACATTGCATTTGCTGGTGCTGTTGTCTCGAATCCAACAGCAAAAAAGACGACCTTTTTATCCGGATTATTTTTAGCAAGCTTAACAGCATCAAGTGGAGAGTAAACCATTTTAACATTTCCACCTTTTGCTTTGACACTAAGCAGATCATTTTTTGACCCCGGCACACGAAGCATATCTCCAAAAGATGTAAAGATAACATCTTCTCTTTGAGCAATTGCAATAGCTTTTTCTATCAATTCTATTGGAGTTACACAAACCGGACAACCGGGACCATGGATAAGTGTAATCTCTCCAGGCAACAGTTCTTCAAGGCTATATTTTAAAATGGAATGCGTTTGTCCTCCACAAATCTCCATGATCTGCCAGGGTTTTTTAACGATAGATTTTATCTCTTCAGATAATTTCTTTGCAGCTTTTCCGTCTCTAAATTCGTCAAGGTATTTCATAGTGTATTTAAATTTTTTGTCAATCTAAGCATGTTAAAGACTGAATTATCCTACTTAAACCATTATCACACTTCGATTCGCTCAGTGCGATATTAATTTTCTTCTTCAATATCACCCATTTCTCTCAATATTTTTAATGTTTCTTCAGCATCTTGTTCATCAATTTTATTTAGTGCAAAACCAACATGAACAAGAACGTAATCACCTATTTTTACATCTGGAAGCCATTGAACACAAACTTCTTTTGATACTCCACTGAAGTTTACTTTTGCCATTTTTAATTCTGGATTGCTTTCATCAATTGAAACAACTTTACCGGGAACTGCAAGACACATTATCCAATCTCCCTAGTTAATTGATTTTCATTTTCAATCTTGTTAAGATGATGATGTTTCATCAAGTAAGCTGCGATCTGACCTAAGGCAATTCCACCATCATTCGGTGGAACACGTTGGTGCCAATAAACTTGATAATTATTTCTTCGCAGCAAATTTATTGTTCTTTCGGTTAATAATGCATTCTGGAAACATCCACCGGTTAGAACCACTTTTTTCATGTTCGATCTTTTTGTAATCTCAAGGATTATTTCGGCAAGTGTATTGTGAAATTTGGCTGAAATAATAGAAGCATCTAATTCTTTTCTTAGATCATTAATTATTGAAATAATAATTGGCTTCCAATCAATAAATTGATCAAGTGGCTCATTAGTCTCTTGGTGAAATTTATCTCTGTCTTTAATATCAAATGAGTAGAAATTATTCTCATTCCAATCAGCTTTAAACTCAAGCATCATTGCAGCTTGTCCTTCGTAGTTTGATCTATCACAAATTCCAATCAGTGATGAAATAGCATCAAACAATCTTCCAGCGCTAGAAGTGATCGGTGCATTAATCTTTTTCGATAGCATATTTAATAATAATCCAGCCTCAGCTGAAGTAAATTTATTTTCTATCAAATCGCTTAAATCATTTATAAAAGAACTGCCTGCAATTTCAAATAAAATTCCCAAAAGAGATCGTCTGGGTTCTTTAATTGCTTTTTCACCACCAGGCAGCATAAACTTTCTAAATTGTGCAATGTGCTTGAAAGAATTGTCATCGGTTAAGAAAAACTCTCCACCCCAAACAGTTTCATCCAAACCATAACCAGTTCCATCCCAGGAAACACCAAGCGCTTCACCTTCCACCTTATTTTCAAATCTGCATGCCGCAATGTGTGCATAATGATGTTGAACCTGTTCAATCTCATTGCTCAACTTATTGGCGTATTTGGTTGAAATATATTCAGGATGAAGGTCGCTAATAATTTTATTAGGTTCAGCTTCATAAAGCAGTTTGAAGTCAACAATAACTTTTTTAAATGTTTTATTAGATTCCTCAGTTGAAAGATCACCAATGTGTTGGCTGATAAAAATATTATTTCCCTTTTTTAGTGCAACTGTATTCTTCAGATGACCACCCACAGCAAGTACTGTTTTATCTTTTTGTAAATAATATTTTTCATCAACTATAATCGGTAACGGTGCATATCCCCGTGCACGTCTCATAACAAGTTCACGATTCATAATCACGCGGACAATTGAATCATCTACGTGACGCACAATTGGTCTGTTGTGAACTAAATAATGATCGGCAATTCCATTTAATCTTTCCAAAGCTTCGTTCTCATCGATACAGATTGGTTCTTCAGATAAGTTTGCACTGGTTGCCACAATTGGAAGATCTAATTCCTTCATTAATAAATGATGAAGTGGAGTGTAAGGAAGCATTGCACCCAGATATGGATTGTTGGGAGCGACAAATTCGGAAATGCTTGATGATGTGTGTTGGTTATTAACTTTCTTTTTAAGAAGGAGTATCGGTGATTCCGGAGAAATTAAAACTCTTTCTTCAACTTCTGAGACCTCACAAACTTCTTTTATATTTTGTAACGACGGAAACATTAGTGCAAATGGTTTTTCCTCACGGTGTTTTAGTTTTCTTAATTCATTTATCGCTTCGTCATTTGTACCATCAACGATAAGTTGAAAGCCGCCCAAGCCTTTCAGAGCAACTGTTTTCCCTTGGCGGATCAATTCAACTGTTTGAATTAAAGCACTATGTTTTCCGTCAACGACATTCCCTTCTTCATCCCATAGAAAGAGTTGTGGGCCACAATCCGGACAAGCAGTTGGCTGTGCATGGAATCTTCTGTTAAGCGGATTTTCATATTCTTCATCGCATTTTTTGCACATCTGGAAAATTTTCATCGATGTATTTGGACGATCATAAGGGAGTGATTCTATAATTGAAAATCTTGGTCCGCAGTTTGTGCAGTTAATAAAAGGATATAAATATCTTCGGTCGTTCGGATCAAACATCTCTTTCAAACAATCATCACACATAGAAATGTCAGGTGTAATTAACACAGATACTTCCTTATCTGCTTCACTCTTTTTGATTTCAAATTTTGAATATCCAATAGCATCCAGAAATGAATGCTCAAGGCTTGTCATTACAGAAAGTTTCGGCTTATCACTTTGAATTCTTGATAAAAAATTTCTTAAAACTAATTCATCACCCTCTGCTTCTATAAATACACCATTTGAATCATTTAGCACATACCCGTTTAGTTTAAATTCATTGGCTAGCCGGTATATAAACGGACGGAATCCAACACCCTGAACTACACCCCTGATTATTATGTGGATTCTTAAGTTCAATTATTTTTTCATTTGAGATTCAATCCAATAACACCAATCTGCAATTCCATCATCAGTGGTGCAGGAAGTTTTAAATATTTTTAGAGATGGATTTATCAAGAGAGAATTTTTTTCAAGTGTTTCAAGCGAGCAGTTTACATATGGGATAAGATCAATTTTATTAATAATTAATGCAGAAGCATTCCTGAACATTGCCGGATATTTTAAAGGTTTGTCATCACCTTCTGTTGTACTCACAATTACCACTTTAAGATCCTCACCTAGATCATATCCGGCAGGACAAACAAGATTACCAACATTTTCTATAAATAAAACTTCAAAATCGTTTTTTTCAATCTGTCCATAAGCATCTCTCACCAAACCGGCTTCAAGATGACAAGCACCCTGCGTAACTATCTGCACAACAGGGACACCATACGCAGCAACTCTTTCTGCATCAAGACTAGTTTGAACGTCGCCCTCGATAACTGCAATTTTAAATTTGTTTTTAGTATGATGGATTGTCCGCTCAACAAGGCTGGTTTTTCCAGAACCCGGTGAGCTAACAAGGTTCATCGAGAAAAGATTTTTTTTCTTAAAGGATTCTCGGTTCTTCTGAGCAATGGCATCATTTTTTTCAAGGACTTTTCTTTCAACAGTAATTACACTCATTTATACTCCTGATTTTAGTCGAATAGTTCAATTTCATCCACCCGTAATTCAGTTCCCGAAACAATTCTTATTTGGTTGTTTCCGCAAATTGGACAGGCAAAGACAGGCGGTTCAATCTCTGATTCTTTATTACAAGCCGTGCAAGTGATTTTAACGGGAGTTTCTATTATCTCCAACTTTACACCGTTTAGTGGAGTATCACTTGTAATTGCATCAAAGCAAAAAGTAAGTGAGTCCGTTAAGATATTGCTCAACTTGCCTATATTCACCTTTACCGACTTTATAGTGTTAGGTTTAGGGTCGGGCACGTATTGCTTTATAATTCCTAATATTTCCTGAGCAACTGAAAGTTCATGCATAAAATAGTAAGCTTTAGTTAAAATAACGCTTGCTAAACACAAAATAATATACGAATTTTAGTATTATAAAAGATATTAAATTCGGAATCCCGGTTTCTAAATATTATTTTTTATTCACTGGGGGTATTGATTGCCACAGGATATTACTCTCTTAACCATAACTGCAGCCACGTTGGGATTTGTACATACAATTCTTGGTCCCGATCACTACATACCTTTTATAGCAATGTCAAAAGCAAGAAATTGGTCAATCAGAAAAACTTTTTTGATAACGTCTGCTTGCGGCGTTGGACATGTGCTAAGCTCAGTTGTTATTGGTTTAGTTGGAATTGGGTTTGGTGTTGCTATAAGTGAGTTGGAACTGATTGAATCAACTCGCGGGAAGATCGCAGGTTGGCTTCTGATTGGTTTTGGTCTTGCTTATCTAATCTGGGGATTAAAAAAAGCAATTAAAAATAAGCCACACGCTCATATCCACTTACACGAAAACGGTACAGTTCACACTCACAATCATATTCACCATAAGGATCATACTCATCCACATCAGGAAGAAAAGAAAAGTATTACTCCGTGGGTACTCTTCACAATTTTCATTTTTGGTCCTTGTGAAGCTTTGATCCCAATATTAATGTATCCTGCTGCAACAAAAAGTGTCTCAGGCTTAATTTTAGTTACTTCTGTATTTGGAATAACGACTATTCTTACAATGCTTTCAATTATTGTGATTTCTCTTTATGGAATAAATCTAGTTAACGTTGGAAAGCTTGAAAAATACACTCACGCTCTTGCGGGAGGAATGATTTTACTCTGTGGAATGGCGATTAATTTTTGGGGATTATAGGAGATAAAAAAATATTCCCTGTTTTAGTTGTTAATACTTTCACTTAAACATTTCTGCAAGTCCTTAAAAAGATCTTCAAATTATAACATTCATTACTTTCTACTCCTATTTTTTGCGGGTAACAAATTATTAACAATTAGAATTTATTGATGAAGTTGAAATTTTCTCACCGATTAATGACTTAACTAAAGGTTAATTATTCTTTAACTTTAGATATAGTTAAATTAATGTGATGGAATCATCGGCGTCACATATTGTAGTTTCTAGGAACGAAGCTGTTCTTGAAATTCTCGCCCGTATTGAAAAGATAGCCTCAACGGATTGCTCTATACTACTCATCGGTGAAACCGGTACAGGCAAAGAAGTCTTTGCAGAATATATTCATCGTTCAAGCAACCGCAGTCAGCATTCTCTGGTAAAAGTTGGACTTGCAACACTACCCCCAAACCTAATTGAAAGCGAATTATTCGGATATGAAAAGGGGGCATTCACCAGCTCTGTGCAAGAGAAAAAAGGGCAGTTCGAAATTTCTGATAAGGGAACTATTTTTCTGGATGATATTGATGACTTTCCTCTTGATCTTCAAACTAAGCTGCTAAGAGTGATAGAGGCCAAAGAGATCAAGAGAATCGGCGGACAAAAAACAATCCCGTTAGATATTCGACTTATCACAGCATCCAAATTGGATTTAAGCGAGATGGTTGCGCAAGGGAAATTCAGAATGGACTTATTTTACAGGATAAATGTTTTTCCAATTACAATTCCCCCACTCAGGCAAAGAGTAGATGATATCCCTTTGTTAATAGAGCATTTTCTTAAATATTATGAACCGAACAGGAAGATAATAGTAAATGATGATGCGATGGAGGCGCTTACAGACTACTCCTGGCCCGGTAACGTTCGTGAGCTGAAAAATGTTATTCAGAGAATAGCTTTGTTCACCAATGGCAAAATCTCTCTTGAGAACCTTCCTTCAGAAATTAAGGGTGAAAAGCCTTTAAGTATGTTTATTAAATCCTGCGGGCATTGTTTTAAAAGCCGCAATCTTTCTTTTGAAGAAGTGATGCAATGCGTTGAAGCACACCTTTTAGAAAATGCACTTAAAAACGCAAATGGAAATTACTCGCAAGCAGCACGAACTTTGGGAATGAGCCTTTCTACTTTCAGGGATAGATGTAAAAAACACGGAGTTGATAAAATAAATAACAATCCAACCTAAATAAACACAACTCTTCATTATTTGTAATCATTAAGTTTTGCCGTAACGCACCCCCGATACCTCTTTTCGGTTTACCGTTAATTCATTAATTATTTTATTTCTTTAACGCCCTAAAAGCCAACTTTGTCCGTGGCAAAGTTCTTGCACCATTTAATATACGATGGAAGGGACAGAGAAGGGCGAAATAATAATACTAGGAATGGGGAATAAGTTTTTTGGCGATGATGGTGTTGGCATTATCATCGCTGAAAAATTGAAAGAGCTTCTTACCGATATCCCGCAGATAAATGTTGAAGAAACAAACTGGGGTGGGTTCAGAATAATTGATCTACTTTCGGGTTACAAAACAGCAATAATTATTGATGCACTAAGGACAATGAATCATCCAGTTGGATTTATTCATAGGCTTGACTATAAAGAACTAATCCACTCGGTTCGTATGGTATCATTTCACGATGTGAATTTTGCTACTGCAGTAGAGTTCGCTAAAGAGATGAACATTTCCATGCCAGAAGATATTCTTGTTTATGCAATCGAAATTAATGATGCAGATTACTTTTCAGAAGAGTTAACCAAAGAAGTAAGTAACGCTGTCGATAATTGCATTCAATTGATTTTAGATGAAGTAAGCAAAAGATTCGGAATAGAAATAAATCATCACGAAGAAATCGTATAAAAAAATAAAGGAATAAAAATGGTTGAAGAAGGACTAACTGCATTAGAAGCACTCGGCGTAGCAATCCGAAGTGAAATAGATGCCCAGGAAGTTTATAAAGATTTGGCTTCGATGTGTGAGGAAGAACTGATGAAGGACAAATTCATGAATATGTATCATGAGGAAAGAAAGCATCAGTTACTTTTGGAAAAGATGTATAAGGATATGTTCCCAGAGGTAGATCTTGCATTACCTGAGAGTAGTTTACCTAAAGAGGTATTGGATAGCAAAGCCAGAAAAAAATGTGATATAAAAGATATTCTTCGCTTGGCGATTGAAGAAGAAAAGAAATCCCGGGAGTTCTATCTCGATTGTGCAGAAACAGTAACCGATCTCTCGGGTAAAAGAATGTTCAGGTTTTTAGCTGACATGGAATTTTCCCATCAAGCATTATTAAATGCCGAATTCGAGTTGCTCGAAAAATATCCATCCTACTTTGAAGGACAAAAACCATGGGAAGTAGAAACACGTCTGAGAACAGACCAAATAAAACGAAGAGAGAATTAAAGGTTTCAATAAAGGGAAATAAAAATGAGAATAGAAGAAATTCAAATGCCAGGAAAGCTTAGTAGGAAAGAAGCAGATTTGCGAACTGCATTTCTAAATAGTGTTCATCTTATTCCGGGTGGAGATAAAATCAAGGGTTGTATTCAGTGTGGAACCTGCACCGGTTCTTGTCCACTTTCTTATTTAATGGATATTACTCCAAGAGAGCTTATGGCCTTATTCAGAGCTGGAGATATTGACTCAATCATTAATAGCAAAACAATTTGGGTTTGTGCTTCCTGTTATTCCTGTCAATCCAGGTGCCCTTCTTCGATTAAAGTAACAGATATTATCTACTCGCTGAAACGTATAGCAATGAACAGAAAAGTATACCCTAAAAAATTTCCAGTTCACTCTCTTTCAGATTCATTCATTAATAGTATGAAATCTTTTGGAAGATTAAATGAACCAAGGTTGATGATACACTACTTCATCAAAACTGGAATATGGAAAGCTTTTTCGTTTGTTCCTTTGGGATTGAAAATGGCAGGTAAGCGTCGGCTTGAGTATAAAGCATCAAAGATTAAAGACCTGAGTGGTTTCAGAAAAATAATTAATAAAGCTCAGGAAATTGATATGCCTCTGGAAATAGCAGCAAAATCTTACATCAAAGAGGCAGTAGGTTACAAAGCCGTTGGTTAAAAAAATTATTAATAATAACGGAAACTAAAATGAAATATTCATATTACCCAGGTTGCAGTCTTCACTCAGCACATAAAGGATACGATATATCTTGTAGAGCAGTTTCTAAATTGTTAGGATGTGAACTTATCGAACTTGAAGATTGGAATTGTTGCGGTGCCACAATTTACATGTCAATTAAAAAAGTTACTTCTCTTGCAATTGCAGCAAGAAATCTCGCTATTGCAGAAAAGGAAGGTTTGGATATTGTTACCCCTTGCAGTTCTTGTTACACAATTCTAAGTAAGGCTCACAGGTATCTTAGCAATAGTAAGGAATTACTCGAAAGCGTAAATACTTGTCTTGCCGAAGCAGGGCTAAAATACAACTGCACCGTCAGAGTGCGTCATCCGCTGGATGTTTTTGTAAATGATGTTGGGCTTGAAATAGTTAGTCTTTATGTGAAAAAACCACTTGACGGATTAAAGATCGCAAACTATTATGGCTGTCAGATAGTTCGACCAGAAAAAGGATTTGATGACAAAGAAAACCCTACATCCATGGAGAACCTATTTCAATCGATGGGCGCTGAGGAAGTTTACTTTCCATACAAGCTTCGGTGCTGCGGTGGAATGTTAAT
Source organism: uncultured Ignavibacteriaceae bacterium (assembly GCA_963768365.1). GTDB lineage: Bacteria > Bacteroidota > Ignavibacteria > Ignavibacteriales > Ignavibacteriaceae > IGN2. The sequence goes on along the minus strand of CAVYHS010000012.1, from coordinate 260,930 downwards.
GACAACTTTTGAAGATGCTGCATTAAAACTTTGCGAGGAAATACTTAGTAGTGCAATTGAAAATGGGGCAGATTGTATAGTAACAACTTGTCCACTTTGCCAGATGAACCTGGAAGCTTACCAGGACAAAATCAACAAAGAATTTAATAAGAATTACAAAGTGCCAATTCTTTTCTTCACTCAAGTTCTGGGTGTTGCCTTAGGATTAAGTGAACAAGTGTTAGGAATGGATAAAAACTTTTACAAATGTGAAAAGTTGGAAGCAATCTATAAGAAAAAAGTTGCTGAAGTGGAAATTGTTTAACAAAGATTTTTAGATCATCGGAGAAATAAAATGAATAATAACGGTAATCACAAAGAAAAAGTCGGTGTTTATATCTGCCATTGCGGGGTAAATATTTCTCAGACAGTTCGTGTTGATGAAGTTGCCGAAGCTATAAAGAAAAACTCGAATGTGGTTGTTTCAAAAGATTACAAATTTATGTGCTCTGATCCCGGACAGAAGATGATAGAGGACGATATTAAAAATAACGGCTTAACACGGGTCGTGGTTGCAGCCTGTTCACCACATATGCACGAGCTAACTTTTAGAAAAGCTTGCGAACATGGAGGATTGAACAGATATCTTTTCCAGATGGCTAATATAAGAGAACATTGTTCATGGATTCATGAAGATATCGATAAGGGAACCGAAAAAGCAAAGGCACTGGTTAACGCTGCAGTTCATCGTGTAGTGTTCCAGGAACCGTTGGAAACAATGAAAGCAAAAATTCATCCTGATACATTAATTATCGGAGCAGGTATTGCCGGAATACAATCAGCACTTGAAATAGCTGAATCGGGCAACAATGTTTACTTGGTTGAAAAAGAATCAACAATCGGCGGACAGATGGCTAAGTTCGACAAAACTTTTCCAACACTTGATTGCTCAGCCTGTATCTTAACACCGAAGATGGTTTCCGTAAGCCACCGAGAAAAAATAAAATTGATGGCACTTTCTGAAGTAGAAGATGTTAGTGGATATATCGGAAATTTCAAAGTTAAAATTAGAAAGAAAGCAAGATTTGTAAATGATAAATGTACATCGTGCGGAGAGTGCACGAAAGTTTGTCCGGTTCATGTTCCTAACTGGTTTGATGAATATATTCAGAACAGAACAGCTATTCACAAATCATTTCCACAAGCCGTTCCTAATACATATGTTATTGATCAGCAGGAAAGACCTCCTTGTATTGAGGCTTGCCCTATCAGACAGGAAGCCGCAGGCTATGTTGCATTAATCCGTGAAGGAAAATTTCACGAAGCCGCACAATTGATTCACAAAAGAAATCCTCTAGCCGTCGTCTGTGGTAGAGTATGCTACCATCCCTGCGAAGGTGAATGTAATCGTGGTCATGTTGATAAACCGTTGGCAATTCAGCAGCTTAAAAGATTTGCTCTTGATTGGGAAATGAAAAACAATGGAAAATTTGAAGCTCCGAAAATCGAAAATAAAAGAAATGAAAAGATTGCTGTAATAGGTTCTGGACCTGCAGGTCTTACCTGCGCACACGATCTTCGACTTAAAGGTTATAAAGTTACAGTATTTGAACAACACTCTATTCCCGGCGGTATGCTTGCAATTGGCATTCCTGAATACAGACTCCCAAAGAAATTGTTAGCAATGGAAATCAATTACTTCAAAGAAATGGGAGTTGAGATTAGAACTAATGCTAAACTTGGCTCAGAATTCACTCTTGATGACTTATTTAACCAGGGCTATAAAGCTGCATTCTTGGCGATTGGTGCACATGACAGTATTAAACTTGAAATTCCTGGAGAAAATCTGAAGGGTGTGATTTCAGGAGTAGATTTTTTGAGAAAGGTAAACGTTGGAATTTCACAGCAACTTGGAAACAGCATTGCAGTAATTGGTGGAGGAAACACAGCTATTGATGCTGCACGAACAGCACTAAGATTAGGTAGCAAAAAGGTTACAATTCTTTACAGAAGGACAAAACTTGAAATGCCTGCTTCTCCCGAAGAGATAGCAGATGCTGAGGCCGAAGGTATTCACATTTCTTACTTGACTTCACCGACAGAGGTAGTTGGTATCGGTGGCAAGATGAAAGGTCTTAAATGTATAAGAATGAAACTTGGAGATCCCGATTCTTCAGGGAGAAGAAGACCAGTGCCTGTTTCAAACTCAGAACATGAACTTGAATATGATAATGTAATAGTTGCAATCAGCCAGTTACCGAATCTGACCGGTCTGAATGGTAAATCAAAAATAAATCTTAATAGAACAAAGTGGAATACAATTGATGCAAATCCCGAAACAATGCAGACTAACGATCGAAGAATCTTTTCCGGTGGTGACCTTGTTTTAGGTCCCTCAACAATTATTGCATCAATGGGTCAAGGAAGACGTGCAGCAGAATCAATAGATAAATTTATTAATAATGAACAGCTTGAAAATTACACTACGCATATAGTTCAAACTAAAGTGCTGAGAGGTGAAGATTTCAGACCGCATTCTTATGCACCAACATATAAGGAAACTCCTAAGGCACCAAGAGAGGAAGTTCCAAAAAATAATCCAAAACTTAGAATCACAAACTTTGAGGAAGTTGAACTGGGATTCACGGAAGAACAAGCAAAAAAAGAAGCCTCCCGCTGCCTGAATTGTGGTGTTTGTGTTGAATGTCATGAGTGCGAAAGAGTTTGCGAACCAAATGCTGTTCATTACGGAATGAAAGATGAAGTTGTTGAAGTTGACGTAGGACAAATAATAGTGTCAACTGGTTACGAGCTTTTTGATGCTACCAAGTGGGTTCCATTCGGTTATGGCAAATTGAAAAATGTTCTCAATCCTCTTGAGTTTGAAAGGATGTTGAGTTCAACAGGTCCAACTGGCGGGAAAGTTTTACTTGCAAATGGAAAAGAGCCTCGCGCAGTTGGTATAATTCACTGTGTTGGCTCACGTGACGATAACTTCAACAAGCACTGCTCAAGAGTCTGTTGTATGTATGCACTCAAGTTTGCCCATCTTGTTAAAGACAGAACAAACGCAGAAGTTTATCAGTTCTATATTGATATGAGAGCTTACGGAAAAGGCTACGAGGAATTTTATAAGAGAATTCTTGAAGAGGGTGTAAATGTTATACGTGGTAAAGTTGCAGAAGTGGTTGAACTCCACACAAACGGAGATAAGTTCCTGGCTGTAAAATGTGAAGACACATTAATAGGAAAATTCAGAGAGATCCCGGTTGACATGGTAATCCTTTGTAATGCAATGGAGGCATCGAAATCGACTGATAAGATTGCAAAGGTTCTTAGTTTATCTAAAAGTCCATCAGGATTCCTTCTTGAAAGACATCCGAAGCTCGATCCGTTCTCAACTGTATCAGATGGAATTTACATCGCAGGGTGTGCCCAGGGACCAAAAGATATTCCAGATACAGTTGCACAAGCAGGAGGAGCTGCATCGAGAGTACTCTCTTTAATTTCAAAGGGAGAAGTTGATCTTGATCCAGTTCGTGCAAGCATTGATGATAAGTATTGTGCCGGATGTAGAATGTGCAACAACCTTTGCCCTTACGGGGCAATTGATTTTATTGAGGAAAAGAAGGTATCGTGGGTTAATGATGCTCTATGCAAAGGATGCGGAACATGTGTTGCTGCTTGTCCTGCAGGTGCAATTACAGGTAAGGGATTTTCAGATACACAGATCTATGCAGAACTGGAAGGAATATTAGAAGAAGTTTAATCACTATAGAAAAATATTATGGAAAAAATAAAAACAAAATCAGATACTCAAAAAAAAGTTCAGACCAACGGAAAATTCGAACCAAAAATAGTTGGCTTTCTTTGCAACTGGTGTTCCTACTCAGGAGCTGATCTTGCAGGAGTATCACGCATTCAATCGTCTCCGAATGTAAGAATCATCAGAACAATGTGCTCGGGCAGGGTTGATCCTTCATTTATATTAAAGGCTTTCCTGCTTGGTGCGGATGGAGTGTTGGTTGCAGGATGCCATTTTGGAGATTGCCATTACCTTGAAGGAAACTTCAAAACTATGAGAAGAATTGAGATGCTGAAGATGGCAATGAAACATTTTGGCATAGACGAAAAAAGATTGAGACTCGAATGGATCTCTGCTTCAGAAGCAGAGAAATATGCCACGGTTTCGTTCGAGTTTACAGATCAGCTGAGACAACTAGGTCCGTTAAAACTGGTTAATAATTAATCCTTTGGAGAAATAAAATGGCTAAACCAAAATTAGCATTGTATTGGGCTGCAAGCTGCGGCGGATGTGAAATAACTGTGATAGACATTGAAGAGAAAATTCTCGAGGTGGCAGATTTCTTTGATATAGTCCTTTGGCCCTGCGTTATGGATTTCAAATATTCTGATGTTGAGGCTAGAGAAGATGGGGAAATTGATATTACTCTCTTTAACGGAGCAATAAGAACATCCGAGAATGAGCACATGGCAAAACTGTTGAGACAAAAATCGAAGTTATTAATTGCATTCGGTTCCTGTGCACACGAAGGCTGTATCCCGGGGTTATCAAATTTTTATGATAGACAATCAACATTTGAATATGTTTATAAAGAATCGCCAAGTCTTGAAGAAAGTTCAAAGGGAATTTATCCACAAACAAAAACCCAAATGCCTGAAGGTGAAATAGATATTCCGGAATTTTGGAATACCGTAAAAACTTTGGACCAGGTTGTTGACGTTGATTATTATATTCCCGGCTGTCCACCGCAATCTCTACAGGTTGCTGCTGTACTTGGAGCAGTTATGGGAATTCTCACAAATGGTGGTGAGCTTCCACCTAAAGGAACAATACTGGGTGCGGGCGATAAAACTTGCTGCGATGAATGTCCTCGTGAAAGAAAAGAAAAGAAAATAAAAGAGTTTTTCAGGATTCATGAAATCATACCTAATGATGATGAATGCCTGCTCGACCAGGGAATACTTTGTATTGGTCCTGCAACAAGAAGCGGATGCGGAGCTTTGTGTGTTCAGGCAGGAATTTCCTGCAGAGGCTGTTATGGTGCCCCACCCAACGTTCATGATCAGGGAGCTAAAATGATTTCAGCTTTGAGCTCTGTTGTAGATGCATCAATTCCGGAAGAGGTGAAAAAAATAATTGATAAAATTGCTGATCCGCTTGGGACATTTTACAGATTTTCTCTTGCTGCATCAACATTTAAACGAGTTCAGCAATTTCAGAAAGAAAAAGTTTGAAAATAATATGCAGAGGAACTAATAATGAACAGAATTAAAATAGATCCAATTACTCGACTCGAAGGCCATGGAAAGATAGATATTTTTCTAAATGATGACGGTGATGTTGAGAATTGTTACTTCATCATTCCCGAGTTAAGAGGATTTGAAAAGTTTGCACAGGGAAGACCGGTTGAGGATATGCCGAGAATAACCACACGCATCTGTGGTGTTTGTCCCGAAGCTCATCATATGGCAGCAGCAAAAGCATGTGATGCAGTTTATCATGTCGAAATTCCTTCAGCTGCAAAAAAATTGCGTGAACTTTTATATTCTATTTTTTATACTGCAGATCACACAGTTCACTTTTATGCGCTGGGCGGACCTGATTTTGTGGTTGGACCGGAAGCACCAAAAGGAGATCGTAACATTCTTGGCGTAATAAAAACGGTTGGACTTGAAGCAGGAAAAAAAGTAATAAAACTGCGTTCACTCGCACAGAATATGATTCAAACACTTGGTGGTAAGAAAATACACCAGGTTACTTCCATTCCCGGTGGAGTTACAAGAGGTTTGAACGAAGAGGAGCGTGATTCTTTCGCTGAGGATCTTAAATACTTCATCGAGTTCGGAAAATTTACATTCCAAGTTTTTGAAGATATTGTTCTTAAAAACACCGCTTACGTTGATCTGATTCTGTCAGACATCTATACGCATAAATTTTATTCGATGGGATTGGTTGATGAAAACAACAAAGTGAATTTTTACGACGGCAAAGTAAGAGTTGTTGATCAAGATGGAAATGAGTATTGCAAATACGCACCCAACGAATACACAAAGTATATTTCCGAACATGTTGAAAAATGGAACTATCTCAAGTATCCTTTTCTCAAGGGAATTGGCTGGAAAGGACTTGTTGATGGAAAAAATAGCGGCGTATATAAAGCCACACCGCAGTCAAGATTAAATGCATCGGATGGAATGGCAACACCGCTTGCACAAGCAGAGTATGAAAAATATTATGAAACATTAACCGGTGACAAATCCGGAAAGATTCCGGTTCACAACACACTCGCAACTCATTGGGCAAGAGTTATTGAGTTGATGTACGCTGCAGAAAGAGCAAACCAGTTAATCAACGACCCTGAGATTACTTCTAAGGATATTCGAGTCGTACCTAAAGAAACTCCGACTGAAGGAATAGGAATTGTTGAAGCGCCACGTGGTACTTTAACTCATCATTACATAACGGATGAAAACGGCATTGTTAAAAAAGCAAACCTAATTGTAGGAACAACTAACAATCATGCAGCAATATCAATTTCAATAAAAGCAGCAGCGCAGGGATTAATTAAGAAAGGTGTTGAAATAACTGACGGCACATTAAATAAAATTGAAATGGCATTTCGAGCTTACGATCCCTGCTTTGGATGCGCAACACACACGCTTCCCGGTCAAATGCCGTTAGAACTAAATATTTATGATGAAAAAGGTGAACTAATTAATACAAAGAAAAGATTTTGATAATAATTAAAGTGCACTTTTCCTGAGATACAATAAAGTGTACCTTTAATTCAATCTTAATATATTATTGAATTTTTAATTTCTTTTGATTCTCTATATCTAAGTTAGCTTAGTTCTTATACCCAACAACTGTTATACTGGAAATTCCAACATTATTACTTTTAAACTTTTCGATCTCTGATTCATGCAAAAATTCTTTCAGAACTTCATCAGGTAACTCAATAACTTTTGTTTTTTTAATCTCGATATCTTTAAATCCTGTTTCTTTTATTACACCAAAATATTCATCCTGCTGTAAAGCACCAGCAACACAACCTGCATACATTTCAGCCGACTTTTTCAATCCGGCAGGCAGTTCACCTTTCAGAACGATATCAGAGACACAAAAATGACCGCCCGGTTTTAGAATTCTGTAAATCTCTGCAAAGGCTTTTCCTTTATCTGGAACAAGATTAAGAACACAATTAGCTAGATTACAACATCTGCCAAGTATCATTTTCGATCGGCATTTTTTCAATTTCACCTATTCTGAATTCAACATTCTTAAAACCGACTTTTACTTTGTTAGCATTGGCTTTATCAATCATCTTCTGTGTAAAATCCAACCCTATAACTTTTCCTTCCTCTCCAACAATTGACCGAGCTACGAAAACATCATTTCCGGCACCACTTCCAAGATCAACTAACCGTATCGCCTTTTTTTAATCCTGCATACTCCGTTGGTACACCGCATCCTAAACCAAGATCAGCATCTGCAACATAGCCATCAAACTTTGAGTAATCATCCTGGAATATGATGTAGTCAACAATTTTACTTGTTCCACAACAGCCACATCCCTCTGATTTTTTAGCAGCAGCAATTTCTCCGTATTTTTCTTTTACGACTTTGTTTAATTTCTTCTGATGTTTGCATTTTATTACTCCTTTAAATTATATTTAACAACAACCAATTTTTGTAAACAGTTTATCAATCGCTGATTTAGCTTTAATAAGATTTTTATTATTCACGCAATAACAGATTTTTGGGCCATCAATCTCCCCTTGAATAAGCCCAACACGCTTTAATTCCTTAAGATGCTGAGATACTGTAGCTTGTGCCAGAGGAAGCTGATCAACTATGCTTCCAACCACACAGGAGTCCATTCGAGTCAGAATTTTAAGTATCCTTATTCTTGCAGGATGGGAAAGAGCTTTTGCCACATCAGCAAGCCAGATATCTTCTTGTGTAAATTCTTGTTTTTTTGAAACTGCCATATAAAATTCCTAAATCGTTCATCGTAAATATACGATATAATATTTTAAATGTCAAGGCAATAATTATTAATTATTTATTTAGAGGGAAAACTAATTATGTTAAAAGTGGGGCTTTAGTTCTGCTTAATTCTTCAAATATCGGAAATCGGTTCCACTTGGAGTCTGGAAAACTTTAAGATCAAATGAAGGAACAACTGCAAAGATATGGTCGAAAATATCAGCTTGAATCCCTTCATATTTTACCCACTCAGTAGTAGTTGCAAAAACATAAACTTCAATCGGGATGCCGGTTGGTCCGGGATCAAGGTGACGAACCATAAATGTTAATCCTTTATTTACATCCTGCCTCTTTTTCAAATAGTTTTCAAGATAAATTCTGAATGTGCCGAGATTTGTTAACCTTCTGCCATTAATAAGTTGTGAGTCATCAATACCTTGATCAAGATTAAACTTTTTTAATTCTTCAATCTTTTCTTCTATATAATTAGTAATATGCTGATATTTTTTAAACCTCTCCAGCATTTCTTCATCACAGAATTTTACACTGTTTACATCAATCAATATTGAACGCTTTATTCTTCTGCTTCCGGTCATTTGCATTCCGCGCCAGTTGATAAAAGATTCCTCGAGAATTCTATGGGTAGGAATGACAACAATCGTTTTATCCCAGTTTTGCACCTTAATAACATTTAAGGAGATATCAATAACATCTCCGTCGGCACCGAATTTTTTCATTTCAATCCAATCACCTTTTTTAATAAGGTCATAAGAATTTATCTGAACACTGGCAACAAAAGAAAGTATAGTGTCGCGAAAGATAAGAAGCACCAGAGCGGAAGCCGCTGCAAGGCCTGCAAATAAATTCCAAACATTTTGACCTGTTACTATTCCAATAATAAAAATAACACCGAAGAAGTACGTGAAGATTTTTGCTACCTGTAAATAGCCTTTAATTGGACGATCCGCACTTTTTCCTAATTGTTCATAAACATCATTATATGAAGTAAGAATTGAGCCGATTGTAAGCATTATCATCAAGACAATTAATATTGCTGATAAAATTTCAATGGCAGTTTCAAACTGCGGCAGAAGGTAGGAAAACCTGTTAAGCACGAAGATTGGAGCAATCAGGGCTATTCGTTTTATCAGTTTCAAATTTAATATTACATCATCAAATTCCGTTTTTGTTTTTAAAGTTATTTTCCTGACAACTTTATTAATTACATACTTTACCACGAAATAAGAAACAAAAGCCAGCCCGAACACTCCGATAAATTTCAGATTGTCATAAACTACCGGGTACTCCCTCAACCATTCTTGAATATTATTTAAAAAATCTTCCATAATAATCCTCTAATTCAGACTTTAAGTTTAGTAATAGAACCGGCAACATCAGCACCCAAATCAATCGTAAGCACGTTTCTTTTATTATCAATCAATGCCTGCCTGTCACCCAAAACCTGTGCCTGAATCAATGTTCCAAATGAAATGGAAGAATGTTCACTGCCTGTATTATCGGGAATAGGAACATCAGCCTGAATATCAGAAATGAATTGTATAAAAAATCCGTGCCCTCCATCTCCTTTATGCAACTGACCAGTTGAATGAAGAAATCTTGGGCCATAACCAAGTGTTGTTGCAACTTTGTACTTCTGTAAAATTTTTAATCTCAAAAGCTGAAGCTGCAGCCAGGTTCTTTCCTCAGGTTTTAAAAAAGCCTGAATAGTAACGTAACTTTTTCCTTTTTCACATTTAGAAAGAAATGAAGAGATAGCCTCATTCAAATTATCAATTTTGATATCACCAAATACTTTTATCCCTTCTGAGTCTAATACTGGTTTAAGTTCAGGTAGTTTTCCTTTTTTCTGATATTCTTTCATCATTGCTCGTGCTGCAATTTTTGCTGATTCAACATTCGGCTGATCGAATGGCTGAACATCCATTATATAGCTAGCAACAGCAGTAGCAAATTCCCATCTGAAAAATTCAGCGCCAAGCTGATAAACATTTTTTATTTCAATTTCAATTAAAGGAAAACCGGCATTTTTAATTTCGCTAACTTTATTATCGAAGAAATTATCTCCGGTAATTTTCAGATAAACAAAAACTCTATCTTTTCCATACTCACTTGCCGGAACAGTTGGCTCAAGATCAACAGGCAAAATTCCTTTTCCATCTTTACCGGTACTTTCAGCAATCAATTGTTCGAGCCAACCGCCGAGATATTTTAATTGAGGTGAAATAATTAAAGTAAGCTTGTCAACTCCTTCCTGCGCCAATGATCCGATTATCCCGCCAAGTTTTGCTCCGCTGTTCTCAGATACTTCAGACTTTTTACATTCAACAATTAAGTTTGAAGCTTCGTCAAATAATTTATTAAGATCAATTCCAACTAAAGCAGCGGGAACAATTCCGAAAAGCGATAGAGCAGAAAACCTTCCACCTATGTTTGGATCATTTAAAAATATTTTTCTGAAGTTTAGTTTCTTCGCTGTCTCTTCCAAGACCACTGCCTGGATCTGTAATAGCAATAAAATGCTTTGAAGCATTCTTCCCTTCCAAGTTTTTTTGATACGCTGGTAAAAAAGTATTTCATAAAGGACATTGTCTCAACTGTGCCGCCTGATTTTGTGGAGACAATGTATAATGTCTTATTTGGATCAAGTTTATTTTCGTAATCAATTATCGCTTCAGGGTGAGTGCTGTCTAAAACATGCAAATCCAGATAACCTTTATTCACACCAAACGTGAAACGAAAAACCTCAGGTGTTAAACTCGAACCTCCCATTCCCATTAGTAGAGCATCCGTAAATCCTTCTTTCGTAATCTCTTCAACAAATGAGTTTATTTCAGCAAAAGATTTTTTAGTCACATCAACACAATCCAACCAGCCAAGACGATTTGATATTTCAGTATGGATCATTTCTCCAAACAGTGTGATCTTTTTGCCACATCCTTGCAATAATCCTTTCCCGGCTAATGTGATTAAATGATTTTTCAACTGCTGTCTGATATTTGCCTAATGATATGTTCATATTTTATTCTGTCTTTAAATTGATATTTTTGAAGCAAAGATAGTTTCGAGAAACTAAACTAATCAAAAAAAGAAAATTAGATGATAAAAAATAATAAACTTACAGTCGGATTACTTTCAATCTGGATAATCCTTGCTATTATTTTTGGAATTTATGATCTCGAACATTTCAAAGAACATTGTAAATCAAAATTCAGTTTGGGCAAGATTTCTTGAGAACTACGGAATGATTCCTGGAATGTTCGTCATCCTGAGTGGAATTTATATTTATTATTCTTTCATCAAAATAAAATCTGATGTTTGGTCATACTTTCAAAGAGTAGTTTTCTTTTTATGTTAGCAGCGGATTGATTTTTTACCTGTTTGAAATATTTCTTGATAGATTAGCTGAATCAAAAAATTTCATTACATTCTTAATTATTTCATTCTCAGTCAGTTTAATAATCTTCATTGTTCTGCATTTAATAAAGCAAGTTGAAGAGTACAATCTGCAATCCAATATGCAAAAGTTGTTGTTGGCATATCTTTGTTTGGATATGTAATCTGCATTCAGATAGTAAAATATATTTGGGGAAGAGTCCGTTTCAGAGAACTTGATGCAGCATTTTCACAATTCACTCCATGGTATTCACCACAAGGAATAACCGGATTTGATTCATTCCCTTCCGGTCATGCAGCGATGGGTTTTATGCTTTTATCAATATTAATACTCCTTGTAAATGCTAAACAATGGTTAAAAAATTCAGTGCTTACTATAATTTTTGTGTGGGGAGTTTTGTTGGCAACAAGCAGAGTTGTTATTGGCGCACACTACGCATCTGATGTATTGTTCGGATCATTCTTCATCATAATAACATTTTTACTTTTCAATAATCGCTATACTTATAAAACTTGAGTAGGTTAGAAATTCAAAAAGAAAAGTACCTGATAACAAATAAATACAAATTTCAAATGTAAAATACTACTCAGTAACGTATGCGGTGCTGCTAGCATCATTAACAAGATACTCATTGTAGATCTGTGCAGCCATCCTTCTTACTTTTGCATCTTCATCATTGAGTGAAAGTTCCTGAACTTCAAGCAATCCTTCTTCACTTCCTATTTCGTAAAGAACAAGAGCTATCAATATTCTTGTACTCGGATCATTTTCCTCTTTGAGCTGAACTATAAGAGCTTCTTCTGCTTCAGCTATTCTGTATTTACCGGCGAAAATATATTGCACTTCTTTTTACACCAGTGTTATCTGATTGTATTCCGGCAACGAGGTTCTTTCAATGCATATTCATTGTCAGTTACATCTTTTATTGAATTCTTCTGTGCATATCCGCTCCAATTAAAACTGCTGCAGACAGAAGAACTAACGGTTAAAAAATCTTTTGTAATTTCTCATTTTTCGTCTCCTTTTAATTGTTTCTGTTTTCTTTAATTTCTAACAGAAAACTACATTTTAGAAGTGCAACAGGGGTCATGGTAATGTAAGGAATTGTAAAAAGTTGTCATGACAGAATCCAATGGTTGGGTTAAATAAAGCTTGTTTCGTCGTCATTCTGAGATGCAAAGTGACGAAGAATCTCCTAAACAAGAGATGAAATGAGCTAGATATTGCTTTACATTTTGTTTAATGATGGCTAAGTTTCAATAGGCATTTTGAAACAACTCTGACTTGGTTTTTCGTTAAGGGATAAACGATGAATCACATTTCGTAAAGATGGAGCTTATCTAAAAATAATTTCTGATAAAATATTTATTAAACTTTATAGAAAAATCAATTATGGTTAAAGATCACGATAATCAAAGAAAAAAAACAATTCGACAAACAGATGTCCCTAGTTGTTCGCTTGCTGAAGCAATCAAATTACCTAAGGTACTTGCTGATGAATATGCTTTTAAACCTGCTACACCATTGGAAGTGGCAGCTGGTTTGGGGGTGCAACCAACTACTAGTGGATTTAGAATGTTATGTGGTGCTTCAGCTGCATATGGTTTGACTATTGGAGGTTATAATACTGCAACAATCGAACTGACCGACATTGGATTAAAAATCGTTAGACCTTTAAAAGAAGGTGAAGATGCGATTGCAAAAAAAGAAGCTATACTTAAACCGCGCGTTATAAATGAATTTTTAACTAAATATTCTGGCGCGGCACTACCAAGAAAAGACATTGCGATAAATGTTCTTGTTACAATGGGTGTTCCCAGAGATAAAACTGAAGAAGTATTTAATTTAATACTAGAAAGTGCTGAATTAGTTGGAATTATCCGTGAAATAAAGAATAAAAAATATATAGATTTAAAGAATATTAACATCCCCAAAATAGCTGAGGCTAATGATGCAATTGAAGAAGAAGAAGGAAAACCTATTCCAGAATTAGTTATCGATAAAGACGATGCTAAAGCGACCTCTTCATTGATTTCGCCTGAAGTAAAAAAAACGAGTATATATTTCACACGGGAAGAATCAAGAGTTTTTAGAGCCAATCAAAAAACTTCTAAAGTTCGGCGAATTAGATTCTGTCGTTTCAATTGAAAAAGTTTCTGTCTCGCAACCGGTCCCAGATAAAGTTATGAATGATATGCGGTCGTGTGGTGCAGCTATTATACATGTAGATGCAGAACTAAAACTAATCGATAGTGAAGCTAAAGAGCATATTGTATTAAACCCTAACGTATTAATGGAAATTGGCGCAGCTATAGCATTATATGGAAGAAGATTTATTCTTTTAGTAAAAGAAGGAGTGAAACTGCCATCAAACTTACAAGGATTATTTGAAGTTAGATATACTGGTGAAAGGTTAGATGGAGATGCAACAATAAAACTGCTTGAAGGGATTAACGATATTAAAAATCATCCTTTACCTGAGCGTAAATAATTAATTAGAGGAGGTTTCAATGTTTAATTTTCATATTAGTAGCAAAAGCAATCTGACTATCTTTGTATTCTTAGTCATTTTAATGGGATGTTCAGAACCTCCCGAAACTACGGTTTCACCTGATGAAAAACAGAGTCCCCTTAATAAACCTCAGATTCAATTTACTGCTTTGTCAACTCATCCGAATCCTGCATGGTTAACAAGGCATGCCATTGATGGCAATCCTGTAACGGCTTGGAGTAGTAACACGCATGGAACCAGTCAGCCCGAATGGATTATTTATCATAATAATGGTGGAATGTTTGTAAACTACATAAAAATATTACCAAGATACGACAACAATATAGCTATAAGCTGGCCAACTAATTTCACTATTTCAACATTCGATGGAACAAATTGGACAGACTCGTATCCGTATGAAAATTTCCCACCGCCTTCTAATAACAGTTGGCTCTACTTACCTGTATTAAATACTAATAATATTAATGGTTCTCCTAAAACAATTTATAAGATTAAAATAGATGCACATATCCTTGGGAAGGATGATGTTGATAATTATGTCTTTCAATTACATGAGATACAGCCTGGTTTTGATACAGCTTATTCTAAATTTAAATTTATTGGCAATGATCCATTATTAGGCTCTTGGAATGAGATTAGAAATGTCGGTGCAGGACTTTTTGATATTAATAAACTTTCAAACTGGCACTATGATATTAGAAATCCACTAATTGAAGCGCTACCCTGTGATAATCCTAATATTTATGCGCCAAGTATTATTTATGACAACGGTACTTGGAATATTTATTTTGGAGGTTGGGACGGAACAAATGATGGGTTCGATAGAATATCTAAAGTAACAACTAATGATGACTTTTTATCTTTATCAGAGCACGATCTTAAGATAAACCATGGGGTTTTCAAACATGTAAATAATGCATCCGTTATAAAGTTACCCGATAATAGTTGGCGGATGTATTATACAACATTATTAGTTAATGAAATTGATCCATTACGTAATAAACCAGCTTATGCCACTAGTATGGATGGAAGGTACTTGGAATCCATTTAATCCTGATGTGGATGATAGAATTACAATGTCAAACTATCGTCGTTGGGAAAACGCTGATGTAAATGGATTAAATGCAATTTATTATGATCAAAGTGATAATAAATATTATTTATATTGGGGAGATAATAATAATATTAACAATTACGGTACCTATTGTGCTACTAGTAATGGTAATGATGGAAAAGATTTCACTAATATTGGCAGAGTACTGATAACTGACTTTTTAACTGGCCCCAAAATGACCGACATTAAATTAATTCAAAACTATTATGTATTGGCTGGGAGCAATACTTTTGTAAATGGCGAAAATGTTTACATCAGTTATAGCACGCAATTGACTACTGGTTTTTTAAATCCTCCACAAGTAATTTTTAGTAAAGAAGATCAAGGAGATAGAATTACTACCGTTGGATTAGTGACAGCAAATAATATCTTGTACGGTGTAATTTATGGTCGATGCACAAATGATGAATGGAATGACCACGACATTAAAGCAGCTTGGCTTCAGAAAGAAGTCCGTTTTATAAATAATTTTCATACATATGGGATTGGTGAGAAAGCTTTTGGTCCTAACATAATTAGAATGGAGTTAGCTTCGCAGATAGAAACAGGAAAATTTAAAATATACGATACTGATTATAATGGTAATCCTAATCAACAACCAAACTTTGTGAGTCCATTATTAACGATGCGAGAGGGAGATATATGGGAATACAAACCATAGTTAATTAATTTAACATCATCTGAATTGATTATTGAGTATATCAATTGGCAATCGTCAATTAATTCAACTCACAAGCTTATACCCAATACCGTGAACAGTTAAAATTATTTGCGGGTGGTTGGGGTCTTTTTCAATCCTGTTTCTTAGCTTCATAATGAAATTATCCACTGTGCGTGTTTCTGGATTTTCATCACAACCCCAAATGTTGTTAAGAAGTTCGTCCCTTCTTACGGTCTGGTTTCTTTTCTTCCAAAGATAATGAAGTATTTCAAATTCTTTGTGTGACATCTGCACAGGTATTCCATCATCATAAGCCTGGTAACCTGTAAAATGAACAGTAAGTTTTCCAATAACAGCTTCAGAAGTATTTATGTTTTTGGGCGTTTCACCTCGTCTAAGCACAGCTTTTACTCTTGCAAGCAGTTCTCCCAGGCTGAAGGGTTTTGTAGCATAATCATCAGTACCTATTTCCAGTCCGAGAACTTTATCAATTTCTTCACATTATGCATCTGATGTTTTATTTGGATCTTGCCTTATCATAATAACATTTCTTTACATACGATATAAGATTTTTACAAATTAGTAAACGAAACATTTCTTAGTGGAGCTATGCGCCCTAAGTGTCTCAGTGGTTAAACCTTGAACAAGAATTGAGAATATTTTTTTGCCACTAAGACACTAAGAATACTAAAAGTCACTTAGCTTTTAGCAATCCAACTTCAACTAAACATTTTTTAATACGTTCAAATGTTTTGTGGATATTGTTATCCAAACCTATAGAAATTCTAACAAGTCCTTCACTCAATCCCATTTTCATCTGTTCATCTTTAGGAATTTCTGAAGATGTACTGTGCCCGGGTGAACTGAACAAAGTTTTAAAGTAACCAAGACTAACGGCGAGATAACCAACTTTTTCATCCTGCATTTTATTCATAAATGCATCAGCAGTTTTCTCATCACCAGCATCAATTGCCAGCATACCACCATAGCCGAAACCTTCATTCATTAATTTCTTTATCAGCTTATTGCCAGTATGAGAAGCCAAACCCGGGTAATAAACTTTGAGTCCAAGTTTTTCAATATTCTCAGCAAGGTAAATAGCATTTGCACTATGTTTTGTTATTCTGAGGTGAAGTGAGTGAAGATTTTTAAGAATACTTGCTGCTCTGTGGCTGTCAAGTACAGGTCCAAGAAGCATTGCTGTTCCCGAATTAATATCCATCATCTGATTAATAAACTCTCTGCTGCTGCAAACACAACCGGCAACACAATCGCTTGTTCCGTTTATAAATTTTGTAAGACTATGAATAACTATGTGTGCACCTAAATGAATTGGACTTATTATTATCGGGCTGAAAGTATTATCAACCATAAGCTTTATATTATGTGCATTTGCAATTTCACTGAGCTTTGGTATATCAGCAATTTCAAGTAAAGGATTACTAACTGATTCGCAGTAAATAATTTTTGTCTTCTTTGTAAGTGATTTCTTTACTGCATCCAGGTCTTGAGTATTAACAAATTTTACATTTATACCGAATCTAGGTAGAAGATTCTTGAAGAAAGCATAAGTTCCGCCGTAAATAGTACGACTGGAAATAATTTCATCGCCGGAATTACAAACCTGTAAAACCGAACAAACAATTGCAGCCATTCCGGAACCAGTTACAAGGGCTGCTTCACTGTCTTCCAATCTGGCCAGTGCATCTGCTAAATATTTATTTGTTGGATTCCAATGACGTGAATAAAGAAAACAGCCTTCGACTTCGTGGTCAAAAAGCTCTTTCATTTTTTCGGGACTTAAAAAAGTGTAGGTTGATGAATCAGTTATTGATGGATTTACATCCCCGTATTCTCCAAATACAAGATAATCCTGAATTTCAGTGGATGGGTCAAAGTGGTGCATAATTATTCTCCTTAAAAATTTGCTTAGTAAAAATAAATAAATGATTTTTCATTTGAATGTTTTAACAATTTAGGATCAAAAATGAAAGAAAAGAAAATAGCAGCCGAATATGCAGTAAACTTTATAGAAGACGGAATGATAGTCGGGCTGGGCAGTGGCTCAACAGTTGGGTTTATGCTTCAAAAACTTTCAGAGAGAATTAAAGGCGGCTTGAATATTACAGCCGTATCAACGTCTCAAGCTACAACAAATCTTGCAGGTTCGCTTGGCATTAAATTATCCAAACTTAGCGAAGTTGATGACATAGATCTGACCATTGACGGCGCTGATGAAGTTGATGAAAATTTAAATGGAATTAAAGGCGGCGGTGGAGCTTTGCTATCACGAAAAAATAATTGCATCCAATCTCAAATAAAAATATCTGGATTGTTGATTCATCCAAGCTTGTAAAAACATTAGGAAAATTTCCTCTTCCTGTTGAGGCGGTTAAATTTGGCTGCACTCATTTGTGCATAAAATTAGAAAGTAATGGATTCAAACCTACCATTAGAATGAACGGGAATACCCGGTTAATAACAGATGATAATAATTATATAATTGATCTGAAGATGGAAAATATTTCGAATCCAGCGGGTCTTGATGCTAAACTAAAAAGTTTTGCAGGTGTGGTGGAAACGGGTTTGTTTTATGAAATTGCAGATACGGTAATAGCAGGTGTGGGGAACAAAATTAAAATATTCAACAAAAAAAAGAGAGAACAAACCTAAAAGGTTCACACTCTCTTTTCCCCATACTTGTTTGTTGTTACTATTTATCCGCGCCCAGTCTTCTTAATTCTCTTGCTACTTTTTTCGAATTATTGTAAGCCAAAAATCCTAATACCGCCAAAAAAACGATGACAATTAATTCTGTAATTCCCATTTTTTTACTCCTTTTGATTGCATTTTGATTCGTAAAAAGACAAGTATTAGTGCCACCGGCCCATTTCATAATGAAACTTCGTTTAGACTTATTTTATAAATAATTGTTTTAAGATTCAAATGCTGATAGTAATTATTACAGCATACGACAAAAGTGGCAGTAACTATTTACAATCAAGATAAATGAGAGTTATTACGGGAAGAAAAATTATCGCTAAATCAAATTTCTATTATTCAACGAAAATTGTACCCACGACGTGATTCGAA
The DNA here is from genome assembly GCA_963768365.1 of uncultured Ignavibacteriaceae bacterium. GTDB lineage: Bacteria > Bacteroidota > Ignavibacteria > Ignavibacteriales > Ignavibacteriaceae > IGN2. The sequence continues at coordinate 242,142 of CAVYHS010000012.1, read as the reverse complement.
CACGTGACCTACGGTTTAGGAAACCGTTGCTCTATCCAGCTGAGCTACGTGGGCATACTTTAATTAAGAATGAACAATTAAGAATTAAAATTCTTCATTGCAAAGGTAAGTAACTTATGAGTTTTTATAAATGGAGTTTTGAGTGAGTTAAAAGTTCAACCAGTAGGTTACTTTAATCATAAAAATATTATCAGGCTCTGCAGCTACCATTTTTGTCATTGATTCTTCAAATCTGAATTCTCCAATTTCTTCAGCTTCTGATCTGGTTTGAGTCCAGACAAAATAAATTACGCTTCCAGGCAAATATTCCCATCGTAAAACTGCATTTCCTCTGAGTGATCTTACATTAAAATCAGGATTACCTATTTCTATTGGCTGTGCAGGACCATCACCATCCGGATCAGCAGTGTCAGTTTCGGGATCGAAAGTTGAACCATCTTCACCATAAATTATAAAATCATATGTACCCGGTTCTGATAAGCTCTTTATAGTTTGTATAATCACCTGCAGAAATTAATGGCTGAACATATAGTTGCAAGCTTAAATGTGGAGTAAATGTCCAATTAAGTCTTACACTTGCAGAAAAAGTTTTCTGATTGAGCTCTGCAAAGACATATCTGCTGCCGTAAGTGTTTGTTGCAGTTGGATCGCTGTAAGTATCTACATATTGAGCATATTCAAATGTTCTTGAAAACTAGTGGACTAAGAATAAAAGAAATATTCGGCAGTAAACGAAGTTCCAGACTTACTTCAGCAAACCAATCGTATGATGGATTAAATCTGTAAGTTCCAGCACCTACGCTAATAACCCAATCTTTTCGGCTGTCTGAAGATAAGCTAAAGCGTAGTCTCATATCCGGCAGGATTTAATGTTAATGGTCCTCCTCTTGTTCTGTTATTATTAAAAGTTTCTGTGTAGATAACCAAGATTCCAGTTCGCTGAATAGTAATTTGGAAATTGCCAGATACCAAAATTATAAATTCCTTCCCAGGTTTTATGTCCACCAAAATCATAATTCTGAAAAACTGCTGCACCTGTTTCAAGATATCTGTAAACATCTAGTCGGATCACTCCAGTAATATCCTGCACCAGCATGCCAATTTAATATATCAGCTCTGTAAAAGAATCCAGCATCATTTACATCAAAAGAAGGAGTGATAAATCCAAACGCTGAGTTAACAAAAAAGTTTCCTTTTTGTTTATTTAAATGAATTCTTCCTGCATAACCTGTTAACGATGTTGCTGTACTGTCAACGCTAACCTGGTTTGCATCGGGTCTTTGAAAATAATGTCTTGAACTTTGCTGAAGGTTTATCATTCGCTGTTCAGTTCCGGTAACATAGCTGCCACCAGTCCAGCCAGCAATTACCCAGGTTTTTGATTCATCTAGAAATGTCCATCCATCAAGACCAAATGTAAAGGCACTTTTATTTATTTCATCTTGCAAGCCATTCATTCTGGAAATCTCTTACAGTCAAGTGTTGAGATGAAGCCTAAGCCTTGTTGTCCCTCACGCAAATTCATTTTGCGCTCTGAAAATTCCATAATAGGAAAGCGGTTCAATTTCAGTTTCAGATTGAATTCCGTTATTAGAATACCGGACATACTCACGTTTTGTGATATTCTGAATTGTACCAATATTCCAGCTATCGCCAAGCTTGCCAGTTAATTTTCCAGCTGCAAGAATATGAGTTCCTGTTGGATAATCTGCATATTCAAGATCATATGGAACACTGCCCTGGGGTTGTCTTCCTATTCTTCTGCTGTAAAAGAAATCCGGACTGCCCCAGTTAAATCCCCAATAACTCCGTGCACCACCGTAGCCAAAATTAAAAATGCTTGAACCTTCAATAAAGAACGGTCTTTTTTCATCATAGAAAGTTTCCACATCACTGAGATTAATTACAGCAGGATCAATTTCCACCTGACCGAAATCGGGATTGATAGTTGCATTAAGATTTAAATTTGAACCAATACCCATTTTAAGATCAGCACCAGCTCCCGGAATATAATTTGAACCATTATTAAACGGATCGCCATCTTCAAACTGAATATACTCAGCTCTGGCTGTAACGTATGGTAAAATTTCTAACTGACCGCTGCCCTGAACATTTTCAAAACCTGTTAGATTAGCAAAATGTGAAACAAAACCACTTTCCTTTTTAGGCACAAAAACCAGATAAGTCTTCTTCATTTTTTCGGGCAATTACTCTTTTGAAATTTATTCCCCATACCATATTGTCTGATTGATTAAATCTCATTTGAGAAAAAGGAATTTTCATTTCTGCTGTCCAACCTTCACCATTTCGATAAACTTTTCCTTCCCAAACACCATCCCATGAATCATCATCCCAGCTATCATTATAAAGCACACCATCCAGTTGTGTGCCTGCTGCATTCAAACCAAAATAGTAACCGCTTCGTTTATCGTTGTAGGGATCAAGGCAAAGCAATATATTATCTGAATCAATCCGATTCATCTCTCCTGGTTAATCGTGCCATAATAGAATCCGGAGCTGAATCGTACATTATTGCTGCCAGGTAAAGGAAGTTTTCATCGTAAGCTAATTTAATAATTGTTCTTTCGCGTGGCAGCTGCACCTTCATATCGGATCTCTTTGAATAAAATTGTCAAAACCACTTTGATTATTCCAGACATGCTTCATCAATTTTCCATCAATTGTAATAGGTTGAATTATTTTTATTGCATGTATAACAACATCATTATTTCTAACGGATAAAGTGTATCGGAATTGCCGAATATCAGGTTTGTAATAAAGTAGGATTTGAATTGAAAAGACGTAAAATCTTTTTCATATTCTCAGTTCTCTTGCATAAGTAATAAGAAGAACCGCTGGTTCGGCGGTCCTTTAATAATCTTGATCAATCAAATTTCAGAATTATCATAAGCAATTATCTTGACTATTTTTATAAGCGGTTCAGCTTAAGTGATAAAGTCTACCTTATTTGAGTTTTCTTATTTCAATCTCGCCCATTGCAGCATTTAATTCAATCGTTGGTCCGCCTCCGTTTAATTTATAAATAACTTCAACCTGTCTTTTGTCTCCTCTTATATCTACTGTGGTTTGAGCAAAATCAGACTTGATATGCTCAAGAGCATCATCACTACCGCCCCAGGCACCAATTGAGAGAGTTGCAATGATTGTAACTTTTGCACTTCCGGGAATTTTTAAAGTAACGTTACCAATAGAGCTACTCAATTCACTCTGCATATTACTTTCAGCATAAAGTTCAGCGTAAATGTTCCCCGCTGCGGTGCTAGCATCGACCGCACCTTTAATATTTTTCAAACTAATATTTCCGGCGGCAGTTGATGCTTCAACCTCTCCACCGGCACTCTCAAGATTTATATTTCCACCGGCTGTAGATATTTCCGCACTTCCATAAACTTCTCCCACGGTAACATTACCGCCAGCTGTTGAGGCATCAATTTTACCACCGACTTTGTCAATTGTAATATTTCCACCAGCAGTTGATAACTCTGCCAATTTATTGACTGATGTTACCGAAATATTTCCGCCAGCAGTACTTATTTCTGCATTACCATTTATTGAACCTGCTTTCATATCACCACCTGCTGAAGCCATATCAGCATCGCCACTTATATCTCCAACTGAGATATTTCCGCCGGCAGTGGAAAAATCTGTTTTACCAAAAATATTTCCTGCAGTGATATTCCCGCCACCGGTGCTTGCATCAACTGTGCCTTTCAAATCACCCTTCACTGACATATTTCCACCACCCGTAGAAAGAACAAGATTCATTGAAGCAGGAATTGTTAATTCAAGTTCAAAGTTATCTGAATCCTCTCCTTTAAACTTTACTTCAATCTTTCCGGATTTTTGTTCCATCGTTAAAAGACTTCGCTCGCTCTCAAGTAAGTTTTTAGCAACAACAGTCACTTCATTACCAGAGCCAGTGGTTAAATTAATATTTCCTTGTCTGATTGAAACATCAAGCAAATCTCCGCTTGAAACTTTAAACTTAGCTTCTTTTTTTGTTTGACTTAGACTTGTAAGTGTAAATCCAAAACAAAGTAAAATAAGAAGAGTTGCGTATGTGAATGTATGTGATTTCATTTTAGTTGTACTCCTGTAATATTGATTTGGAACGTAATTTTATATAAGAATTCTCATCATCCTGCATTTGCTGTCGAAATAGATTTAGCTCCTCGTTATTAAGTTTATAACCCCTGCTTCCTGCTGCGATGATTGAGTTCAAGGCTTCAATCCTTAAACCTGAAACAGTGTCATTAGTAATAACGTATAATAGTGCCTGCTTTAATGTTTTCATCGTAAGGAAATTTGCTCATAAGTTTTAAAGCTTCTCTTCGTACGCCTGGATTTTTATCTGACATCACAACAGTTACTAACGCTTCCTTAACATCCTGATCATATTGCGTAGGTAATTCTGTATCCATTGCATTAATTGAATTTAATCTTGAGCCCGGATTCTGTTCATTGAGCATTGCATAAGTAAGTACACTTTGAATCTGTGGATCGTTTACTTTGCCTCTGAGTCGGACAGGTCTTGATGCCTGAAAAGTAAATTCAACTTCACCATCGGAAGCATCCGAATCGATGAAACGCAGATTTGAAATACTTATTTCTTCATTCAAAGAGGCAAAACGATTTTCGTTTCCGTTTTGTGTTGTTAACTCTTCACCGGATGATTTACTGAATAGCAGGCTGCCAATCAGAATTCCAAATAGTAACATCGTTGCACTTACAACTGCAAATTTCAGAGGAGTGGTAAAAAACTGAGCTATGCTATCAATAGTAGATCCAAAAATATTTTTATTCGCTATCTCTGATCTTAGTGCACCTCTTAATTGATAACGTGCTGCAGTTAAAACTTTTTCGTCGACTTCTGCTTTCTTCTTTCCTGAGACTAATTCCAGAAGATTTTTCTGATCTTCAAGTTCTGTTCTGCACTCTTCACAGGTTAGCAAGTGTTCCTTCAACTTTAATTGCTCTTCAGATTTCAATTCACCGAATAAGGAAAGTTGAAGTAGTTGTTTATATTCATTGTGTTTCATTATTTACTCCGTAAAAGGAATTCATTGTTCTATGCATAAACCGGACTTAATTTTTTTCTTAAATTTCTTATTGCATCAAAAAGATATTTTTTAACTGTTCCCTCTTTACAATTCAGCATCTCTGCAATTTCTCTGATTTTATAGCCTTCGTAATGTTTTAAAACAAAAGTCATTCTTTGTTTTGGTGAAAGTGATTCTACAGCAGCATTAACAATTTCTCCGAGGTCTGAACCTGAAGAAATTTCCTCCGGAGAAGATCCTTTGTAAGTCAATTCTTCCTGTGCTGCAAATTCATTTTCATCATCGCCATAATTATTATTAATTGAAACTCTCAAGTGCTCTTTACTTCTACTTTTATATGTTAGACAAACATTAGTTGTAATCCTGAAAAGCCAGGTTGAAAATTCACTTTGAAAACGAAAATTTTTCAAACCACGGTAAACACGAATAAATACTTCCTGGTATAAATCTTTCGCATCATCTTCATTTGCAGCATATCTCAGCGCGATCGAAAGAACAATTCGGTCGTAACGATACACAAGTTCCTCAAAGGCGCTCTGATCGTCTTTTTGAGCCTGGATTATCAAGTCTGTATCAGTTAACTGCATTTAGTCCTTTCCATAACTAATCAATTAGACTCAGGTTAGAATTAAAAAGGTTGTGGGTGTATTTTAAGATGAAAATTAGCTTTTATGATTTATTAAATCAAAAACCGAATTTAGCTGGTAGGTTGGAAGTATATTTTCAGTGCCATTTGGAAAATATTTTACTCCTGTATTGACTAATACTGTATCTATCCCAAACTCATTTCCCATTCGTATATCGGTCTCGAGTCTGTCGCCAATCAAAAGTGTTTTTGAAGGGATGAATTGAAGACGATTTTTTATTTCGTTGAACATAAACTCAGATGGTTTGCCAAAATGGAGTTCAAGTTTCCTGTGAGTTCTTTTCTGAAGTGCAGAAATTGTTGAGCCTGCATCGATGACTTCACCATCATCAACAGGACAGGTATCATCGATGTTTGCTGCAAAAAAACGTGCACCATTTTCAAGTGCTCGTGCTGCAATTTCAAGTTTCTTGTAATTTAATGTTCGATCAAGTGTAACAAGAATAATGTTTATCTCTTCTGGAATTACTGAATACTTTAAACTGGACTTTTCAATTTCATTTATAAACGAATCCTCACCAATGGCAAAAAATACTTTCACCATTAAAATTCTGGTTAAGGTAACTCGAAGCTACAATTGTTGAATTTATGATTTCATTTTCCTCAACATTTAATCCCCAGTTTTTCAAGAAGGTGATAATAATCTTTTGCGGTGCCTGTTGTTTTGTTCGAAACAAAAACTATCTTCTTGTTAATTGATTTTAGATGATTCACTACCTTATCAGCATTTGGTATGAGATGTTCACCACGATAGATTGTGCCATCAAGATCAAAAATAAAGTAGTCATATTTTTCAAGGAAGTTCACAATTCAAGTTCTTTCTTCATTGCAGCAAGTGATTCAATAATTGTGTGTGGCTTATAACCTAATTCGGTTTCTGCTTTCAAGAATTATTAAGCCTGATTTCAGTGGTCTTCGGGCTGGCTGTTTAAGTTCTTCGGTAGTAATTGGAGCAATCAGTTTTTTATCGAGATTAAAAAAATCAGCAATTCTCAATGTAAAGTCATACCGTGATAAAAATTCTTTTCCTCCAATGTTGTAAGTGCCGGTCTTTCTGAATTCAATAATTTTATTAATTCCCTGAACCAGATCATCTATAAAAGCCGGATTATTAATTTGATCTTTTACAATCCTGATATTTTCTTTTTTACTAAGCGAATTTATTACCCATCGAACAAAGTCGGGTCTGCTGTTTGGTGCAATTCCATACAACACATTTGTTCTGAGAATAGTGAAAAAAGTGCCGCTTATCCGGAGTGCATTTTCACTTGCAAGCTTTGTTCGACCATAATAGCCAACCGGATTAGGTTTTGCATTTTCACTATAAGGACCATCTTTTCCATCAAAAATATAATCAGTAGAAATATGAATTATATGTGCATCAACTGCTCTGGCTGCTTCAGCAATATATTCGACACCTTTTACATTTATTTTCCATGCGTCTTCACGAAGCTTCTCGCTCAGATCAACATTGGTAAAAGCTGCTGTATGAATTATAAAATCAGGATAGTAATCGTGAATAACTTTTTTAATTTCATCTCTGTTCTTAATATCACTTGAGACATACTCTACCGAATCAACAACAGATTTCTCCTCAACTGAAGTTGCAAGCAGTTCAACATTCTCTTTTGAAGAATAGAATTGTACTGCCCGTTGCCCAAGCATTCCGTTTGATCCTGTGATTAATATTCTATTTCTTACCAATCTGTTTGTTTGCATCTCTTTTAAGATTTAAATACTCTTTTGCTTCAGAATATGTTGTAGAAATTCCTGCAAATAAATTTGCCTGTTCAAGTGCTAAAGTTACGTTTTTATTTTTAATGTAATTATAGAAATATACTGCTCCAAACACATCACCACACCCAACTTTGTTAAATACAATTACATTTAAAGCATTCTTATGATAATTTTTAATAGTATCATTCTCACTGAAAAATACTGTCGCTCCATTTTCTGCTCTTGTAATTATAATCTGTTTGATACCAAAGGAAAATAATTCGTCAATTATTTCAAATTCATCTTTCTTATCGGAGAGAGTTAATAACTCCGATTCATTTGCCTGAAGAATATCGATACACTCAGCCCACTTGTTAAAATCTTCGATTCGTCTGAAAATTCTGCTTAGATTTTTATCAACACCCCGGCTTAGTGTGTGAACGTCAAAATAAATTAGTCCATTATAGTTTCTTCTCAACTGTTGAAGTTGTGTCAGTGAAATATCATACCCTGTTATCATATTTATCAGAATTCCATCGAACCTGTCCAATTTATCGGTAGGTATATTTAAATTATTTGTATACATGCGAATATGTTTCTCTACGTTCGCCAAAAGAATCGATCCTGAGTTCAACCAATGGAATAGATTCATTTCGTTCAATATATTCTTTCTCTACTTTATCATAAGCAATTTTAAATAACTTCTCAGTTTCATTATCAATACTTGAACAGAGATATAATTTGTCCTCACTTTCAATTTGGCTTAGAAAGGAAACAACAGTATAGAAAATCCCTCCGGGTTTAATTGATGTAATATCTTTATCAATTATTTTATCGACTACTGAGTGACCAATTACAAGAATATTCATTTTTATTTTTTTTGTAAATATAGAATGTTAGCATATTCAATTGAAATAATTCGGGCTTCATACTTCACTGATTTTAGATTATATTTGTTTACGTTTATGAGAACATACCCCTATACCATTGGAAAAATCAAATGAAAATTGGAATTACGTGCTATCCAACTTACGGTGGAAGCGGTGTTATAGCTACAGAATTAGGTAAAGAATTAGCGCTTCGCGGTCACGAAGTTCATTTTATTAGTTATGCACTTCCCTTCAGACTTTCACATTACATTGAAAATATTGTCTTCCACGAAGTTGAGATGAGTAATTACCCGTTGTTTGAATTTCCGCTTTACTCACTTTCACTTGCAAGTAAAATGGTTGAAGTTGCCGAATTTGAAAAACTCGACTTACTTCATGTTCATTATGCTATTCCACATGCTACAAGCGCCTACCTCGCTAAACAAATGTTGAGTAAAAACCGGGATTTGAAAATTTTTACTACTCTGCACGGCACAGACATTACTTTGGTTGGTCTAGAGCCTTCATTTCTTCCTCTTGTTAAATTCAGTATTGAAAAAAGTGATGGAGTAACCGCTGTTTCGCGTTTTCTGAAAGAAAAAACAATAACGAATTATTTATGCGAAGCAGATATCAAAGTCATTCCAAATTTTGTTGATACAGAATTATTTAAGCCCGTAAATAACGGCGATTTCAGAAAAACACTTGCGCCTAACGGAGAAAAAATACTTGTTCACACGTCTAACTTCAGACCTGTTAAAAGAGTGCCTGACACGATAAAAATATTTGAAAAAGTTCAGAAAGAAATTCCATCAAAATTAATTCTTATCGGAGATGGACCAGACAGATCAGAATGTGAAAGATTATCGCAGACAGCTTGATTTATGTGACAAAGTAAAATTCCTCGGCAAGCAGGATGGACTTGTTGAAATTTTGTCTTCATCAGATATTTTTCTTGATACCATCACAATCCGAAAGTTTCGGACTTGCTGCATTGGAGGCAATGGCTTGCGGCTTACCCGTTATAAGTTCGAGTGTTGGCGGATTGCCTGAATTAGTCAAGACATAATGAAACAGGTTTTATTGCAGAGATCGGCGATATTGACCGGATGGCCAAATATACTCTTGAGCTTTTGTCAAACGAAAAAAAATATAATCTCTTTTCAGAGAACTCAAGACAAAGAGCAGTAAACAAATTTGATACATCTAAAGTGGTTCCACTTTATGAGGAATATTACGAACAAATATTGAAAAGTTAACTATGATTATTTATTGTGCCGGACCTATCAGGGGTGATGCAACTCACCAGGAATCTTACAAAAATATGATTGATTTTGTTGAAAGCCTGGGTAACACCATACTAACAGAATTCAGTGATAAATTCAGTAGCACTATTCCATTAACCAATAAACAGATTTACAAAAGAGATTTGAAATGGATCGACGGCAGTAAGATTATGATTGCTGAAGTTTCAGGTCCAAGTTTAGGTGTTGGATTCGAAATTGCTTATGCAATTTTTCAGAGAAAATTACCAGTGCTTGCAATTCACAATTCTGAAGTTCAAAATATTTCGGCTATGATCGTCGGGTTGTGATTCCCCTCTTCTTACAATCGAAAAATACAGCGATGAGGAAGAAATGAAGAAGATAATAAAAGATTATATCGGTAAGCATAATTAAAAGTGAGTGAAAAAGATTTCATCTTCAGCAAAAGTAAAGAACTCTCCTTATCAGGAATTAAAAATTTTCCAATAGATTTTATCAATTCAAAAAACTTTTCTGAAATCGACGTTCCGAATAAAGTGTTGGTTTTGGGCAAAGAATTTTTCGGCTCATACGAGGTTTCTTCTGCAACTGGTGATTTTGTTATGACATTTACAAACGAGTCAGAAGCTAAATATATCGTCTATGCCAGCAGGGATAGAAAAAATAAAATTAAAATACCTGTAGATTCTGATTCAGTTGAAAAAACCGTTGAAGATTATGAGAATTACCTTGATCAGCTTTTGCACGAAATAAAAAAAGATTATCTGAAAAAAATTAACAACGGAAAAAACTTCACCTCGGTCTCAAATGAAATTTTCAAAAAGTTAAACCTAATCAGACTATGAGCAGCTATTCAAGGGTATCAGAATAAAATATATTCTTACCTTGTTGAAACTTTTGGTGAAGATGCCGCAAAAAATTATGGGGATTTTGTTCTGGAAGAGCCGGCAAAATATATCCGTGTTAATGAAAGAAAAATAAACCGGGACGCACTCTCAGCTCATCTTCTCGAAACTTACGGAATAAAAACTGAACTTGTTCCCTATCCGTCAAATGCGTTAAAGATAAAAGATGGTTTTGATTATGCTGGAAGCACTTTGGAAATTGCTTTTGGTTTTTATTACATGCAAGCATTGACTTCTATGTTGCCACCATTTGTTCTTAATCCATCTGAAAAGGATATTGTGCTTGATCTTATGTTCTGCTCCGGGTTCAAAAACTACTCAATTAGCAGAGATGATGAATAACAAGGGAGTTCTTGTTGTAAATGAATTAGAAATGAAGAGGATAAAAGCTCTTGCATTTAATCTTGATAAAATGAATTTTCTGAATTGTGGAATCGTTAACCAGCGAGGAGAAATTTTAAGTAAATACTATGATTCTTACTTTGATAAAATACTTGTTGATGCTCCGTGCAGCGGTTTGGGTATTATTCAGAAAAAGACAGAGGTGAGCAAATGGTGGTCGATTGAACGAGTTAATAATCTCAGTGAAATTCAGACAAAACTTTTAGTTTCTGCTATTAAAATGTTGAAGGTCGGTGGTGAAATGGTTTATTCAACCTGCACACTTACGCCTGAAGAAAATGAATTGATCATCAATAGAATTCTTGAAAAATATCCGGTTGATATTGAGGTAGTAAATATTCCAATAAAGCATCACAAAGGATTAACTGAATACAAAAATGAGAAACTTGATAAGAGACTATCAAAAGCAATCAGAATTTTTCCCTGGGAGACTGACTCGGATGGTTTCTTCTTAATCAAACTGAAAAAAACAGGAGAGACTAAAGCACTTGAACAGTTAAAATGGAAAAAACATTTTTTAATGACGCATGCACAAACCAAGCGACATTATCATTTAATAGTAAACTTAAAATGCTAGCCCAAGAATTTGGAATTGAAACGGATGTATTTCTCAAATTATAAATTTTTGTTGAAGAGAAACGATATATACTTTACATCATCTGAATGGAGTGATGATAATCTAGGACTATTTCACAGAGTAGGCACGAAATTCGGAATGATCGATAAAAACGGAAATATTGTTCTTCATTCCTTTGCTGCACAGATTCTTCAGGATTTTATTTCAAAAAATATTTATGACTTAAAATCTCTCGATGAACTCAGATTATATCTGATGGGAGCGCTAATTCCAACTGATCAGCTTTCACCTGGACAATATGTTATAAGGTTCAACAATTATGTATTAGGAACAGGTGTTGTTATAAAAGGTGGTTTGAAGAGTAGATACCCTCGTTCAAGCAGAACACAAACCATCCGAATAAAAGGACAAAAAGTTCAGTAAATCCTAATGCAAATTTACAGCATCACAAAAATATCTTCAATTTATCAAGCACTTGCTGCAACAAGATTGCCTTGCTTTTCCATTTCAACTATGCTTTTATGATTTCGTCAATTCCTTTAGAACATCCATTTCTTCCAACAATACGAAATGCTTCGAATATTGCTTTCTTCCAGTCGGAGTTTTTAATAATAAATGGTAAATCCCTTACGGGTTTTGGCGCACCTTCGGATAACGGAACAATCTTTACAATCTTATCTCTGTTACTCAGTGCCTGATTTACTGATACACTTATTAAATAAGTGTGTAAAGTTTTGGGGACTCCATAAGAGCTTATGTTTTCCCCAAAGAATGTCACTGTTGCTAGTGCCATAGACAACCACCATATTTTTTATGTTAGATTAATTGAATTGAAGTCATCTGCAACCTCAGATAACTTTTTATCACGACTCAAATTTAGTTGTATAAGAATTGCAACTATAATACCACTAACTTTATGGAGAATAATATTTAATAAGGAATTAATTTGGTAATATCGTGCCGTCACTTTTTAGACCTGGCGTCATTGATGACTTAGGGCGTTACAAATAACGGAAAATTTTTAATACTTATAGATTTTTTTTAGAATTGAAATCAAGTTAGAAAAGATTCGAAGATTTTATTTGGACCAGAAGAGATTTTTTATCCGATCTAAATAAATCGAATTTTCGAGATGTTAAAAATGAATTTAGAATATCAGCGAATTCAGGTGTTCTTAAATAACCATAGGATTTATGAGGGTTTCTGGTCTCTGAGATTTTGTAATTATTATGCACCAGAATGTCTTTGATTTTAATACCACGGGCATTTTCTTTATAGATTTTTTCCAAATGATGATTTACTGCAACCTGATCCTCAGCATCAGAAAAATTATACCAGCCCAGCCTAATATTATCAGGAACTATAAATTTATCACTTTCATCAGGAATTGTTTCAGATTGAATTTTGTTGATGACATACTCCTGGCCTAAGGGAGAACCAATCGTTGCCAGCACTTCAATTTTTATTTCGGGTGCATGATATCGTATAGCATCGTATGCTATAATTGAACCCATTGAATGTGCTACTAAAAATATTTTCTTTCTCCTATGTTTTTTGAGTGCCTCAACTAAGCGATCAATAATTACTTCCCTTATCAACCGTTTTTTGTTATTTATTAAAGTGTAGGAATTAGAATAATATTCCTCGAGATCTCTTAAATGCCGATGTATAAATAATTCAGTTAATGATGGAATGCTTAAGGAGAGCACACCATTTACTAAAATTTTTTTTGAATATTTTTCCAGATATTCAAGTGCTTTTTGCCTGAATCCCATCTCTTCCCTATTGATACTTTTATCTTCAGGTATGTAGGGCTCCTTTAAATAGAGAGGATTTTCCTTATTCTGTCTCATTTGGGTCGAGTGGATTTTTGTGAAGAATGTCTGCCCAGTAAACCAGTTCAAAATTAAAATCTTTTGCCGAGTAATTATTTTTTCTTAAACCTTCTAAGATTGCTTCTTTCCACCATCTTGCAAGCAATTCCTTTGGTGGTTTGTTGCCAAGGCCGTGAATTCCAATTATAATTTTAGACAATATATTCCTTCAATTTTTATTCTTGTACTGTATTGAATGGAATTTTATTTTAACAATACCATCTTATTCGTCTCAAGATAAATTCCCGCTTTCAACTGGATAAAATAAATTCCACTTGGTAATTCACTTGCATTAAACTCAACTTCGTATTCTCCGGCAGATAAATAATCATTAATTAAAGTTGCCACATTATTTCCCAAAATATCATAGACTTTCAGAGAAACAAATCCGAAATCTGAAATCTGAAATCCGATATTAGTTTTTGGATTAAATGGGTTTGGGTAATTTTGTTCCAGATTGAATTCAAATAAATTATTCTGATATGGCACACTCGTAATCGTATTAAATGAAAATCTGCAACTTTAGGAAAATGATCTGAGGCAGTTCTGGTATCCAATAATTGCAGCCCGTATTGATTAAGCCTTGATGTACTCATTACTTCAGTTTGTATCACAAAATCTTTTTCAACATTAATTATACTGTTGGAATAGATTTGAAAATCCAATCTGCCCGGAGGGAATGAATTTCCATCATTCCGCCAGGTATATGCGGTTCTTTTATCTGTTTGTCTGTGAAAGCAAATCTTCAAGATCAGTATTATCCCAATCAGGTGGACCACCATTTCCGAAGATTGGAGTATTAATAATTTCACCGGTTAGCAAGGTAATAAGTTGTTGCCTGTCGCCTACCAGATTCAAATCACCAAGAATTACAAACGGAGTTTCAGTTGGAAGATCGATAACACCACCGGGAGTTTTTGCATCCAGAATAAATGCAATCGTAGCATCAACTTCCAACTGTCTCTTATCATCATTGGTTTGTCCGCCACAGCATTTAAGATGCGAATTGATTACAAGTAAATCTTGACCAAACCACCCAGGTAAATCTATCAGTCGAAGCAGTAATTCTATGCCCCGGATATACAAGCCAGTTCTGCAGAATAGGATATCTTGATACTGTAACATTTCCGTTATCCAGCTTAACTGCATTCCAGTTTGTTCCGGGCAGCATCTGGTTGATTGCATTCTTAACCTGTATTGCTGATGAGCTGAAGCATTCATTAAAGCAAATAATATCTGGATTTATTGCTTGCAAAATCCTTGTAAAACTTGGCTGCCGGTGAAGGATCAAGTAAACCATCATTTAAAACATTCCAATTCATTACCCGTAGGAAAGAAGTATCCTCACGATTTATTTCCGTTGGAATTAATGGCTCAGTCGGTGTTTCATCAAAAGTGATACTCAAAAGTCTCGCCGCTGTTCGGCATCCAATCACCATTACTTGCAAAGTCAATTAATAAAAGTTTTATTGTTCCGGTTCCATTTGCCGGAGGGATATACTGTCTGCCGAATAGCAATTTCATATAAAGTATCGGTAACCGTTGGAAGGCTTCTGAATTGAATATCAGAATGTGAAATAGGTATTGTTCCGTTATAATATCTTGTTCCGTCTCTTGTACCAAAATTAAACCTTATTTCAGCACCAATATTGTTAACCTGATAACCAGTTGTGCTATTATTATCTCCATCGATAAATATTGAGAGTTGATTATTTTCAAGAAGTTTTAAAAATGGTGTGATCTTTAGTCTGATAAAAAGAAACTGCTCATCATTTGTGACCGAGATATATTTAAAGTCGTACAAATTTCCATCATTCTCAGCATCAACGTAAGTAGGCACAGGGATGTTCCAGTCATCAGTTCTTCCATCCAAAAAAATAGGTAAGGATTGAGGATATAATGAAGTAGAAATTAACAAAATTAAAATTGTGAATAATGCTTTTCATTAAATTTACCTTCGTGGTGTATTTACTTAATCCTAAAAATACTAAAAAGTTCGAGAGGGATTAAGGAATGAATATCCAGATAATTGGAACAAAAAAGTGCAAAGAGACTCAGAAAGCAGAAAGATTCTTTAAAGAAAGAAGAATTCCATATCACTTTCGTGATCTTACTGAAAAAGGAATCTCAAAAGGAGAACTTGAAAATATAAATCGAGCAATTCCCGATAGAAGAATTGATAGATAAAGAAGGAAAACAATTTAAGAAACGAGGATTTGAGTATATGGTCTACGATATTGAAACCGAATTGCTTGAAGATTCTTTACTATTAAAAACACCAATCGTCAGGAATGGAAGATTGGCAACAGTTGGATATCAACCTGAAATCTGGAAAGAATGGATGTCTCAATAACTATAATCTCACCCAATAAAAAACCGCCCTAAAATTTTTAAGGCGGTTATAAAATTGTGAGAACAATTATTTTAATACAAATTTCTATTTAGTCAATAAGCATCTTCCTGGTCTGTTTAAACTGCGGTGTTTCGATTGAGTAGAAATATGCACCACTGGGCAGCTGTGAAGCATCGAATGAAACTGTATGCAAACCAGCTTCTCTGAATTCATCTAAAAGTAAATCAACCTGCTGACCAAGCAAATTATACACAGCTATTTTTACAACACTTGCTTCAGCAATACTGAAATTGATATTGGTCGACGGGTTAAAGGGATTAGGATAGTTTTGCTCAAGCGCATACTCTGCCGGGGCATCAACTTCCACTACAATTTCATCCGAATAAGAAAAGGCTCCATCAAAATCCATTTGTTTCAGTCTGTAAGCATACTGACCATTGGGAATTTTAGAATCAGTAAAGAAATAGTTTCTTGGTTCAGTTGTAGTTCCTGAGCCACTATACAAATCCCACTGCTTCAAACTCTGAATCAAGAGATTTCCGCTGCACTTCAAATCCAAGATTGTTTAGTTTCTGTTGCTGTTGTCCCACTGAAGAATAACATTATTCCTACTTACAGAAGAAGTAAATGAAGTGAACTCAACCGGTACCGGATCATCTGCGGTGATCCTGATAATAGAGAAATTACCTTGGGATCCCGAGTTAGCAGTATAGCCACTACCCCAGCAAGCGCTGAAAAGAGTGTGCCATAACCGGTAGTTGAAGTTGCTATAGCATCCACGCTTCTTGAAGTTCCAGTTCCAGCTTTACGAAGTCTCAATTAGTCAAATGTCCACCTGAGTAAAGATATAGACTGTCAAAGATGTTATCTCCGGTCCCCAGTCGTTTGGAGCATTACCAAATGTATATGAATTAGCAGGAATAGTTAAGCTTCCAAATCTAACAAGCTTTTTGGGTCCAACAACATTTGCAGAAAAATCAGTCAAGCTTCGGTTAGCAGGAGTAACACTTTCGACTTAGATAAATATCATGATTCGTAACTGTAACTTCGGAAGCTGGCCAATTACGTGGTTGCTGAAGTAGGGAGGCGCCAACTAACTGCTATAAGCTTTCTTTACCAACAATGTCGGTAAGTTCACTCTCATGAATTAGTAGCTGATAGGTTCGTGGACAAGTAGCAAACTGGCTAAGAAATGAGGTATTCCCAGGTACACTTGTGTAATCAGGAGGAACAACATGAAACAGATATCTTCCTGTGCAGTAATACTAATTGAGAAAAGTAGAAACACGAAAAGAGTAAAGATAGTTTTTCATAGCGTCTCCTATTTTGATGATGAGTTTTTGATGATGAGTTATTTAAAAATAACTTTTAAAATACCAATCCGCAAGATGGCCAATGAAATTTTTCAATATAAATCACTGAAAAACACGATAATGCCGAATAATTTCTTGTTGAATGAAAAGATTATAGCCAATAGTCTATAAAAAAGCCGCAACCCTATTTATTAAAGAATTGCGGCTTTCAGAGAGATTGCTTCAGATCTGACTTTGTCAGAATCGCAATGACAAATTAAATTTTAAACATCATAATACATTCCAAACTCAAATGGATGCGGTTGCAGTGCCATTGGTTTGATTTCCTTTTCAATCTTATATTTTATCCAGGTTTCAATCACATCTTCAGTAAACACATCACCTTTTAATAAATACTCGTGATCGTTTGCTAAAGCTTTTATTGCATCGTTCAAGCTTCCAGGAGTCGAAGGAACATTCTTTAATTCTTCAGGAGGCATATCATAAATATCTTTATCCAATGGTTCACCTGGATCAATCCTGTTAATAATTCCGTCCAATCCTGCCATCAGCATTGCAGAAAAAGCAAGATAAGGATTTGCTGAAGGATCAGGACACCTGAATTCAACACGTTTAGATTTTGGACTTGTTGAATACATTGGAATTCTGACTGCAGCACTCCTATTCCGTTGTGAGTATGCAAGATTAACAGGTGCTTCAAATCCCGGCACTAATCTTTTATACGAGTTTGTTGTAGGATTAGCAAAAGCACAAAGTGAAGCTGCGTGCTTTAATATTCCGCCGATGAAATAAAGGGCATCATCACTTAAACCAGCATAACCGGGACCAGCAAAAAGCGGTTTACCTTTTTTCCACAAGCTTGTATGTACATGCATTCCACTTCCATTATCACCCTGAATTGGTTTTGGCATATAAGTAACTGTTTTGTTCCACTTCTTGGCAGTATTCTTAACAATATATTTAAACATTAAAAGCTGGTCTGCAGCTTTCACCAATGGTGAAAAACGTAAATCAATTTCACACTGCCCTCCACTTGCAACTTCGTGATGCTGTGCTTCAACATCAATTCCACATTCCATTAAATTCATAACCATTCATTCCTTAAATCCATTAAAGCATCTGCTTGGAGGAACGGGAAAATATCCTTCTTTATATCTTGGTTTGTTTGCCAAGATTTGGATTTTCTTCTCTACCTGTATTCCATCTTCCTTCAACTGAATCAACATGATAAAAGCAACCGTTTGGTTTCGAATCAAATCTAACATCATCAAAAACAAAAAACTCTGCTTCAGGTCCATAGTAAACTGTATCTGCAATACCGGTTGATTTCAAATGGGCCTCAGCTTTCTGTGCAACATTCCTTGGACAACGTGTATACTTTTCTTTTGTTGCAGGTTCATAAATATCGCAGATTAAACTAGCTGTTGGTGCATCGATGAATGGATCAAAAAATAGTAGTTTCAGGATCTGGAATGATCAGCATATCACTTTCGTTTATTGCTTTCCATCCTCTCATTGATGAACCATCAAAACCATATCCATCAACAAAAGAATCAGCATCAAAATGAGTAGACGGAACAGTAAAATGCTGCCACTGTCCGGGAAAGTCCATAAACTTTAAATCAATAAATTTAATTTTTTTCGTTTTGATAAAGCCAAGTACTTTATCAATTGCACTTGGAGATTTTGCCATATAAGTATTCCTTTTTAATTTAAATATTAATTGCTGTAGTTTCTTTAATTGTTGAGAGAACGTATGTAGTTTTTGTTCCTGTAACACCGAGCCAGGTCTGAATTTCACTTAGTAGCTTTTTCAAGAGATTCTGTATTTTTTACGAGTACTTTCAGCAGGTGAGATCCTTCACCCAACACCGAATAACATTCCAGAATACTCTGGATGTTTATCAACGTGTTTAATTAAATCTTTATAATGCTTTGATGAATCCATTATTACAAGAATAAAAGCCAGTATATCTAATCCAAAAGCCTGCTTATTAACTTTTGCATAATAGCCTTCAATAATTTTACTGTCTTCTAATTTTTTTAGTCTTTCACTAACAGAAGGGCACCGATAAACTAACCTGTTCAGCAAGTTCGTTTCTTTTTGTTCTTCCATTAACCTGAAGAGTTTTTAGTATTTGAATGTCTAAATCGTCAAGCATAGTTACTGTGTTTTATTCTGATATAACTGGCTGTCAAAAATATAATTATGATACATGCTTTCCAAATTTATTAAGGTTACAGATAACTATTACCTTAGTATTTAATGTATATTATGGTAATATTATAATAATTATTCAGGGCTTACTTCGAATTATACTTTACTATTATTGTGCCAAGGTGAGATTTCTTTGATAGGTTATTAGAGGGAATCGAATTGAATACTTGAAAATATTGGTTCTTACAGATTCAGGAATCTATTATTTCATTTATCCGATATTTCTTCTCTTATTCTTCTTTTTCGTCTTTTTCTTTTCAGATTTTCTGTCGTATGACTTTTTATCTTTTTCAACCTTTGGTGGTTTTTTAGGAACAGGAATACGTTTCTTTTTCTTTTTAATTTTGATTTTACTTTTCATATGAAATTAAATGCGAGCACCTGCCTGACGGCATTGCAGGTTCATGGCCATCCAATTTAGCCACAAATTCGCGAATTAAAAGATTGCATAAATAAATGGAGCTAAAGCAGAACCCTGAGTTAAAATAATTAATCCGCCAAGTAAAAGTAGTAAAATAAGTATTGGTGCCAGCCACCATTTTTTTCTTACTTTAAGAAATTCCCAAAGTTCAGATAGTATTGAAAGTTTACTCATAAATAATTCCTAAAATTGTCTTTCGTAATCTATTTGTTTTTTGTGAATGATAGTGCGTTTTTCCCAATAGGTATTTGCAGATTTATCATATTTCAATATCATAAATTTTTTACCAACAAGTTTTGCAATAAATGAGATTGGTGTTAGTACAAGATAAAATAAAATTGTAAGAATTAAACGTGACATAAAGAAGCCGAGAACAATTGCTAAACCCATCCAGATTTTATTGAGAGGTTTCAGAGTTTGTGGAATGATGAGTCCCGAGACAAAAAGTAGTCCTCCAATGACAGCAAAATAAACAGCTGATGGTTTTTCAAAATAGAAAAGTAAAGCAGCTATAATTAATAAGACTCCGCCAACAGTCAAACCAAACTTGCGAAGGTCTTTTTTTGTTTCTTTTATATGTTTGAATTCTTCTTTGAGCATCACTAATCCAGGGCAAATTCCTTTTTCCAGTCCACATCTTTTTTCAATCGGCTTTTGATCTTCTTTTGATAGCAGATAATTTCCAAGCACAAGATAATCAATGTTTGTTCTCATAAAACATTTATAAGCATCTTCAGGTGTGCAAACAATCGGTTCACCTCTAACATTAAATGAAGTGTTGATAATAACTGCACAACCAGTATCTTTTTCAAACTGCTCTATCAACTTATGATATCTTGGATTTGTTTCTTTATGTACAGTTTGAAGCCGGGCTGAATAATCAACGTGAGTTATTGCTGGAATATCAGAGCGAACAATATTTAATTTATTCAATTCCCCAAAGCTTTTCCTGTTCATCAGTCATTGCAATTCTTCTTTCATTTTTAACATCTGCAACAAGAAGCATATAAGGACTTTCCTTTTCAATTTCAAAATAATCTCCAACTTTTTCATAAAGAACCGAAGGTGCAAATGGTCTGAATCCTTCTCTGAATTTTATTTTAATATTCATCAGAGCCTGCATTTTAGGTGAGCGTGCATCACCTATTATTGTCCGAGCACCGAGAGCCCTTGGACCAAATTCCATTCTCCCATCGAACCAACCAATGACTTTTTCTTCTGCAATTAATTTTGACACTGTTCTAATTAGTTCATCTTCTTCTAATCTTTTCGCAGAATAATTATTCTTTTCTATAAATGATTGAATATCAGTTTCATGAAAATCAGGACCAAGATAAGAACCAAATTGTGAATCAGTTTTCTCATCAGCAATTCTTGGATTATCCAAATAACAATACCAACCAACAAGTGCAGCACCTAAAGCACCACCCGCATCTCCTGCCGCCGGTTGAATCCAGATATTTTCAAAAGGTCCTTCACGGAGCAGTTTTCCATTTGCGACACAGTTCAATGCTACTCCACCTGCTAATGCAAGATTTTTTAATCCTGTTTCTTTGTAAACGTGATTACCCATTTTCAAAACTATCTCTTCAGTAACTTCCTGAAGAGACCGTGCAAGGTCCATATCTTTTTGTGTCAGTTTTGTTTCAGGAACTCTTGGTGGTCCACCGAAGAGCTTGTGAAATTTATGGTTCGTCATCGTAAGTCCGGCACAGTAATTAAAGTATTCCATATTCATTCGGAAGGAACCGTCATCTTTCACATCGATAAGATGATCGTAAATTAATTTTTTATACTTCGGTTCACCATAAGGTGCAAGTCCCATTACTTTATACTCACCTGAGTTAACTTTAAAACCTGTATAATAAGTAAAAGCTGAATATAGAAGACCCAGTGAGTGTGGAAATTTTATATCTGCCCAAAGTTCAATGGAGTTTCCTTTGCCAACTCCGTAACTGCTTGTTGTCCATTCCCCCACTCCATCCATTGTAAGGATAGCAGCTTCTCTGAAGGGAGAAGGAAAAAAAGCAGATGCTGCGTGAGATTCATGATGTTCTGGAAAAATAATTTTCCCTTCGTATCCCAAGCTCTTTGCTGTATCAATTCTTTCATCCAAATCTTTTCTTTTATCCACAAAGGCATTGCTTTAATAAAAGATTTAATTCCAACCGGAGCAAATGTAAGATATGTTTCAAGTAGACGTTCAAATTTTAAAAATGGTTTATCATAAAATGCAACCAGATCAAGATCATGACTTTTAATTCCTGCATAGTCAAGACAAAATTTAATTGCATTTTCAGGAAAACGATGATCGTGTTTCTTTCTTGAGAATCTTTCCTCCTGAGCAGCCGCTAATATCTCACCATTTTTAACAATGCAGGCTGCACTATCGTGGTAGTAAGCTGATATACCGAGTATGTAAATATTTTCTTTATTCAAGATTTACAACTAATAAATTTCATTTACCTAAGGTGTTGGTTCCTTCTGTTCAAGCCAGGGTTTTACCCAAAGGTAATTGGGTACTGTCATTGGGACTGCTAATAATTTTCCTCCAAAGCCAAAAATTCTATAAACCACTGTTGTCGTATTCAACACCTTAATTGAATTCAATATTTCTTCATTAATTTTGATATTATACTTATCTGCGAGCTCAACTGTTTTATTAATTATAGTATCGCTATACTTTTTATTTTTGAGTTCACTTAATAATTCGTGCGCGTTCCAGGTTGTAGTTGTTTGCTGGAAAATTATTCATCTCCTTTCTATCAACTAATTCAAAAAGAGAATAGCCCTCAGGAACTTTTAATTGGTCCATACATATCACCAATATTCATTGTAGCTGCTTTTCGACCAATCTCGCCGTATTCGTTGATATTAAAATAACCCAAGTTCACCATTATTATTTTTTGCTTCTTCTCTTATTGTGTATTTCACTGCAAGTTCTCTAAAATCTGTTCCCTCATTAAGTTCATCCAAAACAATTTTAATAACATCTAAATCATCTGTCAAGTAATTCTACTATCTTTACTTCAACAGAAGCAAGACTATCGTCGCCTTTCTCAATAAAATATTTATCGACTTCTTCATCGGTCACTTCAATAGAATCAATAATTTCTTTTCGAAGTGCTTCGCTCAAATAATATCCTTTCCAGATATTCAGATCACGTCGAACTTCAGGAAGATTTTGTAATCCTCTTTTATAGCCTTCGCGAGCAAACAGTTCGTGTTCAATAAATTTTCTAACATAATAATTTAGTCTTCCTCTGATATGATCAATATCAAGTGAATCGACATAAAATTTTTCAAATGCAAGCTCCTGTAAAAAGTCATCGATTGTTTCCGGTTGGTCATCTAATTTTATAAATACAGCAGTTAGTTTTTCCTGATCCCAAATCTGCTTCGATATCATAAAGATCATCCGATGTAAGATAAATTTTATCCCCGGATGAAATACTATCCTGTTGATTTCTATTTTTCAATGACTCAATAACAAGATCTGAAAGCTGGAGTAATAATTCCTTATTGGTTTCTGCTTTCACATTTTGAAAAAAATCTAAAATAAAATACCTTGTAAAGGCTATCAGTTATTGTTTGCTTCGCGACCTTCAAAACATATTTTTCTTCAGCTTTAGCTTGTTCAACATCTTCAATAGTTTTTTCTTGTATTGATAATAGTTTGAAAATATACCAGCCATTTGGAGCTTTAACTGGTTCGGTTATTTCTCCCAGCTTAAGACCGTAAAGTTTATCCTCAACAGCTTTGTCCATTTGTCCATAACTAACAGTATAAGGTTTTTCCTGTAATTTGTTTTCAGATCGTTTAAGCAAGAGCGAATAGAAATTAACTCCACCCTTAAATTGTTTATATATCTCATTAATTTCTCCAAAGTCGGTTGAAAAAATATAATTTAGATTTAGAATTATACTATTTCTTCGAAAAGCTTCGGCTAAGTATTCATCGGAAATATGAATCTTGTCTGAAATTTCTTCTCTGTAAAGTGCATCGCGTACATACATTTTCTCAATAGCTTTGTAAGTGGACGATATTAATTCTGATTTATCCAGACCCGTTGATTCTGATTCAAGTGCCCAGAGTTTTTCAGCAATAATTGAATAAAGAAATTCTTTCTTTGCAGATTCCTCTGCGCCTATCATTCCGGCATAAAGCTGCGGGGTAAGTTCATACCTTTCAATAAACTCATCCGATGTGATAATGTCGTTTCCGACCGATGCGAGTGTACTTTGGTCGATGCTTTGTGCAAAACTTAAATCGGAATAAAGAAATATTATGAACAGAAATAAAATCTTATTCGCTACAATAAATGGTCTAATAAAATAACATTTCACTTAATTTTACTCTGGGAAAAGGTATTATATTTTATCTATTTAATTGAGCTAAAATAGTAATATTATCCTAAATGAGGTAAGGTAAAAGGATTGTTAAACCGAATTTTGTTTTCCGATAAAAAGTAATATTAGAATGGTATTTCACATAAATTTGAGTAATTATTTCATATTTTTTCTAATGACATTATTTAATAGTTATAACCATTAAATGGCCAATGTTTCAAAAAAAACTCCACGCTGGTTTTATCTTGTTCTAATACTAATTCCAGTGATAATAATTGTCTTGCTTGAGTTGGGATTGAGAGTTTTTAATTACGGAAGAGTATATGATCAATGGATTCCTGCAGAAGAAGGAAGATTAACATTAAATCCTGAAATCGCCTTCAGATATTTTTATAATACTGAAAAAGTTCCATCTGCTAACCACAATTATTTCGATAAAATCAAAAAGGGAAATTCTTATCGTGTTTTTGTTATGGGTGGAAGCAGTGCCGCAGGATTTCCATACTCACCAAATGGTGCATTCTCAAGATATATCCGAAAAAGACTTGAACTTATTTATCCTGAAAAAAATATTGAAGTCGTCAACATTGCAATGTCAGCAATTAACTCATACGCTTTAAAAGATATGATGACAGGAGTTTTAGAACAGCAGCCTGACCTGATAATAATATATGCCGGACACAATGAATATTATGGTGCGCTCGGAGTTGGTTCAGTAGAAACGCTGGGTGATACAAGATTTCTTGTCAACACAGTTATTTGGCTGAATCGATTTAAAACTTTTGAATTACTGCGTGATTTAATTAAATCTGTTTCGGGATTATTTTCTGAACCAGTAAAACAAGATGGGACCTTGATGGCACGAATGTCCCAGAGGCAGCTTATTCCAATTGATTCAGAAAAATATTTTGCAGGAATAAGTCAATTTGATGGTAATCTTCGTGATATTCTTGAAATGGCAAAAAACCAAAAGGTACCTGTAATTCTTGGAAGATTAGTCAGTAATTTGAAAGATCAGAAACCATTTGAATCATATAATGATGAAAAAAATCCAACTGCGGATGAAGTATTTGAATTAGCTGAAGTAGAATTAAGTAAGGGAAGGACAAATGAAGCAGATTCATTATTTGAACTCGCTAAAGATCTTGATGCATTGAGATGGAGGGCTCCCAAAAAAATAAATGAGACTATAGAAACACTCGGGAAAGAATTCAACTGTCCCGTCGTGAAACTTGATTCGGTATTTAATACTGAATCTCTCTACGGAGTTGTTGGTGATGATTTAATCACGGATCATCTTCATCCAAATTTAAGAGGGTTTCAAATCATTGGCAGAGAAATTATTGATAAAGGGCTTGACTCAAAAACATTGCCACAGAATTACAACAATAAATTATCATTTGAAGTTCAGGATAGTATTACTTTAAGCCGATATAAATTTACCAGGCTTGATTCAATAACTGCTCTTTATCAGGTAATAATTTTAAAGAGTGATTGGCCTTATAGAAAAGAAAAAAATTCTGATAAAGAGAAACTCAAACTACTAAATATGCAAACCTACACTGATACACTTGCTTATTTGGTTGGTAAAGGAGATTTATCCTGGGAAGCCGCTCATCTTCAACTAGCACAAGCGTAAATTAATGAATGGTGATTTCGATCAATTTCAGAAGGAAATTAGTGCAGCAATAGATGAATATCCTTTCGATCCATATCCTAACGAACTTGCTGCTCAGCTGCTGATAAATTTGAAAAGATTTGATGATGCTTATTATTATTTACTAAAACTCAACGAATTAAAATCTAGTGCTTATTCAACAAAATGGCTTGGAATAATTGATCTGTTAAACAACAAAGTTGATTCGGCAATAGGTTATCTTTCAAAAAGTTTAAACTATAATTCATCAGATTCACAGATTTATTATAATCTTGCAGGTGCATATTCAATAAAAAAAGATTACAATACTGCGTTACAAATGATCAATCGCTGCCTTCAGATTGAGCCAAATTATTCAATGGCGAAAAATCTTCAGCAGCAATTAATTAATGCAACTAGATCGAACAGGTAAGGAATAAAAGTTGGCTCTATCCGAAAAGCAAATACAATTTGTTCAAAAGAATTATAAATCTCTTTCAGTTAAAGAGATGGCAAAACAGCTAAATGTTTCAGAGCAAGATGATTGAATCCTATGTTAAGAGAAATAAAAGGGCCAGCTCCAAAATGGTTTTACTTGTTGCTAATTATTATTCCCATCCTCTTTTTTGTTCTATTGGAAACAGGGTTACGATTATTCAATTATGGAAAGGATACCACGTGTATGGGTTGATATTTCACAGGATATGCAAATTCTAAATCCTGAAATTGGTTACAGATATTTTCTACACGACAAAGAATTTACCGTTCTCTGTTGAATCTTTTATCTACAAAGAAAAAAAGAAAAACAGTTTCAGAGTATTTGTCGTTGGTGCAAGTTCTGCTGCCGGATATCCATATTTATCAAGTGCTTCGTTTAGCAAATTCATTAGGAAAAAACTAGAGATTCTTTATCCGGAAAAAATTATTGAGGTCTCCAACTTTAGTATGTCTGCAATTAACTCATACACTGTCAGAGATTTGATGCCTGAACTTCTGAAAAAAGAACCTGATCTGATTTTAATTTATCTTGGACATAATGAGTATTACGGTGCACTTGGAGTTGGATCGCTCGAATCGCTTGGCTCTTCAAGATTTATCGTTAACACGACTTTGTGGCTGAATAAGTTTAAGACAATTGAACTTCTGAGAAATATCGTTAATGGCTTTATCAGGATTATTTTCTTCGGGAAATGAAGTAACCGGTGGAACAATGATGGCACAAATGGCGCAGGACAAATTGATTGAATATAATTCCGATATTTATTGGGCAGGTATTGAACAATTTGAAGGAAATCTACGAGACATTTTTTCAATGTGCAAAGATGCTGGAGTTCCCGTTATTACAAGTACTTTATCAAGCAATCTTAAAGATCAAAAACCTTTTGTATCTGTTGAAAATTCCCTTTATCCATCCGCAGATAAAATTTATGAAAACGCTAATGAAGAATTATTAGAAGAAAAAGTCGATTCAGCGAAAGCACTTTTTATTTACGCAAAAGATCTGGATGCATTAAGATTTCGTGCACCTGAGCAAATTAATAAAACAATAATCAGGCTTTGCAATGAGTATGATTATCCTTTTGTAAGAAGCGATTCAT
Source organism: uncultured Ignavibacteriaceae bacterium (assembly GCA_963768365.1). Taxonomy (GTDB): domain Bacteria; phylum Bacteroidota; class Ignavibacteria; order Ignavibacteriales; family Ignavibacteriaceae; genus IGN2. Next base: position 214,918 of record CAVYHS010000012.1, on the reverse strand, counting down.
TGCTTAATTCGATAAGTCAGAATGGTATTGTAGGAGATAATTTGATGACGGACCATCTTCATCCGAATGTGAGAGGATACCAGTTAATTGGAAATCTATTTTTCAGTGCAATGAATAAATATGGCTACCTGCCAACAACTGAACCTTCTGACCTTGGAGAAAGTACTGCGGACAGTCTTGTTTTTGCTTACTACAATTTTACAACTTTTGATTCAACAGTCGCAGACTTCAGAATAAAAATTCTTAAGAATGATTGGCCATATATTAAGCATGAAAAGCAACTTGCCCAGAAATCGTCTAATCCAACTTAATAATCTAATTGATAGTTTTGCAATCGAAGTAATAGACGGCAGAATATCCAGAGAGCAGGCACGTTTAAAGGTTGCTTCAAATTATCTCAAGCAAAATCAATTTGATGAATATGCTACAGAGATGGCTGCACTCATTGAAGAGTTTCCTTTTATTTACAAATACTACAATTTACAGCACGTGAATTAATCGGGGCAGGCAAATATTCGCGTGCATATTATTTTTTAAAAAGAGGATATGATAAAAAGCCAGATGCATTTAATTCAAAATGGCTGGGAATTATTGATCTCTCACAAGGTTTTGTTGATGATGCAATTAAGTATCTCGAATTAAGTCTGAGGTTTGATAAAAAAGACGCTCAGATTTATTTTAATATCACAGGAGCTTATGCTCAGAAGAAAGAATTTAATAAAGCACTTGAGTCAATTAATAAATGCTTACAAATAAATCCAGATTTCGCACGAGCAGAACAAATCCGACAGCAGCTCGAAGCTATAATCAATCAAAATAATTCAGTTGAGTAATCCCTAAAAAAATAAAACTAGCAGCAAAACCAAATCTCCTTTTTGGTTTTATCTTATTTTGATTTTGATTCCAATTGTCTTCTTTATTTCTTGAAATAATATTGAGAGTATTTGATTACGGCAGAAATGATGATCAATGGATTAAGATAACTGAAACAAAGCAGATGCTTAACCCGGATATAGCTGGAAGATATTTTTTTAACACGAAAGATCTACCACAATCAAACAACGATGCGTTTGATATTATTAAAAGAGAAAATGCATTTAGAATGTTTGTGATGGGTGGAAGCAGTGCTCAGGGATTTCCTTTCTCACCAAACGGAACTTTCTCAAGATATATTCGCGATCGTCTCGAACTACTCTATCCTGAGATTCATATTGAAGTTATTAATATTGCCATCACAGCAACCAACTCATATACAATTAGAGATCTTCTCCCGGGGTGCTTGAACAGAAACCTGATTTGATTCTAATTTATGCTGGACATAATGAATACTATGGTGCATTTGGAGTAGGATCAAATGAAAATATCGGTAACTCAAGAAGCATAGTGAACTTCGTCATCTGGCTAAACAAGTTTAAATCCGCGCAACTGGTTCGGAATGGAATTAATTCAATAATGAGTTTGTTCAGCAGTAATACTGATAAAGAAACTCAACGTGGTGGAACATTGATGGCAAGAATTGTAAAAGAACAATTGATACCGGTAAATTCTGAATTATTCGATTCCGGATTAATAGCAATTTGAAGGAAATTTTGAAGATATACTTCAAATGACTCAGGCTGTTGGAGTTCCGGTTGTGATTGGGACACTCGTCAGTAATCTGAAAGATCAAAAACCATTTATTTCTGTTGGAAACGATTCAATGAAAATGCTGATTCAGTTTACTTAGATGCCAAATATCAACTTGATTTGGGAAATTTTAGAATTGCTGATTCATTATTTCGTAAAGGCAAAAGATCTTGATGCGCTTAGATTCAGAGCACCAGAAAAGATAAATAAAATAATTTCTAAAGGCTTACGATAAAATATAATTGTGCTTTGTAAATATTGATTCAACATTTAACAGTGTGAGTCCCGGATGGTATTGTTGGGAATAATTTGATTGTGGATCATCTGCATCCTTCTCTTACCGGGTATCAGTTAATGGGAAAATATTTATTTTGAATCGATGCAAACAAATAGATACCTTCCTGTTGGTGAACAAGAACAAATTCCAGATTCAGAACAGAATAGTAGTTGTAGTCGAAAATTTTGCTTTTTCACAGCTTGATTCAGTTGTATCAAAAATCAGACTCACCGGTTTACTTAATGATTGGCCATTTGTTGATAAGCCTGATTTTTCTTTTATAAAAAATTTACAATTGAATGACAGGATAGATTCAATAGCTTATAAAATTGCTGTTGAAAATATGAATTGGGAGAAAGGACACAGAGAAGCAGCTGATTGGTATTTGACGCAAAAAAGATTATCAGAATTTTGCTAAAGAATTTCTTGTCATCAGTCTCACAATATCCATTCAAATTATCGATTATGATTATGCTGCTTCTCAATTAATAAATGTAAAGGAATATGAGCTTGCATATAATTTATTACTTAAAAGATTTAAAGAAACTCCCGATGCATTTTCCGCTAAATGGCTTGGAAATATTAATCTGACCAATGGAAATGTTGATGAAGCGATAAGGTTTCTAAATGAAAGTCTTCTGTTTGATAAAACTGATGCTCAGGTTTACTACAATCTTGTCGGTGCCTACATTCAAGAAGAAAGAATTTAATAAAGCACTCCAATCAATTGAGAAATGTCTAGAGTATAAAACCAGATTTTCCTAATGCACAAAGTTTGAAAACTCAACTCACCGAATTATTAGCAAAATAAAAAAGCCCCGCAAAACGGGGCTTTAACTTCTAATGAATTAATCCATTCAATGGATTACTTCATCAAAATCATTTTCTTTGTTTCAGTAAAGTTTCCAACGCTAATCTTGTAGAAATAAATTCCACTTGTAAGAGTAGCGGCATCAAAATCAACCTTATAAGTTCCGGCTGTTTTGGTTTCGTTAACCAACGAAGCAACTTTCTGACCAATAGTGTTATAAACATCCAGAGTTACAAATCCTTCAACTGGTATGCTAAAGTTAATTGTAGTAGACGGGTTGAATGGATTTGGATAGTTCTGCTCTAAAGCATATGCACTTGGAATTACTTCATTGATCGGTTCAACATCTACAGGAAAATCCTTTAAGAGCATAATACCAAAAGTATCAAGAGTTTCGGCATACCATGCAGTTGGGAATAAGATTAAATTGATGATTTGCACCAATTGCATTTTCATTATCATTTCCACCCTGGTTATTTGCTGCATCGCCATAATTTATACCAAATTTATAACTGACAAGAAAAGCTGTATAAGCAGGAAAGGTCACTGTAGTTGAGAAGATCATATCACCTGCAGCTTTATCACCATCCATACCGCATCATTTAGTGGAATCATTAAACCTATCTCGTTATCTAGGCCAACCCAGAGCAGGCCACTGCAATGGTGAAGTGCCGCCAGCTAAATGAACAGTATTGATAACTGTAAATGGTTGATTATTTAATGCTGAAACAGCGCCTTCAACGTCAACCTGAAAAAGAACATCTGTTGGTTGGTTGGTAACTGTAGTTAATGTGCCATCGTTAAATGGTCTTGCCTCCAAAGCTTCACCAGCATCATATTCTGCCTGAGTTAAAACATGGATTTTATTAGGATCCATTTTCCCAGGTTGTGGTGTGTAGAAAAATTTATAACCACCAATGATTGTATCACCAACTTCGGCGGCAAAAATTGTATCAGGTACTGAACTCACATAAATGTTTGGATCAATACTTTGATCCAGAATATGTCCAGGATTAGACCAACCATTAAAGTCACCTTTGACCTGAACAGTATCAGTAGCTGGATTAAATCTACCTGAGAGAATCTCAATCTCCATATTGCATTCCCAGTTCAGAGACTATGTCCTTAGGCTGTGCAAATGTAATACCTGTAAGTAAAAGCAAAAAGCAAACGTAAAGTATTTTATTCATTTGGTTCTCCTTATATTAATGAATGAATATTGTTATTATAAGTATCAGTCACTACTTTTATCAGTGTAAATATAGAAATATTTTCAATTAAAAGTAACCTGTAATTGGTCAAAATTTAATGCCTATAGAGTATTGTTGTGTATAATCCAGGACTCCGAAATTCTGATAAGCATAATCTATTCTTACACCAAAGTCAGGAGTAAAACTATAATTAAGTCCTACTCCCGCGGTAAAGCCTTCCTCGCTGTTTTCAAGTAGCAACGATTTATAGCCTACTCTGAAAGCAATCAAATTATTATACATATATTCAGCACCAACATTTAAGGATTCATCATTATCTGTAGGATGTAATGCATCTGCGGCAATAGTAACACGATTTTCTTCATTATTCAGTACATCCATCGCAACGCCCTATCCTGAAAGTTAATGGTAATGGATACTCACCGGTTTGCAATGTTGCAAGAATCTGGTCATTATTTCCATAATTATTAGGATCGATATCATGCTGAACAAGTAAATCACCTCCATCAAGCTGCATATCAGTTCCAAAGTTAGTCATGGTTGCAGCTATTCTTAAGCCATATATTTCTGAGTGAAATAATACTCCCAAATCCATTGCAAATGCACTGGCTGTAGAGTTCCAGATAGTTTGCTGAACATATTTAACAGTCCCACCTAATGAGAATCTGTCCGTGAGATTATAAGCATATGTTAAACCCACTGTCATGTCATATGCAGAAAAGTATTGGCCGGTTCCATCCTGTTCAGCAAGTGTTGTAATTTCAATATCACCATAATCCAGATACGTTAGACTTAAACCAACAGTCCCGGCATCACCAAGCTTAACCATTGCACCGGTCCAGCTATAATTAATGTCAGCAAACCAGGTTGTATAAGCAAACATTGCGTCATTTTTATCACTTCTGGAAGCACCGGCTGGATTCCAATATAATGAAGTAACATCATCAGCAGTTCCGATAAAAGCTCCACCCATTGAAACCGCACGCGGACCAACTCCAATATTAAGGAAAGGTGCTGCTGTTGTTCCTATTTTAGACTGACCTGCTAAGATAAGTAGCAGACAATAAGAAAATTATTAAAACCTTTTTCATAAATAAATTCTCCATTATTTAATTAAGGCAAGCTTGCCCATTGTGGTACCAATATCGGGTGCATCTATAACATAGACATAAACACCATATGCCACTTCAATATTTTCTTCACTTCTTAAATTCCAATAAACATCTCCAACATATAAGATCCTGAGCATATAATGTTCTTACTAACTCACCTCTAACAGTAAATATTGAAATCTTCGAACCAGGCGGAACATAAGTGAATCGTCACTTCCCTCTCACCGCGCCCACTTGTTTGAGTGCTCAGTAATCTCTGCTCACCTGCGTGTGTAACAACGTATGGATTTGGAACTACTTTTATTTTACTTAATTGATCCTGTGCTTTATCTTTGTTAATGGATGCACCTGTCATCGTGAAGAAGTAACTGTCATTCTGGTTGAATGGTTTCAGTGTTTGAATATTAAATGTACCCGAAGATTCTAACGGAGCTCCTAATAAGTCATAAATGAAGTCAGTTCTCCACGTTCTTACATATTGTCCCTGAATATATTCTTTAAACCAAATACTATGAGTAGTAGCTAATTGACCGAATAGTGCATATGCAAAATCTATATAAATATTCTGGGTAAGATTTTTAACTTTAAAATTGGCTTCTTTAGCAGGTATTATTCCACTGGATCCCGGACCAACGGTGTCAACAACTGAAGTATCAACGATAGTATTATAAAATTCAATAACATAGTCATTAGGAATATCATACCCATTATATTTTGGATTAGGAAGAGCAAACCGGTATACATTAAAATCTGGTGCTGGGTCAGATGGGATATCATTAAAATATAAGGTGTCTATCATTATTGGGTCGTTATACAGCTGTACCCTGAATCCCTGACGGACAGGTGTTTCACCGGCTAATACCTCGGATTGATCAACAAGCCGGTCATACTCAGCAGTATAATAAGAACCAGTAACAGCATACTTAGATCCATTAACAAAAATCGTATCTGTTCCGGCAGGTAATGCAATTGAGTCTTTCGGATTAACAATGTAAGTCTGATTTGCAATCGGGACAAAAACTGTGTCTGGTGTTTGTAAATCTAATAATGACCAATTCGACTGTTAAATCTGTTAATCCAGTATCCTGAAAAACAATCTGATAATTAAATTTATTTCTGATCTGAGATTCATCCACAATTTCAACTGCAGAATAACCGGTACCAAAAAATGGATCCGACTTTGTTAAGATCATCCAGAAAAGCATTTGAATACCCGGCTGGTCTTCTTCCGGGAGTAATAAAAGCTGTGTTATCATCAGTTATAACCTGACCGGTATTGGAACGGAAAATAAATTTAGAATTTTCTTCAGGGAAAATATCCGGTGTTCCATCTCCATGGTCATAAGCACAGACAGCATAATAATAAGTAATTCCAGGAACTACTGTTGAATCAATAAAACGGTTGATAATCCCTGTATTTTCACCAAAATAGAAAGTTGTTCCGCCAAATGCCTCTATTAAATCAGCACTCGGTATAAAGAAGCCACTATATTCATTTGACAGGTCATATTGCGCTATCGGTTTGTCAAAACTTAGCACACCTAATGCATTTGTAATAACACGTGAATCTCTGAAGTTAGCATCTGTGGCTCTATAAATTTTATACCCTTCAAAATCTTTTTGTTTAGTAACAAAGTCTTTTGAATTTTCTGATTCTTCACCATCCCAGTAAATGACAACTTTGCCATCATTCTGAGTAATATTAATCTTTGGTTTTTTCGGAGCTTGAGGAAAAGCATAGCCAGCATTGTAAATCTGCTGAACGATTTTTTTATTTTTTACAATGTCGTCTAAATCCTCGCCAAAAAGAAGAGCGACAGAAAATCTTTCAGACGTTTTGGGAAAGAGTAGGAAAAAACCCTGAACTATAAATAAAATCACCGTCTTGTGGTGTTGGTGGAACCACGTCAAATCTTCCCGGTGTCATTCGTCTCCAGAGCGAAGAATCGATGCTTAAATCAGGTGCACTTTGTAATTCAAAAAAGTTAAAACCGGTGAGACCAATCTGATCTGATTCATCAGGATCTGTTTTACCAAAGTTAGGCTCTCCCTGAGTTGGTATTCCATCCCCTTCACCTAAATCAGGACCGGGGTAATCATCGTCTTCCGGACCTAATCCATCTTGCCCTAAATCATCAAAGAGAGGATCCCAATCCCCGTCTTCATCAATATCATTATCACGTTTTTCATCAATCAACAGGTCGTTTACTCCTGCACCTGTTCTATAATTTTTATAAGATAATCCAGGTAAAGGAGGTGATCTTCTGATTCTTGTTTCATAATGTGTTGCCTGGTTTTCGTCCACTAATCCATCAAGATCATTATCAATTGCATCATTAGCCGATGGATCTGGAATAAAAACTTCCTGACCATTTACAATCTGTAAGTGTTGCATTACCCTCTCTGAATTGAGTTACACCGGGTTCAATAATAAATCTTGTCCCTAAGAGAAAACAGTATCTGTAGTAGCCTTTACTGTATGAAGGCTTCGCTTGTAAATTCTTAGTCCCAGAGCATCTACTGTGTCTTTTATTAAAACAACCTGCTCTCCAGCATTATAGATTACTGCATTAAAATCGGATGCGACGAACCTTGGTGAAGAAGATTTAGAATCATTGTCATTATCAATTCCATCGAATGGATTTCCCGGAGACTCAAGAAAAGCGTAACCAACATATCCAACTTTTTGGCCGCGGTTACCAATTCCATCACTATCCCAGGAATAAGTAATCCAGTCTTTTACATCAAAAAATCCGAGGTCATCCTGACTATCACCATCGCCGCCAGCAAGAGTTCCGACGATTGTTCCAAAATCTGCTTTACGATAAAGAGTTGTTCCATCGTTATTAATTTCATACAACCAGAAAATAGCATCTTCAGCTAAGAAGCTTGACCACTGAAAGCCTCTTTGTCTCATTCTCAAAGCCATTCCAAGTCGATTCAAATTTGTGCTATCGGGTTTAAAGTTTGCATTGAATTCATCATCCCAATCATCATCGGCTTCAAAGAATGATTCCTGGTCAGCATTCTGAATACCTCTGCCAAAATATCCGAACCATTGAGTATTTCCATCTTCGTCCTTCCACAAATTTGCAATCGGATCATTCCATCCTTCAATTGGCCAGGTTTGGGAAGATGACTCATTGCAACACCTTTCACATTTGGATTTCTGAATCCAGGCACCGGATTCCAACCCCAGAAATAACCGCTGGGACTTTTTTCATCAAACTGACCTTTTCTTGGTCCACGTGAAATTACCACCGACTGAAGAGTATCATTTAAGTTCATTGATGAACTCAACTCCAATTAAAGGAACACAATCACCGATATAGTTTTCACCAGAACCCAAAGGCCATTCACCTCTGATATCAATACCGGTGTTAATACCTGCTATTTGTCCATCATTATAATAAGTTATTGCAGCCCTGTTTCCGGTATGATAGCCAATCGTAAGCAATGTGGGATCACTGCTGCGTTGTGCAAAGATGTTTACCCCGGTAAACACTAAAATTAAGAGACATAGTTTCTTCATAATTCCCTTTATTAAAAATTAAAAGTTAAGACCGAATCCAAGTTCAATTCTTCTGGGGTCAGAGAAGTAGGTTGGATCAGTGTAAAATTCATCTAAAGTATTGTTGTATAAGGTCGGATTAATTCGCTGTGCTTCCAGCTTAGCAAATGTGAAGTAAGGATCACCAGAATCAGTATAAACAGTTAATCGGATTATTAGAATCGAATAAGTTAAACACTCTCAAGAAAACGGTTAAAAGAAGTGGCGATATTTCAAAATCCTTATAAACTCTTAAATCAACATTAAAGAGATTTGGTTTATTTCCGCTGTTTGTTGGAAAAGCATTTTGTGTAACTCTGGTATTTTTATTTACCGCAGGTGTAAACGGTTGTCCGGAAAAGTAATTTGCAATAAGTGAAAAGCCCCAATCTCTAACCTGAGAGTAAGTAAGAGTGGCGTTAAAAGTATGAGCTTGATCCCAATTAAGAGGTGCAATGTAAGTTTCTGGTAAGGCACCACCAAGAACAGCATTTCTTGCATCATTTGGGTCAGAAGCATTTCCGTGTGAATTTGAGTAAGTATAATCAATCGAGGTTGAAAAACTACCAGAAAATCTTTTAACAAACTGAATTACAAATCCCTGTGCAGTTCCAAAATCCGAGTTAATAAACTGACTGTAAGTTTGAGCACCACCATAAACTACGATATCCTGAGTCTGAGTACCAGCAAGATTTCTGAAATCTTCAAAAAACACTGTGGCACTTATTGACATATCATCACCGATCTGCTGCTGTAAACCTATTTCTCCTTTTACGGTCTGTTGCGGTTCTAGATTTGCATTACCAAATAATCCGGCATTTCCTGAATTAACACCAAGTTTGAATCTTGGATTCTGATAGAGATACTGATATCTAGGTAATTGCAGGAAGTGACCATAAGAAAAGTGGATTACACCAGTAGCTGAAATTGGAAATGCCAGCCCGACTCGCGGACTTAGCTGGTATTTCGGTGGGGCTTCACTGTACCAATAAAGTTCCCTCTGCTCAAGTGTTACAGTTGCTTCGCCCGGATCCTGGACCCCGTTACCATTTGCATCATTAAATCTGTTAGATGGTTTTAGCGGATTGTAAATATTTGGATCTGTAGGATCAGAAAGAACTACTGCATCTGGTTCGAAATAATCAAACCTCAATCCAAGATTAAAAATTAGGTTGAAAGCTTCAAATTTCATCTGGGCATAAGCCGCAGCTTCAATTGGCTTGTGAGTATAAGTATCATAATCTGTTGAAGTAATTGACGGGACTGCGACATTAAAAGGAGTAACTCGTCCGCCTCCTGGATCAGTCATTGGAATAAGATTAATATTTTCAAGATAAATATCGTTGCGCCTAACATCACCACCGAACTGTAAATTTATTGACTGACTAAGTTGTGTCGACCAATCCAATTTAGCTCCCCATGTTCCTGTATTTCTAGTGAAACGATTATAGTTCGTACCACCAACTCCAAAACTATAAGGTGGAGTAATAACATTAGAATTATCTTCATAGTTGGTGGGTTTGTTTGGATCACCGGTATATAATATTCTCAAAGAGATACTGTCTGTAATCCCTGAAATAGTAGCTTAAGTTTAAGGTGTAAAAACTCGCAGCAGATAAGGCATGGTTTACTGCAAATATATTTGTATAAGATTTATTAAATCTTTGGAGGTTATTATCTGGTGTTAATTTGTTAAAATGGTCATAATCATAATAATCACGATCATCAAAAATAAAATTATAACTTAATTTTACTCCTTGCGCTAAACGGTAAGAAAGTTTTCCCTGTGCATAAATTCTCTCGTCTTCATTCATCGACACATATTCACCATCTCCATTTGCATCAACTTCTACTTGTTGAGTAGTAGGATCTTCATAAGCACGGTCACTGATTAGATAAACTCTTTGTCCATAAAGTGAACCAGAATTATAAAAATATCTTCCGTTTGCATAAAAGAATAATTTATCTTTAAGAATCGGTCCGCTCAAGCTGCCTTCGATGTTTCTAATGGCAAGTGGATTAACATTGTCAATGTTTGCGTAAATTGTATCACGACCAGATAAATAATCACCAGCGTACATCTGGAGATTGCCACTGAATTGACTACCTCCATCTTTGGTAACAATATTTACAACTCCCGATTGAGCCTGCCCATACTCAGCATTGAACGCACCACTAATAACCTGCAATTCCTGTACTGCATTTTGGTTAACAGTGACAGCTGAACTTCCATCATAGACATCAGTAACAGGAACACCATCTATCTGATAAACAACCTGATTTGATCTACCACCTCTAATGTGAATATCTCCGGATGAAGAAACTACAACACCTGCCTGAAGTTTAAGAACATCCCCAATTCCCTCAACAGGTAATTTCGAAATTACATCATCACCAATAATAGATGATGTCGAGGTTTGATCCATTCTAACAAGAGGTTTTGTAGCTACAACCACAACTTCATCAGCCAATTCTACAGAAGCTTCAGATAATTGAAAATCAATTGTTGTGGTTAAGTCAATTGATACATTTACATCCTGATAAGTAATACTGCTGTAGCCTATTGCAGAGGCTTTGACATCATAATTTCCAGGTGGAACGTTTATAATAGAATAGTAACCGTCAATATCAGTTGCTGCACCTAAAGTTGTACCCATAATTACAACATTAACAAAAGGAAGAGGTTCACCACTAACAGCATCCGTAATCCTACCAGCAAGCCTTCCGGTTGTTCCTGCAAACAATAATTGGTTAGAGATAATTAATAAGGAAAGAAAAATTTGTGCAACTATTTTCATAATAAACTCCTAATTGAACTTCGTTCAGACTTCAGTAAATTCCGGTGAAATACTTTGAATTGATTTGATAAAAATGAACTATATGGATTAATAATATTTTAGACTATTTATTAATAAATCAGTATTAAATATAAATATCATTAATTGATTCTAACAAGGCTAAATATTTTCATAATTACAAGCATCTTGAAAATGAAAGGTTAATTACTTTTTGTGAACTTAAAAAAAAGAAATTGCAATAAAACGCTATTGTTATATATTCTTCAGATAGTAGTGCATAATTTAATTCAATTTATTGCAATATCTGAATATCTGAAAAATGTGAATTTTTGATGTGAGGACTTATAAGGGGAAAATAAAATAGTATAAATAATTAGATAAGAAGTTATTCCTCCAGACCAAGCATTTTCATTAAACGATTGTGCGCTTCTTCCGGGACTTCCACGTTATACTTTCTGTAACACTCAATTGTGATCTCTACTGACTTAAAGTATTCCCTGCAATTTGGACAAGAATCAAGATGTTTTTTTACATCAAGACATTTTTCATCGTTGAGACTTCACCAAGGCTTTCACAGACATGTTTCATCACTTCTTTACATGTTATCTTTTCTTTTTTCATCTGCTAAATGCCTCGTTAATTTCTTTCCTCAGGAATGCTCTCGCCCGTGAAGTCTTGATTTAACTGCCGGAATAGATAACTCAGTCACCTGGGCTGTTTCCTCGGTTGATAGTCCTTCAACGTCACGCAATAAAAAGACCACCCTGTAATCCGGAGATAGATTTTGAATTGCCTTATCAAGAATACTTTTTAATTCCTCGTTTTCTGTTTCCTTATATGGAATTGAATTCCAATCAGCCGCATATTTTTCTTCAAATAAGATTTTCCTCGTCATCAAATGATACGAATGAACGGCTTTTTAATTTGCGAGCCATCATCAGGCAATGATTGGCTACGATTCTGTAAAGCCACGTAGATAATTTTGCAGTTATGGTCAAACTGATGCAAAGATTTTACCATGCTGTAAAATGTTTCCTGCATTATTTGTTCAGCATAATTTTTATCACGGCAAATTTTGAAAGAAAAATTATAAATGGTTTGCTCGTATTTCTTTACCAACTCCGCAAGAGCATGTTTATCACCGGATTGCGCTTTTTCAATAAGTTGTTTTTCTTCCATCCGTAAGATGATTTTGAGTAATTTAGGATTCAAAACTAATGATTTTATTATTATGTTACTTACAACTTTGACATTGTTATTAGTTTATTTTTGCACTTTTATAAGCAGATACCTAATTTTATATTTACTTAATAATTTGATATTTGTTTAGTTAATTTATGGCTTTACATACATCAATCCGGGAAATAAAGAATAACAGGCTTTTCACTGGTGTAAAAGAATCTGTTTTAGCTTCTTTCTTCGATCAGAAGGAATTTAGAGAAGCAAAAGAAGGAGAAATACTTTACAAGAACACGTGATGTAAGTAATTCAATTTATCTCATCATTAAAGGCGAAGTAAAAGTAAAATTCCCATCTCATAGTTATGTCGCCACTAAAATTCAAAATGACTTCTTCGGTGAAAAAGAGTTTGTCGAAGAAACAAAAAGAAACTCATCTGCAATGGCATTCAGCAAATTGCATTTATTATAGAATAGATAAAGCCTTGCTCGACAAAGTAATCAAGAAAAATTCCATAATAGAGGAAAATCTGAAAAATTTTGGTGAGTTTAAACTACCTGAATCATCCTTCGATACCGAACGAAAATTTAATCTCGCAGACAGAGATAAACCTGTAAGTTTCCGTATGTTTTCCAGCCGGAAGTAAAGAGGAGAAGAGAAGGGTAACGATGAAAAAGTGCCCCCACCAGTCCTTACCCAGCAGCATCTTCCAGATCTTGAGTCAATTGAAAATTCCACTGAGGATGAAGAAATCAACAATCCGAGGAGAACTTTGAGCTCGAACAGGCATTGAAGAATTACAAGAAATAAATAATCAAGTTCCTGAAGAGAGTATCGAATTACCCTGAGAGACGAATGAACCACTAATAAATCCTGTCCAAGAGAACATTGAATCAGCCCGATGAATCGAATCCGATTGAGAAGCAGCTACTAATTTGAAGCTTGGAGAAAAAGTCCGCCCGGAAGCTATCGAGACTGGTATAAACAGGGAAATCGTTCGAAGAATATTTTTGGCACTAAACAAAATTTACAGCAGCATAAACATTAATGAGCTTGTCAAAAACACTAAACAAGCAATTAAGGATCTTACGAACTCCGAAAGTGCTGACCTCGTATTTATCGACGAAAAACTTTTAACTATGTCCAGGTTTGTCTCGCAGGATGGTAAAACTAAGACTCGAATTTTATCAACTTAGTGATGGTTTAACCGGAATCTGTGCAATTCAAAAAAGAACAATAAATTATGATCGACCAACTGAAGACAGCCACTTTAATTCTAAAATAGATCAACCGGGTTCTTCAAGGCTGAAGCGAATTCTTTACTTTCCAATTATAAGTGACTCGGGTGAAACTGTTGCGGTATTGCAATCCGCAAGAGACAATACCAAATTCACTGAAGATGAAATTTGGTATCTTACTATGATCAGCAAGCAAATGGAAACAGCGATAAGTCGGACAAAAACTCTCGAGCAGTCACTTAAAAATGAGAAACTACATTCAGCAAAGAAACTAAGTGAAATAATCACAAAGGAAATCCATATTCCAATAGAGATAATAGAGAGTTACGCAAAAATATTGAGCTCAAAAAAACTTCCGCCGGATACTGATGATTTAATCAGAATGATTCAAAAGCAGGCTGCATCGGTAATCGATCTAACAGATTCAATATTAAAAGTGCTCGTTGACGAAATTGTTCTTGCAGACAATAAAATACATTTCAACGAATTTATTGATGATGTCCTCGAGTTACTCTCTGAATATTGTGAAACGATGGAAGTTAAATTATTTAAGAAGATTGGCGATGGTGCAGTGGTCGAGATAGATCGTTCAAAACTTTACACAGCCATTTTACAATTTATTAAAGCATCCGTTGCTGATTCCAGAAAAGGCGATAGAATTTACTTTAGCACTGAATTAGTTGGCGATTCAATTTCTGTTTCTATTCAGAATGAAGGCAAGGGTTTTATTGCCTTCCCTGAAGGAGAAATTCTTGATTATTTTTATTACAAAGAAAAAATAAAAGAAGATGAAGTTCATTTACTTCTTGCCAAAAAAATTATCAATGCACATTCGGGGCAGGTGGAGGTTGAAAGTAATAAGGGGGTTGGTTCAACTTTCAAAATTACCCTGCCCGTTGCCCAGTAAGCAGATTAATCTGCTAAATAATAATCTTCATTATGTCCTTTGATCTGATCACTATTTTAGGTCCCACTGCATCTGGTAAAACCAGCATTGCATCACAACTTGCCAAAGATTTTAACGGAGAAATAATTTCAGCTGATTCAAGACAGGTTTATAGAGGGATGGATATTGGAACCGGCAAGGACCTGGTTGAATTTCAAAAATATAATATTAATTATCATCTTATTGATATTGTCGATCCTGTTGAAGATTACAATCTATTCAAATTTACAAAAGACTTTCGAACTGCTCTCGAAGAAATCAAGAAAAAAAACAAATTGCCGATTCTTGTTGGAGGTACAGGATTATACATCAGTGCCATTCTACAATCATACGATCTACCTGAAATTGATGATGCTGAGAGAGAAGAATTATATTCCTTAACTTTTAATCAACTGCAGGAATTGTTATTAGAATTAAAACCTAAGCAACACAACGTAACCGACTTAAGGGACAAAGATCGGATAATACAAGCAATATTGGTTGAGAAATCAAGAATAAATGACATTCCAATTTCTCCCGGTATTAAATTCGCTGACTATTGGAATCAAACCTGAACGTGAAGAAACGAAACGTCGGATTACTGAAAGATTAAAACAAAGATTGGCCAACGGAATGATTGAAGAGGTTTCTGAATTGATTCGCAAAAGGGTGTCTCAATGGAGAGACTTAACTACTTTGGATTAGAATACAAATTTGTTTCCCAATACATTGACGGTAAATTAAATTATAATGATATGTTTCAAAAGTTGAACAGTGCAATCCATAGCTTTGCAAAACGGCAGATGACCTGGTTTAGAAAAATGGAAAGAGAAGGTATTGTAATTAGTTGGTTTCCTCCAGATAGCTATCCCGAAATCAGGAACTTTGTAAATAATCAGTTGAGAAATGCAGAAAGCATATCCAGATAAAGTAGCCGAATACCTTGAGTATAAATCTTACAAGCAATGGAATCTTGAATGGAATGAGGTGCGAGGAATTGAAACTGTTGTTGTTATTCCCGCAATTAGTGAGTTCGAAAATATCAAGCAGCTTTTATCATCTTTGGCTCGGAATCCAAAACAATATTTACAAAAGTCGCTTATAATCTTTGTTGTTAATAATTCTATTTCTTCTGATCCTGAAGTAAAAGCTGATAATAAACACAGCTTAGAATTACCTGCGAGCATTAATAAGAAGAAAATTCTTCTGACCAGTTTTCAACGCAAATACTCGAATCCGGAATAAGAATCGGTTTAATCGATGCCTCTTCTGAAGGAAAAGAGTTTGATGATAAAAGCGCTGGAGTTGGATTAGCAAGAAAAGTTGGTATGGACGTAGCTCTTCAGGTTTTTGATTACTCAATCTCCGGTAAAAAAATAATAGTATCTCTGGATGCTGATTGCCTGGTTGAGGAAAATTACCTTTCTGAGATACAACATTTTTTTAATCAACAAAATGTTTACGCAGCTATTGTTGATTTCGAACATATGCTGCCCGAAGATGAAATAAGGAAACTTGGTATTTTTTCATACGAAATATTCTTACGACATTACGTTGCAGGACTTCTTTTTGCTGAATCACCATATGCTTTTCACACGATTGGTTCAACTGTTGTTTGCGATCATGATTCCTACATTAAAATTGGAGGAATGAACACTAAAAAAGCTGCAGAGGATTTTTACTTTATTCAAAAACTAGCAAAACATTATAAAATAAATCGAATCACTTCAGCAAAAGTAAAGCCCTCAGCAAGAGAATCGTGGCGTGTACCTTTCGGTACCGGAAGAAGTATAACTGACTTTTCATCAAATAAAAAAGACATTCTAGTTTATGATCCTGAAGTCTACCTTGTTCTAAAAGAATGGTTAATAATTTTTAATTCTGATTTATTATTAAATCCTGATTTTGTATTGAAGAAATCCAAAGAAATTCATCCAGAGTTATACAACTTTCTGGTAAGTCGGGGATTCAGCAATGACTGGAAAAAGATTCTTGACAACAGCAAATCATCCAAACAACTTGATTACCAGAGAAAGAATTGGTTTGATGCGTTCGAGACTCTTAAGTTATTACATCATTTGCGGGATACTTCTTTCCCGATGATGAATATAAAAATAGGAGTTGAAAAATTGTTTAAAGTTGTTAAACATTCTGCTAAATTTGATTCTATAAGTGAGACAAATAATAACGAAAAATTGTTTGCATTTTACCTATCTGAATTAAGAGTGCTAGAAAATAATCTTTATAAAAAACATCAAGAATGATTACAAAAACAGAACAGAACGAAATTCAGGATTATCTTAAAGATGCATCCAACACCAAAGGGCTATTGTGATGCAGTGGTCTATCCTGAAAATACTGATGAAGTGGTCGCAATTCTTAAGCAAGCAAATGCTGAAAAGACAAAGGTTACATTTGTGGAAATAAAACCGGCTTAGCTGGAGGAAGTGTTCCATCGGGTGGGATTGTTCTATCAACTGAAAAGCTGAATAAAATTTTAGAAATAAATGAAAAAGAAAAATTTGCGGTTGTTGAACCGGGAGTAATTCTCTCTAATTTTTTAAATGAACTAAAACCAAAAAAACTCTACTATCCTCCAGACCCAACCGAGCTTAATTGTTTTTTAGGTGGAACGGTCGCAACTAATGCATCTGGTTCAAAAACTTTTAAGTACGGTCCAACAAGAGATTTTGTTCTAGGAATTGAAATTGTCCTTCCAACAGGTGAACTACTTATTTTAGAGAGAGGACAGAACTTCGCGAAGAATTATAATCTTTCAATCATAACTACGAACGGTGAAAAAGTTGATTTGATAATTCCATCAGTAAAACCACTGCCAACTAAAAATACAGCCGGGTATTTCTGTAAAGAAAATATGGATGCGATCGATTTATTCATAGGGTCGGAAGGAACGTTGGGAGTTATTACAAAGTTGAAATTAAAATTACTTGATGCTCCTGAAAATGTTCTTTCTGCTGTTATATTTTTTAATTCGGAGGAAGATGGATTGAATTTCATTGAAGATTCAAGAAATCAATCTTTCCAAACCAGAAAAACAGGATTAACTGTTTCTATTGATGCACTTGCACTTGAGTATTTTGATACAATTTGCGCTCGATTTTTTGCGAGATGATTTTCCGAATATTCCAACTGATGCTAAATCAGCAGTCTGGTTTGAACAAGAACTAAATGAATCTTCAAGTAATCAAATCACTGAATTGTGGATTGGTTTAATTGAAAAACACAACGGGGATCTTGGTCATTCCTGGATTGCAATGAACGAAAAGGACAAAGCTCAGTTTATTGAATTCAGACATCGAATTTCAGCGAAGGTTAATGAATTCATATCATCACGAAATTTTAGAAAGTTGGGGACTGACTTTGCAGTTCCCGATAACCAGCTTAAGAATTTTTATTTCCAACTAAAACATGATGTGAACAAAGCTGGATTAGATTACGTTATCTATGGTCACTTCGGAAATTCTCATATCCATTTAAATATGCTGCCAAAAAATGCTAATGAATTTGAAACTGCTAAAGATCTCTATTATAGTATGTGTATTTCCGCAATCAAATCAGGAGGAACATTTGCGGCAGAGCACGGAGTTGGTAAAAATAAGAAGGCACTACTTCGCGAAATGTATGGTGAGAAAGTCATTGATGAAATGTTCAGCATAAAACAAATGTTGGACCCAAATCTCATCCTTTGCAGCGGCAATATATTCAACCCCTGAAATTAATTAGTCAGCGCCTTCCTTAGAGTATCCAGTAAAATTTTCTTGTTAAATGGTTTGGAGATGTAGTGTGTACAAGCACTTTTCAATATCCGGTTCTCATCTTCTCTCAAAGCGTGTGCAGTCACAGCAATGATTGGAACCTCTTTATAACTTTTTACTTTCCTGATCTCCTTAGCAAGATCTAACCCGTTCGTTCCTTTTCCAAGACTAATATCAAGCAGAATAACTGCGTATTTATTAGCTCGAATCTTTTCCATTGCTCCGGAAGATTCAGACACAGTATCAACGTGATAATAGCCTTTTAAAAACATATTGACTATTTCCCAGTTAATACTATCGTCTTCGATATATAGTACCGAAGATAATTCAGCCCCTTTTTTTTGCATCACGTTCTCCTTAACCGATCAGTATTATTTACAACTTATCAACGCCTTATAAAATCAGTGCCTTCCTTTGTATCTTTTAACGCTAATACCAAGGCTATCCAATTTTTTTCTGATATCATCGGCTAATTGAAAATTCTTTTCACTTTTAGCCCGCAATCTTATATCAATCAAGATTTTAATAAGCTCATTTTCAAGTAAAGAATCCTGCTTTGATTCTTTTTCCTCGAAGGACATTATTCCCAACACATTATCAGCAGTATTAATTAAATATTTCTTAGCAGCAATATAGAAATTAAGATGCAAATTATCCTTATCGGCAATGGTTCTGTTGATTTCCTTTACAAAATCAAAGATTACAGCAACAGCTTGCGGAGTATTAAAATCGTCATCCAGTGCATCGTTAAAGCGATTTTCAAAAAGCTGAAAATCAAATTCCGGATTAATACCATCAGATTTGTTTTTGTTTATTGCTGAATTAATAGTTGCTTGAATATTTTTTAATTTCTCCAATCCCTTTTCAGCAGAGTCCAGAAGTTCATCACTGAAATCAACTGGACCTCTGTAATGTGCCTGTGCAAAGAATAACCGTATTGCTTCAGCAGAATACTTTTTCAAAATATCACGGGCAGTAAAAAAGTTCCCGAGTGATTTTGACATTTTTTCTTTATTGATATTCAGAAATCCAAAATGAAGCCAGTATTTAACAAATGTTTTTTTTGTTCGCAGCCTCACTTTGAGCAATTTCATTTTCATGATGAGGAAAAATCAAATCGTTTCCGCCAGCATGTATATCAAAAGTTTCCCCGAGATGTTTGCAGCTCATTGCTGAACATTCTATATGCCATCCTGGTCTTCCATTTCCCCACTCACTTGCCCAGATAAGGTTCTCCTTCTTTTGATTTTTTCCAGAGAGCAAAATCAAGTGGATTCTGTTTTTCTTCCATTACTTCAACTCTTGCACCAACTTCGAGCTCATCAATTTTTTTTCCACTCAATTTTCCATATTGATTAAATGATGAAACATTGTAGAAAACATTTCCATCAACATTATAAGCAGCACCATTATCAATCAGACTTTTTATCATTTCCAGAATTTCTTCAATATTATCTGTAGCTCTTGGGTATAAGTGTCGCAGGTTTAATTCGTAACTTCTCAATATCTTCAAAAAAAGCATCCGAATATTTTTTTGCTATTTCGCTGGCAGGAATTTTTTCTTCAATAGATTTCTTTATGATTTTATCATCAATATCTGTCAGGTTCATAACAAATTTGACAATATATCCTTTATACTCAAGATACTTTCTTATAATGTCAGCCATTATAAATGTTCGTGCATTGCCAATATGGAAATAATCATAAACAGTAGGACCGCAGATGTACATTCCAACATTAGGTGGATTTAGAGGAACAAAATCTTCTAATTTTCTTCGTTAGTGTGTTATATAATTTCAGCATTGGACTGAGAATAAAGAATAAAATTTGGTTTAGGAATATAACAAATGCATAATGAATATTAATCTGTGTTTGCTCTCAAACTTTTCAATTAATAATTTCATATCATCCGGCAATTCGGAATTAAAGAATATCTTCTTTTTCAAATTAGGATGGTAAAATCCAACAGTTTTTGCATGCAAAGCTTGCCTTGGCATTATGTCAAGAAGATTTTTCACTCTTGCCCTAATCTTTGATTGATCTGAACCATAATTTATTTGTCTTCCTCCATAAGTAGGATCACCAAAAACAGGTTTTCCGATTCCAGATAAATGAACTCTAATCTGATGAGTTCTTCCTGTTTTCAAATTTATTTTCAGATATGTTGTAAATTCAAATTCCTCAATAACTTCATATAAAGTAAGAGCTGTCTTTCCTTCGGTTTCACTTGTTGAGAATTTTTTTCTATCCTTTTTACTTCGAACAATATTGAAAGCAATCTCACCTTTTTGTTGCTTGAACTTTCCCCAACACACAGTGTGATATTCACGTTCAACTGTTCGCTTGCTGAACTGCTCAGCAATTTTTGCGTGAGTAAAATCATCTCTTGGCAACAACAAGTAGTCCACTTGTATTCTTTATCAAGCCGATGAATTATTCCTGGTCTGCCCGGTTCATTTAATCCACTAAGTTTTTTTGTGTGATGAAGAAGCGCATTTACAAGTGTGCCAGTGTAATTTGCATAAGCAGGATGTGCAACCATTCCGGAAGGTTTATTTACAACAAGCAAATAATCATCTTCATAAACAATATCAAGTGGAATATCTTCAGGTTCTGTATCTTCGGGTCGTGGTGTTATTGGATGGACAGCTTCGATTATATCTAAAGGCTTAACCTGATAGTTGGCTTTTACTGTAATGCCATTAACTTTTACCAGATTTGCTTCGATAAGTTTTTGAACTTTAGAACGGGTTGCATTTTCAATTGCATGGGTTAGAAAGAGATCAAGTCGTTCTTTCTTTTTCCCATCGGGGAACTTCAAACCGATATTTCTTTTCCTTTATCAGCTTCACCATCATTCAATTCATTATTTAATTTATTCGAAGACGGTTTATTTAAATTTTCAGGTACATCAGTCTATAGAATTTATTTTTCCTGAATCGTTTTGTTCATTGCTGGCTTCAGCATCTTGCAAGATCTTTTTATCTTCAGTTTCATGTTGCTTGTAGAATACTAAAAGAATTAAAACTCCAATCGAAACAGCAGCATCAGCAATATTGAAGATTGGCCATCTGTCATAACTTCTTCCAAAAATTGAAAAGTTAAAGAAATCAAAATCAAAAAAATCAACAACTTTACCGTAGAAGAGCGGAGCGTAGTCATAAATTAATCCGTAAAACATTCTATCAATTACGTTACCCACAGCACCACCAAGTATAAGTGCAATCGCTATTTTTAGGCTCAAGGATTTATTTCGAACAGTAAATAGATAGATCAGTAAGCCAATACTTGCTACTAAAGAAAAAACCGAAATGAAAAGTTTGAAGTCTGATCCAGGGTCAAATCCAAATGCCATTCCTGGATTCTCCGTAAAAGTTATTTTGAAAAAGTCACCAATTACCTGAATAGATTCTCCTAAATACATTCCGTCAAACTTTAAATTCAGCGAACGGGATCAGTAATTCCCTTAATATAAAACTTTGAAATCTGATCGGTGATTATTACAGCAAGAGTCAGGTACAATACTTTCAATTGGAATCCTCTCTGTCATCAACGACTTGTGGGACCAAATCTTTCGCATTTTTCTTTCTTTTACTGCTCAGTATCAAATATATGAGAAGAAAAACTCCTGAAAGAATACTTACATCGGCAAAGTTAAACACATAGTTACCATGAATGTTATCAAATAAAAAAAGTCTGAAAAATCTCACATCAAGGAAATCTACTACATTGCCCTGAAACAGTGGTGCGTAGTTATAAAAGATGCCATAGAAAATTCTATCAAATAAATTTCCTGCAGCACCGCCAAGTATTAGAGCAATTGCAATCCTGGTTTTTATATCAGCGTTCTTTGCATATATCAAGTAAACAAAAAAACCGATACAAGTGAGAATTGTTATTATTAAAATCAGATCCCTTAATGATTCCCCAGGGTCAATTCCGAATGCTATACCAGGATTTTCGACCAGAGTGATATGTAAAACGTTATGAATTAATGGTTTGCTTTCTCCGGGATAAAGTCCGTTAAGATTTATGTTGAACAACGGGAAACTAAATCCTCTGACAATTATTTTGCCAATCTGATCTATCAGAAAAAGACTTAACGAAAGAAAAATAATTTTCAAGATTTAGCCACGCATATTTTCTTAACAAGTGATAATTACTTTTTTTCCTGTCTTTGCTTAATTGGCAAGCAGTGCTGGCTATGCGGTACGGCCTCAAGTCTCTCCTTTGGAATTAAAGGACAAGTTTCACAAAGATGCTGTGGTTCATCAATACATTCGACACATATACCGTAAGTTCCTGCTTCAATTCTTTTCAATGCATCTTCAAGATATCCTAGAAATTTATTTTCTCTTTGTGCATAAAGAAAAGTTTTTTCTCTTTCCATTGCATCAGTTCCCTGTTCAGCCATATGCAACGAATAAGGTGAATTTTCGTTTATATATTCTCCTGTTGTCGGATCGAGCATCTGCTCCTTGAGATTTTGAAGTTGTTCAATTATTTCATCTCTTTTGTCAAGAATAATCTGCTTGAAATGTTCAAGTTCTCTTTTGCCGTAACCTTTTATCTTGTGCATTGCCTTATTTCGTGATTCAACAATATCTTCAACCTTAACTTCTGCTTTGTGTCTGGAGACTTTCACCCTCCTAGCAGAAACAGCTTTTACAGCTTTTCGTATTGGTTTAGCTTCCTTTTTTGAAGCACTACTTTTAGTTGTTGATTTTTTAGATGTAGAAACTTTCTTCACTGGTTTCTTAGTTACAGATTTTTTTACAGCAACCTTCTTAACTGCAGATTTTTTAGTTGAAAGTTTCTTAGTTAAAGACTTCTTTGATAAAGATTTTTTCACTTTCTTCTTTTTGACTGATTTCTTTACAACTTTTTTAGCCATTTTGATTTACTCCTATAATTAAATACTTACTTTTTCTATTTTAATTTTAATATCATCCCCGCCGATTTTCCAATCCTGCATAGAATCCTCCTTCAAGTTCCGCTTTGTTTTCGATTTCTTTGGCAAGAGTTTCAACAGCAATGTAATTCGCAAAAGAATTAATTGCAAATACAAAATCGGTATTTCCTGAAAATTCAATTCTAATTTTATCCGTAACCTGATATCCTGCATCCTTTCTCATATTCTGAATTCTATTGACAAATTCTCTTGCCAATCCTTCAGAAATGAAGCTCGGAAGATAAGTGCTGTATCTACTGCAACTGTAACTCCGTTTTCACTTTCAACTATCCAACCGGAAATCTGTTCACTTAATATTTCAACATCATCAAACGTAATTGATAAATTCTCTCCATTGAGACTCGACTTCAACAGGGTCCCCTTTTTCAAGTGAACTAATCTCTAAAGAACTAAAATTCTTTATCCGGTCTGCAACAGATTTTACTTTATTTCCAAACTTTGGTCCGATCGTTTTAAAATTCGCTTTTGCAGATTTATGAACCAGAGTAGAATCATCTTCAAATATTTCAAGTTCTTTGATATTCACTTCTTCAAGTATTACATCTTTCATTTTCGACAGAGCATCTTTCTTATTTTTATCAACAACAACAATAAGTTTTTTCAACGGCTGTCTAACTTTTAGATTTGATTTTGCCCTTATTGCTCTCACAAGGTAAACTACATGTTGAGCAACATCCATCTTCAGTTCAAGTTCAATATTTATCTCACCCGTTTCAGGTAAATCAGCTAAGTGAACTGATTCAATCTTTTCATTCTTCGTAACTGAATTTAAATTTTGAAAAAGCTCTTCAGCAAGAAATGGAGTAAATGGAGCAATCAACTTTGAAATTGTTACCAAACATTCATACAACGTTTGGTATGCTGCAAGCTTGTTCTCATTCATTTCAGATTTCCAAAATCTTCTTCTGCATCTTCTTACATACCAGTTTGAAAGATGATCAATAGTAAAATCAGAAATTGCTCTTGCAGCTTTAGTCACTTCATATTGATCCATTAACCTAGTATTGTTTTTTACGAGCGAATTGAGCTTTGAAAGAATCCATCTATCAATTTCTTCTCTTTTAGAAAGCGGAACAGGAGGCTTATTGTTTTCAAACTTATCTATGTTTGCATAAAGTGCAAAGAAAGAATAAGTGTTAAGCAGTGTTCCAAAAAATTTTCTTTGAACTTCAAGCAAACCTTCTTCATCAAAAAGTGTTGGTCTCCATGGAGGACTGTTTGTAACAAGATACCATCTGGTTGCATCGGCTCCATATTTATCAAAAAGTACAAAAGGATCAACTGTATTGCCTTTTGTCTTTGACATCTTCATTCCATTTTTATCAAGAATCAATTCGTTTACAATTAAATTTTTATAAGCAACGTTATCAAAAAGCATTGTTGCAATTGCGTGCATAGTGTAAAACCATCCCCGAGTCTGATCAATTCCTTCGCAAATAAAATCAGCAGGAAATGCTTTTTTCTCAAACCATTCTTTGTTTTCAAATGGATAATGATACTGAGCAAACGGCATTGCACCTGAATCGAACCAAACGTCAATCAATTCGGGAGTTCTTTTATAAATCTTTCCATTTTTCTCGAAAAAAACTTTATCAACAAATGGTTTGTGTAAATCAATGTCTATCAATTTCACTAACCGGTAATTCTTTTATCATTTTCAATGATGAAACCTTTTTTCAATTCTTCAATACTTCCAACAGCAAATGAATCTCCATCTTCGCTAAGCCAGATTGGAAGCGGAGTTGCCCAGAATCTGTCTCGTGATAAAGCCCAGTCTTTATTTTCTTCAAGCCAGTTGCCGAATCTGCCGACGCCGACTTCCGGCGGCTGCCAATTGATAGTTTTATTCAATTCGATCATTCGTTTTGCAACACTAGTTGTTCTAATAAACCACGATTCGCGTGCATAATAAATAACCGGCACATCCTGATTACGCCAGCTAAATGGATAAGTATGAGTAATTGTTTCTTTTTTATAAAGCTTGCCTTCAGCTTTTAGTTTTGTGATTATTTCTTTATCAGCATCTTTAACAAATTGACCTACAAAATCAGAAACTTCAGAAGTAAATCTGCCGCCTCGGTCAACAGGTTGAAGCATTGGCAAATTATATTTTTTTGAGAGGTCATAATCATCAGCACCAAATGCAGGAGCCATGTGAACAATTCCTGAACCTGTATCAGTGCTTACAAAATCACCAAGACAAACAAAGAAAGCTTTTTTATTTGGCTTTACGTAAGGAAGTAATTGTTCATATTCAATGAGTTCTAAATCTTTACCTTTAATCTCTTCAAAAATTTCATACTCGCCATCGAGAGTTGAAACCAATTCTTTAGCAAGAATTATTTTCTTGTCTTTGTTTAGAACTTTTACGTAATCAACATCAGAACCAACTGCAAGAGCAACATTTGAAATTAAAGTCCAGGGAGTTGTCGTCCAGACAAGAAAGTATTCATCTTTATCTATTAGTTTGAATAAAACATAAACAGAAGGATCTTTGGTTTCCCTATAACCAAGTGCAAGCTCTGCCATCGAAAGAACAGTTTCAGATTTTGGATCTTGCGGAACGATTTTATAATCTTTATAAATGAGACCTTTATCAAAAAGAGTTTTTAGTGCCCACCAAACTGATTCAATATATTCGTTTGTCAGAGTTATATAAGCTGACTTCAAATCAATCCAATAGCCCATTCTCTCTGTCATCTTTTCCCAAAGGTCGAGATAAGTAAAAACAGAATCACGACAAGCCTGATTGTATTTTTCTACTCCAAACGTTGCAATTTCGCTTTTATTTTTTATACCGAGAGCTTTTTCAACTTCAATTTCAACAGGCAGACCATGAGTATCCCAACCAGCTTTTCTTTCAACACGGTAACCTTGCATAGTTTTATATCGGCATACAATATCTTTTAATGTTCGTGACATTACATGATGTATGCCGGGTTTTCCGTTTGCGGTTGGAGGTCCTTCATAAAATGTAAAAGAATTATCCGGTGAACGAGACTCAACACTCTTCTCGAAGATTTTATTTTCTTTCCAGAATTTCAGAATGTTCTGTTCAGTTTCCGGATATTTTATTTTTTCTAAACCCTGCTTATACATAGTAAAACTTATTTAAGGTCTTCATACCTTTTGATTAATTCTCTTTCAATCTGTATGAAGTCTTTTAGTTCCTGTTCAATACGTTCTTTTTTTAGTATTGTATTTTTTGCGTTTGCTTCTGAATCATTGATAATTTTTTCTGCTTTTAATGTTGCTTCTTTTAATAATAGTTCAGCTTCTTTTTTTGAATCTGCTGCTGTTGCTTCCAGAACTTTAACCTTCTCTCTTAAGATTAGAGCCTCTTTCTCACCGCTTATGACTTCCTGGATTGCCATTCCAAAAATTCCCATCGCACCAAGAGTGATGTTGCGCAAACTGAAAAGAATAAGATTTTCGGTGAGCACTTCAAAGGTTGAAAAATATTCATTGAAGAAAACAATGATCGCAATACTTATTAGAGTTACTGAAACTATAACTGCAAATACCACCCTTCCACCTAACTGCCATCCTAGCGACCTGTTTATGTACCAACCGCAGGCAAAACACAAAATTGAAAGAACAAACCAGACAGCAAAATTTCTATCGCCAAAGTTGAAAAGAGAAGTATTCAAAAAATCAGAGGCGAAGATTAATATTCCCAACAAAACAGGAACACTGTATGAAGTAAATAATTTTTTCATTTTAGCCTCTTTATTAATTCTTTCATAATTAATGTCATTTTAGGTTCTGATTGCATTGCGGTTGCAATTATCTCCTCAACATTTACAGGCTTGAGAGAATCCGGAAAGCATTCATCTGTTACAATGCTTATTCCCAGAACTTTCATTCCCATATGATTTGCAACTATGTTTTCAGGAATAGTTGACATTCCCACTACATCTGCACCCGTAGCTCCTTAAGAAATCTGTACTCCGCTCTTGTTTCCAGATTTGGTCCAGGGACGGCAACATAAACTCCTTTTTGAACTTTAATTTGATTTTCAAGTGCGATCTTTTCGGCAAGTTCAATCAACTCTAAACTATAGGGTTCACTCATATCAGGAAATCTTGGTCCAAGCTCATCTTCATTTTTTCCAATCAGAGGATTATCACCCAAGCATATTTATATGATCAACCATAATCATAACATCACCTTTTTTGTATTGAGGATTCATTCCTCCGCAGGCATTTGAGACAAGCAAAGTTTCAACTCCAAGAAATTTCATTACACGAACAGGATAAGCAATCTGCTGCATAGTGTATCCTTCGTAAAAATGAAATCGTCCCTGCATTGCTACAACATTCTTTCCATTTATTGTTCCGAATATCAGCTTGCCGCGATGCGATTCAACCGTTGAAATGGGAAAATGAGGAAGATTTTCATAATCAAGTTTAATGTTTTACATCGATATCTTTTACCAAACCACCCAGACCGGTGCCAAGAACAATTCCAATTGGATAATTATCTTTTGTATATTTTCTAATTACTTCAAGAGTCTCATTTATATTTGAAATCAGCTTGCTCATCTTTTATAAAAGTTTATCCACAATCTCATCAACGTCGATGTCCAGTTTTTCTGCTTCATCCTGTGCTTTTGGTTTTTTTGGTTCTTCACCGGCATCTTTAACTTTTCCTTCGAGCAGATTGGATTGAGTTCCTACGATTGCTCTTAACCTTGCAATTATCAAATCCTTCTCTGCACGCAAAGTCATAACTGCATTTTGCATTTCGTTTACTTTTTCTTCTGCGTTCTGAATCATTTGCGATGCTTTAACTTCAGCCTCTTTAATAATTAATGCTGATTGTTTCTTTGCTGATTCAAGTTCCTGAACAGAGAGTTCCTGTTCTTTAATGATATCGTCCTGGAGCTTTTTTTCAATTTTATGAAATTCATCTATTTCCCCGTTAAGCTTTTCAACTTCACTTTCTAATTGCTCATTTTGATTGATCAGCTCTTCCAATTCAGAGGAAATTTTATCCAGAAATGCCTGAACTTCATCGACATTATATCCCCTCATCGATTTTTCGAATTCCTGCTTCTTAATTAATAGCGGTGAAAGTTTCATGACTGCCTCCAGTCTTTAGTTATATCTCTTTGACCAAAGATTGCCGATCCAATTCTAAGCATAGTTGCTCCTTCTTCAATTGCAATTTCATAGTCGTTTGTCATCCCCATTGAGAGCTCTCTCAGGTCAAATCCATTTTGATTAATTTTGTCTCTCAAATTACGTAAATCAACAAAACTTTTCCTAATAATATTCACTATCATCTGTAAACGGTGCCATCGTCATCAAGACCAACCAATTCAACATTAGAAAGTGTTGAACAATGTTTTGCCACATTTAAAACTTCGGTTTCTGTTGTTAGTCCTGACTTTGAATCTTCGAAGGATGTTTTAACTTCAAGCAATATCTTTTGTATTTTATTAATTTTTTGCGCCTGATTATTTACTTCATCAGCAAGCATTGACGAATCAACCGAATGAATATAAGTTGCAGCTTTAACAGCGTACTTTACTTTATTCCTCTGAAGAGTTCCGATGAAATGCCAGGTTACTTTATCACCAAGAATTTCATACTTATCTCTGAGTTCCTGAGCTTTGTTTTCACCAAAATCAGTTATACCCAGTCTATTCGCTTCATTGATTGCATCCAACCCGAAGAACTTTGAAACTGCAACTAGTTTAATTTCCTGCGGATTTCGCTTAAAATCATCACATTTTGCAGTTATTTTCTCCCGAAGATGCTGTATGTTTTCTGCTATCATAAAAAAATTAAGGGTGTGAATGTATATTATTCGGCATCAAAAATCAATCTGAAAATGAATAAAAATGAACATATTATCTTTCGCAACTGATTATAACTGTCTAGGATGTTATTTAGTCCGCAAAATTACAAAGAAAAATTTCTGCTAAGATCTACTGAATCACATAAATGTGATTTCTTGTTTTCGTAATTTTGAATGTCAATTTCTCAATCATACGGAGTATCAATGGAAATTAAGTTGCTAAATGAAATAAAGGAAAAAGCATCGAAGCTGAGAAAGACAATTGTCCTTCCCGAGTCCCACGATGAAAGAGTACTCAAAGCTGCAGAAAAACTAACAAAAGAAAAGACAGTTTCAGTAATTACGCTTGGTGATGAAGACCGAATTCACAAAGATGCAAAAAAGCTTGGATGTTGATTTGACCGGAGTCAGAATTATCGATCCAACTACATCAGATAAGCTTAGCGATTTTACAAATATCTTCTTCAACCTTCGCAAACACAAAGGTGTAACAATTGAACAGGCACGAAGTACTGTTCAGCAGGATTTGTTTTTTGCTGCAATGATGGTAAAAGAAAATATGGCTGACGGAAGTGTTGCAGGCTCAGCTTCAGCAACTGCTGATGTTATGCGTGCGGGAATTCAGTGTATCGGAATGCCGGAAGGAATTTCAATAGTATCCAGTTTCTTCCTTATGCTTTTCCCTGATAACAATTATTCTTTTGCTGATTGTGCAGTCGTCCCTGATCCGGATGAAAAACAATTAGCAGATATTGCAATCTCAACAGCTGACAACCACAGAAAACTTACAGGTGAAGAACCTTACGTTGCAATGCTTTCCTTCTCAACAAAAGGAAGTGCAAAGCACGAAGCAGTTGATAAAGTTTTGAATGCAACTGCAATCATTCGCTCAAAACAGACCGGATCTAAATGTTGACGGCGAACTGCAATTTGATGCCGCAGTGATTGAATCAATAGGAAAAAAGAAAGCACCGGGCAGCAATGTTGCAGGTAAAGCGAATGTTTTAATTTTTCCTGATTTGAATTCAGGAAATATTGGTTACAAAATAGCACAGCGCTGGGGCAAAGCAGAAGCTGTTGGACCAATGGTTCAGGGATTAAAAAAACCTTTCTTCGATTTAAGTCGCGGCTGCAGTGTTGATGATATTGCAAACACAGCAGCAATTGCTGTGCTGATGAGTTAAAAAGTCTCTTCAGTTAGTCGTATTAAAAATACAGAAGTAGTCATTGCGAGGGAGGAACAACCGAAGCAATCTTTTGATTTATACAAATTGTTAAAGATTACTTCGCTTCGCTCGTGATGACAATTTCACTTTTGAGAGGGCTTTTTATCTTTGGCTCTGCAATACTTTTTCCTAAGTTCACTCACCAAATTTTATATCACTGATGAATATTATTCTTTTAACTGTTCTTGTTTTTATTACTAAATATCCCATTTGGCTACTGGCGTGCGAATGTTAGAAAATTCTCACTTCAGTTTTTATTAGCAATACATCTTCCGGTGCTTTTAATTATAATTTTCAGAATATTATCGGCAAGCGGATTTGAATTTATGACTTTCTTCTTTACAGTTCCAGCATTCGTTCCTTGGTCAGTTGGCTGGATCTACATATATATTTATCAAGAAAAATAAATGGTTCAAAACCTTTAACATCTTGCCTGGTAATGGATGTGATAAGAGTCAATAAGTTGAGCAATATCCATTGAACTTTCACAGCTTTAATTTTGTTTTAAGAAATTAAATAGAAAGGAAAAGCTATGATTGTAAAAATAATCTCATTTGTTGTTCTTTTAACGCTTATTCAATTATCAGCACAGAATAATTCAACAACTAACATCAAAGGAAATGCTTTGAGTGATAATATAAACGATATTACTGTTCTCGATATGAATAATAAAGAAGTAAAGTTGTCTTCTTTTAATGGAAAAGTTTTACTGATCGTGAATGTTGCAAGTAAGTGCGGAAACACTCCACAATACGCTGGTCTTGAAGAGATATATAAAGAATTTCAGCCCGATGGATTTGAGATACTTGCTTTTCCCTGCAATGATTTCGGCGGACAGGAACCCGGAACAAACGAACAAATTCAAACCTTCTGCACTGCAAATTACGGAGTAACGTTTAAATTGTTTGACAAAATAAAAGTTTTAGGTCCGGATAAATCTCCACTATATACAATACTAACTGACAACAGTATTACCGGAAAAGGTGATGTGAAGTGGAACTTTGAAAAGTTTCTTATTGCCAAAAGATGGAGATATTGTAGCAAGATTTGGTAATAAAGTTCAACCAACCAGTGAGGAAATTATTTCGGCGATTGAAAACCAGTTGAAAAAGTAATCCGTTTCATCATTAATCTTCGAGGTTAGAGTTCTTGATTCGTTAACCTTAACTTGAAAGTACCAAGATTCTGAACTCGTCAGTCAAAGCCGGACAATCCAGAAATACAGTCATCTTTTTACTTCCCCAGTTCCTGTTTAACAAAAAGCTTTGAACCAATAACATCTTTATGATCAAGATTCAAAGTGCTACCTATGATTTTAATGAGTCTATCTTCGTGGCTGTCAAGCTTTCCGTCCTCATAAATTATCCGCCAGAGATTTTTCATAAGCTCAAACTTTTCCTGCTGAGTGAAACTCTCATTGATAACAGAAGAAAACTCATAAACACTAATACTGTCTTTAACTTTTTGTTCAGAGAGTTCTAGTAATTCATTTACACATTCATTATCTAATTCAAAATCATTTTTCATCAACTCAATTATTCGATTTTTTTCATCCTCTGAAAAATCACCATCAGCTTTGGCTATCTCAATTAGCAGAGCAGCACTTGCAACCTGGTATTTATTTGTGTTTGTTTTAGGAGAAGTTGTCTCTAATTCTTTCGAAGTCTGTTCAGGTATGAGAGCTTTTCTTAAATATTCAAACATTATTAAAATTTCAATTAATAGTTATTTAATTCTGAAAGCAAGGCGGGAAGGTCCAACGATTTTGTAATCATAACTACGTTACCTTCTTCATCAACAGGCCATTCTTCCTGCGGTCTGTCGCAATAAAGCTCAATTCCGTTTCCATCTGGATCTTTAAGATAAACTGATTCAGAAACTCCGTGATCTGAAGCACCTTCGATCGGATATTTGTTTTCCCACAAAACTTTAAATGCTTTTGCAAGTTCTTCCCTGCTCGGATAAAGAATAGCGAAGTGATACAAACCTGTATGTCCTGAAGGAGGAGGAACTGCGTTCTCGCCAGCCCAGGTGTTTAATCCGATATGATGATGATAATTTCCTGAAGATAAAAACATAGCAGAATCTCCGAACCTTGCGGTCACGGAAAATCCAAGCATTTCAGTGTAGAACTTCACAGCTCTTTCAAGATTTCCAACGGTTAAATGAATATGTCCGATTCTTGCTTTGGGATGTATTTCGTAACTCATCTGTTTTTATTTCACTTTCATATTTTATTGATTTTAACCGGTTCAACTTTCCAGATTTTTTCTGCATACTCTTTTATTGAACGGTCGCTTGAAAACTTGCCAACTCTTGCAACATTCAGAATTGCCATCTTCGTCCATTCATCTGGTTTCAGATATAACTTACTTACTTTATCCTGAGCATCAATATATGCCTGGTAATCAGCAAGCAAACAATAATTGTCAACC
The DNA here is from genome assembly GCA_963768365.1 of uncultured Ignavibacteriaceae bacterium. Lineage (GTDB taxonomy): Bacteria > Bacteroidota > Ignavibacteria > Ignavibacteriales > Ignavibacteriaceae > IGN2. Next base: position 181,977 of record CAVYHS010000012.1, on the reverse strand, counting down.
CCTAATAATCCATCAACAATAGATTTAAATATTCCGGGTTCATCTTTGTTAAAGAAATCTGATGCAATCATATCTATTACTCTATTCAGTATTGCATTAGATTTATAATAAGACCTCGGATTATATTCATTGCTCTTCAGCTTAACAACTTCATCAGCAAGCAATCCGAAAATAAAAATATTTTCTTCGCCGACCTCTTTGCGGATTTCAATATTCGCTCCATCCATCGTTCCGATCGTCAAAGCACCATTTAGAGTGAATTTCATATTTCCTGTTCCGGATGCTTCCAATCCAGCCATTGAGATTTGTTCTGATAGATCTGCTGCAGGAATAATTTTTTCTGCAAGAGTTACCGAATAATTCGGGAATGAAAACAACTTTTAATTTATCTCCAACATCAGGATCATTATTAACTATACTTCCAACTGAATTGATAAGTTTGATAATAAGTTTTGCCATAAAATAAGCCGGTGCAGCTTTACCAGCAAAAATGATTGTACGAGGAACCATTTCGATTTTCGGGTTATCTTTTATCCGGTTGTATAGAGTTATTATGTGAAGAACATTTAAAAGCTGCCGTTTATACTCATGAAATCTTTTTATCTGTACATCGAACATTGAATCGGGATTAATTTTTATTCCATTGCTTTCTTCAATCAATGAAATCAACAACTTTTTATTTAACCACTTTGCATTTCTGAATTCTTCTTTGAAACTAGAATCATCAACAAACTTTTCAAGTTTCAGAAGTTCGTTAAGATCGTAAACCCAGTTCTCCCCGATTCTGTCACTAATTATTTTCGATAGAAACGGATTAGCTGTCTTTAACCATCTTCTTGGTGTAATGCCATTTGTGATGTTGATAAATTTATCCGGGATATATTTTATGAAAGTGTGGGAAGATTCTGTTCTTCAGGATTTCGGTGTGTAAAGCAGCGACACCATTTACTGCATAGCTGCTAACGATTGCAAGATTTGCCATTCTAACAGATTTACCATTGCTTTCATTTATAATTGAAAGTTTAGATAAAATATTCTGATCTGTGGTATAATTCTTTTTTACATTCTCTAAAAATCTTCGATTAATCTCATAAACAATCTGGATATGTCGGGGAAGTAATTCTTCAAACAACTGGAGTGACCATTCTTCCAATGCTTCAGGAACCACAGTATGATTAGTATAAGCAAAAGTTTTACTCGTAATATTCCAGGCCTTTAACCAGCTCATCCCTTCTTCATCAATCAATATTCTCATGAGTTCCGGGATAGCAACAACGGGATGTGTATCGTTGAGTTGGATCGCATTCTTTTCAGCAAATTTTTCAAACGAGCTGTAAGTAATTTTATATTTCCTGATGATATCCTGCAGAGTTGCCGAAACGAAGAAATATTGCTGCTTCAGTCTTAAGAATTTTCCTTCAACATAGGAATCGTTAGGATATAAAACCTTTCGAGATAGTTTCAGAATCTGTTTTTGTCGCAACCGCAGCAACATAATCACCGGCATTAAAATCTTTAAAGTTAAAATCAGAGCAGGCCTTCGCCTGCCATAGTCTGAGATTATTTACAGTGTTATTTTTGTAGCCAGGCACTGGAATATCATATGCAACAGCAAGAACGTCCTCGCTATCTACCCAGTTAAATCTGTAAGAACCATCAGGGTTCTGAACTTTAATTGCTTTCCCATAAAACTTTACACGGTACTCTAAATCTCTTCTTAGAATATCCCATGGATTTCCATGCTGTAGCCAGCTATCAGGATATTCTACCTGGTTGCCGTTTTCAATGTCTTGTTTAAAGATTCCGTATTCATATCTTATCCCATAACCAAACGCAGGTAATTCAAGTGTTGCCATAGAATCGAGATAACATGCTGCAAGTCTTCCTAATCCTCCGTTACCCAATCCCATATCGTTTTCAATCTCTCTTATTTCTTCAAGACTATAGCCATCTTCTTTCAAAATGTTGTAGCATTCTTCATAGTAATCCATATTAATAAGTGAGTTACCCAGAAGTCTTCCCATTAAATATTCTAATGAAAGATAGTAAACTCTCTTTACGTCCTTTTGAATATATTGATGTTGAGTTCTAAGCCATTTACGAACAAGCCTGTCCCGAATTGCAAGTGACAATGCAAAGTATGCATCATAACCAGTTGCACTTAATCCTATCCTTTACTAATCTGAATTCCAGATTTTCAGCGAATTGATTGGAGAGTGAATATGAAGAGGGAGATTCAGTATCAGTAAAAAATATTGAGGTCTTTCCGTTTGGAGCTTTATGCTTTCCTGTTTCCATTAAAAATTTATTTCTTAATAATAAAAATTTGGGGGCTAATTTAAGATGGACTATATTCTTAACAAAATGATAATTAATCTCTCTGATTCAAATTAGCAAATGGAAGCTAACACTAAGTTGTTAAAGTTCCACAGCTATTTTTTGGAATAAATGAAACTGAACTAACTCACTTCATTTTGATGAAGCAACTTAAGTATTTTGATCGATGTAAACACAAAACAATAAATAACGGACATACAGTTAAATAATTGTTTAGCAGAAATGTAACAAATATTTGGAGTAATTCTGAGTAACCTAGTTTCACTAAGTATGCAGTTGCTTCAATTTCGACAACAAAATTTGGATCAATTAAAGATTTAACCTCAACCATAGTCGTAACTGGTTTAATATCTTTAAAGAACTCACCATGAGCTCTTCCAACTGCATCCCAGTCTTTAATATTTGTCACATAAATTCTTGTACGTATAACATCTTTTAAAGATCCCCCGGCATCATTCAATGCTTTTTCAATTTTTTGAATAATGAATCTGGTTTGCTGATAAGGATCACCGGGAGCAACAATGCGGTCACGATCGATTGCAGACGTTCCTGAGACTTCAATCGATCTTCCGATTCTGACTGCTCTTGAGTAACCTATTTTATTTTCCCAGTTTGTACCGCTGGGAATATTGATTCTTTTTTCCATATTTACCTCTAAATTTTTCCTTGAAGATATTTTTTCCTCTTTGTTTCCGGGAATTTTTCTATTGCATAACGAAGCATAGTTCTCGGCATTTTTTTATAATGGATTTTTAGAAAGTTTTCTTCAGTCCATTAAATCTCTTTTCCCGATTTCTCTCAGCATCCATCCAACTGCTTTGTGTATTAAGTCGTGATCATCCTCCAATAAAATTTCAGCTATCTTCAGAGTAGTATCATAGTCTTCGTTTCTGATAAATTCATAAGTTGATAAAATTGCAATTCTACGTTCCCACAGATTTTTAGATAATGCAAATTTAAATAATATACTTTTATCTTTTTCAAGAAGATGTTTCCCCATGATTTTCGGAGCTGAAAGATCAACCAAGATCCCAATTATTAACTCCTTTTCGGTTTTTGATATAAAATTTAAAGATAACCTGCTGTTCTTTTTCTGTCACTTTTTGCAAATTTATCAACTAAAATAAAAAGTGAAATTAATCTTTCTTCGTGAACTGGAGAACCTAACAGCAACTTCAAATCAGCAAAAGATAAATCTCTAAACTCACGAGCCAGCTTTCTTTGAGTGGGAACTTTTAGTCCGGCAAAAACATCACCTTCTCCATACTCTCCTTTACCTGTTTTGAAAAACCACTTCATAGTTTTTGACACTTCGGGGCTTCCGAGCGTTTTTATTTTTTTTTGTAATTCGATTAGTCTTTTAGTCATTTACACCAGCCATATCTGTTAAGGGATTGTTATAACTTTCACAATCCAGCATTAATAATAAATAATCTTTAAGAGATTCGAGTGTTATGAGATAGGAATGAAAATTAATTAATCAAGGTAAGTCAGCTAATGGACAGATATTTTGTTAACAAGAGAAACCAACTCACCCTTTGCAAATGGTTTCACTAAAAACTCATCAGCACCAGCTGTGCGGAACTGTTGAATTTTTTCCTGAAGAAATTCACTTGATAAAATTAATATCGGGATATTTATTGTTTTTATTTTTTCTTACTTTACGAACTATATCAAGTCCTCTATTCCAGTAGTTAACAGTAACATCAAAAATAATTGCACTAAAATTTTCATCTGTAACCAAACCAGAGCTGAATTCCTGTGACGGCACAAGGTTTACTTCATAATTATCTTTTAAAAAAGCTTTGATCAATGGATAAGAATCACCGCTATCATCAAGCATTAATATTTTTGAAATACCATTACTTTTTCCAGTAACTTTTTTATGCTGTATCAACCTTACCAACTTTTGCAAGAGGAAGTGTGAACGTAAAGGTACTTCCAACACCTTTAATGCTGTCTACAATTAAAGAGCCTCCCATTTTTTCAATATACTTTTTCGAGATTGCAAGACCTAATCCATTTCCCTCAAAATTTCTTCCGATATCCAACTCTTCCTGACTGAAACGGTCTGTACAGATGGTCAAGATATTCAGTAGAAATACCAACTCCAGTATCTTTAAGCTTACAAACGGCAAGATCTCTCTCATTAAAAGATTCAACTTCAAATTCTATAAACCCTTGCTTGGTAAACTTAATTGAATTATCAACCAAATTATTTATTATTGCTTCTACACACTGCAAATCAACATCAACAAAAATATTTTCAGTGCCTATTTTCAGAGAGAAGTCTAAGTTTTTTTTCGGTTGCTTTGATTTTAAATGGTTCCGATACAATTCTTAATGACATGAACAAGATTTAATGTTTCAATGTTCAGTTTATAATTACCAGCCTCAATCTGAGCAAACTCCAGCATTTGAGTTATACTCTTAAATAATCTCTCACTACCAGTATGGAGGTTATCAAGATAAATTTTTTCATCATTACCAATTTTTTCTTTAAGATTTTCTTTAATGATTGTAGAGTATCCAAGAATAATATTGAGAGGTGTCCTGAGTTCATGGGATAAAACGTTTAGAAAAGTACTTTTAAGCCTGTCAGATTCTTTACTGGCATCTCTGGCTTTTCTAACTTCCTGTTCTGCGAGAAGAACATCTGTCTGGTCTTCATGAAACAGAACTATAAACGATTTATCGCCAAGACTAACCGGAAAAATTGTTGTTTTTAGGAATGGAACTGCTCTATCGGAACCGAGTAATCTTGTATCGACGTAGTTTTGTATTTGTATAGTTTTCTTTTTCTGAAAAACACTGCTGATTTTCTTTACTATGTCTCTCTTCTGAAGCTCTTTATCTGTAGCGTAGGAATATCCGCTAAGCTCAGCTAAAGAGTAAGCCCATCGCTTTGAGAAGGCAGAATTAATGTAAACAACAAATCCATTTTCATCAAAAACTTCAACCGGGAAAGGCAGAGGTTCGTAGCAGATTTCAAAATATTTTAGGTTAGTAGATTCCACTTCTAGTTAACAGGTAATGAAAAATGAATTATGGCACCTTTTTCACTATTAAGTATTTTTAATTTCTCCTCTGTGCTTATCGATAATATTTTTGCAAAGAAATAAACCATAACCGCCATTAGATAAATTGAAAATAGCCGATGGATCTGCTTTATATTTTTCAGGAAAGCCTGGTCCATCATCCTGAACATCAACACAATTTTTATTGTCTTTTGCGAATGAACGAATTGTAATGGTGGCATTTTTGCTTGCATTTACTGAATTGGTGAACAAATGTACAAGTAGATGTTGAATTTGCTCGGGATCGAAGTCGCAAAGTGGCAAAGTGTTCAATTCAGTTTTAAATGTCACTGAACCAAACTTCTTTAGTGGAGAAAGGTATTTAATTACTGACTGAATTGTCCTGTTCAAATCATTGTTGTCTTTATTCAAGTCAGTAACTGAAGTTTCAAGCAACACCTGTGCATATTTCTGAATATTGCGAATGCTATCTGCGGCTACTTTTGATTTTAATTTTAATCTGTCAAAGAGAAGATCATCCAGCTCGTGACTGGTGTCAAATTCTGATTGAGATTTTTCGATAGTGACGTAAAAGACTTTCTGTTTCCAGCAATGCCAGATGCACTAATCCTTGTAATGCCTGTCCTATCTCTGTATCAATTCCTGATTTTAATACTTTTCGTTCGGCCTGAATTAGTTGTGCATTTGCTTCCTGTAAAGCATTGTAAGCATTTAATCTGATTATCGTATAATTGAGCATTTCTAATTGCCGTTGCTGCCTGGCCGGCAAGTATCTCAAAAGTGCCAGTTATTTCTCTAACTTTTATTTTATGAAGATGCTTACTGTCAACATAAATAACACCTATTTTTTTCCCATTAGTAATTAGCGGAGAACATAGTATGGTTTGAAGATCAAGCTTTAAAATACTTTTTGTTGTATCATAAGCTGTATCACTCTGTGCTCCTTCCAAAAAGATTGACTGACCATTCTGGAAAACATCTTCAACAACTGTATTACTTACTTCAAAGAATTGTTTGGGAAGATTTTCATTCTTTTCATTCAATCCCAGTTTAAACTCTAAATCACCTGCTGCATTTTGAAGTACAATAAAACCTCTTTCAGATTGAGTTATTCGGATTGCATTTTTTAGTACAAGTTCAAGTAACATCTTCTAAAATTAAGGATCTGTTAATTGTATTAACGATATTAAGAATTGCTTCAAGACTTTTCATCCTGTCCGATGATTCACTATCAGCAATTACATTTTTAATTCCATCATCAATATTTTTTTTAAATTCAGAAAATTTCATAGTACATTTTTATTTTAAATAACTAGTCCTTCAACAGTTTAATTGATAAAAACCATTCCCAATCAGTTGTACCATTAGGCAGAACCCAGGCTTTTGCAATGCCCGCAGAAAAAGTGGATTCTAGATTATACCAATGCTTTAAGTTTGATATCCATTTGTGCTCCTACATCAACCAGATAATTTCCTAAATATGATTGAGTGATTAATCCCTGCGAAAAAACCGCAAAATCAATATGATTTACAAACTGATCCCATAATAACCAATCAGAAACTCTTATTGCTGGGAAATCATTTTCAATCATCAATTTTCCAAATTCCTTAACATCAAGACTATAGATTGAAATGCCGGGAAACCTGAAATATTCTTCTGAACTGTCTGACTTCGATGTTATCAACAGGCCTATTTCCAAAACCACCAAAATAAAACTTGGATTGAACAATATTTTCGTTATACCAAAGGTAACCGCCTGCAATTTTTACGTGTAAAACATTGTGTTTCCACAACCACATTCTATAATTGCTGAGTTCAGCGTATGTGTTAACCGCAAACTCAGGTTGGTCAAAATCTGTACCGTAAAGAGTCACTGTCCAATTAATTTCGTTTCCATATTCATAATCCGAACTTCCGATAGTTTTTCTTAAATTTTTTGAGTTCAGATTTGTCGCTAATACGGCAAAATCTGGCTGTGATACTCTTACCAGGTTGTCATAGACAAATTCTACATTTCTGTATAGAGTAAGTGTAGATGCTTGTTTTATCTTCAGTGGATTATCGTACAACCAGTAATAGGTATGCCCAATCTTATATTGTTCACCAAGCGTACCTCTTTTAAGTTTATTAAATAAGTCAAAAAAATCATCTCCATTGTACAAGACTTCAAAAAACAAAAGTTGTTTGTAATCATATTTAAATCTTAAATGCCATAATGGATAACTTGGATTTTCACTTAGAGGTGAAATACCTGCTGACAAATAAAAATCGTGAATTAATAATGGATCTGTTACTCTTGCAAACAATCCAAACACAACCTGATTTTGAAATCCACTGATCATCGGAAAAAGTGACTGAATATGTAAATTTTCAAATCCATTATAACTTGTCTCCAAAGAAAAATCCATAGGATTAATATCCGTAGTGTCCGTATTTAAATTCCAGTAATAGAGGTCGGGATCTTCTTCAATTACTTTTTGTCCGAGATAATTTATAGCCGGAAGAAAACTTGCGGATTTGTTTTCAAAGATGACGGGTTTAAAGCCTTCAGTGAAGTATTCAAAAGCGAAAATTGAATCAGGTAAAATCTCCAAAGGTCTGAATAAACCAGTCATACAATTTGAAATTGCCTTAAGAGATAAATCATCGAAATCATATCGGTAGATATTTGACACTCCATTTGTATAAGCATTCCAATACAGAACCTTTCCATCCTGACTCCAGGATGGGTTTTCAGGCGACCCGCTGATTGAAATTATTTGATAGTTAAATAATGAATCAGTAATTGCCATCTCGGTGTTCATAATAATTATCGACTGTAAACCGTTTGGTTTTCTTAATCCAGCAGCAAGTTTTTTCCCTGAGAAGTCAATCGAAAGATTAAAGATTTCTTCTTCGAGGTCAAATGTTTTAATCTTAATCAGTTCTTTATATGGATATGGTGAATAAACTAATGTTGCAAAACCCGCGTCGTGCTGAACTCCCCATAATTCATGTGTCACAGGTGAAACAGCTAAATCTCCAACTCGTGCATTTTCAAACAACATTTTCTCATCACCTGATTCTAAATGATAGACCCAAATATCCCTGAACAATAGATTATTATTTGTTGTATAAAAAAGTAATCCGTTTACTTCATCAAGTGCAATCGAACAAACTTGCAGCATACTTGGAGTTGGAATTGAAGTTAACTCTTCAGAAATACCAGTCGATAAATCAAGAGATTGAAGCGTAGAAAGCTGCGCTGGTCTATGATAAACATAATAGATTGAATTTGTAGGTCGATCTAGACAAGGCTTTGAAACCCATCCAAAATTTTCCGAACTTAATTTTTTTAATTCTGTCTGTTCAGATTTTTCTAAGACACTAATATTTTCTTCCTGAAACTGTTATTTCATAAGCAATAAAATCTCCCCAGGCTTCATAGAAGTCTTTACTAAATACTTGTCTGAAATTTTCCCTCGAATCCGATGTAAGCCTCGCCTTTAATTGTTCTGAACCAATCAATAACTTTATCTGTTCCATATGTGATAGATAAATATGCCACAAATCTTCCGCCATAGATGTATTGAATGTTTTCCAACAAAATTGAGTTATGAGCTAACAGAGTCTCTAAATCCAATTGCGAAGGAAATGGCATTCCTTCATAAACCATAGATCGAAAATACATTTCGTCAAAACTGCCAAGAACTCTTCCAAAGCCACCACTAAGCCATGTTTCAAAAAAAACTGCAATTCCTTCCTGATGCCAGCGAGGAGTAGTAGCGATTATAATTAGTAAAGAGACTATAGAAGGCTGAAAGAGGTTGAATTTTATCCGGGGGAACTTTTCCAAAAACATTTCGATAAAATGTTTCTGGCTGAACTTCAGCATCATTTACGATAATGTGAACCAGCTCGTGACTCAGAAGCCATTGAATTCTCTCGTTATACGGAACCATTTCATAACCTGGTTCTAATGGTTCAATCTCCAGCCTGATAAAATTTTGCGGAGTGGTACTGGCTGCTGCAAATCCGTAATCACTAACATCATAGGTATTAATAATGATTTTTTCTGAAGACTCATAGTTAAAAATCTTAGAAAGAAGCTTAAAAGCTTTCTCGGCACTTACAAGAACATTGTTAATCAGGTCTGAGTGATAATCGCGGTAAATTACTTTAAAATGTTCACTTTCTCTTTCGAGCCAGGGAGAATCTATCACGCTCAAAAAGATGAACTACCAACTCCTTGTTATCATCATCATAAAAAAACTCACTGGCAACATCCGCATTTTTCTTTTTTATCTTGATTTCAACATTCTGATTTACGTTAGAGACTCCTATATGTTTTACATACCCGACAGGAATAATATTATCGAAGTTACTGCCGAATGTTGAAGAATTTATTATTGTCAGAATAAATGAATCCTTCTCAACACGTGATAATTGAGATGTAAGTCCAATGTTACTTTTAATTTGAATATAAGTGCCTTTAGGTCCATGTTCAAGATTAATACTCTGAATTCTACTGAAGCTCTTGCTGATTCTTATTAAGAGCAATTACTTTACTTGGGCTGATTACAATAAGCGATTTATCATAGTACTTGTTAATAAGTTCAATGGTTTCATTTAACGGAACAAAAATAAAATTATTAATAAGATGTGTTGAAGTCGGAAATTGGTATATGCTTGATTCTCCGGATTCATTAAATGTAATTTTTACATACGGATTTTTCGACTTGAACACGTAAGAGTAACATCTTGAAAAGTAAATTCAAGAGCGTTTCCTGAATCTACTATTCTATTATTTAAACGAGTAACATCTGCCAAATGCTTTAATGATACATAGATCGTTCCCTGATAATTATATGATGGTATAGAATGACTTTTTTCATCTTCAACGACAGTAATCCGGGTGATTTCCTGTGCATAAAGGAAAGAAAACATGAGGATTAAGTAGGAGAGATATTCTGAGCATATAAACAGAAAGCAAGATTATTCTTTAAAATTTAGAAGCTAAAAAACTTTTCCGAAAATGCGGAAAATATATCAGCACAATTTGCAAAGCACATCAGAAAAATAAAAACTTAAACTAAATAATAAAAAAGCCTTCAATAAAGATTGAAGGCTTAACAAAGTATACTTTGGAGAACTAATTCACTCTACCTAACCCAACCGTATCTACCACCGAGTTCCTCAAGTTGTGAACTTGATCTTACCCAGCCGTATCTACCACCGAGTTCCTCAAGTTGTGAACTTGATCTTACCCAGCCGTATCTACCACCGAGTTCTTCAAGTTGTGAACCTGATCTTACCCAGCCGTATCTACCACCGAGTTCTTCAAGTTGTGAACCTGATCTTACCCAGCCGTATCTACCACCGAGTTCCTCAAGTTGTGAACCTGATCTTACCCAGCCGTACCTACCACCGAGTTCCTCAAGTTGTGAACCTGATCTTACCCAGCCGTATCTACCACCGAGTTCCTCAAGTTGTGAACTTGATCTTACCCAGCCGTATCTACCACCGAGTTCTTCAAGTTGTGAAGCTGATCTTACCCAGCCGTATCTACCACCGAGTTCCTCAAGTTGTGAAGCTGATCTGACCCAGCCGTATCTACCGCCGAGTTCCTCAAGCTGTGAAGCTGATCTTACCCAGCCGTATCTACCGCCGAGTTCTTCAAGCTGTGAACTGATCTGTTCTCAAGAAACTTGAGTTCAGATTGAAAAACTTCGGAAGTGTAAGACGTGTGGTTATCAGCTAAGGTAGATATATTATCCTGATTGACTCTATATCTGGTCGCTTCTTGAACATTATCAGCAACCTGAGCGAATCCGGATATGAATAGTCCCCAAACTAAGGGCTATGGATAATATAGTTCGCATAGTACCACTCAGTTATTAATATGACACACTACTAGTAGTTTGACATACACTTCACCCTAGAACTGCAATTTGCAGCAACTATTTAAAATCCAATGCTTGTGCCATGGAAAAAATTGTCGTTTTAAGATATTAGCACGAATTAGATTGTAAATTCAAGTAATAATTACAAGAGTAATCTATTGAATACCTTACTATTTGTAAAAATATGTTACAAAAAAGAGAGATAAATTCTGAGATAAAATATACAAAAATGTCGTTAAAATGTAATCTGAAAATATCTCTAAAATTTCATTTATTCTTTTAAAAGAATATCAAGCTTTGGTCTCGAAATTCCTAAAATTTTAGCTGTTTGTGTTTTATTTCCACCCATTTTAAACAACACCTTTCTGGCATATTCTTTATCAACATTTCTGAGAGAAGTTATACCATAATTAACATCCATTCTTACAATATTAAAAGGAATATCGTCAGCCTTTGCAACTTCCTGAGTTTTGTTATGAACTTTATCAATCAGGCTGGAAAAATCTTTAATCTGTAATTTATGATCTTCACATAACAAGACGGCTCTTTCCATTGCATTGCGTAATTCACGAACATTTCCAGGCCAGGCATGTCCCATTAAAAGGTGCTGCAAATCTTTATCAAGTTTTTTAATTGATTTATCAAATTGTTGATTGAACTCGTCAATAAAATGATTCGCCAGGTAAACAATATCTTCCCCCCTCTCCCTTAAAGGTGGTATTTCAATTGAGACTACATTCAACCTATGAAAAAGATCTCTTCTAAATAAATTTTGCTCAACCATTGATTCCAGATCCCTGTTAGTTGCCGAAATAATCCGTGCATTAACCGGTATATCAACAACGCCTCCTAATCTTTTTATAACTTTTTTTTCAACAGCTCTTAACAACTTGGTCTGTATGTTAAAGCTTAAATCACCAATTTCATCTAGAAAGAGAGTACCTCTTTCAGCGAGTTCAAATAAACCGACCTTTCTATTCCGGGCATCTGTGAATGCACCTGCTTCATAACCAAACAGCTCTGACTCCAACAAATTTTCAGGAATGGCAGTGCAGACAATATCAATAAACGGAAACTGATTTGCAGGACCATTATTATGAATAGCTCTTGCAAACAATCCTTTACCTGTACCGGTTTCACCAAGAACTAAAACATTTGAATTACTTTTTTCTGATACTTTGCTTGCCAACTCCAAAGCTCTTAAAAGTTTTTCTGAATCACCAATAATTGATTTGATACCGTGGCGATTCATACCAAATGTTCCAATACGACTAACTTCTGTGATGTATGATTTGTTAGCAATTACTTCGGCAAGATATGAAGTAAATTTTAGCACCTCATAAGGAAAGACAAAAATATCCAAGAATCCCTGCTTTAATAGCGAAGTCACAAGTAAAGCATCTGAATTACTTATGACTACAATAAATTTATTTGTTTTTCCTCTTCTTGCTTTTAGTACATTCTTAAATAAAGTTGAATCGAGAGATTGAATTTTTAGAATTATTATATCATTATTATCTACATCAAGTTCGGAGGGAAAAGATATGTTCAGCTGGAATCCTTTTAGTTCCAATTGCTTAAGAGCAGAAGTGATGGAAACCAGGTCCTCTGAATCTGAAAAAACTTTTATATTATATTGCCCTTCTGACATAGCTTAATTTGAAGGATAAAAACTTTCTAATTTCTTTAATGTATTCATTCGTTCATGATTTCGTAAATAAGCTGCCCGCAAATGTGGTGATTCTATTTTTTCCGCTATAAAATAGATCAACTCCCTAGTATACGTAACAAAATACTTTGCTTTAGTGAGGTTGCCTCTTTCAATGTATAATTCCGAAATTTCAAATAAAACTTTCCAGGTCAATTCATTTATATACTCATCTTTTATCAAATCATATGCTTTTTCAAAATATACCAATGGTGGCAAAAGTTTATCTGATTTTATGTTTTTGGAAATAATTCCTAAAAAATATTCTCTTTGTGCTTCCAATATAGAATTTTGTGAGCATAATTCAATAAGTTCTAGATTGTTGAGTTCTTCAATCGCTTTCTGAAACAATTCTTGCTGATATAAGTAGAACTTGATTAGTAATTTTGTCATTCAAATAAAGTTATGATTATCTTTTCTTACTGCCATTCTCCTTTCGGATTATCTTTAGTTCATCGGTGAAATTGTTTTCTTTTTGTCAAATGAATTCCACAAGTAAATTTAAATTTTGAAAGATTTGATGACTATCCTGTAGATGATGTTTTACAAATTAACTTGAAATAAATCAAGTGTTTCCTGTAACTTTTGAAAAGCTCCAATCTTGTAAAATAATTTGCCCTTCATATATAATACATCTAACATTTCAACATAATTATTCAATTGCTTAAATAGATACTGAGCTTCATTTAATGAAATAATTGCTTTCTCATACTCACAAGTTGTAATATAAGTTTCCCCAAGATTCCATAATACTAATCCCCTACTTAAATCGTTTCCCAGTAGCTTAAAAATATTTTAATAGCTTTTTGATATGATTGGATAGCAAATCAAATTTCATTCCGATTAAAATAAAAGATCCCATATTTTGTAAGAGAATCCTTCCTGCTCGAGATTTCCTATGGATTGGTTAATATGAGATGCACTTTGCCAATGCTCCTCAGCCTTTTCATAATTGGAAAGTATGTTATATACGTTTCCAATATTTACTTCAGCACCTGCTATGCGGACAGGCTGATTTGATTCAACAAACTGAGATTTTGCATTTTATAAAATTTTCAAGAGCTGAATTCAGATCATTGCTTTGATAAATATTAATCATTCCTTTTAAATTATAACACCGTCCTTTTAATTCCGAAAAAAGATTTTTGTCCTTGAGAAGATTATCACACTGTTGGTTGGCTTCATTATACATCTTAAGCTCAAAATCTGCATAAGCTAATTCTACTTTTAATCGGTTCTTTTCATCAACATCTTTTATTTTCTTAAGGAGGTCTGACATTACTCGTTTGCCAGATTCATACTCCCCGGAAGCAATTAGTGCGCTTCCCTCAATGAAGTATAATTTATTATCAATCTTTGTTTCAGGCAGCGTATTCTTTAACTCTTTTATCGTATTCAGTGATGATTGCACATCTCCAAGTTTCAAATAGACTTCACTCAATTTGATTTTTGCTGAATCAATCAATTCCTTTTTAACAGGAAGTTCCACCAAATGACTAAGTAACCTTTGCATATAAGTGAATGTTGAGTGCAGTTCAGCATCCGTAATCTCTTCCATCGTTATCTTGTAGCATATTTCAAATTCACCCGCTAATTCGTACTGCCTTGCAGACTCCAATGCGGTTAAAAGAAGGAAGTTTCTTGGTGAATTTTATGGCGATATTGTGATGCAGCTTTTTCTTGTTTTCAATCGATGCATATATATATTTTTTGATTGCCTCAGATGTGAAATTTATTGTCTGTCCGGAGATGAATTTCTGCATTATGTTATTGAATTGAAGATTGAAAATAATTTTTTCAATTTCTTCTTTGCTTAAGATCCAAGAAATAATTGATAATGTATGAGAATCAACGTAAACGTCAAATGCAGAAAGAATTTGTGCAGCAATTAGTTCTTTCCTCGAAAGGTTGGCCAGTCTTAAATCATAAACAACAAAATGTGCTTCAGTTATGGACGAAAGTTTATCTTCGTCATCAGAAAAAATTACTCCGCTTTCTGAAAATTTCAGTATTTCGAAAAGAATTAAATCTTTTATGAACGATTTGATATTCCCTGGAATTAGATCAGCATTTTTAATAATTAGGTCTTTAATTTTTTCACGAGGGAAACTCGAAATAATAACTCTCCTCTAAAAATGTTACTAATTCCTTACCGGCAAACGGACCTCAATGTAAGTTCTTTCACATTGTTTATTTCAGCTGAAAGAAAATCATGCTCTGAAGATTCACATTACTATAACTTTAACATTATTTACCTGAAGAATTGGAATAATATCCAACAGCAGATTACTTACAAGTTGATCATATAAATTAAAATCGTCAATAAGCAATGTGAATTTACAATTGTAACTTATTGTTGCAACAATAGATTTAAAATCATTAATAATATCCTCTGGATTTAATTCAAGCTGTTGAAGGAGATATAATTTGTCTTTTTCCGAAAGTCTTTGAGATAAACAGATTCTGAAAAAACAATTTGTCTTAAAGGTAACGAATTAATTCTTCAACAGATTTTCCTTGAAAATCAGAAATAAGAATAGCTTGCCATGTTAAGTTCCAGTATCTTATTTAGCAATGATGATTTGCCAACACCTTCAAATCCTTTTACAGTGAACACTTCTGTACTATCTTGATCATTAATGTATTCAGACAACTGGTTAATGACTGAATCCCGGCAGAGTAAATTTTGGCAGGTAAAAATTCTTTTGTTAATCTCGATACTGATCGAAAACCCAGGTCCTTGATGACTGCTAATGCTGATGAATATCTCTGACTAACATCTTTATCCAATAACTTTTTAACAACATTAATTAAATCCTGCGAAAAAATCTTGATTGGGGGGAAAATCGAATTCATCTTCTATTGCAGATTTATAAACATCCAGTTCAACTTTCGCAATTAAACGGGAAACTTATTATAAATAATCTGGTACATTATCATTCCAAGTGAATAAAGATCTACCGAATGATTATGTTCTTCTTTTTTCAACAGTTCAGGTGCAATGTAGTGTGCTGTTCCTTTAATTTCGTAATCTGAAGGAGAAGGTGAGTATTCAGCAAGACCAAGATCAATCAATCTTAACTGCGGGAAATCACTTTTAAGTGAAACAAGAATATTTTCTGGTTTAAGATCATAATAAATATATTTTGACTGATGAAGATAATAAAGAGCAGTACAAATTTGTTTTACAATTTCTTTTAGATTGGCTTCATTACTGGATTGAACTTGATGAAAGAAGAACTTCGCCTTCAAAATATTCGAGTATAATAAAAGTTGAACCAATTTCGATTCCCGCCTCATCATCAGTTTTAAATATAGTTCCAATATCATATGCTTTAATAATATTTGGATGTTCTAATCTTTGAAGAGTAAAATATTCTTTTAAAAAATTGTCTTTTTCGTGATCATTCGCTCCGGAAGGAAGAATTTTTATTGCAAACTTGCTTTCGGGAACTTCAACATCATTACAAAGATATACGGAACTTCTCTCCTTCACCGAGTTTTTTAATTATTTCGTAACGGGTATTTATCATTGCTTAATTCGGGGATTAAATACTTTACCGAGCAATTCTTCCTGACGAGTTAAAAGTAAACAAAGTTAATATCAAAGCTAATCCCGGGAAATGCAATCAAGCCACCATGCTTTTGTAATATATTCTTGCCCTGAACTAATCATTGAACCCCAGGAGGGATATGAATTACCTGTACCAAGTCCAAGGTAACTTAAAGCGGCTTCGGCAAGAACTAACATTGCTGAAAAGAAATATCAGGTTTACTAAAACCGGGGTCATAATTACAGGTAATATTTCTTTTTTAAGTAATTGAAATTTATTCAAACCAACAAGTTCAGCTGTTGAAAAGAAATCTTTTTGCTTAATGGATAAACACTTCACTTTTTACAATTTTAAATAAGACTCATCCAGCCCGAAATTCCTAAAACAATTATAACTGAAAATATTGAACTGCCAAACAAAGCTAAGATTAACACAATAAGATAGATTACAGGAAAAGCTAAAAACATTTCGGTAAATCGATTAAGTAAAATATCAATGATACCGCCACGATAACCTGCGACGAATCCTAAAAGTATTCCAATAATAAAGGATAGAACAACTGCTCCTATCCCAACAGTAATAGAAATTCGAGTTCCATAAATAAGTCTGGCAAATAAATCTCTTCCAAATTCATCAGTGCCAAGTAAATAAGAATTTTTCTATAATAACTGGAATTCCTGCTTCATTAATCAGCAATTCTCTTTCAACTTCATAAGCGTTCATTTTTTTGATAGTAGATAACTTTATCTGAAATAACTACACTATCCGCAATTACTATATCGTTATTAAATGACGGTTTAATAACATCTTTCAGATTCTTTTCGGAAAACTTCTGCATCCGATAAATTTTTGTCTCCCTTAGATTTTAACTCAAGCTGTTTTACAGAACTGAAGGGTGGAAGCAATTTTGTTACAGATAGATTTTTCGAGAATTCAGGATTTTCATTTGAGATAATTGGCGCAAACAGAAAAACAAAAATAAGTAATATCAGAAAAGCGAAAGAGAAATTCAGCTTGCCGTTGATGAGGCTAAATCTTTTTCTAAAAAACAGTGTCAGGGGAAAAATCAAAAGAAAAAGAAGTGTGGATAAAGATGCATCAACAAAGCTAAAACTTCAGAACTGCAAACGCAGAAGAAGTATCATTAAAAAACAAACTGATGTAACTTAAAATCAAAGAGAGATAATCAATTATCAAATCAAAACGGATTATGACTAATATCAGCCAAAGAAAAATTATCCAGTGAATTATTTTTAATCCCGATTTCAATTCAGAATTCCTTTAATCATTCTTTTATCAATTTTCAACTTTACAAAATCAGCAAGAAAGTTTGCTAGAATCATCACAGCTCCCGCAGTAAAAACGCAACCAATAACCAATGGATAATCTCTGGCTAAGATAGAATCAATTGCTAACCGACCCATACCAGGAAGACTGAAAATCACTTCTGTAATTAGTGTTCCTCCTAAAATTATTCCAAGCTCAACACCTGCAACAGAAATTAATGGTCTAATTGCATTTGGAAGTATATGCTTTTTCAGAATTATATTTTCATTCAAGTCCGGACGCCCTCAGGTTAACAACAAAAGTTTGATTCTTTATTTCGTCCAGACTTTCTTTTACATATTTATAAAACAATGCAACGCCTCCGGCAGAAAGAGTTATCAAAGGCAGTATCAGATGATGCAGTTGATCAAATATCCTGGGAAAAGAATGATAGCTCATCGTGATCAAGTGATTTTAAACCTGAAATTGGAAATAAATTCAAATGAACAGAAAAGACGTAAATCAAAGTTACACCAAGAACAAATGCGGGAATAGAATAAACAAAAAGTGAAAAATTGGATACTAAATTTTTCTATCCACTTATTTTGCTTTCTTACGACCCGGATTGCTAGCCAGATGCTCAGACTCAATCTGAAGGATGAAACTAATGCTTGCAAATATCAAGGTGAAAGAAAAATATTCCCAGATAACCTCAAATACCGGAAGTCGGTAATTATAAGATACTCCCAAATCTCCTTTAAAGATATTAGAAACAAATGCAAAGTATTGATCAGCAACGGGTTCGTTTAAAGAAAACTTTTCAGCGATTCTTTCCGAGAGTTCACTGCCAAGTTTAGCAGAAACGTATTTATCAGTCGGATCACCGGGAGATAATCTGATAATGAAAAATAAAAAGCTAACAAGAAGAAAAAGAGTTAATAATGAAGATAATAATCTGACAAAAATAGTTTTTACAAATTGTGATTTCAAAAATCTATTCATTAAGAGTCCACTCCCAACAATGGACTAAAACTCCATACGGAGTTATATTTAAATTTTTTATTCGATTGTTATAAGCTACAATATTTGGAGTCCAGTAAAGAAAAGTAACCGGCTCATCCTCGTGAATAATTACCTGAAACTGCTTTACTAATTCATTTTTTCTTTCGTTGCTCATTCTTATATCCAATTGATCAAGAATTTTATCTGCTTCCGAATTACCATAGCAGGCAAAATTGAGCATACCGATGTTTGGATCGGAATACCAGAAAGGTTTTAATTCTAAAGGTATCGGGACACCCCAGGCAGCCATCCACGAATCAAGTTTTCTGTCGTAAAGATTATCAATGAATGTTCCAAGTTCCATTTTTTCAATACTAACTTCAATTCCAACTGCCTTTAAATTATTTTTAATAACTACAGCAGCATATTCACGCAGCGGATTTCCAACAGGGTAATACATTTTAAATTTAAATTCCTCATCACCTTTTTCAAGAATTCCATTTCGGTCTTCATCCCTCCAACCATCCTGTGCTAAAAGTTTTTTTGCTTCCTGCGGATCATATTCGTACGGTTTTACTTCATTATTAAAAGCTAATTTAAAAATTCGGGAAACAGGAGAAATAGCAAGTTCACCCTGGTTCAATAAATATTCGCTAAGTATTGCTTGCCTGTCAATTGACATTGTTAATGCTTTGCGAACATTACTGCTTCCAAAAAATTTATTTGGAATTATCTTTCCCCCAGCAAATGATTCCGGGTCAATATTATTCCAGCCGATATAATCATATTCTCTTCCAACAATACTAATCACTGACAATTTATCTTCGGCATTCAGATCCTCGATATCTTCGACTTTCACCAATTCAGCTAAATCAATATCTCCTTTTTTAAGCTGTAAAATTCTTGATGTATAGTCAGGAACAACTTTAAAGATAAGTTGAGCAGCTTGACCTGGAGTAAAGAGAAATGAATTACTGTCTGCTTCTAAAGTTATTGTTTGATTCCTCTCCCATTTTTTCAATTTGAAAGGACCGCTTGAAACCGGATTAAAATTAATTTCGCTATTAGCAATCTGATCTCTGCTTATTTCAGAAAATATATGTTCAGGTATTATCGGAATAGAAAGCTTCACTAAATCAGTGACCGAATTTTCGACAAAATGTATTTCTAATTCGTTTGGAGAAATTACTTTAAAAGTTTTCTCAATATCAATATGTCCATCGGAATCAGTATAAAATTGATTGAAGGTTCCGAGCAAACGACTTTGGACATCAGGATCAGAAAAAACATCGTAAGAAAAAACAACATCATCTGAAGTAAGTTTCATCTCCATCCGACCAAAAAATATCATCGCGCAGGTAAAACTTAATGTATGATGAATCTTCAGACCATTGCCAACTTTCGGCAATCATTGGATAAGAATCTAGTTCACCTCTTTCAGAATTCCATCTGAAATCCAGCAAACCGGGATAAAGCAAATCAGCAATTGCGCTTTCTTCATAGCTGAATGCAAACAGCGAATTAAATGTTTGAACATCTGCAGAAATTCCTATAACAATACGATTATTAATTGTTGATTGTTTTGAATCGCACGCAATTATCAGTAATGAAAGAAGAAATAGAATCAGAAGATTTAAAGTTTTGATGTTCATTAAGAAGAATGTGTATTACAAATGGTAATTTCTCACGTCAATTTATTATTTTGTTGAGTAAAAGAAAAACAACATTTTTACTGATGCTCAGTGTAGACATAAATTCAGTTTCAATTCTTGATGAGGAAAAAGGAAGAACAATTCTTAAGGACATCAATTTTGAAATCGAGAAAGGTAAAGTCTATACAATTCTCGGGAAAAACGGTTCAGGTAAATCAACTCTTGTAAAATCACTTACATCACTTCTTCCCAAAATAGAATATGAAGTAAATGGCAGAGTTAATTTCTCCGCCACAGGTGGATCCACCTCCGGCGGAAATGGTACGGATCTACTAAATTCATCAGAGGAAAAATTAAGGTGATAAGAAAAAATAACATCCGTTATGTCTTTCAGGATGCTGCTAATAGTTTCGATCCACTGAAAAAAATTAAGTATTACTTTGATCTTTCAAACATAAGTCCGCTTAAAATTGAGGAATTGTTACTTTTCTTTTTACTGCCCACATATAAAAAATTATCTGATCTGCATTCTTATGAATTGAGCGGTGGTATGGCTCAAAGGCTTTTAATTGTTCTTGCCTTGCTCGCAAATCCGGACATCCTGATTCTGGATGAACCGACTTCAGGAGTTGATTATGCAGTAATGAATCTTATCCTCCTGAAAATAAAAAATTTTGTCAGAGACAATGATAAATCAGTTCTGATACGTACACAGGATATTAAACTTTGCAATTAAGTCATCAGATTACATTGCATATCTATCAAACGGAAATCTTACTTCATTCTTAAAACCAGATGAATTCTAAAATTCAACTGATGATAAAATGAAAAACTTTATCCATTCATTTAAAGAAATAGGCAATGCCTCTGCTTAAAGTTGAAAATATTTCTTACTCGGTTGTGGTTAAGGATGAAAGCAAAAAAGCAGTTCGATATTTTAAAAAATGTTTCATTTGAAGTTGAATCGGCTGAAATTATTGGGATTTGCGGTGAATCCGGTGGAGGTAAATCAACACTTGCAAAAGTAATTGCCGGATTGATTAAACCTGACAGCGGAAAGATAACTTTAAATTCAAAATCAAATAATAAAAAAAGCAGTCCAATTCAAATTCTTTTCCAGAATCACGGAGAAGTCTTAAATCCATTTAGAAAAATTTCAAGTGTGGTAGACGAAGTGTTAGTCATCAACAGAATTGATAAAAAATATATTGCAAAGGAAAGAGAAAATATTTTAAGCTCTGTTGGATTTCCCAAAGAACTTTATAATCGAAGAGGATTTCAATTAAGCGGAGGTGAACAGCAAAGAGCAGCGCTTGCAAGATTACTTGGCTACTAATCCCGTTTTACTAATTCTTGATGAACCATTTTCAGCACAGGATGTTGAATCGCAATTAAATCTTGTAAAGCTTGTTTAAAAAGCTCAATAAAGAATTTCACCTTACGATGATATGCATTAGTCACGACTTGAGAATTCTGAGAAAGTCTTGCTAACAGAGTAATAATTTTAAGAGATGGAGAGATTGTAGAAAGCGGAGAATATAAAAGAAGTATTCAATAATCCCAAAAAAAGTTACACAAAATTTCTTCTGTCTGCCGAAGCACTGGATCTTACTTATGATGCAAATACAAACCTCTTCAAAGCCTTGAATAGCCAACTCATTCGAAATTCTTATAACAAATCTGAGATAACAAATTGGAATGGATTACAAACCCTGAATCGTTAATTGCACTGCTGACTTTAACAGTGCTGGAAATTGTGCTTGGCATAGATAATATTATTTTTATTTCAATTCTTATCCGGTAAGCTGCCAAAGGAACAGCAGAATAAAGCAAGACTAATAGGCTTAGCACTTGCAATGATTTCAAGAATACTTTTGCTGTTTTCAATCGTGTGGATAATGAAATTAACGCTCCCATTGTTTACTGTACTTGGACAGGAAATAAGCGGAAGAGATATAATACTTATTGCTGGCGGATTATTCCTAATTGGGAAAAGCACTTTTGAAATTCACGATAAGCTTGAAGGAGAAGACAGCCACAGTTCCGGCAGAGCGGTAAAATCATTTTCAAATGTAATCGTTCAGATACTGCTGCTCGATATTGTTTTTTCACTGGATTCGGTTATTACTGCAGTTGGTATGGCAAAAGAATTAATAATTATGGTGCTAGCCGTAATGATAGCAGTAGTCGTAATGATGGTATCATCAAAAAGCATAAGCGATTTTGTTGAAAAACATCCGACTGTTAAAATGCTTGCGCTGTCTTTCTTATTATTAATAGGTGTGTCACTTATTGCAGAAGGATTAGAACAACACATTCCAAAAGGATATATCTATTTTGCAATGGCTTTTTCTATTTTTGTTGAAATGTTAAACCTGAAAATGAAAAGTAAAAGGAAACCAGTTGTATTGAGAAACAGGTTCGCTGATGAAAAATAATACTTCGTGGGGACAAGTCGAGACTTGTCCTTTGCAGATAATTTGTTTTTATGGGGACAGGTCGCGACCTGTCCCTACAACATTTTCAATTTGTTTAAATGAGGATGTAAGATAATAGCTGATAATAAGTTCAACCTAATGCACTTCATTTTTTTGGTGGGATTTAGTAAGGTACATCACAATTCTCATAAGTTGCTATTCAGCAATCCTCATTGATTGTTTAAGTAATTCAGATTAATTTTCCATTAGGAATAAAATTAGTGTTCCTTTAAAAAACAGGCAGTTCGAAATAAATGGCTGCAGTCTTTCAAATGATAGTGAAGCAAAATGATTAAGTCTGAGAAATTTTATTTCCAGGTTTTACTCATCACATCTCTTCTAGTGATTTTGATTCTGTATGGGTGCGATAGTAATGGTAGAGATGAGGAAAAAGTGAAACTTAAGGATAAAAGTACAACTCTTATTGCATCAAATCTCAGTGCCAAAGAAAAACTGGGTAAGTTGTTGTTTTTTGAAAAGAGTCTTTCAACACCACCGGGCCAAGCCTGTTCAGATTGTCATGCACCAGAAGTAGCGTTTGCTGACCCTGAAACTGAGTTACCTGTTTCGAGGGGGGCACATTCCGATCGATATGGCAATCGAAATGATATGACAGTATCATACTCCGCTTTTGTGCCACCATTACACTTTAATGAAGAGGATAGTGTTTGGGTAGGAGGACTGTTTTGGGATGGCAGTGCTAACTCTCTTGCTGAACAGAGTAAAAAACCGTTGCTAAATCCCCTGGAGATGGCTAATGCTGATACACTTACTATTTTGAAGAAGCTAAAATCCCTTAGCTATGCAGAACTTTTCACTGAAGTTTACGGACCTGACGCTTTAAGCAATCCTAATACAGCATTCAACAATATGGCAGATGCTATTGAAGCATATGAAAAAACTTCTGAAGTGAATCCATTTGCTTCAAAGTACGATTACTGGTTACGAGGTGAAACTGAACTGAATGAACAAGAGCTGCGTGGTTTAAAACTTTACGAAGCTGAAGATAAAGGGAACTGTGCTGCTTGTCATCCAAATACTCTTTTAGAGGATGGCTCTCCTCCATTGTTTACTGATTTTACATATGATAATCTGGGTACACCACGAAATCCTGAAAATCCTTTTTATTCATTACCACCTGATTTAAATCCCGATGGTTTTGCATTCGTCGACTTAGGTTTGGGTAAGACTCTTAACGATCCAGAACAGAATGGTAAGTTTCGTGTACCAACTCTGCGAAACGTAGCGCTGACTCCACCATATATGCACAATGGTGTTTTTAAGACATTGTTCAATGTGTTGGCCTTCTACAACACACGTGACGTAGCCGAGTGGCCAGAACCAGAAGTTGCTCAAAATGTAAATATGGATGAACTGGGAGATCTGAAGCTAACAAATTCGGAACTTGAGGACTTGGTTGCATTTCTTAGAACTTTATCAGATGATTGGAAAGAACCAAGTAGGTAAATGTCTTATTATTAATTCTTTATACCTGAATTAATCTATAGATTTTTGTATCAATAAAGCCTTAAAACACAATAAAGCCTCCTCCCTGTTATTAAGAAGGGGTTGTGGATAGTGGTTGAATTATTAAAATTAAATTTAATATCCTTATTGTTTTTGCTTACTCTGTTTTTGTGGAAATGCTGAACCTGAAAATGAGAAGCAAAGCAAAACCAGTTGCACTAAAAAACAGGTTCGCGGAGGAGAAAGGAAGTTAAAATAAATAAATCCCCGCCTATGTTGTTAAGCAGGGATTGGAATTCTAGATTTTAATTGTTGGACTTATTTGATTAAAATCATTTTCTTTGTTTCAACAAAATTTCCTGCTATTAGTTGATAAAAATAAACTCCGCTGGGTAATGAAGAAGCATTAAATTCTATCTCATAATTACCAGCTTCTTTTTCTTCATTTACCAATTGTCTTAGTTCTTCTCCCAAAGCATTAAAAACAATTAATTGAATTTGTGTTTTTATTGGCAGACTATATTTAATAATTGTTGAAGGATTATAGGGATTGGGAAAATTCTGTTGCAGAGCAAAATCTATTGGAGAATTAATATCTACATCTACAACTTTGCTATACTCATAACTGCCATCGAAGTCTATCTGTTTTAGCCTGTAAAGGTATTTACCTGTTGTTACATTTCTGTCTATGTAAGAATATTTCTGCCTCTCAGTTGTTGTGCCGTGTCCTTCAACAAAACCAATTCTTTCCCATTCTGAGTCTTGTCTTTTTTCTATTTCAAATCCACTGCTGTTTGTTTCAGTAGCTGTTGACCAGTTGAGAGTTACTTCACCCTCAGATGTTGATGCAGTGAATGAAGTCAATTCTACTGGAATTACACCACCAGTGCCCGGAATGACCTGCACCCCGACCGAGTTGAGATCGAAACGGGTGCCGACGCTGAAGTCTAGCACGCCATCGCCAGTGAAATCGCGGACCCGAATGTCGATCAGGTTCCCCGCGGCACCGTAGCGTCGATGTGGCTCCTCGAACGTGCCATCTCCACGGTTCAGATGAACCGAGACGTCGTGGGAGTAGTAGTTCGAGAGCAGGACATCCGGGTCGCCATCCTGATCCACGTCGCCGATGTCCATGCCGGTCGAGCCGGATGGATCTCCGGCGTAGATCTGCCGGGTCTGGAACGTGCCGTCCCCGTTTCCCAGGATCACGGTGAGATGCGCACCGGGCGTGCTGCTCGGATAACTGTGGGCACCCTGTCCGACGAGATCGATGTGGCCATCCCCGTTGAGATCGTGGGCCAAGAGGTCGTGTGTTCCTTCGGGCGCAGGAAAGAGGACCTGGGTGCCATAAGTACCATCCCCATTACCCGGAAATGTGTTGATTCCGAGTGACGTGGTGGTGGCCAGATCCAGGTTGCCGTCTTCGTTGAAGTCACCTGCAGCGATTCCGAACAGTCCCACCGGCCATGTTCTCGATCGAGTATGGAGGAGCGAATGTGCCATCGCCGTTGTTCTTATTTATGTAAATGTACTTCTCAACGCCCCCGAAGCAGGCCAAAAGGTCGGAGAGCACCACATCCAGGTCGCCATCGTTGTCAATGTCGAAGACGCCGAAATCCCAAGTACCGCATGTACCAACCGGCCAGTTGGTGAGAGGGCCAAAGTTGCCGCCGCCGGTATTCATGCGAGTCTTGAAATCATAGGGCGGTGAGAACGAGTCGTCGGCCCAGACGAGATCCAGCAGACCGTCGCCGTTGAGGTCGCGCAGTTTGACCTTGCGTGCCACCTGGCCGGATGGATAATCCTCGTAAGGGGCAAAAGTTCCGTCCCCGAGGTTTCGAAACACTCTGACTCCAAAGAAGCCACAAGATGCGATGTCCTCGTCACCATCGTTGTCGATGTCTCCTGCATCCATGTCACGATCTATGCCATTGAGCGGATAGACGGGATGGGTTGAGAAGTTTGCATCGCCCGGATTGAGGTGAACCGACACGGCCCGCGAACCTTCCGCCGGTATCACCACGTCGATGTCGAGGTCGCCATCGATGTCGACCGGACAGACGGCGGTGGGAGACTCGCCGGCAATGTACCGCGTTGCCGCGCCGAAACCACCAATGCCATCGGCCGGAAGCACACCCCATCCAACCTCACCATCTCCTACCCAGCAAACCACAATGTCGTCCCAGCCGTCGCCCGTCACGTCGGCGGTTGCGAGATCCGCGGTACCCGTACTTCCCTCCACGAGGGGATAGATCTCGTAAGCAGCGAAGGTTCCGTCACCTTGGTTGCGGAAGAGCGACACAGCACCCCTGTCGTCGGGGAGGGACGTACACCTGCATGAACTGGCAGGAGAAGACGATATCAAGATCACCGTCGTGCTCAGCGTCGATCAGCGTAACTCCGGACTCCTTGTTGATGCCCCAAGGTCCTTCGCCGACGACGTAAGTCGTAGGCGGGCCGAAGCCCCCCAGACTGTCGTTCAGAAGGACGCTGCAGTGCTGGTATTGGTGACCGACGACGAGATCGGGAAATGTGTCGCCATTCAGGTCACCGGCAGCCAATGACCACCCAACCAGTGCGTCGAAACCAGGGAGCGGTGATTCACCGGCGAAGAACATCACCGGGTTGGAGAAGGTACCGGTACCGTCATTGTAAAGTACGGCCACGTCATCTACTGGATTGTTAGCGGTACCGACTGCGCCGACTACGAGATCGAGGTCGTTGTCGTTGTCAAGATCGGAGATCGCCACCGACCGAGGCTTCCGCGCGACGAACCTCTCCTGGCGCGGCGCGAAGGTGCCGTCACCCTGGTTGAAAAAGAGAGCAATGGTGCTGAGCTCCTCGTCACTGCCCCACTCGGCGACGACGATGTCCTCATCGCCGTCATTGTCCAAATCGCCGGACTCCAGGAAGTAGGCGGCTTGAGCGAGGTAATGGGTAGGGTCACCAAAGGTGCCATCGCCATTGCCGAACATCAGGGTGAGTGGTAAGGGCGGACCAAAGTAGAGGGCAGGAGCCCGATAGACGACGGCAAGATCAGGGTGACCGTCGCCGTTGAAATCAGCCACCTTGCCATGGGTCGGATACTCGGCGACCTGGAGCTCGGCCGTATCGAAGGAGCGCCACGTGTCGAACAAGGGCGGGTCGACCTGGGCTGGTGTCACCGCAGCGGTCAAAGCGATCACCACGATGGCTGCTGCGACAGTAAATTTGTTCATGCGCCGAGATCGAAGTCCGTTGCCCGAATCGGGATGATTCCAATCTGCCTTTAACACTTTTTCACACGTTTTTTCAGGATTCTGATTCATATAAATTTTTCCTTTCCGAAAAAAGACTTGTTGAAATGATTTCAGCGGTATAAAGTTTTTAAAACTAAAATCCCGCCAAGTAAAATGATGACAGCATTTTTTATTCAAGCCAATTCTATTTTTAAAATATATTAATTAATCACACTTTCAAAAAAATTTTATCCTACATCCTCAAGGATAGATTTTACTAAAGCTATGTCGCCTTGATTCAATGAAGAAAGTATTTAAGTTTAATTTTCTTTTTCCAATATTTTTGGTGGAATGGCAACAAATGTATAGTTACAAATGCCGCACATTCGGGACAATGAGTCTTCCGAATTAGTCTTTCTTCTTTGGAAATTCCTATTTCAATCTCACATTTTGAAAATATAACAATTTCTTGGATTTTATAAGAATGTTTAACAATCTTATCAAACTCAGTAATCACAATACAACCAAACCTTTTTTCGCACACTTCGTAGAGACAAGTCGAGACTTGTCCTTAGCAGATAATTTTTTATTATGGGGACAGGTCGCGACCTGTCCCTACAACATTTTCAATTTGTTCAATTGATGTGAGATAATAACGCGGGAATACAGATTACAAAAACTCTATATTTTTCCCAACGGATATATCGCTAGTGGAAATTCATTTGCCGGAAGATCAAGCACCTTCTTCAATGCCTCATCATCAAATGCACCTATCATAACAGTTCCTAATCCTAAAGAGACTGCCTGGAGATAAATATTCTGCCCAACGTGCCCAACTTCCATATTAACATACCTCTCACTCCTCTTTCCATACTTAACCGAGGTCCTTTCATAAATTGCTGTGATAATAACTATTGCAGAAGAGTTTTCAATTGCATCCTGCCTGAGAGCTGCATTCGAAACAGCAGTTCGCTTATCTCCCTCAGTAATTTTTTTTATCGAGTGATCTTTAAGATTATATATGTAGATACCGGCAGGAAGGTCTCTTACATTTGCAGCCACCAGATACACTTCCAGAGGATACAGAGCACCAGCAGAGGGGGCAGTTCTGAGTCCGTAGGTTTTATAAGTTATTCCCTGAGCAGCCCAGAGGATTTGAGAAACTTCCATCAGGGATAAAGGTTCATTACTATACTCCCTTACAGATCTCCTTTTTTGTATTGCTTCTTCCACTGAGGTATTGCTCTTAAAGTTTGGGGCAGGTAACTGAATAATATCTGCTTCTGTTTTTTGCATCCCTGTTTTCTCCCTATTATCCTGGCAGAAAAAATTGCTTGCTATAATTATTCCTATAATTAAAATAGCAATTTTTGAAAAATTAATCTTCTTCATTTCTAACCTTTTGCTGGTTTTTTCATATAAAACTTACCAACATTTTTCAGTTTGTTCAAATTGTTTATTTATGTATCACCTATAGCAGAAGGTTATATCTATTTTGCGATGGCATTTTCTGTTTTTATGGAAATGCTGAACTTGAAAATGAAAAGTAAAGCTAAGCCTGTTGTATTGAGGAATCGTTTTGCTGATGAAAAATAATACTTCGTAGGGACAAGTCGAGACTTGTCCCAAACAAATAATTTGTTTTTAGGAGGACAGGTCGCGACCTGTCCCTACAACATTTTTTAATTTTTTAGTGGCACAGATTATTAATCTGTGATACGAAATATTTTTATAAATAAATAACTTATTTTACCAAACGGGCATAAGCAACCAGCTTATCTTCATCGTAGTCAATTTTAATATGCGAAAAACTATCAAGAAAGTTTGAGAGCTTATCATAGCCGAACTCTTTGTGATTGAACGCAGGATGTTCCTTTTTAATCTTTATCCCAATTGTTGCAACGTTTATTCTGCGATTCTCTTTCTTTAATAATGAGATGATACTGTCCTCAATTTGTTCACTCAATTTTTTCTGAGGACTCTGCAATGATTTTGATTCCTTGGGTTTAATTTTTTTCGGTTGATATTCAATAATTCCATCCGCAACATTCACCAAATCACGGGAAATTGAGCCGGGGACACCCATTAAAAAAGTACTTTTCCCGAGTGATCTTAACTCATTCAGGAGTGGTATAAAATCACGATCTCCGGAAACTAATATTAATGTGTTTATGTTTTCATTTTGCATAAACAGCTTCATCGCACTAACACAAATAAATGTATCAGCACTGCTTTTTTCTGTACGGGATAAAGGTGTAAAAACCGGCTGTATGCCGCTTGTCTGAAGACTGTTAATCTGATCATTAAATCTAACCCAATCTCCAAATGCCTGTATTGATGCTATCCCTCCTTTTTTCTCGCATAAATTCCTGATTATCATTAAGTCGGGTGCTTCGCCGTAATTATTAAGCGACGAGTAATATAAATTTTCAAAGTCAATAAAAACCGCGATGGTATTTTGTATTTGTTTTTCGGTGGGATTTTTCACTGATATTTTCCTTTAATGAATTTTATTGGTTAACACTTTGTTTGTTCAATGGGATTCCGTTGCAAAACTTACCAACAATTTCAGTTTGTTCAAATTAGGCTGAGAGTTATTAGCTAAGGATTAGAAAATGGATTGTGAGATCAGACTAGCACATTCAATTTTATAAAGGGATTTGCTTCAAAATCAAAATAGAGCGAAGACACATTAGCTTAACTATGATCATTTAATTCATTCGCACTTCTTCTTAAAATTCGTAAACCGGCTTAGATACTTTCAACAATTGATACTGTTGTCAATCACTATTAGCAAAAAGTCTGTAATATTCTTTAAACAAGAATAACCTGTTTCGCTTATAGCCTGTTACTTCTTTTAGTATTTCCAGTTTCTCAAATTCCTGAATTATTGCGTTTGCAGGTTTGGTAGTTACTTTGAGAAGATTCTCGACATCCCTGACATTTATAAATGGTTTTCTGTAAAGAAAATTTATTAATTTCTTAGCGTTATTTATACGCTTTCCAAGAGAAAGTAATTTTACTCCTTCAATATTCTCTTTAAGCTTTAGAATTTCACGAAACGTGTAAATTCCCTTATCTGAAGTTTCAATTACTGCAACCAGAAAAAATTTAATCCATTGAATAAGGTTGTTTGAGGTGCGTACAAAAGTTAAATTATCATAATACAGTGACTTTCTTTTTTCAAAAAAATCAGAAACGTATAATGTTGGCTTATCTAATAAACCTGTTGAAACCAGGTATAGAGTAATCATCAATCTGCCTAATCTTCCATTTCCATCAAGGAAGGGATGGATAGTTTCAAACTGGTAGTGAGCAATTGCAATCCTTATTAGATGAGGAACTTCTATTTTATCGTTGTGAATAAAATTTTCCAGATCACCCATCAGGTCAGATACTTCTGTATGCTCTGGTGGAATAAATACAGCATCTTTTAGATTAGCACCACCAATCCAGTTTTGACTGGTACGGTACTCACCCGGCATTTTAGATTCACCTCTCACCCCTTCAAGTAAAATTTTATGAGCATCTTTTAACAACCTTGTTGAAAGAGGTAAATCTTTTAATTTTTCTATTGAATAGTTTAACGCCTTAATGTAATTCTGAACTTCCTGCCAGTCATCCCGCTTTTCAGGTGCAATTTCATCTACTGAAAGTAAAGCTTCATCAACTCCCGTTCTGGTTCCTTCAATTTTGCTTGAGGTAGTTGCTTCTTTTATAACGTGCATCGCAATAAAAAAATCAATGTCCGGGACATAAAATGAAAAGGCATTCAACTCTCCCAGCTTCTTATTTGCCTCAGCAAGTAAAGTATTAATTTTCGGATCTTTCCACGTCCATTCGAGATTTACCTTTGATGGTGAAAAGCTTTTATATTTATATTGCTGAACGTATTGACCAGCTATAAAATCTAATAATTCCATTTTTGTAACTTTTATTCTCCACTAAGATAATCCATATTTGACTTTAAGTCAATAAACTCCATTATAATAATTTGTAGTGGACTTTATCGCATTTTGGGCAATTATGGGGAAAATTTAGATAAGTTTCTTTTATAGTAAGTTTGTTCAAATTAGGTTTGTTAGCAGAGGACTTGAGAATGAATTATTTAAATAACCAATTGTGAGCGCGCCCGGTGCACTCAATTTTACAGAAGGATATGCTTTAGAATCTATTAAAAACATATGAAATATTATCCTTTCAAATACTCTTTCAACTTATCATATG
Organism: uncultured Ignavibacteriaceae bacterium; assembly: GCA_963768365.1. GTDB lineage: Bacteria > Bacteroidota > Ignavibacteria > Ignavibacteriales > Ignavibacteriaceae > IGN2. Next base: position 150,148 of record CAVYHS010000012.1, on the reverse strand, counting down.
CAATCCTATGTTTCTTCTCCCCCATCTTCGCAAGGTTCATCAACTTCCATTTTACAGATGGATAATTTTCTATTCCATCAATACCAGATAATTTCCATTCCGGTTTCTTATTCTTGAATGACAAAATAAAATTCTTTTGTTCATCGCTTAATGATTCTTTAATATTTGTAATCAACTTACTTCTTACAGATATCAGATTTTCAAGTTTAACATCTTCAGCCGTCATTCCTGCAAATTCATTCTCAAATAACTGTGAAATATCCTGCAACCCCGGATTAAGCACTTCAGCCATTGGTCTATCGTGACTGACCAGGTAAAAGACAAATGCTTTAACTATGCCGATTGTTATCCCTTCATTCTCCATTAGAAGTTTTACATCAAACAGATCACGAGGATGTTGTCTATCGAGTGCAGCACAAATCTTCCCACCGTATAGATCCTCAATCGAGAGAGTATTAACAGAAGTTGTTAATTCAAATTTTTCTTCTGCCTTTCTGCAAAGATTTTTAAAGACAATTGGAAATACACATCCTCTAATTACTGTATTAACTTCTATCTTCACTATAGCATCATTCAGGTTTAATATCAGTCCGGTTATCTTACCTCTTATTCGTTTTTGTTCTGATTTTATTCCAGCGAATATTCTTTGTAATCTTAACTCAATCGCGGCTAATCTATCACTAATATCGATCAGCGATAATTCACGTTCCTTGATTGGTAAATATGTTAAATCTATATCAATCGATAGTCTTGGAAAATCCCTCCAGAAAAAGTTTATTGCTGTTCCGCCTTTAATGGCAAACACGTCTTCACCTGCTATATGTGGCAGTACTCTTAATAATAGCTCTGCTTGTTTTAAATATTTTTCATTCGGCATATTCTCTCGGCACAGTTATCAGGTACTTTTTATCCAACACACCATTTTGCACAACCACTCTCTTACCACTACCTAAATTTATTTTATTCACATCTAAATCGTTAAACCATAGGTACTGACTCTTCTCCGCCATAAACAGAAACAATCGTTTCACCTTAACTGAGTTACACTTTTCTAATAAATCCTGAACGAGTTTCGGTCTAAGAGTTGTGAGCCCTTCCACTATCTTTGCAGCTTCATCAAACGACTGAACTTTAGGAACGAGATGAAGCATTTCCATCGCTGCCATTTCTAAAGATGAGATTTTTATTTTCACATTTTTTATTTCAGTATTACTTAAATATTTATCTGTATCATCACCAAATAATTTAGTTTGTATATAATTTACTCTTACGTTCCACTGTTGTTCAGTAAACCATTTAGGTAAATTCTCGGCAGCCTTTCCAAACAATTGTATGTCGGAAAAATTTTCTGATAGATAGTGCGCGTACCCTTTTATAGCTAATGCTGTTTTTCCACCTGGATGCACACTAAAATTTTTTTGTTCCTGTAACGCACTTATAGCTCCAAACCATTCAACTTTATCTCCTGCCAACTTAAACGCTCCATACCCTAACGATTCTAACCATCTGCTTTGGATATACTTCTTTACCAGGTCTTTTTTATATCCTTTTCGGTTTAGTTCGGAAGATAGCTTGATAGTTCCTTTTAGCCATTCTTGCATTAACCGGTTTATTTTTTCCATTCTAAGCGTACCTCTGGTCTACTTTCATAAGATAAATTAAACTTATTTCAATTTATGGTTTAATAATTTAGTTAAAAGTAGACTGTAAATCAACTTTCAGCCCGAATATTAAACCTTCTAAAAAGTCAACAAATAACCACTTCTATCCAAATGTTGAATTGCTTGCGTTGTCTTTCTTATTATTAATTAGTGTGTCACTATTTACGGAAGGATTAATAAGCTAAGCATTCCCATACTCTCTCCTCTTCCTTTCTCTATCCCAACGGTCCCATAAGTAATCCATAATTCTCATATATTTTCTGGCAGCTTTCATCGCTTCATCTACGTCTTCATTATTAGCACAGATACGTTTTCGTGCTTCTGCTTTTTTACCCGCTGCGTTTCTGAGTAAGATCAGGTAGGTCTCTGTCTGAATTCTTTCAAAATCTTCTATGAAGTCTAGATATTGTTTTAGGTTTGAGTTCATCTTAAAACTTACCAACAATTTCAGTTTGTTCAAACGTTAAATGTGTAAATTATATCTTTCATATTTTTAGATTTATTAGATAATTTATAATAATATGACGAATCAAACTCTTTATAAATTTCGAAGTTGGTCGGACCCAATTCATAAACGCTGGCTTACAGAAAGGCAAGTCTATTTCGCATCCCCAGCTCAATTTAATGACCCATTTGATTGTGCTATTAATTATAGATACGATCTTTTATCCGATGCAGAAAAATTTGAGAAGTACTATACTATGATAAGATTGGATCAGCCAATGCTAAGTGATGAGGAAGTAAAAAAGAACGCTGAAAAATGGTTAGGCGAAGGGTTAATGCAAAAAGAAAGACACTTAGAGATAAACCGAACTATTAAAAAAGAAATGATTGATGATCGAGTCGGAGTGTTATCACTCACTAAAACTAAGAAACCGATTCTCCTTTGGTCCCATTATTCAGATTACCACCAAGGATTTTGTATAGGTTATGATTGGGATATATTACGTGCGGATTTTATAAATAAATACAACGACTATAGAAAAATGGTTTTTGTTGATATCGATGTAATCTATTCAGAAAATTACCCTATTATTATTCCAAAAAAGGAAATAACACCAGATGAGTATGTAAAAATACCGTTGAGCACAAAAGCTAAATTTTGGGATTATGAAGAAGAGAAAAGAATTTTATTACTTGGTGGTGCCAAAGAGTTAACTCAAATTCCACTAGAGGCAATTGTTGAAGTTACACTGGGTTGTAAGATGTCTGATAAGGATCAGAAAGATTTAGGTGAATTTGTAGTTCGCAATTTGCCTCATGCTGATCTTTATTTAGCTAAAACTCACGATGAATCATTTGAATTAATATTTAATAAAATTATTTAGTAATGATTTCTAAATTATAAAACATTTATGATTTTTATTCAAAGACATCCATAACGGCAGGGCAAAACAGCCGATTCCAAAAAATATCAATTCGGTTAAATAATATCTTATAAAAAAATAAATAACCGGAAGCGGTGCGCTATTTTTACGTAGGTTTCAGCATTAAACCTATTAAGGCTAATGGTATAAAAAATGTTAATGAAGAAAAGAGAGTTTTTAAAATTTGTCCATGATTGGAGGAAAGCTCCCCGCTTGCTTATTAAACATACAGCACTTACATTAAATAATAATTATTTGCCTTTAGTCTGTTAATTTTCATAACAATTCTGTTTACCTGAATATATTTAATTTTAAATTTATATGCCACTTACACTAACCCGTCCACTAGTTGTTTTCGATCTCGAAACTACCGGCATTGATATAGCAAATGACAGAATAGTAGAAATCAGTTTAGTCAAACTCTTCCCTGATAACCGTGAAGAGGTAAATACATTTCGCATCAATCCCGGTATTACTATCCCTGCGGAGGCTACAGCAATTCACGGCATAACTAATGAGGATGTAGCTGACAGACCGAATTTTTCCGAATTAGCTCCCATATTATCAGGTATTCTTTCAAACTCTGATTTATGTGGTTACAACCTTCTTAAATTCGATTTCCCTCTGCTGAGAATGGAATTCGCCCGTAACAACATTGAGTTCAACACAGCGGGTGTAAACCTGATAGATCCACTGCGTATCTTTATGAAAAATGAGCCACGTGATTTAACTGCTGCGCTGAAATTCTACTGCAATGAAGATTTAGAACAGGCGCACTCAGCCGAAGCAGACGCAATAGCAGCAAAAAAAATTCTCTTAGCGCAAATAGAAAAATATGAAGACGTTCCCGGTTCAGTCGCAGAACTTTCTGCTTATTCAACAGAAGGTCAAAGACGCCCTGCCGATATAACAGGGAAACTAATTTATAACGAAAATAATGAAATCGTGTTTAGCTTTGGCAAGCATAAAGATGAGAGAGTAATTGATAATGCAGATTATGCAGGATGGGTATTAGGCGCGGATTTTCCTGAAGATACTAAAACCATTATTCGTCAATTACTGAATATTAACCAATAAAAAACCCTCTCCACCGTTCTTTTGTAGGGACAGGTCGAGACCTGTCCCAAATTAAATTTATTACGACAAGTCTCGACTTGTCGCTACATTTTTCAAATCTAATAAACCTTTACTCTCAAACCTACTAAATGGCTTGCCCACAGTATCTTTGACAAATTCAGGGATATACATACATTGTATTGTTGTTTTACCTTTGTAGGGACAGTCTGCCAAAGGCAGAGAGACCTGTCCCATTAATAATTTGTTTTTATTAAAAGAGAGTTATAATGTATAACAAATTAATAACCAATATTAAACCGCTGGGATTTACCTGGGAGACCAAAGATCCATTTTTATTTTGTGTACATCACCTTGATAATTATCCTGCCGGTAACGATCAACTAGGGCCAGCTGCTTCATTAGCAGGTAGAAATCTTGGTCAGGACTTTACTACAAAGGACGGCTGGCGAATGTACCACGGTGATATTGTGCCCGGTTTTCCTGCACATCCACACAGGGGCTTCGAAACTGTAACGGTTGTGTTAAATGGTTTTGTCGATCATTCTGATTCGCATGGAGCATGCCGGAAGATACGGTAATGGAGATGTGCAGTGGATGACTGCAGGTTCAGGACTTCAACATGCTGAAATGTTTCCACTTCTGGATAAGAATAAACCTAATCCTTTAGAACTTTTTCAGATATGGCTCAATCTACCAAAAGCAAAAAAATTTGCTCAACCTCATTTATACTATGCTTTGGGCAGAAGATATTCCTGTGGTTTCTGAAAAAGATAAAAATGGAAAATTAACAGAAGTAACTGTAATTGCTGGAAAAATAGCAGAAGTAACTGCACCAGCACCGGCACCTGATTCCTGGGCAAATGAACCTGAAAATGAAGTGGGAATCTGGTTAATAAAGATGGAAGCCAATGCTCAATGGACTATTCCTGCTGCATCGCTTGAAGTAAACAGATCGCTTTATTTTTACAGAGGATCAAATATAAATATTACCGGGATTACAATAGAATCATTATCACTCAGTTGATTTGCTTGCAGATCAAACGGTAATTATAGAAAATGGAAATAAAGATGCATTCCTTTTGTTACTGCAGGGAAAACCAATTAATGAGCCTGTAGTTCAGCACGGACCTTTTGTAATGAATAGTTCTGCAGAAATACAGGAGGCATTTAACGATTATCGTAAAACACAATTTGGTGGCTGGCCCTGGTCAAGATATGATAATGTTCATTCACGCGAGATGGGAAGATTTGCAAAGTATTCAGATGGGCGGGAAGAAATTAAGTAAAACATTTCGGCTGAGATCAGGAATTAATTCACCACCGTATTAGTAGCACAGATCAGTGATCTGTGCCAATACTTTTATTTCATCACAGATTTCTAATCTGTGCTACATATTGTATTACAAAACAATAAAATCGGGCTGACAATATGTGTGTTTCCAATTAGTCCAGGCTTGTACCAATCCAGCATTAACCGGATTTAAAAGAACATACTTTATTATAAAGTACAATTCTTTGTCATCACGGACCAGTCTATCGTAACTTTCATCCTGCCAGAATTTTCCGGCTCGGTTAAGAATCTGATTACTTTTTCTTGCAGAAATCCTTTTAATAGACTGCATAATTTTACTTAAGCCTCTATTCTTGTTTAAGAGTTCAAAAACAAGATGAATGTGATTCGGCATTATACAGTAACAAATTAAGTTATATTCCTTTTTATCCGGGTAATGTAAAGTATGTTGGCAAATTTCAGCTATTTTTGGATTGGCTAAATGTTTATTCCCATAAAGACCGCTATCCAACAGATCATCATATTTTTTAAGTAATCTTTTAAAACTCTCATCGTCTTTAAGTTCTTCTTTCCCGAATGCTGTTTTAATTTCAAGAATTTTACTTGATGGTATTGAATCAGCCAAGCGAAATGTTATAAAATATATTCCTTCACTAAAATATAAATGAGGCAGGTTTCGGCGATGAAAATGTTTTTTTGACATTGATTTAAGTTTTTAGTTTTTGCTTTCAGTAGCACAGATCAGCGATCTGTGCAAACATTGTGTCTTGTAAATTTAGCACAAATCCATAATCTGTATTATAAACTTAAATAATCAGCACAGATTATTAATCTGTGCTACAAAAATATTAAATACGACAAGTCCCGACTTGTCGCTACATTGAGATAAAATAAATAATTAATAGCTGTCTAAATGTTATTACTTCTTCTTTATCACCATTCTATCATATCCTAAAATTAGTAACGCAGAAACCAGTGCCAGTACTGCGAATATGAGCCACATAATATCCGGTCGCTGCATATCCCGGGCAAATGCTGCATATAGTTGTCCTGAGAGTACTCCACCAAAAAGATTACCAAGTGCAACACACCAGTAAAAATATCCCATATAAAGTGCAACTTTATTTGGCGGGGCAATATTACCTGTATATTCTTTTGATTTGGGGCTTGCCATCATCTCACCGAATGAAAATACAATTATTCCTCCAACAACAATCCAACCTAATGTGCCAAATATTAGAATAGAAAAACTCACTACCGTTATCATCACACCCCAGAAGATTGTTGTGAAGGGTTTTAGTTTTGTAACGAAATAGGAGACCATAACCTGGAAGAATATTATTGCACCAGCGTTAATATTTATTATATACTCCGGATTCATCTGCCCTGCAACTGCCATAGAATTTTTAACTGCTTCTATTGAACCACTTAAACCAACCAAACTCATTAAACCGGCCAGGGCATTCATAAGATCGGTAGTATCTGTAAAATCTCTTATATAAAGTGGAAGTGTGTAAAAAATCTGGTTGAAGCTGGTCCAAAAACCAGACATTAAAAGAAGGAATAATCCGAATTTCCAATCACCAAGTTTCATTGGTGATAAAATCCAGGATTTATTTTTCGCATCTCCAGATTTTCTGAGGAAAATATCATAAATATAATTTAGAACAATCCAGATACCGCAAATAAAAACAATATCTCCCCACGTAAAAGCACCATCAGAAGTATATTTAGAACCAAGAACAAGAACTACAAGCAAACCGAATACGAAAAGAAAAAACCTTCCATTTCCTAAAACTTCAACCATATCCTGTAAGACTTTTTTAAGTGATCTCACGTCGCTACTACCATCTTTCCTGGGTGGTTCTTTATAGAATATGATAACAATAATTAAGTTGACTAAAATCCATCCGGCAGAAGCAAAGAATACGTATTCCCAGCTCCATCCTCTTACAATTCCAGCTACAATAGGTCCAACAAATCCACCGATGTTTACCATCATATAAAAAATACCAAAGCCAAGTGATGAGGTTTTTTCGCTGGTTGTTTTTGTAACAGTACCAATAATTACGGGTTTAAACATTGCTGCACCAATGGCTACAAGCATAAATGCAAGAAAAAAAGTTGGAAAAGTCTTCAACTGTCCAAGAAGATAGTAAGAAGGAATAAGTACGATAAAAGCCGCAATCAACATTTTCTTAAATCCGTACCTGTCGGCGAGTGCACCAGTTACGACTGGAAATAAATAAAGGAAAAAAGTAACAACTCCCTGAAGAACTCCTCTATCTTCATCTGTAAAACCCAAACCGCCTTCGCCAACAGCCCCGGTAATATATAGTGATGATACAGCAAAGAAGCCATACCACGCCATTCTTTCAAATATTTCCAAAGTGTTGGCTACCCAAAAAGTGGAGGGAAATTCTTTAATCCGAATTTTTTCCTTTTCCATGTTCTCCTCTAAGTTATTTCCTGTAGTTAGTATTTAATTGGCGTAAAGTTACTCGTGCAGGATTGCCGAACCAAAACTATTGTTGGATAGCAGATTTTGTAAAACAAACTATAATATACAATTGTAGCTCTATCGCAGCTAAATGTTCAAGGTGAAAAGGAGTAACCAAATGTGGGACACCTAAAAGAATCGGGTGAGATTGTGAATCAGAACCCTCATCAAAAACACTACTGCGGCAGAGTAAAACTGCCGATTCTAAAAATCTACTATTTCAGTTAAATAATATCTTATAAAAAAATAAGTATATTATTAAGTCAACAAACAAACATCTAAAATATTATGTCACCAAATACAAATGAAATTCATATCGAAGAAGAGGGTTTTATAACCACAAAAAAGGGCTTTACTCTTTCTTCTATGTCATTATTCATCTGGATCTCGACTGGAATATTATTCAAGCTAACAACTTTTTTAGTCGAGAGCATAGATTATCAAGCCTTCTGTTTCTTTGTTTCACTTTTATTATCGGGTCTTGCTGGTTTTTATCTTACGAACAGGCTGGTAAAAAATGTTTCCGGCTCTTCCAGGATATTGCTTGCAGTTGCTAATATCCTGCTGCTGTATACTTCCGCAAACGGAATACAATCCGGCTATTGTTTCATTTCACAGCCTTCACAGAATGAAAATGTTCAGGAATCATCCTTAATCCCTTTTATGCTTGCAAAGCCGTGGCTGCCGGATAAGTTTCAATCATCTGCTATTCAGAACCTGGAGGGAAAAAATAAACTACTTGAAAAAAGAGTCTACGAACTGGAAAGTTACACGGGCGATAATTCCAACCTGATCAAAGAAATAGAAAAATTAAGAGCAGGAAATAAAAACCTGGTAGATAGCGTAAAGAGTATGCGTGAAAGGCTTGATAATACTACTGATGATTCGCAGTTAAGAAGAGAACTGGAAGGACTCAGAGCAGATAATCAAAAACTGAGAGATGAAAACAGAGAATTAAAATCCAGACTGGAAAGAATAACAGAACAGTATTCAAGTCTGAAGAATAAATTTAGTGATCTCAGAAAAGAATGTGCTGGTCTGCAGGAGAATTACAAAAAATTAACTGAACGAGTTGAAGAATATAATTCACTGCAGAATGAATGGCGTGAAATAATTGCTAGTCCCAATTTACGTGCATTGCGTAAAAATATAATAACTGCAGTTGGGGGAGATTTTTATAAAAAGTTCTTTGAATCGCCGATTGGTCTCGAGTGAGATTTTTATAATTAATAAAAAACCCCCACCTATGTTTTTAAGCAGGGGTTTGGGAAATGAAATAAGTTGTTGGAATTTATTTTAGTAATATCATCTTTTTAGTTTGAGTGAAGTTGGGGGTTTGTAGTTGGTAGAAATAAATTCCGCTTGGTAAGTTTTCTGCATTCCAATCATAGTTATAAGTTCCCACACCCAATTCTTCAGAAACCAACACACTTGCTTTTTCACCAAGTGCGTTAAATACTTCAAGAGTCACGAAAGATGTTTGTGAAATTGAGAATTGAATACTAGTGCTTGGATTAAATGGATTTGGATAGTTCTGATGTAAAGCGTATTCAATTGGTATTTCTTCGTTCTCAACTGATACAATTTGATCAAACATAAAATCATCATAATAAATTTCATCACCAGGACCCCATCCATTAAAGTTTACCGCATCTAATTGGAGCGGGATACCACCGCCAATTGGCCCTAAAGTCCATGTCCAGGAATGTATAAGTACTCCTTCAACAAAAAATTCACCAATATCATTATCAAGATCTACAATAATTTCAATTGATTGCCAGGTATCATGCAAATAAGTAAATGGTATGAGCGTTGGAGAACCAGCATATATTTCTCCAGCTCCATTTGGGGTAAAAAAAACATGCATAGCCCCTGTAAAGGTAGTACCGAAAAATACAGCCGCGCAATTGAAATAACTTCCTTTTCCTGCTGGGATATAAACCATAAAGCCAATATCCCACTTACCGGAAGTTTGAGTTCCAAGCGGTTTGAATACATCATTATTATGAACAATAACTACTGAGTTTGTACCACTGTATGCATAATTGTCTGAAATGTATGCATCTTCTATTGGATCACAAGGAAGGTTGCTCCAGGTGGTCCAATTGACTGAATCCTGGCAAACTAATTGTCCGCCAACTGTGTATGATTCAAAATCATCAGTAAATACCTGACCAAAAGAAATTGCAGTAAAAACAATTGCAATAAAAGCGCATAGAAAAAGGGTAAAAAATTTATTATACACAACTACCTCCAGAATATGAGTGATAGTATTCTACAAAGCCTAAGGGGGAATAAATAATGGAAAGAATATTCTGGAAAGTGCTGCAATCTTCCCCACAACCTCTTCTCCCAGAGGTGTAGAAAATTATTACTCTATTAAATTGCAACAATTATGCTTGACAAACAAGCAACTGTAAACGATTGGCATCTAAAAAAATAATATCAAAACAACTAACAAATACAAACTAAATTTCATGCCCACGATTCCATATTCAAGCCATACGACGGGTTTACCCTAATACACAAAATAACACCTGAATAAAAAAACACTCTCCATTAATTAAATAAAGAGGGTTTCATACAAATAAAATAAACTTCTACTGAACCTTCACTCTCACACCTTCCGAATGACTCGTAAACTCAGGTGCGTACATACACTGGATCGTTGTAATACCATTTGAGAAATCACCTTTGTGAGTTACTCTCAATGGATACTCAAATACATACGTTCCTTTGTTCAGTCTGTCCATAAAGAAATTTGTTGCCACGTCACGGGTGTTTTCGTAATAATATAATCCATCCTGGTATTTATGAGTGGAAAGAACATTGATCGGTTCAAATCCTGCTGCGCGCATATCTTTCATATGAACAAATTCCATATCCCGGTCAACCCGTATTTCAATTCTTACTTTTATCAGGTCGCCCGGTTTAAGTTTAGTGTCTTCGGTAACTGGTGTAATCTTCTTCCCAGTCGGAGAATCCAATTCTAAAAACAATTGCTTATTTATCTTAAGTGGAGTTTCGGCTGGAGTAATCTTATCCAGCTGTTCATAATACTGCCAGTAGAGTGAACCCCATGCAACAACATTATTGTTGTTTGTTACAGTTACTTCACCCATTTCAGGTTTTATATCTTTACCCTTCCACGAAGTTTTGAAATATCCCGTTCCTGCTTCAATATGTATTTCAGGATTGTTAAGCAGATCAAGCATCTGTCCGCCAATTTTTATATCGGGCATTTTAGTATCCGCAAGCCAGTCTGTTCCTCTCAGTAAAAGTGCATAGCAGGCTTCTGCAGTTGCTTTGGTTGTTTTCCAATCCTGAACCTGCTTTTGTTTCAGTAGCCAGATTTTCATCAGGTCAACTGACTCCTGGTCTTTTGTAATTTCATCAACAGCTTCAATCAGCAAGGCTTGTGTTTCAATCGGGGCCTGGTACCACCACCATCCCCACTCTTCCTTGAAGTACATTCCCATTTCATCGTTAAAGACGGCGTTCTCAATAATTGATTTGATAATATTTTTTGCAGTTTTTGCATCATACATTCTGTAAAGAGCAAGTGCGATCATTCCCTGCATGTATTTATTGTTACTCAACCAGTATTTTTGCGCCTGTCCTTTCCAGTAGTCAAAAGCTTCTTTGTGCTGATCAGAAACCGGGATATCTAGATAGTAACTTCTGCCATATAGATATTGTGCCTGAATGTAGCCGATGTTCTTTTTATTTAGATTTCCATGTTTCTTTATCCACTCATAATCTTCGTACATTCTTACATCGGTATAAAGAACTGCTTTGCGAAGCATTTCCCAGGTAACAGAATTTTCTCTTATATCTTTTATTCCAAGTCTTTCAAGATGCCCCATTCCAACAACAATGTACTGAGTGATAAACCTGTTCTCAGGAAGTCCCGGGAACCATGGCCATCCACCGTTTGAATACTGCATCTCCTGCATCTTACGTTCTGCACGTTCAAGCTCACCAGCCATTTTTACAAGGTCAAACAGGAGTCCGACTCTTCGCTTCCTTTCGCTTTCATCCTGTGCATCGAGAACCCACGGAGTTTCTTCCAGTAACGCATACTTAAGTTCCTGGTTCTTTTCAAGATTCGAGAGAAGTGCATCTTTATCAACTTCTTTCCATGTATCAAATATCTTTTTGATCTTTGGACTTGAATTTGCAATATGCGTAGCAATACTATTCGCATAAAACCTGTTGAATACCTGTTCAATACATTCATATGGATATTCCATCATATATGGTAAAGCTTGAATTGCATACCAGGCAGGGTTTGCTGTGAACTCAAGCGTAAGATTATAATTCTGTAAAGTTGATGATTTATTTTCCATCAGCTTTTTCAATAAGAAAGTCTTCGTCTGGTTACCTTTTACAGGAAGCGGAAGTGTTTCAGTTACAAGCATCCTGTTGGTTAGAATCGGAAGAGCATTCTCTTCACCATCGGAAAATTCACCAGATTTTGCAATTACTCTATAAACAATCGCATCAACCTGTCCGAGAGGAACTTTGAGTCTCCAACTTAAACCTTCGCTCATTCCTTTTTCAGCAGTGAATGATTTTACGTTATCAGCATTTTCAAAAAGTGCATCAACGGGTTTCATTGTAAAAGCATCAAACAACTGCAAAGTTGCTGAACCGGAAATTGAACTATCCGAAAGGTTACTGACTTTTGCTGTGAAATATATTTCATCGCCTTCCCTAAAAAATCTCGGCGGGTTAGGCATTATCATCAAATCTTTTTGAGTCACAGTTTCATTGTAAACAATTGCACTCTTCAAATCTTTTGTTATTGCAAATCCCATAAATTTCCATCGTGTCAGTGCTTCAGGGACAGTGAAGGAAATTATTATTTCACCTTTTTCATTTGTTCTTAATTCGGGATAGAAGAAAGCAGTTTCATTTAGATTTTTTCTGATTGAAACGCCTTCAAAGGATTGTTCTGGTTGAATATTAACTAAAGTTGATAATGACTGTCTTTCGTCCTTATCTCTTTTTTTATCATTCGTTACTTTTGATAATTCACCGACTGATTCTTTTTCCTCACTTACCACCATCATCGCATTTGTAGATGGCATCATATCATCTCTGCCACCTCTGTAATACATACCATCAGCATAACCGTATCCATAAAAATAAAATCCAAAATTATTTAAGTAGGGATAATACATATAAGGTCTGTTGATGTAATGATTCCAGCCTTCATTATAGAATCTCGTGCTTATACTTTGAAAATTGTTGTCGGTTGTCCAGTTATATCTTGAATAGAAATTTGGATAAATGTTGAAGCCCCAGTAATTGGCAGCAAATACATCCAGGGATGCGTCATACATCGAAGCCAGTAATTCTGCTGCAACTGCATCACCATTCGGTCCGGTTATTTTCAGCTTCCATTCTTCGGTTGAACCCGGGAGAAGTTTACTGCGAAAAGTTTCAAAAGAAATTTTCAACTGCTTGTTTGTCCACGGCACGGAAATTACTTTCGAAATTAAATATGGTTCGTTATTTACAACGAATGAAACGTGAACAACAAGATTTCCCCGGTACTCTGATTTAATTGGAATTTCAATTTGTTTCTGTTCGTCATCAAGGCTTATCCATTCTTTTTTAATTACTTTGCTATCATACGTCAGTTCATAAAGTGCTGTAACATTTTTTTCTGCAGAACCGATATAAAGTGTAGCTGTCTCTCCCGGTTCATAACTTTTTTCAGTAAAGTAAACCCAGCTTGCCTCATTCAAAGGGATTTTGTCAGATTCGGGATCAAACAAAGTAAAATATTTAACCATCTCAACAGGTGTTCCGTTTTTGTCTTTTGTTTTAAGAGTAACAACATATTTACCTGGCTGCCATTCTGTTTGGTCTTTAAATGTTATATAAGAGCTGTCAGTGGTGGTAAAGCTTGTTCCGAATACTTTTCTTTCTTTTTCCCATGTGAAGAATTCATTTTCTTCATCATAAACATCATTAGTGAAGCTTTTATAAAATTCTTCCTTAGTCAGAAGAAACTTATCCGGTTTTGACCAAAGTCTTTTTCTGAAAATTCTTTCGGGAGACTTTAATCTATAAATATCAATTGATACCTGGGCTGGTTCAAACTGATTGTTCAGGTTTGTTGTTGAAACCAAATACTTATTTATAACATAGGAATTGATTATTTCTGGCATGTTTAGATTTGCAAGCAGAGCAACGTAACCTGCACTTACATAAGTTTGGGCCGTATGAGTTTCACCGGTTACATCAATTACATCAGCGTAAACAGTGTAGTTGAAAACCGGTTTTGTTTCTTTCGGCATTGAAAGATCAGGAACTAATTCAAATTCAACTTTAAATTTTCCATCTTTATCTGTCGTAGTAACACCGTTTGTAATTTCCATCTCAGAATTTCTTCCCCAATACCAATTGTAGTACCAGCGCCATCTGAAATTATAGTAGGGGAAATAAGTTGTTCTTACAACTCTATACTTAACATCAACATCGTTAAGGTTTGCACCGGAATAAGTTTTGGCTAATCCTTCTGCTGTCACTTTATCATTTAAAGAATAGCTTCCTTTTACAGGTTCGAACTTAACTTCAAACTTTGGACGTTTATACTCTTCAACTCTGAAATTCTGCGAGCCGTACTCATTAGATATTCGATATTGTCCTCCAATCTTTCCAAACGGAATTGTAAACTGTCCGTTGAAAGTTCCGTATTCGTTTGTTGTGAAAGATGCATCGGCAATCTTCTGATAGTTTGCATCAAAAAAAGTAACTGCGGTTTTTTTGTCTGAAATAATATTGTGATCTTTTTTACCATCGGTATCAATCATCAATCCTTTGAAGTAAACAACCTGACCCGGTCTGTAAATTGCACGGTCAAGGTAGAAGAAAGTTGTTGTTCGTCTCTGATTGCTCTGGTTGTAAGCGTATGAGTAAAAGATTTGCGATTCAAATTTATCGTTACCATTTATGAAAACTACTTTATAAGAATTATAAGTATTGTCATCCTTCACAAACTGAAATGCACCCTCATTGGAGGTTGTTCCTCTTTTTATTTTAAAGAACTGATACTCTCTCGCATCGGGGACATACTTTTGACCCCAGACTTCAAGTTTTATATTTGCAAATGGGTCGCC
The DNA here is from genome assembly GCA_963768365.1 of uncultured Ignavibacteriaceae bacterium. Classification (GTDB taxonomy): domain Bacteria; phylum Bacteroidota; class Ignavibacteria; order Ignavibacteriales; family Ignavibacteriaceae; genus IGN2. The sequence continues at coordinate 135,119 of CAVYHS010000012.1, read as the reverse complement.
TGATTTTCTATTTAATGCATAAAATAAAACTTTGTTGTCTCCTGTGTCTTTTCTGATGTAACTGATGTTTGTAATCCACGTTTTGCTGTAGCCAACTGCGTTTTTTATATAAGAAAATTCGGAGTCTGTGCCGACAAGAATCAGATACTGCCCAAATGAAAGTGAAGGCATTTTAATTTCAACGCTGTGCTGCTGGTAGTCTTTGTCATCAGGAAGTTCAACCGACCATTCCTGTACCGGTTTTTGAGATGAATATAACTTGACAAGCTGTTGTCCGTTTAAGTTCTTCTCTTTTTTAGTTAATGATTCATTCCAGGGTATTATTCGCAAATAAATCTTATTAACATTCTTATAAGTAACGAGTGAACGGAAAGGTTCTTCCGGAATATTTCCATACTCTGTTTGAAGAGTTAAACTTTTTTGTAATATCTGGTTCTGAAGCCATGTGCATTCTCTGGCTCCGAATGTGTCGGGAAACTTTTCGATTGTGGTGTTGCAAATTTCAAGAGCTTTTTTAATTTCCCATTTGTAATCATCTGAAACTGAAGGACTATACTTAATTCCTTCATTGTAATAATACTGTGCTTTGTTGAAAGAGATTAGAGAAGAATAAGGAACATTGCTGAACTCCCTTTCCATTTTAATAATTGCATCGATGTACAGGTTGTCCTTTTCAGAATTAACGCTGTTGCTTCTTACAAAGTTTAATCTGGCAAGATCAACATCAATCAATGCATCTTTTTCTTTGTCTGCAAGATGAAATGTTATCAACCGCTGATAAAGCTGAATTGCATAAAACTTTAGTGAAAGTGAATCTCTGGTAGAATATTTTATTTCAACGAAATCTTCAGCTGGGGAGAAATCATCTTTTTTGTTTAACTCAAACTTGTAAACTGGATCGGTGACTGATGCTTCATCGTTCACATAAAAGGAAAGTGCCTGATGAGCAAGCATATCATATAAAGTCGGACGGAGATAAGAATATTCGGTTGTACCATAAATGAGAATATCTTCGAATTCTTTCAGAGGAATTTTCTTAAGTTTATCACTTTGCTTAAGTGAAGCGTGATAATACTTTACTATTTCCTTGATAAGTCTTGATAGATCCCACGTTTGAAAATCTTCATTATCAAAATTCACTGTTTCCGTTCTCTGCTGAAATCTCCACCGATTGTTCTGGTAATATTGCCAGTAAACATTTGCAAGAATAGATTCGAGAATTGCATTTGCTGGAAATGCAGAAGCATCAATTTCAGCCTTTACATCATTAACAATTTTTACGTGACTGTCCTCTTCAATATAGTTGCCGTATTTTAATTTGTAAAATATAGATTTGATGAACTGCGGCTGGTTGTTATCATTCTTTGATGCTTTATAAATTTCTTCAACTACTTCAAGTGCTGAGCGAGTAAGTCCTTGCTGTTCAAGTGAATCAACCGTTTTCCAGGCAGCTTTATAGTCGTCTTTAAACTGAAAAATGAATTCACTATCAGTATCACCATCGAATATTTTGATTTCGGGAATCAGACTTGAAAATGACAGAAATAAAAAAGCGAGAGGGAAGATCAGCAGAAGCAGATATTTACTTTTCATAATAGTTACCCTTAATTTTTTCATAATTATAAAACTCCAGTAAAATTCAGTTAAATAAACTGGTGGTTTTACTTCCAGGAAACGAATAGGTTCCTGAAATTATTTTTTTGTTTGAATAAATTTAATAATTAAGAAAGTGAAATGAGACAGATTTGTCGGGGAGAGGCAGTAATAATGTCAAAATTATTCTATTGGATATGGCTGGTAAGCTTTTCAAAAATTTCTATATCGGTCATAGTTGTAACTTTGAAGTTGAGCATTGAGCCTTCAACAATATTAATATCAATACCCATTTCTTTAATGAGCATCGATTCATCCGTGCCGATAAAATTCTTTTCGTAAGCTTTCTTCATTGCCTTTTTCAAATCTTTATATCTGAAAATCTGTGGTGTTTGTACGTAATAAATTTCAGAACGGTCAACATATTCTTTAACTATCTGTTCCCCTTTTAGAAGAGTATCTCTTGCTTTCAGACATACGAGAGCATTTCCTTTTTCTTTGGCTGAATTGATTGCTTTGGTTAGAACAGAATCTGAAAGCATCGGTCTTGCTGCATCGTGAACTGCAATGAGGTCGCTATCATCTGCTTTGATTTCTTTGAGAGCATTATTAACTGAATCTTGTCTTTCCTCGCCGCCCTCAATTACCTGTGAGATTTTTGTAAGATTATAATCTTTTGTGATTTTATTCAGAAGTGAAAAGTAGGGCGGCTCAGCAGCAACAATAATTTCATCAACAAGATTGTTCCTCTGAAAAACTTCAAGAGTGTAAACAATAAGTTCTTTTCCATGAAACCTGATATACTGCTTTGGAGTTGAGGTGCCTCCTCTTTTTCCCCTTCCACCAGCAGGAATTATAACATAAGTTTTCATTGTAGTCTGAAGCCTACTAAATTAATAACCACTTTAGCTACAATACCAGCATTGCATCGCCGTAGCTGAGAAATCGATATTTTTCTTTTAGTGCTTTCTTGTAGCCTTTAAGAACCAAATCGTTTCCACCAAAAGCACAGACAAGCATTAGCAAAGTTGATTCTGGCACGTGAAAATTTGTTATAAGTTTTTTTGTAATCTTAAAATCATAAGGAGGATAAATGAATTTATCAGTCCAGCCACGATTCTGTTTTACAAAACCATCTGCTGTTGTACTTGTTTCAAGAGCGCGGCAGGTGCTTGTTCCAACAACAAAAATATTATGCTTATTGTGCATAGCCTTATTAATTATATCGGCAGATTTTGCCGGTATTTCAAAAAACTCCGAATCCATTTTATGCTTGGTCAAATCTTCAACTTCAACCGGTCTGAATGTTCCTAATCCAATATGAAGAACAACAGGAACAATTGTTACTCCTTTCTTCTGAATTTTTGCAAGCAGCTGCTTTGTAAAATGAAGTCCTGCAGTAGGTGCAGCAACAGCACCATCAACTTTTGCAAATACTGTTTGATAATTTTCTTTATCTGATTGTTCAGGTTCTCTTTTTATATAAGGAGGAAGCGGAGTTTGTCCAATTTTTTCCACTGCTTTAAAAATATTCCCTGATTGATTGAACCTGATAGTTCTTCCGCGTGAAGTTGTGTTATCAATTACTTCACACCAGAGTTTATCATTAAAATATATTTTGTTGCCTATTCTTACCTTTCCTTGCAGGATCAACAATTACATCCCAGATACATTCCTCAGAATTTAGTTCTCTTAAAAGGAAGACTTCAATCTTTGCATTTGTCTTCTCTTTTTTTCCAAATAATCTTGCTTGGAATACGCGCGTTTCGTTTACAACCAGAACATCTCCTTTAGACATATAATCAACAACATTAGTGAAACGTTTTGATTCCAACTCCTGCGTTTCCCTGTTCAGAACAAAAGTTTTGCTTTATCTCTTGGTGATACAGGATATTTTGCAATTGCTGTTTTTGGCAGATTGTAACTGAAATCTGATAATTTCATCATTTTTCATTCCTTTATAATAAATTGACTAAAATGCTCTATCTAAAATATCGTCAGTCTGAGCGGCGTCGAAAACTGAGACTATTAAAATAAATCTCTAAATCGTAAAGATTGCTCACAATTCGACTTCACTCAGTGTGAAAGCAAAGATTTTTCAGAGAGATTATATTACTTTTTATATTTATTTTTCTTTGAAGAAGATTTTTTGCCCGACTTTTTCGTCTTCTTCTCATTTATAACTGCTCTTGCTGCTGCGAGTCTTGCAATCGGAACTCTGAACGGAGAACAGCTTACATAATTGAGTCCTGTTCTATGACAGAATTCAACTGAAGATGGTTCACCTCCATGTTCGCCGCAAATACCGACTTTCAAATCCTTACGGACTGATCTTCCTTTTTGTGTTCCTATCTCAACAAGCTGTCCAACTCCAGTTTGATCAAGTGCTTCAAATGGATCTGATGGTAATATTTCTTTTTCAACATAGATAGGAAGGAACTTACCGGCATCATCTCTTGATAATCCAAATGTAGTTTGAGTCAGGTCGTTTGTTCCATAACTGAAGAACTCGGCTCTGGTTGCAATTTCATCTGCAGTTAATGCTGCTCTTGGCAACTCTATCATTGTTCCAACAAGATAACTTATCTTCTTTCCTTTTTCATTCATCACTTCTTTAGCAACTCGTCTTACGATATCTTCCTGTAGTTTAAATTCATTAACATGTCCAACAAGAGGAATCATAATTTCAGGTTTAACAGAAATTCCTTTCTTTGAAACATTTACTGCTGCTTCGATAATTGCTCTTGCCTGCATCTCAGTAATTTCTGGAAAGACGACTCCAAGTCGGCACCCTCTGAATCCAAGCATAGGATTGAATTCGTGCAAGCTTTCTATCTTTGCTTTTAGTTTTGACTGAGCAATTCCAAGATGTTCGGCAAGCTCAGCAATTTCTTTTTCGGAATGAGGAAGAAATTCATGCAGAGGTGGATCAAGAGTCCTGATTGTAACAGGTTTTCCCTTCATTGCCTCGAAGATTCCTTCAAAATCTTCTCTCTGTGATGGAAGAAGTTCAGCAAGCGCAGCTTTTCGTTCCTCAACAGTATCGGATACAATCATCTTTCTAACTGAAGTAATTCTGTCACCTCCAAAGAACATATGCTCGGTTCTGCATAGACCAATTCCTTCAGCACCAAATGCAATTGCATTTCTCGCCTGGTCAGGTTGGTCAGCATTTGTTCTAACTTTCATTCTTCTGATTTCATCAGCCCACTTCATCAAACTTGAGTAAGTTTTATAAACTGATGATTCTTTTGGCTGCATAGTTTGAGAAATTAGAACCTGAATTACTTCTGATGGTTTTGTCTCAAGCTTTCCTTTAATAACCTCACCGGTTGATCCATCAATTGAAATATAATCTCCTTCACGAACTATATCGTTTTTACCTTCAACACCGATTGTTCTCTCCTTATAATTTATTTTCAATGTGCCGCAGCCGGCAACACAAACTTTACCCATTTGTCTTGCTACAAGTGCTGCGTGTGATGTCATTCCACCTCGAGCAGTTAAAATACCTTCCGATGCATTCATTCCTTTTATATCTTCAGGTGAAGTTTCAATTCTAACAAGAATTACAGTATCACCTTTTGCTGCCATTTCTTCTGCATCCTGTGCACTAAGAGCAACTTTACCTGAAGCAGCACCAGGACCAGCATTCAATCCTTTTGCAAGAAGTTTTCCTTCTGAAATTGCTTTGTTCTTTTCGTTCTGATCAAAGATTGGTCTCAATAATTGATTCAACTGATTGGGTTCAATTCTACTGATTGCATCTTCTTTTGAAATAAGTTTTTCCTTAACCATATCAACTGCCATTCTGATAGCAGCAAAACCGGTTCTCTTACCAACTCTGCATTGAAGCATCCACAATTTTCCTTGCTGAATTGTAAACTCAATATCCATCATTTCTTTGTAATGTTTTTCAAGTAATTTTTCTGAATCCATCAAGCTGCTTGTATATTTTTGGATCATCTTTTTTCAGTTCAGAAATTGGATGAGGTGTTCTTGTTCCTGCAACAACATCTTCTCCTTGAGCATTAAATAAGATATTCACCATAAAAAATATTTTCACCGGAAGCAGGATCGCGAGTAAATGCAACACCAGTACCAGAATCTTCACCCATATTTCCAAATACCATTGACTGAATATTTACTGCTGTTCCCCAATCTGCAGGAATGTTATTAAGTTTTCTGTAAACGATTGCTCTATCATTCATCCATGAACCGAATACTGCTCCAACTGCACCCCAAAGCTGATCCATTGGATTTGATGGAAAATCGTGACCGGTTTTTTCTTTGATTGCAGCTTTAAATTCTTCAACTAATTCTTTCAGATGATCTGCTGTTAATTCAGTATCTAATCTTAAATCCGTGCTGGTGTTTCTTTTTATCAAGAATAACTTCAAAAGGATCTTCATCGTGTTTATCAACCGGTTGCAAACCTAATACAACATCACCATACATCTGAACAAATCTTCTGTAAGAATCATATGCAAATCGCGGATTGTTTGTCTTTCTTGATTAATGCTTGAACTGTTTCATCATTTAAACCAAGATTTAAAATTGTATCCATCATTCCCGGCATTGAAGCACGGGCTCCGCTTCTTACAGAAAGAAGCAATGGATTTTCAGAATCACCAAACTTTGCACCCATTTCTTTTTCAACTTTACTTAACGATGTAAGAACCTGGGCTTTTAATTCTTTTGGATATTTATTTTTATTGTCATAATAGTATGTACAAACCTCAGTGGTAATTGTAAATCCAGCAGGCACTGGTAAAGAAATATTAACCATTTCTGCAAGATTAGCACCTTTACCTCCAAGTAACGATTTCATCTCAGCTTTTCCATCGGCTTTCTTCCCTCCGAAAAAGTATACATATTTTCTGGGCATTTATATTTCCTCCGAAATTAGATTAATTAGAATTGTTCAAAAAAGAAAATTTTTAGACCTTAAAGATAAAGCCTTTAAAGGAGTCTTCATCATCAAGTGAGAATTTTATTTTTAAATAATATATGTCAATATCATCCATCTCACGTGAAAATTTGGACAATTTTACCGCATCCTTCTCAGTTGTAACAACAGAATGCGAATTTGTTGAATAAAAAAGTTGTCTTATTCGCTGGACATCGTCATAAGTATATCTTTTGTGATCTTTAAAAATCAGTTTGTTATCAGTATCAACTTTATTCTGACTCAATACATTAAGAAACGAAAAAGGTGTTGCAATACCTGAAACCACAAGACTTTTCTGCCCCTGAAATTCTTCGAGACTGAGTTCGGTGTTATGTTTCAAATCAAAAAAACTGCTTCGTAAAATCCATTGAAGACTTTATACCATAACCGGTGAAAATTTTTCGAATACTTTTTGACTAGTAAACTTTCTGTTTATTATTACTGCATCGGCCGCTTAATTGAGCTGAATGGTTCTCTCATAGTCCGTTAAAATATTCCATTAAAATATTTGTTGAATTCACCGGAATATTTTTCTTCTGCATAAATTTTCTGTTGATAATTACTGCATCTGCTCTTTTTATTGAGTTTAACGGCTCCCGCATTACTCCTGTTGGTAAAAGATTATTAATAAAAAAAGATTTCTCCGTTAAAAAACGTTGATCGATTACAAGTAAATCAACATCCCGTTTAATCCAGCGATGCTGAAATGCATCATCAAGCACAATTGCATTGACTCCACTATCCTTGATTAATTTCTCCGCACCCTTTACCCTGTTTTCTGAAACTGCTGCAGGAACTGAACAATCAAGCACCGTATGATAAATTTCATCTCCTGATTTATCTACAGTAGTAAGAAATTTTTGTCCATCAGATACAAAAATGTAACCTTTGGATTTTCTTCCATATCCTCTGCTAAGAACACCAACTTTAAATCCACCGAGTTTTAATAAAGTTGTCAGATAAATTGTAACTGGAGTTTTTCCGGAACCACCTACATGCTAATATTCCCAACTGAAAATACTTTTGCATTAACTGATCTGCTTTTAAAAATGTTTTTATCGAATAGATAATTCCGCAGCCAGATTATAAACGCATAAACTAGGTATTAACGGATACAATATGAGTTTGAGAAAATTCATTTCTAATTTAGAGTGAATTCCTGAGCCTGCGTTTGAAGCTTATTTAATTTCTCCTCGCATTCAGAAATAATTGAAGATGTTTCTTCATAAGTAAAATTATCATCCACATAAATTGGATCTGAATAAACAATCCTTGCAGTTGTAAAGAAATAAGGAATTTCAAATTTATCCCAGTTGCTTAAAATCTTTTTTCGCTTAAAACCAATGCCAGCAAGCACCACAGGTATTTTTGTTTTCTTAGCTGTGATTACTGCACCTGCTTTAAATTTATGTCTTGGACCTCTTGGCCCATCAGGAGTAATTGCGATAGAATATTTATTCTTTGCATAATCAACCATAATTCCTAGTGCAACATCACCGCCAGTGCTGCTTGAGCCGCGAACAACATTATAATTCCATTTTTTTAAAATCTTTGCAAGCAAGATCACCATCTTTACTTTTACTTGTAAGTGCAGCAAAGTTTGGAGCGCCATGTAAATACCATGGCAAAAGCATTGTTCCGTGCCAGAATGCCAAAACATAATTTTGATTTTTTGAATTCAGATTTTCAATCACTTCATAATTCTGTTTTTCAATCTTCAGACTCTTGCAAAGAAATGTTATCGCATAATACAGAAAGTGATCTCCTAAAAATCGTAACACCTTCTGCTTTGATTTTTTAAGACTCATTCAATATTTCCATAATTGAACTGGCTGCTTTCTTTGAGGCACCGTCATCGCCTAATTTTTCTTTTACTTCTCCAAGTTTTAACTTTATCTTTTCATAAACCTGATTATCAGATAGAATTTTTGAAGCAGTATTAAAAATATTTTCTGAATTTAGCATCATTCTGAATTAATTCCGGCACAACCATTTCATCCAGCAAAATGTTGACCATTCCAATTCTATCAAGCTTTACAAGCTGTTTGCCGATCAAATAAGTAAGCGGACTAGTTTTGTAGACTACTATCATCGGCAAAGCAAAATATCCAGCTTCAAGTGTTGAAGTTCCCGATTTGATAATACCAAACCGTGAATATTTCATCAATTCATAATTATGGTCTGCGATGGTAACGAATTTCTCCAACTCATTATTCTGACTGAAAATATTTTTCCTCAATGTTTTTTGAACGGGCAACAACAACCTGCAAATTAAATTTATCTGCCAGTATCTTTGCAGCTTTGATGACTTCAGGAAAAATTTCTTTTACTTCCTGCTTTCGGCTTCCCGGCATAATGAGCAGGATTTCTTTTTCTTTATCAAGATTAAATTTTGAAAAGAATTCATCTTTGCTTAAAAAATTATATTGATTAATTCTTTCAACCAGTGGATGCCCGACATACTCAACATTTACATTTTCTTTTTTATAAAACTCAACTTCAAAAGGAAAGACAACTAGCATTTTATCAACAAGTCTTTTTACTTTTTTTACTCTTCCTTTTGCCCAAGCCCATATTTGTGGCGAAACATAATAAATAATTTTAACTCCAAGCGGTTTTAGTTTTTTTGCAATACTCAGATTAAAGCCCGGATAATCGATTAAAACGACACAATTAATTTTTTCACTTTTGATTCTGTCAATCAGTTTTTTTTGAACCTGATGTATAAAAGGCAAATGTTTAACAACTTCAACAAATCCAAGAAAAGCCATTTGATCAGTATGATAAATCAAATCCATTCCAGCTGATTTCATCCTATCGCCGCCGATGCCAGTTACTTTTAAATCGGGATTGAGAGATTTTAATTCCTTGATCAACGATGCACCAATTAAATCACCCGAAACTTCACCGGTGATGAGCATTAACTTGTTATTGGAAGTTCCCAAATCAATCAACTCCTGATTAGCCATAGAATAACAAGTAGCAAGGAAATTCCCAGAGAATGCCTGAAGACTTCTAGTTTCTGAGCGAAACCCTGCTTTTAGATTATATGGAGGTTGAACAACCTTTGAATTTTTATAGGGAAAAATTCGCGGTAAAAATGCAAGGACGTGAGCACAATAATTTTTATAATCATCTTTAAATTTTTCTCGAAGAAATTTTTCTTCCTCTTTAACAATGAAGTAGTATCTGAATGAGAAAGAAAATGATTGCAACTATTTGTAAGTACGGAAACAATGCGAATGACATAATGCCGAGACCAAGATACATCAGGACGTTTCCGACGTAAAGTGGATTACGCACATAAGCAAAAGGACCGCTGATAATCAGAAAAGTTCCACCGACACCTCCAGTGGATCTGGTTTCACTTCCTGCCCAACTCACTCCCCAGAACCTGATAAGTTCTCCGACTAATGCAATCGCAAATCCAATTATTAGTGTGAGCGGAGTTGATTGCTGAAATATCAGCATCAACAGTAAAAAAGGAATTGGTGTGTAGCTTCTGTATTTAAATGCAAGAGAGGAAATGTTGATCATACTTTATAAAACTCTGTTTGTAAATTTTTTACTCGATCATAAATGCTTCACGTCTTTTTAGTTCAGCCTGATGTCTTTTTTTCAATCTTTTCTTGGCTGACAGTTCCTTTAGGCGTAAAACAATATCATCAAAATTATTAAATGGGAAATAAGTTATTCTTTGAACTTCACAAAACTTCAGTAGATCACTTTTAGCAAAAATGAAGTCCACATATTGAATGGCATCATTATCCGAATTACCATCACCGATAAAAACTGTATAGTCGTCTTCACTGCTATTTTCAATAATATGGTTTCGCTTACAGTTGGCAGAACTTCTGCAATCAGCATTGTAAAAAGGGAAAGAAGGAATTAATTTTCCTTCATCAGTAACCTTTAAATTATTACTATAATATTTCAAGTGATTAAGATTTTCTTTTCTCAGAATCCTTTCGATGTAATAATCGAATCCATCACTCAATACAAACACATGGAATCCGTTCTTTTCACAGTATTCAACAAAACGATGAAGACTTGGATCAACTTCCTGGGAGAGGATGAGATCATCAAACTCTTTTTTGTCTATTGCAGGAACCGATTTACATAAACTTTCCCAGCACTCTCTTGATGATATTCTATTCGAAAGCAAATCTTCAATTATTTTATATACAATATCTTCATCTGCAAATTTTCTGAAGATTTCCTCTCCGACATCATTTCTGGTTATTGTTCCATCAAAGTCTAAAAATATTTTGAATTGTTTGTTTGTCAATTATCTAATGAAAATCAGGATTATAATTTTGAAATGATATAGTTGTCTTTTGCTTTCGTCGGAGTTACCTGAATTTATAGGTAAAATATCTTTGCGATTAGTTTACTAAGCAACGACGTTTATATCTTCGTTAAATCGTACGCTGACCAACTTAGAAACTCCTTCTTCCTGCATCGTAACTCCGTAAAGAGTATCTGCTGCTTCCATCGTGCGTTTGTTATGAGTAACGACAATAAACTGAGTATTCTGACTGAATTCTTTTATCAGTCGTGTAAACCTGTCAATATTAGCATCATCAAGCGGAGCATCAATTTCATCTAGAATACAGAACGGACTTGGTTTTACAAGGTAAATAGCAAAAAGCAAAGCGATTGCAGTTAAGGTTTTTTCTCCTCCTGATAACAATTCAATTGAAGTGGGACGTTTGCCTTTTGGCTTTGCTATAATTTCAATCTTTCCTTCAAGCGGATCGGCACCTTCTTCCAATCTTAAATCAGCTTCATCACCCGGATCAAACAGAGACCTGAATACTCGTATAAAGTTTTCCCTGATCTGATTAAATGTTTCAGCAAACTTCGCCTGGGCCGTTTGATTTATTTCTTCGATTGTTTTAAGAATATCTTTTTCAGAATCAACAAGATCATCACGCTGCTTATTCAGAAATTCAAGTCTTTCTCTTTCCTCTTCAAATTCAGAATAAGCAAGCAAGTTTATCGGTCCAAGATTGCGAATCTTTTGACGAAGATCGTGAACTTCAGTCTTATGAATTTCAAAATCAAAAGATTCATTATCATCAAATTTCTTTCGCTCAATTTTTATGGAATACTCTTCATTTATATGTTCAAGCAGATTATTCTTTTTAATTTCATACTCACTTAGCTTAATCTCAAGATCCCTGTTTGCGTCGAGCAAATTATCTTTTTCGATTCTTATCTCATTTATTGCAGTTTCGATTGAAGAGCCTTCTGATCTCAAGGTTTCATATTCTTTTTCAACTTTTTCAAGTTCTTCATGCAGAGTTTGCTTGTTGTTCTCAAGTCCTGTTACTTCTTTTTCCTGCTTCAAAAACTTTATTGTCAATCTCAGAAATTTCTTTCCGGGCAAGTTCTATATCATCTCTTCCTTGATAAAATGGAGTTATTGATGTTTTTAATATTTTCTTCAGATTGGTTTATTGTGTTCTGTAGATTTCTTGCTTCACCAAGTTTTCTTTCCAGACTAACTTTTATTTCATTCTTTTCAGCAACCAACTGGTTAAAATGCATTTCAGCTTTTCTGTTTTCTTCTTCGAGAATATCTAATTGTGATTCCGCACGTAACTTGTGTCTCCTGAAGGCCGGTTAAGTTGTTCGCTTACTATATTCTTTTCATTATCAAGTTTGTTAGATTCAGCTGCGATATCCTGAATCAGCTGGTGCGTTTTTTCAGTCTCATCGTTTGCTTTTTTCTTTTCATACTCAAACTGTGAAATTTGCTTATCAATATTTGCAAGATCATTGACAAGCATTCTTCCCTTATCAGAAAGAACTTTAAGATCAATCTTACATATCAGAGATTCGTATTCTGATATTTTATCGGAAAGCTCATCAAGCTCTTTTTGATTAGAAGGAATTTCTTTTTTTATTTCGAGCAGAAACTGTCTTTTACCGAACAATGATTCATCAACAAGCGGTGAACCGCTTTCAATTAATCCAGATCCTTCAGCCAGATCACCATCAAGTGTAACAAATCTGAAATCGGGATACTTGAGAGATAAAGCAATTGCTGAATCCAAATCATCTACAATTGCCGTTTTACTCAGCAGTTTATCGAAGAAATGTTTCCATTCACCTTCTGCCTGAACTGCTGAAGATGCCCATAATTTGAATGAACTGTGCGTCTCAATTTTCTTTTTCTGTCTGTTTGATAAATATTTTTTCAGCAGTCCAATCAATCCTGAACCATCGTCACCATTTTGCTTCAAGGTAAAAAGATGCTCTGCCAAGATTATTTTTTTTAAGATGTTCAATTCCCTTTTTCAACTCTTCGATAGATGAGATAAGAATATCATTAACATTATTTCTTAAAGCCGCCTCAACTGCAGGGCGAAGCTCTTCGGATGAATTGCCCGCATTGGCAAGCAAAATAACTTTGCCATTTGCCCAGTTTGTTAATTCGAGTAGAGATTTAGTCCCCTGCGAAACACCTTCAAGATTATCAACAAGATTCTGAATGAAAGAAACTTTGTCATTCAAACTCGTCAGAATACTTTTAAGTTCAAGTTCCCTTGTTCTAAATTCATTTAACTCCTGCTCAAGTTTTTCTTTCTCCTGAACTTTTTTCGCATAATTATCTTCTGCTTCGTTTAGTTGTGAGGAAACTCCCTCTTTATCTTCCTTCAAGCTTTCTATGAATCCAACAGTCTTTGCAGACATCGCTTGTAAGATTGAGAATGCGGGAGTTAAGTTTGTTTATCTGGCTACTTCTTTCCTCTGCTATTCTTGTAATATTAAGAAGTTCATTTTCCTTATCACTCACCTGCTTCAAACCGGAAACAATATTTTCTGAATGTTTTTTAACCTCAGCTCTTTTTTCTTCAAGCCATTGCGTTGCTTTTTCAATTTTTACTTTAAGATCATCCTTAATTTCTCTGCTCTTTTCTATCTCCGCAATAAAATCTATTGTACTGGAAGCAGCCTGTTCAATACCCTTTTTTGTAGCTTCAAGACGGTCATTTAGCTCGGTTATTTCTTTTTCATATTTGGTGATATTAGAATTAACAGATTTTTGTCTCTCCTTTGAAACGGAAATATCGCTGCGTAATAAATAAATACTTTCCGTCAACTTATTTACATCAACCCGTTTTGACCTGAGTTCACTTTCATAATTCCCAAGCCCGTTTTTAATATTATCAAGCTTTTCCAAAAGCGAAGACATTTCATCTTCATACTGTTTTTTATTCCTGTTATTTTCAACTTTGTTAAGGATGATCTCCTCTGTTTTATCCAGGAACCAGGAATACTCTCTTTCCGCAAGTTCAAGTTCAATTTCTTTTAGTCTTGACGTCAGCTGAGTATATCTGTCGGCTTTCTTTGCCTGTCTCTCAAGACTTGAAACATTTTTTGCAACTTCACTTACAATATCATTTACACGTGTCAGATCGATCATTACCTCATCAAGCTTACGGAGTGCAAGTCTTCTTCTTAATTTATATTTGTTAACCCCGGCAGCTTCTTCAAACATAGTTCTGCGTTCTTCAGCTTTGCTGCTGAGAATTGTCTCAACCATTTTTAATTCGATAACAGAATAAGCATTTGCACCTATTCCGGTATCCATAAAAAGATTTGTAATGTCTTTAAGCCGGCAAATATTTTTATTGAGCAGATATTCGCTTTCACCTGAACGAAATATTCTTCTTGTGATTGTAACATCTGTGTATTCTGTAGGAAGGATTCCTTTTGTGTTTTCAATAGTTAACGAGACTTCTGACATACCCATAGGTTTACGGCTGGAAGTACCATTGAAGATAACGTTTTCCATTTTATCACTGCGTAAGAGTAGCTGGTACGCTGCTCACCAAGACACCATCGGATTGCATCTACAATGTTGGTTTTGCCGCAGCCGTTTGGACCAACGATAGATGTTATTCCTTCGTGAAATTTTATTGGAGTCTTCTGTGCAAAAGATTTAAAGCCAAATATTTCAAGCTTTGATAAATACAACTCTTATTCTCTAAAAAATATTAAACTGTTTCAAAGTAAAAAGCAGATACTGTACCGTGGAATATTTCAATTCATAATAAAACAAAACAGAACCGATCAATGCAAGAATAAAAATTATGCTATAGAAATAAACCGTGCTTGGTTTTGAATCAAATAAGACGTGAATACCTTTCATCAATCTGTAAAGAACCCATAGCTGAATAACACCAAGTCCGATATAAATATAAGGATTAATTGTTTCTGCAAGAAGAACTCTGTATAAAATTATTCCAACAGGTATAAGCAGAACCACAGGAAGTAAAGCCCAGATAAATGTAAAGTAAATGCTAACTATAACTACCTTTGTCCTTACAAAAATGGATGCAATTTTTATTGCCAATGAAATAATTACAAAAAGAACTATGTTAAAAGCAGTAAGCCACAACAAAGACATTAACGGATGCCAGGCAAGGTAGTTTGCAATTTTCATGATTAAAGGACTGGCAAATGCAAGCAACAGATTTTCAAATATTAAACTAGTCTTTAAGTGAAATAAAACGTTACTAACGATTAATGCTACCACTGCTGCAACAATCAATCCCAATAAAGTGGTATGATAAGCTGATATTATTCTTTGATCCCGGACATCCGAAAAGAAATTATATGGACGAAGCAATGCTCTCGAAGCATCATCACGAAATTTCCTGCCCGAGTTGACCAAAACTCCCATAAATATCGCCAGTAGAAGACCAAAAATTATAAATATCATTGGTGAATCATCCTTCTTGCTACCAATGGGAATTGTTACTTTTTCAAGATTGTTTACTTTAGAATAAACAACTTTATAACTTATCCTGTTCCTACTACGGTTCTCATCCATCAAACCCAAACGGTATAAATTTCGGTCACTACCGCTGCAAATAAAAGAAGAATAATCTCCGAAGTAATCAGTAAAAGAGTTGATGAAAAATGCGGGTACTTTGTTTTGAGAAACGTAATCAAAGAACTCTTCGTAATATTTTGCCTGTGCTTCAAATGAAAATTCATTTAAATATCCATCAGAGCCGCCAATGTAAACAGGATATGTTAATGATGAGAAAAAGATCTTTCCTTTACCGAACTTACTCTGCAATTCCTGAATTTGCTCACTAATATTAGCCGGGTTGTCCTTTATAAACTCAAGCCCATATAAATCAAGTTTATCAATACTGCTTATAGTTGGTGCCTGAAAAGGATGCATAAGTAAGAAGATTACTTTTTTCTTTAGCTGCTTCTGCAAGAACAGAAATTAATGCCGATGTGCTCTTTAAGAGCCGGAAGATAAGTGCCTCCAAAACCAATTGCTACAAACGAGAGAATACTCTCCATAAAAAGAAATATAGTTGAACAGAAATTCTCTGCTCCTGCTTATAAAACTTTCATCTTCAGCAATTCCCGAAGGAACACCGTTAATTGGAATTTCAAGGAAAGCAAACAAGCCGTATTTCTCACAAAGGCTAAGATAGTATGGATGAATTGTACTTTTTGTAAATCGCACACAATTGAAACCCGCTTCTTTAATCAGAGCAATATCTCTCTCCATCTGATCGTACGAAATAAGTCTTCCATAGATTTCACTACCGGGATAGTGTGTTACTCCTTTAAGAAAATATTCGCTGCCGTTGAGCTTGATTGATTCTTCGTCGGATTTCAAATCAAACAAAGCAATAGGTTTTTGTTTTTTATCAATCAATGAATCAGATAAGTATAAGCTCTGGGTCAAAATTAATAATGAGGGATTTTCAGGCGACCAAAGTACTGTTTCCGGAAGATCGAATTTCTGGTTGATAGAAATATCTTTATTTCTCTCCAAATTAAAACTGTAAGCAGGAAGGTCTTTTATAATATTTCCGGAAGCATCTGCAAGAGAGACAACTAATTTGTAATCTTGAGGATTATCTGTGGTTGTATTCGCTTTTCTTATCTTATTATTTTTAACAAGTGTCTCAACTTCAAGGGAAACATTTTTGTAATCAGATGAGAAGGTCTTTAGTAATTTTTTCTTTTGCTAAATAAAAATCCGGTTCAATATGAATGTAAACATCTCCAATTATTCCACCGAAGTTTTCCGGGAAAAGAAACCTTTGCTTCTGAGGAATGGAGTTTTTCGAATTGAGATCGTATTTGAGTTTTAAAGAAAGAAGATTTTTCTTATCGACTTGTCAGAATGTCTCTGGGTAACCCAATTTTAAATGGATATTCTCCGCCACTGTGACGGTAGATGATAGTATTGTTAAGTGAGATATCCGCAGTGTAATTTATTGAGAAGAAAATTAATTCTAACGTGTTTTCTGAAATCAGAGATTTTGATAATTCAAACTCCTTCTCAAAAATAAATTCACCTTCTCCTTCAAATATTGAAGGAATAGTTACTTTCACATTAAGTGCTTTTTCGTCATCTGCTGGTCTTACACTCCAGCTTCCATCCAGAGAAATTACTGAACGGGTTTGAGTAATATCAAAAAAAAGTGAGTCAGTCAATTGAATTTTGTAATCTGGGACTTCTCTAAATACAACCTGGCTGAACGAAAATTGAAAAGCAAAAAGCGTAAGCAACCCTGATAAAAACAGAGATCTAAATGGGAAGGTTATCATTCGATAAGCAAATCCTTTGAAAATTTATTAAAAAACGCACAAATATACTATAGATTCGAGGGGAAATCAATCTGAAACTTCTTACTATAAAACAAAATAATTTGCTTTTTTAAAGCGGATGATTAAGCAGAAGCAATAATACTTAGAAAAGAATCCGCTTTAAGACAGGCGCCGCCAACCAATGCACCATCAATATCTTTTTGCGAAAGTAAGCTCGCCTGAATTATCCGGCTTAACACTTCCGCCATATTGTATTATCAAACTTTCTGCTATCGAAGAGGAGAATTTTTTAGCCACCAGTTCACGAATAAATAAATGAACTTCCTGTGCCTGCTGTGGAGTTGCTGTCTTGCCCGTTCCAATTGCCCAGACAGGTTCATAAGCAATAATAATATTTTTCATCTGTTCAGGCAGAAATTCCTTCTAATCCTTTTTCAATCTGTTCAGAAACAACCCCATTGTTTGACCGCTTTCTCTCTGCTCAAGTAATTCGCCGACACAAAAGATGGATTTTAATTCTTTTGCAAGAGTTGTTTTTATTTTTTTATTAATCAGTTCATCAGATTCGTTAAAAATTGCTCTTCTTTCTGAATGACCAAGAATTACATATTCGCAATTAACTGATTTTAACATATCAGCCGAAATTTCTGCAGTGTAAGCTCCGCTTTCTTCATAAGTACATATTCTGCGCACCGAGTTTGACTTGTGTACCTTTCAACAAGGAATTTACTTCACTTAAAGAAGTAAAAGCTGGACAAACAATTACTTCTGCTTTGCTGTCTTTTCCTAAACCATTTAGAATTTCAGATACAAGCTTTTGTGACTGATGTAGGTTCATATTCATTTTCCAGTTGCCGGCAATAACTTTTCTTCTCATTGTTTCCTCAGTATTTTTAAAATTGTCTAAGCAAAATTAAATAATTAATAGCGTCTTTTCATCTTGAAATTCTTGCAGGCCACATTAATGCTGCTAATTGAACCATTCAGTTCCTTACAATTGATAATTTTGGTCAAATAACTTAGCTCGGTTTTCACTATTTTTAGCACAAAAATTTTTGATGATTGAAGATTTCAAGTATGTCTTTGTCCAGTAAAGAATTGGCTATTATTGCTGTTAGTGGAGGTATGGACAGCTGTGTTACCGCAGCTATGGCAAGCGAAAATTTATGATCTTGCTTTTGCTCATATCAACTATGGACAAAGAACCGAGAAGCGAGAATTAAAAGCTTTTAATGATATTGCAGATTATTTTGGAGTAAAAGAAAAATTAGTCGTTGATTACACTCATCTTTCAAGAGTTGGTGGTTCATCATTGACTGATAAAAATATTTCAGTATCAAAGGCAGATTTGGAAAATAAGGAGATTCCAACTTCGTATGTTCCATTCAGGAATGCGAATATTCTTTCAGCGTGTGTCAGTTGGGCTGAAATATTAAATGCAAAAGCAGTTTTCATCGGTGCTGTTTTCGAGGATTCATCAGGATATCCCGACTGCAGACCAGATTTTTTCTCTGCATTTGAAAAAATGATTGATCTTGGCACAAAACCAGAAACAAAAATTAAAATAGAAACTCCGATTATTCATTTATCAAAAGAAGAGATAATCAAAAAAGGGAACGAACTAAATGCACCACTACATCTGACATGGAGCTGCTATCAAAATGAAGATGAAGCTTGCGGAGTATGTGATAGCTGTGCTCTTCGTCTAAGAGGATTTCAGAAAGCAGGAGTCGAAGATCCGATTCCTTATAAAACAAGACCAAACTATTTTTAGACAAATAAACGAGGTTAAAGCCATGAGTAAAAAACTAAAATTATTAGAGATCTTCAAAAACGAATTCCCCAATAGGGATTACACTATTATTCACACAGCACCGGAGTTTACCTCGCTTTGCCCAAAGACCGGTCAGCCGGATTTTGCAACAATTACAGTCGAGTATGTCCCCAATAAACTTTGCGTAGAACTAAAATCATTAAAACTTTATTTCAATTCTTATCGCAACGATGGACTATTCTTCGAAAGTGCAACAAATAAAATACTCGATGACCTAGTTAAAGTTTGTAAACCACGTTATATGCTTATTACTGCAGATTTCAATGTTCGTGGTGGTATTTCATCAGTTGTTGAAGCTGAATATTACAGTGATAATATTAAATAATAGACAATTATCTCGATTTTTGAAGATAAATAAATTGCAATCAGAAATTAAAAAAATATTCAATACAAAACGAGATGAATTGTTTGAAGCTTACTCGAAACAAGCTGATGCATTAAAATTCAGCAAAGAGTACAGTTTATTAATTGAAGAATTTATTCGTGCAGTTGCCGGAAATGAAAAATATAATTTTGCTGTTGCATCTGCAGGAAGTTTCAGCAGAAGAGAATTTTCACCTTATTCTGATGTCGATATTATTTTTATTGCAGAGTCAGTAGAAGATAACGCAAAAGAAATCTCTGAATTGGTTACCCGGTTCTGGGATAATGGTCTGGAAGTATCGCACACAGTAAGAGATTTATCAGACATTCAAAAATATATTTTGGCTGATCTTCATACTTTCACCCAATTTTTTGAAACACGATATCTTCTCGGATCTGAAAAAATTTATAATATCTGGAACGAAGAGCTTATCAAAGCGCTTAACGAAGATACAAAAGCTGATCTGATAAAAAGACTGATTGAAGATTCTGAGGAAAGATATAAGAAATACGGAATCTCTCCGAAAATGCTCGAGCCGAATGTGAAAGTTTTCAGCCGGCGGTCTAAGAGATTTGCAACTTGGTTGAATGGATTTACATCTTTTCAAAAAAAGAGTTGTTTAATAAACAACAGGAATCAACACAGATTGAAACATTTTTCAATCTGATGAAGGAAAATAAAATTACTTCCGCCGATGAAAGCAGCCGCGTGCTCAGCAGCTATAAACTGATTCTTTCTGTTAGAAACCTGATGCACCTTGAATCGAAGCAAAAGAATGACCGTTTTGAATTCAATGAACAGATAAGGATTGCAAAAATATTTCGGATTCGAAGAAGATGCTCTAACAGATTTTATGAGAATATATTTTAATGCTGCCGTTATTCTTAACCGTTTCTCCAAATCGATGATAAAAAAATTCTATGATGATTCCGTTTCATCATTGCCTGCATCTCTTTCCATTGTTCTCGATGATGACTTTGAAATAAAAGGAAGAGTTATATCGATGCGTGAAAAGGCTCAATTAACAATGTCAGATATTCTTCGTGCATTTTATTATCGCGGACTTCACTCAGGCAAGATTTGATGAATCGCTTCGTTCACACATAGTTGATAAATTTGAAACTCACTGATAGGCAGCACATTCATGAAAGCGAATCTTCAGTTTTTTTCAGAGAAATTTTAAAGACTTCCGAAATAATGTTGGTCGAACACTTTACATGTAATGAATGAACTTGGTGTTCTTGGTGCATTTATGCCATGAGTTTAAAGATCTAAACGGTTTTCTTACAGCATGGTGTTTATCACTCATACACCGCCGACGAACACACACTAATTGCAATCCAGAATGTGGAAAAACTTGGAAACGAAAATTCTCAGCTTGGAAGAATTTTCAATAAGCTCAAAGACAAAGAAAAACTTTATCTTGGGATTGCTACTTCACGATATTGCCAAACCAATTAATATAACCGGACACGAAATAATCGGTGCTGAACTTGCTTCCTCAATTATGTATCGTATGGGTTATAGTGAATCAGAAATAAATACCGTTTCATTTCTGGTTTATCATCATCTTGATTATGGAACAAACCGCATTCAGAAGAAATTTAAATGATCCGGAAACGCTTAATAGTTTTAGTTCAAGATTCAACTCAATTGAAGATCTCGATCAGCTTTATCTTTTAACTTATGCAGATCTTTCAGCTGTTAATCCTGTTGTATGGACAAACTGGAAAAGTGAGCTCCTCGCAGAACTTTACCGAAAGACTCGTGCAATGCTCGAAGAAAAAATTTCTGGAGAAGAGCTTTTATACTCAACCACATACGCTGTTCCAAAAGAGATTAGCAAATACTCTTCAAACATAACTGAAGAGGCTGTTCAGGATCATATTGATTCTATTGATGATTTAGCTTACTCACACCATTTTGGTGCTGAAGAAATTGCAAGACATGTAGAAGAAATAGATAAAGGTTTAGTTGTATCCGTTCTGTTCTCTGAATCAAATGGATATACAGGTATTACAGTTATCACAAAAGATTTTCCTTCACTGCTTTCAAGACTTTGCGGTGTGATGGCAATAAATGATATCAACATTCACGATGCTAAAATTTTTACTCGCAAAGACGGAATTGTAATTGATACTTTCAACGTAACAGATTTCAGCTCACATAAAAAACTGGATAAAGAAAGATTTAGTAAAATTGAAGAGAGATATGAACCTTGCTGTTAGAGGTCTTTTACAATTGGGAAAAGAGGTTGCTTTACTTAAATCAAAGTGGTGGAGAATAGAAAACAAACTTGTTCAAGAAAAAAGGAAACGTAAAAATTGCTTTTGAAAATCACGAAAAATTTACCATCATTGATGTTCATTCGCCTGACAGATTAGGATTCCTCTATCACGTTACAAGCAAGATGAATGAGCTCGGTTTGAATATTTCCTTTGCTAAAATTTCAACACAAGGTGATGAAATAGTTGATGCGTTTTATGTGCTTGACAGAAACGGAAAGAAAATTTCTCCAAATGATTACGAGTTTGTCAAAAACGAAATTACTTCTGCAATTGATAAATTATTATAAGGATTATTTTGAACCACTCTAGATAAACAAAAACCAATTGGCGTATTTGATTCAGGTATTGGTGGACTTACCGTTGTAAAAAGACTGGCTTCTACTCTTCCGAACGAAAACATAGTTTATTTTGGAGATACTGCTCGTGTACCTTATGGTTCAAAATCTAATTCGACTGTAATTGAATACTCAATTCAGAATACTAAGTTTCTTCTGCAGAAAAATATTAAAGCTCTTGTGGTTGCTTGCAACACTGCATCTTCAATTGCAATTCCTGATCTAAAAAAAATGTTTGATATTCCTATTATTGGAATGATTGAACCCGGATCGAGGATGGCTTTGACAGGAAAGTCAAATTAAAAAAATCGGAGTGATCGGAACGAGGGCTACAATAAGCAACCTCGCTTACTCGAAGGAAATTAAAAAGATGAATAATTCTGCAAATGTGTTTGAAAAACCCTGCCCTCTTTTTGTCCCGCTTGCAGAAGAAGGATGGATAAAACATCAGGCTACTTTTGAAATTGCAGAAGAGTATTTGAAGGAATTACGTGAAAAGGAAATTGATACTTTAGTGCTTGGGTGCACACACTATCCGATTTTATCCGAAGTAATTCAGAAAGTTATCGGTCCGTAAAGTTATCGTTGATTGATTCGGGAGTTGCCTCTTCTGAAGTGATTAAATCAGAACTTGACAAGCTTGACTTACTTTCTGATTTAAAAACTTCCGGAGGACAGGAATATTATGTAAGCGATATCCCCGCAAAGTTCAAAGAAGTTGCCGAGCTGTTTCTTGGAAGAGAAATTGACCATGTCCACAAAGTTGATCTGGAAGTGTTGATATCTGAACATTGAAGAAATGAATTTTTAAATCTCTCTTATCTCACCTTCAAATATTTTCTTTAGAATTTTTCTATCATTTGTTTTACTCAACGCAAGCATTAGCTTAATTCTGGCTTTCTGCCCGTTCAGGTAATCTGTAAAAATAACTCCGAGATTATGTAAATGTCTTCCAGCACCCGGATAGCTGTAAATGTAATCCGTTTCTCCTG
Organism: uncultured Ignavibacteriaceae bacterium; assembly: GCA_963768365.1. Lineage (GTDB taxonomy): Bacteria > Bacteroidota > Ignavibacteria > Ignavibacteriales > Ignavibacteriaceae > IGN2. The sequence goes on along the minus strand of CAVYHS010000012.1, from coordinate 112,160 downwards.
CAGGACATCTTGAAACAAGCACAACAGGAATATTTTTTTTAATTACATATTCTACACCTTTAAATGCTGCAGGCGGAACATTTCCAATACCTAATGCTTCAATAACCAAACCGTCCACACCTGAATCCGCTGAATGTTTGAAAAACTTTTCGTCCATACCAGCGTACACAGTTAGCAGATCTACATTGGAGTTAACTTTTTCAGTATTAATAATTTCAAGGTGTCTCGGCAGCCTGTTATAAACTACTCTTCCTTGCTGCACAAATCCAAGTGTTCCAAAATCCAGGCTCTGAAATGTTTCAAACTCACTAGAAAAAATTTTCGTTACTTCGCTCGCTGCATTAACTTCGTGCGTGCATACAAACAAGTGTTCCCATTCCCCTGGAATTTTCATTCAGGCAAACCTGTATCGAGTCAACTAAATTTTTTGGTCCATCCCAATCAGGTTCCGAACTGTTCTTCATTGAACCAGTAAATACAATTGGAACTTTCGTTTTAATTGTGAGATCAATCAAGTAAGCTGTTTCTTCAAGAGTGTCTGTGCCGTGAGTAACAACTATACCATCATACTTTTTTTCTGCAAGCTTCTTTTTTAACTGTTTTGATAGTTGCATCATAATTTCAGGAGTGACATGAGGTCCCAGGATATTTTCCGAAATCATAAAAAGAAATTTTAGCCAACTTTTTCACTTCAGGAATTTTCTTCAAAAGCTCTTCTCCTGAATAACGAGGAACAGCTCCTCCTGACTTTTTTCTCTCAATCTTCATTGAAAAAGTTCCACCGGTAAAAACAATAAGTATATTCTTCTTTTTAGCCATTGATATAAAATTATTGTTAAAAAATCAGTGTGAAAATTAAGCTTATTTTAAGAAAATGCCTCTTTGTCGAATCACAAATAAGGGATGTAGCCTGATTTAACTTGAAGGTGAAGTCTGGTTAGTTTAACTTTAAAATAAAAAATGAGGTTTATTATGTTAATGGTAGAAGATGTTGATTTGACACCAAATCCACATGCATTAAAATTTATTTTGAATCAAAAGCTGCTTAACTATGAAACGAGACAATATGCTGATAAAGAATCGGCAAAAGATGATCCATTCGCAACTGGAATATTTGAGCTGGATGGAGTCGTTTCAGTTTTTTATATGGATAAGTTTGTAACGATTGAAAAATCAGCCGATGCAAACTGGGTACAAATTCAAAGACCATTTATAGATTTTCTTGAAAACATTTGATCCTGATTTAATTCCGTGAAGAACAGTATAAGGCTCCGACCGCTGATGAAGAGAATGATCTGCTAAAAAAAGTTAATGAATTGCTTGATCAGAAAGTAAGACCAGCACTTGCTGGAGATGGTGGCGGTTTACAGGTTTTAGGAATTGAGGGATTTACAGTTAAGATCAGATACCAGGGTGCTTGTGGAAGTTGTCCAAGTTCAATCTCGGGAACTTTGATGGCAATTGAAGGATTGTTAAAAAGAGATGTAAATCCTTCAATTAACGTAGTAGCTGCATAAATTATTTTCTTGAGTTTACAGGGGAAGAAATCAAATGTGGTTTCTTCCCTTTTTTATTTTTCAAAACTTGAATATTGAATATGAACGAAGAATTATACTTTGCTTCCGATGTAATAGATGGAATTAAGATAGATGTAATCGCTTCAATCGAAGGGGTTAGAGAAATTCTAATAAACAAAAAATCAGAATTAGATAAGCTACTCTGAAATAACTCAAATTTCTTCTGATGATCCGAAAGTTGTAAATATATTACACAACTGAGAGAATATTTTAACAGACAAAGAAAAGACTTTGAACTGTCATTGGAAATTCTCGGATACCAACTTTCAGAAAAAGGTTTGGGATGAACTGATAAAGATTCCTTATGGAGAAACAATCAGTTATGGTGAACTGGCAAACAGAATGGGCGACAAAAATTTAATGCGTGCAGTTGCTGCTGCAAACGGTGCGAATCCAATTCCAATTATAATTCCCTGTCATCGTGTGATTGGTGCAGATGGAAGTCTGACTGGTTACGGTGGTGGTTTGGATGTAAAACAAAAATTGCTTGAATTAGAAGGAAGCTGGTCTCTAAGTCTGTTTTAAAATAAAAAACGCGATAGATATATTACCCATCGCGTCAATTACATTCATATAAATATAGTAATAAATTACTTTACTTCAGAAAGCTTATTCAAATCATCTAACTGAACAAATTTTTCGTTGAATTTATAGTTCCCACCTGCTGTTTTCATCGATTTAATGAACTTTACAGTTATAAGATCGCTTTTTTTCTTCTTTTTTAACTTATCTGCAAAATGATTGCTGTTTTGCCATATCAACTCCTTTAATTTGAGGCGCAAATATATTAAAATCAGCCTCAAAAAAAAACATTTTAACTGTAATGAAGGAAAATAATACATTATAAGGAATCCTATTAATTAATGTATCATCAAATACCTATAAATTCATTCAATTTTAAATGGTATGAATTTTCGTTGTTTCTTAGTTGTCAAATGTTTAGTTTTTCTCTAATAATTTTTAGATTAATAAATGTTGTTATTAGCAATAATAGTAATTCTCTCCTATCTGATAGGTTCAATTCCTAACAGTATTATTAATAAGTAAAGCTGTCAGGCGGAATTGATATTAGAGAACCATGGAAGCGGAAATGCAGGTGGTACTAATGTTATGCGTGTTTTGGGCTGGAAGTATGGTTTGTTGGTTATTTTTCTCGATGCTTTAAAAGGTGCTATTGCAGTTGTTATTATTTCAAGATTATTTTATGGTCCTCTTCCGTTTGAAAACGTTTCTCCGTTCGATGATTTTACTTTAGTTCAGATAATTGCTGGAATGTCTGCTGTCATCGGGCATATCTGGACAGTCTTTGCCGGATTTAAAGGAGGAAAAGGAATTGCTACTGCACTCGGTATGCTTTTAACTTTAATAACGATTGATATGCTAATCGCAGTCGGAATTTTTGCTTTGGTTGTTTTGATTTCAAGATATGTTTCACTTGGTTCTATCATTGCAGCAATAAGTGTTCCCGCTACTTTATTTATAAGAGAAAATCTTTTTCACGTTGATATTCCCGGATACAGTACACTCTTACCTTTTATAATTGGAGTTACTGCGATTGTAATTTTTACACACAGAAAAAATCTGGTAAGAATTAATTAACGGAAATGAAAATAAAATAAGTTTTCGAAAGAAATCAAAAAATAATTAAATGAAAATCTCAGTTCTCGGCGCTGGCGGCTGGGGAACTACCCTTGCAATCTTACTTCACTACAACGGTCACAACTGTAACTCTCTGGGAATACAAAAAAAGTTACGCCCGTCAATTAATAAAAAAACGAATTAACACCGATTACCTTCCCGGCATAAAAATTCCGAAAGAGATTCTAATCACTTCAGATATTGAAGAATCTGCTGATGATAAAAATTTGATAGTGATGGCTGTCCCTTCTCAGTTTCTCAGAGGGTGTTATTGATAAAATAAATTACAAAAGTATTGAAGACGCAATATTCGTTAAGTGTTTCAAAAGGAATTGAAAACAAATCTTTGATGACAATGTCTCAGATGCTTAAAGATGTTTTTCCTCATATTAATAAAAACCAAATTGGTGTTATATCCGGTCCCAGCCATGCTGAAGAAGTAAGTAAAAGAATACCAACGGCAGTAGTTGCAGCATCTTCCGACATTGAAACTTCCAAAACAATTCAAGCCGCATTTATGACTTCTTATTTCAGAGTTTATGCCTCAACAGATATTTTGGGTGTTGAGCTTGGCGGTGCGTTTAAAAATATTATTGCAATTGGTGCTGGTATAATTGATGGTGCAGGTTTTGGCGATAATACAAAAGCAGCAATAATGACACGAGGAGTTGCTGAAATTTCCAGACTGGGTTTGGCTATGGGTTCACGGCCAGAAACTTTCGCCGGACTTTCGGGAATGGGAGATTTAATTGTTACCTGTATGAGTAAGCACAGTCGTAACAGGTATGTCGGGGAACAGATTGGTAAAGGGAAAAAACTTAAGCAAATCTTAAAGTCAATGGGACAAGTAGCTGAAGGTGTTGAAACAACTCGTTCAGCAAAACAGCTTGCAGCTAAAAGACAGAATCGAAACCCCAATTACAAATGAAGTATACAAAATTCTTTTCGAAGATAAAGATCCGGTAAAAGCTACCACTGATTTAATGACAAGAGATATGAAGACTGAGTAATTAATTAAGGTTAGGAAAATTGATTTACTACTCAGTAACTCTTCCACCCGGCAAAGAAATACCTTTAATTTTTCTGAAAAGAGAAACAGCAAAAGAATCAGTCATACCGGAAACAAAATCAATTATTCTTAATAAACGAAGATAAAGATCATTAGGAATCTCTTCGGTTATTCTCTTTGGAAGAAGAGCAAAAACTGATTTATGCTTTGAGGATATTTTCCCAATAAAAGCTTCATTGTATGAATGAATAAAAGTATCAAGCAATCCGCCCAGAACTTCATATCCTGCAACTTCTCTTTCAACAACACTTCGAGACTTGTAAATTTTATTAATTGAAATATCTTTTATCTGCATTAAAGCATCTACTCTTTTAATTTCACTGATAAGATCACTTTCAAACTTTCCATTTAAAATATTTTTTTCCTCATCCAGAAATACTTTTGCAAGTTCATTTACCAGTTCGTTGATAGCTACTGCTCTTAAATAACCAATCCTGTCTTTTTCATCCTTTCCACGATAATCCTTTAAACTCTGCTTTGAAACTAATAGTCTGCATTAATTCTTCAGTTTCTTTAAATGAAACCATACCAAGTCTGAATCCATCTTCAAGATCCATTACTCTGTAACAAATATCATCTGCTGCTTCAACCAGAAATGCTAACGGATGACGACACCACCAATAATTTTTTCTATTCTTGATGTAATCAAGCCCGGTTGCAGTCAGCAACTTCTTTAAAAATATCTTTTTCTGCCTGGAAGAATCCGTATTTTCTGTAAGCTTTATTTTGTAAAGATTTGCTTTTATTAGCAATGAGCGATTCTCTTGGATATTTTGTTACAGCAGCCAGTGTTGAATGAGTAAGATTCAAACCACCTTTTACTTTCGGATTCTGAAGTTTTGTAATTATTCTGAAACCCTGAGCATTTCCTTCAAACTTTATAAGGTCTGTCCATTTTTTTTCATCTTTTATTTTTGATTTGAACTTTTGTCCGTTACCGCTTCTGAAGTATTCGGCAATTGCATCTTCACCTGAATGTCCGAACGGAGGATTTCCAATATCGTGCGCAAGACAGGCTGCGGCAACAATTTCACCAAAGTGAAATTTTGTAAACTGACTGTTCAACGAAGGATTTCTTTTAATTACTGTTTCGCCAACAAGATTTCCCAATGATCTGCCGACACAGGAAACTTCAAGACTGTGAGTCAACCGTGTATGAACAAAATCACTTTCGGGTAACGGAAATACCTGTGTTTTATCCTGCAGTCTTCTGAAAGCCGGTGAGAAGACTATCCTGTCAAAATCCTTTTGAAACTCACTCCTGTCCATCCTGAATTTACTTTTGGTTGACTTTTTTCACCGAGCCGTGAATCAGTTAATAACTTTTCCCATTCCAATTTTTATTTCCTTCCTGATTTTCTATTCAAAATTAAATATAATTTCTCAGAAAGGCTTTAAGTGATTTTTGAGTTTAGTGAAGTGATAGATTATTTTTCTATTTATGAAATCTTTTTCAAAGAACACTCTTGATGAATCCGTTCAATATTTAAAGTCAGTTGGACCAAAAAGAGCTGATATCCTTTTCAAAAATAGGAATAAAAACTATTCGCGACTTGCTGTATTATTTTCCATCCCGACATCTCGATCGTACAACCGTGCTTACTGCAGCAAAGGCTTATGGTTATTTAATGAATGGTTACGATGGTGAACTTACAGTAATTGGAAAAGTTTTCGAAAAAGAAAAGAAGAGATTTGGTAAAAGGGAAGTTCTTAAAGTTCAGTTCAGGGATGCAACAGGATTTTTTGAATGTGTCTGGTTCCATGGAACAAAATATTTTTATTCTGTTTTTAATGAAGGGCGAGCTTTTTGCTATCTCATCAAAACCAGACAAATCAAAATATGGTGCATTACAATTTATTCATCCTGATTTTGACAGAATAACTGAAGAAGAAGAGAAAAGCTTTCTTCACACGGGAAAATCATTCCTTTCTATAGAATACCCAAAGAACTAAAGTCAGGAAACATCGGTGATTTAAGTTTGAGAAGAATTATCAATCTTGCAGTTGAAAGTTATGCAGATAAAATTGAAGAAACTCTTCCAGAAGAAATTATTATATCAAAATAAACTTGTACCGCTTAAGGAAGCAATAAGAAGTTATCATTTTCCTGAATCCACCGATAAATTAAATTCAGCACGACAGCGGTTTAAATTTGAAGAGCTGTTCTATCTTGAATTGCTTGTTGCTCTTAAGAAAGCAGAATTACCAGAGCAAGCTCACTAGGAAATAAAATGAGTATCAAGTCGAATCTGGTTCAGAATTTTTTAAAGACACTCCCGTTTGAACTCACAAATGCACAGTTAAAAGTTTTAGGTGAAATAAAGAATGATCTGCTCTCGGAAAAACCAATGAACCGGCTACTGCAGGGAGATGTTGGAAGCGGAAAAACAATCGTGTCTCGTAATTGCAATGTTGATTGCAGTTGATAATGGATACCAGGCGGCGATAATGGCTCCAACTGAAATTCTTGGCTGATCAGCACGCAAAAAACATTTCCTCTATGATGAAAAAACTTTACGAACTTTATCCTGAACGGAAAATAAAAGTTTCTTTGCTGCTTGGAGGGCAAAAGAAATCTGAGCGAGAGAAAAGAGCTTCGCGAAATTGAATTACAGGAAGCTGACATCATAGTTGGCACACATGCTCTTCTCGAAGAAAAGGTTAAATATAAAAATCTTGGGTTAGTTGTAATTGACGAGCAGCATCGTTTTGGTGTTCGTCAAAGAGCTAAACTTCAAAGCAAAAGTAAAACTCCTGATGTTTTAGTAATGAGTGCCACCCCTATTCCCCGAACAATCTCAATGACCATTTACGGCGATCTAGATGTTTCTGTTATTGATGAAATGCCAAAGAACAGGAAACCAATCAAAACCGTACTTAGAGGAGAAAATAAACTGCCCGAAATTTTTAAGTTCATTATTGATAAAAAGAAAGATGGTTACCAGACATTTCTTGTTTATCCATTGGTAGAAGATTCTGACAAGCTGGAACTGAAAGCTGCTGAAACTTTTTATGAGGATTTAAGAAAGACTCATCTTAAAAATTTAAACCTTGGACTTATACACGGAAGAATGAGTTGGCAGGAGAAAGAAGAAAAGATGCTGCACTTCCTGAAAAAAGAATTTGATGTTTTGGTTTCAACAACAGTAATTGAAGTAGGCATAGATATTCCTGATGCAAATATAATTTTGATAAACGATGCTCATCGGTTTGGTCTTTCGCAACTTCATCAGTTAAGAGGAAGAGTCGGACGAAGTGATAAGCAGGCTTATTGTGTTCTTGTCACCAAGGATGAAATTGTACAGTATAATATACAACAGCAACTTGATCTCGATTATCTCTCAAGTACATTTATAGAAAAATATAAGTCTGCAATCAGACTTCAGACAATGGTAAAGACGAATAACGGTTTTGAAATTGCTGAAACAGATTTAAAACTTCGCGGACCTGGTGATATCTTCAGCACTAAAGCAAAGTGGCTTCCCTGATTTGAAATATGCAGATATAATTAATGATGCAGAACTAATAATACAAAACCAAGAACATTGCTTTCGACCTTATAAATAAAGACCCATCTCTTGAATCAGAAAGCAATCAGGTAATAAGAAATAATCTGATCAAATATTATTCAGACAACCTTCAGTACGCAAAGATCGCCTGAAAAAATATTTTCCTTGGAAGATTTTCCATCTTCAATCGTCTTCAAAAGAAAAATATTATCCAGAATTAATTCAGAAAATATTTTAAAATTCATGACTACACATTAAAAAATTTTTCTCTTTAACTCCTGTTCATGAAAATTTTCCATGAAAAAATATTTTCAAAAAACTTTTTAAAACATGTTGACAAATTATTTATAAAGTTTATATTTGGAACAAATAGATAATTTAAAGGAGAAAATATTTTATCACCAAGGTTTAATGTACGTTTAGATGTGGCTATAACATTCAACGTAAAACCGGAAAGTGAAACTTTCCACGAAGACCTCCCTCCTGTTCAAAATTCTTCTCAACATGAATTTCAACCGGCGATTGATACGTATGCAGAGTGGGATACCTGGGAAACTGTAAACGCAGTTAAAGATGCTATCGGCGAATTTCACAACGTTACTTTAGTTGAAGCAAACAACGATGCATTCATAAAACTTAAAGAATTAAAACCGGATATAGTTTTTAATTTTGCTGAAGGACTAATTGGAGTAAACCGTGAATCGCATATACCTGCAATGCTTGAGATGCTTCAGATACCTTACTTAGGTTCGGATGCACTTACGCTGGGCATTTGTCTTGATAAGTCCCGGGCAAAAGAAATTTTAACTTATCATAAAATTCCAAATGCCAAATTCCTGGTTGCTAACCAGATGGAAGATATTAAAAATTCCAATTTCGATTTTCCATTAATAGTTAAACCGATTTCTGAAGGTTCGAGCAAAGGAATTTTTTCCTCATCTTTTGTAAAAAATACAAAAGAACTTGAGGATGAAGTAAATAGAATACTAATTTCTTATAATCAGCCAGCTCTGATCGAAGAATTTCTTCCCGGAAGAGAATTTACTGTCGCAGTTCTTGGAAACGGAGAAGAAGCAGAAATTCTTCCAATTATCGAGATTCGTTACGAAGATTTTCCAGAGGATGTTATTCCTCTCTATTCTTATGAAGCAAAATGGATACTTGATACAAAAGAAAATAAATTTGATGTGTTTGAATGTCCGGCTAAATTAGATTCAAATCTTGAAAGAAAAAATAAAAGATACTGTTCTGAGAACTTACAATGTTTTAAGATGCAAGGATTGGAGTAGAATAGACGTTCGCCTTGATAAAAACGGTGTCCCAAATATCATAGAGATCAATCCTTTGCCGGGAATAATGCCTGACCCAAATGAAAACTCAAGTTTTCCGAAAGCAGCTAGAGCAGCCGGAATGACTTATAATCAATTGATTCAACGCGCTCTTTACTCAGCAGCTAAAAGGTATAACCTAGCATGAAGGAGAACGTTAAAATATTGATTTGTTATAATGCACCGGTCAGTGTCTTTTCAGTTTATAATGGAAAGAAAAATGATGAAGCAGCAAAAGCAAATGATCTTTCTGAAAATAATTTTCTGAAAGAGCTGAATAAAGTTGAGGAATCTTTATCCAAATACTTTAAGGAAGTTAAATCTCTTGCGATTGACAGAGATGTTCAAAAGACTATTAATAATATTAATTGCATTATATCCTGATATAATTTATAACTTTGTTGAATCTGTGGAAGGAATATCTCTGCTTATGAATCTTGTATGGCTGGATTATTCGAACTTTTAGCTTACGAAATTACAGGATGTTCACCCATAACACTGGGTAACTGCCTAAATAAAGCCAGAGCAAAAGCAATTTTAAATTCGAGGGGAATCCTTACGCCGGAATACAGAACACTAAAGAAAACTAAAAGATTTACCGAAAAAGAAATAAAATTACGTTATCCATTAATTCTAAAACTGATGAACGAAGATGCAAGCATCGGTATTTCTGAATTCTCAGTGGTAAATAATTACACAGAATTAAGAAAACAATTCAGTTTTCTGGTAGAAACATACAGTCAGGATGTAATTCTTGAAGAATATATTCAGGGAAGAGAGTTGAATGTTGCAATTCTCGGTGGAAAAGTTCTTCCGATTTCAGAAATTAGTTTTACCGGACTTCCTGAAGAATTCCCGAACATAGTTACTTACGATGGTAAATGGACCGAGGGTAGTGTTTATTACAATCACACTAAACCTGTTTGCCCGGCACAACTGGCTGAAAGAATAAAAAAGAAAATCCAAACTACAGCATTAGCAGTCATATGAAGCGTTGAACTGCAGGGACTATTCACGTATTGATATAAGATTAAGTAATGATGGTGTGCCTTATGTGATTGAGGTTAATCCTAATCCGGATATTTCATCTGACTCCGGTTTTGCACGAGCAGCAGCAGCAGATGGAATTAGTTATGATGATTTACTTTATACAATTGCAAACTTTGCATTAATCAGAAAGAAAAAAAATGATTCGCAGGCTAAAGCCGGATGATGCAAAAATAATTGAAGGAATTTTAAATTCAACTCCGAATTTTAATGATGAAGAAATTAAAGTTGCGATGGAACTTGTGAACATCGCAGCAACGAATCCAATGCAGACAGACTATAATTTGTTCATTTATGAAGAAAATGGCATGATTCTTGGATATCATTGCACCGGTAAGAGACCATTAACAGATGGTGTGTATGATCTTTACTGGATTGTAACCAATCCCGATCACGGAAAAAAAGGGATTGGAAAGAAACTTTTAGCAACATGCAGAAAGTTTTGTTAATGAAAACAACGGCAGGTGGCTGCTTGCTGAAACATCTTCCAAAGATAGTTACTCTGCTACAAGAAATTTTTATATGCGTAATAATTACAGCATAATTTCTGAAATAAATGATTTTTATTCCGTAGGCGATGGTATGATTGTCTTCGGAAAATATTTCAATCACAAGAACAACTGAGGAACTATCATGGAACTTTGGCAAGAAATGGTAAGGGACAGTGTTCACACAGTAGATCATGTTGTAGAAAAATTCGGCATCGACCGCAAAACGGCGGAAGATCTGGATGAATTTTTCCAGGCTCGAATCAATCCTTACTATTTAAGTCTAATCCGTCATCCCGGCGATCCAATTTGGCTTCAATGCGTTCCGGCAAAAGTAGAGCTGGAAGATTTTGATGCAGAAGAAGATCCACTTCACGAAGACGAAATGAGTCCTGTTCCGAACATCACTCATCGTTATCCCGATCGTGCTCTCTTTTTGGTTACAAGCCAGTGTGGTATTTACTGCCGCTTTTGTACTCGCAAAAGAAAAGTTGGCGATTACGAAAAGATTTCAATGAAAGGTCTTGAAAGTGCATTTAAATATCTTGAAGAACACACAGAGATCAGAGATGTGATTCTTTCCGGCGGTGACCCACTTATGCTAACTGATACAATGCTTGAGAAAATTCTACAGCGTTTACGTCAGATAAAGCATATTGAAATAATCAGGCTTGGAACAAGAATGCCGGTAGTTCTTCCGCAAAGAATTACACCGAAGCTTGTCAATATGTTAAAGAAGTATCATCCGATTTATGTTAATACTCATTTTAACCATCCGTGGGAAATTACACCCGAAAGTTCTAAAGCATGTGAAATGCTTGCTAGATGCAGGTGTTCCTGTCGGAAACCAGATGGTAATCATGAAAGGTGTAAACGATGATCCTGCAGTAGTAAAAGAACTAATGCAAAAATTATTAAGAATAAGAGTCCGTCCATATTATATGTATATGGCAGATGAGACTAAAGGTGCAAACCATTTCCGTGCTTCTGTTGAAACAGGATTAAAAATAGTAGAAGCATTAAGAGGACATACAAGTGGTCTGGCTATTCCTCATTTTGTAATTGATGCGCCAGGTGGTGGTGGTAAGATTCCATTGCTGCCAAACTATGTTCTGCATATGGACGAAGAGGAAATAATTCTCCGCAACTTTCAGAATAAAGTATTTCAGGTACAAAAATTATTCCGATAAAAATAATCCTGAAGGTTATCGGAAGCAAGAAGAAGAAAACTAATGGAAAGAAAAAACCTGAAACGAAAGAAGATTGAGGTGCCTGTTTTAGAAGAAGCTAATGATTCTGACATTCATAGTATTATCATAAATGCCATCCTGAATACAGGATGGCATTTTTATTTTTAATACAAATTTTCTATTCAAATTCATTCAGATTAAGCTTGCTTGTTCTCACATCAATTCCCCAAAGAAGTTTTTTGCGGAGAGTTTCGAAATATGTTGTTAGTGAAGTTTTAATCAGTTTTAATGAACGATCGCTTTTCTTAATAATTATTTCAATTGGTGGTGGAAAGTTATAAACACGCTGACCATCACAGCTAACCTGCACATCTTTATAAGGAGAATCTGCTTTTAATTTTATTATCTGCTCACTCGATAAGAACAATTGGTCTAACAGTTAAACTATGTGGAGAAATTGGAGAAAGAGTTATTGCTTTTGCAGTTGGTGCGACAATTGGTCCGCCGGTTGAAAGTGAGTAACCAGTTGATCCAGTTGGAGTAGCAATAATTAATCCGTCGGCAGAAAAAGTAGTAACATACTCATCATCAACCCAGGCAGTAAGTTCAATCATTTTAGGCCAGCCGCCTTTTTCAATTACAAGATCGTTTACTGCAATTAGTTCTCCGGTTTGATGAGCAATACAATACCCGGAAAGAACCATTCGTTCTTCGATTGTGTAATTCTTTTTCTTTATCAAATCAATTACACTATCCATCTGTGCAACATCTGTCTCAACAAGAAAACCAAGCTTGCCAAGATTTAATCCTAAAACAGGTTTATTGTAAAATATGTGCTTTGTAAGCTGTTGCAAGCATCGTCCCATCACCACCGATAGAAATAATAATATCGCTTTTTTCATAAATCTCATCATCTTCTGCAATGAAAGTCTTTATCAATTTTTAGTTTCAGTTTGCCAGTTTCCTCAGAAATAGAATTGGTGAGAAGATAATCTATTTTTTCCTTCCTGAGCTTGTGAAGTAAATGATAGAGACTACATCAAGCACATTTTCTTTGGTAATATTTGCAATTATTCCAATCAGCATAAGCTGTTAGCTTTTTTCTCTTCTTTACCGGTTTCTTCCTTATTCTTTTCTTCTCTCACCTGATTTTTTATCTTTGTCAACCTCATCAACATAATTCAATTTAAGTTCCTTCAGAGTTTCCGTAAGAAATTTTTCTTCGTACTCCGAGAGGTTGCCTTTTGTTTTAGCCTGAAGCATATCGAGAGTGTCGATATAAATTTTGGCGTGTTCTAAGTTACGGTCAATTTTATCTGTAACCGGATTTTTAATTTTGCCCATAGCCATCATAGCAATCTGCTGATTCTGTATGATGAGCTGCATAAAGAGGATGTTGTGATTAGGATCAGTCATAATTTCCCTCACTGAGTTATTTTATTGTTCAAACTTACAATATTTTTTTGAAAGAAGCTTCGACATAAAACATCTGCTGGTTCTGAATAATTCCATCATTTCCAAAACTTATTCGAGGTCAAAAACATAGAGGTTTTCTGTTTTATCAGAAACGATATAAAGTTTTGTGCGGGTTTTATTGAAAGTAATTCCTTCTGGCTGTTTAATCTTAATTTTGAATTCTTCAATGGGATTTCCTGAAAGATCAGTCTTAAAAATACGTTGACTTTCATCACTTAAAATCCAGAGTGTATTATCAATATCATCAAAAAAAATCCCTGAAACATCCTTGGAGAAACTAATTGTATCTCTATTCTGTTCTACCAGATTACTATCCAGAGCAATAAGTAATTGTGGATTGTTTTCATTCAAAACATAGAATTTTTTCTCTTCTCGGATCATACGTTATTCCTTCCAACCCCGAGTTTAATTCTCCTTCCAAGGTCAAGTGCTGTACGCTTAAGTTCATTCCCGGAAGTATCAAGAATTACAACTTCTCTCGTTCTTTCTAAAACTACCGCAAGAGTACTGTCATCAATCAATGTAATTCCTTCGAGATCTTCACCATTTACTTTAAAGCTTTTAACTTCTTTACCCCAACTATCAATAAGATAAACCTTACTGTTTTCATCGCTTACGATCCAAAAACCTTTTTCATCGTAGCTGAGATCAATTCCGGAAGGTTCAGGCACTGGAATTTTTTCAGAAATTGAAAAATTGAGTGTTTTTACTGTTTCCTCCTTTTTATTTTTACAGGAAATGGCCAGTAAAACCGTGAAAAGAAAAACACTTAAATAAATGATTTTATGCATCAAAAGCTCGAATTACTTAAAAAATCTTAAAATATGTTGATAATATAATCTTTTATTTTACATTTTGGGATTATTGCTTAAAGAATAAAAAAAATGTACTATAATACTGATGTATTTTTAATATTTTGGAATACGGCGGGATGCGAGAAAAATAATCACAAAAGAGAGAGAAGGGAGATTTTCTACATATGATGTCCAAAATTTCACTGGTATTCGGAATACTAATTATTCTTTGCGTTTTCGTTTTTGGATTCGTTTTCTTCGAACCAGTCTTCACAGAAGAGAGTAGTCGACATAACAGTAATTAATAAAGAAAAATGGGGTGGTGAAAAAGGCAGATACTTTATTTTCTCTGATAACGGAAGTTTTTCTAAACGAAAATAATTATTACCATAATAACAAAACAAACGCCGATGAACTTTATCCAATCTTTAAAAGAGGAGACAGTTATAAAGTAAAAGTTGTTGGCTGGTCACTTCCTTTCCTTCCCCGATTTCGTAATATACTTACTGTACTGGAAAAGAAGGAAACGAACTTCCTGCCGTCGAGACTAAAAAAGGAAGTGATTTGTTTCGAATAAGAACTCAGTATTTTCAAATGCTTTATGGCATTGTAAAATCTTTTATGTTATTGGGTTTTCGAGCAGCATAGTGGTAACCGAAACAAGTAATTTTGTAAAAGATCAGGAATAAGATTTCTCTTACATAACATTAACATTTAACTTAGTCAATAATCGATTCCTTCCAACCTTTATACTCATTTAATAGAAAACATTTTTCATTATTGAGAACTAAATCAACTCAGGTATTCAATATCTCCTAATATTCCTAAAAAAATCGAAAATTAAATCCAGATTTAAGTTCAAGGGTAAGGATAATAAGAGGCATAAAATTTGTCAGTCGGCAAGTGCTATATAAATCGATTAACAATAAAACGGAAATTACAAATGGCCTATTAATAACTGACGATTGCATTGATTGCAATGCCTGTGAAATAGAATGTCCGAATAATGCAATATATGCCGGCGGAGCTCCATATGAACTGCTTGGTAAAGAATATCCGGCTTTACATGATACTCATACATACATTGCTTACGATAAATGTACCGAGTGCGTAGGTTACTATGACGAACCACAATGCGTAGCTGCCTGTCCAAGTGAAGCTATAATAAAAGATCCAGACCGTATTGAAAGTCAGGAAGAACTTTTAGCTAAAAAAGAAAAACTGGGAACAGTTCTAAAATAATTTTTTCTCAGAAGGCTGTTTCAACAAACTGTTGCTACTAACCTGTTCATAGCAGTGCCAAAAACTTCTCTTTGTTTAGGGGAACGGGGAAAATTGGGACCACAAAATCTGGGGTGGCACTCGTTAAAGGATGATGAAACAGCCTTTACTATTTTAAATTTGCTGAATCGATTTATTTCTTCGATTTTTCTTTGGCTTTATCGTTTCTCCTCACAATAATCTTTAATTACCTGGTACGCTTCAAATAATCCGAGCTCGCCTGCTCTTTTAAAATCATCACAAGCACTGACCTTTAATTTCAATATTAGCATAGCATATCCCCCGGTTGTAATAAGCTGTTGCATCAAGTGAATCAAAAGATATTATATTTGTGTAATCCACTGCAGCACTAAGAAATTCATTTAAACCAATTTTTGCTTCTGCTCTCGAGTAGTATAATTCTGAATTTTCCGGATGGATAGTCGATTGCCTTGGTATAATCATCAATTGCTTGTTCCAGATTTCCTTGATTAAAAAATTCATTTGCCTCTGTCCCTGTACGCAATCATATTTTCCGAATCAATTGAAATTGCTGATGTAAAATCTTCTATTGCATTTTGTGAATCGCCAAGAAAAGAAAACAAAAGCCCCCTGTTCATCAAATATTTATAATTGGTGGAATCAAGACTTATAGCAGCTTGTGTAATCCTTCTATGGCTCCAGGATAATCCTCAATAGATTCTCTTGCATATGCACGGTTGAAATAAATCTGTGCATTTCCTGAATCAAGTACCTCAGCATAATCAAAATCAAAAATTGCGTTGTAATAATTTTGGCAGGATATGTTTGCCAATCCCCGATTAATGAAATAATCCTATTTGAGTCTTATCAAGTATTATTGCTCTTGAGTAATCATCTATTGCTTCTTTACAACTATCAAGCTGCATTTTAGTTCTTCCACGATAGAAATATAATTCCGCATTTCCTGGTTCAGATTCAAGTGCCTCATTAAAGTATGTAATTGCGGTTCGATATTGTTCGTTATCATAACTATCCAATCCTTTTACAAGTAACTCATTCTCCTTTGGAGTACAGGAAAGACAAGTAAAAACTAGTAAGGTAAAGAGAACTTTCTTCTGAATAAGTAAACTCTTCTCTTTCATAATCAGGAATTATTTCTTGATTGGATATTCATTAACAGTAATTTAACTCATTCCCTGCAACATATAAAAGTAATTTATGCTATTTTTTGTAAGTACTTTTTCTAAAATGATTTTTTCCTCAACTAAATAATAATATGAGGCTAATATGGACATTATTTTACTTTTCACTGGCATTGTTCAGATATTTCTTTCTTTACTTATCGCTATAACAATTATATATCTTGCTTCCAAAATATTCAGAAATCTGATCAGCGGGATTAATGAAACTGAAGAGCTGAAGAAAAATAATGTGGCAGTTGCAATTCTAAATGGATCAATTATTCTTGCGTTGATATTGGTTATAAAAAAATCAATTGAGTCCGCTGTAACAATTTTCGGTAATACACTTCGTAATCCAGATACGGTTTTTTCGAATTATCTTGAGTCCGGTGTTATAATGATCGGACATATAATGCTTGGCGGAATAATTGCATTTTCAGCTATTTATATTGCTTTGCAAATTTTTATCCGACTCACAAAAGACCTCGATGAATTAAAGGAGATAAAAGAGAACAACACTGCAGTTGGAATTTTGCTAGGTATAATAATTGTTTCAATGGCTCTTTTGTTGCAGCCAGGACTTGATACAATTCTTAATTCACTGATACCATTTCCTCCGGTTTCATTAATTGATATTGGATAAAATGATATTTCCTGCTTCAAGTAAAATTTATTGCCGATGAAATCGGGCTGTATAAAAAAATCGTTTTTTGGTTGCTCTGCAATCTTTCTTTTCTTTTTTATTGTAATAATGCTGCTTCTCATTTCTCAGAACTTCCTGACTTTGATTTTACTTCCCCCGAAACAGAGAAAAAGGAATACATCATTGAGTTTGATTCACTAACAAACGAAAAAATCATTAATTCTTCATTTTCGTGGAGGCTTGTTGATAACAGACTCAAAAAAAAGAAATTTCAGATAAGTTTCAGACTTTTGGAAAAAGATGTGAAAGAAGCAGATGGATTACATCGAAAAGCTTGCTGCGATGAGTTATAAGGAGCTTGGTCTTAAAAGAAATTATAGTGATCCAATTACCGAAGCAAGAGTTGTTTGGGCTGAAGTTTATCGCCGGATTTATAATCATTCATTTTCTCGAATGAGTTCGATATTAGAAGGATTTAACAAAATATTTATAGGAGAAAATTTTGATGATCGGGATAAAATCTATTTTGTCATTACCTTCGTTCAGAATATAAAGTACGACAGACCGGGAGGTGTACTTGATTTGTTTCCACCGCTTGGCACGATTGCTTACCGGTTTGGTGACTGTGATTCAAAAACAATGCTTCTTTACGTTATTCTTGAAAAGATGGGTCTTGACTGCGCAATGTTATGGAGTCATAACTACAAACATGCAATGCTTGGAATCAAAGTTAACGGAAGAGGAAACTTCCTTACTGCAAACGGAAAAAAATTTTATTTCCTCGAAACGACTTATCCAAATTGGGATATTGGAGAAATACCTCCAGAGTTCAGCAACATAAGGTTCTGGTTCATTTCCGAAATTGATGTAATAGATAAAGAAGAGAACAAATCAGAATCGAGAAGAGATACTAAACCTTCACCTTCAAAACCTTAGTGAAACTTTGTGTTCTCTAGTGCCTTAGTGGTAAAAAGTTCTTCACCACAAAAACCTGCCTTCCGGACAGGCAGGCACTAAGATTACTTAGAAGCACTAAGAAAAAATTTAGAATGGATTTGTTGCCCAGACTGTTACTTCCGGAATAAATCCTCTGTCATCCATTTCCAATGTTGAAACGATTGTATGAGCAATTTCATAGCTTCTAAGTTTATTCGAAACCTCTTTCCTTTCTTTTCCTTCATCATCACCGAATGCAGTGACCACTTCACTTGGATTAACAAGTATCACTCTCACATTATATTTCCTCAGCTCAGCTTGCCAGCATTGTGTCATTCCACGCAAAGCAAATTTGGAAGAAGCATAAACAGTTCCATTTGCAAAACCTTTAGTGCCTGCAGTCGAAGAAATATTAATAATATTTCCATAATTCTGTTTCTTAAAAAGATTGGCTGCGTATTTTGCCATCAGTGCTGCACCAAAAACATTTACTGAATAAACATTCATAAAATCATCCAGATCAAGATTGAAGACCTGATTCCATTTTCCTCCAATACCTGCATTGTTGATTAAGCAATCAAGCTTTTTAAATTCTTTGAGAAACTCATCGTAAGTTCTTTTAATATCTTCAGGCTTTCCAGCATCGGCATGAATAGGAAAAGCCCCGATTTCCTTTGCTGACTTTTCAAGTCTTGATTTATTTCGACCAGTAATTGCAACTTTTCCGCCCTTTTCAATCAAGAGTTTTGCTGTTGCTTTGCCAATTCCCAGGCTGCCACCTGTTACAAGAAATGTTGAATCTTTTATCTGCATAATTACACTTTCTATTTTTGATTAAATATTGTTTCTAAGATATGAATATATTTTTAAACCAGTTCAGCTGAAAATAAATTCCATTTATCAAAATAAAATTGTATTACTGACTACATATCCATTATTTTTGATGTACAGATTTCATACGAAAAATTATAATCGAATCAATTCTTTTCACAAAAAAATATTCAGGTGTTGTAATGACTAAAAAAATGCTTCTCATTCTATTTGTCATATCTTTCTTAGCCTCCTCAATTCTATCACAGGATAAAGAAGAAGACAAAAGTCCCTATAAATCCTCAACTTTTAACGGGTTGAAGTTCAGATCACTTGGTCCGGCAGTAACTTCCGGCAGAGTTACTGATTTTGCTGTTAATCCGAATAACATTCACGAGTTTTATGTTGCTGTTGCTTGCGGTAATGTCTGGAAAACAACAAATTCGGGCACAACGTGGGAACCAATTTTTGATAAATACGGATCATTCTCAATTGGCTGTGTAACTATTGATCCGAACAATGAGCACGTTGTTTATGTTGGAACCGGTGAAAACAACAGTCAGCGAAGTGTATCGTGGGGAGATGGAATTTATCGTTCTGAAGATGGTGGAAAAAGCTTTACAAATATCGGACTGAAAACATCAGAACACATTGCCAAAGTATTAATTGATCCAAGAGATTCAAAAGTTATTTATGTTGCTGCACAAGGACCACTTTGGGGACCCGGTGGTGAAAGAGGACTTTATAAATCTACTGACTACGGTGCAACCTGGGATTCTGTTCTTTACATTAGCGAGAACACCGGTGTAACTGATATTGTTATGGATCCGAGAGATCCTGATGTTCTTTATGCTGCATCTTACCAGAGAAGAAGACACGTTTGGACTTTGATAAACGGCGGACCTGAAGGAGCAATTCATAAATCAACTGATGGTGGAAAAACCTGGAATAAATTAACCAAGGGATTACCTTCAGGTGATGTTGGAAGAATTGGTCTTGCAATCTCCCCGGTAAATCCTGATTATATTTATGCAATTATTGAAGCTGCCAAATGATGACAGGTGGTTTTTACAGATCAACAAATCGAGGTATATCGTGGGAAAAAAGAAGTGATTATAAACATGTCAGTGCTCAATACTATTCAGTGAAATTTTCTGCGATCCTATTGATGTAAATAAAGTTTATGTCATTAGATACTTACTCGAAGATAACGGAAGATGGAGGAAAAACTTTTCACAATATCAGTACAAAAGGAAGACACGTTGATGATCACGCTTTCTGGATAAACCCAAATAATACAAACCACTTTCTTATTGGGGGTGATGGAGGAGTGTATGAGACTTTTGATGGGGGAGCAACTTTCCTCTTCAAAAATAATTTACCAATCACTCAATTCTACAGAGTTAGTGTAGATAACTTCGAACCATTCTATCGCGTAATGGGAGGTACACAGGATAATAACAGTATGATTGTTCCATCTCAAACAGTAAACAAGGAAGGAATTGTTAATGCTGATTTTATTCCTCTCGTTGGTGGTGATGGATACGAAGCTATTGCTGATCCAGACAATCCATACATAATTTATTGTCAATGGCAGTACGGTGGATTAACAAGACACGATTTGCAATCAGGAGAAACTATAAGTATTAAACCACAGGAAGGTAAAGATGAGCCACCTTACATTTGGAATTGGGATACGCCACTGATTGTTAGTCCGCACGCAAACAGACTTGTATGCTGCTGCAAATAAAGTTTTCAGAAGTGACGATAAAGGAAATACGTGGGAAGTAATAAGTCCCGATCTGACAAGACAGATTGATAGAAATAAACTTCTAATTATGGATAAAGTGTGGAGTGTAGATGCAGTAGCTAAAGAATGCATCCACTTCATTTTATGGAAATATTGTTTCGTTAACTGAATCTCCGTTGTTGAAGGTTTAATTTACGCCGGAACAGATGACGGACTTGTTCAGATTACTGAAGACGGCGGCAAGAACTGGAAAAAAATTGAATCATTCCCTGATATTCCTGAAATGACTTACGTAAGCTGTTTGTATGCATCACGGTTTGATGCAAACACAGTTTATGCAACATTCGATAATCATAAAAGAGCAGACTTCAAACCATACGTTCTTGTAAGCAGAAACAGAGGAAATAGCTGGGAATCAATCTCGGGCGATCTTAAAGAACCACACGTTGTTTATGCAATAGACTCAGGATCCAATAAAATCTGATTTGCTGTTTATCGGCACTGAGTATGGTGTATTCTTTACAAATGATGGCGGAAAGAAATGGATTGAACTTAAAGGCGGATTACCAACTACTGCTGTTCGAGATCTGGATATTCAGGAAAGAGAAAATGATCTTGCACTTGCAACTTTCGGAAGAGGATTTTATGTGCTTGATAACTATTCTCCTTTAAGAAATATAGATGAATCCACTCTGGAAAACGAAAACTACAAACTCTTTCCTGTTAAAGATGCACTTATGTTCATCAAGCGAAGTGCAACTTTCAGCTCACTTGGTTCATCATTCTTTAAAGCTGACAATCCTGCTATTTGGTGCAACATTTACTTACTACATAAAGGAAGCACCAAAAAGTTTGAAGGAAACCAGACAGGAAAAAGAAAAAGATCTTGGTAAAAGAAGACAAACCCGTTTATTACCCAACCTGGGATGAGCTTCGTGCTGAAGACACAGAAGAAAAATCATACCTGTTTTTTGTTATTTCAGATGATCAGGGAAATGTTGTTAGAAAATTAAAAGAAGGAATGAAGCAAGGTATAAACAGAATTACCTGGGATCTAAGATATGCCGATACAAATCCCGTTAAATCAGTCACCGATAAGAATGAAAGTGGAACGCCTGTTATGCCCGGCACATACTCGGTTGAAATGTTTACAAGTATTGATGGTGTTGTTACAAAAATAGCAGGACCGGAAACATTTGAAGCAAAAATTCTTAACAATGCCACCCTACCTGCTGAAGACCGCGCTGCAATGTTTGTTTTTCATAAAAAAATAAGTGAATTCAATCGTGCAGTTGAAGGTGTGTTAAATTCTTCCCGTGATCTTTTAGCTCAAACTGATGTTCTAATTTATGCAATTAAGCAAACTCCTGAAGCTCCAAACTCTTTAATGGACAACGCGTTACGAATAAAGGAGGAAACACAGGATATTCTTCAGCATCTCTACCGGGACAATACAATCGCTAAAAGAAATGAACCTACTTCAACTACTGTTTACGATAGGCTAAATGAGCTTGCATGGGGAACCTGGCGGACAACCTCTGCACCAACTCAAACTCAAAAAGTTAATTACCAGGTTGCAACAGAAGAGTTTGAACCTTTGCTTATAAAGCTGCAGATCATTACTGGAAGTTGATGTGCCAAATCTTGAATCGGAAATGGAACGTTACGGTGCACCCTGGACACCGGGAAGAGTTCCGGGTTGGAATAAATAGTATTATAAAAAATCCCCTCCTCATTTATGAGGAGGGGTTTCCCGATAAATCCGGAAGGGGTGGTGTAAATCTTCTCCTCATTTTACTGTAGGGATAATCCGCCTGAGGCGTAGCGACTTACCCCTACAATTTCAATTATATTTCATCAACACCATCTTCTTTGTTTCAATGTTAGTGACTAATTATCACAGATTGATATTCGCACAACTTGAAATTCCTAATTGCATCTATAAGTAAAAATGTCTTTTGTTATGTTGCCACCCATATCAACCGTAAAATATCCTTGTGAGTGAATATGGAGATTCTGATTATTCAACTTATAGAGTTCGTTCCAGTGATAGTGAAGTCGATAGGCTCCATTATGCTTAGCAATTTCGTTCCAGGGATTAATTCCGTTTTGGAGCGTCCAGACTTCCCCAGTTACAGTATTCTCTAATGTAACACCACCGTAAGCATTATAATCGGCATGTCCAGTTGCAATCCAATTTCCAGAAGGGGTGGTTATCTCTTTTACATAAAAAAGGATAATACCGTGACCCTGCATAGGAGCACCTGTCACACAATCTGTGATGGGGGGATCAAGGCTAAAGTCGTAATCGAAAGTATACTCTACAACAGTCACCTTGGAGAGAGAATTGATGTCCTCGTCAGTATTAGCAGTGGGTGCTTGCTGGTCACCACAACTAATTAATATGATCACCGTTATGGTTAGGAAAATCATATAACTCAAAAAATGTTTCATAGTATTACTCCTATTTAATGATGGATATAATTATTCCACAAAGCTCAGAAGATATCGCTACTGGTAAGAATATTCTGGAAAGTACTGTAATCCGCTCCACAACCACCTCCTAAGGTTTGTAGGGGAATATTTTAGAAACAATTTGCAAATATTATGCGTGACAATCCAGCAACTATTTATAATTGCCAAATAAAAAAGCCTCAGTTTTATCTGAGGCTTTTTTGATACTTTAAGTTCAATTCCCTCACTATTTAATCAATAACATCTTTTTGGTTGCTATAAATGAACCAACCTGCATCTGATACAAGTAAACTCCACTTGATAATTTTGAAGCATTAAAGTTTGCCTCATAATATCCGGATGCCATTTCCTTATCAATTAATGTTTGAATTAGTTGTCCGACTGTGTTATAAACATTTATCTTCACTCTGCTGTCATCAGGCAGAGCAAATTTAATTGTTGTTGTTGGATTAAATGGATTTGGATAGTTCTGAAATAGTGCATATTCCTTCGGTCCGGTAACACCAACTTCTATTTCTTCGCTATATGAAATTGTTCCATCGAAATCTATCTGCTTCAATCTATAGACATAATTTCCTGGCGTGGTAATTTTATCTTTGTAATGGTATTCTGTCATTTCAATTGTGGTTCCTCTTCCTTCTACAAATGAAATTTTCGCCCAATCATTTTGACCGTTGACTTTTGATATTTGACTTCGCTCTATTTCAAATCCGTGATTGTTCGTCTCCGTAGCAGTCTGCCATTTCAGAATAACTTCACCATCAACATTCTCTGCACTGAAAGAAGAAAGCTCAACAGGAACTATGCTTGTAATCTTCATTGAAATAGGAACAGTGATTTCTGAATACAGCGGATCGTTGCTGCTAATTACCATATCCATTGAGTAATCTCCGCTGTCGAGACCCTCTGTAATAAAGTTCAGAAGAACTGCAATTGAGTTTCCGTTGTAAACCGTTCCCTGCATATTTTCCGCAGTAAGCCATTCGGGCTCTGCAGAGAATTGCAATGCAAGATTGTTTTGCAGATAAGCTGCATTATAAGCTACCTGAAGTCCATCGGTGCCGTTATGGTTTTCAATTCCAACCGTAGCAGAGGTTGATGTACCGGTAATCGTTTTGTAATACAGCATTATCTTACCATTCTTATGAATCACAAATTGGAATGTGAATGGTCCAGTGCCGCTGTAATAACCAGGCCAGTTGTCATACTGAACAATAAATTTAGTTGCTTCCTGTTTGTAATAAACTTTTCCTGTAGTCTTACCGTCAAGATCATCCCAGATACCTGCAATAAAATTATTCGGAATATTGGAAGACGGAATTGTGCCGTTTGACATAGCTGCGTCAGTGATATCGATAAAACTAATAAATCCGTTTGAACAGAACCATACGTTGCTGTATTCAATTCCATAGTATTTGTAAATAAAACCAAGATTGAACGGACCGGCCTTGCCTTCATCAACTGCAGGATAGCTGCTTGTCGGAACCCAGTTGGTAACTAAAGTCCCAGTTGTTGCAATATCATTCCATTCATAGGCTGGTCCTTCGGGATCGTTGCTGTCAATCCATTCGTATCCAAACAAGTCTGGTCCGCCTGATCCTCTGATGCTGCTTCCTTTCATCAGGTCAGGATTTTCTTTTGTGGCACTTGTTGTGTTTGATTCAAAAACCTGAACGACTCTTGCAATTATCTGTCCGGGGAAAGTATTGTTAGTCAACTCAACCTGGTAATCAAGTGTTGAATTACCGGATGTGATATTTGATATCATCGCTGAATCTGTGTGAGTAGAGTTTGGTAATAACGGACAGTACATTGAATCGGGAGTAACCGTTATCTGGGGAGCTTGCCAGGTTG
This sequence comes from uncultured Ignavibacteriaceae bacterium, assembly GCA_963768365.1. Classification (GTDB taxonomy): domain Bacteria; phylum Bacteroidota; class Ignavibacteria; order Ignavibacteriales; family Ignavibacteriaceae; genus IGN2. The sequence continues at coordinate 87,153 of CAVYHS010000012.1, read as the reverse complement.
TCATTGTTGGAACGTTTGACATTACAGATTTATTTCCCCAAAGATCCAATGCCTTCATTGCAAAGTAATATTGTGTGCTGAATGAAAGATTAGTAAGTATATAACTTTTAAATGTCCCTGATGTATCCGGTCCGCTAGCAACCATAACCTGAGGTGCATTTTCAAAATCATTATTTGTAACAATTGGAGTAATGGAGTATCTCAAATCATAACTCACTATTCCAAGGAAAGAAGAATCTAATGGCGCTGTCCAGTTAAGTGTGACAGAATTTGAAGTTGGATCCAGTGCTGATAGATCTGTTATTTGGGTTGGTGCAGTAGAGTCAGGTGTAATACCCATCGTAAGAAGCATCGTGCAATCACCCATAATGTTATATTGTTCCATCAACTTTAAACCTTCACCTGTGCTTCCACCCCATAAATCCATTGCATGCATCAATCCGTTAAAACAAACACCACCAACTGATTGTTTCTGTCTTGTTGTTAAAAGCATCATACTATGGTTTTGCATATCACACGGTGGAACCCAGCTGGCGTTTGTTGAAGCACCATATGCTGCAATTGCCCCTCTTGGATTATTCATATCGCCTGTTCTTATCCATGCTTCTTCCATACATTCGTTCATAGTAAAATCACCGTTAACGCAAGCAACATCAATAATAAAAGGATTTTTATAACCATTAGAAAGTTGGTGGATGTGAGAATTGCTGAACCCTGTTGTACCCCATGATGTACCGGAGCCGTGACCTAGATAATTAAGTATACTCCTTCCATCATTAAGTGCTGCAGTTACCTGAGAAGATGTAGCGCCCGGATCATAAATCTGGTCAACTTGTGTGAAGTACATATCGTTTATCAACATATCCCTCAGCAAGTTTGCTCGCTGCCAATCGGGCGGACTTCCCTCATTACTTGCAACACCAGTTCCTTTTAAATACCACGCTGCATCCGGTCCGGTATCAGGATATTTTTCATATTTAATTAATTTCCATAAAACGTAATCAAGGTTAGATGTAGAAGTAGGTGATATTCTTGATATGAAAGCATCAGGATAAGCATCGCTACCTGCTAGTTTTACATAACAAGGGTCTGAAGGGGCTCCTTCATACTGTCCGTTAATAGTTGGGATCTGATTGGCCTCTCCAACAAGAATTATAAAAGTTAATCCCTCTGGAGAGTTGTAAAGATTTTGAATATAATTTTTTATTGCTGTTGAGCCTGTTCCTGTTTGTGCCGGATATTCAGCTAATAAAGTCTGAATACCTCTCTCAATTTTCCAGTTATAAAAGGGAGTTATGTTGCTGGCAAATACTGAAGGATAAATTATCAGCAATCTTCCAGTTTCTTCAAGTGTTGTGTAATCAAACTCGCCAATTCCATAATTGATAAAGAGCGATTTATAAACTTCATTGAAATCTTTATCAACTGCTTCGAGAGGATTATTTCTTATAAATGGATTAACCGCTTGTAAACTGTAATCATTGAAAACTTCTACTACAATCCTCTTGCAAATTCTTAACTTCTCTTCGGCGGGATTGTATTGCATCGGGTTGAATTGAATTGTTTGCCCACGCAAGTCACGAACTATATAAGGCACATCAAGCAAAATATTTTCGGAAGGATACCAACTGTTAGTTGTGTAGAATTCATCAAACTCAATTGGAACTGAATCGGGATCAATATTTCTGGTAAAGTGTCCCTTCGATGGCATAACAGGAAGTGTTTCCTTCAACTCATATTCAGCATCAATAATTGAGTAGTTCGTTCCTGCCAGATCGGGAATTACTATGCTTCTTCTGTCGGAAGGAAGCTGCGGCATCCCTTTCTCCATCAATACTATGCTCCCTGTAATTTGATATTGAGCACAATCGGTTCCGTTTACATCTATTGATCGCTCATCATAATTAGTAAGAATATATTCTACTTTTGTGCTCTGTGATGTTACACTCAGTATGTTTGTCTTTATTCCACCATCGTTCAGCCATTGCGCGAATGAAGCTGCGGGAATCAGAAAAATAAGTAGTAAGCAATAGATAGTTTTTCTATTAATGTAAGATTTCATTTATCTCACCTATTTTTTTAATGAAAATTATTTTACTAGAACCATTTTCTTTATTGATAAAAAGTTTTTCGATTCCAGTCGATATATATAAACTCCGCTCGAGAATCTTGAAGCATCGAACACAATTTCGTATCTACCGGCTTTTAGTTCATTATTTACGAGCATGGTTATTTCTTCTCCAAGTAAATTGTAAACAGCAAGCTTAACAAATCCATCTTCCTGTATTGAGTACTTAATTGTTGTGCTCGGGTTGAATGGATTTGGATAGTTCTGTTCAAGTGCATACACGAGCGGGATTTCAACTTCTACATTAACTTCATCTGAAAATGTGAACGTTCCATCGAAATCAATCTGCTTAAGTCTGTAAATATAATTTCCTGATTCAAGTTTTGAATCAATGAATGAATATGCTTTTGGTTCGGTGGTTGTTCCAAACCCTGCTAAATATCCTATTTTTTGCCAGCCATTATTGTCTTTCTGATTTGAACGAAGAATCTCAAAGCCCTGGTTATTAGTTTCGGTTGCCGTTGCCCAGCTAAGTTCTACATCATCACCACTTGATATTGCTGTAAATGAAGTTAACTCTACAGGAGTTATGTACCCAAGAGTTAAATTATCCCAGTAGATATTATCGTTGTTGAATGAGTTTCCGTTAAATGTGATTTCGATTTGTGTATTAGCAGCTCCAGATACTGGTGTTGTAAATATTCCTGAGATTAGTGATGGACCAACATTCCCAGTTGCATCAACCTGGTTGTATATTGTAGAGCTTGTAGCTCCACCATCATAAGTAACTGTAACAGTAACTGTTCCGCTGGGATCTGCGTACCAGTCAAAGTAGTAATTGAACGAGTAATTTATTTCTTGATTATTTGGTAATTGTATGTCCACAGATCTTATCTTCGATTCACCATTAAATGATGGGTTCCAGCTCATTCTAAGTTCGGGTGCGGTTCCTCCGGCCGAGCTTGAACTGTTTGCTGACCAGTTTGTTATGCCCAATGGTCCCAACATCGTCCAATTATTCAGGTTTGCAAATGGTTCAATCCACTGAAATAAATTAGGATCCTGAATTGTTGTGAATGACCAGACTGAACCTGGAACAGTACAGGTATCATTTTTTCCTTTTACCTGCCAACTATAGCTCGTGTAATACTCAAATGGTTCGAAAGGAGCTAAGGGTAATGTTGTGATCGGTGCACCGCTATAAACCTGAGCCAAATTTCCTGTCTCTCCAAACCAAACTTCTATTTGAGTAGCCCCAGCACCATTTGTCCATGTTGCAGTATTACCTACAATCGGAATGTTTGTAGCTCCGTTTACAGGATTCGGATTTGCTGGAGGGTCAATTGGACAAGGTGGACCTATTTCAACAACAGGCATTGATGGGTCGCCCATCAAGTTATACATTTCAACATAACGCAAGGTAGTAGTTCCGGTACCAATTACACCACCGTAGTAATTTACAAGATAAATTTTCGCCATATCAAACATCGGAGTAACTCTCGTCAGTCCATCTTCAAACATTGCTTTGAATAGACGCTTTTCAAGAATATCATCTTCGTCCCAGTATGAGTTCACAGATGATCCGTAAAAAGTAGAAGCACCATTGCCAGTTCTCAGCCATGTTTCACCAAAACATTCGGTTAAATGATATGATCCTGTTACGCAGGCAAATGAGTATACAAATGGATACCAGGTATTATTTAAATCTCTGACTTGCTGCTGATTCAATGGTGGGCCATCTGCCCAGGAAGTTTCTGATCCGTGCCCGGAGTATATTGCAAAAATCTGGTTATCATTTAAGGCGTTTATTAATTGTTGAGTTGTTGCACCATAAGTATGAGTGTATAATTTTAGATTTGTATAACCAGCAGGACCAAAATATTGATCAATTATATAATTATGTGTTCCCTCTGAAATCTGGTAGTTATCGGTGGAAGCCATGTAAATATTTTTCTTTACTAAAGTCCCAATGAGGTTCTCCATGTATAGAGATTTGTTTATTGCATTCTGAAGTTCTGCAGCAGTAGAGATTGAAAATCTTCCTATGAATGCGTCAGCAAAATAATCTCCGCCTTCCAGCTGAACATAATTCACATCAGTTTTGGGGGAGCCAGCACCAGAACCTGTCCATGCTGGAATTTGGGCTACATCTCCGACCAATAAAACATATTCTGGTTTGGTTGAAGGATCGTTATATCTTTGCTGTATAAAGTTTTTAATATCGGTGGCGGTTGTTCCGGTAATGTTTGTGTTGAACAAATCAACCTGAAAACCTTTACTGATCTTATTTGTAACAAACTGTTGCATTCCGGTTTCAAAAGTCGGTGCCGTTATAATTAGATATTTCGATGATGTTCTTGCAGATGTCCATTCATAGTTAACAAAAACACTACTTAGATATTGATTGAAAACAGATGATTTATCCGTTACTGGTAAGATTGCCTGGTTAAGCAAAATATCTACTGAAGCGCTATTAATCATAATCAGCTTGTCCTCTTTCGGATTATACCTGAAAGGATATATCGTAACCATCACACCTTTAACTCCGGCAATTATAAATGGCTCAGATATTTTAACAAACGGCTGGTCCATATTACCTGTTGAGTTGTAATAATTATTATTTATTGTGAAAGGTCTCTCCTCAATTGGATTTGATTTTTCCCATGGCATCTGGAATGGAAATATTTTATTCTTCAGAATCATTTCAGAAGTAATGATATTCTTTATTTCATATTCAGGGTGCGTTTCTGAATAGGAAATGAAAAGATTGAAAGAAATTAGCGGAAGTGCAGGTAACCCGACTTCCGGTGTAACACCGTAATCTGGAATGATTAATTTCAGATATTCATTTCCCCCGGCAGTAACCTGACCAAATTGATAGGAAGGTAACGAAAAATCTACGTGGTAGCCTTGTGATGTTTTTGTCAGACTTATTCCATCAGGAACTGATGCATAAACAAATTCTGTGATCGTAATAAAGTAAATGATGATGATTGATAGAAAGCAGTATAAGTTTTTCATAAAAACCCCAAAGAAGAGTGGATAAAAATGGCTTTGCACAGCATTAAATTTAAATTCACCTGTTAGATAGTTTATCTAAAATGTATTAGTAAAATTAAACCAATAAAACTTTATATCTCTATTTAATCACCAACAGTTGTGTGTGATGAAATAATTTTGAAGTCATCCAGAGCATTAATCTCATAGAGAGTGCCTTTAAATAATTTCCAAATTTAACTCAAAACTAATGGTTTTGTTAAGAGCAACTTTTTTTTATTGAAGTAATTTTATCAAATTGATACGACAAGCTAATATGCTCAAAAAATATCTCTCGCACTTATCTTTCATCCCCATTTAGAATATTTTATAAAAGAAGTTATTGTTTTCTACGGCTTTAAAAGAAGGGGGTAAAAAATTCTGAATGTTGTTCTGCTGCAGAATTCTGATTCAACTTCAATTTTTCCCTAGTCTTTGAATACAAGGGCATGGTTATGATCGGATTTCCTTTTTATTAGGAAGTCATATGGATCAACTTTTTCTTAAAGTTTTCAATTCCTGCATTTTCCTTGCAGGAAATTTCAAAGTGCGTTAATTCAAGTGCTTCAATTTCTGTTAATAGGTGGGAATTTAATCCGTACTCAATTTTATTAACAGCAACAAGGAACGGGGTTTCTGCCTTTCTAAGAATTGTAATCAGATCAGTTTCACTGCTATTAAGTCCAACTCTTGCATCCAAAACAATAATGACAAAATCTGCAGGTAGAGGAGCTTTTTTTAAACTGTTTTTTTCACCATCTCTAAATATATCTGGGTCATCTACGTTAGCTGTATCAATTATTATTAGCGGACCATCGGGCAGAAGTTTAATTGTCTTGTTTACTGAGTCAGAAGTAGTGCCGGGTTTTCCGCTTACAATAGCTCGCTCCTGGTTTACAAGCAGGTTTATAAGAGACGACTTACCAACATTTCTTCTGCCAGCAATAACAATATGCAACCCGCTGATTTTTACTGGCTGCTCCAATTTGACCTTTCGTCAGAAATTTTAATATAAATTCATTTTTGTAAAATATTACATAGGCTGCTTGGGCAAAAAGTGTTCCATCAGTTATAAAGTTAAAAAGCATTAAATACTTATGATTTTCAGCTTAATTATGGAGGATAGGGGGATTTCTGTATTAGTTATAATAATTGACTTCTCTTTTATTAGAATTTTGAAATAAAAAAACTTACAATCCAATTGTCTACTAAAAGAGATTAAGTCAATGTTATTGTGAATATATTGGAAAAATAGTTGTGGATAAGGTCAATCTGTTAAATTAACTCTAAATCAATAAGCATCTCTAAATCTTTTCTTTAACTCAGTCATTCCTTTAGGATCTCCGATAATCGTCAACCGATCTCCGTCTTCTAAAACAGTATTTCCTTTAGGTATTATTGTTTGACCGGACCTTCTAAGAATAGCAACCAAGCAACCTTCAGGAAATCTTATATCTTTAAGTGCTTTTCCTATCAACTCTTTACTTGAAGTCTCCCTTTCTATCAATAGAGATAAGCTGCGGTCTTCGTGAATTAATGTTTCTTTAATTTCCTGATCATCTTTAGCGTTACAGCCATTCATTGGCAAATCCTTCTTCTTCAACTCTGCCAGCAATCTGTGCTAATATTCTTAAATGTTGTGTTGGATCTTTTTCTGGACTAACAAGAAAGAAAACGGCATTTACATCTGTTTCATCTTCAGTGCTCAGAATCCTTAAGTGGATCCTTATATTTAATATGAATACCCTTCTTCCCTCTTGCTACTACAATTTCTGCCTGCGGTAATCCACCTAACCGTAAGATGAGGAAATGCGATTCCATGTATTACGGGAGTTGCACCCATTCTTGTACCTTCTAAAAACTGTTTTTCAATTTCTGATGGAGTTTAAGAAACAAACTGTGATATCCATTCTGATGCTTTTCTTGCAACATTTTCAAAACTTTCCCGTTCTTCATAGTCCAAAACATGGCCTCGAGTAACAATTTCATCAAACGGATCTGATTCACGCAAACCTTTTTCTTTGAGGATACCTCTCATCTCAGTTTCCAGTCCGTCAAATCTTGAGCGTCCGAGACGTTCGAATAAATGATATATAGCACCAGATCTTACTACTTTCTTTCGTGCATAATACCAATACCATAAAGCTCCAAGCTACAATTAATCCAAGGCTGAACAATGAAGGCAAAATTCCCATCTGGTAAATCAATACAAATGGAAGAAAGATACCGAGTAAATGTAACCAGGGATAAAACGGAGATTTAAAGCCCGGGTCGTATGCTTCTATCTTGCTTTCCCGAATAATTATCACAGCAAGACAAATAAATGAAAAAACCAACAGTTGAAATGCACTTGCCAGTTTTGCTATTCCGGTTGGATCCAAAAATGAAAGCAACAGGACAATACCACCAACTGTTGTAATAATGGAAAAAATTGGAGTGCCCCAGCGGCTAAGTTTTTGAAAGAATCTCGGAAGCAAGTGATCTCTGCTAAGTGCCAACGGGTACCTGGATGCAGCGAGGGTTCCACCATTTGCAACTGAAATGAAAGCTATAATAGCAGCTATTGAGAGAAGAAGAACACCAATTTCTCCAAAGAGAACTTTACCGGCAGCAGCCACCGGAGTCAGGTTTCCCATCAACTCTTCTAATTGGTAAAACACCTATCATCACACCTGTACCAAGTCGCATAAACCAAAACAGCCGTACCGATTGCTAAAAAAAGTCCAAGTGGAAGATTTCGTTCAGGTCTTTTTACTTCTTCTGACAGACTTGCAATATTTGTAATACCAATGTAACTGATATAAACCAATCCGGCTGCCGAGAGAATAGAGTTCCAGCCTGAAAAGAAAAAGTTTTTAAAGTGATCAAAACTTACTTTTGGCACACCTCCAATTATAAAAAATAATAAAAAGATCAAAAGAAAAGACACAAGTAAGTATCTGAAGATGACCACTCTTTTTTGAACCAAACAAACTAAAAAGCCCTAAAATCAATGCAATAACAATAGCAAAAGGAATTATTCCAATATTAGGGAAAAATAGATTTACATAAGCACCCATACCAATCAATGCAAAAGCAACTTTCAGTACTAATGCCAACCAGGTACCAATTCCTCCGATTGTTCCAACCATCGGACCCATTGTTCTATCAAGAAAATAATATACACCTCCAGCCCTTGGCATTGCGGTAGCTAGTTCTATAACACTTAACATTGCAGGTATTAGAGGAATAACAGCTAATTAAGTATGCCAATGGAAGAGCAGGACCAGCCTCAATGGCAGCTAATCCTGGCAGCAGGAAGAATCCAGCGCTTAAAGTAGTTCCCGTAGCTATAGCATATACGTGAAAGAGTGTGAGTTCCTTTTTAAGTCTTTTCTTTTCAAACATATCTTCAAAGTAAATAAAAAAAGTAATTAATGGAATAGTTAAGCTTGAAAATAGTTTGATTTTATCTCCCAATCATACATTTTGCCAAGAAAGCCGACTAATAAACTAAATTATTCGATAATTTGGCTACTTCGACAGTTATACATTAGTATCAACAAATCTTCCATTGGAATACTGGCGACGCCATTATAAGTTTGATACGTCAAAGAATGTTAAACTATAAAGAGGTTCTATTGAAGTCGTTATTAATCGTGTTTTTTACACTAGTCGTTGGTGGTCTAGTTGGATTTACAGTATTAAATAGTACGAATAATGAAGAAAATGAGCGAATTTTAGATTGAGGAATTCGTTCCAGTTACGGTAACAGGAAAGCACCGTTAATACTTCATCTGGTTGAATATATTAATCGTGGAACTATGAAAGCCTCCTGGTACGGACCTAAGTTTCACGGTAAAATGACAGCAAACGGTGAAATTTATGACCAAATGGCATTTACAGCAGCTCATAAACAGTTGAGCTTTGGAACATTATTAAAGGTTACAAACCCAAAAAATGGAAGATCAGTAATTGTGAGGATTAATGACAGGGGTCCTTACATTGAAGGGACGAGATTTCGATCTGTCAAAAGGTGCAGCTATAGAACTTGGAATGCTAAGAAAAGGTGTTGCAAGACTAAAAATAGAGGAACTTTCACTCGGTAAAACCAATAATCCTACAGCAATTGTTAATTAAATAAAATAAGTTTTCAATTCAGCCCGATCCTTTAAGATCGGGTTTTTTTATTCCATATTATCATTCCCCATCCTTAAATTTACGTTAGTGAATAAAAGAATTTGAACCAATTAAAATGAATAAACTAAACCTCGGCTGCGGTAAGGATATTAAAGAAGGCTACATCAATCTCGATATTGTTGATTACGGCGGAAACAGGATCCACGATATTAATACTTTCCCCTACCCTTTCGAAGAAAATTATTTTGATGAAATTTATGCCTCACACGTGTTGAGCACCTGAATAATTTTCATAATTCTATTACCGAGCTTTACCGGATACTAAAACCAAATGGAATTCTAATTGTTTATGCTCCTTTCTTCTTAAACACAAAATATTTCGGTGAACCAGACCACAAAATTCCATTCTCAATTCGGACATTTGATAATTACGAATACATTAGGAAACCGAAAACTTAAGTTTTATGAAAAATGGAAACTCAATCACCGAACTAATTATGAGGGAAAAGCTCAGTTCGAAGTTCTGGAAAAGAAATTTAATACTTCAAACTTTGCTTTGTTAAAGTGGCTGGATTTCTTTGTAAATCTTGAACCAGTGTATTTATGAAAGATTCTTTGCAGGTATCTTCTCACCAGAAGAAGTCTACTTTAAATTAAGGGCAATAAAGTAAGTATTAAGCCTTATCTTTTCTTCTGATCACTTCAACAATCAGCCAGAACCAGCCTATCAGAAAACAAACTCCACCAACAGGAGTAATCATCGCAAAAAATTGATTTCCCGAAATTGAGTAAATGTAGAGAGAGAATGAGAACAATATAATCCCAGCAAGAAAAAATATTGAAGAGATTTTTGATTTGATGAAATTTGTTAAAGATAGGATTAAAAGAACAATAGTGTGAATGAATTGATAAAGCACACCTGTTTTGTAGACTTCAAGCATTTGCAGAGTGAGGTTTTCCCTTAACCCGTGAGCACCGAATGCACCAATTGCTACAGCAGTAAAACCGGATACTGCAGAAATAATAATCCAGGTCTTTTTATCGCTCCATCAGTTACCTCTAATGCATTGAATAGTTGATTGTAATTTCTTTAAATTTGTCCGCAATTTAATCAAATAAAAAAACAAATATGAAAATATTACAAAAGCTTATTCTACCAGTATTGATTATCGCAGCTATCTTTTTGGTCTATGAATTCTACTTTGATAAAGGCAGTGATTTAGGATCATATTCTACTTTTGATCCGAACAACAGCGCAGTAAAAGAAATAAGAGTTCAACTTTTATCTGAAAGAGGAATTGAGCAACAGGGTGGTGAAGTCAGCTTTTTTACTTCAGACAAAGATGGAAAAGTCGTTCAGGTTTCGGGTTCATTTATGCTTCCTGAGGGATTTGAAAATGCACAGATAATAATATTAAGAGGCCATTTGAGTGGTAGTGGATTTCATGCTCACGAGGTTCTGCTCGATTAATTTATGAATAAGTTTAAGCTTGTCTCAAATTACAAACCTGCCGGTGATCAATCAGAAGCAATAAAGCAGTTAGTAAATGGAATTAATTCAGGAGATAAATTCCAAACCTTACTTGGTGTTACAGGCAGTGGAAAAACATTTACCATTTCAAATGTAATTGAACAGGTAAATAAACCGACACTCATAATCTCACACAACAAAACACTTGCTGCACAACTTTATTCAGAGTTCAAATCTTTCTTTCCTGAAAACGCTGTAGAATTTTTTATAAGCTATTATGATTACTATCAACCAGAGGCTTATGTAGTTAAAAGCGATCTTTATATCGAAAAAGATTTTTCAATTAATGAAGAAATTGACCGTCTTCGGCTGAAAGCAACCACTTCTCTGATTGAAGGAAGAAGTGATGTAATTGTAATAGCAAGTGTAAGTTGCATTTATGGTATTGGTGCGCCAGATGAATATGCAAAGCAAATTATATTTGTTAAAAAAAGCGAAAAGTTGAATCGAAAAAAATTCCTTCGAAATCTAATTGATATTCATTTTGTAAGAAACGATTCTGAATTTGGAAGAGGAACATTTCGTGCGCGTGGTGATGTGATAGAAATTATTCCTGCATACGAAAATGAGGAAGCAATTCGAATTGAACTATGGGATGAAGATGTTGAAAAAATTTCAATCATCGATTCTTTAACAGGAAATGTTCTTCGTGAAGTTGAATCTGCACCAATTTATCCGGCAAAATATTTTGTTACCGACCGCGATAAGATGCAGAAAGCTATTCATAACATTGAACTTGAACTAGCCGAAAGTTTAGAAGTGTTTCGAAAAGATGAAAAATATCTTGAAGCCCAGCGTCTTGAACAAAGAACAAAGTTTGATATCGAAATGATGAAAGAAATTGGCTATTGTTCTGGAATTGAAAATTATTCAAGACATATGGATGGAAGAGCACCCGGTTCACGTCCATTCAATTTATTTGATTACTTCCCCGATGATTTCCTTCTGGTCATTGATGAATCCCACGTAACTATTCCACAAGTAAGAGGAATGTACAATGGAGATCGCAGCAGAAAAGGAACCCTTAGTTGAATATGGTTTTCGTCTTCCTTCTGCACTTGATAACAGACCGATGAAGTATGAAGAATTTATGGGAATGCTAAACCAGACGATCTTTGCCAGTGCAACACCAGCTGATTATGAGCTAGAAATGAGTAATGGAATAATCGTTGAGCAAATTATTCGTCCTACCGGTTTGCTTGATCCTGAAATTGAAGTGCGACCAATTAAAGGACAGATTGATGATTTGATTGATGAAATAAGAACAAGAGTAATTAAAAAAGAGCGAATTCTGGTTACAACTTTAACCAAAAAAATGGCTGAGGATCTTGCAGACTATCTTGATAAGATAAATATTAAGGTTCGTTACATTCACAGTGACATTGATTCGCTCGAACGAGTCGAAATACTTCGGGATTTACGATTAGGGGAATTTGATGTTCTTGTGGGTGTTAATCTGTTGAGAGAAGGACTTGATCTTCCCGAAGTATCGCTTGTTGCAATCATTGATGCGGATAAAGAAGGATTTCTCCGAAGTGAAAGATCGTTGATGCAGGTTGCAGGCAGAACTGCTCGTAATGTAAATGGTAAAGTAATTATGTATGGTGATGTAATAACTCAATCAATGCAAAAGACAATTAGAGAAACCAACCGTAGAAGAAGGTACTGCAGAAAAAGTATAACGAAGAGCACAATATTATTCCTGCAACAATTTATAAAAGTGTGGAGGAAATTCTTGCTTCGACTTCTCTTGCCGAAGTGAGGAAAAAAGATGACAAAGAAGATTACGGATTTGCAAAAGTGGCTGAACCTATTCTGAAGTATATGAATAAAGAGCAAAAAGAAGATTTGATTGAACAATTGAGAGAACAAATGCGCAATGCTGCCAAGGATCTTGAGTTTGAAAGAGCAGCTTCACTGAGAGATGAAGTTTTAAGACTGGAAAAGATGGTGAAATAATTATGTCAGATTTTTATCATAGCAGTAAGCTGATCATCCAGACATTCTCCATCAAAACTCTCTCTAAAGACAATCCTGATGGGCAACCTGCTCAATTGCATGGACTCAGTATGGTTCTTCCAGAGCCTTGAAGAACATAAAAGTCTTTCCAGTATGTTTTTGATAGTTGGACTATCCTGCCCTGAATCGTTTTGGAATTTTGTCTTCTGTTTCCCCTTATGTAAATCTAGTTTCTACCTATTGGTTTTGTTCGAACCTGAGAATTACTCATTTTAATTTCAGTAGTTTCTTCAGCATAATCGTGAGATGTTTCATACACACGGACTTTGATTTCGTTTATGTTTTTCGGCAGGTGAGCTTTCTTAATTTCGTTCAGCAAATAAAGACATATATTCTCTGCTGTCGATTGAAACCCTACCACAACTTTTTTCGAATTCATCTTTTCTAAAAATTCGAGCACTAGTTTATCATCTTTATTAATCATAAATGCGTGGTCAAGTTTTTCAATAATTGGATTGATTATCTTTTCAACATCATAGTAGTCAATTATCATTCCCTTTTTGTCAAGCTCACCTTCAAATTCAACGAGCATTTTGTACGAATGTCCGTGAATATTTTTGCACAAGCCAAAATGTTCGGGCAGTCTGTGTCCCATTTCCCATCTGAATTCTTTTGCTATTTTCATTTTATATAGTCTAGTTAATTTTACTTTATTGAAAAAATTATTTTGTCACTCTGAACCCGCCCTGCGGGAGAAGAGTCTCAAAATGGATGAAGAGATTCCCTGTCTGCCGACAGGCAGGTTCATTTCGCTACGCTCCATTCAGAATGACTCGATAGAAATAATACTATACTCCTTTTGTTTCCGGATGCCAGATGTATTTATGCATCTGTAGTTGAAATCTTACATCAAGCTTGTCTTCTAAAATCCAGTTGACTAATTGAACAGGTTCAAGTTCACCAAAGACAACAGAGAAAAGTATTTCACATTTTCCCGTGCAGATTATATTTTTTAAGTATGTCAATTGACCATTCATAATCTTCACGATTACCGATTACAAATTTAAGTTCATCTGTTGGTTTAAGATATTTCAAATTCTCGTACAAGATTTTTCCTTTCCATTCCGCTTGATGGACATTTCAAATCCATAATTATTTTCACTCTCTGATCGATATCTTTTATTGAAAGACTTCCGCCGGTTTCAATCATAACTTCGTAACCGAGATCGCAGAGCTTGTTCATCAAATCAAGACATTCTTCCATTTGCACGAGAGGTTCACCACCAGTAATCTTCAACAAGCTTGCAATTGTATTTTTCTACTTCATCAATTACCTGCTGAACCGAAAAATCCTTTTCCATCATAAAAAGCATATTCGGTATCGCAATAAGTGCAGCGGAGATTGCAGTAAGTCAGCCGTACAAAAACACAAGGCTTTCCTGCGGTGGTGCTTTCGCCCTGGATTGAGTGATATATTTCGTTAATTTTGAGCATTGTTTAGTACGTCGTCATTGCGAGCCTGCCTGCGGTAGGCAGGGAACCCGACTTGTCGGGAAACGAAGCTATCTCTTTTAGTTTGTTTGAGATCACTTCTCTCGCTGAAGCGGAATCATGATGACAATTCTAGTAAATCGCTTGAATTTGCACGCAAAAGTTACTCCTGCGCAGGTTGATTTCAAACCCCATATAGCCTATATTTGGCACTCATTTTTAGATAAAAAGTAAAGGATTTAGACTTAATGGCAACTCATAAATCGGCAAAGAAGAGAATAAGAACCAACGAAAGAAAAAGAGTGGTTAACCAGCAAGGTGCGACACGTATAAAATCCAGTCGTTAAAAAAGTTATTGGCTACAAAAATAAAGAAGAAGCAGAAAAACTATACAAAGAAGCAGTAAGCGTACTTGACAAAGGAACAACAAAAGGTCTCATTAAAAAGAATACCGCTTCCAGAAAGAAAGCTGGTTTAACTAGGCATCTGAACAACTTACAATCTGTTAAACCTGCAACCAAGTAATTCACGAAAAAATATTTTGCTAAAAGAAAAGCTCTTCAAATGAAGAGCTTTTTTAATTATAAATTTTGAATTAAACTATCTCCTTCATTCTCAGGCACAAAATACCTTACTGGCTTTATCTTACCTTTTTTATCTTTTACTGCACGCACTTTCTTCTTCACAAGTATACTGTGCTCTATATAAAGATTGTCTGCAATCCTAGAACCAAAAATGTAAGAGGTGCCTTTTATCAAAACGTTTTTTCCAACCCGTAAAGGGAACTCATCGCTGCCAGTCATATTAACACTGGATTCAATCCGCGAACCATCACCTATTACAATATTGCCTTTAATAATATCTCCCCAGAGAATTTGTACATCGTTTCCAATCGTCAACGTTTGTCCAGGATAGCAGGAAAGATGCACGTTCAGGCTAACTGAAACATTTTTTCCAAAGACAACGTGTCCGTCAATAAAAATATTTTTTTCAAGTTTAAGATTGAGATTCAGTTTTACATCTTTGCCTATATGGACACCTCTGCCAATAGAAATATCAAGAACAGAATGTTTTTTATCCATCTTTAAAATATCTTCAACAACTTTTTCATGGATGAAGAAATCGTCCGGGTCTTCAATTTCAATAATATCTTTCAGCTTTTCGTAAACATTTTTCCGGGCAATTGCCTCCATCTCCTTCAACACTGACTTGTTGTTGAAACCCATAACAACATAATTCTTTGCAGGACTAACAGCAACAACTGAGTAATTCTTTTCATTAAATAAAGAAATGAGATCAGTCAGATATATTTCTTTCTGTACGTTATCGCTTTTAAGCTGTCCAATTAGCTCTTTCAACTTGTTGTAACGGAATGCAAATACTCCGGAATTGTATTCGTTGTTGTTTATTAGCTCATCTTTTGTGAACGAATAATTACTGCCTTTGTATTCGGCAAGGTAGGATTTATCAGCGGGGAAAGCGAGTATGTCTTTGTGCTCAAGAATTTCAATCACTTTTCCTTTATCCCCAAGTGACCTTGTTCCTCTTGTATCAAATTCTTGTACCCTGAGTATTCGGCCATAATTGTTTTCTTTATGGGTCCCCGTTAAATATTCCTGTTAACACAATCATATCCGCTTTCGAATCAATAAAACTTTTTCTGAAACTCTTCAGTGTTTCAGCATCAATCAAACCCATATCGCCGGGAAGCACATAAACAATTCCATTATCGGGAAAGTTTTTTATATTCTTTAGTGCAACCTGAACAGCGTGACCCGTTCCGTGCTGCTCTTCCTGGTAAGCGTAAGAAGTGTTAGTTTTTTTGCCAAGAACATTTAATACATCAAGTGCTTTTATTCCAACAACTACAACAGAATTAATTCCTTTTACCGCTTTGACTGCAAGCATTATGCACACGTTCAACTGTTGGAACACCCCAGATTGTATGCAGCATTTTTGATCGCTGAGATTTAATTCTTTTTCCGTGTCCCGCAGCAAGAATAACTGCCAGCTCTTTACACTTTAGGATTGAAGCCGGATGATAATTTTTTAATTTGTTTTACTATTTCTTTTTTGTCGTTTGAGTTCATAAGTCCGTGTAAATAATTTTTTAATTTATTAAAAAATACACTTAAATATTTGAATAACTAGATTATTTCGTATCATTTTCATTTTTCGATAACTTACTGCAAGAATTCCAAGTAATAATTGAAATAGTAATGTAGATATCGGATTAAAAATAAACGTTCCAACAACACCAGTAATGTAAAAACAAGTCATCGCTAAAACCATTGCCAATGCTAATTCTTTACTAAAATTATCAATAGATTTTTTTAATAGCATCTTAATTCCGTATGTAAAAAACAGAAACTCCAAGCCACAAAAAAGTAATAAGTCCAACTAATCCGCTCTCCAATATAAACTTGCAGGTAATCACTATGCCAGCTTGATACATATTTATCGGTCAAATTTTCAAAAAGCGGGAATATTTCTCTAAAAGTTATTGGACCGAAACCAAAAATTGGATGCTCTAAATAAATCATTCCGGCACCTTTCCAAATAATATCTCTGTCAGATAAATTGCTTGAAAAAAATAAAATTTGGAATAATCTTTCTCTGAACATCGGGACGGAGATTATTATAATTGCTGCAACAATAGAAACAATAAAAATAATTTTCTTCTCACGAATGAAACCGAACAAAAGAATTATCAACGCAATTATTCCCCAATGAATTCTATTGAAAGTAAATAAGATACCTACAACTATAATAATTAATGAAAAAGCCCACAAGAGTTTTGAAGAGATGAAATATTTGTCACTTCCGATAACCAATAAAAGAGCAGCAACAACAGTTAAAAATGTTCCAAGAGTATAATAACCAGAAGTTGTGGATTCTGCTCGTTCTGAAATTCCAAACAATACTAAAGATGAACCATAAATACTTGCAATAACAGCAGCTGAACATAAAATTAAGAAAAAACCATTTAAAATATTTTTTGTCTTCCACAGGAAAGATATCAACAACAATGAAAAACAGGGGATAGAAAAATATTTCCTTATTAAGGATCTGAACACTTTGTGAAAAATCAGTTGAGAGAAAAACAGAAATGATTCTTGCTATAATAAAAGCAATAAAAGGATAAGTGAAAGGATTATTTTTTAGATTGACTTTTTTATAAACAATAAGTTTGATCAACCATAAAATCACGAGCAGAATTACGACAGCCTGAGCAATGAACAGTGAAAATATTAAGCTGCCGGCAAGAATCAGTATTCCGATTCTTATAATTTGCTCAAGTTTTTCGGCGTTCATTGATAACTATTTCTTTCCAAATGTTTTTCCAGTTTAGAATAAATCCTTCTATTAATCTCTAAACTGCATTTCATAAAATTTTTTGTAGAGTCCATCTTCAACTAACATTAGCTCTTGATGAGTTCCAGATTGAACAATCCTGCCTTTTTCTAATCACAAGAATCCGCGAAGCATTTCTTATTGTGCTCAACCTGTGAGCAATAACAAATGTGGTTCTGTTCTTCATCATTCGTTCAATCGCTTCCTGAACGAGTATTTCTGATTCATTATCCAGTGCGGAAGTTGCTTCATCAAAAATCATTATATCAGGATTTTTCAAAATTGCTCGTGCGATTGTTAAACGTTGTCTTTGACCGCCGGATAATTTAACACCTCTTTCACCAATAACTGTATCATATCCTTTCGGTGTTTGAGTGATAAACTCGTGTGCATTTGCTGCTTTTGCTGCTTCAATAACTTTTTCGATATGACAATTATCCAGACCGTATGCAATATTATCTTTGATTGAGGTGTTAAACAGAAAAGTCTCCTGCGTAACTATTCCCATTTTGCTACGCAAAGAATCTACGGAGTAATTACGAATGTCTTCATCATCAATAAAAATACTTCCACTTGTCGGATCATAGAATCTTGGAATGAGATCAACAAGAGTTGATTTGCCGCCCCCACTTGGTCCAACGAGCGCGAGAATATCTCCCTTTCTAACTTCAAAATTGATTTTGTCGAGCACACGTTCTTCAGAATCTTCATACTTGAAACAAATATCCTTAAAGTTCATGCTATTATTGAATGCTGAAAGTGTTTTTGCATTTACTGAATCAATTATGTCAGGCACAGTATCAAGTATTTCGAAAATTCTATCAGCAGCCGCGCTTGCTTCCTGAATTTTTGTGTTGACTGTACTTAAATCCTTTATTGGTCTCATCATCTGCAGGATTGCAAGTAAAAACCCCATAAACAAACTTGCAGTTATTGTCGCGCTTTGCAGAACAAGCGTACCGCCGTAATAAATAATAATTGCTCCAACGAGAATGCTTATCATTTCAGTTAATGGAGAAGTTGCATTCCTGATTTTTACTATCCTCACAATTTCTTTAAGAAAACTTCTGGTCTCAGTAAGAAATTTTTTATTCTCATACTCTTCCATTCCGAAAGCTTTAACAACCTTTACTCCGGATATTGTTTCCTGAAGAACGCTTGTTATATCCGCCATTTTTTTCTGAACGACTGAACTTTGTTTTCGTACTTTTAATCCTATCCATAAAATAGCAAGCATAGATAAAGGCAAAATAATAAGCGCAAAAAGTGTGAGCTGCCAGCTAATGCTTAATGCAATGATGAGAAAAACTAATAATTGTAAGAGGTTCTTTAATAAGATTGCTGAATGTTGCTGAGATGCTGTCCTGAATTCTGTTTACATCATTTGTAAATCGCGAAATCAAATCACCAACTTTTTCTTTTTTAAAGTAACCGATTGGTAACCTATGAAGGTGTTTATATGCTGCATCTCTCAAATCGTTCATTGATGCATATTCTACGTACGACATTAAGTTTGATTGTAAATAACCGAACAAGATTCTTCAGGAAAAACACGATGAGAATGATAAGACAAATTTTCATAAGGATATCTATTTTGTCTCCGGTATAAACAAAACTTGTAAACCAGTCGCTAACAGATTCTTTTATATTATTAATAAAGTCGGGAAGCAATGAAGATGTTTTTTCTATCTGTTGAGTTGTGCTGGTTTGAGTAGCTTTCCCTTCCTGGAAAAGAGTGTCAAGAAGAGGAATGATGAGATAAATTGAAAGACCATTTAACACAGCATAAAATACTGAAAGAATAAAAATCAGAATTAGTCGTTTCCAGTATGGAAATACATAGTTTAATATTCTTTTATATGTGTTCATCTATTTATGTTATAGTTGCGGAATGAAAACCAAGACCGCATCCATCTCTTCGGTTTAATATGCATCAACTATTTTTTTCTGACTTAAACTGTCAAGATATTTATTACAGAATTTTTCCAAAACCATCATCAAAAATCAGCAAATCGTCCAAAGTAAAAAAATTCTTTAAGCCTGCCCCGCCAAATACATCCAATTAATGAATCTGCTGTAATTGAATATATAAATAATTCGGAGGTTTCAGGATTTTTGGTTTTAACTGTCTCGTTATTCAAATCTAAAGTTGAAATGAAAAGAATTCCTCATCATCACTCCATTTTAACTTATTCAGATTGTGCTTCAAAACTGTAACAAACTTAAGTGTATCAGTGCTAGCAGTTTTCAGAAATAACGAATCAGATCTGATCGAAACACCGAATTTACCTGTAGGAGAAATTGTTGAATTTCTTGGCGAGAATAATTCAGGAAATCCGCTTTTTTGAATATCATATGTTTTGATGTCACTGTCATAAAGTTTTCCATAATGATCATACACTCTTGTATACTGATTAACATATGATGCTATGGATATGTCAATCTGCGGTATAAATTAATTCCAGATTCTCATCGTCATTCCATCGGGCTGTGAATTGAATTCCATCGCCGATATTATCTATCTGCTTTGTCTCTGATAAATCTTGAGATATTATGAAAAGTTTAAGATCGTTGAAAGCTGGGAAGTTTCCTCTTGTTCCGATTTTATCAGAAGTCAGAAAATATGATGGATGCCTGCCAGGTTTGTAAACAAGCATAACAACATTTTCTCTCGGATGCCACCACACCGGCGAATATTTTTTCTTAGAAATATCATATTTGTAAACTCCAACCTTGTCAAACCATTCAGTCAGAAACAGAAAATGAATTTTTTATTTTTGATAGATAAAGTATCTTTAATTTCATCTATCCCGTTTTGCTTTTCATTTTTACCTGAATCATTACAAGCTGCAAAGAGCATGAAGAAGAGAAATACTGATATTATTTTAAGATGATATGATTGTCATTTGGCTTTAACTCAATTTTAAGATTGAGTGTTTTAAAGATAATAAAAGTGCCTGATAATGTGTCGATTTGTCGAATTAAAGGTTAAATACAGTTGGTTTTGAAATTCATCCTCTCGGGTGATAATCCCTGTGAACCTGCTTGATATAGTCTCTATCAATGTGAGTATAAATCTGTGTTGTGGAAATATCCACGTGTCCAAGCATTTCCTGCACAGCACGGAGATCTGCACCTCCTTCAAGAAGATGCGTTGCAAATGAATGTCTGAATGTATGCGGATGAACTTCTTTTTTTATTCCTGCAAGCTTATGCGTATTTGTTCACGATTTTCCAGACGCCCATTCGTGATAAGTTTTGTTCCCCTGCTATTTAAAAACAAAACGTGCTGACTTTTTGCTTTCTTCTCAAGCAACGGTCTGCTGTTTTTAAGATACTCTTCAATCCATTTAATTGCTGACGAACCAATTGGTACAAATCTTTCTTTTGAACCTTTACCAAAAACTCTTATCATCTCCTCATCTAAAAACATATCTGATATTTTAAGATTGATCAGCTCGGAAACACGAAGTCCGCAGGCATAAAAAGTTTCTAGCAAAGCTTTATCTCTCAACCCAAGTTTTTTGCTCGTATCCGGCTGGGAAAGTATGCCTTCAATTTCATTTATATTCAGAACATTTGGCAAACCTTTGCTCACTTTCGGTGCGGATATTTTTTCCATTGGATTGATTTCAATGTAAGCCGCTTGAAAAAAGGTAACCGAAAAATCCTTTCACTGAAGAATAATATCTTGCAGCAGACCTGCTGCTTAATCCAAGTTTAGTCAGCAATCCAAAAAAATCATTTAACAGCTTTGGATTAATGTTTGACGGATCTTCAATTCCGGAATCTCTCAAGAAAGTTAAGGAAGTGAGGATAAGATCATTTTTGTATGAAGCTATTGTATTTTCAGAAAGATTTCTTTCCAGCTTCAGCATGGCAAGATATTCCCTGATAAAAATTTCCATTATTTATTTTCTTGCTGAATTCCTTTTTCAACTTCTTCCTGTTTCGGATATTTAATTCTCTTATGATGCTGCCCAAGAAGTATGTTAAGGAATTCTTCTTTCATAACCTTAATATCTTTGAAGTTCAATGGTGACTCTTCAAGCTGCTTGTCATCAATTCGAGATTTGAAAATACTGTCGATAATGTTTTTAACTTTATCTGGATCAGGATTATCAATTGACCTTACAGCAGACTCACAACCATCTGCAATCATTACTATTGCCGTTTCTTTTGTGTTCGGCTTTGGTCCGGGATACCTGAAATTATCGATATTAACTTTTTCTTCACCGTAAAGTTTCTTTGCCCTTTCATAAAAATACTGTAATAGCCATTTTGCCGTGATGCATCGGGATGAAATCTACAATCTCCTGCGGCAGTCTTGTGCTCTTTTGCAAGTTCAATTCCTTCCTTTCACGTGCTGAACAATCATACCAACACTTTCCTCAGGTGTGAGATTTTCGTGAACATTTTGATTATTCAACTGGTTCTCAACAAAATTCTGAGGTGAAATTGTTTTTCCAACATCGTGATAATAGGCACCGATTCTTGCAAGCAATGGATTGGCTCCGATTTTTTCGGCAGCCGCTTCAGCCATTGTTCCCATTGTCATCGAATGGTTGAATGTTCCGGGAGCTTTTCTCGCAAGTTCTTTTAATAAAGGTCTGTCAAAATTAGAAAGCTCAAGTAAAGTTAAGTCTGTTGTTACTTTGAAAACTTCTCTCAAAGAAAATTAATAGTCCGTAAGTAAGAACCGGACTTATGAGTGCATTTGTAGTTGCAAAAGCAGATTCAACAAGCAGGTTATTCAGCGGGTGCAAACCTTTCAAAACCAAAAGCAAAAATTGAAAGAATATAGCCGATAAGTATAAATAGAAATGATCTGAAAATTTGCGAACGGTTTTTTATATCACGAACCGAGTAAACAGCAATTCCTCCAGCAACTAAATTCATTGCCATAAATGTATAATCGTTCCCCCTGAGAGCACCGGTTATAAGTGCCATTATTACAGTGGAGTAAAATCCAATCCTTGAATCAAACATTATTGTAAAGAGCATTGATGCTGCAGGAATGAAAATAAGATACTGAAGTGGTGCTTGCACCCGAACCTGGTTGATCAAAAATGTAACGAACGAAACAAACAGAATTATTATAACGAACATCAGTAGTTTCTGGTTGTCAAAAAATATTCCTTTCCTGAATAAATAGAGATAAGTAACAAGCAGCGACAATATTAATCCTATATGAAAAAATTTGCCAACTGACTGAAGTATCATCGCGCCACTGCCCAATCAGTTCTCCTTTTGATTCTTTGTAGGATTCTATTTTTAATTTAATGTCTTTTGTTATTCTGTCGTGCCTGGCAATTATTCTTTCATTCTCATTTACAATTCCTGTGTATCTGGAAACATTGTTTTGTGCCTGCGTAGTTTCTTCTTCAGTAAGTTCAGTGCTGTAAACAAGTGTCGGCAATAAGAAAGTGAAGAGTATATTCTGAAAGTGCTGTCTTAAGTTCTTCTGAGAAATTAGATTTATTTGTCCAATCAACAATTTGATTTTTAGCCTGATCATAAAATAGATTTTTGTTAATTGGTTCTACGGTATCAAAATTACCTTTCCTGACTGCAATTGTGTCTCGCACTTCACACCTGATTCAATACTAAGAACTCCGCTTGTATAAACTGATCTGAGTGCTGCAGCAGCAGAATTAAAGAAATTCTTTAATGATACTCCAGGATTGTATCAGATTTCTCTCGCGAATGCGAAGATTCTGCAGACTTAAAAATGAGGGAGTAGTTAAAAATGTGGGATTTGCAATTGAACTCGACTCTGTTTCAATACTTTCATCTAAAACCTGCACTAAATATGTATTATAGTTCGTTAATGACTCAATACTTTTTTGTTTGTTTGTAATTTCGTCAAGAAAGACAGGATATACTGTTCTTTTAGCGGCTTCAACTTCTGCGCGATATAATTCTTCACTTTTCATTATAGGAAAGCTAAAAGGAGCAATTAAATCATCATATAACCAGACGGATCCTTCTGAAACTTCAAATTCAATTGACTCGCCTTTAGGAAACATAAACACGATCAACAGAATTGTAACGAAACCCATAATTATTTTTGTAAACATTCCTTTGCCGGGTTTTTTATTTTCATCTTTATCCATTTTATTCTCTCTTTGATTTTAAAACCATTTCAAAAAATTCAGCAATACCATCTTCTTTGTTCGATTTAGCTGTTACAATGTCAGCAACGTTTAACAATTCCGGTATTGCATTAGCCATAGCAACCTTAACAGCTTTTGTCTGAAACATTGTTATATCGTTATACCAATCACCGATTACTGCTGTCTGTGTTGGTTTAATCGATAAATGCTTTAATATCCTTGCTACTGCCTTACCTTTTGAACTTCCAGCCTTTCTTATCTCAAGATAAAAAATATTTTCATTTTTCTTACTGCGAAAATACGAAGTGTTGCATCCCAATGAATACGGAAAGTCGAATTTTTCCTCCATTTGCTTAATAGAGTCTTTAATATCACTTGAACAAACTATTTCGAGTGTTCCGGAAATATAGTCCTGGTAAGAATCAACTTGATTATAAGATGCACCGTATTTACTCAGCAAAGATGGAATCACCGAATTATTTTCAGTGTAATAAATAGCTGAAGCGTGGCACAGAACAATATTTACAAGATTTTTTTCAGAAAGAGTAATTGCTTTTTTAACCTGACTAGTTTTTAAATACGATTCATAAATAGTTTTATCACTGATATAATTTTTAATCAAAGCTCCGTCAAGAGAAATTATATATCCGTTCAAGGAAAGTTCTTTTGCTATTTCTGTTACTGCGGAATGCAGCCTTCCTGTTGCGAGTGAAACCATTACATTTAGTTTCATCAGCTCCTTAACAAGTTTCTTACTTTCAGAACCTAACTCACCATTATCATTCAGAAGTGTTCCGTCGATATCGGTGACAATGAGTTTAATGTTTTTGAGTACTTTATTTCTTTGTAATTCTGATGCAGTCATAGTATAAAATGAAAATTATTCAATAATATCCCCGGCAGGATGAAATAAATGTTAACATATCAAGTAGACTATTATTGAACAAACGAATAAAAAAGCATTTGTTAATGAAAAAATATGGAATTTTATCTAAATTTGTATTGCTTTATTTATGTAATTACTTTTTGGTATTACTTTTATCAATAACTGAGAAGTTCATATGATATACATACTCGGAATACTAGCATTAATTTTTGTTATTTACAGTTTGATACTTTTCTTCAAAAGAGGAAATAAAGAATTCAACCCAAAACTATCCTTAAAGGAAAGAAAAGAACTGGAAAAGATGGTTGAAAAAGAGACCAAGGAAGAAAAAGAGGGAAAGGAAGAGGAAAAGAAAGAAGAGGAGAAAAAGATAGAAATAAAATTAAAAGAAAAAGTAGTTGAAGAAGTTATTTCAAAAGCCAAACCAATATTTCCTTCAAAAGAAATTAAAAATGAACTCTCCAGATTTGAAACCCACATAGATATCGACAATACTAAAGTGCAGCATTCAATCAGAAAAGGTGTGCAGAATTTTATAAACCAGGATTTTATGGTTTCACTTGAAGAGTTCAGTCTCGCAACTGAATTCAATGCACAATGATGCAATAGGATTTTACTGCAGAGGACTAACCAAGTTAAAGCTTAAAAATTATGAAAGCGCTGTCAGCGATTTTACAGAGGCTATTAATTTAAAGATGAAAGGACCAAACGCTTTTTATTATCGTGCACTTGCTTATTACAATATGCGTGATCTTGATAATGCAATCCTCAATCTTAAAGGCTACATAAATTTGGAAAGCAATTCTTCAGAAGCCTATTATGATTTAGGAATTTATCTTAAGGAGAAAGAATTAAGCTGAAGAAGCCATTAAAAACTTTTCACTAGCGATACAAAAAAAACCGACATACGGATCAGCATATCTCGAGAGGGGACTTCTGAGACATAAGCAAAATGACAAAGAAGGTGGTTGTGCAGATTTAAAGAAAGCGTTTGAGATCGGGTCATCCAGAGGCATCCGATTATTTAAATGAATTGTGTGAAGGAATTAATTAGTAACAAAGGTTGTAGATCCTAGTCAAAAAGTATTTCAACTCAATTTTTTTCAAGTTCATTATAAGCTTCCTCAACAGTTCTACAAACCGGAAGAAAACTATCAAGCTGTGTTATCTTAATTAAAGCATAAACTTTTTCCGAGGGTGATGCAATTCTCATCTGTCCGTCAGTCGAATTCAGTGATTCTGTTAGCTACAAGTATTGCACTCAAGCCAGAACTATCGCAGCTTTCAACAGCAGACAAATCAAGAATAAACTTTTTTGCGCCTTCAACTTTAAGAAGCATTGTAAACTCACCTTTGAGCAAACCTGAGATATTGGTATCAAGTCTGGCTTCATTTAATTTGAAGATAGTGATATCGCCATCTTTCTTTACTTCAAAATTCATTTTAAAGTCCTTGAAACATTTTTAGACATTCTAATAAATTCTTGTAAGAAGTTTCTGGATCATTCTGTTTGTTAATAACCTGAAAGTTAAAATAGTTATCTGAATCGGAGCGGACAAAACCGATTTTAACCCCTGTGCCAAGGGACTTTGAGATGTAACTGTAAAAAAGATTTTCCTCCCTGTTGGCATTAATTATTACATCGAAGCGTAAACTTGACAATTTCTCTAATAATTTTTTAGAGGGAAGACTAAGTTTCGTTTCATCTTTTAGTCCGTGTTCAATAGCATTAGTCTTAAAATAGGGTTGAAGCAGACTGACCCTAAAATCATAAGTCATAACAACAATATTTTTTCTTTGCTCTCTTAAATAATCAAGTATTGGAAAAACAAATTTGAAATCTGCTTCGTTTGCGGGCATAAGAATCAGAAATGAATATGTCTTAGCAAATATGGAAGAAAAATTTCTCTGGCTGAATTCTGATCCGTGAATTCTATTCTTGACTATGAATCGTGCAGCACTCTGTTTTAATGTCGCAATCATTTCATTTCTGCTTCATTAATTTTCTTTTGAAATTCAATTTCATCAATAATTTTAATTCCGAGTTTTTTTGCTTTATCAAGTTTAGATCCGGCTTTTTCTCCAGCTAAAACATAATCAGTTTTTTTACTAACGCTGGAAGTGACTTTTCCACCGAGGCTGATAATTTTTTCCTCTGCTTCTTCACGTGTAAAGGAGGATAAAGTTCCTGTAAGCACAAAGCTTTTGCCCTTGAAAAAGTTATCGCTCACAAATGCGGTTTTGACATCAGTAAAACTAAACTTTAAACCGGCCTTTTTCAATTCCCGAATGATTTTTTTGTTATGTGTATCACTAAAAAAATTGATCACGCTTTTACTTATACTTTTACCTATTTCGTGAACTTCTGTTATTTCTTCTTCTTTCGCTGACATTAGTGCTTCGAGTGACTTAAAATGAGCCGCTAGCTTTCTTGCAGCACCTGCTCCAACATACCGGATTCCAAGTGCAAACAACACTTTGTCGAAAGGTTTATCTTTACTTTTTTCTATGGCATTCAAAAGATTAGTCACACTTTTCTCACCAAATCTTTCCATTACAACCAGCTCATCTTTTATAAATTTGAGCCTGTAAATATCTGCGTAAGTTTTAAGAAAACCTTTATCAACAAACAAATCAATCAACGATTCGCCAAGTCCTTCAATATCCATTGCGCCACGTGAAGCAAAATGTTCCAGCCTTCCTTTTACCTGCTCAGGACATTCAGTGTTTTCACAGTAATAGGCAACTTCGCCTTCCAGTTGAAATAGTTTTGAACGACATGCCGGACACTTTTCCGGGGATTTCGTTTTTTTGCTGTTCGACGGTCTTTCATTCAACACAACTTCAACAACTTTGGGGATTACATCTCCACCCTTTTCGATAATCACAGTGTCACCAACACGAATATCTTTTCTTTCTATCTCATCAAAATTATGAAGTGTTGCTCTGCTTATTGTTGAACCAGCAAGAAATTTTGGTTCGAGTTCAGCCACAGGTGTTACCGCACCCGTTCGTCCAACTTGCCAGGTAATATCTTTTATTTTTGTTGTTGTTTGTTTGGATTTAAACTTAAACGCAACAGCCCAGCGAGGAGCCTTTGCAATGCTGCCAAGCTTATTCTGCTGCTCTAGTGAGTTTACTTTAATCACCGCTCCATCGATTTCATACTCGAGTTCATCGCGAAGCTTTTCAAATTTCTGACATACCTGAATAACTTCCGTCAATGCTCTTACATTTTTTATAGTGCTGGTTAACTTTAAAGCCGAGCTTACTTAGCATCATCAAGTTTTCTTCCTGAGATTTAAGTTTATCTCCGGGACTAATAAGAGTATATAAAAATGTATTCAACGGTCTCCGAGCAACAATCTTTGGATCCTGTAATTTTAATGTGCCTGCCGTAGAGTTTCTTGGATTTGCAA
This sequence comes from uncultured Ignavibacteriaceae bacterium, assembly GCA_963768365.1. GTDB lineage: Bacteria > Bacteroidota > Ignavibacteria > Ignavibacteriales > Ignavibacteriaceae > IGN2. Next base: position 59,174 of record CAVYHS010000012.1, on the reverse strand, counting down.
AATTTTTCTCACCGATTTTTTCCCTATCCTTGTTCAACTTTTCAAAAGCTTTTATATTCATAAATATCTCACCACGTACCTCAAAATCATTCAGCTTATACTGAATTGAAGAATCTTTTTTTACTTTCAGCGGAACGGATTTTATTGTCCTAACATTATTAGTTATTTCTTCACCTGCTGTTACCATCACCACGAGTAGCGGCAGTTTTCAAATACTCCATTTACATAATTTATACTTACAGAAGCACCATCAATTTTCAGTTCGACTAAATATTCAACCTTTTCCCCTTCGGGCAAACCATCTCTTACTCTTCTGTCAAAATCAAATAACTCTTCTTCAGAATAAGTATTTGAAAGACTGAGCATCGGAATTTTATGCTCAACAGGTTTAAAGTCTTTTGTGAGATCGCTTCCAACTCTTTGGGTTGGTGAGTCAGGTGTGATTAATTCGGGATGTTCAGATTCAAGAGCTTCTAATTCTTTTATGAGTTTATCGTATTCCCGATCGCTAATAACCGGTTGTGCAAGAACATAGTATTTGTAATCGTGTTTCCTGATTTGTTCACGAAGTGCTTCAATTTTTTTTTCGATAGCAGATGGCATTTTATTGTGGCGTTAATACCGGAGGAGAGTTCAATCTTTGAATACCATTTCTAGTTACCTCGTAATGTCTAACCGATCCTCTTTTCCCCTCAAAGTTCAGAACTTCTTTATCTAACTTTAAAACAATTACTCCTGAATTGCCCAGCGTAAATTTAAAATTATCGAATGCTATCATTGTCTTTGCAATTTTTGGATATAGTAGAAAATCTTCTTTCTTTAAATCATCAGAGATTACCATCACCCATGCTGAATCCAGAGAATCAGCATTGACAAATTGAAGAGTAAGAGTATCAGAATTAAATGCTATGGCTGAAGAGTCAATTATTTTTTCCTTAACCTGATAGCGATCCTGTGTTTCTTCAAGAACTTTATCATAAGGTATCTCTTCAACAATAATAGTAGAGCTTCTGTTGAAAAAAGCGAAAAATACTACAACGCCCACCAGAATAAATCCTGCTGCATAAATTAAAACTCTAATTTTTTTAATTATATCGTCATTCTTTACTTCCGGCTTAGGAGTAGATGTAGTTCCATCAAAGATAGGCGTTTGTTTTTCAGCTTCTGTTTGCTGTTGAGTATTGCTTATTTCAATCTTTTGCTCAAGAAGTGATTTTGGTTCATCTTCTTCAATATATTTTCCCGCTAAAGCATCTTCATATTTTTTTATGGTTTCCTTTTCATCAAGGTCTACAGCATTAGCATATTGCTTAATAAATGCCTTCACATACAAATCAGGAAGAAAACCAAAGTTTCCGTTATCTAAAGCCTCAAGAAATTTAATATCGATGCGAGTTTTGGCGGCGATTTGCTGGAGTGTTGCTCCTTTTTTCAGCCTGGCTTTTCTTAGTTGTTCGGCAAATCTGTCAAGCATTAGAGTTAATTTTTAAGATTAATAAAAATTTCAAAAATAGTTTAAGAAATTCTCACAAGCCTTGCTGCAAATGCTCCATCTGTTTTATGGATATGCGGCAAAGTCTGAATACATCCGTCTTCATCAATTATTTCATCGGGGAACTTTCCTTTTGCACTTTCAAATTTAAAGTTTGGATTTTCTTCCAGAAACTTTTTAACTATTTCATAATTTTCTTCCGGCTCAATTGAGCAGGTACTATAAACAATAATTCCATCCACTTTCACCAATGAAGCTGCTTTATCTAATAACTTTGACTGTAAAGTATTCAGGTTTCGGATATCGAATAAATCTTTTTTCCATTTGATGTCGGGCTTTTTAGAAAGAGTTCCGCTTCCCGAACAAGGAACATCAACAAGCACTCTGTCAAAAGGTAAATTTTTATACTCGAGAGCATCAGCCTCTGCTGCTCTTACACAATCAACATTAAGTCTTGTCATATTTTTTTGTAATATTTTAAGACGGCTTTCAAAACGATCAATCGCTACTACTTCTCCCCTTGAATGCATCAGTGCTGCAATATATGCTGTCTTCCCGCCGGGAGCCGCACACATATCAAGGACACGTTGTCCTTCGTGAACATCAAGCAATCTGCATGCAAGTCCTGCACTTTCGTCCTGAATATTAAAATATCCTTTAGCAAAATATTCCCAAGCAGTGATGTTCGTAAGGTTTTGTAGTTTAAAAAACTCCGGGAGATATGTACCCTGATGATATTTCAATCCAACACTTTCAAGCAGAGATTTAAATTCATCTGGTTTTGTTTTGAGTGCATTTATTCTAAGAGTTAGATAAGGTTTTTCATTATTCACTATTAAAAGTTTTTCGGTATCCTCTCTACCAAATCTTGCGAGGTATCTTTTAACCATCCAAGAGGGATGAGAATAATAAGCAGCTAAGTAACCAACTGTATCTTCATCAGGATCGGGATACCTTATTGAATTTTTATTTCTGATAATATTCCTGAGGACAGCATTTACCAAGTCAGCAGGTTTCTGTCCCTGAAGTTTCTTCACAAATTCAACCACTTCATTAACTGCGGCATAATCAGGGACCCGGTCTAAAAATAAGACCTGATAAAGTGCTACACGAAGAGCGTTCTTCAAATTTGGAATGGCTTTAGAAAATGTTCCTTTATAAAAACCATTTAATATCCAGTCAAGTCTGCCCTGCCATCTTACAACACCGTGAACTATTTCGTATAGCAAGGCTTTATCTGGTCCGCTCATTTCTGTGCTTTTCATTTCATTATCGAGCATTCTTTCAAGATATGCATCGGTCCTGTCAATTCTATTAAGTATTTTAATTGCTAGACCCCGAACGCCGGTATATAAGTTTACTATAGAATGAGATTCAACTTTTATGTCTGTATTCTTCGTTTCCTGATCCACTAATAACCTCTTTTACTTCTGTCTTCTTTTGTTAAATTAAAAATAGTTTCAAACATTTCTTCATCTTCTTTTTCAAAATATTTATTTCTTCGTGCAAATACTGCTTTTGCTGTTTCAATAGCTTTTGCAAGTTTATATTCTTTCATCGATTCGTTTCCGCCCCATCCGAATGAAGGAATATATTTTGGAGGAAATCCTGCACCATAAACATTGCTCGAAAAACCTACGACTGTTCCCGTGTTGAACATTGTGTTGATTGCTGTCTTTGAATGATCTCCCATCATCAGTCCAATGAACTGCTTTCCTGAATCAATGTGTCTTCCGTTTACCTGAACTTTAATTGAGCCGTAATTATTTTGAAGATCGCTGTTGTTTGTATCTGCACCAATGTTTATCCAACTACCGAGATATGAATGTCCAAGAAAGCCTGAGTGCTGTTTGTTTGTGTATGGATGAATAATTGTATCCTCAACCTCGCCACCAACTTTGCACACTTTGCCAATGCTTACATTCGGATAAATAGTTGCACAGCTTTTTATTTTTGATGATTCGCCGATGTAAAAAGGTCCCTGAATAACTGCATTCGGGAATATTGTTACTTTCTTTTCAATGAAGATTGGTCCAGTTGAAGCATCCAGAACAACGCCCGGTTTGATGTCAACATCTTTTCCGATGAAAATATTTTTCCGGTTTACAAAATTTACTCCTGTGTATTTTTTTTTTGTTGAAGATTTACTCTTAGTATAAATCTTAAAATCATTTTGAATTTCTTTTCCATTCAAATAAACAAAATCCCATAAATAATTAGCAACCTGAACATCAACTTCTACTGAAGGAAGATTGTTGAAAATTTTTATGTCAATTATTTCAACTTTATCTAATAATAAATCTTTGATTCTATTTTTTGAAACCTTAGCTGCAACAACTACTCCTTTTGAAACAAAAACTTTTTCTTCGTTTGATTTCAACTTTAAAACATTTTTAAGATTTGAAGGAGCAACAATTCTTCCATTGATAAATAAATAATCTGCTTCATCGAATTGGTTTACTTTACACTTTGGATTTTCTGCTTTAACAAATGGTTCAAGATTAGGTCGGCACATCAGAACGATTTTCTCTTTAGGAAAAGTACGGATTATTTTTTCCTTCAGAGTGGTCATTCCACAGACTAAATCATAGACCGGTCGTGAATAAATTAGCGGTTCGAAATTGAGATATTGTTCGTCCTCAAAAATGCAGATTGGCATATAAACTTCTTTTTATTTTTTTGAAATTTAACACTTTTTGAGATAAGAATCTCCCACTGATAAAGTGAAGAAATGCATTATTCAGTTACATTGCTAACCGAAGCAGTTTTTCTTGACAGGTAGGAATACATTGCCGGAACAACAAAGAGAGTAAGAAAAGTAGAAAAGATAAGTCCGCCGATTACCGCAATACCCATCGAAACTCTGCTTTCAGAACCTGCACCAAGAGCCAAAGCAATCGGTAGAATTCCAAGAACAGTCGAAAGGCTCGTCATCAATATTGGTCTTAATCGGGAAATTGCAGCACTTATAACTGCTTCGGTTTTTTCAATTCCCGTTGCTTTTCTTTGATTTGCAAATTCTACAATTAGAATTCCATTTTTAGTCACCAATCCAATCAGCATAATAATTCCAATCTGACTGAAAATGTTAAGCGTTTGGTTAAAGTACCAAATGGAAATTAAAGCACCAGCTAATGCAAGCGGAACAGTAAACAAAATAATAAATGGATCTCTGAAGCTTTCAAACTGAGCAGCAAGTACGAGGTAAATCAATCCTAAAGCAAGAATGAATGCAAACAACAGACTTGATGAGCTCTCCTGGAAATCTTTTGATGGTCCATCAAGCGAAGTGGCAAAAGTTTCATCTAAAACTTTATCTCCAATTTCATACATCGTTTCTATTCCTTCACCAAGAGTTTTTCCTGGCGCTAATCCGGCTGAAACAGTTGCAGAAACATACCTGTTGAATCTGTAAAGCTGAGGTGGGGCGCTTTGCTCTTCGGTGAAAATAACATTATCAAGTTGGATTAATTCTCCCTTAATATTTTTTACATAAGTAGATTTCAAATCTATTGGAGCATCCCGGTTTTCTCTATCAAACTGCCCTATCACCTGGTATTGCTTTCCATCTTTAATAAAAAATCCGAATCTCTGACCACTGAATGCTGCCTGGATCGTCTGGGCGATATCAGCAGTTGAAACACCCAATGAACGGGCTTTCTGTCTGTCTATACTCAGTTTTAATTCCGGTTTATTAAATTTTAAATTCACATCGACTATGGTAAAGATTGGATAGTTTCTCGTTTCGTTTAAAAACTTCGGTAGGAATTCTTCAAGCTTTTTAAAATTGGGTGCCTGTATTACAAACTGAACCGGAAGTCCGCCTCTCCTTCCACCGCCAATAGTTTGCTGCTGCGTAACAAATGTTCTTGCACCGGAGAGCGCACCAACTAAGGGTGTAATCTGATCAGCGATTTGCTGCTGAGTTCTTTTTCTTTGATTGGGCTCCTTGAGAATAGAACCAGCAAAACCTGAATTGACTGAACTTGAAGCACCAAAACCAGGAGAAGTAACTGAAAAATTTCCTTCGCTTTCCGGAATTTCTTGCTCAAGCACATCAACAAGCTGCCCCATATATCTATCCATATAATCGAAAGTTGCCCCTTCCGGTGCAGCAACAAAGAAGGTAAGACGACTTCTATCCTCCAAAGGTGCTAATTCAGATTGAATGTTACTGAATAAAATCCAGATTATAAAAATTGTAAAAGTAATTCCGGGAAAGGTGACCCATCTGTGCTGCATAAAATAAGTAAGATGACGTTTGTAGGTCGCATTAATTTTTACAAAGAAAGGTTCCGTTATGTTGTAAAACCAATTATGTGTCTCTCTTCTTTTCAATATTCGTGAGCTTAACATCGGAGTTAATGTAAGAGCAATGAATGAAGATATTATTACACTTCCAGCAATTACAATCCCAAACTCACGGAAGAGTCTTCCTGTTAATCCTTGAAGAAAAATAACCGGCATGAATACTGAAGCAAGAGCAACTGTAGTTGAAACTACTGCAAAGAAAATTTCCGCCGAACCCTTTCTTGCTGCTTCCATCGGTTCCATTTTCGCTTCAATCTTGGTATAAATATTTTCTAAAACAACAATAGCATCATCTACCACAATACCAATTGCAAGCACTATTCCCAGAAGCGTTAAAACATTTATTGTGAAATCTGCAATGTACATAACAAAGAAAGCACCGATAAGAGAAATTGGGATTGCAATAATAGGAATGAGCGTGGTACGCCAGTCTCTCAGGAAAAGAAATATAATGAGAACAACAAGTAAAAAAGCAATAATAATAGTTTGCTCAACTTCAGTTATGGATTCTTTAATATAAGTTGTAACATCAAAACCTATTAAGGTAGTGATATCTGATGGTAAGTTTCTTTTAAGCTGGTCAAGTCTTTTATAAAATTCATCGGTTATTGCAATATTATTTGCACCAGCCTGGGCAATCAGTACAACCCCGACCATTGGTATGTTGTTCCACTTGAGAATTGTTCTTTCATTTTCAGCACCGAGCTGAGCATATCCAAGATCTCTTAACCGAACGTTTCCCCCATCGTCTTCTTTTACTATCAGCTCGTTAAACTCATCTTCTGTAGTTAGTCTTCCTACCGTTCTGATTGAAAGTTCTGTATTGTCACCTTCTATTCGTCCGGAAGGTAGCTCTATATTTTCTCGATTCAAAGAATTACGAACATCAACAGCAGAGAGACCAAATGCAGCAAGTTTAGCACGGATCAAGCCAGAGACGCATTGAATATTTTTTTTCTCCCCAAATCTGAACGCTGCTAACACCAGGAATTGTTTGCAGTCTTTCTTTAAAAACATTGTTTGCCATTTCGGAAAGTTCAAGCAAATTCCTTGTATTACTTTGGACTCCTAAAAAAACTATGGGGAAAGCATCGGCATCAGCTTTTGCAACGATGGGCACATCTATATCAGGTGGTAAAAAGCTAATTGCTCGCGATACTCGGTCCCGAACATCATTTGCAGCATGCTTCAAGGTCCACATCAATATCAAACTCAACAGTAATAGTGCTTCTTCCGTCACGGCTGACAGATGTTAAAGTTCTAATGCCTGCAATTCCATTTATTGATTCTTCAAGAGGTTCAGTTATTTGGCTTTCAATAACATCAGCATTTGCACCTATATAATTTGTTGAGACAGTAATTATGGGAGGATCAACAGAAGGAAATTCTCTAACACCGAGGTAAGTATATCCTATTATTCCAAAAATAACGATAGTTAAAGACATAACTATCGTGAGTACGGGTCTTCGAATACTTGTGGAGGATAAACTCATCAGGAATTAAATCTGTATTAATTAAATTCTGTTATTTTAACTTTTACACCGGGTCTTATTTGAAGAATACCAGAAGTAATAACGGTATCACCTTCTGCTAAACCTGAAATTATTTGAACTTTGTTTTCTTCGCGTAAACCAATTTCAACTTTTTGAGAACTGACTGTGCCGCTTTTGCATAAGTAAACAGATTGTCCTTTCAACTCGGGAACAACGGCCACAGTAGGTATTAGAATTGCTTGATCAGTTTCTTTAAGATTAACTTCTACATTTGCAAAGGCACCCGGGAATAAATTCTTGTAAATAGATGTACAAATGGCACGAAGCTTTAATGTTCTGGTAGATGGATCAATCTTTGGTTCAATTGCATATATTTTTGCTTTATACTGATAATCGCTTCCGCTTAATCTAAAAACTATTTCATCACCAATTTTAACAAGAAATGCATACTTCTGCGGAATAGCAAAATCAACTTTTAAATTAAAAAGGTTCTGAAGCCGTGCTATATTAGTTGAAGTAGTAACAAAGCTGCCTTCACTTACTTGACGTAAACCGATAATTCCATTAAACGGTGCTCTTATTTCAGTTTTCTCTATCTGAGCATTAATCAAGTCGTACTCTGCTTTGCTCGCTTCAAGATCATTTAGCGTACTCTCATAATCTTCCTGGCTTATCATCTGATTCTGAACAAGTTGTTTTTGTCTGGCCTCTCTATCTTCAACCAACTTAACTTTTGATTCTGCTTTTCTTAACTGAGCTTGTAGTTCGGCGTCATTTATTTTTATTAACAATTCTCCTTTTTTTACATATCCCCCTTCGTTAAAAAGAATTTTTACGATTTTGCCCGAAACTTCGCTTCTTATTTCTACTTCTTCATTTGCAAGAATACTTCCGGTAGTGTATACATTATTACTAAGCTTTTCATAAGAAACTATGTGGGCAGTTACGGGGAATTCCATATTCCTTGTTCCGGGATTTTGTTCTGCATTATTATCATCACCCGATGAAATAAATTTGGGTAGAAAAATTACCAGAAGTACAATCAGGATAAAAAGACCGATGAGTAACGATTTTATTTTTTTATTCATTGTCAAACGAGTTTATTAATTTTAACTCAAAATATTTTCAATTTTAAAAATAAAAAAGCCAGTGAACCTGGCTTTAAAGTAAAACCATAAAGTTTAGTTCTAATTTTTGCTTGTTTTTTTAGCAGCATACTTCTTCTGAAATTTCTCAACTCGACCTGCAGTATCAAGCAGTTTTTGTTTTCCGGTAAAGAACGGATGAGAACCACTGGAAATTTCCAGCTTTACAAGTGGATATGTATTTCCGTCGGTCCATTTTATTGTTTCAGAAGACTTCAATGTTGATCTTGTAAGAATTTTAAAATCACAAGATGTATCCTGAAAAACAACTGGTCTATATTCAGGATGGATACCTTTTTTCATCTGTAAATCCTTATTTTTTATACATTTATTTCAAATTTGAGGGTTAAATATAGAAAGATTATGAAGAAATAAAAAGACAACTCTGGCAAGGAATTTTAGTGGGGATTTGTTACAAATACGCTCAATATTAAATCATTTTTGACTTTTATTGGGCTTCTCCAGTGATTGCACATGAATTTTTAATTCATTAACTGTTTTCTGTTCTTCCTCGTTTAACTGAATTTGCCTGAAATTTAACTCTTCTTTTGTGATTGTTTGACCGGTTACCAATTCAGAACGCGTCACCGAAGTAGTAGAAGGTTGAGGACTTACCGAATCAACAATTAATGTAGACTCTGCAGCAAAATAAGCTCCGGCAGTAATATCCTGATCTTTTGGAACATTTTTTTCCTCCAGTAAACCTTCGGCTTCACCTGATTTTTCTCTACCCGTAATCATTTTGTCCTTGTTAGATTTTAGTTCTCTTTCATCTCTTCTTTTCCCGAGAACAGGTTCATCTTTACTTGACGATTTTGGCTTCGAAACTTCTTCCTGCTTCTTTTCAAAGTCTTCATACTCAGTTACGACAATAATATCCTCGCGGATTCTCGGCTCAATTAAGAAAGGATTATCCATCTCTTCAGAATTAGTTTCAACAACAAAAAAGATAACAACTGCAGCGGCCACTAAACCGAGCGAAGGAATTAACCTCGAGGGCACAAATATGTTTTGCCAGAAACTCTTCTTCTCTTTTTTAGCAAATTTCTCAGCGTTTATTCTTCTCTGCAGGTCTGCTTCGAAGTTTGCTGGTGATTTAACTTCCTGCAATGCTTTTAATGCTTTGATCACATCTTCATATTTCTTTTCATCGTTTTCCATAATAAAACCTATTCTTTATAAATGCCTTTCAACAATTCCTGTAATTGTGCTCTTCCTCTGTTTATTCTTGATTTTACAGTTCCTTCATTAACCCCGAGTATTTCAGAAATTTCTTCGTACGACATTCCCTGAATATCCCTCAAAACTACTGCTTCTCTGTATGTTTCTTTTACTTTCATTAATGCTTTTTGAATTATTTCATCCTTTATTCCGCTGTCTGTAATAACATCCGGTCTGTAATTTTCATCCGGCAGATCGTATGTTTTATGTTCCTCTCCGTAATCGTTGATTGAAAAAATGTTTCTTCTTCGCTGCCTTCGATATTCTGTTCTTGCAAGATTACCTGCAATGGTATAAACCCAGGTAGAGAATTTTGCCACTGAACTGTATGCATCTTTATACCTGAAAACTTTTATCATCGTTTCCTGCACAACGTCTGCGCATGCTGCATAATCACCTAAAAACCTGAACACAAAATTGGTTAACGGATTTTTATATCTCTGAACAAGTATATTGAAAGCGTCTTCCGTATTGTTCCTCTGGAACTCAAGAATCAGCTCTTCATCTGAAAGTTCACGGAGCTTTATATCCATTAATCCGCTTTTATACCTGTGTTAATTGAAATTTGTTTCAAAATAAACAATGATAAATTAACCAAAAAGATTATTTTTCTGAAAATAAGAGATTATTACTGCAGAATTTCGGCAATGAGTAGAGTAATTATTGTTTTATTATCAGATGAAGTTGTTTTAACTGATACGTCTGCCTTTAATAAAGCACGGAAAACCTCAACCAGATTTGCATCAGAATAGAGCGTTCTTGCTTTTACGTAGCCAGGATAATAAAAGTGGTGTGTGCCAACAATTCGTGCTGCTTCCTGTACCGAAGTGTTTTTAGATTTCAGCTCTGTAATTTTAGCAAGACCGGTAAAATATCTCGTCAGCATTGAAATTATAAAAGTAGGTTCAGCTCCGTTATCAAGAAGATTGTTGGCTACATTCATTGCTTTTGCTTTATCTTTTAATCCAATTGCATTTTGTAAATCAAAAATATTAAACTGCTTTAATTCAGAAGAAACTTTCTGAATACTTTCAATTGTAATTTCCTTTTCTTTGTTGAGATATACACAAATTTTTTCAAGCTGGTCTTCAAGCATATTTCTGTTTTCACCAGCAATGTCAACTAATACCTGTGCATTTTCTTCGGTAAGATTTTTTCCTTTTTCTTCAGCCTCACTGATCAACCAGTCGATTAAATTCCTTCCCTTCAACTCTTTTGCTTCAAAAAGAAAGTTCTCCTCTGAAAGAGTTTTGAACGGTTCACTTTTGAGATTAGTAATTGGGCCATTGTGGAAAAAAGCAAGAACAGTAAATTCGGCAGGTGAAGCTGTATAATCTTTCAGCGGTTTTTTATCTCTGATTTTTTCTGCTTCCTTTACAACGATTAATTTTTTCTCCGAACCGAATGGAAACGAAGTTGCAAGTCCAAGAATGTCGCTGATTGATCTGTCTTCGGAATAAATTATTTCTTTATCAAATTCCGATGAAAGCAATGGCGTGAATACTTCTTCGAGAGTATGTAGTGCGAAAGTCAGGTTGTATGAATCCTCACCAAAGAAATAATAAACGGGTTTGAACTTCCGTTTCTTAATTTCAACTATCGCTTCGAGAATTGATGGTGCTCTACTCTTTGCCATCTTTTAGCTTCAATTTTTCATGCTTAAATGCTTTGCTGATAAAAAATATAAATCCTCCCCAGACTAATCCTAAAACACTTATCATTGTTATTATTGTGATTAGATTCATATTATCATTTTGACCGATTAATTATTCATTTTTCCACTAAACTATTTTTTAAAGTGTGCTTTACTAATAATTTGTTAATTACGATGAAGACTGATAGAACTATAATCCACTGAAAAATGACCGTTCCAAAATTTTCTACATGGAAAGGATTCCACCATTCTGCATCCCAGCCAATAGATGAAATTAGCCACCAGCTTATCAATACAATAACTTGTATCGGAACTAAAATACCAATTGCATAATTATACCATTTCCCAATTTTCACATCACTTCCATACCCGTTAATAATTTCAGTTCTAAATTTATCAACTCCAAATTTGATAATTGAAAAAGAAATAAACGCTCCACTGAAAATTAATCCGACGCCCCAAACCCAATCCTGGTTTGCAAGGAAACTCAAATCCAATGCTGAAGGAATACCGAGTAGAAATCCCATCGATGCAATTATGATGATTGCTTTCTTTCTCTTAATTCCGAAATCAATTAAAGTTCTGGTTGATAATTCTACCATTGAAATGAGTGATGTAAAAGCTGCAAAGAGTAATGCCAGAAAAAATAAAGAAGCGAAAAGAGTATTAATGAGATTACTTTCAGACAGTTTAGTAAATAAAACCGGCAAATAAATGAAGGTCAAGCCAGTATTCGCAGGGACCGGATTGCGAAATCTGTTGCATTGCATCAACTGAGCTTAGTGCAAAGACAGTAGAAAATATTGTTATGCCTGCAATGAGAGAAACGCTATTATTTCCGAATCCAATTAATGCTGCGTTCAGAGAAATGTCTTCCTTTTTTTTCATATAAATTGCATAAGTTAGAATCAATCCCCAACCAGCTCCGGTATCCCAGGCATTTTGTGTAAGTGCATTCAACCATACTTTGTAATCAAGTATTACATTTATATCCGGTGTAAAGAAAAATTTTATTCCTTCAATTGCATTAGGAAGTGTAATCGCACGCACAAAAAGAATCAAAAGTATTACGAGCAATGAAGGAACAAGAAGTTTTGTAACTCTTTCAATTCCTTTTGTAATTCCTCTGGTTACGACAAGTGCAACAAGAAACATTGCAATGAAATGAAACAGTAAGGGCTGGGAACTTGCGGCAAATTCATTCCAATAATTTAAGTGTTCAGCGGTGTTGAATAAACTGCCGGAAGCTGCTGAGAAAAAATATCTTATACACCATCCTGTTACTACAGAATAATAAAACATTATTGCTGTTGATACAAAAACTATCCACGCACCCATCCAGGCAAATTTATTGCCTGCTGTTTTTGCAATTGCACCAACAGGGCCCATCCGTGATGATTTACCAATAGCAAATTCAGCAATGATTAATGGAACAGACCATATCAATAAAAAGATCACCCATGGAATAAGAAAAGAACCACCACCATTTTGTGCTACAATTCTAGAGAATCGCCAGATATTTCCAGTACCAACAGCAATTCCGATTGTGGCAATGATCAATGCCCAGCGTGATGAGAAGAATTCTTGTTTGAGTTCAGCTTGTGCCATTTACATACAAACAAAAAGCCGCATCACAAATGATGCGGCTCTAGTTAAATTATTTTATCTCTCTTTGCTCTATTGTTACAGATTCCATCACAACATCTTTAAGAGGTTTGTCTCCGGGTTTGCTTGTTGAAACTTTGCTGATAGCATATACAACATCCATTCCTTCGATTACTTTGCCGAAAATAGTATGGTTTCCATTTAACCAAGTTGTTGCAGCTACAGTTATAAAAAACTGACTACCGTTTGTACTCGGACCGGAATTGGCCATTGCCAAAATTCCCGGTTCATCAAACACAAGTGATGAAACAATTTCATCTTCAAATGGTTTTCCCCAGATGCTTTCTCCGCCTCTTCCGGTTCCTGTCGGATCACCACTCTGAATCATAAAGTTTGGAATTACACGGTGGAATATTACTCCGTTGTAATAATCCTTTTTTGCATGACCCACAAAGTTCTCAACAGTCTTAGGAGTTTGATCTGCGAACAGCTCAATCTCAATTGTTCCCATGTTAGTTTTAATAACTGCTACTGTCATTTCTTTACTTTCTATTTTTGATTGATTTTTTGTTGTATCAACTTTCTCATCATCCTGACCATTACAGGTCCAGATACCAAGTGTAATCAATAACATGATCATTATTTGTTTCATAGTATTACTCCTTTAAGGTTGAATTATATTGTTTAATAATAGGACTAAAATAAAAATTCCTAAAGCAATTCTGTAAAAAATAAAAACGAATGTGGAATTCTTTTTTAAATATTTTAAAAGGAAATCAATTGCAAGATATCCGCTTATCCCTGAAACAATGGTTGCTGCAATAATGTTAACAGCCATCGTCTGGTCGACATACTTCATAGCTTCATATAATTGCAAAACTCCGCTTGCAAATACAGCAGGAATACTTAACAGAAAAGAAAATCGTGCTGCTACATCTCTTTTCAATCCTAAAAACAAACCTCCTGTTATTGTAGTCCCTGAACGTGATGAACCAGGAATTAATGCAAACGCCTGTGCAATTCCAATCAGGAATGAATCTTTAACTGATATATCCTTTAAATCTTTTTTAAAGCTTGCTACTTTTTCAGCAATGGCCAAAATGATTGCAAGCCCAATTAAGCTAAAAGCTATCACGTAAAGATTCTTTGTTAAAGTGCCTTCTATAACATCTTTAAATGCCAATCCAATAATAACTACCGGAATTGTGCCGATAATTACAAGCCATCCAAGCCGCGAATTTAAAGTCTGATCTGAAAATTTTTTCCTATCAAACAGATTTTCTTTTATGAAGTCTCTTACTATAAAAAAAATATCCTTCGCAAAATACACAAGAACTGCAACCATAGTTCCAAGCTGTATAATAGCAATAAAGGACGTCCAACTTTCCGGGTTCTGAACCGAAACAAGACCTAAAAGTTTTCCAGCAATAGTAACATGTCCGGTACTGCTTATTGGAAGGAACTCAGATAAACCTTGTATTATTCCAAGCAGGATAGCTTCAAATAAACTCAATTGGTTCCCCCAATTAAATAGGAGATACCGAGCCTTATGCCCATTGAAAAAGAATTAAAATTTACCGTTCCATCTTCAACATTATTTACCAAATTATTTCCGTTATTATCTTCAGGCTCTCCATTCAAATCATATCTCAAGTCTAGACCAATGTTTGCATAAACATTTTCAGAAAGGCTTGTATTCGCTTCCGCCCGCAAAAGACCTCCAAAACCTGTTGAGGAGTATTCATCCTTTGTTCCCTGCCATTTTTTTTCTTCAGTCACAGTAGTAAAACGAGGGCCAGCCCCTGCCCCAAATTTAAAGTTATACCCAACACCTGATATAACATAGTAAGCCATTACCGATGGCAAAAATGAATTATACGATAAATCATATTGTCCGGCACCAGCGATATCTGTGTTATATGAATATATCTGATACGGTATTTCAATACTCATTTCAAATTTATCGTTAAAAAAATATCCGACTTCACCACTAAAAATAACAGCAGTATTAAATGTATTTAGCTGGGCATCGTTTGGTGCATAATTTTGATTAATATAATCTTGCGCTGAAGGTATGCTAATAAAATTAATACCCATCGTACCTTTAATTTCGGTTTGAGCAAAAGAAAATTTTGTCACTATTATTATTGATAGAATCCATATTATTTTTTTCATTGGTCATCAGAGTTTGTTTTGAAGAGATTGAATATACTGGTTTGCCGTCTGCCAAGAGCAAAATACATAATTAATGCAACTATAATAAATAAAAAGTAAGAGATGATGTGAGTAAGAAATGCATATGCTGCACTGATAGTTTCGCCAAATCCAAAAAGTAAAACAAGAGTGTTTTTTGCAAGTGCGTGATAGGAACCAGTTGAACCGGGAGTTGGAATTACTACACCGATTGCACTAATGCTCATTAAAATCCAACCCATTTTGAAAGTTACGATGTGCTCTGATTGCATATTAAGCATAAAAAATCCAATGTAGGAGGTAAGTGCATAAATTAGAAGAATTATTACCGATGTTAAAAAAGTAAGTACATAGTTTTTTGTGCCTTTCAAAGTTGTAAATCCCTGTATCAACATCTCGAAAATGTATCCAAGCCGTTCTGCAAGTTTTCGAGAAAATTTACCGATAATCTTTGTGAAGTAGCCATAAAATTTTTCTTTAAACTTTACAGATAAATAAATCATCAACAGAACTACAACAAGTGCGATCGCAGAGATATAGAGTGTTACTTCAAGCCATGGAAAAGTTTCATAGAGGCTTGCACTCCAGATGAATGCAGAAATGAGTACTGCAGCACCTAAAGATATAATATCAATTACTCTTTCAACTATAACTGTTCCGAACATTGAGGATCTCGAAAGATTTTCATACCTGCCGATCATAATCGCACGTGTTACTTCACCAAGCTTTGGGGTAACACAATTAACACCATATCCAATCATCAAAGCACCGAAAAGGTTCCACATTTTAACATCCGGTTTTACGGAATACAATATATATTTCCATCGTAGTGCACTGATATAATGGCCCAGCATTATTGAAGCAGAAAAAATTATCATCCAAATAATAGATGCCTGAGATACTAATTGCATTACTTCACCGAAATTTACATCAGAGAATGCAAGGTAGAGGAATAGTAGCAGCCAACCCGACCGATAACAAAAAATTTAAGAGTCCTCTTAAGGCTGGTATTTTTTTTAAGTTATCTGAGGTCAATAACCTGGCTTCCTTCAGCTGGAGAAAATTGGAAAAAACTATCTGGCAGGTTTTTATTCAGTTGGTAATTAGAAAGCTCCACCCTGATTTCACCAGAGGCTGGGATCATCTATCAATGCTTTAGTTATAAGATTATCCCCATCAATAAACAAGTTTTATCGAAGTAAAACTAAAATCATCGTCTTTGGGAATTAGCTCAAGTACTGTTTCACCTTCGGACTTAAAAGTGCTTAAATCACAATCCTGAGGATAATCAAAAATGATCTGTCGGATTGAAAGAATTTTGTTTCCTTCGCTTTCGTAATCTGTAATAATCACTTTGTCATCTTTTTGATTGTAACTCCAGGAAGTCTCGCCATCAGATACAATCAAAATATTTTTAAATTCAAATCTTAGGCTATTTTCTTTTTTAAAATAGATTTTTCCTTTAAGATTAACGTTTCCATTGACTGACTGAATTAATTCGGCTGACAGATCATCAATAGTGTTGAATTTATTCTGGATATTTTCTAAAACTTCTTGTGCATTTTCTTGTGCAAAAGTATTAGTAATAAAAAATACTAAAGCTAATACATACAATAAATAATTCTGATTCGCATTTTATATTCCTCGTTAAAGTGTTCGTAAAACTGTTTCAAGCTGTTCATCATTTTCAACCAGAACCTGTCTTGCCTTGCTTCCATCATTTGGTCCAACAATTCCAGCATCTTCAAGCTGGTCAACAATTCTTGCAGCACGTGAATATCCTAATTTTAATTTTCTCTGCAAAAGTGAAACGGAGCCCTGCTGATGACGAACTATCACCCGGGCAGCTTCC
This sequence comes from uncultured Ignavibacteriaceae bacterium, assembly GCA_963768365.1. Lineage (GTDB taxonomy): Bacteria > Bacteroidota > Ignavibacteria > Ignavibacteriales > Ignavibacteriaceae > IGN2. Next base: position 42,208 of record CAVYHS010000012.1, on the reverse strand, counting down.
TCAAACATCGGATCAAGATCTGCAGATAATCCGGAAGAAGAACTTTTTTTCTTGTCATATATTGAAGGCAAATAATATGGTTTTGAATATGATGGCTGAGAATAAACATAATTAGTTAAGCTCTCTACTTCATCAGTAGAAATAAAAGCGTTCTGCATTCGTATTGGTTTAGGAGAACCTGTTGGAAGAAACAACATATCGCCTCTTCCAAGTAACTGTTCTGCACCGTTCATATCTAGGATTGTTCGTGAATCAATTTTTGTTGCAACCTGATAAGCAATCCTGGAGCTAAAGTTAGCTTTAATTAATCCGGTAATTACATTTACAGATGGTCTTTGAGTTGCGAGTACCAGATGAATTCCAACTGCCCGGGCAAGTTGAGCCAGCCTGGTAATTGGTTCTTCAACTTCCCTTCCCGCAGTAATCATTAAATCTGCAAGCTCATCAATAATTACAATAAGATATGGAAGATGATGATGTTTAATTGATTCACTGTCGTGCGGTTTTGTTTTTGGGTTATCGATTTTTTTATTGTAGTCGACTATATTTCTTACACCTGCTTTTGCTAAACGATCGTATCTTTTTTCCATTTCAATTTCAACAGACTTTAGCATAAGAACAGCATTTTGAGGTACTGTTATTATTTCTTCTTCAATGTCAGGAGAAACAGCAAGGTAGTGTCTTCTTAATTTATTGTAAAATGATAGTTCAATCTTTTTAGGATCAACTAAAATGAATTTAATATCTGCAGGAATTTTTGAATACAACAAGCTGCTGATTATCATATTTATGCCTACACTTTTTCCCGAGCCTGTTGATCCGGCAATCAGAAGGTGAGGCATGAGAGAAAGGTCTGTAAGGTAAACATCGCCGCTGATTGTTTTGCCAAGTGATAACGGCAACTGCATTTTTGATTCCTTAACTTTACCAAGTACTGAACGTGCATTTACAATTGCAGCTTCAGCATTTGGAATTTCAACTCCAATAGCACCTTTGCCCGGAATTGGGGCAATAATTCTAATTCCTCTTGCAGCAAGAGCTAAAGCAATATCATTCTCTAAACCAACAATCTTACTGATTTTAACTCCCGGTGCAGGAACAATTTCATAAAGAGTAACGACTGGTCCAGGAGTAACAGATATATTCTGAATTTCAATATCAAAAAGTTTAAGCTTTTCCTTAAGTAGTTCTGCATTCCTCGTTAATTCGTCTTCTGCGACTTTAATGTCTTCTGCAACAGATTGTTGAAGCAACTCAAGGCCGGGAAGCTTATAATCCAAATTTTCTTCCCATGGATCAGGAAGCTTTCCTTCTTCATCATCTACATTTCTTTCGGCCGGCAGTTCGCCTGTCTTTTCCAGATCCACTTTTTTCCTATCGCTGACCGATATTTCATCTTCCTTCATTACTTCGGTTTCAGCTTTTCTGATAATTTTAATTTGAGTTTGTGCTTCTTCTTCTTCCATTAAATCTTCTGCAGTAATATCTTCTTCAACCGTGGCAACATGTTTTTTCTTTTCTTTACCCAGCCTCTTGATTTTCTCAAGATTTGAAGTGTCTTCTTCCCTTCTTCACAATTTTTATTTTACTCTCTGCATCGGAAGCAAACATATTCTTTATGAAGTGAAATATGTTTTCAATTTTAACATCGAATGCAAAGATGAGAACAGTTACAGAAACAAAAAGCAGAAACAGAATACTTCCAGCAGTTCCAAGCAAACTGCTAAGCCAGATACCCAGATATTCTCCAACGTTTCCCCTTAGTTCTTTTGTTCCAGGCAAAAAATCAAGTCCAGCATTCAACACTCCAAAGAATGTAGCGAGCGTAAGACCCATTACCAATAAAAAGTTTGTTGTGTGAATCAGGGTTTTGAAGGTAAATTTTTTAAAGAAGGAAATTCCCCATAAAAAAATAATTGCTGGAAATACAAGAGCGAAATATCCAATGGTTGATGTGATGAAGAAGTAAGAAAAATGTGTGCCCATAAGTCCCGAGCCAATTGTGTGTTTCATCCTGTGAAGATGAATCAAATATTGTATTTAACAAGGAATATTTTTCCACGATCCATTTGTCTCTTCCATCGTGAGAAAGTATGCAGAGAAAAAGAAATACGGAAAACAGAATTAGAAAAATTCCAATAATTCTTTTCTTCTTTTCAGAAGAGAAACTGAAATAGTTCTTGCCAGAACCATTTCCTTTATCTTTTCCGTTTTTTTTCTTTTTAGCCATTCTGATATCAACGATTATTGTAACACTTTTAGAACGTTACCAGAATAAAAAGGAATAACTTCTGTGCTCATCAAGTTCAGCACAAGCTTTCAGGTCATCTTTAAAGCCATTTTCAATTAGAAGTTTTCCGTGATCTGTTTCACTTAACATCTTAAAAATATTTTTTCCAAAAGATTTAAATAAAGTCATCGCACTCATTGAAGCATCTGTAAGTTCAACTCTTTTTATTTCACGATCAATCAGCTCACTAATCAACATACCTGCACAGACAGAATCTTCAAGACTGAAAAAATTATTATTTCCTGAGCAAAGTATAATAACATCTTCCTTCAACTTTTATTAAGATGTTTGGCAAGTGCATTTAAATTATTGAAAGAACAAATAAAAAGATTTGCAGAATACTTTGCTTTTACAATTGCACGCGAACCATTAGTTGAATAAAAAACTATTGATTTACCCGAAACAATTTCTTTCGTATACTCAGATGGAGAATTACCTAAAGCAAAACCTTCAATTTTTTTTGTGTTGCGTTCGCCACCGAGAAGAGTCTGTCCGCCAAATATTCCTCCTGAAACTTTTACGGCAAATTCAACAGTACCAACTGGAACAACTTCTTTAGCACCATTTGTTAAGGCAGTAATTATTGTTGATGAAGCACGTAGAACATCAATAACAACTGTAGTTTTTCCTGTAAAGAAAAGTTCATCTACCTGAACGGGTGAAAATAGAACGTCAAGTTTCATTTTGGGTTTTACTTTTTAACAAATGGAAGTTTTGTAACAACTGCAGGAAATTCTTTATCTCTTATTTTAAATGCTACTTTACTCCCTGCTGAGTTTAACGGTTTATCTACATAACCAAGTGCAATTGGTTTTTCCAAAACGGGACTAACTGTTCCACTTGTAATGACACCTACTTTTTTACCTTCTGCAGTTATATCATATCCTTTTCTTGGAAAAGTTTTTTCATCTGAAATCATTGCAACAAGTTTTCTGTCCGGGCTCCTTCCTGTTTAACTTTTAATATTGCATCCTTGCCTAAAAATTCTCCTTTATCAGTTTTTGTAATCCACCCAAGTCCAGCTTCAATTGGATTTGTAGTTTGATCAATATCATTTCCATACAGACAATATCCCATCTCAAGCCGAAGTGAATCACGTGCAGCAAGTCCAACCGGTTGAATATCAAATTCTTTCCCCGCTTTAAATACTTCGTTCCATACTTTTTCAGCTTCAGACACATTTCCTGTAAAATAAAGTTCGTAACCTACTTCTCCAGTGTAACCTGTTCTTGAAATGATCATATCAATACCGGCAACTTTTCCTTTTGTAAAGTGATAGTATTCGAGCTCCGGTATGTCTTGGAAACAATTTTTTAAGAACTTCACCTGAGTGAGGTCCCTGAACTGCAAGTAGAGAATAATCATCACTTCTGGTTATCGATTGATACACCAAATTTATTGTTCTCTTTCATCCAGCTAACATCTTTATCAATATTAGATGCGTTAATAACAAGTAAAAATTCTTTGTCAGATAATCTATAAACAAGTAAGTCATCAACAATGCCACCATCAGGATAGCACATTGCAGAATATTGAACTCTGCCCGGAAAAAGTTTTGATGCATCGTTAATAGTTATATGCTGAACAAAATCAAGTGCCTTGTCTCCTGTGATAAATACTTCACCCATATGAGATACATCAAAAACTCCAACTGAATTACGAACAGCTTTGTGTTCAGCAATTATTGAAGAATACTGTATAGGCATTTCATACCCGGCAAACTCAACCATCTTTGCCCCAAGTTTTTTATGAATATTGTTAAATGTAGTTTTTTTCATCTATTGCTCAATTGAAATAGTTCGAGTAAAAGTTTCGAGTTAACTATTTAAGTTTTTTCCAATCGCTAAGAAATTTTTCCAGTCCGATATCAGTAAGCGGATGATTGAACATCTTCTTAATTACATCAAAAGGAATTGTGCAAACATCAGCACCAATTAGTGCAGCCTCAACAACATGCAACGGATGTCTCACACTCGCAACAAGCACTTCAGTTTTATAATTATAATTCCTGTATATCTGAACTATCTGTGAAATTAAATCCATACCGCTTGTGCTGATATCATCAAGTCTTCCAACAAAAGGACTGATATAAGTTGCACCGGCTTTGGCTGCCAGATATTGCCTGAGTTGGTGAAAAACAAAGAGTAACGTTTACCTTTATTCCTTCGCTTGTTAAGTGTTTTACAAGCTTTAAGTCCTTCTTTAATTAAAGGAATTTTTACGACAATGTTTTTATGGATTTTTGCAAGATCTCGTCCTTCTTTAAGCATTCCTTCGTAATCTGTGGAAATAACTTCCGCACTGACAGGACCATCGACAATTTTAAGGATTTCATCAAGTAGTTTTCTAAAATCTTTACCTTCCTTTGAAACGAGAGAAGGATTTGTTGTTACACCATCAAGAATACCAAGTGCTGCCGCTTCTTTTATTTCTTCGATGTTTGCTGTATCAATAAAAAACTTCATAGTTTTTCTCCAAATTCAGATTATTATATAATTAAAACTAATCAAATTCTCTGGTTAAATCATGCCCGGTTTTAGCAGAATAGAATTCAAAAGTATCGGCAGAAAGACTTGCATCTTCCCGTCAAAGTAATTTTAACAAGATATTTAAGTTGAAGCTTAAATAAAGATTTAATCTTTCCTTCCCTGATTTTTGCAACTGTAGAAGGATGAGATTTTAGAATGATACTTCTTTCCCTTGATTTTCTTCTGAATTTTTTCAACCAGCTTTCAAGATCATAAACAAGATGAGAGCTTTTCGTTAATAAGCCCTGTTCCATGACATTCAGGACAAACCTCCTTTATTGCCTGAACGATGTTTTGTCTAATTCTTTGTCTGGTAATTTGAATTAATCCAAAATCTGACATTGGTAAAATAGATACCTTTGCTCTGTCTTTTCTGAATTCTTTTTTCAATTCATCATAAACTTTTTTCCGGTTCTTATCATCTTCGAGATCAATATAATCTATAACAATAATTCCACCGATATCTCTCAGTCTCAACTGACGTGCTATTTCTCTGGATGCTTCAAGATCTGTTTTGAGTGAATTTGATTCCTGGTCTTTACTCTTTGCATATTTTCCGCTATTCACATCAATAACAACCATTGCTTCGGTATGTTCGATGATAAGATAACCACCACTGGGTAAAGCAACTTTTCTCCCCATAAGTGTTTTGATCTGCTCATCTATTTTGAAGGTATTAAATATGCCGTAAGCAGATTTATACAGTTCAACCTTTTCAGCAATTGCAGGTTGAACAAATTCAAGATAATTTTTTACTTCTTTATGAAGTTTTTTTGAATCAACAAATATTTTTGAAATATCAGAATTGAAAAGATCACGAATTACGCTTACAGTTGTATTTAAATCCTGATAGACAAGAGCAGGAGGATTTTTTGTTTTTGCTTCCTTCTCAATCTTTTCCCAGGTCTTCATAAGATTTTTCAGATCATCTTTAAGAACTTCTTCAGCCTGCTTTTGTGCAACGGTTCTTATGATTAATCCGTAATTCTCGGGTACGATTTGCCTGGCAATGTAACGAAGTCTTTTACGTTCCTTGAAATCGTAAATTTTCTTAGAAATACCGACCTTGTTATCGTAAGGCAGAAGCACGCAGAATCTTCCAGGAAGTGAAACTGATGAAGTTACACGCACACCTTTGTTATTTACCGGTTCTTTAATAATCTGGATGAGAATTTCCTGACCTTTTTTTAAGGTAGGAATTTGCGGTTCGAGCCCTCTTCGTTTCTGGTTTTGATTGAGTGGAAGCATCTCCATTTGAATCTTCGTCATCGTCTCAACATCAGAATCTTCATCTCCAAGCATATCCTGAAGCTGTTGTGTTCTTTCACCAATATCTGAAAAATGAAGAAAGGCATCGTGCTTCATTCCGATATCAATAAATGCAGCACGAATTCCGGGAAGAACTCTTGCAATTCTTCCAAGATAAATGTCCCCCACCATTCGGCGGTTTTCAGGATAGTCTACAAAGAAGTCAACTAAGTTTCCATCTTCCGTAATAGCAACACGTGTTTGCGTGGAAGTGGAGTTGATAATAATTTCTTTTACCATTTGGTACAAACTCTACTTAATGAAATTAAATATTTCATTGAAAAACTTTTAAAAAATGAAAAGCTCTTATGCACTTCCTGATTCTTTGCTGAATCAAATAAGTAAAGTAAAAGTAAAAACATATTGAAGAACAATATTTCAATTTGCATATCGAGCTTTTCGGCTAAAATTAATTATGAAAAATTCTATTTAAATAATATTTTGTTGAAGATTAGCTGTTAGAAGTTGTGTCCTTCTTGCTGCCTTCATCTTTTAACAATTCTTTTCTACTAAGAGAGAACTTACCATTTTCAATTTTTAACAGTTTAACTGTAACCTTATCTCCGGTTTTAAAATAATCACTAACTTTTTCAACTCTCTTGTTGTCAATCTGAGAGATGTGCAACAGTCCTTCTTTACCAGGAAGTATTTCCACAAATGCACCGAAATCCATTAATTTGGTAATAACACCCTCATAAATTTCTCCAATTTCAGGTGTAGCTGTCATCTTCTTGATATACTCTTTACACTTTACTGCATTCTCTTTATTTGGTGATGCAATATTTACTGTTCCATCTTCTTCAATATTTATCTCAACACCAAACAATCGTTGCATTCCCTGAATTGTTTTTCCACCGGGACCAATTATTAATCCGATTTGATCCTGTTCTACTTTCATTGAGATTAATCTTGGTGCAAATTCAGAAAGTTGTTCACGTGCTTGCCCAATTGCTTGATTCATTATTCCAAGAATATGAAGTCTGCCATCACGAGCCTGCTGCAAGGCTTTTTCCATTATCTCAAATGATATTCCCTGGATTTTAATATCCATCTGGAATGCAGTTATTCCATCTAGTAGTACCTGCAACTTTGAAATCCATATCCCCAAGATGATCTTCGTTTCCAAGAATATCAGAAAGAATGGCAAACCTATCACCTTCTTTAACCAAACCCATTGCAATTCCCGCAACACCTTTAGTGATTCCGACTCCTGCATCCATCATAGCAAGAGAACCGGCACAAACAGTTGCCATCGAGGAAGAACCATTCGACTCAAGAATATCTGAAATAACACGCACGGTGTATGGAAAAATTTCTTCGCCCGGAAGAACCATCTTTAAAGCTCTTTCAGCAAGATTTCCATGTCCGATTTCTCTTCTTCCGACACCTATCATTCTTCCAACTTCACCTACACTAAAAGGAGGAAAGTTGTAGTGAAGCATAAATCTTTTTGTATATTCTTCACGAAGACCATCAATTATCTGCTCGTCGTTTTTTGTGCCGAGAGTTACTGTTGTTAAGCTTTGAGTTTCGCCTCTGGTAAACAAGGCAGAGCCATGAGTTCGAGGCAACAACACCAAGCTCCACTAGTAATTGGTCTAATTTGAGTAGTGTTTCTTCCATCAAGTCGAACACCTTCAGTAAGAATTCTTTCCCGCATTAATTCTTTTTCAAGATCATGAAGAATTGAACCAATTACTTTTTCCTGCTCAGGAAATCTTTCTGCAAGTGCCAAAGTTACTTCTTCCTGAAGTTCATTATTCCTTGATTGATCTTTCTTCTTTTGTAAGAACTGAATGAACAATTTCCTTGTAATTTTTCACCAGCAAGTTCAAGCACTTCTTTTTTTAATTCAGGATCAATTTCTTTTTCCTTGATCTCCCACTTATTTTTTCCTAGCTTCACTTCTCAATTCAATCTGAAGCTGAACAATTTTTTTAATTTCAGTTCTGAGCAAACCTGAGAGCACTCAACAAATCATCTTCGCTTACTTCTTTTGATTCGCCTTCGACCATAAGTAATCGAATCGCTTGTTCCTGCTACGATAAGTTCAAGATCACTTTGCTCGATTTCTGCGTGAGTGGGGTTTACAATCAATTGCCCGTTAATTCTTCCAACACGGACTTCGGCAATTGGACCATCGAATGGAATATCAGAAATTGTTAATGCAGCCGATGCACCTATTGCAGCTAAGAACATCTGCATCATTCTGACCATCGTACGAAAGTACCAATGCTATTACCTGTGTTTCGTTCATAAAGTTTTCAGGGAATAGTGGTCTGATTGGTCTGTCAATCAATCTTGAACTGAGAATTTCTTTTTCAGTAGGTCTTCCTTCCCTTTTAATAAATCCGCCTGGAAATTTTCCTGCGGCTGATGTTTTTTCCCTGTACTCAACCTGTAGAGGGAAGAAATCCTGATTTTCTTTTACTTCTGTTGATGCAACTGCAGAAACAAGAACCATAGTATCACCGTAGCGAACCATAACTGCACCGTTAGCCTGTCTTGCATATCTCCCCGTTTCGATTGAGAATATTTTGCCACCTATTTCAACTTCCTTTTTAACTATCATTTCAAATTCCTTACTTTCTAATGTTCAAATCTTTAATTATTGCTCTGTATCTCTCAATATCTTTTTTAGCCAGATAATCAAGGAGCCTTCTTCTTTTACCAACCATCATCATCAATCCTCTTCTTGAATGATGATCCTTTGCATGTTTGTTGAAGTGTTCTGTCAGGTCATTTAATCTTTTTGTTATAAGAGCAACCTGAACTTCTGTTTTGCCAGAATCTTTTTCATTTCCGCCGTACTTTTTAATGATATCGGCTTTCTCTTGTTTTGTCATTTAATTTAATCCTTATAATTAGTTATACGATGTAACCCCAGAAACAATCCACCTTAAGGAGAATAACCGGGATTAATTAATTTGTTTACTTAAAATTTTTCTTCCGATTTCTTCATCTTTTTTCATTCTGGATTATTAACTCATCCACTGAATTAAATTTTTCTTCATCCCTGATTTTCTCTACCATATTCACTTGCATAACTTCATCATAAATATCCTTGTCAAAATCAAATATGTAAAACTCAGGAATAATTTCTCCATCTTTATGAAAAGTTGGTCTGCTTCCAAGACTTAACAATCCAAAATGTTTTTCATTTTCAACAACACATTCAGCAGCATAAATTCCTTTTGCCGGAATAAGCTTATCTTCATTATCAACCGCAAGGTTTGCAGTTGGAAATCCTAGCTGTCTTCCTCTTCCATCACCGTGAACTATCGTACCTTTAAATGAGTAATTCCTACCAAGCATTTTACCGGCTTTAAGAACGTCTCCGGCAAGAAGAGCATTTCTTATCTTTGTACTACTTACAGTTTCGCCATCCAACCGAGTACTCCGGAATAAGAGTAACTGAAAAATTATATTGTTACCCAGCCTCTGAAGAAGTTCAAAGTTGCCGTCTCTTGCTTTTCCAAAGTGATGGTCATAACCAATAACAACTTCTCTTAATCCTATTCCTTTAACAAGATATTTTTCCACAAACTCCTCCGGGCTTTGCTTTGAAAATTCTGTTGTAAAATTAATTACAAATAAATTTTCCATTCCAAGTTCTTCTAGAATTACAACCTTTTCTTCCAGAGTGCTTAATATCTTAACATCGTTTCTGCCAGGGATGATCTTCCTGGGATGGGGCTCAAATGTGATCAGGAAACTCCTTCCGGCAGATTTAAGTGATTTTTGCACAACCGTATCAACAATCTGCTGATGACCAAGGTGAAGTCCATCAAAAGTTCCAAGAGTAATTACACTGTTTTGATCCCGTTTTATTTCCGCTAAATCCTTTATTATCCTCATCTTAAATAGCTTTATCAAAAGGGTGTAAATTTATAATAATCCACTTCGAAATAAAAGTTTTATGCTGATATTTAATACTTGAATAATTCATTATTAAGACGCTAATTGAGCTATAAATTTTTTGAAAAGCTATTAATAGTCAATGCATCATCAACCTGAAATTCGCCGATTCCTGTTCTTCTTAATTCGAACAATATTCCACCGGTATTGAGTTTTCTACCAAAGTCATCAGCGATAACCCTGATGAATGTCCCTTTTGAACAAGTTATTGTAAAATGAATATCTGGCAAATCAATTTTATTAATTTCAAATTTTTCAATAATAATCTTTCTGGGTTCACGATTAATTGTTTTTCCTTTTCGTCGCCAGGTTATAAAGTTTTTTCCCTCCAACTTTAACTGCTGAATACATCGGAGGTATTTGCTCAATTTCACCTAAAAAACCATCACGCACTTCAAGAATTTTATTCCTCAGTCAATATCCTCCGGCAAAGGAATTTCGGAACATTCAGTTTCAGTATCCATTGAAGGCGAACTCAAACCTAACCTGATTATTCCGGAATATGTTTTATTCAAATTTATGAAACGATCCATCTCTTTTGTTTTCTTTCCCGTACAAACTATCATCAATCCACTCGCTTTCGGATCAAGAGTTCCTGAATGACCAACTTTCTTAACACCTGTAATTTTTCTAATCTTGCTCACAACCTGGAATGATGTAGGGCCGGAAGGTTTATCGACTAAAATTATTTCACCTTCGGAAAAATCTGCATCGGAAAGATCAAGTGTTCGATTGGTTATTATTCTGCTTGTGAATTTCATTAATCAATCCTTCTATCTTTTCAACGTAATCGAGAGTGTCATCAATGAAAAATTTTAACTCCGGGACAAACTTTATTCTGATCCTGTGAGCAAGTTCTGTTCTGATATGTCCCAAACGCGAATTAATTTTGTTAAGAACAAAGTCTCTTCTTTCCTTTTGAAGAACAGAGAGATAAATCTTTGCTATCTTTAAATCAGCACTTACTTTAACATTTGTTACCGTAATAAAACCGAGATCATCATCCTGCAGCTTGTGAAGCAGGATATAACTTATTTGTTCTTTAATTAATTTCTCAACTTTATCGACTCTATGTGAAGACATGATTTATTACGCTGGTATTTTTAGAATGATAAATACTTTACGATAAGGTTTTCTTTGTTTCTATTAGTTTATATGATTCTATAATATCACTGACTTTAACATCATTATAATTTGCAAGTATTCACTCCGCATTCGTAACCAGCATCGACTTCCTTAGCATCATCTTTAAATCTTTTCAATGTACCAATATCTCCATCGAAGATAACAATTCCTTCCCTGATCAATCGTAGCTTATTGTTGCGTGCAATCTTTCCCTCAAGCACATAACATCCGGCCACCGTTCCAAATTTCGGCACTTTAAATATATCTCTAACTTCAAGTGTTGCAGTAACTTCTTCTGAAATAATTGGTGATAGTAATCCTTCCAAAGCAGATCTGACTTCATTGATTGCATTATAAATAACACTGTAAAGACGAATATCAACATGCTGTTTTTCAGCAAGCTTTCTTGCATTAAGGTTTGGTCTTACGTGAAATCCAATTATAATTGCTCTCGAAGCATCAGCAAGAAGAACATCGCTTTCAGATATTCCACCAACTCCTTTATGAATTACTTTTATAATAACTTCCTCGGTTGACAACTTCAGTCAATGAATCAGCAAGAGCTTCAACAGAACCATCAACATCACCTTTTACAATAAGCGGAAGTTCTTTAACTCCACCAATACTTATCTGCTTTGCGACTTCATCGAGAGTTAGATGATGAATCTGTTTCTGATCCTGTTCACGTTTTAACTGTTGTCTCTTTATTCCAATTTCCCTGGCAACTCTTTCAGATTCCACAACAACGAATGAATCACCTGCCTGGGGTGGACCTTCAAATCCAAGAACCAAAACCGGAGTGGCTGGTGGAGCCTCTGTAACTTTGTTTCCTCTTTCATCAAACATTGCTCGAACTTTACCCTGATAAATACCAGCTATAAAAGGATCACCAATTTTTAATGTTCCTTTCTGGACTAAAATTGTTCCTGTAATTCCTTTCCCTTTATCAAGTTCAGATTCAACAACAACACCACGTGCTAATCTATCCGGATTAGCTTTGAGATCAAGAATTTCTGCTTCAAGAAGAATTTTTTCCATCAGCTGATCAACTTTTGTTCCGATGCTTTGCTGATATTTCCACTGACTGATATTTACCGCCCCATTCTTCAACGAGGATATTTCTATCAGCCAACTGCTGTTTTAATCTTTCAGGATTTGCACCCGGTTTATCAATTTTATTTATAGCAACAACAATTGGAACACCGGCAGCCTGTGCATGATTGATTGCTTCTATCGTCTGAGGCATTACAGCATCATCTGCAGCAACAACAAGTACAACAATATCCGTAAGCTGAGCACCTCGTGCACGCATTGCAGTAAATGCTTCGTGACCTGGTGTATCCAGAAAAGTGATAGAGCGTTCTTTCTCAAGCTCAACCTTATATGCACCAATGTGCTGTGTAATTCCACCGGACTCACCTGCAACAACATTTGTTCTTCTTATATAATCAAGAAGTGAGGTTTTTCCATGATCAACATGACCCATAATTGTAACAACAGGAGAACGTGGATTGTAGTTCTCCAATGCTCATCATCACTGTCTTCAACAGCATCAGATGTGTATTCTTCCTGAAGTTCAATATCAAATTCAAATTCATCTGCAACAAGGTAATTGTTTCAACATCCAGACGCTGATTGATAGATACCATCAATCCAAGTTCAATACATTTGGTAATAACATCGCTAACAGGAACATTCATCAGGTTTGCAAGTTCACTTACAGGATATATACTCATTAACTTTTAATACTTTACCGGCAAGTGATTTTTCCTCGAGTTTTTTCTCTTCAAGCGCTTCTCTTTCTTTTCTTTTCCTTTTCCTTACACTAGCACGACCAGAAGCGGACATTTCATCCATACTCATAAGTGTTTTCCTGATAGCTTCCTTAACTTCACGTTCATCAACTTCAAACCGTCTTACACGTTTTTTCTTTTTTGCTTCAGGAGTTTCATCAACTGCACCTTCGGCTTTTTTCTTTCTTATTCTTGGTTTTCGTTTTTTCTTAGCAGCTTCATCGGATTCGCCTTCAGATTTTGGTTTTGTCCCATCAGTTTTAGCAGGTATTTTCTTTTTCTTTTCATCAAGATCCATCTTGCCGATAACCTTTAATCCCTTGGCTTTTGGAATTCTGCTTTGCTTTTCTTTCTCATCTTTTGTATCCGAAACATCATCTGAAGATTGTTCATCATCAGGTTCCTGTACCTGTTTCTCAGATTCTAATCTGAGCAACTTCTTCAACTGCTTTTTCAGTAGCCTTTATAATTGTTTCGGGTTCAACAATTTCATCAGACTCAGCAACTTCCTGAACATCATCTTCTTTACCTTCATCTTTAGCATCTTTATTTGCTCTTTCAGTTCGTTTCTTATGAAACTCAGCTAATTTTTTATAATGATGCTCGGCTTTTTCAATATCTTTTTTGTAATTGGCATTTATTGCTTCAATCATATCATCATCAAGAAGGGACATATGATTCTTAACCTTAAAACCTTTACTTTTCAGAAACTCAACAAGAGATTCAGCAGAAAGATTATACTCGGTAGCGAGCTTGTATATCCTTATTTTCTTTTCTTTAGTTTCAGCCATAAATGTAGTTTGGTGATTTTATTCTTCTTCTTCAAATTCAGCTTTCAGCAGCTCGATTATAGTGTTGACTTTTTCTTCATCGAAGCCCTCTATTTCCATAAGTTTTTCAGCACCAGCAGTTAATACTTCCAATGCTGTATCATATCGATTATTGATTAAAGTATTGTAAACTTCTTCACCAAGCTCTTCCTTCAAATCAATAAGCTCGACATCTTCATCGTATTCCTCAAATGGTTTTGCTTCACGCAATACATCTATTTCATAACCAGTTAGTTTCATAGCAAGACGAATGTTAACTCCATTACGTCCAACTATTAATGAAACCTGATCAGAGTCAGCCATTACGGTTGCCTGTTTAGCTTCTTCATCAACTTCAACTTGCTTTATTTTAGCCGGAGCCAAAGATCTCTGAATATATAATGTCGGGTCATCAGTATAATTAACAACGTCTATATTTTCATTATTAAGTTCTCTTACAATTGCATGAATTCTTACACCCTTCATACCAACACAAGCACCTACTGCATCAATTCGTGCATCCTGAGATTCAACTGCAATTTTTGCTCTTTCGCCGGGTTCCCGAGCAATTCCTTTTATTTCAATTATCCCATCATAGATTTCAGGAATTTCAATTTCAAACAATCTTCTAAGGAACATATTATCTGCTCTTGAAACAATAATCTGCGGACTGCTTCCGGTTTTTCTTGCTTCTTTAACAATCGCTCTTATAGTTTCTCCCTTCTTATATCTTTCATAAGGTATCTGTTCATCACGTGGAAGCATTAGCTCGTTTTTATTATGATTGATGAGTATATCATTCTTTCTTATCTGATAAATATCACCAACTACAATTTCACCTACCAGCTCATTGTATTCATTATAAATAATATCTTTTTCGATCTCTCGTAATTTTCTGATTAAGACTCTGCTTTGGCAAGTGTAATTAACCTTCTGCCAAGCGAAACCAGTTCAATCTTTTCTACATAATCTTCACCAACTTCAAGGTCATCGTCGTTTCCTTTACGATTCACTTCTTCAATGCTTATTTGTGTAGCAGGGATCAGTTACTTCATCAACTATTTGTCTTTCAAGATAGATTTCAATATCGCCGCGATCCATATTAACAACAACATCACATCTGGCTTCTTCACCATATTTTTTTCTAACCAAAAGTGTGAATACATCCTCCAGAATACCTGCAAGAACATCTTTATCGATGCCTTTCATTTTTACCATATCGGCGAATGATTCAACTATTTCGCGATTCATTTAAGTAGATCTCCTTTAATTAAAACTAACTAAAACTTTTGCTTTTATAATATCCGGGAATCTTAATTTTATTTCTTTGTCCGATTGAAATGTTAGAACTTCATTTTCAATTGAAACCAGTCTTCCTTTGAAAGTTGAAGAGGTACCGGATGCATTAAACTCTATTTCAAATAACCTGTTTATATGTTTCGGAAATTGCTGCAAATAGATTAATGGTCTATCCACTCCTGGTGAAGAAACATCAAGCCGATAAGACTTGAGTAATTCTTTCTCATCAATCTGTTTGCATATTTCCCTGCTGACCAATGCACATTCATCAGCGGATATATTTATTTCACCATCGATAAAGATTTCTATCACCCTGCTGAATTCTGAACCACGAACAATAAAATCAACAAGAAAAAGATTGTTCTGTTCGGCAATCTGCTCAGCTATTTCACGAATATTTTCAAAATTTTGATTCATACAAACAAAAATCGCCCAAAAAGGGCGAAAAAGGACAGTCAAAGATAAGCTTATTTACCTAATTACCAAAGCAACTTTCTTAAGACCTTAACTAATGAATATCCGTATTAAAAGATTCGTCTTTTTGTTCCTTTTTCTTCTGAATTCCCATTTCTTCCTTCTTTTTCTTTCTCTCATAGTTGCTGCTGAAAATTAAGCCGATGACTAAACCCAAAATAAAAATAACCACAATCATTACAATTAAAGGTGCACTAGACAGACCAAAATAAAAATTTTAGTTCGATGGTATTTGTGTTCTGGGTAGCAATGATTGCAAACACTAAAAATAAAATGGACATTAGAATTATTTTAAATCGCATAGTAACCTCACTGAATAAAATTTAACTGTATTAAATATAGAATAATTATTTCCTGTCACAGTACGACTATCACAGCCTTCAATAAAAAAGGCGACTCTTTTGAATCGCCTTTTAATAAAATTACCGGTGGAACAGATTAATAATCTGTGCTATTGGCATAAATATTATTTCATTAATAACATTTTTTTGTTTCAACAAAAGTTCCGTTTTGTCCATTTGCTTTCAATTGATAAACATAAGTCCCTGAAGACAAACTGCTTGCATCAAAATCTACACTATGGAATCCGGCTTCAAGCGAATGGTTAATAAGACTTGCAACACGCTCACCAACAACATTGTAAATATCAATGGAAACATTGCTTATCGCTGGAAGTGAAAACTCAATCTTTGTTGATGGATTGAACGGATTTGGATAATTCTGAAGCAAAACAAATTCTTCCGGTGAAGATACTTCAACAACTATTGCCTCGCTGTATTCAGTCTTGCCGTCAAAATCAATTTGTTTTAATCTATAACTATAGGAACCCATATTCAGATTTTCATCTTTAAAAGAATAGTTCATTCTTTCCGTTGTGGTACCAAAACCGGGTACAAAACCAATCTCAATCCATCTTTCATCAAGAGGAGTTTTTCTTTCAACAGAAAAACCAGAGTTGTTCGTCTCAGTTGCAGTTGACCAGTGTAATGTAACTGAATTTTCATTTGCTGTTGCTGTGAAGGATGACAGTTCAACCGGAATCATTGCCAATGCAAGCAAGTATGCTTGATAAGCATCTATTCTGCCGGCTCCATATCTGTTATCTTTTCCAGGGTCTCCTTTCTCTACAGCTGTTGTTTGCATAATCATACTAACTTCTGCCGGGGTTAAATTAGGATTCACCGATAAAACTAATGCAACAGTACCGCAAACATGTGGTGTGGCACTTGAGGTTCCGCTAAATGAAGAATAACCGCCTCCATCTGAAGTAGTAGTAGTTCCATTGCCAGGAGATGAAACGTCTGGCTTTATCAAGCCCATTGAACCAGGCACAGTCTCATATGGATAATCCTGATAATTTAATGGCATTGGGTATGGATAACTTGGGTGATTAATTTGAAAGTCTTCCCATGCCCATGGACCCCAAGGTGAACTGCTAGCAATAATATCAGTAGTTGCAGTAACATTTCCAACTCCAATTACAGAGCTTAATCCACCCACCAATGTTTGATCAGGATGAATCCAGGATGGTGGTGTGTTTCCAGGTGCGGATATGTTAAACGGAATTCCTACAGTATTACCATCATTGCTTGTTGAATTAGTATGAACAACACCAGCAGCTAATTCAAAATCATTCATCTGCCTATGCATTGGATAATTTGGCTGTGGACTGAAATACCATTTATAACTATGTGAGCTGGTTATTACATCAACACCGGCAGCAACCGAATACTGAATTGCCAGCCATGAAGTGGATTCACCGCTGAGTTTACAATTAATTAATTTAGCTTTTGGTGCAACGCCGGTTTGTGTTCCATTTGTTCCATCACCGCAAATTTGACCAGCTGTTTGTGTGCCATGACCTCCGCTTGGACCTGGATTATTATCATTGCCGGAAAAATCCCAGCCAAGAAAATCATCTACATAACCATTTGCATCATCATCAACACCGTTGATATCACCAGGATCAAAAACCCAAGAAGAGCCTGTATATTCAATTGTATGACCATCATTATCAAAATCTTCACCTAAATTATTCCAGATATTGTTAATTAAATCCGGATGGTCCCAATCACAACCAGAATCGTGATTTGCAGCTATTACACCCTGACCGCTATCACCTGCTGCCCAAACTGCTGGAGCATTGATCAAACTTAATCCTATCTGTGGTGGCGGTGGATTATCACTTGGCTGAGGTGGATAATACGTTTGAACATCTTCTGTTGGATCAATTACTAAACTCTCATCAAACTTAGCATCGTATCTTATTTCAGCAATTTCATCAAAGTTTTCTGCAAGGTAGTAAATGACTTCCGGTACTGCAGAAAAAACTATTGTGTTCGCAGCCCAAAGAATATCAATTTTGCTAACAAGATTTTGCTGTTTGCTGTTCTCAAGAAAACCACGAACAGCTTGTTGTTTTTCGGCTGCAAAAGAACGTAATATTCTAACGACTTCCTTTTGTCTCTCTTTCTTAGTAAGAAATGCAGTCTGCTCTCTCAATTGGTCAAATGAATATTGATCTCTCAAAGTTGCGTAAACATCAATCATTTCACTGCTTCCTGCATCGAGCAGAACTGTTTGCAGGTATGGGTTAATCTTTGATTGTTGTGTTTGCGCATTTACTTCCGCAGGGAAAATGAAAATTACTGCGAGAAGAAAAAGAATCGTAACTGTTTGTTTCATAACTATACCTTTCTTTTTGATTAAGTTGTTACTAATTTAAATTTAACATTTTTTCAGTTAATGTAAACCACTAAAAAATAATTTTTAAGTTGTTATCTGATTAAACCTGTCCTCCGAAGGTTCTAACGCAGGAAGATCATCTTTTTAATGTCAACAAACGAACCAGCATGTCCGTCTTGGTTCGGCCCTGCGGAGACAGACAGCTTGTAAAAATAAATCCCACTCGATAATCCTTCAGCAGAAAATTCGACCTCATAAGTTCCAGCGTGATTTCTCTTCATCAACTAGCATCATAATTTCATTTCCTAAAACATCAAAAACTTTTAACTGAACGAATTGTTTACTGCCAATTGTAAATTGAATAATTGTACTTGGATTAAATGGGTTAGGATAATTTTGCTCCAATGAAAATTTATCAGGAGAGACTTAATTCCACTTCAACTTCGTTTGAGTATTCATATTGGCCACTATAATCAATTTGTTTCAGACGGTAGCTGTAATTTCCTTGTATGACACTTTCATCAAGAAAATTATAGCTTCGATATTCAGTAGTTGTCCCCGAACCAGGAACAAATCCAATTTTTTCCCAGACATCTTCATCACAGGAGTTTTTCTGCCAACCGACTTCAAATCCAAGATTGTTTATTTCAGTTGCAGTAATCCAATTGAGTTTAACTGTTCTATTTAGCAATTCATAATTAAATGAAACCAACTCGACAGGAACGATTGGTGATGAAATTTCCACAACAGCATTAAAAACATTAAGTCTTCCGCCTGTCACTGTTATTCCCTGAAGAGCTTCAATTGAATCGACACCGTTAAGTAAAATATCCCTGAACATTAAAGTTCCTGCAGGAATATTTGATTTGTAAAATAACATTCTCGAAGTATCAGCAGCAGAATACATCAAAGCTATTGCACCCGCTAACCATCGGTGTTGCCATAGATGTACCTGTTTTGTTTGTATAATTACTGTTGACATCAGTACTTAAAATGGTTGTCCCAGGTGCACCTAAATCTATAGTAGTAAGCCCATAAGCTGCACCACTATTTTTTGCATCTGTTCTTGTAGTGTTTGTTACAGCAATCATATAATCGCTTGGACAAGCCGTTGGTACATCACCATTAATATCTATATCTATATTCAGGTTTGCAGTAGCACCAAAACTTAAAATTCCATAAACACCTAGCGAATCGTACATTGCACACCAGATTGGATAGTTTGACAGGCTGACCGTAATCAACACCAAAAGAAGAATTTGTTGCAACCACAAAAGCACCTAGCACACCATTAGTTTCATTATACTGAGCCCGCAGTTCAAGTGCATAAGCATAAGCTGCAACAACAGTTGCTTCATTGGATGATGAACCGGCAATGGGCATAACTTTTACATTCCAGTTAACCCCGGATACTCCAAGATTATTATTACCAATTGCACCTGAAATTCCCGAGACGTGAGTGCCGTGAGAACTGCTCGGAACATTTGGTGAGTTGTTATAGGCATTCCATCCCCTGATATCATCAATGTAACCGTTACCATCATCATCGATTAATTGCCAGGAATTTCATTCCAGTTAAACCAGTAATTGAGATCGGGATGATTAAGCTGACAGCCACCATCGACAATTGCAACAACAATTGTATCGCCAAGTGCAGTTATACCGCCTGTCATTAAATCCCAGGCTTCCGGTGCATCAATATCTGCATCCGGTGTTCCGCCTGATTGCCCTGTATTATGTAATCCCCATTGCTGATTAAACATTGGGTCATCAGGAAAATTTTCGAACTGAGATGCAAATTCATCAAACGATTCTCTCAAAGTAACCTGGTGATTAAACTGAACAATTTCAACTCGAGAATCTCTGCTGACTCTAAATCTTATTTCATTATCATTACTTTCCGCTGAATTATACTTAACCCACCAAATATTCATTCGATCAGAAAGTAATCTTATACTTTCCATTTCGATATCAGAATAATTTTGCTCAAAAACATCAATAGAAATTTTTTCTTTGAATTGAATGATAAGCTCACCAGGGATGTAATTATTTTCCTGTGGAAGAATAGATGAAGCAAAAACACAAACTGAAAATGAAAATCAGAATTGTTAGATTTTTTATCATTCTGATTCCCTGAATTACAAAAATAACTTGGTGGGAATATAGCAATTTGTAAACTTTAATACAGATGAAAAGCTCAATTTTCGAAAGGAAATTCTAATTACTTTGAATAAGGCCTAAATTGATCAATTATTTAATAATACTTTATTTATACTATCTATCTGAGATTCAACTTTTTTGATTTCTCCCTGCTCAATTCAAGATTTTTGAATTTCCAGATATTCACCAAGTGCCTCTTCATACAATCCTTTTTCAGAAAGAACATCGGCAAAGAAAATTCTGTATGAAGCTACCTGTTTAGTTTCAGGATATTTTCTGTACGTCTCTTTGGCAAAAACAACAGACGATTCCATTAACCCATTTTTTGCAAGCTGCATTGCACCATTCAATCTTCTTATTCCAAAATCATCTGCTTTTCAATTCAGTACTTTTTCCTGTTCCTTCTTTGTCTCCATAAACTGCAGTGCTGCCTGAATTTCCTTTTCCGTTTGTCTTAGGCGCATTTATCATATCTTCCATTGCAAGTGCAAGTAGTAATTCATCGGTAGCTCATTTTTTTGATGCTCACAATTGAAACTAGCTGAAAGCTCATCGATAGAAATAATGTTTCCGGATTCTTTGATTTGCAACGAGGAATTTTTTCCTGTAGAAATAAAATCAATCGTTTTTAAAACCTCACCTTCTTTTACTTCAGTCCATACTTCAGAAGTGCCTGATAGATATTTAACATCACCTTTAACATTTATAACTTTAAATTCCTGTGCTATCAGTGAAGGAATAAATAATAATATAATAAATAATGTTTTTTCCATATGGCCTGCCTTGGTGGCAGACAGGCGGGATTTTATTTTATTCAACATTTCAAACTCCTTTCGAATTAATAAACATCTATTA
The DNA here is from genome assembly GCA_963768365.1 of uncultured Ignavibacteriaceae bacterium. Classification (GTDB taxonomy): domain Bacteria; phylum Bacteroidota; class Ignavibacteria; order Ignavibacteriales; family Ignavibacteriaceae; genus IGN2. The sequence goes on along the minus strand of CAVYHS010000012.1, from coordinate 20,964 downwards.
TTTCAACTTTCCCTGAAGCAATGCCTAGCTCACCAATAGCTTCACGATTGAATTTTCCCACTCCGACATTCCACGCTTCATTAAAATCGGTCAGCGATGTCGTTTCAACGGGAATCCATACTTCATCTATTCCTTGTTCGTTCTTACGAATAAAATATTTGGAATCATTTTTCGTAATTAATCTTGCCTCGCCTGGTGCAAGTTTTGTGTTGAACAAGACATTTACATGCCTGATTTCGCCGTTGCCTTTATAATCAACAAGTGCAGTTTGAATTCCCACACTTTCCAGAATAGAACAATAGGCTACACTTAAGTCGTCGCAATCTCCGCCTTTTAATTCAAATGTTTGTTTCGGAAATTGAACATATTCAACCGAAGCTCTTGGATCAGAGATGTAAACCATTTTCTTGACAAAGTCATTGAACAAGATTTTTGCTTTTTCAAATTTATACAAAGCAACAGGCAGACTATCAAGAATAATTTTGTTTTCACTTAATACACTCTTTGCGTAGCTCATTGAGAAATTTATCTCTTTATTAATAAAATATCTAAGGTTAACCACATTGCCATCCCAGGCATTTACGCTATTTATTAGTGATGCTTTTTGCGATTTGGTCATCAGGTTGATCTGATGATACAGACACATAAAAATCAGCGTAGGAAAGATTTGCTTTCTCATGATTATATTTTTCGGGAATGATTATAATAGAAATGGCACTATTGCTGTATCGCCGGGTTGAATCATTAATTGCGGTGAATCTAATTTATCTTCAGTAATTCCTTCAATATTTACAGAAGGAGTTACGCTAACCGGTTCAGTAGAAATGTTTACAACTTTACCATAAGCAAATGGCTTCATCAAGATACATATCATAAAAAGTTGGATAAATATCCCGAACTATTTCAACATCAATCAACTTTACTTTTTTCTCAGGTGTGCTGCTTATGTTTACTGCAAAGGAAAGAACAACTTTATCAAAGCTGTATCGGTTGTTAATTATGTTATCAATTCCTTCTTCATAAAATTGGGAGAAGCTGTGCATCTGTATTTCTTTCAGAAAAATAGGTCACACCACTCAGTAAAATTTCAAACAGATCTGTTCGATATCCCAAAACCGGAACGAGGCCTGCGATGTATGGTTCCTGATAATAATCGTGAAAAGCTGTTACTCCATAAATAAAATTATTCTGCATGACCAGTTGCACTAAATTGGAAAGAGCTTGTTGTTTCATAAATCAGATTAAGATTTAAATAATCAAACGGGAAATAACTTGCAGCCAGAAATGCGCCTCTTTCCTGCTTCATTTCAAAACCTTGAAACTCTTCTATTGTCGGGTCATCTCCAAAATTAAGAAGATTTATGGACGCAAGTCTGAATTGAATCTTATCATTTAGAATATAATCAATGCCAAGATCAGCTTTCCAGAAATTAATATCTTCGCTAAGTGTTTCCACATCAAGATAATTGGGATCTCCAAAAACCGGTTTAACAATCTGCTGATTAAAATCCTGCTCAAAGAAACGAATTGTTAAACCCAGCATTGAACTGCTCATTAAATTTGTAAGAATATCCAAGCCCAAAAAGTTCTTTGTAAGTATAGTTTGATTCGAGTGATTGTGTGGTTGTATCATTAATTATTATTGATTCACCTGTAGCAAAGAGAAATTCTTTCTGATATCCCGGTGTGTATCTTGCTGATAGAGAATGATCTGCCAAGTCTTTTAGATATTGCAAGAAGATAAAGACTGGAACTAACGCTGCCGGAAAATTCTGCGCCATACTGAAGTGAAATTCCCCAGTCCTTCGTGTTAAAATAATTGGAAGGATTACTTTCATAATTATAAAACGGAATTGAAATAAAATCCTGCAAACCGAAATATCCATTCAGATCAAACGAGCTCTGGGGCAATATTTTAAAGTTTAAAACCATCACTGATAATGAAATGAATATTAATTTTCTCAAGGAATATCTATTACTATACTGTGAATACTTTGTGATGATACAAATAACTCATTGTTTCCGTTACCGTGATAGCCTTCATAACTTCTGACAAATGTAAAAACAATCTTTTCAAACCTCTCAAGAGGAATCTGGTTTAAATACCTGTCCGGAATTCTTAGTTCACCATCATCTCCGGTTCTAATTCTGTAAACTGGTATAGATGAAATCTGATTGAGACGTATCAAACCAACAATAATTGTAATTTTTTTATTCCCGATCGGATTCCAACTTAACAATACAATCAAGGTTTTTATTTATTTTATTTCCAGTTAGAGTAACGTTTCCAATTATCTCCTGAGGTGTAGGAATGTTAAAAGAAATATTATTCGCCGGGACCAGAAGGAACAAATTCAAAGCTAACGAATGAGTTATAACTGAAGTAGAATGGATCAGGGATACCCCAGAATAAATTGTAGAGAACATATTTTTGACCAAGTACTGCAACTTTTGGGTCGCCCAGATCTCTGTATCTTATTTTAAAAGTGTCTAATCTTGCTTCTAACCCATTAAATTTATAATTCCAGGTGTAGTAGTCTCGTACGCAAGTAATTCTTCCATCCGAATATTTTATTGGTTTCGATTTATCAAAAAACATTGCCTGCGCAAGAGATGATTTTAATGTTTCGTTTTTATTATTTGTAATTTTTATCCCACTAACTGATATAAGATTAGTTATACCCGTTAAATCCTGTGTTATTCCAGATGTATCTGCACCGCTGTGTTATATATTGGTCTTCAAGATTTTTGTTTAGGAGTTCAACTTCAAGTTCATTATTATGTATCATCAACAAGCTGTGTAGGTGCAGGTTTATCACAACTAAAAAGGATAAGTGCACTAATAAAAATCAGGAGGTATGTTAAAATCTTTTTCATTGCAGTTAAAATTTATGTTTGAAATTTCTTATTATCAATTCAATATGTCATTAAAAAGACTACTTCCCTTCAAATAAATCTCCCCCTCCCGCGTTAAAAGGAGGGGGATGTGGAGAGGACGTGTGCAGGGAAGATCAATTCCTCTTCGTCAAATTATGGATGAACAAAATATGGTATTCCCCAGGCTTCAGATTCCACAGGTGTTGACATCATCAAATATTACCTGCTGTGGCAATGCATTAATTATTGCGTGATAGAAACCCGGCCACTGATTTGAGTTGTAAAAGTTTGTTCATAAACTTTATCCCATCCGTTTCCATTTGGTGTTGAGGAAACCAAGTCAAATAATCTTTTTAGCTCTGTGCTTGATCCATCTGTTTGCACCCCAGGTAAGAGTAACAAAATCGTCTTCTTCATAGTTGCTGAATAGTTCAACTCTTACGTTACTGAACTCACCCGTTCCAATTATTGGCATATTTCTCCACCAACCCCAGCCTCTTCTTAGGAAATAATCGTTCGGAGATTCGATTACCAGAGTATCACCGCTTGGTAAGAATATTGTCGTTTTCATTAAATCAATGTTTGGACTTTGTGTTCCGCCTTCAGGAAGTGATATTGCAGCAATAATCCAGTTTCTTCTTGGATATGGTGTGTTTGCAATTTTCTTGAAATATTAAATTACGAGTTACAACTGCAGTAAAAGATTTTTGAATTAATGTATCAGGTTTGTTAGCACTTGAATCGTATGAAGCAGCAATCAACAGCAAACCTTCGAAAGTTTTTGTGAGAGTTCCGTAAGCGATGGTATCCTGGATATCAATACTTAAAGTCCGGTTTACAAGTCTCATCTTTCTGCCCGACTCTAAAGGGATAAATATCGTGGTATTTATTTTCCCAAGAAAATCCATTACTCCTTCTTCGTCATAATTATAATCAAACGAGGTAAGAGAGGAATCTTCATCAACAAGTTTTTCCAGGGCTTCTTTATCAGTTGTTGGTTCTGTGTCACCTGGATCAACTACCATTTCATCCTGGCAGCGGACAAACAATGCTAATATCATTAGCGCAAAGAATGCCAGCAGATAGCGAGAAAGGTTTTTTTGTTTTTGCATTTTAGAACTCCTTAAAAAAATTTAGAAAATGATGTATTTATTTTCCCTGTTCCTCTCATTTCCCTGATTTCATTCTCAAACAATTATGCCATTACTGAGTTTGCTCATTAACCCATTGATTTGAAAGCAATTACCTAAATTGAGAAGCTTTTAATATTGCATGGAAAATCACTATGATTGCATGAAATCCCGTCTTCATGCAGGTCTGCTGGAAGGTAAATATTGAGTGAAATAAAAAAAGCGACCTTTCGATCGCCTTAAATTATTTTATAAATAAGATTTTATGTTTTCGATATATTTTTCAGGACCACCGGGCAAATAACCAGTCTTACCTACTAATTTACCCTGATTGTTAAATAATAATATTGTAGGAAATCCCTGTATGCCGTATTTCTGAGCAAGATTGCGATTATACGTCTGTGTCTCTTCTGATTGAGGTTTGTCTTTTGGGTAGTCCAACATTACAAGTACTAAACTTTCTTTTGCGTAATCTTCAAATTCTTTTTGCTGAAATACTTCTGCACTAAGTCTCTTGCACCAAACACACCAATCGCTTCCGGTAAAGTTAACAAGCACAGCTTTGTTTTCTTTCTTTGCCTGCTGAATAGCGTTATCTAAGATTGTTCTCCCAATTCAGATCATTGGAAGCTGATTGACCATTATTACAAGAAGTAAATAATAAAATAAAAAATACAAAAAGAGCTGATAACTGTTTCAAATTAGGTCTCCTGTTTTTGGGTGATCTAAAAATTTATTTCACGGATATTTGATACATACTTAACAAATAAGATTCAGATTTAGTGCCAATAAATAATAAGAAATTGGGGCAATTATTCATCCTCAACTTTAATTTCTTCAATTTCTTTTGGTTTTGGTGGACGTTCATAAAGCTGAGCAAGCCCAAAATAATGTTTCGCAAGATTTTCATTAATCTGATCCCAGTTAAGTCTCCATGCCCAATTTCCACCTGTAGTACTTGGAAAATTCATTCTTGCTTCAGTTCCCAGATTCAGAATATCCTGCATAGGAATGATAACGATATTTGCAACTGATGCATACGCAACTCTTATGAGTTCACTAAGAATATCATCACCAAAATAATTTAAATAAATCTTTGCGTGTTCATATATATTATTTTTAGCATTGTTTAATTTTTCCTTTTCAAAGTAGGCACGTGTTGTATCGTTATCGTGTGTACCTGTGTAAACAACACAATTAGGAATAAAGTTATGTGGTAAAAATTTAGTTTCCATCTTTGTACCGAATGCAAATTGTAAAACCTTCATTCCCGGAAAGCCAAATTGATCACGAAGAGCTTCAACGGGAGGAGTTATTACACCGAGATCTTCGGCAAGAATCGAAAGTTCTCCGAAATGTTTCTTCAAAGATTTAAAAAGTTTTTCTCCGGGTGCTTTGGTCCACTTTCCTTTTTGAGCAGTTGTTTCGCCACCAGGAATTTTCCAGTACGCTTCGAATCCTCGGAAGTGATCTATTCTAACAATATCAACAAGTTCAAAAAGACTTGAAAATCTTTTTCTCCACCAGAGGAAATCATCCTTCTCCATTTCATCCCATTTGTAAAGAGGATTGCCCCAAAGTTGTCCCGTTTCGCTAAAATAATCCGGCGGAACTCCTGCAATGAAAGTTAGTGTTCCTTCCTCGTCAACAGTAAAGAGTTCTTTATTTGCCCAGAGATCTGAACTATCATAAGCGATAAAGATTGGCATATCTCCGATAATCTTTATTCCATTTTCATTTGCATATTTTCTCAACGAATGCCACTGTCTGAAAAAATTAAACTGAACAAATTTCTGATATTGAATTTCATCACTTAATTTTTTTGTCCACTCAGCTAATATTTTTTCATCTCTGTAAACCAGACCTTTCTCCCAACTACTCCATACAGCACCGCCGTGATGATCTTTTAAAGCCATAAAGAGAGCAAAATCATCCAGCCATTCTTTATGAGAATTACAGAATTTCTCAAACTCTTTTTCTAAACCATTGGAGTTAGTTCTGAAATTATTATAAGCTTTTTTTAGAATTGACTTTTTATAATCAATAACCTGACCATAATCAATTTTCGTTGGATTGGATTGAGGAGGGTTTTTCAAATCATCTTCTGAAAGGAAACCATCTTCATTTAACTTTTCGGGGCTAACCAGCAGAGGATTTCCTGCAAAGGCAGAAAAACATTGATAAGGTGAATCTCCATAACCTGTTGGGCCAAGTGGAAAAACCTGCCAGAGCGTTTGACCAGCTTCCTTTAAAAAATCAATAAACTTGTAGGCTTCAATACCAAGATCCCCAATACCAAATTTCCCTGGCAAAGATGTTGGATGAAGTAATATACCAGCGCTACGTTCGAAATGCATGTTCAACCCTTTGAATTTTTAGGCGTAAAAATACTTATTGGTTATACTAAAGAGAAAAGTTTAATTCTAAAAAGCAAAAAACTCCGCACCGAAAAACGGTGCAGAGTTAATATGTTAATTATAGAAGTGAGAATGCAAAATAAAGAATAAAATTAATTACTTTAGAGGGAATAATACACCTGCCTTAATCTGAAAACCCTTTGTCTTGATTGTAACCTCCTCATCATCAGGACTCTGCGGTTCATCATTCACATCTGAAAGACCTAAATTATACTGCGCTTCTATAAAAATATTGACCTTGCTTACAGGAATGATTACTCCACCACCAAAGTCCAGTATAAAATCAGTACTTTTCACTTTTACCTTTTCTTCCCTTTCATCACTGGGAATCTGGTTGGTAACATCCTCGCCGTCTACTGTCGCTTTATCTATCTCAAATGTAGCGTCACCAAGTGATACTGCTATAGTTGCACCAGCTAATAAATATGGTTTTACCGTTCCATCTCCAAAAGATGCTTTGAATAGCACCGGAATATCCAGGTAGTTCGCACTAAGAGTTTGTTCTATTTTAATAGTCATATCATCTTCTGTAAAGGACTGATCAACTGTTGCACCTTTCTGAACATACGCCGGCTCGACTTGCAAACCAAACATAGGAGTAAAACTATAAAACAGCACACCACCGAACAAAACTCCAGTTCGCATACCTGTTTCTACACCCTCCTGTGACGGTTCCAGTGTTACGTCACCAAAATTGGCTCCTGCCTGCAGACCTAGCTGCATCTGAGCCAACGATACAGAAGTGAATGCTGCAACGATAAGCAGAAGTGTAAAATACTTCTTCATTTTTCTCTCCTCGATTGTAAATAATAATTATTTAGTATTGACAAAACAAATCTATACTAACTTTATGGTTTAATCAATTTTGATATTAGTAGACCGGTAAATTAATTTTAATGCGATTAACTGCATTGACCAGCTGAACTATTAATAAGATTAAATTTAAAATCCTCCGAGGGATTAATCTCAGAGGATTAAATTTAAATTGTTTTTAATTATAAATGAACGTTTAACATTACACTAAAGGTACTAATTCCAAACGCAGTTGAGCTAGGACCTTCTTCAGTACCATCCTCGGTTGTAATTTCAGGCTTACCTAAACTTTGGAATCCGAGTGCATATTTTCCGCCAAGAGATAATCCTTCGGTAAAATACCAATCAAAACCAAATTGAGCAGCAATACCAACACCACTTCCGGTGTAGTCAGTTGGAACAGTTTCTCCACCATCAGGTGTAAAATCAGAACTTCCGGAAAGATGTCCGTAATTAACATGCGCACCAACATATGGAGACACACTGTAAAGTGATCTTAGATGATAATTTACATCAACACTAATTCCAAAAAGTGTTAAAGCATCTTCAGTCTTCCCATTATCATCCTCGAGAGTACTGGAAGTGCTTCCAAAACTTAGTCCGGCACCAATAGCTATCCGGTCTGTAACAAAAAATCGGAATCCGGCACCAAAGAGATCGGCATCTGACAGGTCAGGATCAGGTATACTTATTGTTCCAACATAAACTGGTTCAAGATTACTCTGAAAAGGAGTATACTGGAAAATAAAGGATTTAGCTCCCTGGACAACTTCGGGTCTTGGTCCATCATAGTTTGAATTCATTTGTGAGAAAATAGTGGTGCAACTCACAATAAAAATAAAAACTAATGAACAGATGAATGCTTTCATATGAACTCTCCTAACTTGTTAATAATAATTGTTTTTAAAAACCGTCGAAAATTGTATTAGATAAGGTTTCATTTTCAGAACTGGTTGAGTCCAGATGGGCAACAATTAAGCCAGAAAAACTTTTGAGAAAGAATTGATTTCGCTAACTTTGCCCCTCATTCAAAGGAATTAATGAAACTACTTAGAAATCTTTACGACTGGGTGCTTCACTGGTCTAAAACCCCATACGCCACTGCAGCTTTGTTTCTGCTGGCCTTTGCCGAATCATCATTTTTCCCAATCCCACCAGATACACTTCTAATTGCAATGGTTCTTGGCTCGAGAACGAAAGCGTTCAAGTTTGCTATGGTCTGCTTGCTGGGATCAATCAGCGGAGCTCTGTTAGGTTATGTAATTGGTCATTTTCTTTGGTGGACTCCGTCCAACGAGTTTACAGAAATAGCAAATTTTTTCTTTATAAATATTCCTGGTTTTACTCCAGAAGCATTCTTTAACATTCAAAAGTTATATGTAGAATATGACTTCTGGATAATTTTCACAGCCGGTTTTACTCCACTTCCCTACAAGGTTATAACTATATCTTCCGGTGCATTTAACATTAATATTATAATGTTCATTGCTGCATCAATAATAAGCAGGGGTGCAAGATTCTTTCTTGTAGCAGCTTTGATCTGGAAGTTTGGTCCCCAAATAAAATCTTTTATTGATAAGTATTTCAACTGGCTTGCAATTGCATTTACTGTTCTACTGATCGGTGGTTTTGTAGTAATAAAATATATATTTTGATTATTATTTGAATATTTCCTTCCCAAAGATTGCCAACTACCAACAGAATTCATCCAGAAGCTTTTGAATTTAAACTTCTACTTATTACATTAAATCCAAGATTACTTCTTAAACTGTAAATGCTAAAGAAGTATGCTTAATTTAAATCGATATCATTAAACCAATCGGAAAGGATTAAGCAATGAAGACTTATGTTATGCTCACAAAACTCTCCCCCGAATCTTCCAAACAAATGAAAGACCGCGCAAAACTCGGTAGGCAATGGCTTGAACAGGTAAAGAAAAAATGTCCTGAAGTAAAGTTCATTGCACATTATGCATTGCTTGGGAATTATGATTTTCTGGATATTTACGAAGCTCCTGATGAAGAAACTGCAGCAAAGGTTTCAATGATAAGTTTATCTAATGGAGCATTCCAGGCTGAGAGTTTATCTGCAATTCCTTATAAAAGATTTTTAGAATTGGCAGACGAGATTTCCTGATAATCAAGCGAATTTGGTTTTAAATAATTGAATTAATTCTTTTGTTTTAGTTTAAATTTATTTGGGAGAAATTTATGCCGTCAAAAAAGTTAAAAGCATTTCTTGATGAGAATAAAGTGAAATATATAAGTGTTAAACACTCATCAGCATTTACAGCGCAGGAGATTGCAGCAATTGCACACATTCCTGGAAAAGATCTCGCCAAAACAGTCATCATAAAAATTAATGGGAAGATGATGATGGCTGTTCTTCCTGCTTCATACAAAGTGAGTTTTGAAAAACTGAAGGAAACTTTAGGTGTGACGGAAGCGCGCCTGGCTTATGAACAGGAATTCATTGATAAATTCCCTGATTGCGAAGTTGGTGCAATGCCGCCATTCGGCAATATATATGGAATGGAGGTTTATGTAGCCGAAAGTTTAGCTGAGGAAGAAGAAATCGCCTTCAATGCCTGCAGTCATACCGAACTGATCAAAATGAAATATTCTGATTTTGAAAAGCTTGTTAAGCCAAAGCGAATCAAGTTCTCTGTGGCAAGCAAAGTTTAAGTATAGTGTTGAACCTTTTCAGGTTAGCATAAGTAGGAAAATAATCCTTACAGGTTTGCTTTAAGGTAATTTGCAATCTCTTCAATAGAATCAAATGTTTTTACCATATCAAATTTTCTGCCTTCAAGTTTCATCTGCTCGTTCATTTCAGAAACAATCGTCTTCCATATTTTTGAGTGACAGGCAATTGGTTTACTATCCAATAATCCTTTGTTAAAATATTCCCAAACAGCAGCAAGTTCGAGTAGTGTTCCGGTTCCTCCTTGAAGAACAACAAATCCGTCACCTAATTCTATAAGTTTGTTGATTCTTTCGAATAAAGTATCGCATGTAATTTCTTTCGTAACATATTTATTTGTTCGACCTTTCCACAAATTAACCGTAACTCCAATTGCTTCGGCTCCACCTTCCACTGCACCTTTGGATGCAGCTTCCATAATTCCATTGAAACCACCTGTGCAAATATCAAACCCACTCAATGCCAGCTGCTTGCCAAGATTATAAGCAGTGTGGTACTGCTCTTCATTATCGACTGGCTTTGAACTGCCGAAATACAGTTATGATCTTCTTCATTAAGAAAAATTTTTATTTCTTTAAATATATGAAATAAAAAATCCGTAACCTTTTTAAGACTACGGATTTTCTTGAATTAAAATATTCTTGAAATAATCACATTGCGCTGGAGCCAACAATGTTAATGCTTATCTCAATGTCTTCAGACACTTTTTGACCCACTACCATATTCTCAACGTCATAATCTGAAAGAACAATATTGAAAGTAGCTTGGACACCTAAAAGATCTCCGGGTGCTCGCTCCTTTGTCTGCTCGCTTTCATCAAGGTAGGTCATTGTAACATCAGCCACAACTTCTTTTGTAACTCCGTGAGCAGTAAAATCACCTGTTAATTTTGCTTCTAATTTATTATCAGCTATTACTTTTACATCGCCAACTTTTTTAATCATAAAAGTAATTTCAGGATAACTTTCAGCATCAAGCCAGTTATCGCTTCTTAAATGCTCATCTCTTAGGTCTATTCCTGTTTTAATAGAAGCAACCGAAACAGATATTGAACCTTTTAGAGTTTTAATGTCTCCAACATTAAATGTTACCTTTCCCATAACAGCAGTTGGATATTCCAGTTATATCTTCAAGTGGTGTTGTACTAAAAAATGAAGCCTGGTTCCGACTATACTTGTCTTCAAAGTTAAAAGTTTTCTCGCCTGTAGCTTTAACTTTAAATCCCTGTGCAAGAGATATTGAAACTGCTACAAGCAGTAATGAAGAATGTTTTTATTATTGTATTCATTGGGTCTCCTTTACTTTTTTTGTTCTAAAAATGAAAAATAAAATTGTTGAAATGAGCACTACTGCACCAGAAAAAACAGCAGTGTGCGGTAGAAGACCGAGAATAAATTTTTCCTGAAATTCAAGCTCTGGTTTTGAGCCTAAAGCCTTATCCAAGTTCGGTCATTTGCTTCTCCACCCAAATTCCGTCTTTGGATAAAATTTCGCCACCGCTTCCTAGCCACCATATTAAGGCAGCTGCAATCAGGATTAAAGCCACCGACAATAACATATTTTTGTTTGCTGTTCATATTAAATCCATAATTGGTTTAATTTATAAATTATCTAAATTTTAATTGATGATTTTAATATTATTGAGCCAGATATAAATTTCACGATGACTGTTGTGGTGACTATTTAATCAAAATTGCAATTTTATGTTACAACATATATTCTTAAAGTTCAAGATAATTCATTGTCCTATTAGATAACAAATAATGGCTGAAAAAAGTTTCGACATATTAGTAATCGGTGGAGGAATAATAGGGACAGCAACTGCACTTTCCCTTCAAAACAATTCAAAATTAAAGATTTTATTGATTGAAGCAGAGAAAGAGCTGGCTCATCATCAAACCGGAAATAACAGCGGAGTCATTCATTCAGGACTATATTATAAGCCAGGTTCACTAAAAGCAAAGAACTGCTCCGAAGGACGTGAACTACTATATAATTTTTGCGAAAAACATAGTATTCCATTTCAAAGATGCGGGAAGGTTGTGGTTGCCGGCAATGAATCGGAACTAAATGCTCTTGATGAATTGTATAAAAGAGGAATTGCTAATGGTCTTACAGGAATAAAAAAACTTAGTGCAGAAGAGATCAAAAAGCTATGAGCCTCATTCAAAAGGAATTGCTGGAATATTTGTTCCGCAAACCGGAATTGTGGATTACTCAATTGTCACAAATAAGTATGCTCAGATTTTTTTAGATAGAGGTGGTTCTATTGAAACAAACTGCGAATTTCTTTCACTAAAAAATTCTTCTGGTGAGCTTATAGTGCTTACAACTAAAGGTGAGTTCAAAACAAAGTTTCTTGTTAACTGCGGAGGTTTATATTGTGACAGGATTGCAAAACTCTGTGGAGTAAATCCCGGATTGCAGATTGTTCCTTTCAGAGGAGAATATTATAAGCTGAAAAAAGAAAAAGAATATTTAGTTAAAAATTTAATTTACCCTGTCCCCGATCCGCGGTTTCCATTTCTCGGAGTTCATTTTACAAGATTGATAAAAGGCGGAGTTGAAGCTGGACCAAATGCCGTGCTTGCATTTAAAAGAGAAGGTTATACTAAAAAAGATTTTTCAATTGCCGACCTATCTCAAATGATTTTTTATTCCGGTTTCTGGAAAATGGCTTCAAAATATTACGAGATGGGACTTGGAGAATTTTATCGTTCATTCAGTAAAAAGCATTTGTAAAAGCATTACAGAAACTAGTTCCGGAAATTCAAGAAGATGATATTGAACCCGGTGGTGCTGGTGTGCGAGCACAGGCATTAGAACCGGATGGAAAATTAGTTGACGATTTCCGTATTGTTCGAAGCTAATAAAATGGTACACGTACTGAATGCACCTTCGCCTGCTGCAACAGCCTCAATCAGCATTGGCAGAAAAATCGCTGATATGGTAATAAAGAATTTTTAACAAGCCGGATAACTTTTTACCGGTTACTAATAACGAATGATTGATTCCCAACAATTAAGATTTTATATTTTCGCTACATTATTATTACTAATGTAAATCTTATATTTGCTGTAAAGTGTTCACTCAAAGTATTTTTACTCAAAGCTGAAAGGTTTGGAAATGAAAACCGTAAAAGAAATTATTGACAATAAGGGGAAAGAATATCTGGTCTGTAACGCCGGACACAACAGTCTTTGATGCATTAAAATTAATGGCCGATAAGAAAATCGGGGCAGTTCTTGTTATCAAAGATAGCAAGTGGCAGGAATAATGTCTGAGAGGGATTACGCAAGAAAAGTTGTACTTCAGGGAAAATCTTCTGTGCAATTAACCGTGAGTGAAATAATGTCCGATAAAGTTATGTATGTTGATATATCGCAGAATGTAGAAGATTGTATGGCCTTAATGATAAATAAGCGAATCAGACATCTTCCTGTATATGAAAAAAATAACCTGGTTGGATTTATATCAATCGGCGATGTGGTAAAAGCAATAATTGATGAAAAAGAATTCTTTCATCGATCAGCTTACAAACTATATAAAAGATACACCTACTATTAAAAATAATTAGCATGATTCAAATCGTAAAATGATTTCTCCTGTGTTAACATAAACATTTAATTAGCATCTCTTTTTAGAATGAAAATACCCGACTTAAATTACGATGACTTTTTACTCATCATCAATTCCTGCCTGAACAAAACAAACCTTAACGAGATTAGAAAAGACATCACTCATCTAAAAAGCAAAACACTCAACAAAGTAGTTGAGAATAATGGGTACATATTAATTAAAACTGAAAACGATATAATTGAATATTCACAGAAACTTATGGAAACTGAACTTGAACAAATTCTTGAATACACAGACTATTGAGAGAACTAAATACTACATTAAAAGATTGATAAAAAGTTTATCAGAAAAAAAAATTGGAAAGGTAAACGATCTGAATTTAAATCGATGGAAAGAATACGATGATATTATCACTGACAGCCTTTGGATTTTTGATAAGCGAGATACATCAGGTGTGCATAAAGCAGGTTACTGGGGTAATTTCATTCCGCAAATTCCTAATCAGTTTTTAAGAAGATTCACAAAAAAAGGAGAATGGGTTCTCGATCCGTTTCTCGGAAGCGGAACAACTCTAATCGAGTGTAAACGGCTTGGTAGAAATGGAGTTGGAGTTGAGTTGAATCCAGCTGTTGCGAAATCAGCCGAATCAAATATCAATAAAGAAAAAAATCCTCATAAGGTGACAACAAAAATTATCAGGGGCAACAGCGGTAAAATTAATTTTCAGGATGAGATAAAGCTATTAAAGATAAAATCATTCCAGTTCATAATTATGCATCCGCCGTATTGGGATATTATTAAGTTCAGCAGTAAAAGAAATGATTTGTCAAATGCTAATTCTGTAGAATCTTTTGCAAAGATGTTCGGCGATGTTGTTGAGAACATTTATCCTGTGCTAGATAAGAAGCGATACTGTGCGGTTGTCATTGGTGATAAATACGAATCGGGTGAATGGATACCGCTCGGGTTTTATGTAATGCAGGAAATGATGAACAAGGGTTTTAAACTAAAATCAACTATCATTAAAAACTTTGATCAAACAACCGCAAAGAGAAATCAAAACGAACTATGGCGGTACAGAGCCCTTGCAGGTGGCTTTTATATTTTTAAGCACGAATACATTTTCTTATTTCAAAAATAAAGAGAGTATTATGAATTGTTTTCATTTATCTTTCAAATTCTTGCCTTATCTATATTTATTATCGGGGGTTGTTCAATGGGCAGCAAGACAACAAATAATTTACTCCACGATATCTGGGCATTGGAGTCCATCAGAGGAGAAAAAGTTCAAATCCAATGAGTCTGTTAAAAATCTTCCTGTTATTGAAATATACGTAAGAGATGAACGTGTTCACGGTAATACTGGCTGCAATACTTTTGATGGCAAAATAAAAACTCAGTGAAAACCAAATTACTTTTTCTAACATTATTACTACCGAAATGGCTTGCCCGGGTAACCTGGAACAAAAATTTCTTTCTGCTCTTAATGAAGTGAACAACTACAAAATAGAAAAACTGAAACTGTATTTGTACGAAGATGATGAAGAAATAATGATCTTTCAAAAGATTGATTGACTTCCTATTCAATGGAATCCAATCTAATCCAAATTGAGAAGGAATTAAAAAAGAGATTATCTTACCCATACAAATGGGGAAGAAAACAGAACGACTACTTCGATAAGCTTACAAATTTTGTTTATCACATTCCAAACTTTGATGAAGTATTAAAGGAAATTGAGAACAGGTTTAGAAAAGACAAAGAACATCAGAACATAGCTAACTATGCACTTAACCGTTGGTACAACTTCTGGTCTGCGCAGGCAGTTGAAAAAATATTTTGTTCGCTTCCAAATGTAAAACCTGCACTTGATGAAAAAGACAGACTCGTTGATTTTACAATCGACGGTGTAACCTTCGATCACAAAACTTCAATCTTTCCAAAGAATTTTCACTATACTATTGATGAGGCTATTAAAAAAACTGATGAATTAATAAAATGGCTTTATAAAAATCAGTCACAGCAACAGAGAAAACATTTAAAAAACAGGCTATTTATTGTTCTTTACTCTTCAGAAGGCGAACACTGGAAATTGAAATCAGAGATTTCCTGGCTGAAAGAAAGAATTGAAATATATATGAGAAGGTTTCAATCCGCACTACCTCTTGAAATTCCCTCTTGAGAAAAACCAAGAAACAATTTCTGACGTAATCTGGGCAATTCGTAATTAAATTTTTCTGTTTTGATAAAAATCACTTATTCAAATCATTAAAGTCTTAAGATTTCTTCTTTTTATTACTAATTAATTTTAATTATTGAGTCAAACGAGTGATTGCAACTGGCAAATATTATTTGCTTTAAACCAAATGCTTACTTATATTTGAATTATGACATATATCACATCGCAATTCATTAATAATTTGTCTGATTTTAATATTGGGTTTTGATGCGCCGAATAATCTTCGCCCAATCAATTACATTTAAACACCTCACTGTGGAGAATGGACTTTCTAATAACGTTGTAAACACAGTCATTCAGGATCAGATCGGATTTATGTGGTTTGCCACTGAAGATGGATTAAATCGTTATGACGGTTATGGTTTTAAAATATTTCGTCACGATCCCGAAAATTCAAATAGTATTTCAGATAACAGCATATGGGCTTTGTGTGAAGATAGGCAAGGAAACATCTGGATTGGAACGAAGGCAGGTGTTCTAGATAAGTATAATCCTGAAACTGAAAAATTCACACACTGGGAAATTAAATCTGATCTTACAGAAGAAAATAGTATAACTGCAATTTATGAAGACAGTAAAGGAAATATCTGGATAGGCACATATAAAGAAGGCTTATACAAATTAAATCCATCAACAAATAAATTTGATCATTGGAATGCGAATCCGGATGATGAGAAAAGTCTGAGCCATAATTATGTTCATGATATCTGCGAAGACAATGATGGTAACATACTTATTGGTACACACAATGGCTTAAATAAGTTTAATCCAGACTTACCTCACGATGGATTTAAAAACTTCTTTTTTAATCCTGATAATAAAAATAGTTTAAGCAATAATTTAATATGGGGAATATCAAAATCAACTCTCTACCCTGATATAATATGGATATGCACTTCAAATAATCTGACAAAATTCGACTCGGAAAAATTAACATTTGATAGAATTAAGATTGATAACCCGGATAATTTACAATACGGTACAAGCAATAATTCAGTGGTTGAGGAAATAGTTACGGGCGAGAAAATTATTTGGACAGCATCTTATTCAGGATTGATTAGGATCAATCTTACTTCAGGTATTACTAAAAGATTTGTGCATGATGAGCTTAATGTTCAAAGTCTGAGCAGCAATCAAATTAATAAAATAATTAAGGATCGAACTGGAGGTTCTTTGGGTTGCTACAGAAAACGGTGTGAGCTATAGTACTCCTAAATCAACTTCGTTTAATTCAATCGCTTTGGGTAATGATGGTATCCAATATTATCTCAGTTTTAAAGAATAAAAACATAACAGCAATTTCTAAGTTCGATGATAGCAAAATTTGGATTGGTACAGCAAATGGATTGTATTTATTAGATGATATAGAAATTAATCCTAGAATTAAAAATCTGCCTGAGTTTAGCAGTGATCATATCTGGTCGCTTGCATCATTGAATGAAAATGAAATTTGGATTGGTACTTTCGGCAAAGGACTAAAGCAATTTAATTATGATGAAAACAAAATAACTAATTGGGATTTAAAAGATCCTAAAATCCAAACTCAATCAGTTTTTTATAATAAAGCACTGTTTGCAGATAGTAAAAAAAATATTTGGGTTGGTTATTGGGGAGTTGGTGCTGCACGAATAAATCCACGAACAGGCAAATCAGAAGTTTGGTTAAATGAGCCGGGTAATCCCAAAAGCATAAGTCATAATGATGTATGGGTAATAAAGGAAGATCGATTCGGCAGAATATGGCTTGGTACCAGGGGTGGTGGATTAAATTTATTTGAAGATAAAGAATGGAGGGATATTTCATCATTGGTTACAATCAAAAGATGATAAAATTAGTCTTGAGTAGTAATAATATATATTCAATTTGTGAGGCAAAAAATTTAAAAGCTCTCAGCGATTTGAAAACTGTTTTATGGATAGGTACAAGTGATGGTTTAAATAAATTTGAAATTATAAATAATGATAATACAGATTTATATGATATCGAAATTAAAAATCAGTTTTATACGGTAAAAGATGGATTGCCGGATAATTCCGTCAACAGCATAATTGAAGATGAAAACGGAAATCTCTGGCTTGGTACAGGTTCCGGTATTTCATTCTTTGATGTGAACTAAAAAAACATTTACAAATTTTTCAATCGGCAGATGGAATAAATGGTACACTTGATGAATCCTGAATCTGCTTTAAGGCTTGATAATGATCTTATATTATTTGGAAGCACAAAAGGGCTGAACATTTTTGATCCGAAAAATATTAAGCTTTCTTCTTATAAACCGAATGTAGTCATTACAGATTTCCAGATATTTAATAAATCTGTTAAGATTGGAGAAAATTCCCCGCTAAAAGAAAGTATCCGAACAATTGATGAAATTATACTTTCACATGATCAAAATGTTTTTTCATTTGAGTTTGCTGCACTGGATTATAATTCTTCTCAGTCTATTGAATATGCTTATAAGATGGAAGGATTTGATAAAGACTGGATTGAAAGTGGAAAGAGAAGGTTTGTTACATATACTAATCTTGATCCCGGTAAATATATATTTAAAGTTAAATCTACTAATGCAGATGGTAGTCTGGAATGACCAGGTTACTTCTTTAAGTATTTTAATTAATCCACCCTGGTGGAAAACTTTATGGGCATACGGGTTGTACATTGTTTTAATTTTTCTTGGACTTATTGGTCATAAGACGATTTGAATTAAACAGGACAAAACTACGTAACGAATTAAAACTCAGAGAATTTGAAGTAAGAAAGAAAACTGAACTTGAAGAAGTTAAATCAAGATTTTTTGCAAATCTTTCTCATGAATTCAGAACTCCTCTTATGCTTATCAAGGGACCACTTGAACAATTAAAAACGGAGAGAACTAAAGACAATTATTCTGAAAATATTGATCTGATTGAAAGAAACAGTGATCGACTTAAAGAGCTTATCGATCAATTACTTGAATTATCACAGTTAGAAAAAGCAGCTATCCCTTTAAAAGCAAAACAGGAAAATGTAATCACAATTGTTGAAAGGTTTATTATCCTCATTTGAATCTTTAGCTAAACAAAAAAATATTTCAATAAAGTTTGAAAGTGATACTAGACACTAAAGTGTGCTGGATCGACAGAGATAAATTTGAAAAAATTATTAACAATCTCCTTTCAAATGCTTTTAAATTTACACCGCAAGGAGGGAAGTTATCTGTCAAGTAGGAGAATTACTTAAAGATGGAAAACAGTTTGCTGAAATAAAAATATCAGATACTGGTGTGAGTATTCCAAAAGATAAAATTGATAAAATCTTCGATCGTTTTTTTCAAGTTGATGACTCAGCTCAGCGATCCTATGGAGGTTCGGGAATAGGTTTAGCATTGGTTAAAGAGTTTATTGAGTTACACAAATGGAGTATATCAGTTGAAAGTGAACCGGGTAAAGGGACAGAATTTACAATTCAAATTCCAATGTGGGATGATTATTTGGATGAAGATGAAAAAATAAGTGCGGAGTCGGTGGAAAATTTTAACACTTTAGATTTTAAAAGATCTGAGTCGGAAAAATTAATTCACCAACAAAATGTGACGCAGGAGCCGCAAACTTTAAGTGATTCAAATAACAAACCATCGATATTAATTGTGGATGATTCTAAAGATGTTAGAAAATATTTATCCAACCTGCTCGAAACCAATTATACAATTTCCGAAGCAGAAAATGGTGAAGAAGGGATTATCGTTGCAACAGAGAATATGCCTGACTTGATTATCAGCGATGTAATGATGCCTTCGATGGATGGGATAGCAGTTTTGCAGGAGAATAAAATCAGAATGGCAGACAAGCGATATTCCTGTTATTCTATCTAACCGCAAAAGCATCTGCAGAAAGTAAAATTGAAGGATTGGAAATTGGTGCCGATGATTATCTTACCAAACCTTTTGATTCAAAAGAACTCTTCACCCGGATCAAAAATCTTCTTGAACAGAGAAAAAGATTAAGAGATAAATACAATAAAGATCCGGATGCAATAACTGAAACGAGTAATTTAAATAAAGCTGATCAAGATTTTCTTAACAAATTTTTACAGTTAATAGAAAATAATCTTGATAAAACTAATTTCGGCACAGAACAATTGGCAAAAGAATTATTCGTAAGTCGTACACAGCTGCACAGGAAAATTTTGGCAATAACCGGACAAGCCCCGGGAGAATTTATAAGGATAATTAAACTAAAAAGAGCCGCAAAATTACTGCTTGATGGAAAGTTATCAGTGACACAAGTTGCGTATGAAATTGGTTTTTCAAGTCCTGCACAATTTACCAGAGCATTTGCAAAGCAATTCAATTGCGTTCCATCAGAGTATCCATCCAAACAAAAAAAGTAAAATAGAGCACATTTTCAAAACTTTTTACGGTTTGTTACAAAACAGCAAAATGCTGTAACAAATCAGACAGCAACCCGCCTTTCAATAATCTACCTTTGTATCAGTTAACGATTTCTCACAGAAATTCACTTAAAGTTCAGTTGAAAAAGAAAATCGGCGTGGAAAATAGTACAGAGCAAATCCAAAAAAAGGAAAAACTGGTTACCAGGCTGATAATAATCATATCAATTTCCATTGGGATACTGATAACATTTGTTTTCGCAGGATTGCTGGATTTCTTTTATTAAGTAAAAAACCTTTTTTGAACTGACTTTACTTTTAGTTCTGTAGAAGTAGTCTTTCACTAATGATAGAAATTAATTATAAAAAATTATGAGGAGTTATTATGAGATTCACCATAACTTTTCTTGTTCTTGTATTCAATTTCATTGTTTGCACAAATTACTATAACCGGAGATGATGTTACAGAAATTTTTACTGTTGGTAACGAAACAATAATTAAACAGGATACATTACAATCCTCAGTTGATATCGGTTCGCCTGGAGGAGGAAATGTTTGGGATTTTTCATCGCTCCAATTTAATTTGACAGCAGAATTAGTTAGTGTAGATCCATCTACAACACCATATTTTAGTGATTTTACAGAAGCAACTATTTGTACTTATGTTTTTGGCATTTCCCAGGGTTACGAGGCTGAAATCTGGAATTATTCAACACTGAACGCATTCTTTGATAATATGGGAAGCGCAACAACCATTAGTGCAATACCCGGATTTGTTTCAACAATTAAATATGACCCTTCGAGACATACTTATATAAATCCAATGACCTATAATTCAC
>CAVYHS010000011.1:0-14656 GCA_963768365.1 uncultured Ignavibacteriaceae bacterium | reverse complement strand
AGGATCAAATTAGTACAGCAAATCCAATGGCTCCATTTGTAGTCTCCACTTTTCTCGATGCAGTTGGTTTGATTGAAGCCAAACCGGAATTAGTCTTCCTTGCTGATGATGAAAAACTTGGTGAGTTCCGGCAGGAATTTGGCGGAATGCTTGGATTTATAGAAATTCATCCAACCGAAGGAGAAATTGGTGAACCTGGTTTCAACGGGGCTATAGATGTTAAAGGAACTTATAAACTCCTGAATTATCTGGAGGAAAAACGAAACCAAAAAATTAATTCCAGGGTATTTTTAACAGCAAGATTGATTGATATTCTTCTCGGTGATTGGGACAGACATATGGATCAGTGGAGATGGGCAAAGTATAGTGAGGATGAGAGAGAAGGCTGGTATCCGATACCTCGAGACCGCGACCAGGTATTCTCAAAATATGATGGGATTTTTCCTTTTATAGCTGCTTACCTGGTCCCGCCATTTAATAATTTTGGTTATGATTATCCCCAGATGGAAGACCTGACATGGAACGGAAGACATTTAGACCAAAGAGTTCTAGTTGAACTGGATAAACCCACTTGGGATTCTATTGCTACCTTTGTACAAAGTAAGATTACAGATGAGGTTATTGAAGCGGCTTTAAATGAATTGCCACCGGAAGCTTATCCAATGAGTGTTGAATGAATTAAGAGATAAATTAATTATCAAGAAGAGATAAATTCCAAAATGCTTCAAACGAGTTTTACAAGCTGGTAAATAGATATGCTGATGTATTCTGCAGTGCCAAAGATGATTATGCAGAAGTAAACAGAATTAATGATAATAATACTGAAGTAACTATCTATAAAAGAGATAAAGAATCTGGTGAGAAAAAAGGGGAACCACTGTTCCATAAAATATTTGATAATGAAATTACTATCGATCTAAGAATTCATATGAATGATGGTGATGATATAGCTGTTGTAAATGGGGAGTGTGATTACAGTCCTCTTGTAAGAATTATAGGAGGTAAGGGAAAGGATGAGCTAAAGGATGAATCTATCGTTAATGGTTACTTCCTCTCGATAACACCTTTTCATTCTGTGGAAAATAAAACAATATTTTATGATAGCGGAAAAAAAACAACCGTACATGGAGGCTGCTGGTACAGTGTATGATAATCTGCCGGAACCGGAACCAAAGGACGATTCTGAAAAATTTGAACCATCATTTTTAGATAGAGGATATAACTGGATTTTTATTCCTAAAATTGGGTTTAACTGCTGATGACGGATTTATATTTGGCGGCGGTTTGCAGCTGCATAAATACAACTTTAGAGAAGTACCACAGGAATATAAACAGGAACTTTTTGTTAGTTATGCAACACGTTTCGGAAAGGGAACTATTGCATACCTGGGTGATTTTTATTCCTTAGTAAGAGATGGAAGATTGAATTTGATAATTGGTGGAACAGAACAATTTATTACACGTTATTTTGGTTACGGTAATGAAACTACTTTCGATAGTGAATTGGAAGAAGATGATTTTTATGAAGTTGATCAGAGATTGATAACATTATTTCCAACGATGTTTTATGATTTTACTAACAACATAACAGGCAATATCGGTCTCTCTTTCATTCAAACAAAAACTTCTCTAGATAGTGATACACTTCTTACTCGTTTTAGATACGGGGATTATGGAACAGGAACTTTAAATCGATTAGGAATTCATTTAGGATTTGAATTTGAAGGAGAGATAATATCGAGTTTCCAACAAATGGATATTTTATTTCATTGGGGGTTCAATTTTTCCTGCTGTATTTAATATTCCGGAAACATTCTATAATTCCAATTTTGATCTACGAGGATTTATTACTCACCCCTCAATCATCGTGGCTTACTTTAGCGTTACGAGCAAGTGGAGAAAAAGTGTGGGGTAAATATCCATTTTATGCTGGAGCAACTATTGGCGGAATTGAAAGTATTAGGGGATATAACCAGGATAGATTTTCAGGCGATGCAGCATTATTTGGGCAAGCAGAATTTAGAATGTTTCTTACTCACTTAAATCTAATTCTTAGAAGTAAATTTGGATTAAATGCATTTGTGGAAACTGGAAGAGTTTGGGCTGCTGGTGAAGATTCGAAAAAATGGCATCCTTCTTACGGATTGGGATTATGGCTTAATTATTTGGATGGAATGTTTGTGATATCAAGTTATGTTGCAACTTCTCCTGAAAGAACTACTTTTGCAATTGGTTTGGGGATGGGATTTTAATTTAAAATTTTTAATCCCTAATTTCTGCGCGCATCAATACAGTCTGTTAACTATTAACCCTTCGTAATTAGTTTTTTCAATTCAACCTGATCCTGTTTAAGAAGTTCTTCAATATAATTTGAATTGACTCCAGCAACTATAATATGTCCTACTTCAGTGTTTACCTCATTATAAATACCTAATTGTTTCATCTTTTCAGTTTGTATCTGGTTATCCTCTGTTGGAGTAACATAATGAACTGAGACACATTTATAACGGTGAATCAGGAATAAATGAATAAGAGTCATCAGCCGTTTTTTGCGGAATTCTTCCTTAAATGTATTTTGATCTCTCACAGATAAAAATGTTCTTTCTCTTCTATCCTGAATTGAAGTGAAAATAACATTGGCAATTTTGGAATCTGAATCATCTGATATAGTTAAAGCAAGCAACTCAGAACCGGCAGTATGAGGACGAAGTTTAACTCTCAGATTATTTGATATCCCGTAATGAGTAGACCACTCCTGCAGCCAATTTTCAAGTAATTTTGGCGGAACTTCTGTTTGAATAAGATGTTGAAATTGTGTTGAACCTTTTCCCATTGCTTTCGTGGTTGCAGTGCGTCCTGTAGATGCCATTAAAGCACCATCCGATCTTGGTCCGCCGACATATGTTTGAGGAGTTTTATATGGTGAATTTATGAGTCTTAATTTTCGCTGGAGCCGCGCTAATGCAAGCATACCATCTTCCTTAAGAGCAGTTGCAAACTCCTCAGCCGCCAAACCGTCTATTTGATGACCGCCGTAAGTAATAAAGTTAAAAACATATCCCAGCTTTCCAAGTTCTTTCGGAAATTGAGTCATTTCTTCATCAGTCATTCCTGTTGTATCCCAGTTGAAAGAAGGGGAAAGGTTGTAGGCTAACATCTTATCCGGGTAAACAGCATGAATTGCATCAGCAAATTCTTTTGCATCTTCCAGGTTTGCTGTTTTAGTCTCCATCCAGAGAATATCTGCAAAAGGAGCAACGGAGATGGATTTTGCTATCGCATATTTAATTCCACCCTGTATCTGGTAATAACCTTCCGGTGTTCTGGGTAATTCATAATCCCAAATTATACTAATCCCCATCGATTTTGCTTTTTCCTTCGCTTCGCGGTAAGAAAGCGTATCAACAAGTTTCAGCCATTCATCAATTGATAATTCGTATTCTTCGCCTTCATCAATATGAAACTTCATAACATCAGCAACTGCCTGTCCATATGTCTTCATACCAGCTTCCATTTGCCAAATATCCAGAAACTTTGTAGTCACTTTATCAAGTAATTGTTCTACAGTTAATGAGTTGCTTTGTTTGAAAGCGTTAAGATTTTCATCAATGAGTAACATTATACCAAGTTTCTCCAACCAGGTGTTAGCTTCTGTGTAAGCTTCTTCAGATATTTGATAAACAAGATGACCATTTAACTCTTTTATCCCTTTCTCAAAAAGTCTTTTTAAGATGGCTAAATAAGCAACTTTATAACTTGGAATACCTACTTTTGTTGCTCCTAGTATAAACGGATGATCTCTCTCATCTCCTCTGCCGTCAAGGTAAGTAGCTGATTCAGCATCTGTGCGGGCAACAATAATTCCTTGAACCTTCATAACATCAAGTTGAAAGCGTGCTGAGTTTAACCGTTTGATTTGTTCAAAATGGGGAACCAAAACTTTACCTGCCTGGTGCCCGCATTTTTTAACACCCGGCTTTTGATCTTCAATGTGATAACCGGGAACACCAATTTCAACAAACCTGCGGATAAGATTTCTAACATGAGCTTCGCCGCCATGACCAGTATCGGCATCTGCAATTATAAATGGACGGTAATCAATGATTGGAGTTACTTTCCTTTCTTCTTCACTCATCCTTGATCTTGAAGTATTGTTGATTTTTATCTGCAGAAAGAAGTGCTCTTACAAGAGTTGAGCTGCTTCATCAGGAACCTGGCTTAAAGGATAACTTGCTAAATCGGGACCTGGATCTTCTGTCACAGATCCTTTTGCTGAAGTTGCCCAACCTCCCAAATAAATTGCTTCGATTCCCATTCGTTTTATTCCAACAGCTTGACCGGGTGAATAGGGACCAAAAGTAGTAATCTGTTTTTTCTGGGAGAATAATTCTCGCAACTTGTTGTAAAAGTCTTCAGCTGCTCTTTTTGCAACTGTATATTCTGTCTGAATTGTTCCACGCTGCTCAACAACTTGCTGCGCAGAATAGAGACGTATTATCCCATCAAATCGGGGTGAGGAAAACCATTTATTCGGTTTCTTCAACTTCTTTATTAAATAAATCCATATTCTCCTTCTATGAAAATTATATTTTTAAGTTTTATTCAAAATCTAAATTTTCTGTAATCCGTGTACCATCTTTTTTAAACTCATTCATGTACAAATTAATTCTATCTTTAGCCATTAGTAAATCATGATTATTTAAATTTATATTCAACAGATCGATGTACCAGGGGATTTTCGTATCATCTAAAACGTAAGTTTTAACAATCTTACGTGCAATTGGTAAAGTAGTCTGTTTAGAAATATCATAAACATCTTTATTTTTTGCCTGAAGAAGTTTTTCGTATTCTTCCTCTAATAGCTTTTCAAATATCTTATCAGAAAAAACATCACCTGTTTTAATCCCAGTTTCAGGATCATCTTCGTTTAATTTTGCTTCTTTTATGAAGCCATTCCCACAAAATACTCAATCGAATTTCTCCAGTAGCCATATCTTCCATAAGGTAAAGTATGTCATCATTATTAAAAAAATCAGCAGGTTTTAATGCAGCGGCTTGAAATCCTTGTCCGAATGCATTACCATATTGTAAAGCAACACTTAAAAGATTGCGTGCGCCCCGAATTGATCTGGGAGCCGGTTCAAGCAGAGTTAAACCATCAGCATCTTCTTTCGTGTAAGTTAGTGCAGGAAAGGATCTTCCAAGTTGATTATCCTCACCAACTTTTTCCCAAACAGGACGAACAATATGAACCATTCTCCAATGAGCCACCCATTTTCCACTTGCTCCTTCTTCCTGTTCCCGTACTGCTCCGGTAACCGCTTTCTTCATGCTATCATCAATACCTTTTTCTGAACCCACAGGAATATTTGGTTCCATTCCACCTTGCCAGAGCGCAAAGTTTCCGTTTATATCCGGAGTGTTGACAGCACGACGTACACGGTCTTCATAATTTCTCATATAACCGTAGGTCATCACTATTGATTCAATATTTGGATTAATAAAATCCTTGTCCCAGCAGTTAGCATCGGCAACACTATTGATGTAATCCCATCTTCCTGTATTGTAACCAACAAAATGTTTACCCAAAGCTGCGCGTATTTCCATTAACTGAAATGTTGCTTCAAGCTGTTCAACGAGTACATAAACTTTTATTGTTCCAATTGGCAATTCAAGATGTTCTTCAAGTGCTGAAAGCATCTCATTCCAAAATGCTGCTTCTTCTGCAGTCTGAATTTTAGGAAGATAAAGTACAATAGAGGAGCCTGTCTTTTGTAATTCTTTATAGTTATTTACAACATACAAAGTCATATCAACAATTGAAGCAGACAGCGCAACACCGTTCTCATCACGAATATGACGATCATCTAAATGCAATCCACGGGCACGAAAAATTTTGGTTGTAAAGTTTAATTGTTCTCGCCAATTTTCTATTATTTTCTTACCGAAAAAATCAACTGCCCACTTGTTCATCTCTTCTGCAACTTGTTCAGCAATTTTTAAGAAGAGTGGATCTTTTTGAATTGCCAATTTTAAATTTCTTTGATTATCCAAAGACATTGTTGTTACCTGTCCAAGAGCATCCTCACCATCGAACATCCAGCCATCGGCGCCGGAAAGTAAAGCATAAGCCACATTTCGAATGCTCTTTTCAATGGGGGAATTGGGTTTTGTTCCTGGTCCGGTTCCTTGAATCCATTGGCGCTGAAGATCATCTGGTATTTGTGAGCCAATAAATTTACCATCCCTTGCGTCCTGAACTTTTATATTAGTTCTTGGTATAATTTCTTCGGGATTAAGAAAAGTAATTCTTTGCTTATTTTGATCCGTTTAGTTCTTCTCTCAATCCGTCTACGCATCAGCTCTTTTTGATCCAGATTATATCTTGCTAAGAATTCAAGGGCAGTTAATACTTCCTGGGTAAAAATGTCGCTGTAAGAATTCTCTAAATTATTTCTAATTTTTAATTTCATTGATTTGTTGATTTTGATTTGTGACTGTTGATTTTTATCAGAACGGGCTCTCGTTCAACGGTCCTCTGACCTGACAATAATTGTTATTTAAGAAAAAATCTATCCCTTAATATAATTATAAATCTCATACTGGCTTCTTATCTTTCTTATCTTTTTTAACTTCAACATATTTATTCAACTGGTCTTTATCTATAATTCTTGCTTTTACATTATCGTTCCACTGAAGATCGATCATCTTCTGAAATTGTAGTTTGTAATTTTTTATCAAGTATTGGGAAACCAACTTCCACACGCCTGCTAAGGTTTCTTTTCATCCAATCTGCAGAAGCAACATAATATTTTTTATCACCATTGTTATGGAAAATAAAAACCCTTGCATGTTCTAAAAATCTATCAACAATACTTATTACCTTAATATTTTCGCTTAATCCTTTAACTCCTGGCAAAAGGCAGCAAATTCCCCTTACGATTATTTTTATTTTTACTCCTGATGAAGATGCCTGGTAAAGTTTTTTTATCATCTTCCTGTCTTCGAGACTGTTCAGTTTTAAAGTAATCTCGGCTTTCTTTCCATCGATTGCATTTTTTATTTCATTATCAATTAATTGAACAAAAGCACTTCTCATATTAAACGGTGCTACCAGCAAATGTTCAAATGTTTCTTGATCAGATTTACGCTCTAAAAATTTGAAAACCTTAATTGCCTCTTTCCCAATATCCTGATTCTGCTGTGAGAAGCGCATAATCACAGTAAATCTTTGAAGTTTTTTCATTAAAATTTCCGGTTCCAAGATAAGTGTATAATTTTATATTCTTCTCTTCCACTCGTTCAATAAGGCAAAGCTTGGAATGTACTTTTAATCCGGGAAAACTTGAAAATACTTTCACTCCAGCTTTTTCCAGGGCATCATAAGAAGCAAAATTTGATTCTTCATCAAACCGTGCTTTTACTTCTACAAACGCTGTTACTTTTTTCCCGTTTTTAGCTGCTTTGATTAATGTGCTTACAACGCGCGACTCCCCGGCAACCCTGTATAATGTAATCTTAATGGACTTTACATCTTTATCATCAGCGGCGTTTTCAAGAAATTTAAGAACATTGTCGTATGATTGATACGGAAAACTTAAAAGAATATCTCTCTTTGCGATTGAACTAAATACCGAAACTCCATCATCGAGTTCTTCGCATAATAGTGGAGGAAGTGGTTCAAACTCTAAATCTGTTTTATTAAAACTCGGGAAGCTAAAAAAATCATTATAGTTATGATACCTTCCCCCTGCAATTAAATCTTCCTTATTAAGATGAAGAGACTCTTTTAAGAATCGTAAAAATGGGGCTGGTATCTCCCTGTCATAAAGAAACCGGGAAGGTACACCTGTATTCCGTTTTGATAATCCTTTTTTGATTTTTGCCAAAAGATTCCCTGTAAATTCATCATCAATATATATTCCCGCATCTCGTGTTAGCTTTATTGAGTAACAACTTTCAATATCGTACCCCGGTAAAATCTTCGGAAGGAACATCTTTATAATATCATCCAGAAAAATTACATAATTATTATCAGTCCCCGGAAGGGAAATAAACCTGCCTAATCTCTCTGCTGGAATTTCAACTAATGCATATTTATACCTTGGGCGTTTAGATTGAGCTTTGCTTTTTACTTTTAATCTTAATGCAAGATATATTGCTTTGTTATTCAGGAAAGTAGCAATCTTATTTTTATCAAGAAGTGTGGGTTGAGTAAATGGAAGAACCTGTTGCAAGAAAATAATTTTCAAGATACTCTTTATGTTCTTCAGGCACAGATTTATCATCAACTAAAAAAATATTATTCTCTGCTCAATCCAGGAATTATTTCTTCTCTGAATATTCTTCCGAATTCCTCCTGCTGAATATTTACCCTGTTTTTAATTTCTATTTAGTAAAGTATAAGGTTCAAACTTAATTTTATTCGTGTGCTTTCTTTTTTAGCTCAAGTAAACTTCTTAATGATGCTACACGTACTCTAAAAAATTCATCAAGGTTGGATGACCAAATTGCTAAAAATTTTATCCGTTCATAAAGAGGTACTGTCTTATCTTTTGCTTCCTGCAGAACCCGTTCATTAAAAGAAAGCCAACTTAATTCGCGGTCGAAATATTTATTATTCAATTGTTGCAGCTTTAAACGATTCCTAATGCTTAATATTTCTTAGGATATTCAAAAAACAGAAACTTTGCAGAGTTTAATTTAATATCGCTCCACGAAGAATTAAATTCCAGTGCAACTACTCCACAAGTTGGAATATTATCTACAAAATGACCAGAAAGATTGTTTTGTAAAACGGTAAGCCCGGGGTTGTGCCCGAATAACATAGCGGAGTTATATTTTTCATCTATTCCAGAAATTATTTCAAGGAGTCCTCTACCCGTCGCATCATAAATATTTTCATCAAATGCTATCTCATCTTTTGGATAATTAATTTCTGATGCAATAATCTTGGCAGTGGCAGCTGCTCTTTTTGCTGGACTTGAAATTATTAGTGCTGGATTAACACCTTTTTCAGAAAGAAGTTTGCCCATAAAAGGTGCATCATTCTTTCCACGCTTATTTAATGGTCTTTCAAAATCGGAAAGTTCAGGCTGTTTCCAGCTTGATTTTGCATGTCTTACAAGATATAGAGTTTTCATAAACAGGTTAATTATTTCCCTTTAAGATAAAAAAATAAATGCTTTTTCTTATCAGTTTTTAGTTGTTACTTTAAACTGTGATAAGTATCACCCGTTCCAAATTATAATAGTAATAATTTGTTTTGTCGTAATTAATTATTTTATTTGAACTAATATATGTTTTATGTTTGAACAATTTATAATTAAACCGACAAAAAAAAATTTTGAAACAAATGAGTTTAATACTTTTATGGTAAGTGAAGAAATACTAAAGAGCGTTAAAGAGTATATTGGCAGCACATTCCGCAGCCATGATATGGCTGAAAATACATATCATAATATGACGCACACTGCCGAAGTGGTACAAGCTGTTATTGAAATTGGAAAAGCAATGAATGTTAGTGGGGAAGATGTAGAATTATTGCAAATTGCTGCCTGGTTTCATGATATAGGTTATATAGATAAATGTGAAGGTCATGAAGAAATAAGCACTGAATATGCCAGGAAGTTTTTAATAGAACATAATTTTGATGATGTTCAAATAGAGAAAATTACTTCACTAATTAAAGTAACACACTTTCCGCATGTTCCGAAAAATGAATTGGAAGAAATTATATGCGATGCTGATCTTCATCACATTGGTACAAGTAATTTTAAGGAAAAGGGAGATCTATTAAGACTGGAACTTGCACAAAAAGTAAATATGAATTTTACAGATGAAGAATGGATTGAAAAAAATATTAAATTCTTTAACCAACATAAATATTTCACTTCTTACGCAAAAAGCAGGTTTCAAACTCAAAAAAATATTAACTTGTTAAAACTTGAAAAAAAACTTAAAAAGTTAAAAAAGAAATCATCAACTGAAATAGTGAAGGATGAAACTGTTATGGAAAAGCAGAATGAAGGTGAGAAGAAAAAAATAGAAAAAGGAGCTGGCAGAACTATTGAAACTATGTTCCGCAACACAATGCGTACTCATGTCAGTTTTAGTTCAATGGCAGATACTAAAGCTAACATAATG
This sequence comes from uncultured Ignavibacteriaceae bacterium, assembly GCA_963768365.1. GTDB lineage: Bacteria > Bacteroidota > Ignavibacteria > Ignavibacteriales > Ignavibacteriaceae > IGN2. The sequence goes on along the minus strand of CAVYHS010000011.1, from coordinate 4,510 downwards.
ATAAGCGTAAACACTTTAATTCTTACAATAATAGTAAGTATAATGATTAGAAAACTTGATACGAATCCTCAGCTTATAATTCCAACCGCAATGTTAACGCTTACAAGTTTAGTTACTCTTGTTTATGCAATTCTGGTAACCCGTCCAAAGGTAACATCCGGCAGGTTTACCCCGCAAGAGATAAAAGAGAAAAAAGTGAACTTATTATTTTTTGGTAATTTCTTTAACATGTCATTAAAAGATTTTACCTGGGGAATGCAGGAACTGATTTCAGATAAAAATTATTTATACAGCAGCATGATAACCGATTTTTATTATCTCGGGCAGGTGTTAGGTGCGAAGTACAAAAAACTTCGTATCTGCTATACATTTTTTATGTACGGGGTTATTATTTCGGTAATTGCTTTTGCAATTGCGTTTATACTTTATCCCTGATGGAACAAATTTAGGACCTATAATAGAATAGGTAAGAACTTTTGAGCAATTTGAATAATAAGTTCTTACCTATAATGAAATAATTATTTACAGCCAGTTTTACTTAACTATCTTTGCATCTTCAACTATCACAGCAAAGAAATATCCTGCGCCAAAGTCTTTATCACTTGCAACAATTCCTTCTGCAGTAACAATATCACCGACTGCAACCACATTTTGCGAAGTAACAACCAGGTCAGAATTTGTTTCGTCTCCGGTGCCATCCTGCATATGAATCCAGTTCCTGTTCATAATATTCTGGTTAACCTTTACAACTTTGCCTTTAACTTTTACGGTTTTACCGCTAAGTGATACTTTCTCATTGTAAATCTGTTCAACTGTTTTGCCGTCTTGAGGCGTTTCAATTGATATCTGCTCATCTTGTTGTTTGTAAGATTTTTGTGCGGATCTTCACCTATTTGTTGATTTGGAAATTTACTGCATCCTGTACAAACAAAATAGATTCAAATGTTCTGTCAAGTGATTCACTTTTGAAATTTTTCATCTCCATTGCCTGTGAAAAATATACTGTTTCACCTATTTCAATTTCCATGCGGGTTACGGCAATCCAGTAAGTCTTATCATTTTCAGTAACCTGCAGATAAGTGTAATTAGCGGCATCGATTTTTTCTTCAACTGTAGCTGTATGATCACTATTTTCTGATACATTATTAATGTTCATATTTTGATTAGAACTGGTTTCTGATTCCGTCTCGCAGCCAGTGAAAATCATAACAACTGCTATAAGTAATACGATAATTTTATTCATTGATAATCTCTTAATATTTGTTAAAAATTGATCTATAAATATAAATAAATTGCTTTTTAAGTCCTTAAGGGGTATAGCTTTTACCCTACCGGCATTTAATAAAATATGTAGATTTAGTACTATTCAAGAGTAAAATGAAACAAAAAACTATGAATAAAATTTGATGATTATTATTTTGGTGCGATAAAAATTATAAATAAGATTAATTTGATAAAAATTCCGGGCATCCACAATTATTGATGTCAGATAGTTAATACCGTTATTTTATGAGAAAATATTTTTTTATACCATTTTTTTTACTATTGATTACCGGTCAGTTTTATAAAACTTATTCACAGGATTATTGGTTTAAACTTAACAGCCCAACCACAAATTTTTTAAGAGCTCTGCACTTTGCCGATAGTCTTACCGGCTGGGTAGCAGGTGATTCAGGTTTAATCATTCATACAACAAATGGGGGATTGGATTGGATTGAACAGCAAACCAACATTAACAATAATATTAAGGATATTTTCTTCCTCGATGAAAACAGGGGATGGGCAATTGCATGGAAGGAATTCACTCCACCTATTGGAACAATAATGCTAAGCACAACCAATGGTGGCGAAGATTGGAATACGGAATTATACCGTGATGAGAATGTTTTTATGAACGCTATTTATTTCCTTGATACACTTAATGGTTTTATGGGTGGTTTTCCCAGTGAATTTGTTAGAACAACAGATGGAGGGATAGTTTGGGAAGATGTTACAATTGATTCCGTGCCATTGGCATATTTTCCTGTTGTAAATTTTAAATTCTATAACCAACTGTATGGATACGCCTGTGGGGGTGCCATAGATATTGCTGGTGTAATATGGAGGACGGTCAATGGAGGTGAGTTCTGGACTCCGATTGATACTTCTGATGCACCACCAGACCAGGTTTGGGACATTCATTTCATTGATTCCCTAAATGTTTTGGCTGCCAGTGGTGATCCGGAGTTTTTTGGTGCAAGTATTTTAAGGACTAATAACGCGGGTGATGATTGGATGTACGAGGAGCTTGGGATATTAGGTGTCGCGACATCTCTTTCGTTTAGAACTGAAAGTGAGGGGTGGGCTCCGCTTAGTTTTGCGCAGACTATGATGTATAGTCTTGATACTGGCTACACATGGACTGAAATTCCAACCCTGAATAATCTTTCAATTTATGAACTTGTATTTACAGATACTCTTACCGGTTATGCGGTTGGCAGCCAGGGAGCAATTATTAAATATGCACATCGACCTGTTATATCAGATGTCACTCGTAATCTTAGCCAGGTTGGCTATGGTGATCCTGTTACTATTACAACCACAATCACAGATCTTGATGGAATGGTAACGGAAGTAAAATTATTCTATAGGGAAAATTTCGGTACATATAAAGAATTAATCATGTCTGAAATAAGTAATGATCTATGGCAAACAACAATTCCTGCTCAAAATGATTCTTCGTTAGTTGATTTTTTCATTCGAGCAATTGATGATGATTATAATGTTACGTTGAGTCCCGAGGATACCTCAAAGAACAAGCATTTTTATTTGGTACTCGATAGACCTCTAACAACACAGGATGTTCAATACAGTCCGTTTGGTGGGGGGTCTAGTGGCTATGAGAATTATGAAGTAACTGTAAAGGGAATTGTTACAGCAGATACAACTGATATACAAGGTGATGGCCAAAATACAGGACCAGCAGTATACATACAAAATGGGATTGGTCCATGGAGTGGTATATGGATATCGGGAGACGAAACTCTCCCGTTAAAAAGAGGAGATAACATAACAGTTACTGGAATTGTTGAAGAGTATTTTAACGTTACCCGGATAGGAGGAATCGACAACCCTTCGAGTATTACCATTCATTCAGAATTAAATCCGCTCCCTGAACCTGAAACTCTTTTACCTGCGACAATTGATCTATTGAGTAATGGTTCGGTGCAAGCTGAGCAATGGGAAGGTGTGCTTATTGAATATAATGATATAATTGTAACTGATGAAAATGCAGACGGTGATGCTGCATTCTCTCGTTTGGAATAGTAATTTTGGTGAAATGCTGATTGCATATATTACAGATCCAAATTTAATTGAAACAAGGATTGAATTGCAGGATGGTACACATAGCTATCACAATTTTTGGGAACAAGGATTGGATACCATTCCCGGTTTGATCAGAATAAGGACTGATGACACCTTGAAGTAATGAGAGGAATACTCTTCTTTTCCAATGGAAACTATAAACTTATACCAAGAAAAGATGATGACTTTAGTATGGTAACAATATGTCGATGATAAGATATTACTTAAGACAATATAGTGTTACTCAAAACTATCCAAATCCGTTTAATCCATACACTAAGATCGATTATACACTTCCTACTGTTGGACTTGTATCATTAAAGATTTATAACATTCTGGGTCAAGAAATTAAAACAATTATAAGTAATAAATATACTCAAGCAGGAAACTATTCTGTTACAATTGATGCAACTGATTTTTCATCGGGAATATACTTTTATCATTTTCAGGTTAATGATTTTTCACAAGTATTGAAAATGGTTTTACTCAAATAGAAAGAGAACAAATAGTATATGTCGAAGATAAGAAACGATTACTTATCGATTAAAAATAACTGCCAGCTAGAATCAATTAATACTTCGTCACCTTTTACATTTAATAAATTTATTTCAGAAGAAGCATTTTTCTTGTTTCTGAAAAAGAACCCGTTGTAAGTCTGTAGAAATAGATTCCACTTGGCAAACCATCACCGCTAAAAATAACTTCATATTCGCCTGCTGGTTTTTCTTCATTAACTAACGTTGCAACTTCATTTCCCAACACATCATAAACTTTCAAAATCGTAAATCCAAATTCCGCAATGCGAAATTTTATATTAGTTGCCGGATTAAATGGATTTGGAAAGTTTTGTTCCAGCTGGAAGCTGTTGATAAAAATATCATCCCGTTCATCAACATCAACTGTAGAAATTTCAATTGGTACTGTCCATATTTGGTAAATACCGGTTGAATTATCCATCCAAACCGGCCACAATTTTCCGTTTGAAGATGTGATATCGATATTATCGCCTTGGTAACCTTGAGCCTGTTCCGCAATCGGAACAGGTTTAAAGTTATGGTCACTTATTTCAAATTCACGCCAATTGTTCCCACCATCTTCTGACCGTGCTAAGAAAACACTCCTGTTGAATCACTCGTTGTATTCCTGTCATCATAAAAAATTATAT